>NZ_JBVHLZ010000001.1:1205453-1710612 GCF_055558735.1 Streptomyces sp. NPDC025651
CTCCTTGGTTCGGGTGTGGATCTGCGGTCGTTGCCGGACGCGGAGCTGGAGGAGCTGACGCGGGCGCGCACGGCGTCGGGCATCGCGGAGTGGCTGGGGCGGAAGACGGGCGCATCGACGGGGGAGGGCGCCGAGTCCCAGCCCCTTCAGGATGCGCAGGCCTCTCAGGCCTCTCAGGCCTCTCAGGCCTCTCAGACCTCCCAGATCTCCCAGATCTCTCAGATCTCTCAGACCACTCAGACCACCCAGACCACCCAGGCCCCCCAGCTCTCCTCGGCTCCCGCCGCGGCCTCGGCTCCGGCGTCGGACCAGGCACCCGCCTCAGACCTCGGGGTGCCGCCTGCCGAGGAGCCGAACGGGTCCCCCACCGGATCCGCGCCCCTCACCGGATCCGCCCCCAAGCGCTACCTCCTGCGGCCCACCGCCCTCGCCCCCGCTCCCGCCCCCGGCTCCGTCGAGCAGGATCTGCGGGGGAAGCACTTCCTCGTCGTCGGGGACGGGACGGCTGTGGCGCAGGCGCTGGTCACCCGGCTCACCGTGCTCGGGGCCAGTGCCGTGCGCGGCAGCGGGGATCTCGAAGGGCATGCCGCGCCGCTCGACGGCGTGCTGCACGTCGGGGCCCTCGCGCCCGTCGGCGAGGCCCTGCTGCCGGGACAGTTCCCCGTGTTCAAGGGCCTGCTCCGACGCGCCCCCCGCTGGCTCATCTGCGCCCGCTACGCCGGTGACGCCAACGGCCTGAGCGGCTTCTTCCGCACCGTCGCCCGCGAGTACCCGGACACCCTCTCCCGCGTCGTCGACCTCGACGCCTCCTGGTCGCCCGCCGACCAGGCCGAGGCCCTCGTCGAGGAACTCCTCGCCCCCGACCGCGAGCCGGTCGTGCTCCGCACCGAAGCCGCCGACGCCCCGGCAGGCGCGCGGCGCGGCATCGAGACGTACGAGAGCGGACTCGGCCTGCTCGGCGGCGGCGGGGCGGGACCGGCCGGGGACGGGGCCGCGGAGGCCGCCGTCCTCGGGCTCGGCCCGGACTCCGTGGTCGTCCTGGCCGGCGGCGCCCGCGGCATCACCGCCCGCTTCGCCGTCGCCCTCGCCACCGCGTCCCGCTGCCGCGTCGAACTCCTCGGCCGCACCGAACTCCCCGACGGCGGCGACCCGTTCCCCGAGGCCCGCGACAAGGTCGCCCTGCGCGCCGCCCTCGCCGCCCGCGGCGGCCTGCGCCCCGCCGAGATCGAGCGCGAGGCGAGCCGCGTCCTCGCCGCCCGCGAGGTCGCCCAGACCCTCGCCGAGATCCGCGCGGCGGGCGGCACCGCCGGTTACCGCGCCCTCGACCTGCGCGACGCCGAAGCCGTGCAGCAGGCGGTCAAGGACATCCAGGCGCGCCACGGCCGCATCGACGGCATCGTGCACGCCGCCGGGATCATCGAGGACCGGCTCGTGACGGAGAAGGACCCGGACTCCTTCACCCGCGTCTACGGCACCAAGGTCGACGGCGCCAAGGCCCTGCTCGCCGCGGTCCACCGGCTGCCCGAACTGCCCCGCTTCGCCGTCCTGTTCGGTTCCATCTCCGCCGTCTACGGCAACCGCGGCCAGATCGACTACTCCGCCGCCAACGACGCCCTCGCCGCCCTCGGCCGGCACTGGCGCGACGCCACCGGCAGCCGCGCCCTCACCGTCCACTGGGGCCCGTGGGCGCCGACGGGGGCGCACGACGGCATGGTCTCGCCGGAGCTCGGCCGGGAGTACGCCCGCCGCGGCATCTCCCTCATCGACCCCGAGGAAGGCGTCCTCGCCCTCCTGCGCGAACTCGCCTGGGGCGACGCGGAGACCGACGAGGTCGTCTACACCGCGTCGGGCTGGTGACCGCGGTGCTGCGAAAGGCGCCGCCCGTCGCGATCGTCGGCATGGCGGTCACCCTGCCGGGGGCCGCCGACCTCGACACGTACTGGCACAACGTCCGTACAGGCGCGGACGCCATCTCCGAGGTCCCGCACGCCCGTTGGGACCAGGACGAGTACTACCGGCCCGACGCGATCTACTGCCGCCGCGGCGGCTTCGTCGACGACCTGCCCGAACTCGCCGCCTTCGACCCGACGGCGTACGGCATCATGCCCGGCTCGGTCCCCGCCACCGAACCGGACCAGCTGATCGCGCTGCGCACCGCGGCCGCCGCGCTCGCCGACGCGGGGCGCGGCGGACCGCCCGCCGACCCCGCGCGGGTCGGCGTGGTCCTCGGCAGGGGCGGCTACCTGACCGACGGCCTGGCCCGCCTGGACCAGCGCGTCCGTACGTCCGGCCAACTGATCCGTACGCTGCGGGAGTTGCTGCCCGACATCGGCGAGGACCGTCTGGCGGAGGTCCGCGAGGCCTTCTGCGAGGCCGTCGGCGGGCCGCGCACCCCCGAGTCCGTGATCGGCCTCGTCCCGAACTTCGCCGCGTCCCGCATCGCCAACCGCCTCGACCTGCGCGGCCCCGCGTACACGGTCGACGCGGCCTGCGCCTCCTCCCTGGTCGCGGTCGACCAGGCGGTGGCGGAGCTCGCCTCGGGGCGCTGCGACATGATGCTCGCCGGCGGCGTCCACCACTGCCACGACATCACGCTCTGGTCGGTCTTCGCCCAGCTCCGCGCGCTGTCCCCGTCCCAGCGGATCCGCCCCTTCCACCGCGAGGCGGACGGCGTCCTGATGGGCGAGGGCACGGGCGTCGTGGTGCTCAAGCGCCTCGACGACGCCCTGCGGGACGGGGACAGGGTGTACGCGGTCGTACGAGGCGTCGGCATCGCCGGTGACGGGCGTGCCGCGTCCCTCGTCAACCCCGACCCGGGCGGGCAGGCGCGGGCCGTCCGCCTCGCCTGGCGGGCGGCGGGCCTCGACCCCTCGGCGCCCGGCTCCCTCGGCCTCCTGGAGGCCCACGGCACGGGCACGCCGAACGGCGACGGCGCCGAAATGGCCACGCTGGCCGAGGTGTTCGGAGCGGGGCGTGAACCGGACGCGGTCATCGGCTCGGTCAAGTCGCAGATCGGCCACACGATGCCGGCGGCGGGCGTGGCGGGCCTGGTCAAGGCGGCCCTGGCCATCCACCACGCCACCCTCCCCCCGCTCCCGCACTGCGACGACCCCCACCCGTCCCTCCTCCCGACCCGCTTCCGCCCTCTGGCGGAGGCACGCCCCTGGGACACCGACCTCCGCCGAGCCGCGGTCAACGCCTTCGGCTTCGGAGGCATCAACGCGCACGTGGTCCTGGAGGCCCCTCCCGCCCCCGCCGATGGCCGTCCCGGCCGTGGGCAGGCGTTCCGCACGGCGAGTGGGGTCTCCCCTGCTCGAGCGGAGTCGAGAGCTTGGGCAAGGGTGGGCACAGCCTCCGCTGCCGGGCACCGTGAACGAGGCGTCACGTCGGTCGACGAGCCCGAACTTCTGCTCCGCCTCGCTGCCCGCACTCCGCGGGAGCTCGCGGAGCTGCTCGACGCCGATGACGTCGAACTGCGCGCCCGCAGGGGGGAACCCCGGGGCGCGGCCCGCGTCGCCATCCTCGACCCCACTCCCAAGCGCCTCGCCCTGGCGAGATCCGCCGCCGCCAAGGCGAAGCTCTGGGGCGGCCGGAGCGACGTATGGTGTGCCCCCGAGCCCCTCCTCGCCCCGCACGCCCACGGCAGGACCGCCTTCCTCTTTCCCGGCCTGGAAGCCGAGTTCACCCCCCAGGTCGACGACATCGCCCGCCACTTCGGCCTCCCGGAACCGGCCGGCCTCGACGCCCGCGTCGGCGACGTGGCCGAACACGGCGCCGCCGTGGTCCGCGTGGGCCGCCTCCTGTCCACCGCCCTGTCCCGCATCGGCGTCACCCCGGACGCCGTGGCCGGCCACAGCGTCGGCGAATGGACGGCCATGGTCGCGGGCGGCATGTTCGCGGACGACGAGGTGGACGCGTTCCTCGGCGACTTCGACCCCTCGGTGCTCCGCGTCCCCGGCCTCGCCTTCGCCGCCTTCGGCGCCCCCGCGGCCCAGGTGGAGGCGGCACTGGCGCGGTACCCCGGAGTCGTCCTCTCCCACGACAACGCCCCCCGCCAGTCCGTCGCCTGTGGCCCGCACGCCGAAGTGGAGGCCCTCGCCGCGCAGTTGAGGGCGGACGGCGTACTCGGACAGGTGCTGCCGTTCGAGTCCGGCTTCCACACGCCGATGCTGGAGCCCTACCTCGCGCCCATCCAGGAGGCGAGCGAGCGGTTCACCCTGCACGGGGCGACCGTGCCGGTGTGGTCGGGGACGACCGCCTCGCCGTTCCCCGAGAGGGAGCGGGAGGTGCGGGCACTGTTCGTGCGGCACCTGCTCGAACCCGTGCGGTTCCGGCAGCTCGTGGAGGCCTTGTACGCCGACGGGGTACGGGCGTTCGTGCAGCTCGGCTCGGGGCAGCTGCCGGCCCTGGTCGGCGACACGCTGGCCTCGCGTGAGCACCTCGCGGTGAGCGCGAACTCGCCCCGGCGGGACGGGATGTCGCAGCTCCGGAGAGTTGCCGCAGGGCTGTGGGCGTGCGGCGCCGAGCCGGACTTCTCGGCGTTCACCCGCCGCCGGGGCTCCCGCTCCGGGGTGCCGGTGGCCCTGGGGGCGCGGCTCGTCTCGCTGGACGCCGCGACCAGGGACCGGCTGCGGTCCTCGCTCCGCGGCGGGACCCGGCAGGACGTCCTCGCCCCGGTCGCCGCGGAGTTCCCCGCGGCGGGGGAGCTGAGGGCCCTGCTCGACTCGACCGCGTCACTGGCCGCCGAACTGTTCACCGGCCGCACCGCGAAGACCTCTCCCACCCACCGTCCCGTCACTCCGCACCGCCCCGCCACCCCGCGGCGCCCCGCCCCCGCCCCCCAGGCAGTCCCCACCCGAGGCGGGCAACCGGCCAAGACGACCCACCCCATCCACATCGACGTCACCACCATGCCCCACCTCCTGGACCACTGCTTCTTCAAGCAGCCCCCCAACTGGCCGGACGTGGCCGACCGTTGGCCCGTGGTCCCCGCGACGACCATCGTCCAGCTGATGATGGACGCCACCCCCGGCGGCGACCTCCCCGTCACCGTCCGGGACGCCCGCTTCCTGGAGTGGGTCGTGGCCGAGCCCGCGGCCGAGGTCGACCTGACGGTCGAGGCGCAGGCCCCCGGCCGGTACGACGTGAACTTCGGGCGGCACGCCAGAGCCACCGTCGAGACCGCCCCCGCGTACCCTTTGGCCCCCGCCCCCTGGCCCGCCCCCGCCACCGAGCGCCCGCCCACCGTCTCCGCCCGGGAGATGTACGACGAGCGGTGGATGTTCCACGGGCCCCTCTTCCGCGGCGTCACCCGCATCGACGCCCTCGGCGACCGCCACGTACGCGGCGTCCTCACCGCGCCGCCCGCCCCCGGCGCCCTCCTCGACAACGTCGGCCAGCTCCTCGGCTACTGGCTGATGGCCACCCACACCGACCGCACCGTCGTCTTCCCCGTCGGCATCCGCGAGGCCCGCTTCCACGGCCCGCACCCGGCGCCCGGCACGGAGCTGCGCTGCGACGTCCGCGTCACGGCCCTGACCGAGACGGTCCTCGAAGCCGACGTCCAGCTCACCCGCGGCGGCCGGGTCTGGGCCGAGATCCGCGGCTGGCAGGACCGCCGCTTCGACTCCCCGGCCCGCATCGACCCGGTCAAGCGCAGGCCCGAGGAGAACACCCTCTCCGACGAGCACCCCGGCGGCTGGCAGCTCGTCTTCGAGTACTGGCCCGACCCCGCGTCGCGCGACCTGATGATGCGCAACCAGCTCGCGGGGGACGAGCGCCGCCAGTACGCCGCGCACCCGCCGCGCGGCAGGCGGCAGTGGTTCCTCGGCCGGATCGCCGCGAAGGACGCGATCCGCAGGCACCTGTGGCGGCTCGGCGAGGGCCCGGTCTTCCCCGGCGAGGTCCGCGTCCGCAACGAGGACAGCGGAAAGCCGCGTCCGGAAGGTGTGCACGGGCGCGAACTCCCGCCCCTGGAGCTCTCGTTGGCGCACTGCGCCGAGGCCGCCGTCGCCCTGGTGCGCCCGCCCGGCGAGGGCCCCGTCGGCATCGACATCGAGGAGATCGCCGAGCGCCCCGACACCACGTACGACGCCGTCCTCGCCCCGTCCGAACGCGCGCTCTTCGACGGTCTCGCCACCCGCGACGGCGACCGGGCCCGCACCCTGACCCGTTTCTGGGCCGCCAAGGAGGCCGCCGCCAAGGCGGAGGGCACCGGCATGGGCGGCCGCCCGCGCGACTTCACGGTGACCGAGGCGGAGGACGGGGCCCTGACCGTGCGGACGCCCGCGGCCCGTGCCCACCGCGTCCGCGTCGCCGAGACCGCGAACCCGCCGGGCCTGCCGCCCCGCGGCTACATCGTCGCCTGGACCGACTCGACCGACCCGACCGAGGAGAACCCGGAATGACCACTCCCGCCACGACTCCCGTCACCGGCCCCGCCACCACCCCCGCCGCCGACTCGGCCGCCGACGAGAGCGCCGTCCTCGCCGGCCTCACCGACGCCCTGCGCTCCGTGCTCGACGAGGCCGAGCTGGAGGCGATGCCGATCACCATGGACACCCGCTTCGTGGAGGACCTCGACCTGGAGTCCATCGACCTGGTCACCCTCACCGGCGAGCTGCGCCGCCGCTACGGCGACCGCGTGGACTTCCCCGCCTTCTTCGCCTCGCTCGAACTCTCCGAGATCATCGGGCTCTCCGTCGGCCAGGTGGTCCGCTACGTGAGCGGGCAGCTGCGGTGACGCTCGTCGAAGCGGGCGGCGCCCGCCTCAACGTCGAGCGGCTCGGGGAAGGGGGCGGCGAGACCGTCGTGCTCGTACACGGCATCGCCACCGACAACCTCACCAGCTACTACTTCACCGTCGCGCCCGAGTTCGCGGCCGCCGGATACGACGTCGTGATGTACGACCAGCGCGGCCACGGCCGCAGCGCCCGGCCCGAACAGGGCTACCGCGTCGAGGAGTTCACCGCCGACCTCACGGCGCTCCTCGACGCCCTCGACATCCGCCGCCCCGTCCACCTCGTCGGCAACTCCTTCGGCGGCACCGTCGCCCTCGACCTCGCCCTGCACCACCCCGACCGGGTGGCCAGCGTCCTCATGGTCGAGTCCGAGCCGCCCACCGCGGCCTGGGCGAAGAAGATGAGCGGGCTGCTCGCCGGATCCGCGTACAAACTGCGCGACGAGCGCACGCTGCCGTGGATCGAGGAGACGTACGGACGCCACGAGGCCCGTCTCGTGCGGTGGGCGCAGCGCATCCTGCACGGCACGAGCATCGCCGAGGACATCGCCGCGAGCCGCATCCCCCACGAGGACCGGTGGCGCTCCCTGGGCATCCCCGTCCTCGCGGTCTACGGCGCCGACTCCGACCTCGCCGACATGGCGCCCTGGCTGGAGGAGCTCCTGCCGCTGTGCCGCACCCTCAAGGTCGAGGGGCACGGGCACTCGGTCCTCGTCGGCACCCCGGAGACCGTCGGGCCGCTGCTCCTGGACTGGGTGGGCGAGGGCCACAAGGAGCTCGCCCGCGGCGGCAGCGGGGTGGCGTCGTCATGAGCCGCTTCCTGTTCGTCGTGCCGCCGCTCGTCGGGCACATCAACCCGCTGGTCGGCGTCGGGGCCGAACTGGAGGCCCGCGGCCACCGCGTCGCCTGGGCGGGCCACCCGGAGCCGATCGCCCACCTGGTCGGCCCCGAGACCGAGTCGTACGCCTGCGCGACCCCGCGGGAGCTGACCAGGCCGCCCGAGCTGCGCGGCGTCGCGGCCCTGCAGTTCCTGTGGCAGGAGTGCTTCGGCCCCCTCGCCGAGGCCATGGCGCCCGGCGTCGAGCGGGCGGTCGACGCGTTCCGCCCCGATGTCGTCGTCGCCGACCAGCAGGCGCTTGCGGGCGCCCTCGTCGCCGAGCGGCGCGGCATCCCGTACGCCACGTCGGCCACCACGACCGCCGAGTTCAGCGGCGCCCTGGAGGGCATGCCGAAGGTGGCCGAGTGGATCGAGGGGCTGATCGGCGGCCTCCGCGCACGCCTCGGCGACCCCGCGGCGGCCTACGACCCGCGCTTCTCGCCGCACCTCCAGATCGCCTTCAGCACCCCCGAACTCGCGGGCTGCGACGCCCCGGGGGCCCGCTGGGTCGGCCCCGCGATCGCCGAACGGCCCGCGCCGGACTTCCCCTGGGAGTGGCTCGACCCGGCGCGCTCCCTCGTCCTCGTCTCGCTCGGCACCGCCAACACCGACACCGGCGGCCGCTTCCTCGCCGAGTGCGCCGCCGCGGCGCGGGAGCGCGCGGCACGGCTGCAGACGGTGCTCGTCGACCCCGGCGGCGTCCTCGACACGGGCTCCGACGCCGATGTCCTCATCGCCTCCGGTGTGCCCCAGCTCCCGCTCCTGGAGCGGGCGTCGGCGGTGGTCTGCCACGCCGGGCACAACACCGTCGCCGAGTCGCTGTGGCACGGCGTCCCGCTGGTCGTCGCCCCCATCCGCGACGACCAGCCGGTGATCGCCGCCCAGGTCACCGCGGCGGGCGCGGGCGTGCGCGTGCGGTTCGGGCGGGCAGGGCGCGCACAGCTGGGCGCGGCCCTCGACGCCGTGCTCACCGACCCGGCGTACGCCACGGCCGCCCGGCGCGTGCGCGACGCCTTCCGCGCGGCGGGCGGCGCCCCGGCGGCCGCCGCGCACCTAGAAAAGCTCGCGGTCTGACCCCCGCGTCCCGACCCCCCACACACTCCAGGAGTACGAGCATGACCACCGACGCCGCCCAGCGGGTCGCCGAACGGCGCCCCGCCTACCTCGCCGAACTCGCCCAGGGCACCGAGCGGTTCCACGAGCCGCGCCGCACCGACTGCCCCTGGTGCGGCTCCTCGCGCCTGCGGGTGCGGCTGCGCACCACCGACCTGATCCAGCACAAGCCGGGCACCTTCACGGTCGACCAGTGCGGCGACTGCGCCCACTCCTTCCAGAACCCCCGCCTCACCCCCGAGGGCCTGGACTTCTATTACCGGGACTTCTACGACGGGCTCGGCGGCAAGGAGGCCGAGAAGCTCTTCGGCGCCGAGTCGAGCACCAAGCGCTACCTCGCCAGCGCCCGCGCCCTGCGCGTCTTCGACGAGCCCGAGTCCTGGCTGGACGTCGGCACCGGCCACGGGCACTTCCCGGCCGTCGCCAAGCAGGTCCTGCCGTACACGTCCTTCGACGGCCTCGACCTGAGCGACGGCGTCGAGGAGGGCGTACGGCACGGGCGCATCGAGGAGGGCCACCGCGGCCACCTCACCCAGCTCGCGGAGTCCCTCGCCGGCCGCTACGACGCGATGAGCATGTTCCACTACCTGGAGCACAGCCTCGACCCGCGCGAGGAGATCAAGGCGGCGCGGACCGTGCTGCGCCCCGGCGGCCACCTGATGATCGAGGTCCCCGACCCCGAGTCCCGCTACACCAAGCTGCTCGGCAAGTGGTGGGTGTCGTACTTCCAGCCGCAGCACCTGCACTTCGTGCCGATCGCCAACCTCCGCAAGGAGCTGGAGTCGCTGGGCTTCACCGTCGTCGCCGAGGAGCGCCGCGAGCCCCACATCCCGTTCGACCTGACGACCGCGCTCGCGCTGTTCCTCAACTGCCATCTGCCCAAGGCCGACGCCCCCTGGCGCGCCAAGGCCGCCACGCCGCTCCAGCTCAGGCTGCGGCAGGCCGCGTGGTGGGCGTCGGTGCCGCTGTTCGCGGTGGCGTACGGACTCGACACGTTCCTGCCGCCGCTGCTCACCCGCACCGGCTTCTCCAACGCCTACCGGGTCATCGCGCGCAGGGGCGACGACAAGTGACGTACGGAGAACGGGAGTTCGCGGGCCGCACCGCCCTGGTCACCGGTGCGGCCTCCGGCATCGGCCTCGCGGTCGCCCGCCGTCTCGCCGCGGCGGGCGCCGCCGTCGCCTGCGCCGACCGGGACGCGGAGGGCGCGGGGAAGGCCGCCGCCGAGCTGACCTCGTCGGGCGCCCACGCGATCCCGGTGACGGTGGACGTCACGGACCCGGTGCAGGTCGAGGCGGCCGTCGCCACCACCGTGTCGGTCTTCGGGGCGCTGCACCTCGCCGTCAACAACGCGGGCGTCGCGGGCCCCACGGCGCTCACCGCCGACCTCGATCCGGCCGAGTGGCGGCGCGTGGTGGACGTGAACCTGCACGGCGTCTTCCACGGACTGCGCTACGAGATCCCGGCGCTGCTCGCGGCGGGCGGCGGCGCGATCGTCAACATGTCGTCGGTGCTCGGCGTGAACGGCTTCCTCGGCTCGGCCGCGTACAGCGCCGCCAAGCACGCGGTGGTGGGCCTGACCAAGAGCGCCGCGATCGAGTACGCCGCCCAGGGCGTCCGCATCAACGCGGTCGGCCCCGGCTTCGTCGAGACCCCGCTGCTGGCCGGGGCCGACCAGGGGGTGCGCGACCTCCTGGTCTCCCTGCACCCGGCGGGCAGGCTCGGCACACCGGAGGAGGTGGCGGAGGTGACGGCGTTCCTGCTGTCGGACAGGGCCTCGTTCACGCACGGCGCGCACTACCTGGTGGACGGCGCGTACAGCGCCCCGTAAGGGGCGCGGGGAACTGCGTGCTCGGCCACGAGAGACCCGCAGTTCCCCACAGGCCTCAGCGGAACCAGACCTGACTGACAGCAGGCGAGATCGACCGGAACAACGGCACAAGATGCTGCCGCTCGATCAACCGGCCCAGCCGCCCCCGCCCTTGAGGCATCGTCAGCGCCCGCACTTCCCCGATGGCGGGGTGCGCGGACCGCAACTTGTACCGCTCGTCGGCGGCCATGGCCCAGTGCATGGGCGGAATGGTGAGATCGCCGACCCGCAGCGAGCCCTTGCGGGTCGCCTTGACGACCCACCGCGGCATCGAGTCCAGGACGAGCGATCCGCCGGGCAGCCGCTCGGCGCAGCCGGCGAGGATGCCGCGGACCTCGCCGGGCCGCAGATACATCATCAGGCCCTGCGCGGTCACGATCACGCCGTTGTCGCGGTCGCGCACCCGGTCAAGCCAGCTCAGGTCGGTGGCGGAGCAGGCCACGACGTGATGGCGCGGGCTCTGCGGGAGCAGCCGGGACCGCAGCGCCGCTGCCTCGGGCAGGTCGACGCTCAGCCACTGCAGACGTCCGTTGTCGGCGCGCCAGAACCCGGTCTCCAGGCCCTCGCCGAGGGCCACGACGGTCGCGTACGGATGGTCGGCGACGTACTCCTGGACGGCCCGGTCGAAGCAGAGCGAGCGCAGCCCCTGGATCTGCGAGAAGAGCGGATGCGGCGGACCGAGCCGCTCCTCGAAGGGGTAGTCGATCTCCTCGACGAGCCGCACGGCCATGGGGTCCTCCAGCACGGAGTCCGCCCGCCGCGCCTCGCAGGCGCGGTTCCACAGGGTCCACAGCAGGGTCTCGGGCACCCCGTCGAGCCGGGGCCTGACGCGCTCGGCGGCGCGCTCCCCGACGCGTACGGGGCGCCCTTCTCCCGATACTTCTTCGGCTTCTTCGGCGATGGTCATAAAGGCAGCTCAAAGCACGCGCCGGTGGCGGGCAAGCCGACACGAGCGTCGTTCAGCCACGTAGCGGCAGGGCCTGTCCCGCGACGACCAGGAGCACGTGCTCGCACTCCGCCGCGAACGCCGTGTTCAGGCGGCCCAGTTCGTCGCGGTAGCGGCGGCCCGACGCCGTGGCGGGGACGATGCCGGAGCCGACCTCGTTCGAGACGGCGACGACCGTGCGCCTGCTCGCGCGCACCGCGTCCGCGAGTTCGGCCACCCGGGCCCGCAGCGTGCGCTCCCCGCCGCCCGCCCACTCGGCGTCGTCCCACGCCTTCACCTCGTCCATGACGTGGGTCAGCCACAGCGACAGGCAGTCGATGAGCAGCGGCGGCCCGTCCTGCGCGAGCAGCGGCACCAGGTCGCAGGTCTCCGCGGTCCGCCAGGACCCCGGGCGCCGCTCCCGGTGCAGGCTCACCCGCTGGGCCCACTCGGCGTCGCCGCTCCTGGTCCCGCCCGTCGCCACGTACAGCACGTCGGGGAACGCCTCCAGGCGCCGCTCGGCCTCCACGGACTTGCCCGAGCGGGCGCCGCCGAGGACGAGGGTGCGGCGCGGCACGTCCGGTACGTCCTCGTAGGCGCCGACGGCCAGCGTCGTCCCGTCCGGCACGGCCCGCGCCCCCGCGGCCGCGAGACGGCGCGTCAGCTCCCTGCCGGGCGGCACCTCGTGGCCGACGTGGACCGCGATGACGTCGGTGGTGGGCCCGACCGCCCCCGCCGCGCGCAGCCGGGCGAGCCCGTCGGGGCGCCCGACGACGTCGGCGACGACCATCTCGTACGGAATCTGCCGGGCGTCGCCGTTCGCGTCGGCGAGCCCCGCGGGCGCGCCGCCCGGCGGCAGGTACAGGAGCCGTTCCCCGTCGGGGCCCGTCACCTCGTACCCGGAACCGGGGGCGTCCAGCGCCACCGCGCGCACCCGGTGCCCGGTGAGCAGCGCCAGCTCCCGGCCGTCGGCGACCCGCCCCGGCTGCGGCAGGCCCGCGGGGACCTCGACCGCGGGCCCGTCGTGCGGATGGGAGAGCAGGACCTGGCGCACTCCGCCGAGCGAGTGCCCCGCGCGGGCGGCCGCGAAGGCGGCACCGGGGGTGAGGTCGAGCAGCAGGACGCCGTCCACGAGCAGCGCGGTGGCGGCGCGGGCCGCGTCACCGAGCGCGGTCGCGCAGGCCGCGCAGGGGCAGTCGGGGAGGGGCAGTCCTCCGGGGGCGCCGGTGCCGAGCAGAGTCAGTTCCACACGAAGATCCTCCCGCGTCGGGTCCAGCGCCGCGCGCCCGGCTAGGCTTCAAGCGGATTCAGGCGGTTCTCAGGGCCGCGAAGGGACCTTCGGGAGGCTGACATGGCGGCATGGACGTGGCGGTTCGAGAAGGCGGACGGGACGGAGGTCCAGCCCGCGGTGCAGCCCGAGGAGTTCACCACACAGGGCGACGCGGAGTCCTGGGTCGGTGAGTACTGGAAGGCGCTGGCCGAGGGCGGTGCCGACCAGGTGACCCTCTTCGAGGACACCAACAAGATCTACGGCCCGATGAGCCTGCACGCGGACGCGGAGGACGCGTCGGCGTAGCGAGCGCGTCGAGCGTGCGAGGGGTGGTGGCCGGAATCCCGGCCACCACCCCTTTCGCGTGTCCGCATGTCGCACGCGCCCGGCTACATCTCGCCGAGCGTGACGTCCGCGGTCTTCTCGTTCCCGTCGCGTACGTACGTGACCTGGACCTTCTGGCCCGGCTTCTCGGAGGCGAGCACCTCGGAGAGGGAGTTGATGGTGGTGATCTCGTCGTCCCCGACCTTGGTGATGATGTCGCCGGCCTCGATCCCCGCCTGGGCGGCGGCGCCGTCCTTCGGGGCCTCGGCGACGGCCACGCCCGCGGGCCGGTAGTCGTCGCCGAGGACGGTGCGTCCGGTGATGTCGAGCGCGGCCCGGCCCGAGTCGGTGACCTTGCCGTCCTTGATGATCTGGTCGGCGACGGTCTTCACCATGGAGGACGGGATGGCGAAGCCGATGCCGGGCGCGGCGCTGTCGCCCATGTCGGGGTCGGTCGCGGCGAGCGTCGGGATGCCGATGACCTGCCCGTCGAGGTCGACGAGTGCGCCCCCGCTGTTGCCCGGGTTGATCGCGGCCGAGGTCTGCACCATGTTCGCGATGGTGGCCCCGGTCCCGCCGCCGGAGCGCCCCTCGCTGACGGTGCGCCCGACGGCCGACACGATGCCCTGGGTGACGCTGGACGACAGGCCGAGCGGGGATCCCATGGCCAGCACGATCTGCCCGACCTCCGCCTTGGCGGAGTCGCCGAACGCCGCGGCCTTCAGCCCGCCGGGCACCTCGCCGAGCTTGATGACGGCGAGGTCCTGTTCGGGGTAGGCGGCGACCAGCTCGGCGGAGAGCGCCTGCTCGCCGGTGGCGGTGGTGACCTTGAAACGCTTCTCGTCGCCCACGACGTGGGCGTTGGTGACGATGTGCCCCTTGTCGTCGTAGACGACGCCGGAGCCGAGGCTGTCGGCGGCGTCGATCTGGACGACGGACGGCAGGACGTCCTTGATCACCTTCTGGTAGTCGTCCTGCAGGTCGTTCGCGGCGGCGGGCGCGGCCTGCGTGGTGGCCCCGTCGGAGCCACCGGAACCGGACCCGGAGGAGGAACACCCGCCGACGAGGGCGACGGCGGAGAGAGCGGAGGCCAGAGCGACGGAGACGACACGGGTACGGGAGAGGTTCATGTCCCGAGTCTCTGTTTTGCCCCTGCGTGCTGCTCGCGCCGCGGGGCAAACGGGTGGGCGGGCGCGGGGAACGCGCCGCGAAGCGGTGCCTAGGCCCGCACCCCGCACAGATGCAGAAGCGCGGCGACCCGCCGATAAGGATCACTGCGCCCGGCCCGCTCCTCCGCGGAGAGCAAGGCCTCGAGCTCCCCATCGGACGGCAACGCCGGATCGTCCCCCACCGTGTCCGTGAAGACCCGCACCCCGTACCAGACCTGCAACGGCGCCGCGATCCCCGCCAGCGTGGCGGTCAACGCGTCGAGCCGGTCCGCCCGGGCGTCGACCCCGATCCGGTTGCGGTACGCGACGGAGTCGAAGGAGGCGAGCGCCCCCGCCCAGTCCCCGGCGAGGCCGGGCCGCATGGCCAGCGCGTCGCCGTTGCGCACCAGGAGGGAGAGCAGCCCGCCGGGCGCCAGCATCCGGGCGAGCCCGGCGAGCAGGGCGTCGGGCTCCTCGACGTACATCAGTACGCCGTGGCAGAGCACCACGTCGAAGCTGCCGGGCAGGAAGTGCACCCCGGTCTGGTGTCCGTCGCCCTCGACGATCCGCACCCGCCCCCGGATGCCCTCGGGCTCCTCGGCGAGCGCCGCGCGCGCGGCGGCGATCATGTCGGGATCCTGCTCGACCCCCGTCACCTTGTGCCCGGCACGGGCGAGCCGCAGCGCCTGCGTGCCCTGGCCCATGCCGACGTCGAGCACCCGCAGTCGCTGCCCCACGGGGAAGCGCGCGGCTATCTGCTCGTCCAGCTGCCGGGCCACCAGTTCCTGGCGTACGACGTTGCGCAGGCCGCCCAGCTTCGACAGCCAGGCCCCCGCCCCGCCGGAGAATCCGCTCAGGGCCGCTCTCCGCGCTTGACCATCGGCTTCGGCAGACGCAGGCGGCGCATCTGCAGCGTACGCATCAGGGCGTACGCGACGGCGCCCTTCTTGCTGTCGCTCGGGAAGCGCTCGTTCAGGCGCTTCTTGAGGCGGAACGCGGTGGCGATCGAGTCGACGATGATCAGCACGATCACGAAGAGCCAGAGCAGCAGCGCGATGTTCTGCAGCTGGGGGACGCGGACCATGCTCAGGACGAGGATGATCACCGCGAGCGGCAGGAAGAACTCGGCGACGCAGAAGCGCGAGTCCACGAAGTCGCGGGCGAACTTGCGCACGGGGCCCTTGTCGCGGGCGGGCAGGTACCGCTCGTCGCCGCTGGCCAGCGCCTCGCGCTGCTTGGCCATCTGGGCACGGCGCTCGTCGCGCTGCCGCTTGGCGGCCTCCTTGCGCGTCGTCGGCGTGTTCGTCACGCTGCGGCGCTGCGACTGGGCCATGGCGCGCTTGGGGGTGGGGCGGCCCTTGGGGGCCTGCGGGTCACGGGGCTGCTTGGAGTCGGTCACCGGCGCCTGCGCGGCCGGGGCCTTCTCTTCCTTGGATCGGCTACGGAACACAAAAACCAAGGGTACGGGGTGCGGGGGCATGGACCCCAGGGGAGTGGGGAACGATCCGGCAACACCGGGCGTCTTGATTTATGTGCCTAAGGGGACGTAGCAGGCGGTAAGCGGCTGGTCCGGCGATGCCGGGCCCGCTGTTTCGGGGGCGCTTCACAGGGGTGCACCTACTCCTTACGCCGGAGCGGTGCCGGACGCAGTCGTCCTTGGGGATGAGCGCATCCGCACGCGAACAGTGCGGTAATGGATGCAGGGCCCGTACTGTGGGTTCTGAGCAGTACCTGGAGCTGGAAGTCCGTCAGAAGGGGGCGCGCGAAGCCCATGAGCGGTGTCATGAAGCGTATGGGGATGATCTTCCGCGCGAAGGCGAACAAGGCCCTTGACCGGGCCGAGGACCCGCGCGAGACCCTCGATTACTCGTACCAGAAGCAGCTGGAGCTGCTGCAGAAGGTGCGCCGCGGCGTCGCCGACGTGGCGACCTCCCGCAAGCGCCTCGAGCTGCAGCTGAGCCAGCTCCAGAAGCAGTCCTCGACCCTGGAGGACCAGGGCCGCAAGGCGCTCGCGCTCGGCCGTGAGGACCTGGCCCGCGAGGCCCTGTCCCGCCGTGCCGCGCTCCAGCAGCAGGTGACGGACCTGGAGACGCAGCACCAGACGCTCCAGGGCGAGGAGGAGAAGCTCACCCTCGCGGCCCAGCGCCTGCAGGCCAAGGTCGACGCCTTCCGCACGAAGAAGGAGACGATCAAGGCCACGTACACCGCCGCCCAGGCGCAGACCCGCATCGGGGAGGCCTTCTCGGGCATCTCCGAGGAGATGGGCGACGTCGGCATGGCGATCCAGCGCGCCGAGGACAAGACCGCGCAGCTCCAGGCGCGGGCCGGCGCGATCGACGAACTGCTCGCCTCCGGTGCCCTCGACGACTCCTCCGGCATGGCCAAGGACGACATCCAGGCCGAGCTGGACCGCCTCTCCGGTGGTACGGATGTAGAGCTGGAACTGCAGCGCATGAAGGCGGAGCTCGCGGGCGGATCCAGCAGCGGGCAGCAGGCGATCGAAGGCGGCCAGGGCCAGTCCCAGCCGCAGCAGCCGCAGGACACCCCCCGCTTCGACAAGCAGTAGCCCTACGCACGTCCCGAGGAGGACGACATGATCGTACGGATCATGGGGGAGGGGCAGGTGAAGCTGGCGGACAGCCACTTCGCCGAACTGAACAAGCTGGACGACGAGCTGCTCGAGGAGATGGAGAGCGGCGACGAACCCGGCTTCCGCCGCACGCTGCACGCGCTCCTGGACAAGGTCCGGGAGCTCGGCACCCCGCTCCCGGACGACGCCCTGGAACCCTCGGAACTGATCCTCCCGTCCCCGGACGCGACCCTGGACGAGGTCCGGGACATGCTGAGCGACGACGGCTTGATCCCGGGGTAGTGGGTTTCTGGCCCCGGGGTGCGGGGCCTGATCCCGGGTCGGGGCGCCCCTGAAAGGGGTGCGGGGCTGTGACATAGGCGGCTCCGCCGCGTGGGCGCGACGAGCCACGTCGAACCGGCAGCCGAAAACCGAAGCCCCTCCCGCCCCCGGAACCGAAGCCCCCGAGTACCAACCAACGGTTCAGGCCCCCGCCAAGGCCCCGTACCGTTGAGCGGTGACCACTCTCCTGCGAGGCCGCGGCTGGGCCAGAACACACCCGCTGGCGGTGGACGCGGCGCTCGCCTCCCTCGTCCTCGTCTGCATGGTCGTCGGCTCCTTCGCCGAGCCCTACGGAGAGCACGGTCCCACCTGGGGCACCCGCACCCCCGACGCCCCGAGCCTCCTCCTCATGGGGCTCGGCGCCCTCGCCCTGGTCTTCCGCCGCCGCGCCCCCTGGTCCGTCCTCGCGGCGACCTGCGCCGCTTCCCTCGCCGAGCTGCTCACCGGTGGCCCCCGCGCCCCCGTCGTGATGTGCGCGGTCATCGCGCTGTTCACCGTCGCCGCCACCACCGACCGCTCCACGACCTGGCGGATCGGCCTGGTCACCATGGCCGTCCTCACCGGCGTCGCGATGCTCCGGGGCCCCCTGCCCTGGTACGCCCAGGAGAACCTCGGCATCTTCGCCTGGACCGGCATGGCCGCCGCCGCGGGCGACGCCGTGCGCAGCCGCCGCGCCTTCGTGAGCGCCATAAGGGAGCGCGCCGAGCGTGCGGAGCGCACCAGGGAGGAAGAGGCCCGGCGCCGCGTCGCCGAGGAGCGGCTTCGGATCGCCCGCGATCTGCACGACGTGGTCGCCCACCACATCGCCCTGGTCAACGTGCAGGCCGGCGTCGCCGCGCACGTCATGGACAAGCGGCCCGACCAGGCCAAGGAAGCCCTCGCGCACGTACGCGACGCGAGCCGCTCCGCACTCAACGAACTCCGCGCCACCGTCGGCCTGTTGCGGCAGACCGGCGACCCCGAGGCGCCCACCGAACCGGCGCCGGGACTGCACCGCCTGGACGAGCTCGTCGAGACGTTCCGCAACGCGGGCCTGCCCGTGGAGGTGGCGCTCGGCCAGATCGGCCTCGACCTGCCCGCGGCCGCCGACCTCGCCGCGTTCCGGATCATCCAGGAGGCGCTCACCAATGTGCGCAAGCACGCGGGGCCGGGCGCCAAGGCCGAGGTGAGCGTCGTCCGCGTGGGCCCGAACGTGGAGGTCACCGTCATCGACGACGGCCCCGGCCACGACAAGGACCCCGGCGACAGGAACCCCGACGGCAAGCCCGGCGACAGGCCCGGCGGCGACGAGAACACCGACGGCGGCGGCCACGGCCTGATCGGCATGCGCGAGCGCGTCACCGCCCTCGGCGGCAGCTGCTCGGCAGGGCCCCGCTACGGCGGCGGTTTCCGCGTCCATGCGATCCTGCCCGTCACCACGGCAAAGGGAGGGACCGCGTGACGATCCGGGTACTGCTCGCCGACGACCAGGCCTTGCTGCGCAGCGCGTTCAAGGTGCTCGTCGACTCCGAGTCCGACATGGAGGTGGTCGGCGAGGCGTCCGACGGGGCGGAGGCGGTCAGGCTCGCCAAGTCCGAGCGGGCCGACGTGGTCCTGATGGACATCCGCATGCCCGGCACGGACGGACTCGCCGCCACCCGCATGATCAGTGCCGACCCAGCCCTCGCCCACGTACGCGTGGTGATGCTGACGACCTTCGAGGTCGACGAGTACGTGGTGCAGTCGCTGCGCGCGGGCGCCTCCGGGTTCCTCGGCAAGGGCGCCGAGCCCGACGAACTGCTCGGCGCCATCCGCATCGCGGCGGCCGGCGAGGCGCTGCTCTCCCCGGTGGCCACCAAGGGCCTGATCGCCAAGTTCCTTGCGCAGGGCGAGGGTTCGGACGGCGGGTCCACGCCGCGCGGCGAGCGGCTCGAGGCGCTCACCGGCCGCGAGCGCGAGGTCCTCGTACAGGTCGCGGGCGGCCACTCGAACGACGAGATCGCCGAGCGCCTCGAGGTCAGCCCGCTCACCGTGAAGACCCATGTGAACCGCGCGATGGCGAAGCTCGGCGCACGCGACAGGGCTCAACTCGTGGTCATTGCGTACGAATCGGGCCTGGTACGTCCAAGGGTGGAGTGACGCGAGGGGCGGCGTACTGCGCCCGCAGTACGCGCGGCACAAGAAAGGGTCCTGGGAGTGAGGCGGCGGGCGTTGCCCATGGCTGATGGTGTGAGGGGCGAACGAGCGCTCGCCGGAGGCACCCGTCTTCCGGCGCCGTCCGATGCCGTCCGCCACCCCTGCCGCGTACGCCACAGAGAGAGACCACCATGTCCTGGCTGTCCCGATTCAGCCTTGCCCAACGGGCGCTCATAGGGCTGATGTCGATCATCGCGATCGTCTTCGGCGCCATCGCGATACCGCAGCTCAAGCAGCAGCTGCTGCCCTCCATCGAGCTGCCCATGGTGTCGGTGCTCGCCCCGTACCAGGGCGCGTCCCCCGATGTGGTCGAGAAGCAGGTCGTCGAGCCGCTCGAGGACAACATCGAGGCGGTCGACGGAATCACCGGCATCACCTCCACGGCGAGCGAGGGCAACGCCGTGATCATGGCCCAGTTCGACTACGGCAACGGCTCCAAGCAGCTCGTCGCCGATGTCCAGCAGGCCGTGAACCGCTCCCGCGCCCAACTGCCGGACGACGTGGACCCGCAGGTCATCGCGGGCTCCACGGACGACATCCCGACCGTCGTCCTGTCCGTCACCTCCGACAAGGACCAGCAGGCCCTCGCCGACCAGCTCGACCGCACCGTCGTCCCCGCCCTGAAGGACATCGACGGCGTCGGCCAGGTCACCGTCGACGGCGTGCGCGACCTCCAGGTCGACGTCACCCCGGACGACGCGAAGCTGGCGAAGGCGGGCCTGACCCCGGCCGCGCTCGGCAAGGCGCTCCAGGCGGGCGGCGCCACGCTGCCGGCCGGCTCCTTCGACGAGGACGGCAAGAACCGCACCGTGCAGGTCGGCGGCGGCTACACCTCGCTCAAGCAGATCGAGGAGCTGCGGGTCACGCCCGAGGCCGGGCCGGGCGACCGGCCGGGCAAGCCGGTGCGCCTCGGCGACGTCGCCACGGTCGCGCAGAAGGAGTCGGACGCGACGTCCATCACCCGCACCAACGGCGAGCCCAGCCTCGCCGTCGCGGTCACGATGGACCACGACGGCAGTGCCGTCGCCATCTCCGACGCGGTCAAGGACAAGCTGCCCGAACTCCGCAAGGACCTGGGGTCGGGCGCCGAGCTGACGATCGCGAGCGACCAGGGCCCCGCGGTCTCCAAGTCCATCGAGGGCCTCACCACCGAGGGCGCGCTCGGCCTCGTCTTCGCGGTCCTCGTCATCCTGGTCTTCCTGGCGTCGATCCGCTCGACGCTGGTGACCGCGGTCTCCATCCCGCTCTCGGTCGTCCTGGCCCTGATCGTGCTGTGGACCCGCGACCTCTCCCTGAACATGCTCACGCTCGGCGCGCTGACCATCGCGATCGGCCGCGTCGTCGACGACTCGATCGTGGTCCTGGAGAACATCAAGCGCCACCTCGGCTACGGCGAGGAGCGCCAGGAGGCGATCCTCAAGGCGGTGCGCGAGGTCGCGGGCGCCGTGACGTCCTCGACCCTGACGACCGTCGCGGTGTTCCTGCCGATCGGTCTGGTCGGCGGCATGGTGGGCGAGCTCTTCGGCTCGTTCTCGCTGACGGTGACGGCGGCGCTGCTCGCGTCCCTCCTCGTCTCGCTGACGGTCGTGCCGGTCCTCTCGTACTGGTTCCTGCGCGCCCCCAAGTCGATCCAGGGCGTCGACCCGGAGGAGGCCCGCCGCAAGGCCGAGGAGAAGGAGACCCGCAGCAGGCTCCAGCGGCTGTACGTCCCCGTCCTGCGCTTCGCGACGCGGCGCCGCCTCACCAGCCTCGGCATCGCGATCGTGATCCTGGTCGGCACCTTCGGCATGGCCCCCCTGCTGAAGACCAACTTCTTCGACCAGGGCGAGCAGGAAGTCCTTTCCATCAAGCAGGAGTTGAAGCCCGGCACCAGCCTGGCGGCGTCGAACGCCTCGGCGAAGAAGATCGAGAAGATGCTCTCCGGCATCGACGAGATCAAGGACTACCAGGTCACGGTCGGCTCGTCCGGCTTCATGGCCGCCTTCGGCGGATCCACGGACACCAACCAGGCCTCGTACACGCTGACCCTCAAGGACAAGGCGTCGTACGAGAAGACGCAGGACCGGGTCGAGAAGGAGCTCGCCGAGCTCTCGGGCATCGGCCAGACCAAGGTCTCCGCCGGTGACGGCTTCGGCAGCCAGGACCTGAGCGTCGTGGTGAAGGCCGCCGACGCGGACGTGCTGCGCAAGGCGTCCGACCAGGTGCGCGACGAGGTCGCAAGGCTCGACGACGTCACCGACGTCCAGAGCGACCTCTCGCAGAGCGTCCCGCGCATCTCGGTCAAGGCCAACTCCAAGGCGGCGGAGGCCGGGTTCGACGAGACCACCCTCGGCCAGGCCGTCGCCCAGGCGGTGCGCGGCACCACCAGCGGCAAGGCGACCCTCGACGACACCGAGCGCGACGTCGTGATCAAGTCGGCGAAGCCGGCGAGGACCCTGGACGAGCTGAAGAAGCTGACGCTCGGCCCCGGCGTGAGGCTCGGTGACATCGCCGACGTGAAGCTGGTCGACGGCCCGGTCTCGATGACCCGGATCGACGGCGCGCGGTCCGCGACGATCACGGCGAAGCCGACCGGCGACAACACGGGCGCGGTCAGCGCGGACCTCACCAAGAAGCTGGACGCGCTGAAGCTGCCGGACGGCGCCACGGCGTCCATCGGCGGTGTCTCCGAGGACCAGGACGAGGCGTTCGCGTCCCTGGGCCTGGCGATGCTCGCGGCGATCGCGATCGTCTTCATGCTGCTGGTCGCGACCTTCCGCTCGCTGGTCCAGCCGCTGATCCTGCTGGTCTCCATCCCGTTCGCGGCGACGGGCGCGATCGGCCTGCTCATCGCCACGGACACCCCGATGGGCGTCCCTGCGATGATCGGCATGCTGATGCTCATCGGCATCGTGGTCACCAACGCGATCGTGCTGATCGACCTCATCAACCAGTACCGCAGGCAGGGGTACGGCATCGTCGAGGCGGTCATCGAGGGCGGCCGCCACCGCCTCCGCCCGATCCTCATGACGGCCCTGGCGACGATCTTCGCGCTCCTCCCGATGGCCCTGGGCATCACGGGCGAGGGCGGCTTCATCGCCCAGCCGCTCGCGGTGGTGGTGATCGGCGGCCTGATCACGTCGACGCTCCTGACGCTCCTCCTCGTCCCGACGCTGTACGCGATGGTGGAACTCCGCAAGGACCGCCGGGCCAAGAAGAAGGCGGCGAAGCGGGCGAAGAAGGCGGGTGTCCCGCCGCAGGCGGACGCCCAGGAGGCGGAACCGGCGAAGGTCTAGAACCCGCCGCCGTCACTCACACCACGGGGTGCTCCTCGTCCAGAGGAGCACCCCGTCGTCGTACGCACATCCGAAGGGAAAGCACCGCAACCCCGCTGCAGCAGGCCATCCCGCAGAACAGCGGCACCGCGGTGCCCTCCCCGCCCAGCCCCACAAGAGGCGCCACCACCGCACCGAGCCCACTCTGCGCCGTGCCGAGAACCGCCGACGCCACCCCGCCGGAGGCCCCCGGCACCCGCGCCAGCGCCAACGCCGCCGAGTTCGCCACCACAAGCCCGAACCCCCCGCACACCACGGCCAGCAACGGCAGACAGACGAAGACCGTCAACAGCCCGCCCACCGCGAGCAGCAACAGCACGCACGACCCGCCCAGCATCGCCGACAGCCCACCCCGAAGCAGCACTTCAGGGGCGATCCGCCCCACGAGCCGCGCCCCCACCGCACTGGACACCGCCACGAAGACCGCCCCCGCGGAGAAGGCGAAGGACGACACTCCGACGCCCATCCCCAGGACGTTCTGCAGCAGGAACGGCGACCCGGCGGCGTAGCAGAAGAGCATCCCGAACCCGAAGGTGAAGGCGAGCGTGTACCCCACGTACGCCCGGTCGCCCACGACCTCCCGCACCGAGGCGACCGCCCGCCGCACCCCACCCGCGTGCCGCCGCTCCCTCGGCAGGCTCTCCGGCACGCCCACCACGACGCCCAGCGTCACGATCAGCGACACCCCGGCGAGCACCCAGAACACGCCCCGCCACCCGCCGGCACCCCCGATCACGGCCCCGCCCGCCGGCGGCGCGAGGACCGGCGCGATCCCGGCCAGCGTCATCAGCACCCCGAACAGCCGCGCGGCGGCGGCCCCTTGGACCACGTCGGCGATCACGGCCCGGCTGATCACCACCCCCGCGGCCCCGCTGAACCCGGTCAGGAACCGCAGCGCCACCAGCCACCCCCACGAGGGCGCGACGGCACACAGCGCGGTCCCCACGGTGCACACGGCGGCGCCCGCGAGCAGCGGTCCGCGCCTGCCGTACCGGTCGGACAGCGGCCCGAAGACGAGATGTCCCACCGCCATGCCGACCAGGAACGCGGTGAGCGTGAGCTGCACCCCCGAGGCGTCGGTGCCCAACTCCCGGGCCATCCGCGGGAAGGCGGGCAGATACATGTCGGTCGACAGCGGACCGACGAACGACAGCAGCGCGAGCGCGGCGGTGAGCAGGGGACGGGGCATGGCGCGGGGACCCTCCTGGGCAGCCGGATGAGCGGGCACAGAAGAAGGGGGGAGGGTCCGGACGAGTGCCGGGAGAAGTGCGCGGAGCACTGGATGCGCGCGAGGAGTTCGACGCGCGTGAGGAGCCTAGAACGCCGTAAGGGGCACCCGCAATGGCGGGCGCCCCTTACACGGCGGAAAGGCGTGCCTACGGAAGCGCCAGCATCCGCTCCAGCGCCAGCTTCGCGAACTGCTCGGTCTCCCGGTCCACCTCGATCTGGTTGACGAGGGTGCCCTCGGCGAGGGACTCCAGGGTCCAGACCAGGTGCGGCAGGTCGATCCGGTTCATGGTCGAGCAGAAGCAGACCGTCTTGTCGAGGAAGACGATCTCCTTGTTCTCGGCGGCGAAGCGGTTCGCCAGACGGCGTACGAGGTTCAGCTCGGTCCCGATGGCCCACTTGGACCCGGCGGGCGCCGCCTCCAGGGTCTTGATGATGTGCTCGGTCGAGCCCACGTAGTCGGCCGCGGCCACGACCTCGTGCTTGCACTCGGGGTGCACCAGGACGTTCACGCCGGGGATGCGGGCCCGCACGTCCTCCACGCTCTCCAGCGAGAAGCGCCCGTGCACCGAGCAGTGGCCGCGCCACAGGATCATCTTGGCGTCGCGCAGCTGCTCGGCGGTCAGGCCGCCGTTCGGCTTGTGCGGGTTGTAGACGACGCAGTCGTCCAGGGACATGCCCATGTCGCGCACGGCGGTGTTGCGGCCCAGGTGCTGGTCCGGCAGGAACAGGATCTTCTCGCCCTGTTCGAAGGCCCACTCCAGGGCCCGCTTGGCGTTGGACGACGTGCAGATGGTGCCGCCGTGCTTGCCCGTGAACGCCTTGATGTCGGCCGAGGAGTTCATGTACGAGACGGGCACGACCTGCTCGGCGATCCCGGCCTCGGTCAGCACGTCCCAGCACTCGGCGACCTGCTCGGCGGTGGCCATGTCGGCCATCGAGCAGCCGGCGGCCAGGTCGGGGAGCACGACCTTCTGGTCGTCCGTCGTCAGGATGTCCGCGGACTCGGCCATGAAGTGCACGCCGCAGAAGACGATGTACTCCGCGTCCGGCCGCGCGGCCGCGTCGCGGGCCAGCTTGAAGGAGTCGCCGGTGACGTCCGCGAACTGGATGACCTCGTCGCGCTGGTAGTGGTGGCCCAGCACGAAGACCTTGTCCCCGAGCTTCTCCTTGGCGGCGCGGGCGCGCTCCACGAGGTCGGGGTCGGACGGGGACGGCAGATCGCCGGGGCACTCCACGCCGCGCTCGCTCCTGGGGTCGGCCTCGCGGCCGAGCAGCAGCAGGGCGAGGGGCGTGGGCTGAACATCGAGGTTCACGCGGTCCACGGGGGACTGGGCGGTGGTCACAACACGCACCCTTTCTAAATCTGC
This sequence comes from Streptomyces sp. NPDC025651, assembly GCF_055558735.1. Lineage (NCBI taxonomy): Bacteria > Bacillati > Actinomycetota > Actinomycetes > Kitasatosporales > Streptomycetaceae > Streptomyces > Streptomyces sp. NPDC025651. The sequence continues at coordinate 1,230,717 of NZ_JBVHLZ010000001.1, forward strand.
AGACGATCCTTTTCGTCTAATTGACGTTATCTATCATAACCGCTTCGTGTCAGTTTGACGATGGCCATAGTGTCGATGTGACGAATTCCCCGTCCGATGGTCCGGTGTCCCTCGCTGCGCCATGTGCGAGCATGAAGGGGTAAGACGTAAGCGCTCGGCCCGGAATGAATCCGCGGCCCCGCCGGTTGCAACCGTCGGCAAGCAGTCTCCGTACAACCCGGGAGAGAAGCAGATGTCCGTATCGGACGAGACCACCACCGTGAGCGACGGCATCCTCCTGTCGGACGCCGCCGCGGCCAAGGTGAAGGGCCTGCTGGAGCAGGAGGGCCGGGACGACCTGGCGCTGCGCGTCGCCGTTCAGCCCGGCGGCTGCTCGGGCCTGCGTTACCAGCTGTTCTTCGACGAGCGCTCGCTCGACGGCGACGTCGTCAAGGACTTCGACGGCGTGAAGGTCGTCACGGACCGGATGAGCGCTCCCTACCTGGGCGGTGCCTCCATCGACTTCGTGGACACCATCGAGAAGCAGGGCTTCACGATCGACAACCCGAACGCCACCGGCTCCTGCGCCTGCGGCGACTCCTTCAGCTGAGCCTGTAGGTACGCGTACGACGAAGGCGGCGGCCCCCTGAAGCTCCAGGGGGCCGCCGCCTTCGTCATACGCGCTGTCGGCTGCTGCTGCGTCTTGCCGGCCGCCCTTGCCGCTACTTCCGCGGGACGGTCTCGCCGCCCGCCGCGTTCACGACCTTGCGGTCGCCGAGCGGCTTGTCCAGGGTGACCGTCTCGGAGAGCTCCTCGGCGATCAGGACGCAGACCTCGTCCTTCTTCCGCTTCTCGGTGACCGTGACCGTCACGGTGTCGCCGTCCTCGCTCGCGGAGGCGGAGTAGTCACTGCACACGCCGCCCCAGAAGTGCAGGGTCAGTGAGGTGCCGTCGGCGCTGTAGGACTCGACGCCCGCCTCGCTCGTGTCGCCCTTGCCGCCGCCGTCCGTCCCGTCCCCCGGCTTCTCGGTGGGCTCCGTGGGCGTGCCCGGATCGCTGGGCGACGTCAGGTACTTGGGGGCGACCGCCGGGTGCGTCACCGTGAACGTGTCCTGCGCGCCCTGCGGCTTCACCTCGAACAGCCAGGACGGTACGAGGGTCTGCCTGCCGTCCACGAAGTGCGTCGCGAGCCCGAACGTGGCCCCGCTGACGGCGACCGGCCGCGGCTTCGGCGTCGCGGACGACGGCTCGCAGGGCGCCTGCTTCGATCCGCTGCCGCCCTCCGTCTTCGTGCTGTCGTCGGCGTGCGGCACCGGGGTCGCGCAGCCACCGATGCCGACGCGGCCGTCGCCCGCGGTCGAGTTCAGCCGGTCCAGGGTCTCCTGGGCGCCGATCACCGGGTACGTCGCGCCCTTCTCCGGCGCCTTCAACCGGCCGCTGCCGCCGACCACTTCGCCGTCCGAGCCGACCTGGATGCCGGTCGACCAGCCGTACGTCGGCAGGCCGCCGATCACCGGGTCGGCGTTCACCACCCGTACGGCGCCCATGAGCTGGTCCGCGTCCAGCTTCGCGTCGTCCTGGCCGAGCGCCTTCAGGACCGGCGCCGCGGCGTCCTTGGCGGCCTGCTCGCCCACGGCGTCGTCCGCGTCGCCGTTCGGCGCGGTGCCCGTGCTCGAACAGGGCTTGCCCTTGGGGCAGTTGTCGGTGCCGCCCGCGCCGTGCCGCGTGTACGTCCAGGTGCCGGGCGCCTGCTTGTTCACCTCGAGGGAGGGGCCCGAGCCGTCCTTGTCCGGGCCCACCTTCCAGGCGCCGTTCCGTGACGTCGGCGTCCCGCTGACACCAAGTGCCTTGGCCAGCCTGGTCACTTCGGCCGCGGTGACCTCGCCGCGCGCCTGGTACACGGGGGCCGAGCCGGGGCCGTCGGGCAGCTCACCGGTCGCCTTGTACCTGGCGCCGTTCGGGTCCGGCTCGCCCGGCGCGATGCCGTTGCCGCCGTCGCTGCCGCCGCCCTGCCGGTCCCCGCCCGTGTGGCCGTCCAGGGCGAGCGGCGGCGGAGCGCCGCCGTCCCCCGCGGGGGCCCCGTCGCTGCCGCCGTCGCCACCGCCGGACGCGGTCGTCGCGAAGTACGCGCCACCGCCGCCGATCAGCAGCACGGTGGCCGCGACCGAGGCGACGGCCAGGCGGGACCGCCGCCGCGGCGGCTCGGCCGCCTCATGAACGGATCGCTCGGTGCTCACCGCATCGCTCCTTCGACTGCACTGCTGTCCCTGGAAACCCACAGGTGGGCTTCGTCGTATCTCAGTTCCCCTTTACGGGGGACGGCGATGGGACGCAGCGGGGGAGCGCACGGTTCCCTGAACGCGCGCCAGGGCCCGGAACCGGCCTCCCTCAGTCTCCGTATTCAGACATTCCGTCGATCAGTCGCGCGGAAGAAGGCGGGACGGTGATCCCGTGGATGAGCGAGGGCGGCACGGGGACGGTCGCGGCCGCGGCGGGCACCGCCCAGTGCGGTGCCATGCGGGCGCAGTCCCCGCGCAGCGTCTCCATGCTCTCCGGGGTCTCGACGGGGAGGGCGACAGGACGCTTCATGGCGACATCCTTCGGGATAACGGTCATAACGGCACCGTACGCATCCGGCCCTCGACGAAAAAAGACCTACTATCGGGTAGTTTTGCCACTTCAGAGGCGGGGTCTCGACCCGGTAGCGTGAACTGTCAACTCCTCGCCTTTCCTCCAGGAGCATCCAGCCGTGCGTATCGCAGTCACCGGCTCCATCGCTACCGACCACCTGATGACCTTCCCCGGCCGTTTCGCCGACCAGTTGGTCGCGGATCAGCTGCACACGGTCTCCCTCTCCTTCCTGGTCGACGCCCTCGACGTCCGCAGGGGAGGTGTCGCCCCCAACATCTGCTTCGGCATGGGCCAGCTCGGCGGCACCCCGATCCTGGTCGGCGCCGCGGGCGACGACTTCGACGAGTACCGCGCCTGGCTGGACCGGCACGGTGTGGACACCGCCTCCGTCCGCATCTCCGAGACGCTGCACACGGCCCGCTTCGTGTGCACCACGGACGCCGACCACAACCAGATCGGCTCCTTCTACACGGGCGCGATGAGCGAGGCCCGGCTGATCGAGCTCCAGACGGTCGCCGAGCGCGTGGGCGGCCTCGACCTCGTCCTGATCGGCGCCGACGACCCCGAGGCGATGCTCCGTCACACCGAGGAGTGCCGCACCCGCGGGATCCCCTTCGCCGCCGACTTCTCCCAGCAGATCGCCCGCATGGGCGGCGACGAGATCCGCACCCTCCTGGAGGGCGCGACGTACCTCTTCTCCAACGAGTACGAGAAGGGGCTCATCGAGTCCAAGACCGGCTGGACCGACGCCGAGATCCTTTCCAAGGTCGGCCACCGCGTGACGACCCTCGGCTCGCGCGGCGTCCGCATCGAGTCCGCGGGCCAGGACCCGATCGAGGTCGGCGTCCCCGAGGAAGAGGCGAAGGTCGAGCCGACCGGCGTCGGCGACGCGTTCCGCGCGGGCTTCCTCTCGGGCCTGTCCTGGGGCGTCGGTCTGGAGCGCGCGGCCCAGGTCGGCTGCATGCTCGCCACCCTGGTGATCGAGACCGTCGGCACGCAGGAGTACGAGCTGCAGCGCAGCAACTTCATGGAGCGCTTCACCAAGGCGTACGGCCACGAGGCCGCCGCCGAGGTCCGGCCGCACCTGTCCTAGGGGTCACGAGCTCCGGCGGACCACATAGGCGGCGCCGTGGTCCGCCGGCCGCTCACCCACGTACGTGTGCTGCTGCGTCCAGCACCACGCGGGGATGTCCACCGCCGCGACCTCGTCGTCGGCGAGCACGGTGACGGTGCCGCCCACCCGCACCCGCCCGATCGCCTTGGCCAGCTCGATGACCGGCAGCGGGCAGCTCATCCCGAGCGCGTCGACGGTCACGGCCTCCGCCTGCCCGCTCCCGCCCGCGACCGGGGCGCCCAGGGTCTCCCGCACGCCCCGCACGATCCCCGGCAGCACGTCGAGGAACCGCTCGACCTCCGCCTCCTCGGTCCCCGTCGGCAGCGAGACCCGTACGTTGCCCTCGCTCACCACGCCCATGGCCCGCAGCACATGGCTCGGCGTCAGCGTCGAGCTGGTGCACGACGAGCCGGACGAGACGGAGAACCCCGCCCGGTCCAGCTTGTGCAGCACCGTCTCCCCGTCGACATAGAGACAGGAGAAGGTGACCAGATGCGGCAGCCGCCGCACCGGATCGCCCACCACCTCCACGTCCGGCACGAGCCCGGGCACCCGCGCCCTGATCCGCTCCGTCAGCTCCCGCAGCCGCGCGCCCTCCGCGGCGGCCTCGGCCCGCACCGCCCGCAGCGAGGCGGCGGCCGCGACGACCGCCGGAATGTTCTCGAAGCCGGCGGCCCGCCCGGACTCCCGCTCGTCGACCGGGCCTTGAACGGCGAAGCGCACTCCCTTGCGTACGACGAGAAGCCCGACTCCCGCGGGGCCGCCCCATTTGTGGGCACTCCCCGTCAGCAGCGACCAGTCCCCTTCGACCGGACCCCAGGCCAGCGACTGCGCGGCGTCCACGAGGAGCGGCACCCCGGCGGCACGGCAGACCGCGGCCACCTCGGCGACCGGCTGCTCGGTGCCCACCTCGTGGTTGGCGGACTGCAGGCAGGCGAGCGCGGTGTCCTCGCGCAGCGCGTCCGCGTACGCCTGAGGGGTCACCGCCCCGCCCCGGTCCACCGCCACGTCGGTCACCGTCCCGCCGTCGGCCTCGTGGGCCTCGGCCGAATGGAGCACCGACGAGTGTTCGACGGCTGACACGATCAGGTGGCGTCCGACGCGCCGCCGCCCGGCCAGCGCCCCGCCGATCCCGGAGTGCACGGCACGGGTGCCCGACGAGGTGAACACGAGCTCGTCGGGCCGGCACCCCACCGCCTCGGCGGCCGCCTCCCGCGCGGCGTCGAGCAGCAGCCGGGCCCGCCGCCCCTCGCGATACAGCCGCGCGGGATCGGCCCACCCCTCGTCGAGCGAGGCCTGCAGCGCCTGCCGGGCAACGGGATGAAGGGGAGCGGAGGAAGCGGCATCGAAGTAGGACACGCCGTCAACGCTAAGGCGTCCGCATCCCGCCCCGCCCCGCAGGAGCGCCCCGAAGGGGCGCGGGGAACTGCGTGATCAGCCACAACAGGCCCGCAGCCGCGGACCCACGGATTCCGCCGAGCCGGAGGGCGCCCGACCCCCCGTCAGAAAGCGCTCGGCGGCGCGCCGTCCCACCCTTCGGAGTGACCCGCGGCGCGTTAGGCACCCTCCCCGCGCGACCCCAAATAGCGTCCAGTAGGGTTTGGTCCGCATAAACATCCAAACCCCTGCCCGCCGCAGGGCGGCGACCGACCAGCGTGAAGGCCGCAGCCGACCGCGCGGGCGAGACTCTCGGGAAGGCGCTACGTGAGTCCCAACGGCTCCGACCGCTCGTCGCGGCGCCCGATGCGGCGGAAGCTGCCGCAGGTGCTGACTGCGGGCCTGATCCTGGTAACCGCCACCGGTTGCACATACAAGGATTTCCCCCGCCTTGGAATGCCCACCCCGGTAACGGAAGAGGCTCCGCGGATTCTCTCCCTCTGGCAGGGCTCGTGGGCGGCAGCGCTCGCCACGGGCGTGCTGGTCTGGGGTCTGATCCTGTGGAGCGTCATCTTCCACCGGCGCAGCCGCACCAAGGTGGAAGTACCGGCGCAGACGCGTTACAACATGCCCATCGAGGCGCTGTACACGGTGGTTCCCCTCATCATCGTCTCGGTGCTCTTCTACTTCACGGCTCGTGACGAGTCGAAGCTCCTCGCTCTCGAGGAAAAGCCGGCCCACACGATCAACGTGGTCGGCTACCAGTGGAGCTGGGGCTTCAACTACGTCGAGAACGTCAAGGGCGCCGGCAAGGAGAACGCCAAGACGTCCAAGGACCTCGAGGCCATCCCGGAGAGGTTCCGCAAGGACTTCCCGGAGAACGCCAACGGTGTCTACGAGGTCGGTACGCCCGGTGAGCGGAACCCCCAGAACGGCAACCCCGGCCCGACCCTCTGGCTCCCCAAGGGCGAGAAGGTCCGCTTCGTTCTGACGTCGCGTGACGTCATCCACTCCTTCTGGGTGGTGCCGTTCCTCATGAAGCAGGACGTCATCCCCGGCCACACCAACGCCTTCGAGGTGACTCCGAACAAGGAGGGCACCTTCATGGGCAAGTGCGCCGAGCTCTGCGGCGTCGACCACTCCCGGATGCTCTTCAACGTCAAGGTCGTCTCTCCCGAGCGCTACAAGCAGCACCTCGAGGACCTGGCGAAGAAGAACCAGACCGGTTACATCCCGGCCGGCATCGAGCAGACGCCCCACGAGAAGAACCGGGAGACGAACAACCTGTGAGCATCCTCAACGAACCCCAGGGTGCCGCGGCAGCAGAAGACTCGTACGAGAACGAGCTGCCGGTCAGGCGCAAGCAGCCGGGAAACGTCGTCGTCAAGTGGTTGACCACCACTGACCACAAGACGATCGGCACGCTGTATCTGGTCACGTCGTTCGCGTTCTTCTGCATCGGCGGCGTCATGGCGCTCTTCATGCGCGCCGAACTCGCCCGGCCCGGCACGCAGATCATGTCGAACGAGCAGTTCAACCAGGCGTTCACGATGCACGGCACGATCATGCTGCTGATGTTCGCGACGCCGCTGTTCGCCGGCTTCGCGAACTGGATCATGCCGCTGCAGATCGGCGCGCCCGACGTGGCGTTCCCGCGGCTGAACATGTTCGCCTACTGGCTGTACCTGTTCGGCTCGCTCATCGCGGTCGGCGGTTTCCTCACGCCGAACGGTGCCGCCGACTTCGGCTGGTTCGCCTACAGCCCGCTCTCGGACGCGGTCCGGTCCCCGGGCATCGGCGCCGACATGTGGATCATGGGTCTGGCCTTCTCCGGCTTCGGCACGATCCTCGGCTCGGTCAACTTCATCACCACCATCATCTGCATGCGCGCGCCGGGCATGACCATGTTCCGCATGCCGATCTTCGTGTGGAACGTGCTGCTGACCGCGGTCCTCGTTCTGCTGGCCTTCCCGGTCCTGGCCGCCGCGCTGTTCGCCCTGGAGGCGGACCGCAAGTTCGGTGCCCACATCTTCGACGCGGCCAACGGCGGCGCCTTGCTGTGGCAACACCTCTTCTGGTTCTTCGGCCATCCAGAGGTGTACATCATCGCTCTGCCGTTCTTCGGCATCATCTCCGAGGTCATCCCGGTCTTCTCCCGCAAGCCGATGTTCGGCTACATGGGCCTGATCGGCGCGACCATCGCCATCGCCGGTCTGTCGGTGACGGTGTGGGCGCACCACATGTACGTCACAGGCGGCGTGCTCCTCCCGTTCTTCTCCTTCATGACGTTCCTCATCGCCGTGCCAACAGGCGTGAAGTTCTTCAACTGGATCGGAACGATGTGGAAGGGGTCCTTGTCCTTCGAGACCCCGATGCTGTGGGCGGTCGGCTTCCTGATCACCTTCACCTTCGGTGGTCTGACGGGCGTCATCCTGGCCTCGCCGCCGATGGACTTCCACGTCTCCGACTCGTACTTCGTGGTCGCGCACTTCCACTACGTGGTCTTTGGCACCGTGGTCTTCGCGATGTTCTCCGGATTCCACTTCTGGTGGCCGAAGTTCACGGGCAAGATGCTCGACGAGCGCCTGGGCAAGATCACCTTCTGGACGCTGTTCGTCGGCTTCCACGGCACCTTCCTCGTCCAGCACTGGCTGGGTGCCGAGGGCATGCCGCGTCGTTACGCGGACTACCTCGCCGCCGACGGCTTCACCGCGCTGAACACGATCTCGACGATCTGCTCGTTCCTGCTCGGTCTGTCGATCCTGCCGTTCTTCTACAACATCTGGAAGACGGCCAAGTACGGCAAGAAGATCGAGGTCGACGACCCGTGGGGCTACGGCCGTTCGCTGGAGTGGGCGACGTCCTGCCCGCCGCCGCGGCACAACTTCCTCACCCTGCCGCGCATCCGCTCGGAATCGCCGGCGTTCGACCTGCACCACCCTGAGATCGCGGCCCTCGACCACCTCGAGGCCCACGGCCACGAGGACAAGGCGCTCGCGGGCGGCAAGGAGGCCGGCAAGTGAAGATCCAGGGCAAGATGTTCATCTGGCTGAGCGTCTTCGTCCTCGCCATGGCGATCGTCTATGGCGTGTGGTCGAAGGAGCCGGCCGGTACCACGGCGCTCTTCCTGGCCTTCGGCCTGTGCATCATGATCGGCTATTACCTGGCCTTCACGGCCCGGCGAGTCGACGCGTCCGCACAGGACAACAAGGAGGCCGACGTCGCGGACGAGGCCGGCGAGGTGGGCTTCTTCAGCCCGCACAGCTGGCAGCCGCTCTCCCTGGCCGTCGGTGGTGCGCTGGCCTTCCTGTCCATCGCCCTCGGCTGGTGGCTGCTGTACTTCTCGGCCCCGATCATCCTGATCGGCCTGTGGGGCTGGGTCTTCGAGTACTACCGCGGCGAGAACCAGACTCAGTGAGTCCGTAGTTCACGCACCCGTGCCCGAGGGGCCCGGACACTCCTGACGGAGTGTCCGGGCCCCTCGGCGTGCCGGGGGCGCCCCTCGGACGGGTCACTCGCCGCGCCGGAGCTGATGAACCTTCATACCGTGTGATGTATGAGCCACTCACCGCGAATCCGCACGGTACTGAGCTGCACGATGCTGGTGGCCGCCCTCGGTGCGGGGGCCACGGCATGCGGCAGCTCCGACGGCCACCCGCTCTCGGCGAAGCCGTACGACGCGGCCGGCCAGATCGCCTTCAACGGCCCCGTGGGCAGCCAGAAGGCGGACCCCGACAAGCCCCTGGAGGTCACGGCCCAGGGCAAGGAGGGGCGCATCACCGATGTGACGGCCACCGACGAGATGGGTCGGTACGTGGCGGGTGAACTCTCCGCCGACGGCGCCCGGTGGCACAGCACCGCACCGCTGGCGGCCGGCGCCCACTACACGGTGCGCGTGAGCACCGAGGACGAGGAGGGGTCGCCCGGCCGCAAGGTCATGACGTTCGACACGACCCCGGCCGCCAAGAAGAAGCAGCTGAAGGTCACCTTCGGCCCCGAGGCGGGCAAGTACGGCGTCGGACAGCCCGTCACGGCCTCGCTCAGCACCCCGGTGAAGGGCAAGGAGGCCAGGGCGATCGTCGAACGCGCCCTGAAGGTCCGTGCGGTGCCCGCGGCCGAGGGCGCCTGGTACTGGGTGGACAGCGAGACGCTGCACTACCGGCCCAAGGAGTACTGGCCCGCGGGCGCGACCGTGAACGTCTCCAGCAACCTCGAGGGCATCAAGGTCGGCGACAAGCTGTGGGGCGGCGAGGCCAAGCCGCTCAGGCTCACCATCGGCGACCGCATCGAGGCTGTGACGGACGCCTCCTCGCACTGGATGACGGTCTACCGCAACGGCGAGGAGATCAACTCCATCCCGGTGACCACGGGGAAGCCCGGCTACTCCACCCGCAACGGCGTCAAGGTGGTGCTGGGCAAGGAGTACTTCGTACGGATGCGCGGCACCAGCATCGGCATCCCCGCGGGCAGCAGGGACTCGTACAACCTGCCGGTCTACTACGCGACGCGGCTCACCGACACGGGTGAATACGTGCACGCGGCGCCCTGGTCGGTGGGCTCGCAGGGCTACGCCAACGTCAGCCACGGCTGCGTCGGCATGAGCACGAGCAACGCCGCCTGGTTCTTCGAGACCGTACGCCAGGGCGACATCACCCGGACCATCAACAGCTACGGCGAGGACATGCCGACGTTCGGCAACGGCCTCGGCGACTGGAACATGAGCTGGAAGAAGTGGCGGGAGGGCAGCGCGCTGCTCTCCGGGACCAAGGAGGGCCCCGCGGCGGTCGACGCGGCCCGACTGCGGCCGCAGGTCTAGCGGCCCGGCACAGAGGCCGTCAGAGGCACGAGAGAGGGGCCCGCGCCACCGCGCGGGCCCCTCTCTCGTGATCCGTACGCCGTCAGGCCTGAACGGCGAGCCGGGAGCGCAGCAGGGCGGCCAGTGCGTCCGCGAACTCCACCGGCTCGACCGGAAGGGTCACCGCCGCTTCCGCGCGGCTCCAGGTGGCGAGCCAGGCGTCCTGCGGGCGCCCGATGAGCAGCAGGACGGGCGGCGCCTGGAAGATCTCGTCCTTGATCTGGCGGCAGACGCCCATGCCGCCCGCGGGCACCGCCTCGCCGTCCAGGACACAGACGTCGATGCCGCCCCTGTCCAGCTCCTTGAGGACCGCGGGCAGCGTCGCGCACTCGACGAACTCGACGACGGGGACGTCGGTCGCTGGCCTGCGGCCGGTCGCCAGCCGGACTTGCTCGCGGGTGCTCGCGTTGTCGCTGTAGACCAGCACCGTGGCGGTCGGCTGCATTGTTCCTCCAGAACATCAGGCTGAGCTCAGCTGTGCCGTCATGGGATCGGGAACCGATGCGCGGATGCTACTCCTCCCGACACCCCGTCAACACCGGTTCGGAGAGGCCTCCGATGGGCCATCCGGGCAGGACACACGCCGCAGACACTCCGAACGGCACCCCCCGGGGTGAGGGCGGGATAAGCGACCGACATAATGTCGGTCGTGGCGACAGCAACGACAGTAGATACCGGGCACGCGCACCCGCCGGTCAATCGACCGAACCTCACCAGCGTCGGAACCATCATCTGGCTGAGTTCCGAGCTGATGTTCTTCGCGGCCCTCTTCGCGATGTACTTCACCCTGCGATCGGTGACGGGTCCCGATCACTGGAAGGAAATGGCTTCGGCCCTGAACTTCCCGTTCTCGGCGACGAACACCACGATCCTGGTGCTCTCCTCACTCACCTGCCAGCTCGGCGTCTTCGCCGCCGAGCGCGGTGACGTGAAGAAGCTCAGGATGTGGTTCATCGTCACCTTCGTCATGGGTGCGATCTTCATCGGCGGTCAGGTGTACGAGTACACCGAGCTGGTCAAGCACGAGGGCCTCTCGCTCTCGTCGGACCCCTACGGCTCGGTCTTCTACCTGACCACCGGCTTCCACGGACTGCACGTGACAGGCGGCCTGATCGCCTTCCTGCTGGTCCTCGGCCGCACCTATGCGGCCAGGAGGTTCACCCACGAGCAGGCGACCGCAGCCATCGTCGTGTCCTACTACTGGCACTTCGTCGATGTGGTCTGGATCGGCCTCTTCGCCACGATCTACATGATCAAGTAATCGGCGGGTCGCTACGGCGACATACCGACTCATTCCAGAAGCATCGACGCAGAAGATCCTGACACCGGGGTAATCCGTGAAAAAGCTCTCCGCACGACGACGCCATCCGCTGGCGGCGGTCGTCGTCCTACTCCTCGCGCTGGCGGCCACCGGGGGGCTGTACGCCGCGTTCGCGCCGGCGGACAAGGCGCAGGCCGATGACACCGCCCAGTCCCTCGCCATCGACGAGGGCAAGAAGCTCTACGCCGTGGGCTGCTCCAGCTGCCACGGAACCGGCGGTCAGGGCTCGTCCGACGGTCCGAGTCTGGTGGGCGTGGGCGCCGCCGCTGTCGACTTCCAGGTCGGCACCGGCCGTATGCCGCTCCAGCAGCAGGGCGCCCAGGCGCCCAAGAAGAAGGTCATCTACAACCAGACCCAGATCGACCAGCTGGCGGCGTACATCTCGTCGCTGGGTGCCGGTCCTTCGGTTCCGACCGAGAAGCAGTACAGCCCGGACGGGGCCGACATCGCCAAGGGTGGCGAGCTGTTCCGTACCAACTGCGCCCAGTGCCACAACTTCACCGGTGAAGGTGGCGCGTTGACGCACGGCAAGTTCGCGCCTTCGTTGGAGGGTGTCTCCCCGAAGCACATCTACGAGGCCATGCAGACCGGCCCGCAGAACATGCCGTCCTTCCCCGACACGACGATGCCGGAGAAGGAGAAGAAGGACATCATCGCGTACCTCGACGCGGTCAACGGTGAGAAGACCGAGAGCCCTGGCGGTCTCAAGCTGGGTGGTCTGGGGCCGGTCAGTGAAGGCCTCTTCGCCTGGATCTTCGGTCTCGGTTCGCTGATCGCGGTCGCCGTGTGGGTCGCCGCTCGGACCGCAAAGGCCAAGAAGTCATGAGTAGCCAAGAGATTCCAGAAGAGAAGAACCTGCCCAGCGAGCAGGACGCCGAGCACGGCTCGGTGGCGGTCGCGGACGAGAACCCGTTCGCCGACCCGGGCCTTCCGCCCCACGAGCACCGCATCCAGGACATCGACGAGCGGGCGGCCAAGCGCTCCGAGCGCGCGATCGCCTTCCTGTTCACGCTCTCGATGCTGGCCACGGTCGGCTTCATCGCCTCGTTCGTCGCCATCCCGGCGGACAAGAGCGTGTTCATCTGGCCGATCGGTCACATCAGCGGCCTGAACTTCGCCCTGGGTCTGACCCTGGGCCTGGCCCTCTTCTGCATCGGCGCGGGCGCGGTCCACTGGGCCCGCACCCTGATGTCCGACGTGGAGGTCGCCGACGACCGGCACGCGATCGAGGCCGAGCCCGAGGTCAAGGCCAAGGTCATGGCCGACTTCAAGGCCGGTGCCGAGGAGTCGCAGTTCGGCCGGCGCAAGCTGATCCGCAACACGATGTTCGGCGCGCTCGCCCTGGTCCCGCTCTCCGGTGTCGTCCTGCTGCGTGACCTCGGTCCGCTGCCCGAGGACAAGCTCCGGCACACCAAGTGGGCCAAGGGCAAGATGCTCGTGAACATGAACACGCACGAGCCGCTGCGTCCCTCGGACGTGCAGGTCGGTTCGCTGACGTTCGCGATGCCCGAGGGCATGTCGGAGCACGACCACGACTTCCAGACCCAGATCGCCAAGGCCGCCCTGATGATCGTCCGGATCCAGCCGGAGAACATCAAGGACAAGCGCGAGCTCGAGTGGTCGCACGAGGGCGTCGTGGCGTACTCCAAGATCTGCACCCACGTGGGCTGCCCGATCTCCCTGTACGAGCAGCAGACGCACCACGTCCTCTGCCCGTGCCACCAGTCCACCTTCGACCTCTCCGACGGTGCCCGAGTGATCTTCGGCCCGGCCGGTCACGCCCTGCCGCAGCTGCGCATCGGTGTGAACGAGGAGGGCTACCTCGAGGCGCTCGGCGACTTCGAAGAGCCCGTCGGTCCTGCCTTCTGGGAGCGCGGATGAGCACCTCGAATTCTTCGAACGACAAGCGTCAGAAAGCACCCGCCGGTGAGCGGGTGGCCGACTGGGCCGACGGCCGCCTTGGGATCTACTCCCTGGCCAAGGCCAACATGCGCAAGATCTTTCCGGACCACTGGTCCTTCATGCTCGGCGAGATCTGCATGTACAGCTTCATCATCATCATCCTCACGGGTGTGTACCTGACGCTGTTCTTCCACCCGTCGATGAACGAGGTGGAGTACCACGGCAGCTACGTCCCGCTGCAGGGACAGCTGATGTCCGAGGCGTTCAACTCGACCATGCACATCTCCTTCGATGTGCGCGGTGGTCTGCTGATCCGGCAGATCCACCACTGGGCGGCGCTGATCTTCCTCGCCGGCATGTTCGTGCACATGATGCGCGTGTTCTTCACGGGCGCGTTCCGCAAGCCGCGTGAGATCAACTGGCTGTTCGGCTTCCTGCTGTTCGTCCTCGGCATGTTCACCGGCTTCACCGGTTACTCGCTCCCGGACGACCTTCTCTCCGGCACCGGTGTCCGCTTCATGCAGGGCGCGATCCTGTCCGTCCCGGTCATCGGCACGTACCTGTCGATGTTCCTGTTCGGCGGGGAGTTCCCGGGCGGCGACTTCGTGGCGCGGTTCTACTCGGTGCACATCCTGCTGCTGCCGGGCATCATGCTCGGCCTGATGGTGGCGCACCTGATCCTGGTCTTCTACCACAAGCACACGCAGTTCGCGGGCCCCGGAAAGACCAACAAGAACGTCGTCGGCATGCCGCTGCTGCCCGTCTACATGGCCAAGGCCGGAGGCTTCTTCTTCCTGGTCTTCGGTGTCATCGCGGCCATCGCGGCGATCGCCTCGATCAACCCGATCTGGGCTCTTGGCCCCTACCGTCCGGACCAGGTGTCCACCGGCGCCCAGCCCGACTGGTACATGGGCTTCGCCGAGGGTCTGATCCGTGTCATGCCGGGCTGGGAGATCAACCTCTGGGGCCACACGCTGGTCCTGGGCGTGTTCATCCCGCTGATCATCTTCCCGGTGGTCCTCGCGGCGATCGCGGTCTACCCGTTCATCGAGTCCTGGGTCACCGGGGACAAGCGCGAGCACCACATCCTGGACCGCCCGCGCAACGCCCCGACCCGTACGGCCTTCGGTGTCGCGTGGATCACGGCGTACATGATCATGCTCGTCGGTGGTGGAAACGACCTCTGGGCCACGCACTTCCACCTGTCGATCAACGCGATCACCTGGTTCGTCCGGATCTTCTTCTTCGCCGGACCGGTCATCGCCTTCATCGTCACCAAGCGGATCTGCCTGGGTCTGCAGCGGCGCGACAAGGACAAGGTGCTGCACGGACGCGAGTCCGGCATCATCAAGCGCCTGCCGCACGGCGAGTTCATCGAGGTCCACGAGCCGCTCAGTCAGGAGCAGCTGCACACCCTCACCGCGCACGAGCAGTACAAGCCGGTCGAGATCGGCCCGACGGTCGACGAGAACGGTGTCGAGCGCAAGGTGTCCGGTTCGCAGAAGCTCCGGGCCAAGCTCTCCAAGGGCTACTACGGGGAGGACAACCAGATCCCCAAGCCCACCGTCGAGGAGTACAAGGAGATCACGAGCGGCCACGGCCACCACTGATCATCTGAAGCTCACCGAGCTCTGACCACACGGTCGCCACGGCAAGAGCCCCGTCCATTGCATGGACGGGGCTCTTTGCCGTCCCCCGGGCTGGATAGGGTGGTGCCATCCCCGTGTCGAGGGGTGCATTCTTCATACGTCTAGGAATCCCCAGGAGCGGCTATGAACGCTGTGACCCCCGCAGGAGGCAACACCGCGGCGGGCCGTTCCTGGCCCGACGTACTGAACGGCCTGCTCGACGGGCGTGACCAGAGCGCCGACGACACCGCGTGGGCCATGGACCGCATCATGCGGGGCGAGGCGACCGACGCGCAGATCGCGGGCTTCGTGGTCGCGCTGCGCGCCAAGGGCGAGACCGTCGAGGAGATCTCCGGGCTCGTCCGCACGATGTACGAGCACGCCAATGTGATCGAGGTGCCGGGCCAGACCGTCGACATCGTCGGGACCGGTGGCGACGGTGCCAAGACCGTCAACATCTCGACCATGTCCGCGATCGTCGTCGCGGGCGCGGGAGCGAAGGTCGTCAAGCACGGCAACCGCGCCGCCTCCAGCGCGTCGGGCTCCTCCGACGTACTGGAGAAGCTCGGGGTGAACCTGGAGCTGCCGCTCGACCGGGTCGTCGAGGTCGCGGAGGAGGCGGGGATCACCTTCTGCTTCGCGGTGAAGTTCCACCCGGCGCTGCGGCACGCGGGCGCCGCGCGCGGTCAGCTGGGGATCAGGACCGTCTTCAACCTGCTCGGTCCGCTCACCAATCCGGCCAAGGTGCGCTCCCAGGCGGTCGGGGTCGCCGACCCGCGGATGGCGCCCATCGTGGCGGGAGTCTTCGCCGAGCGCGGGCACTCGTCCCTGGTCTTCCGCGGCGATGACGGGCTCGACGAGCTGACCACGACGGGCACCTCCCGCGTCTGGGTGGTGCGCGACGGCGTGGTGCGCGAGGAGTCCTTCGACCCGCGCGACGTCGGCATCGACCTGGTGCCGATCTCCGCGCTGCGCGGCGCGGACGCCTCGTACAACGCGGAGGTCGCGCTGCGGCTCCTGGACGGGGAGACCGGGCCCGTGCGGGACGCGGTGCTCCTCAACGCGGCCGCGGCCCTCGTGGCCCTGAAGCCGACCGACGAGCCGTTCGCGGCGCAGATCGGCGCCGGCATGGCGCGGGCCGCGCAGTCCATCGACTCCGGTGCGGCCAAGAAGGCGCTGGAGCGCTGGGTGGCGGCCAGCAACCGCTGAAAGCTCCGACCGATGTGACGCAGGGCGCAGTCCGGATTCTGGACTGCGCCTTGCGCGTCGAAGATCGTGTGGCAGGATGCTGCACAGGTCATGAGTGACAGCGACTACGGCCCCGGCCCGCTGTCCGGCAACCCTCCGTCCGTGGCGGGGTGCCCCGGGTGAAGACCAGGCCGTACGCAGCAAGGCGTATGGCAAGCGCGGACCCCTCGCAACCCTGGGGTCCTGGTCCTCAAGGGAGCAGTCTCGTGAGCCAGCGAATGTGACAGGGCTTCTACGCCCCGCCTCCGCACACCCTTTTCATCCTTGTCCCGCGCCGTCGAAGCAGCTCTCGGAGCAGCTCCGGCGCGGTGAATTCGCCTGCCTCTCACGGGAGTTCGCCATGTCTGTTTCCGCCGTTGCCGTCGACGCCTCCGTCTGCGCCCCGCTGCCGGTCCTCGGCAGGGACGTCACCGTTCCGCTGGTCACCGGTGGTGAAGTCAGCTACGCCGCGCTCGACTACGCGGCGAGCGCGCCGGCCCTGCAACGGGTCTGGGACGATGTGGCGGCCTACGCCCCGTACTACGGCAGCGTGCACCGCGGGGCCGGTTACCTGTCGCAGCTCTCCACCGACCTCTTCGAGAACTCCCGCACGGCTGTTGCCGAGTTCCTCGGCTGCCGCGAGGACGACCAGGTCGTCTTCACCCGGTCCACCACCGACTCGCTGAACCTGCTCGCCGCCGCCCTGCCCGCCGACTGCCAGGTCTTCGTCTTCGAGACCGAGCACCACGCCTCGCTCCTTCCGTGGCGGGACGCGCGGGTGACCTACCTGAACGCGCCGCGCACCCCCGAGGAGGCGGTGCGGACGCTGGAGCGGGCCCTCGCCGACCGTGACCCCTACGGTCCCGCGCTGGTCTGCGTCACCGGGGCCTCCAACGTCACCGGTGAGCTCTGGCCGGTGCGCGAGCTGGCGGCGGCCGCTCACGCGCACGGTGCCCGCATCGTGCTCGACGCCGCCCAGCTCGCGCCCCACCACCCCGTCTCCCTCGCCGAGTTGGACGTCGACTGGGTCGCCTTCTCCGGGCACAAGCTGTACGCGCCCTTCGGCTCGGGCGTGCTCGCGGGCCGTTCCGACTGGCTGCGCGACGCCGAGCCCTACCTCGCGGGCGGCGGTGCCTCGCGGAAGGTGGCGCGACGCGCCGACGGCGGCGTGGACGTGGAGTGGCACGAGAGCGCCGCGCGGCACGAGGCCGGCTCCCCGAACGTGATCGGCGTCTACTCCATCGCCTCCGCATGCAAGGCGCTCACCGACGCGGGCTTCGACGAGCTGGTGGCCCGGGAGCAGTACCTGATCGGCAAGGTGCGCGAGGGCCTCGCCGAGGTGCCGCAGGTGCGCGTGCTCTCGCTCTTCGGGGACGACGCGCCGCGCGTGGGCGTCATCTCCTTCGTGGTGGACGGCTGGAACAGCTCGCACTTCGCCGCCGCGCTCTCCGCCGAGTACGGGATCGGCGTACGGGACGGCCTGTTCTGCGCCCACCCGCTGGTGCGCACCCTGCTGGGCAGCGAGCCCGACGAGCCCGGCGAGTGCGGCGCCCCGGAGGCGGAGCCGGGCGAGAAGTCCCTGAACGCGATCCGCGTGAGCTTCGGCGCGGGCACCCCCGACGAGCACGTCGAGCGTTTCGTGCGCGCCGTCAAGGAGCTGGTGGCGGACGGCGCGCGCTGGAACTACCGCACCGAGGACGGGCGTTGCGTGCCCGACACCGCCGCCGCGTGAGGGCGCGGCGACGGCAGCCGTGAGCCGAGCTGGATCATCCGCAGGGCCCGTTCGGTCGCGTCGGTGAGGAACTCGCCGCCCCGGCCGAGCGCCTCCGTCAGCGAGACGGGGGCGGGCAGGATCGCGCTGTAGGCGTCGACGCCGGCCGCCCGCACCTGGTGGGCGCCGTGACCGATGGTGCCCGCGAGCACCAGGACCGGGCGGTCGAACAGCTTGGCGCGGCGGGCCACTTCGGCCGGGACCTTGCCGCGCGGCGTCTGGTGGTCCAAGGCGCCCTCCGCGGTGATCACGAGGTCGGCGCGGGCCAGCCGGGCGTCCAGGTCGAGCCGGCCGAGCAGCACGTCGAAGCGGGGGAGCAGGGCGGCGCCGAGCGCGGCGAGTCCGGCGCCGAGGCCCCCGGAGGCGCCGGTGCCGGGGCCGCGGAAGAGGTCGGTCCGCACGTTCAGGTCGCGGGTGAGGACGTGCGCCCAGTGGTCCAGGGCGGCCGCGAGCTCCTCGACCTGTGTGGGGGTCGCACCCTTCTGGGGGCCGAAGACGCGGGCGACGCCGCGCTCGCCGCACAGGACGTTGAAGGGGTTGCAGGCGACGCGGATCTCGGTGTCCGCGAGGCGGGGGTCGAGGCCGCTCGGGTCGATGCGGCTCAGGCGTTTCAACTCCCGTCCGCCGCGCGGGAGTTCCCAGCCGTCGGCGTCCAGGAGCCGGGCGCCGAGCGCCTGCAGGGCGCCCGCGCCGCCGTCGGAGGTGCCCGAGTCGCCGCAGCCGACCAGGATGCGCCGTGCCCCCGTGTCGAGCGCGGCGCGGATCAGCTCGCCGACTCCGTACGTCGTGGTGGCGCCCGGGTCGCGCAGGTCGCGGGGGACCAGGGAGAGCCCGGCCACCGCCGCCATCTCCACGACCGCCGTGCCGTCGCGGAGCAGGGCGAAGTGCGTGCCGATGCGCTGGCCCACGGGGCCCGTCGCGGGCAGCGCGACGAGGCGGCCGCCGTCCGCGGCCGCCAGCGCGCGGGCCGTGCCCTCGCCGCCGTCGACCAGCGGGATCAGATCGGTCTCGGCGTTCGGGACGACGCGGCGTACGCCCGCGGCGATGGCGTCGGCCGCGGAGCTCGCGGACAGGGACTCCTTGAAGCCGCTGGGGGCGATGGCGAAGCGGGTCAGCATGAGGGTCTCCTCGGGTGGTTCAGCGGTCTTCCGGGTCAGCGGACGGGGACGCCGAGCAGTGGCCACAGCGTCAGGGCGAAGAGCAGGACGAGCGCGGCGCTCAGCGGTGCCAGGACCGCGGAGAGGCGCAGCAGGTCGCGCGGGGTGTAGGTGGGGGTGCCGGGGATCTCGGCGAAGAGGGTGACCGGCTTCGCGGAGGCGGGCAGCGTGTGGCAGAAGCCGGCGGCCGCCGTGGAGGCCAGGGCGGCGGCGACCGGGTTGACGCCCGCTCCGGCGGCCGCCGCGACGACCAGCGGGACGAGCACCGATGAGCGGGCCGAGCGGGACTGCAGGACGAGGTGCGCGGCGGTGCTGACCGCGACGACGACGGCGAGGAACGCCCAGGGCGACAGATCCAGGGGCAGCCCGGACACCAGCCACTGCGCCGCCCCCGAGTCGGCGAGCGCGACGCCCATCGCCATCGTCGCGGCCATGAACAGGAGCAGCGACCAGGGGACGGTCCTCAGGGCGTCCTTGAGGCGTACGGTGCCAAGAGCGGGGGAGGCGGCCACGACCGCGCCGATCAACGCGACGACGGCGGGCGGGACGTGGTGCAGCGGCTCGCTGCACCACAGCGCGACGACCGTCGCGAGCAGCAGGGCGCAGCGCGTCTCGCCGGGCTCCCAGGGGCCTGTGACGGGCTGCTCGCTGTGCTCCTGGAGCTGGTCGAGGGTGATGCGGACCGGGCCCTTGCGGTCGGCGCGCCGGGTGGTCGTCAACAGGACGGCCTCCGCCGCCAGATGGGAGGAGGCCATGGCGAGCGGCAGGCCGAGCAGCAGCCACTGCGTGAAGCCGATCCGCTCGCCGGTGGCCTCCCACAGGACCGACACCGTGATCAGATGTGCTCCCGCGCCGATCAGTGTCGCGACCGCGGACAGGAGGATCACGGTCGGAAAGAGCAGCGCGAGCATCACGACCAGTCGCTTCCGGTCGGCGAGGACCTTGGCGAGGGCGAGGAAGACGGGCAGTGCGAGCGCGGCGCGCCCCGAGGTGGCCGGCACCGCGAAGGCCGTCACGACCAGGGCCGCGGTCGTCAGATGCGTCAACTGCCGTACGCTGCGCGCCCCGCTGACGAGGAAGGCCGCCGCCCGCCCGGAGAGCCCGCTGCGCGCCACGGCGGCCGCGAGCACGAAGGCGCAGATCAGCAGCCACACCGTCTCGTCGCCGAGGGTGCCGAACAGCGTGTCGCTGCTGATCACGCCGGTCGCGGTGAGAGCGAGGCCCGCGCCGAGCGCGATGTACGTGTCGTCGATCGGCGTGCCGATCCAGGCACAGGTCGCCAGGGCGAAGACGCCGAGCGTGAGGCGGGCGTCGCCGCCGAGGCCCGGGAAGTTCCCGGGGACCAGCAGCAGGGCGCAGATGCTGAGCGCGGTGCAGAGGGTCACGGCTTGCCGCAGGTTCAAGGTCACGCGGTTCAGCGTGGTGCGGCGCCGTGAGCCCTCAATGAGCCGTAGATGAAAGGAAGTTCACCGAGCGCGTGCCGGGGGGGGGCTCCGGGGCCCGCCGTGTCACTCGGGCAGCCTGTATCCCATCCCGCGCACCGTCTCCACCCGCTCCGAGCCCAGCTTCTTGCGCAGCGCCCTGACGTACACGTCCACGATGTTCGACCCCGGGTCGAAGTCGTAGCCCCACACGTGGGAGAGGATCTGCTCCCGCGAGAGCACCTGCCCGGGGTGGCGCAGGAACAGCTCCAGGAGGACGAACTCGCGCGCCGTCAGATCCACCGTCCGCTCGCCCGAACGCGCCCTGCGGGTCCGCAGGTCGAGGGTGAGCTCGCCGCTGCGCAGCACCGTCACCTCGGGCGCCCGCGCCGCCGTGCGCAGCCGCAGCCGCACCCGGGCCAGGAGCTCCTCGAAGCGGAAGGGCTTGGTCATCCAGTCGTCGGCGCCGCCCTCCAGGCCCGCCACCGTGTCGCGCACCGAGTCCCGCGCGGTCAGCACGATGACGGGCGTGCTCACGCGGGCCTCGCGCAGCTGGCGCAGGACCGTGAAGCCGTCCTTGCCGGGCAGCCCGATGTCCAGGACGATCAGGTCGAAGCCGCCGGTCAGGGCGTAGTCGTGGGCGGTGTCCCCGTCGGCGACCACGGTGGTCGTGAAGCCGTTGGCGCGCAGCCCCTTCTCGACGAAGGAGGCGATGCGCTCCTCGTCCTCGACGATCAGTAGCCGGTTCACTGCTGCGCCGCCCCTTCCGGGTGTGCGTGTACGTGTGTGTGTACGAGGACGAAGGTGGCGCCGCCGCCCTCCGTGGGGCGCAGTTCGACGCGCCCGCCGTGGCCCTCGGCGATGGCCTTCACGATGGCGAGCCCCAGGCCCGCTCCGGTGGCGCGGGAGCCGCGCCGCGCGGTGCCGCGGCGGAACCGCTCGAAGATCACCGCGGCGTCCTGCGGCTGCACCCCGGGCCCGCTGTCGGCGACGTACAGCTCGATCCGTCCCGCGCACAGGCGCGAGCCGATGCTGACGCGCTGCCCCGGCTGGGTGTGCTGGACGGCGTTCTGCGCCAGCTGAACCATCGCCTGGGTGATGCGCTGGGGGTCCAACCCGACCTCGGCGTCGGCGACTTCGGCGAGCTTCCAGTCGCGCTCGCCGAGCGCCCTCGCCTTGACGAAGACGTCCGCGGTCAGCTCGGCGAGCTGCACCGGCTCGGGGGTGACGAAGTCGGGGCGCTCCGCCTTGGCGAGCAGCAGCAGGTCCTCGACGATGCGGCTCATCCGGTCCAGCTCCTCCATGACGATGCGGACCGTCTCCTCGCGCTCGCCCGGCTCGTCGCCCATCAGCTCCAGGTGGCCGCGGACGATGGTGATGGGGGTGCGCAGCTCGTGGCCCGCGTCGTCGACGAACTCGCGCTGGGCGACGAAGGCCCGCTCCAGGCGGTCCAGCATGCCGTTGAAGGTCTCGGCGAGGGCCGCGACGTCGTCCCTGCCCTGCACCGGGATGCGCCGGGTCAGGTCCTGCTCGGTGAGCTGCGCGGCGGTCGTGCGCACCAGGCGCACCGGTTTGAGGATGCGCCCGGCGACCGCCCAGCCGATGCCCGTCGTCAACAGGAGCGCGACGCCGGAGATGGCGAGCAGCATGGTGAACACGTCGCCGGCCTTGGCCTGTTCGCCCGCCGGGTGGAAGGCCACGACGAAGGCCGCGGCCGGATGGCCCGCGCTCGCCTCGATCTCCACCTTCGCCCAGCGGACCTCGCCCCGGTCGCGGTGGAGCGTGCCGGTCGCGTCGGGGGACTCGAAGACGGCCCGCAGCGCGGCGGGGTCCTCGGCCAGCGGATGGTCGATCCGCGGCTCGCGGGACTGCTCCTTCTTGGCGGGCCCCCTGCCGTCGCGGCCGACCAGGCCGAGGAGCTCCTCGTCGGGGTCGGCGTACTGGCGTGACAGGAAGAGCCGCAGCAGGGGGTCGGGGTCGGTGAACCGCTCGCCCGTGTGCGGGTCGACCCCTTCGCGCGCGAGGTTGGTGAACTCCCCGGTCTCCTGGGCCAGGAGCCGGTCGATGCGGTGGTCGACGTCGCGCAGGAGCACCGAGC
Source organism: Streptomyces sp. NPDC025651 (assembly GCF_055558735.1). Lineage (NCBI taxonomy): Bacteria > Bacillati > Actinomycetota > Actinomycetes > Kitasatosporales > Streptomycetaceae > Streptomyces > Streptomyces sp. NPDC025651. Next base: position 1,253,198 of record NZ_JBVHLZ010000001.1, read on the forward strand.
GGGTGGTGGCCGCGACCGCGGTGAGCGCGACGGTCATCACCACGAGCAGCCACAGCAGGATGCGGACCCGGGCGGATATCCAGCGGCGCGGGGGTTCAGCCGTCGTCACCGGGGCCGTCGTCGTCGTTGTCGCCCCGGCCTTCGCTGCCGTCGTCGTCGTTGTCATCGCCCGAGGGATTCTCGCTCACCGGCGGCGGGGACACCTTCTCGTCGCTCGGCGTGGGCCGGGGTGAGGTCGGTGTCGAGGACGGTGAGCCGCTCTCCAGCTCCACCTTCGGCGGGGACTTGGGCGGCTCGGGGTTGTCGGTGAGGGCGTAGCTGGTCGCGGCGATGCCGAGCGGGATCGCCACGACGGCCGCGAGGGCCGCCATGCGGTGGGAGAAGACCATGACAGCGAGGGTGGTGGGCGTACCGCGTCGGCAGGATGAGGCGCAGATGAGGAAACGCTCATCCGGCCCACGGCCACCTGTGGAACGGGCCTGCGCTCACGGACCCGGCCTGAACTCGCGGGACCGGCTCGCGCTCGCGGGACCGGCCTGAACTCGCGGGACCCGCTTGCGCTCGCGGGACCGGTCTCAGGAGTCGAGGCCGATCGCGAACGCGGCCTCCAGGTCGTGCTGCGAGTACGTGCGGAACGCGACGTGGGTGTCCGTCGCCTCCACACCGGGGATCTTGCTGATCCGGCCGGGGATCACGTCCGCCAGGTCGTCGTGGCGCGGCACGCGCACCATCGCGATCAGGTCGTACGTGCCGGTCACGGAGAAGACCTCGCTGACGGAGTCGAGCGCGGCGATCGACTCGGCGATCTCCGGAATCCGGTCCACGCTGGTCTTGATGAGCACGATCGCGGTGATCACGGCTGACTGTCTCCCTCGGTGGCCGGTGCTGCTGTGCCTTTCACTCTAGCCCTCCCGTCTCCCGCCCCCGCCCCCGCAAGGATGCGCTGCGCGCTCCCCTCTTCCTCCACCCGTAGACCCCCCACGCGTAGAGAAACCCGAGCGAGAACCCCACGAGGTGCGCCAGGTACGCCACCCCCGTGCCGTTGCCCCCCTGCCCTGCCGCCAGCCACTGCAGCGCCACCCAGAACGGCAGCACCACCCACGCCGGAAACCGCAGCGGCAGGAAGAAGAGGAACGGGAAGAGGCTGGTGACGCGCGCCTTAGGGAAGAGATAGAGGAAAGCGCCGAGGACGGCGGAGATCGCCCCGGAGGCTCCCACGAGCGTCTTGTCGGAGCCCGCGTGCGCGGCGGCGTACGCGAACAGGGCGAGGTATCCGCAGCCGACGTAGAAGAACGCGTACTGGAGGTGCCCCATGCGTTCCTCGACCATGACCCCGAACACGTACAAGAACAGCATGTTTCCGAGCAGATGAAGCCAGCTTCCGTGCACGAAGAGAGCGGTGAACGGACCGAGGGCGGCACGGGGGACACCGTCGAAGAGCTCGACGGGCACCACGCCCCACCGCTCGAAGTAGGCCTGCTGCGCGGCGAGCAGCCGGTCGCCGCTGCCGTGGACCGGGTTGAGCCCGGACACCGGGGAGATCACGAAGACCACGCAGCAGACGGCGATCAGCGCGTACGTCACCGGGGCGGGGCCCCTGAGCAGCCGGCCCGCCCTCGTACCCCATGTGTTGATCATGAACAGAGCATGACGTAACGGGCGCTACCTGCACAGACCGCCATGCCGCTCCGGAGGCCGCCGCATGGCGCCCCTTACAGGCCTTAGGGTTACGGGCAATGCGCACCGCGGAAACCCGCGGTGACGACACGGTCGCCGAAGACGTCGCCGAAGAAGCATCGAACGAGTCACCGAACGAGTCACCGAAGAAAGTGAACAGCAACGATGACGGTTCCCCTGCCGACCGCCACCACCCGGTGGCGCTGCACGCTCTGCGGCAATCTCACGCGTTTCGACGTGACCCGCACCTCGAAGGTCGTCGAGTATGTCCATCTCGACCTGGCCGGTGAGTCGAAGGTCGAGGAACGCGAGGTGGTCAGTGAGACCATCGAGTCGGTGCGCTGCCGCTGGTGCAACGCCGTGGATCAGGTGGAACTCGTGGACAGGCCGGGCGCCGACTCCTGAGGGAGCGGGGCCCGCACAGCTAGTGGGGTGACGGATGGTGGAGAGCGCAGGCGGGGAGCCGGACGACGGCGCCGCTGAGGTGCTCGACCGTCCGCTGCCCGACGGGGTGCGCCGACGGGTCGTCCAGATCGTCTCGGACGGCTTCGGCGGCCTCACCCTGGCCGAACTGCCCGCCCAGCTGCGGCAGTACGCCCGGTTCACGCCCACCCGGCGGGCGAAGTTCGCGGGCAACGCCATGGCGGCCGCGCTGGAGGGCGACACCCTCTTCCGCCAGCGCATCGGCGAACGGCTCAGGGAGGCCCAGCCCGAGCTCGCCGGCGCCCTGGACGCGGGCTCGCCGCCCCCGGCCGCCGACCCGCTCGACGTGGCGGCCGCGGCCTACGTGCTGCGCCCCACGGGCTGGGTGAAGCTGGTCACCGCCGCGGGCGAGGAGGCCCAGCGGGCCGACGCCGAGCGCGCGGACGAGGAGACCAGGGCCGAGCTGGAGCGGCTGCGCGAGGAGCTGGCCGTGGCCCGCGGCCAGACCAAGGCCGAGACCGAGCGGCTGCGCACGGAGCTCGAAGCGGCGCGCAGGGAAGCCGAATCGATGCACCGCAAGCTGCGCGGGGCCCTCAGCGACGTCAAGCGGGGCGAGGCGGCGCTGCGCAAGGCCGCCGCCGAGATGGAGACCGTGCGGTCCGAGGGGCAGGCGCAGGTGTCCGCCGCCGAGAGCGAGACGCGGCGGATCAAGGCGCGGCTCGGCGAGACCGAGGCCGCCCTGGAGGCCAGCCGCAGGGCGGCGCGCGAGGGGCGCAGCGTCGAGGACATGCGGGTGCGGCTGCTGCTCGACACGGTGCTCGACGCGGCCCAGGGGCTGCGCCGTGAACTGGCCCTGCCGCCCGTCTCGGTGCGGCCCGCGGAGACCGTGGACGCCGTCGAGCCGGGCCGGATGTCGCCCAAGGACATCGCTGCCCGCGCCCTCTCGGAGAACGATCCGGCCATTCTTGATCAGTTGCTCGCGCTGCCGCAGGCGCACCTGGTCGTCGACGGCTACAACGTCACCAAGACCGGCTATCCCACGATGCCGCTGGAGAAGCAGCGGCTGCGTCTGCTCGGCTCGCTCTCGCAGCTCGCCCTGCAGTCGGGCGCCGAGGTCACCTGCGTCTTCGACGGCGCCGAGCTGGCCGCGCCGGTGCTGCTCGCGCCGCCGCGCGGTGTGCGCGTGCTGTTCTCCAAGCCCGGTGTCACCGCTGATGAACTGATCCGTCAGCTGGTGCGCGCGGAGCCGCCGGGGCGGCCCGTGGTCGTCGTCTCGACCGACCGCGAAGTGGCCGACGGCATCGCGAAGGCGGGCGCGCGGCCGGTGGCTTCGGCGGTTCTCCTGAAGAGGCTTTCGCGCGGCTAGAAGAGGCTTTCGCGGGGCTAACGGTCCTCAAGTAACTCCTGGGCCCTATGCCCGAATTGAGGGATCTCTCACGCGACATAGCGTCAGAAGATCATCACTCACTGTGCGTTATCGGTAAAGAATGCGCTCGGCGACCGGTTTTTTGCCGGTGGGATTTGAACTGATCACAAGAAGGTCACTAGGGTCACGCCCGAACCTCCGCTCGGTTGATCACCCATCCGGGGTGACGGCGGCGGTACCCGCCCACCGGGTCTCGGTAGGCGGCTGGAGGAAGAAGGAGCCGCCTTCGTGGCGTCCCACCGTCGACCCAAGCAGCCGAGCCGCACCCGCGTGACCGTGCTCACCGCGACCGCCGCCGCTGCCGTGGCGCTCACCTCGCAGGGCGCCGCCCAGGCCGCGCCGAAGCCGAGCAAGGACGAGGTCAAGTCCAAGGTCGACAAGCTCTACGAGGACGCGGGCCTTGCCACCGACAAGTACAACGGTGCCAAGGAGAAGCAGGAGAAGCTCGAGAAGCAGATCGACGACCTCCAGGACAAGGTCGCCCGCGGCCAGGAGGAGCTCAACGACCTGCGCGACGGCCTCGGTTCGCTGGCCAGCGCGCAGTACCGCTCCGGCGGCATCGACCCCTCTCTGCAGCTCTTCCTCTCCTCCGACCCGGACAGCTACCTCGACAAGGCGTCCACCCTGGACCAGTTGAGCGGCAAGCAGGTCGAGGCGCTCAAGAAGATCCAGAAGAAGCAGCGGGACCTCGCGCAGCAGCGCAAGGAGGCCGCGGGCAAGCTGGACGACCTCGCCGACACCCGCAAGGAACTCGGCAGGAAGAAGAAGGAAGTCCAGGGCAAGCTCGGCGAGGCGCAGAGGCTCCTCAACACGCTGACCGCCAAGGAGAAGCAGCAGCTCGCCGAGAAGGAGCAGCGCGCGAGCCGCGCCTCGAACGAGCGCGTGGAGCTCGGCAAGGAGAAGGCCGCGTCCGGTCGCGGCCAGGCCGCCCTGAGCGCCGCCGCCACCCAGCTCGGCAAGCCGTACGTCTCCGGCGGCTCGGGCCCCAACTCCTACGACTGCTCCGGGCTCACCCAGTGGGCGTATGCCCAGGCCGGTGTCTCCATAACCCGGACCACGTACACGCAGCAGAACGACGGCACCCGGATCGGCCGCAGCGAGCTCAAGCCCGGCGACCTGGTGTTCTTCAACAACCTCGCGCACGTCGGCTTCTACGCCGGCAACGGCCAGGTCCTGCACGCCCCCAAGCCCGGCGCCGTGGTGCGCTACGAGGCGATGGAGTACCTCGGCAACTTCCAGTTCGGCGTCCGCGTCTGAGGCCACGGCCTCCCCGGACGTCAACGCCTTGCCGACACCGCCCAAACGGGCGAATTCCGGCAACTCCCGCTGACCCCGCGCCCCGTTGATGACCTGCGTCAGAGACGGGGCGTCGGGCTGTCCGCGCCCTTCGAGGTCGTTGGCCCCTCCGTAGTCGCACGGCTACTGTCGGCGCGCATTCCCCCGGGACGGCCCGGGGGTTCGTCAGCGGAAGGGAGAGCGGCTTCCCGTGGGGTCCCATCGCCGTCCCGCACAGCCCGGCCTCGACCGGAGCACGCGCGTGACCGTCCTTTCAGCGGCAGCGGCCACCGCGGCGGCGGCCTTCGGTGCCGCGCCCGCAGGTGCCGCGCCGCAGGACAAGCCGTCCGACACCCGGGCCCAGGTGGACCGGCTGTACGAGCAGGCCGAGAAGGCAACCGAGGCCTACAACAAGGCCGATGAGCGCGCGGACAAGCTGCGTGCGCAGGTCGAGCGGGCCAAGGACAGCGTGGCGCGCGGCCAGGAGCGGATCAACCAGATGCGCGGCGCGCTCGGTTCGCTGGCGGGCGCGCAGTACCGCTCCGGCGGCATCGACCCCTCGCTGGAGCTGATGCTCTCCTCGGACCCGGACGGCTACCTCGACAAGGCCGCGGCCCTGGACCGCATCAGCAGCCGCCAGGCGGGCGAACTCGCCGATCTGCAGCGGGCCCAGCGCGGCCTCGCCCAGGAGCGCGCGGAGGCGGGCCGCAAGCTCGCCGAGCTGGAGAAGAGCCGCACCACCGTCGCCCGCCACAAGCGCACCGTCGAGCACAAGCTCGCCAAGGCCAGGCGGTTGCTGAACTCGCTGCCGAGCGAGGAGCGCGAGGCGTACGACAGGTCCTCGCGCTCCGGCGCCGCCGGGCGCACCGAGATGCCGGACCTCGGCAGCGCGGCCCCGTCCTCCTCGCGGGCCGCCGCGGCCATCGCCGCCGCCAGGTCCGCGGTCGGCCGCCCCTACGTCTGGGGCGCCAACGGCCCCTCCGGCTTCGACTGTTCGGGCCTGACCCAGTGGTCGTACGCCCAGGCGGGAGTCGGACTGCCGCGCACCTCGCAGGCCCAGCGGTACGCCGGGCAGCAGGTGTCCCTGGCCGAGGCGCAGCCCGGCGACCTCGTGACCTACCGCGACGACGCCAGCCACATCGGGATGTACATGGGCAACGGCCAGGTGGTGCACGCCCCGTACCCCGGAGCTCCGGTCCGCTACGACCCCGTCGGCATGATGCCGGTGTCATCCGTGACGCGGATCTGAGCAGCCCCCGGCCCACGCCTCCCCGTACGATCGGGAACGTGGCTGGTCACAGACGTGGGTCGTGGGTGGTGGCGCTGTGCTTCGCGCTCTGCCTCGCCGTGCTGGCCGGATGCGGCGGCGATCCGGTGCCGGACGCCGCCGCGGGCGACGTGCGCAGACTCCTGGAGCGGCGCGCGCAGGCCGTCCTCGACGGGGACGAGGGGGCGTACGAGCGGACCGAGCGGCTCGCGCACGGTGCGGCGGACGTCTTCGAGAACGTGCGCGGCATCCCGCTGCAGTCCTTCGAGTACCGCCTGACCCGGCTCGACCGCGCGGGCTCCGAGGCCACGGCGAGCGCCGAACTGCGCTACCGCCTCAAGGGCTACGACCGCGCCCCCCTCACCGCCGCGCGCACCCTGTCCCTGGAGCGCCGCGGCGGACAGTGGTACGTGACCGCGGAGCGGCCCGCGAAGAAGGCGGGCGAACAGCTCTGGGACCAGGGGCGGGTGACGGCCGAGCGGGGCGGGCGCAGCCTCGTGCTCGGCGTCGGACAGAGCGCCTCGGAGCTGCGCGCCTACCGCGAGCTCGCCGACCGCGCGGTGCCCGCCGTGCGGGACGCCTGGCCGCGGGAGTGGCCCGAGCGGGTCGTCGTCCTCGCGCCGCGGTCCCTGAAGGGCATGGCGGGGCTGCTGGGGGCGCCCGCTTCCGGGTACCGGGGGATCGCGGCGGTCACCACGGGCGAGGCGGGCGGGTCCCGGCGTGCGCCGGCGGACCGGATCATCATCAACCCCGAGGCGTACGGCGTCCTCGGGGACTTCGGCAAGCAGGTCGTCCTCACCCACGAGACGACCCACGTCGCCACCCGCGCCCAGACCTCCGCCGCGACCCCGCTGTGGCTCTCCGAGGGCTTCGCGGACTGGGTGGGCTACCGCGGCACGGGGCGCACCCCGGCGCAGGCCGCGCCCGAGCTGCGGCGCGCGGTGCAGGCGGGGCGGCTGCCCGGCGGGCTCCCGAAGGACGAGGAGTTCGGCTTCGCGGAGGACGCCGAGCGGCTCGCGGGGGCGTACGAGGGCGCGTGGCTGGCCTGCCGGATGATCGCGCAGCAGTGGGGCGAGCGGAAGCTGACGGACTTCTACCGGGCGGTGGGCGAGCACAAGGAGCGGGCGGGCGCGGTCGAGGACGCCCTGCGCGAGGTCCTCGACACGACACCCGAGGACTTCACGGCGCGCTGGCGTACGTATCTGCGCTCGGAGCTCGGCTGACCCCCGCCCGCGCGGACTGCCGCTCCAGGGCGCGCGGTTCGGACACGGTCTGCCGCCACAGGTTCCTGCAGGCCAGCAACGTCGCCGCGACCAGCAGGCCATTGCGTACGAGGAGCAGGGCCACGCCCAGCGGATCGCTGGCCACCACGTGCGAGAACCAGACGGGGAACTCCAGGAACGTCACCGGCGTGGCCACGAGGACAAGGCGCGCGGGGACCTCCATGCGGCTCGTGCGGAACAGCAGGCAGACGGCGGCGATCCCGACCAGCCACAGCATGTACTGCGGGCTGATCACCCGGCTCGTGGTGGTGAAGAGCAGCACGGCCACGAACGCCGCGTCCGCGGGCGTGCCCGTCGACCAGGACCGCGCGCGCAGCCGCCACACCAGGAGCCAGCCGAAGGCCGCCACCGTCAGGGCCTGCGCCGCGGTGCTCACCAGCGGGACGTGCGGGCCGAGGAACTCCACCGAGCCGTAGTTGAGCCGCACCTCGCCCTGCCAGCCCAGGTGCCGCGCGACGTGCAGGACGAGGGCGCCGAGCGACTCCACCTCCGTGCCGCGGTCGCGCTGGAAGGTGAGGAACGCGAGCGCGCCCGGCATCGCCACCAGGAACGCCAGCGTGAGGCAGAGGGCCGTGCCCGCCGCGGCGGCCCAGGAGCGCCGCGTCGCACGCCCGCGCGGGGTGCCGACGAGCAGCAGCACCGGCCACACCTTGAGCAGCGCCCCGAACCCGGCGAGCACCCCCATGGCACGCGGACGGCGCGCCCCCGCGAGCAGCGCGGCGACCGCGACGGCGGTGACCATCACGTCGTAGCGGGCGTAGACGATGGGGCCGAGCAGGGCCACGCCCAGGACCCACACCCAGGCGCCCCGCGGTGACGTGCCGGGCCGCCGCCCCGCGTACAGGAGCAGTCCGCACACCGTCGCGTCGCAGAGGAAGGCGAGGACGAAGAAGGCCGACGCGTAGCCGAGGAAGGGCAGCAGGGCGGGGGAGAGGATCGCGAGGGCGGCGGCGGGCGGGTACTGCCAGGTGACGTCGTCGAGCGGGAAGGTGCCGGTGCGCAGGACCTCGTACCAGCCCTGGTAGATGACGGACACGTCGGAGCTCACGTCCGGGCCGGGGGCCATCAGCACATGGAAGACGCAGAGCAGCAGGACGGCTCTGGTCAGGACCCAGACGGTCAGGATGCGCACCATACGTACGTCTCGCCCCTTTTCGTATGCATCAGTGACTTCTCATGTACTTCGTCGCGATTCGAGAAGTCATGATGCCGGGGCGAACCGTGCGAGAGCCAAGAGGCTGGGCCATTCGGTACTGTCGGGCGCGATGCACAAGACCCTGATCGTCACGAACGACTTCCCGCCCAGGCCCGGTGGCATCCAGGCGTTCCTGCACAACATGGCGCTGCGCCTGGACCCCGAGCGGCTCGTCGTCTACGCCTCCACCTGGAAGCGCGGCCGTGAGGGCGCGGAGGCCACCGCGGCCTTCGACGCGGAGCAGCCCTTCAAGGTCGTACGCGACCCCACGACGATGCTGCTCCCGACCCCGCGGGTCACCCGCCGCGCGGTCTCGCTGCTGCGCGAACACGGCTGTACGTCGGTGTGGTTCGGGGCGGCCGCCCCGCTCGGCCTGATGGGCTCCGCGCTGCGCAAGGCGGGGGCGACCCGGCTCGTCGCCACGACCCACGGCCACGAGGCGGGCTGGGCCCAGCTGCCGGCCTCGCGCCAACTCCTGCGCCGGATCGGTGAGTCGACGGACACGATCACCTACCTCGGCGAGTACACGCGCTCGCGGATCGCCGCCGCGCTCACCCCCGCCGCGGCGGGCCGCATGGTCCAACTGCCGCCCGGCGTCGACGAGAAGACCTTCCACCCCGGCTCCGGCGGCGACGCGGTGCGGGCGCGGCTCGGCCTGACCGACCGGCCGGTGGTGGTCTGCGTCTCGCGGCTCGTGCCGCGCAAGGGGCAGGACACGCTGATCCTCGCCATGCCGCGGATCCTGGCGCGGTCGCCCGAAGCGGTGCTTCTGATCGTCGGGGGCGGCCCCTACGAGAAGGACCTGCGCAGGCTCGCGGCCGAGACGGGCGTCGCGGACTCCGTGCGGTTCACCGGGGCGGTGCCGTGGGAGGAACTCCCCGCCCACTACGGCGCGGGCGACGTCTTCGCCATGCCGTGCCGGACGCGGCGCGGGGGCCTGGACGTGGAGGGCCTCGGCATCGTCTACCTGGAGGCGTCCGCCACGGGGTTGCCGGTGGTCTCCGGCGACTCCGGCGGGGCGCCGGACGCCGTCCTCGACGGCGAGACGGGGTGGGTCGTGCGGGGCGGTGAGCCGGAGGAGGCGGCCGATCGCATCGTCACCCTGCTCGGTGACGCGGAGCTGCGGGCCCGCATGGGGGAGCGGGGCAGGGCCTGGGTGGAGGAGAAGTGGCGTTGGGACCTGTTGGCGGAGAGGCTGAAGGAGCTTTTGTAGCGCCTACTGGGCTGCCGCCGGGGGTGCGTTGGCGACTTTCCGCCGTCATGGGCTGATCGCGCAGTTCCCCGCGCCCCTAAAGCATTGGGGCTGCGCCCCGCTTTCTGCTGGAAGCGGGGCGCAGCCCGCCTTCCAGGGGCGCGGGGAACTGCGCGAGCAGCCAGAGCGGACCCGTGGTCGCACACGAGCGCACGGCCCCCACGGCGAGTGGGCGCGTCAGCCCCGATAGATCGCTTCAATCTCGTCGGCGTAGTCCTTGGCCACGACGTTCCGCTTGAGTTTCAGCGAAGGCGTCAAGTGCCCCGACTCCTCCGTGAACTGCGAAGCCAGCACACGGAACTTACGCACCGACTCCGCCTTGGACACCGCCGCGTTGCCGTCGTCCACCGCGCTCTGGATCGCGGCGAGGAGATCCGGGTCCTCCCGGAGCGACGCCGCCGTGGAGCCCGCCGGCTTCCCGTGGTCGGAGGCCCAGCGGCCCAGGAACTCGTCGTCGACCGTGACAAGGGCGCCCACGAAGGGGCGGCCGTCGCCGACGACCATGCACTCCGCGACCAGCGCATGCGCGCGGATGCGGTCCTCGATCACCGCGGGAGCGACGTTCTTGCCGCCCGCGGTGACGATGATCTCCTTCTTGCGGCCGGTGATCCGGAGGTAGCCGTCCTCGTCGAGCGTGCCGATGTCGCCGGTGTGGAACCAGCCGTCGGCGAGGGCCTCTTCGGTGGCCCCCTCGTTGTTCCAGTAGTGCGAGAACAGGTGCTCGCCGTGGAGCAGGACCTCGCCGTCGTCGGCGATGCGGACGACCGAGCCCGGCAGCGGCTGCCCGACCGTGCCGATCTTCTGGCGGTCCCACGGGTTGAAGGCGGTGGCGGCACACGACTCGGTCAGGCCGTAGCCCTCCAGGACCGTGAAGCCGATGCCGCGGAAGAAGTGGCCGAGGCGCTCGCCGAGCGGGGCGCCGCCGGAGATCGCGTACTCGCCGCGGCCGCCGAGGACGGCGCGCAGCTTGCTGAAGACCAGCTTGTCGAAGACCTTGTACTTGATCCGCAGGCCGAGGGACGGACCCGACGGGGTGTCGAGCGCGCGGCTGTACGCGATGGCCGTGTCCGCGGCCTTGTCGAAGATCTTGCCCTTGCCGTCGGCCTGGGCCCTGGCGCGCGCGGCGTTGTACACCTTCTCGAAGACGCGCGGGACGCCGAGGATCAACGTCGGCTTGAACGCGGCCAGTTCATCGGTGAGGTGCTTGATGTCCGGCGCGTGGCCGAGTTTGATCGGCGCCATCAGCGCGGCGACCTCGACCAAGCGCCCGAAGACGTGCGCGACGGGCAGGAAGAGCAGGACCGAGCACTCGCCCGTGCGGAAGAGGGGCTTGAGGCGCTCCACGACGTTGCCGCACTCCGCGAAGAAGCTGCGGTGCGTGAGGACGCAGCCCTTGGGGCGGCCCGTGGTGCCCGAGGTGTAGACGATGGTGGCCGGGTCGTCGGCGCCGGCGACCGCGCTGCGCTCGTCGACGGTCTCGTCGGGGACGTCGGCACCCGTGCGGTGCAGCTCCTCGACGCCGCCCTTGTCGATCTGCCAGACATGGGCGAGGGAGGGCAGCCTGTCGCGCACGGACTCGACGGCGGCGGCGTGCGTGTCCAGCTCGACGACGCAGGCCACGGCGCCGGAGTCGCCCAGGATCCACTGGATCTGCTCGGCCGAGCTCGTCTCGTACACCGGCACGGTGACCGCGCCCGCGCTCCAGATGGCGAAGTCGAGGAGCGTCCACTCGTAGCGCGTGCGGGACATCAGGCCGATGCGGTCGCCGGGGCGCACGCCCGCGGCGATGAGCCCCTTGGCGGTGGCGCGCACGTCGGCGAGGAAGGCCTTGGCGGTGACGTCCTGCCAGGTGCCGTCGACCTTGCGGCCGATGACGGCGACATCCGGGTGCTGCGCGGCATTACGGCGGACGATGTCGGTCAGATTGCCGTCCGCTGGGACCTCGTACAGGGCCGGAAGGCTGAACTCGCGCAAGACTGCTGCTCCTACATAGGGCGCCGGCGCCACGACGTTGTGTGCTGCGACGGTGCGGTCCAAGATCGGGCAGGTGCTCGAACAGTGGGGGGCTGAGCACTACTGGACTGCCCGGACGTTACCCATCGGTATGGCTGGTTCGGTAGGGGGGCAGGGCCAGATGTTCGGTGCGTCACACGTCGTTGTGGTCTGAATCGCACAGTACGCCACCGTCTTCCCGACTCGGAAGTAACCGCAGGTCCGGCCGCTGTCCCGAGCCTCTACCGCCCGTGCGGCGGCCGTCCTAGGGTGATCTGTATGCCAGCTTTCCGGGTCAATGTGGTCAGTGACGTGCACGGCAACGCCGAAGGCCTCGCCCGTGCGGGGGACGGCGCGGACGCGCTCGTCTGCCTCGGTGACCTCGTGCTCTTCCTCGACTACGCCGACCACTCGCGCGGCATCTTCCCCGATCTCTTCGGCGCGCGGAACGCGACCAGGCTGGTGGAGCTGCGCACCGAGCGCCGCTTCGACGAGGCCAGGGAGTTCGGCAGGGAGCTGTGGGCGGGCCTCGACCGCGTCCCCGCGATCGAGGCGGCGGTCCGCAAGCAGTACGCCGAGATGTTCGCCGCCTTCCCGACCCCTACGTACGCCACGTACGGCAATGTCGACATGCCGACCCTCTGGCCCGAGTACGCGGGCCCCGGCACCACCGTCCTCGACGGCGAGCGCGTCGAGATCGGCGGCCGCGTCTTCGGGTTCGTCGGCGGCGGCCTGCGCACCCCCATGCGGACGCCCTACGAGATCAGCGACGAGGAGTACGCCGCCAAGATCGAGGCCGTCGGCGAGGTCGACGTCCTGTGCACCCACATCCCGCCGGACGTCCCCGAGCTCCTCTACGACACCGTCGCGCGCCGCTTCGAGCGCGGCAGCAGGGCGCTGCTCGAAGCCATCCGCAGGACCCGTCCGAAGTACGCCCTCTTCGGCCACGTGCACCAGCCCCTGGTCCGGCGCATGCGCGTCGGCGCGACCGAGTGCGTGAACGTCGGGCACTTCGCCGGGTCGTCGAGGCCCTGGGCCCTGGAGTGGTGACCACTCCACGCGCGGTAGCCTTCACGCGGTAGACACCCCCTTATTCCGGACCGCACCTGGAGGAGCCACAGCGATGGCGGAACACACCAGCTCGAGCATCACGATCGAGGCGGCACCGGCCGAGGTCATGGGGGTGATCGCCGACTTCGCCCGCTACCCGGACTGGACCGGAGAGGTGAAGGAGGCCGAGGTGCTCGCCACCGACGCCCAGGGCCGTGCCGAGCAGGTCCGCCTCGTCATGGACGCGGGCGCGATCAAGGACGACCAGACGCTCGGCTACACCTGGACCGGGGACAACGAAGTCAGCTGGACCCTCGTCAAGTCCCAGATGCTGCGCTCCCTGGACGGCTCCTACCTCCTGAAGCCCGTGGGCTCCGGCACCGAGGTCACCTACCGGCTGACCGTCGACGTCAAGATCCCGATGCTCGGCATGATCAAGCGCAAGGCGGAGAAGGTCATCATCGACCGCGCGCTGGCGGGGCTGAAGAAGCGGGTGGAGTCGGGCAAGGAGTAAAGAGGGGAGCGGGGCGCAGCCCCTGCTCCAGGGGCGCGAGGAACTGCGCGAGCAACCCCCGACGACCGGGAGTCGCGAAACAACACAGCTCCCCACGGCGAATGGGCGCCCCCGGCACCCGCGCACGCGCTCACGTACCGTTCACCCTTATGCGCACCCTCCTCGTCACTGGCCCCGGTGGCTCCGGGCGAACCACCGTCGCCGCCGCCACCGCGCTCGCCGCGGCGCGCTCCGGTCACCGGGTCCTCGTGCTGTCCGCCGACCGCGCCGACACCCTCGGCGCCGCGCTCGGCGGACCGGGACCGGACGCGCACCCCGGGCTCACCACCCGGCACCTCGCCCCCGACGACCGGTTCCGGGACGACCTGCTCGCCCTGCAGGAACGTGCCGCCTCCGGGCTCGACCTGCTCGGCGCCGACCGGCTCGACGGCGAGGAGCTGACCCCGCTGCCCGGCAGCGAGGAGCTGGCCCTGCTGCGGGCCCTGCGCGACGCCGCCCACGACGACGCGTACGACACCCTGGTCGTCGACCTGCCGCCCGCGCCGAAGGCCCTCGCCACCCTCGCCCTGCCCGAGCAACTGCGCCGCTATCTGCGCAGGCTGCTCCCGCCCGAGCGGCAGGCGGCCCGCGCCCTGCGCCCCATGCTCGGCCGCCTCGCGGGCGTCCCGATGCCGGCCACCTGGCTGTACGAGACCGCCGCCCGCTGGGAGGACGAACTCGCCGCCGCGCAGGCCGTGCTCGAAGCTCCCGGCACCACCGTCCGCCTGGTCGCCGAGCCGGGCCCCGCGGGCGCCGACGCCGTGCGCACCGCCCACGCGGGCCTCGCCCTGCACGGCCTGCGCACCGACCTCCTGATCGCCAACCGGATCCTCCCGGACGCGAGCGCCGACACCTGGCTGGCCGGGCTCTTCGCCCAGCAGCACAAGACGCTCTCCGAGTGGGAGACCGCGTACGACCAGGTCGTCAGGGCCCCGCACCTCGGCCGCGACCCACGCGGCACCGACGACCTCGCCGCCCTCGGTCTCGCGGCGCCCGCCGCCGCCCCCGACCCCGCCGCCTGGCCCGTCACCGAGGCCCCCGACGGCGACGGGAGCCACGCGTACGTCTGGCACATCCCGCTCCCCGGCGTCGTCCGCGACGAGCTCGGCCTGATCCGGCGCGGCGACGAACTCGTCGTCACCGCGGGCCCCTTCCGCCGCATCGTCACCCTGCCGTCCGCGCTGCGCCGCTGCACCGTCGCCGGGGCGGGCCTGCGCGAGGGCGAGCTGCGGGTGCGGTTCGCGCCCGATCCGGACCTGTGGCCGCGCGACCGCTGAATCCGCCGCCGCGCACACGGTGAACGGGCTACCGCCATTCGGGTAACGTCGTAAGACATGAGCGATGCCACCGAGCGCGAAGCCCCCGAAGCCGACGCCGACGCCTGGGAGAAGGCGTGCGCCGAGGACCTGGAGGCGGAGAAGGCACGCCGCCGCGCGCAGTACGGCCCGCCGCCCGGGTCGGCCGCCGAGGAGCTGCGCAAGCTCGTCGACGCCGTCTCCGACAAGCTCTCCGGACTCCAGGCCCCGCTGCTCGGCGCGGTCGCACAGGGTGCCGTCGAGCAGACCCTGAAGCAGGTCGTCAGAGAGGCGAAGGCCGTCGTCGAGCCGGTCATCGAGCGCAACCCCGACGTCTTCGACCACCTCGCGGCGGCCGGATCCGAGCTGCTCGCCGCCTACCGTTCGGCGGTCGAGGGCCAGGAGAGCCGGTGGACCCGCGGCGAGCGCACGGGCGGCGACGCGCCGGGCGCGGACCGCGGCGACGAGGGCCCGTCGGCGGGCGAACACATCGATCTGGACTGACCCCCCTCGGGTACGGTGGGCCGTAGCGGGGCTCGATCGAACTGAGGGATTCATGGGACTCACCATCGGCGTCGACATCGGCGGCACCAAGATCGCGGCCGGAGTGGTCGACGAGGACGGCAACATCCTCTCGACCTTCAAGGTGCCGACCCCTGGTACTTCCGAGGCCATCGTCGACGCGATCGCCTCCGCCGTGGAGGGCGCCCGGGCCGGGCACGAGATCGTCGGCGTCGGCATCGGCGCCGCCGGCTACGTCAACCGCCAGCGCTCCACGGTCTACTTCGCGCCGAACATCGACTGGCGGCAGGAGCCGCTCAAGGACGAGGTCGAAAAGCGCGTCAGCCTGCCGGTCGTCGTGGAGAACGACGCCAACGCCGCGGCCTGGGGCGAGTACAAGTTCGGCGGCGGCAAGGGCCACCGCAACGTCATCTGCATCACGCTGGGCACCGGCCTCGGCGGCGGCATCATCATCGGTAACAAGCTGCGCCGCGGCCACTTCGGCGTGGCCGCCGAGTTCGGCCACATCCGGATGGTGCCGGACGGGCTGCTGTGCGGCTGCGGCTCGCAGGGCTGCTGGGAGCAGTACGCCTCCGGGCGCGCCCTCGTGCGGTACGCCAAGCAGCGCGCCAACGCCACCCCCGAGAACGCCGAGTACCTCCTCTCGCTGGGCGACGGCACCCCCGAGGGCATCGAGGGCAAGCACATCTCGATGGCCGCCCGGCAGGGCGACGCGGTCGCGGTCGACTCCTACCGCGAGCTGGCCCGCTGGGCCGGTGCCGGCCTCGCCGACCTGGCCTCGCTCTTCGACCCGTCCGCGTTCATCATCGGCGGCGGCCTCTCGGACGAGGGCGAGCTCGTCCTCGACCCGATCCGCAAGTCCTTCAAGCGCTGGCTCGTCGGCAGCAACTGGCGCCCCGAGGCCCAGGTCATCGCCGCCCAGCTGGGCAACAAGGCGGGTCTCGTCGGCGCGGCCGACCTGGCGCGGGAGCCCGACCCGGTCATGTGACCGCCCCTGTGCGCACCGCCGAGCGCCCGTCACGTCCCCCAAGGACGCGGCGGGCGCTCGGCGTATCCGACGCACGGTGACCGGGTGCCCGGCGTATCTTGATCGCCATGGTCAGCGATTCGCTTCCCAACTCCCGCACCGAACCCGACGGTTCGGCCGTCGTCCGGGTGCTCAGCTACAACATCCGCTCGATGCGCGACGACACCGCCGCGCTCGCCCGGGTCATCGCCGCCTGCGCCCCCGACCTCGTCCTGATCCAGGAGGCGCCGCGGTTCTTCCGCTGGCGCAAGAAGCTGGCCCGCCTCGCGCGCGCCGCCGACCTGGTGATCCTCTCCGGCGGCGGCACCGCGTCCGGACCCGCGCTGCTCTGCTCGCTGCGGGCCACGGTCGAGCGCACCGAGGACGTGCTGTTGCCGCTGACCCCCGGGCTGCACCGCCGTGGTTTCTCCACCGCGGTCGTACGGTTCGGGCGCGCGCGCCTCGGCGTCCTGAGCTGCCATCTCTCGCTGCAGACCGACGAGCGCCACGACCAGGGCGGCATGCTGCTCGACCGGCTCGCGGGCATGGGCGCGGAGCACACGGTCGCGGGCGGCGACCTCAACGAACGGCCGAACGGCCGCACGTTCAAGCTGCTCGCGGGCGCGCTCCAGGACTGCTGGGCGGTCAAGCCCTGGGGCGGCGAGTACTCCTCGGAGGCCGACAACCCGCGCCAGCGCATCGACGCGATCTTCGCTTCGCGCGGGGTCGAAGTCCTGGGCTGTGGCGTCCCGTTGGACCTCCCCGGGGTGACCGGCGCGGACCTGAGGGCGGCCACGGACCATCTGCCGGTCCTGGCCGCCCTCAGGGTTCCCCCTTCCCGGTGAGGCCCACGAGGCGGGCGCCCGGTGAGACCTACGGGCGCTGCCTCACCTTGTCGACGATCCCCCACTCGACCGTGTGCGACAGCTGGGTGTACGTCTTCTTTCCGTCACGCGAGGCCCGCTCGTCGCGGAAGCCCAGGAATTCGTAGGACTTCGCGTCGAAGATGAGGTACCTGCCCTTGAAGTGGCCGGGGTAGGCGACCCCCACACCGGTGCGCCCGGCGGAGTCCTCGACCCCTTCGACCGTCCTGACGCCGGGCACGAGCGCCAGCCCTTCGTAGGCCGCGGCGCGCAGCCCTTCGGGCAGTACCGGCGACTTCAGGAGCTCGCCGAGCAGGAAGTAGGCCTCCCGCCGCTCGTCCTTGGTGAATGCGCTGATCGGCTTGTCGGAGGTGCCCATGGAAACGATGGCCGGGACGAGCTTCTCGGGGTCGGTGGGCAGCTCCTTCAGCTCGTCCCACCTGCGGGGCGGCCACACTCCCTCGCCCTCGCCCAGGGGCTCCTCCCACATGACGTTGCCGAGCTCCATGGTCAGGGAGCGCCGGGAGCCGTCCACCGAGTCCCACATCTCGTCGGTGTAGGTCCTGACCTTGCCGGTCCTCCGCTCCGTCTCCTTGATGATCCGCTTGGAGTAGATGAACTGGTCGTCGCGGGGCACCACGGTCTGCTTCTCGTGCTTGCGCTCCCAGGCGGCCGCGCCGTTGAGCACCTCCGTCACGGCGACGTTGGCCACGTTCGGGGAGCTGCCGGAGGGCGGCTTGGCCTGCTGCCCTTCCTGCGCGCCGTCGACGGTGACCAGGACGGTCGCCGCCACCGCGGCCGTCACGAGGCCGGTCAGGGCGATACGCAGCACCGGCCGGCGTCCCAACCGCCGTACCGCTGCGGGCTGTTCGTTCATCGCGGCGAAGAGACGGACCCGCGCGCGGTGGCGCGCGTCGTCGTCCAGCGGGGGAGCCCCGGCGTCCCAGTCGCGCAGTTCATCGAGCTCGTTCATGGGCGTGTGCCTCCTGGAAAGCTGTCGGGTCGGATCCGCCCAGTGCTTCGCGCAATCTGCTGCGAGCCCGGTGCAGCCGTGATCTGACGGTGCCGACGGGCACCCCCAACGCCTGGGCCGCCTCTTCGTAGTTGAGGTCGGCCCACGCCACCAGGAGGACCACGTCGCGGTGGCGGGCGGAGAGCCCGGCGAGGGCCGCCGCCAGGTCGCTCCGTATCCCCTCGGCACCCGCGCGGGCGACCGCGAGGTCGGCGACCGGCTCGTCGTGCGACACCGGGGCGGGCAGCTGGGCGAGCGCCTTGAAGCGCCGCGCCTCGGCCCTGCGGTGTCTGCCGATGAGGTTGGTCGCGATGCCGAACAGCCAGGGGCGGGCGTCGTCCCGCGCCAGGTCGTAGCGGTGGCGCTGTTTGAAGGCGGTGACGAAGGTGTCCGCCATCAGGTCTTCCGCCGCCTCGGGGCCGAGCCGGCGGGCCGCGTACCGGTGGACGGCGTCGGCGTGCCGGTCGTAGAGGGCGGCGAACTGCTCGGGCTCCTCCCGGGACCGCTCGATGGACCAGGCGTCACTCTGCGCGCGCTGCCCCGTGCGAAGGGGGACGCCGGGCTCGACGGTCATCGGGGCTCCTTTCGTTCGTCCGAACGCCTCGAAGGCTTGGGCTCGTGCGGATGGTTCACCTCTCCTTCGCCGCTCGGCCGGATCGGGTTCCATCGGCGCGGCCCACGACGCCGAAGGCCCGCCCGGAGCATCTCCGGGCGGGCCTCTCGCGGTGCACGTAGGGGTGCCTACAGGTACGGGTCAGACGACGGCGCCGCGCCCCGGGTCGTCGTCCTCGTCGTCGTCCCCGCTGTTCATCCGGGTCACGAGCGTGGCGAAACCGCCCAGGAAGCCGCCGATGCCGAGCGTGGCCAGCCACCACGTCATCTGCCAGCCGAACAGCACGGCGAGCAGGATCAGCAGGGGGCCGCCGAGCACGGCGAGCCAGGCGAACTTCGCCGTCACGTCGGCCTCGGGCAGCGGCGGCGGCTCCGGAGGCACGAAGTGCCCTTCGTCGTCCGGGTCGAAGTCGTCCTCGGAGGGCTCCGGCGTGGTGTAGTCACGCGGGCCGCCGACGCCCGGCGCGAAGGAGACGGAGCTGCCGAGCGGTTTGTCCTTGCCGGTGCCGGCACCGGACTTGGCGTCGGGGTCCTTGTCGGTGTCCCGGCCCGCGGCGCCTTGCGCGGGGGCGTCCTTGGCCGGGCCGTTCGTCTCCGTCTCCAGGAGCGCCAGGTCCTCGACCGACTTGAAGGGCTTGGCGCCGGGCGGGTCCGCGGGCTCCTCGCCGTACCCCGCGACGATCGCCCGCCAGGCGGCCTCCTCGTCCAGGGGCACCCCGTCGCGGGGAGTCCCGCTCTCGGGGCTCTTCTCCGGGTCGCGGCTCTCGTCGCGGTCCGCCTCGTGCTCAGCCACCGGTGGCCGTCCCTTCCTTACCGACGCTGGGGGCGAGCCGGCCGATGAACGCGTAACTCTCCTCGAAGATCCGGTCCGCGTCGTGGTCCAACGTCGCGACGTGGTAGCTCTGTTCCAGCAGGATCTCCCTGACGTCCGTCGAGGAGACGCGGCTGAGGATCCGGACCGAGTCGGCGGGCGAGACGACGTGGTCGCGCGGGCTGTGCAGGACCACCAGCGGCTGGGTCACCTGCGGCAGCTCACCGTCGACCAGGCGGTAGAACATGCGCAGGGAGTTCGCCGCGTGCAGGGGGACGCGGTCGTACCCGAGCTCGTCCTCGCCCTCCTTGGCGATGTCGTTGACGATGCCCTTCGTCGTCCGTACGAGATGGCGGGCGACCGGCAGCGCGTACGGCGCGAGGCCGTGCAGTTTGTTGCCCGGGTTGACCACGACGACGCCGCTGATCGCGTCCCCGTGCTTCGCCGCGAGGCGCAGCGTGAGCGTGCCGCCCATGGAGAGGCCGAAGACGAAGACCTGCTTGCACCGCTCCAGGAGGGCGCGCAGCTCGCGCTCCACCTCGGCGTACCAGTCCTGCCAGCCCGTGATCGCCATGTCCTCCCAGCGCGTGCCGTGCCCCGGCAGCAGCGGCAGGGCGACGGTCAGGCCGCGCTCCGCGAGGTACTCGGCCCAGGGGCGCATCGACTGCGGGGATCCGGTGAAGCCGTGGCAGAGGAGGACGCCGACCTCGCCGCCTTCGTGGCGGTACGGCTCGGCTCCGGGGCGGACCGGCACGTTCGGTCTCCTTCGTGAGATGTGGCGGGGGGGGGAGAGCGGGAGTTTCGAGGGGTACTTCACCGTACGCGACCGGACTGACACCGACCAGGGTCGTCGGGCCCATTGCCCGCACCCCGGGTTAAGGTCTGATCCACAGAAACAGGAGGCACTCGGTTTGATCTACGGCGCAATGAAGGTTGCCATCGGAGGGCCGCTGAAGCTCGGCTTCAGGCCCTGGGTGGAGGGCCTTGAGAACGTCCCCGCCGAGGGCCCCGCGATTCTGGCGAGCAATCACCTGTCGTTCTCGGACTCCTTCTTCCTTCCCGCGGTCCTCGACCGCAAGGTCACCTTCATCGCCAAGGCGGAGTACTTCACCTCGCCCGGCGTGAAGGGCAAGCTCACCGCGGCCTTCTTCAAGGGTGTCGGCCAGCTCCCGGTGGACCGCTCCGGCGCGCGCGGCGCGGGCGAGGCGGCCATCAAGAGCGGCATCGAGGTCCTGGAGCGCGGCGAGCTCTTCGGCATCTACCCCGAGGGCACGCGTTCGCCCGACGGACGGCTCTACCGCGGCAAGCCGGGCGGCCTCGCGCGCGTGGCGCTCGCCACCGGCGCTCCCGTGCTGCCCGTCGCGATGATCGACACGGAGAAGATCCAGCCGCCCGGCAAGGTGGTGCCGAAGCTGATGCGCCCCGGCATCCGCATCGGCAAGCCCCTCGACTTCACGCGCTACCAGGGCATGGAGCAGGACCGCTTCGTGCTGCGGGCGCTGACCGACGAGGTCATGTACGAGATCATGAAGCTCTCCGGCCAGGAGTACGTCGACATCTACGCGACGGCCGCGAAGCGCCAGATCAGCGAGGCGGCGAAGGCGGCCAAGGCCGGGGAGAAGGCCGCCGAGAAGGACAAGGCGCAGGACGGGGAACGGTCCGGCTCCTAGCCGCGTCCGTTCAGGGGTGGGGGACATGGCCAAGCGCGAGAGAGTCATGAGGATGTCGGTCGAGCAGCCGCT
The DNA here is from genome assembly GCF_055558735.1 of Streptomyces sp. NPDC025651. Classification (NCBI taxonomy): domain Bacteria; kingdom Bacillati; phylum Actinomycetota; class Actinomycetes; order Kitasatosporales; family Streptomycetaceae; genus Streptomyces; species Streptomyces sp. NPDC025651. Next base: position 1,274,454 of record NZ_JBVHLZ010000001.1, read on the forward strand.
GTGGCGTGCGCTCACCGGCTACCGCGTGCTGACGATGCTGTACGCGATCGGGCTCTTCGTGGCGGCCCACGAGAAGCTCGACCACCCCTGGGTGGCGATCGCGTACTACGCGGTGCTCGCGCCCTGGACCCTGGCCACCCTGCCCCGCGTCGCGAACGCGGCGAGCTGCACCCGGCGCTTCCTCGTCGCGGACTTGACCATCGCCATCGTCGGCATCCTGCTGACCCCGCTCGCCGACTCGCACCAGCGGATCGTCGACGGCGGCCCGACGCTGCCCTCGATATGGACCGCGGGCGCCGTCCTCGCGTACGCGATCAAGGGCGGCTGGCGCTGGGCGGCGTGCGCGTCGCTCCTGGTGGGCGTCGCCAACGTGGTGCAGCGCGGGGCGTTCAGCCGCGACACCCTGCACAACGTCCTGCTGGTCTGCATCGCCTCCATCGCCATCGGCTACGTCGTGGAGGTGGCCCGCGCCTCCGAGCGCACCCTGGCCCGCGCCCTGGAGATCGAGGCCGCGACCCGCGAGCGCGAGCGGCTCGCCCGTGACATCCACGACAGCGTCCTGCAGGTCCTCGCCATGGTCCAGCGGCGCGGCACGGCCATCGGCGGCGAGGCCGCGGAGCTCGGCAGACTCGCGGGCGAGCAGGAGGTCGCGCTGCGCACCCTGGTCGCCGGGGGCCTGGTGCGCACCTCGTACGCGTCGGAGGACGCCTCGCAGGGCGCCGTCGTCCGCGCCGTCGAGGTGCCGGACGACGAGCCCGACGACACGGCGCCCCTGGACCTGCGCACGCTCCTGGCCCCGCACGCCGGGTCGAAGGTGACCCTCTCCGAGCCGGGCGCGCCGGTGTTCCTCGTGCCGCGGGCCGCGGGCGAACTGGCCGCCGCCGTCAGTGCCGCACTGGACAATGTCCACCGGCATGCCGGAGCGGACGCGCGCGCCTGGATCCTCGTCGAGGACGAGCCGGACGAGGTGGTCGTGACGGTCAGGGACGACGGTCCCGGCATCCCCGAGGGGCGGCTCGCGGAGGCCGAGGGGGAGGGGCGCCTCGGCGTCGCCCTGTCGATCAGGGGGCGGCTGCGGGACATCGGGGGCACGGCCGAGCTGATCTCGGTGCCGGGCCAGGGCACGGAAGTGGAACTGAAGGTCCCGCGTGAACAGGCGCGGGAGCCACGGGGGAAGGCAGGAAAGGCACGATGAGCGAGCACCAGCAGGAACTGGCCACGCGGGCGACGCGGGCCCCGGAGGCCGTCGCGGGGGACGCGGCCGCAGAGCCGATCAAGGTCATGGTCGTCGACGACCACCCCATGTGGCGCGACGCGGTCGCCCGCGACCTGGCCGAGGCGGGCCTGGACGTGGTCGCCACCGCGGGCGACGGCGAGCAGGCGGTCCGCCGCGCGCAGGCCGCGGCCCCCGACGTCCTGGTCCTCGACCTGAACCTCCCGCTGAAGCCGGGCGTCCAGGTCTGCAAGGAGCTCGTCGGCGCCAACCCGGCCCTGCGCGTCCTGGTCCTCTCCGCGAGCGGCGAGCACGCCGACGTCCTGGAGGCGGTCAAGTCCGGTGCCACCGGCTATCTCCTGAAGTCGGCCTCCACCGAGGAGCTGATCGACGCGGTGCGCCGCACGGCCGTCGGCGACGCGGTCTTCACACCGGGCCTCGCGGGCCTGGTCCTCGGCGAGTACCGCCGCCTGGCCACCGAGCCCGCGGCCGGCACCCCGGACGACCCGAAGGCCCCGCAGCTCACCGACCGCGAGACGGAGGTCCTGCGCCTGGTCGCCAAGGGCCTGAGCTACAAGCAGATCGCCGAGCGCCTGGTCATCTCGCACCGCACCGTGCAGAACCACGTCCAGAACACCCTGGGCAAGCTCCAGCTGCACAACAGGGTCGAGCTCGTGCGGTACGCGATAGAGCGGGGCCTCGACGACGCGTGACCCCCGCGGAGGGCGCCGAGGCCCGACCCTCATAAGGGTGAACACGCGTGATCAACTCCCCAGTACCGCACGGGAATTGACCGTTCGCCCCGTCCCGGAGTGACCTGGATCACCATTAGCGTGACTCGCATCAGGTCACTGAGGCGAAGGGACTTTTCCATGACGGCCAACAAAATCGGAGTACTGACCGGAGGCGGCGACTGCCCCGGGCTCAACGCCGTCATCCGGGGCATCGTCCGCAAGGGCGTGCAGGAGTACGGCTACGACTTCGTCGGCTTCCGGGACGGCTGGCGCGGTCCACTGGAGGGCGACACCGTCCAGCTCGACATCCCCGCGGTCCGCGGGATCCTGCCGCGCGGCGGCACCATCCTCGGCTCCTCGCGCACCAACCCGTTCAAGGCGGAGAACGGCGTACGGCGCATCAAGGAGCAGCTCGCCAAGAACGAGGTCGACGCACTGATCGCGATCGGCGGAGAGGACACGCTCGGCGTCGCCGCGCGCCTCACCGACGAGTACGGCGTCCCGGTCGTCGGCGTCCCCAAGACCATCGACAACGACCTCTCCGCCACCGACTACACCTTCGGCTTCGACACGGCCGTCGGCATCGCCACCGAGGCGATCGACCGCCTGCACACCACCGCCGAGTCCCACATGCGCGTCCTCGTCGTCGAGGTCATGGGCCGGCACGCGGGCTGGATCGCGCTGCACTCCGGCCTCGCCGGCGGCGCGAACGTCATCCTCATCCCCGAGCAGCGCTTCGACCTCGACCAGGTCTGCGCCTGGGTGACCTCGCGCTTCAAGGCGTCGTACGCCCCCATCGTCGTCGTCGCGGAAGGGGCCATGCCCAAGGACGGCGAGATGGTCCTCAAGGACGGCACGCAGGACTCCTTCGGGCACGTCAGGCTATCCGGCGTCGGCGAGTGGCTGGCCAAGGAGATCGAGGGGCGCACCGGCAAGGAGGCGCGCACCACCGTCCTCGGACACGTCCAGCGCGGCGGCACCCCCAGCGCCTTCGACCGCTGGCTGGCCACGCGCTTCGGGCTGCACGCGATCGAGGCCGTGCGGGACGGCGACTTCGGGAAGATGGTCGCGCTGCGCGGCACGGACGTCGTGCGCGTCCCGATCGCCGAGGCCACGGCGAAGCTGAAGACGGTGGACCCGGCGCTGTACACCGAGGTCGGCGTCTTCTTCGGCTGACCGGAGCGCTTCCTCACGCGGGCAGACACGGCGGGACGGCCCCGGCTCCGGGTGCCGTCCCGCCGGACCGTCCCTAGACTCACGCCCATGGAGATCCTCGCCTTCGGTGTCCAGTCCGACGAGAAGCCGCTGATCGAGAAGGCTTTCGAGGGGCATCACGACGTCCGCTGTCTCGACGTCTTCCTCAACGAGGACACCGCCCCCATCGCCGCCGGGTACGAGATCATCTCCTCCAGCGTCAACGCCACCCTGGACAACCGCGTCCTGCAGACCCTCGCCGCCGGCGGGACGCAGATGATCGCCCAGCGCTCCACCGGGTTCAACAACATCGACCTGCGGGTCGCCGAGCGCCTGGGCCTGACCGTCGCCCGTGTCTCGTACTACTCGCCGTACTCCGTGGCCGAGTTCGCCTGGACCCTCGCGATGGCCGTCAACCGCCGCATCGTCCGCGCGAGCAACCGCACCCGCGACTTCGACTTCCGCCTCGACGGCCTGATGGGCCGCGACCTGCGGGGCCGCACGGTCGGCGTGCTCGGCACCGGCAAGATCGGCGAGGCGTTCACCCGCATCGCGCACGGCTTCGGCATGCGCCTGCTCGGCTGGGACGTCGCGGAGAACCCCGCCTGCGTCGAGCTCGGCATGAAGTACGTCGACAAGGACCAGCTGTTCACCGAGGCCGACCTGGTCAGCCTGCACGTCCCGCTGCTCCCGGCGACGCAGCACATCATCGGCGCCGACGCGCTGCGGGCGATGAAGGACGACGCGATCCTGGTGAACTCCAGCCGCGGCGGCCTGATCGACACCGAGGCGCTGGTCGCGGAGCTCCGCGCGGGACGCTTCACGGGCGTGGGTCTGGACGTGTACGAGGCCGAGGCGGGGCTCTTCTTCCTCGACAAGTCCCTCGAGGTCGTCGAGGACGACACCCTGGCCCGCCTCGTCACGTTCCCGAACGTCGTGGTCACCTCCCACCAGGCGTACTACACCGTGGACGCGGTCGGGCAGATCATCGAGACCACGGTGCAGAACGTCCTGGACTATCAGGCGGGCCGCCGCTCGGAGAACGTCCTGGTGCCCGCCGCGGCCAGGAGCTGACCGAGCAGCTCCCGCACGATCCGCGACCCCCGCAGCGTCAGGACCGACTCCGGGTGGAACTGCACACCCGCGAACCCCGGCCCGCGCACCGCGTGCACCTCGCCGCTCGCCGCCTCCCTGCTGACCTCGACGCCGTGCGCGGCCAGCTCCGCCGCGGCCTCGTCGTCGCAGCGCGCCACAAAGCTGTTGTAGAACCCGACGGTCTCGGCCCTCCCGAACAGCTCGACCTCCGTCTGCGCGCCCTGGTACGGCACTTCCTTGCGTACGATCTCCAGGCCGAGCTCGGCGGCGATCAGCTCGTGCCCCAGGCAGACGCCGAGCACGCCGTGCCGGTGCTCCCGGATCACCTCCGCCGCAAGCGAGCGCAGCAGCCGCATCTTCGGGTCGGCGAGGTCGGACGGGTTGCCGGGACCCGGGCCGAGCACGACGGGCCCCTCGTGCGCGAGGACGGTCTCCCTCAGCCCCTCCTCGTCGTAGCGCCGCACGGACACCCGCAGGCCCGACGAGCGCAGCACGTGCGCGAGCATCGCGGTGAACGTGTCCTCGCCGTCCACGACGAGCGCGTGCCCGGTCAGCTCGTGCCCTTGTTCCTGCATCCGCAGCCAGAACGGCGCGAGGGCCGCGCGCCGCCCGTCCAGTGCCGCCCGCACCCGCGGGTCGTCGGCGAGGGCGGGCCGCTCGCCCTCCTCGCGCGGGCGCCCGGGGCGCACGCCGAGGGCGGCAAGCACCCCCGCGGCCTTCGCGTGCGTCTCGGCGACCTCGCCCATCGGCTCGGAGCCGCGCACCAGCGTGGCGCCCACCGGCACCCGCAGCGCCCCGGCCGCGGAGATGTCGGCGGTGCGGATCAGGATGGGGGAGTCCAGGGTCTGCGCGCCGCCCGCGTCACGGCCGATGAGGGCGAGGGCGCCCGCGTAGTAGCCGCGGCCCCCGGCTTCGTGGCGCTCGATGACCCGGCACGCGTTCTGCACGGGTGAGCCGGTGACGGTCGCCGCGAACATCGTCTCCTTCAGGACCTCGCGCACGTCCAGCGACGACCTGCCCCTCAACTCGTACTCGGTGTGGGCGAGATGGGCCATCTCCTTGAGCCGGGGGCCGATGACGACACCGCCCATGTCGCCGACCGTGCACATCATCTTGAGCTCCTCGTCGACGACCATCGAGAGCTCCTCGATCTCCTTGCCGTCGGAGAGGAAGGCGAGCAGATCCTCCGCCGTGGGCCCCTTCGCCGGGTAGCGGTAGGTGCCGCTGATGGGGTTCATGACGACGGTCCCGCCGGACATCCGCACATGCACCTCGGGGCTGGCCCCGACCAGGGTCCTGTCCCCGGTGTGCACGACGTACGTCCAGTAGGCGCCGCGCTCCCCCACGAGCAGCCGCCGGAAGAGCGCGAGGGCGTCCGCCCTGCCAAAGCCCGGGATCCGGCCCTCGTACGTACGCCGGATGACGAAGTTGGCGCCCTCGCCCCGCCCGATCTCCTCGCGGAGCACCCGGCCCACGATGTCCGCGTACGCCGCGTCGTCCACGTCGAAGGCGCCCTCCTCGACCCGGACGTCGTGCGCGGGCAGCGCCGCGAGGGCCTCGGCGAGCGGGATCTCGTGGGTCTCCTCGGGGGTCAGGACGGTCAGCGGCGTGCCGTCGTCGCGGACGTCGAAGCCGCGCTCCCCGATCTGCCGGAAGGGGACGAGGGCGAGCCCTTCGGGGATGTCCGCGAGGCGTTCGTACGTATCCGTCGGGCCGATGAGGACCTCGACGGTGTCGTGGTCGCGGCCGGGCGTGCGGCGGCGCAGAAGAGCGAAAGGGGTCTGCTCGTGGAGCAGCCGGTTGAGGGGGGTGGCGGGCGACGGGCGGTCGTCGGGCAGGAGGCTGGTGAGCTCCATCGGTTCTGTTCCTTCTCACTCGGAGAGGAACGGCCCGGTCCCGGATGGTCCGGAGAACACTGAAGGCCGCCCCTCGGGCGGCCTTCGCGAGTCTGTGTGCGCGCAGAAGTCAGTGGGCCGCCGGATGAGCGGGCCACCACCAGTTCTGGTTCGTCGGGAACGACGTCTGCGCGAGCATGTCCGGCACCCTACCCGATCCCGGGACGCAGCAGCGGGGCGATGACGGAGTCGAGATAGGCGTCCAGCTCCTCGCCGGCGGGGAGCGCCGAGGGCACGGCGTGGGCGAGCTGGGTGTGGCCGAGGTAGGCGCTGTAGCCGAGCAGGCCGCGGCGGCGGGCCTCCGCGGGCGCGAAGCCGAGCTCCTCGAAGAGGCTCGCCACGTACGCGACGCGCCGCTCGGTCACCCGGCGCAGCACCGGTTCCACCCGGGGGTCGTCGGCGGTGGCCAGCAGGGAGACCTCCAGGGGGTCGACGGCCGCCGAGCGCACGGCCTCGGTGAGCAGCAGGCGCAGCTTCCGCTCGGCGTCGGGCTCGGCCTCGACCGCCGTGATCACGTGCTCCGTCTCGGTCTCGGCCCAGCGGGCGAGCGCGGCATCGACGAGGGCGTCCCGGTTCGCGAAGTGCCAGTAAAAGCTGCCCTTGGTGGTCTTGAGCCGGGCGGCGAGCGGCTCCACGGCGACGGCCGCGAGCCCTCCCTCGCGCATGGCGGCGAGCGCGGCGTCGGCCCAGTCCTCTGCGCTGAGGCGGGGTTTCGCGGGGTTCTTCGGCTGCCGTTGCACCATGACCGTACGGTACCGTACGGTGAACCATACGCCAGCGTATGGAGGTGCCTCATGAGTGTGGTGCGCAACGAGCACGAGCGGATCGTCGAGGCCCCGGCGCGGAAGGTCGGGGCCCTGATCGACCGCCTCTCCGCCGAGGACGACCCCGTCTTCCCCGCGCCCGCCTGGCCCGCGATCGCCTTCGACCGCCCGCTCGGCGTGGGCGCGGTCGGCGGCCACGGCCCGGTGCGGTACGAGGTCACGGTCCACGAACCGGGCCGCCGCCTCCGCTTCGACTTCACCGAGCCGGCGAACGGCTTCCACGAGATCGTCGTCGAGCCGCTGGGGGAGGGCAGGTGCCGGGTGCGGCACGTCCTGGAGATGCGGCCGCGCGGCATGGAGCGCCTGCTGTGGCCGGCCGTCGTACGGTCCGTGCACGACACGATGATCGAGGAGCTGCTCGACAACGTGCAGCGCGCCGCGACCGGCCGTCTGCCCCGCCCCACCCATTGGCCCCGCCGTGTGCGGCTCTTCAACCGCCTCGCCTGGGACCGCCCCGAAGCGGTCGGCATCCCCGAAGGCGCCCGCCTGATCCGCGCCGCCCTGGACCGCCCCGCCTATCGCGACGCCTACCGCATGGAGCTCCTGCCGGGCCTGCCCCGCGACCCCGCCGCCTGGACGGCGGTCCTGCGCGACGCCTTCCCGGTCCTGGCCCGCGAGGGCGGCGAACTGCTCATGGACGTGGACACGGCGGGAGTGACGGCCCGCGCCTCGATCCTCGTCGATGAGAGCCACGTCACACTCAGCACCGTCGCCCGCGCCGACACCGTGCGCGGCCGCCTCTACTGGGGTGTGGTGAGGCTCGGTCACCCGTTCATGGCGCGCCTCATGTTGCGTCGTACGCATCGTGCGTTCGCCCTCGCGGCGCCGAGCGCGGCGGAGCGCGCGGCGAGTGCGCCGGTGAGGTCGACGGGAACCGATCACTCCACTGTGTCTGCTCCGTCTCACTTCGTGAGCGGGTGACTGGACGGCGCGCCGGACCCCTTAATGTTGACCGGGTGACCGTGAACGCTAAGTCCACCGCAAGCGGTGGCAACACCTGGCGAAACCTGCCCGCGGCGCAGCAGCCCGAGTACCCCGATGCCGAGGCTCTGCGCGATGTGATCGCGGACCTCGAGTCGTATCCGCCGCTCGTCTTCGCGGGCGAGTGCGACCAGCTGCGCGCCCGACTGGCCTCTGTCGCCAAGGGAGAGGCGTTCCTGCTCCAGGGCGGCGACTGTGCCGAGGCCTTCGACGCCGTGTCGGCCGACCACATCCGGAACAAGCTGAAGACCCTGCTCCAGATGGGCGCCGTCCTCACGTACGCGGCCTCCGTGCCCGTCGTGAAGGTCGGCCGCATCGCGGGGCAGTACTCCAAGCCGCGCTCCAAGCCGACCGAGACCCGCGACGGCGTGACGCTCCCGACCTACCGGGGCGACTCCGTCAACGGCTTCGACTTCACCGAGGCGGCCCGCGTCCCGGACCCCGAGCGCCTGAAGCGGATGTACAACGCCTCCGCCTCCACGCTCAACCTGGTGCGCGCCTTCACCACCGGTGGCTACGCGGACCTGCGCCAGGTGCACGCCTGGAACCAGGACTTCGTGAAGTCGTCCCCCTCCGGCCAGCGGTACGAGCAGCTGGCCCGCGAGATCGACAACGCGCTGAACTTCATGCGGGCCTGCGGCACCGACCCGGAGGAGTTCAAGACCGTCGAGTTCTACGCCTCCCACGAGGCGCTCCTGCTCGACTACGAATCGGCGCTGACCCGCACCGACTCCCGCACCGGCAGGCTGTACGACACCTCGGGCCACATGGTCTGGATCGGTGAGCGCACGCGCCAACTGGACCACGCGCACATCGAGTTCGCCTCCCAGGTGCGCAACCCCATCGGCGTCAAGCTCGGCCCGACCACGACGGCCGAGGAGGCGCTGCAGTACATCGAGCGCCTCGACCCCGACCGCGAGCCCGGCCGGCTGACCTTCATCGTCCGCATGGGCGCCGACAAGGTCCGCGACAAGCTGCCCGAGCTGGTCGAGAAGGTCACCGCGTCCGGCGCGACCGTCGCCTGGATCACCGACCCGATGCACGGCAACACCTACGAGGCGGCCTCCGGCCACAAGACCCGCCGCTTCGACGACGTGCTCGACGAGGTCAAGGGCTTCTTCGAGGTCCACAAGGGCCTCGGCACCCACCCGGGCGGCATCCACGTCGAGCTCACCGGCGACGACGTCACCGAGTGCGTGGGCGGCGGCGACGAGATCTTCGTCGACGACCTCCACCAGCGCTACGAGACGGCCTGCGACCCGCGGCTCAACCGCAGCCAGTCGCTGGACCTGGCGTTCCTGGTGGCGGAGATGTACCGCGACCAGTAGTTCTCGCCCGTACGTACGTGTGGGGCGCGGATCCGTGTGATCCGCGCCCCACCGGCGTATCCGGGGCTTTTGCGCGCCCGACGTCGCGGGTAAGGTTAGGTTAGCCTCACCGATCAATCGGGACGGCGCTACCGATAAGTCCTGTCCGGGAGGTGAACCGCGTGTACGTCTGCAACTGCTTCGGGGTCACCGAGGCGCAGGTGAAGAAGCACGCGGCGGACGGTGCCTGCACCCCCCGCCAGATAGCGTCGGCCTGCAAGGCGGGCACGGACTGCGGTTCGTGCGTGCGGCGCATCCAGGCGCTGCTCGGCCGGGGCGCGTGCCCCCGTCGTGAGCTCGTGGACCAGGGGGAGCCGGTGCTCTCCGACCTGGACGAGGCGGCCTAGCCCCTCTCCGCGAGGTGCCCCGTCTCCGCGGGGCCCTCAGCCCTCCGGCTGCTCGATGAGCTGCGCGATGTAGAGCGCCTCGCCCAACTTCTCGACCAGTTCGAGCTGGGTGTCCAGATAGTCGATGTGGTGCTCCTCGTCCTCGAGGATCGACTCGAAGATGTTCGCGGACGTGATGTCCCCCTTGCCGCGCATCACCTCGATCCCGCGCTTGAGGCGGTCGATCGCCTCGACCTCGACCTGCCGGTCGGCCTGGAACATCTCGGTGACCGTCTGGCCCACGCGGACGTGGAAGAGCCGCTGGTAGTTGGGCAGGCCGTCGAGGAACAGGATCCGGTCGGTCAGCACCTCCGCGTGCTTCATCTCGTCGATCGACTCGGACCGGGTGTACTTCGCGAGCTTCGTCCAGCCGAAGTTTTCCTGCATCTTGGCGTGGAGAAAGTACTGGTTGATCGCCGTGAGTTCGGCGGTCAGCTGCTCGTTGAGAAATTCGATGACCTCGGGGTCGCCCTGCATCGCAGAGGCTCCTTCCACACGGGTGACTGGGCAGGTAGCGCGCATCCTTGCACCGGCGTTCGGAGGCCGTCCAGTAAGTGCACGCTTAGTAGGAGTTGCCCCAATCCATGCGCCCGGGGCATCGCCTGGTCACGTCCACCGCCCCGGGTCTGTCAGGATGGAGTCATGGGTCAGCCGGCGGAACGCGCATCTCGACAGGCAGCGGAGCCGGAGCTTCCGCCGGGGCAGCGGCTGCAGCGCGGCTGGCCGGTCACGCACTACGGCCCGGTGCCGAAGTTCCGCCCGGAGCGCTGGGAGTTCAGGGTCTTCGGGGCCACCGCGGACGGTGAGAAGCACTGCTGGACGCACGAGGAGTTCTCCGCCCTGCCGTACGACACGGTGGTCGCCGATCTGCACTGCGTCACGAAGTTCAGCATGCTGGGCGCCGAGTGGGGCGGTGTGCCCGCCCGCACCCTCCTGGAGATCGCGCCCCCCGCACCGAACGCCACCCATGTGATGGTCTGGGCCGAGTACGGCTTCAGCTCGAATCTGCGGATGGCGGACTTCGCCTCGGAGCGCGCGATTTTCGCCACCCACAAAGGCGGCGAACTGCTCACCGCGGAGCACGGTTTCCCGCTCCGCCTCGTGGTCCCTCACCTCTATGCGTGGAAGGGCCCGAAGTGGGTCCGCGGCATCGAGTACATGACCGCCGACCGCCGCGGCTTCTGGGAGGAACGCGGCTATCACAACATCGGCGACCCCTGGCGGGAGCAGCGCTACTCCTACCAGGAAGAGCCCGGGGACGGTCCCGAGCTCTAGTCCTGCGGGTCTGTCGTGATCAGTGGTGGTACTGGTGCACCACGGCGTGGCCCTTGCCGCGGCCGATCATCCACTTGTTCACCGGGGTCGTGATCACGAACGCGGCGGCCAGGGCGATGGCGAGGATCCACCAGAACATCGGGTCCGACAGGTGCGCTTCCATGGCGCCGGGCCACAGGGCGATCACGCCGTTGTCGATCAGTTCCATCACGGCGATGGACAGGGTGTCGGCGGCGAGCGCGACGCGGAACGCCGTCTTGAAGTCGACGCCTGCCGTGAGGATGCCGCGCAGCGTGAGGGCGTACCCGAAGGTGAAGGCCAGGGCGATCGCGAGGGCCATCGTCGGTACGTTGCCCCAGCCGAGCGCGGTGCCGATGATCATGCCGAGCACCTCGCCGATGGCGCAGCCGGTGAGGCAGTGGAGGGTGGCCTGAGCGGCCGTGCGCCAGCTGACCTTGCCCATGCCGTGGTGGTGATGGTGCTGGTGTCCGTGGTCATCGTGGTGGCCGTGATGCGTGTGTCCGGCGTGAGTGTCGTGCCGCATGGAATTCCCCCAACGTAGGACAACGGTTCCTGTCACCCGACAGGAACCGTATACCCCTGGGGGGTATTCCTCAAGGGTCGTCGACCGCCCCTCAGCCCCTCAGCCCTTCAGTTCCTCAGCCCCTCAGCTCCTTGAGCCGAGCCACGTCCGCGGCGTGCCCCTCCTTGCCGCCGGGCGTCTCGATGACCAGCGGCACGCCTTCGGTGGCGGGGTGGGCCATCAGCGCGCGGAAGGGCTCCTCGCCGATGTGGCCGGTGCCGATGTTCTCGTGGCGGTCCTTGTGGGCCCCGACGACGTCCTTGGAGTCATTGGCGTGCACGAGCTTGAGGCGGCCCTCGCCGACGGTCTCCACGAGCAGGTCGAGGGTCTGCTTCATGCCGCTGGGCCCCGTCAGGTCGTGGCCCGCCGCGAAGATGTGGCAGGTGTCCAGGCAGACGCCCAGCTTCGGGTGGGCGTCGAGCGCCTCGAAGTACGGACCGAAGTCCCAGGTGCGGGAGCAGAGCGAGGAGCCCTGGCCGGCGGTCGACTCCAGGAGCAGGAACGGGTCGTCGTCGTGTGTCAGTTCGTCGAGCAGCGGCAGCATGTGGTCGCGCACCTGCTTCAGGGCCACCGAGCGGTCCCGGCCGCCGGTCGCCGAGCCGGTGTGCACGACGACGCCGAGCGCGCCGATCTCCCGGCCCCTGCGCAGCGAGTGGCGCAGCGACTCCACGGACTTCTCGACGGTCGCCTCGGTGTGCGAGCCGAAGTTGATGAGGTAGGGCGCGTGGACGTACGCGGGAATGTTCTCGGCGGCACAGGCCGCGCGGAACTCCTCGTCCTGCTTCGGGTTGCCGGGCGGGGTCGCCCAGCCGCGGGGGTTGGCGACGAAGACCTGGACGGTCTCGGCGCCGAGCTCACGGGCGTACGAGAGCCCGACGGAGGCGAGCCCGCCGGCCACGGGGACGTGGCCGCCGACGGGGTTGCGGGACGCTGGATCAAGGGACTTGTTGCTGCTCACGCGCTCAAGGGTGACACGCGCGCGGGTGCACCCCTGAAACGGTCCCGAGTTCCATCGGCGGCAGCCCCTCCGGCGAACCCGCAGACGAACCCCGAGCACGGACCTCCGCCGAGCCGGGCGGAGCGGAGCGGAGGCTCAGCGGATCACGATGGTGATCGACGAGCCCTTCTCGGCCTCGTCGCCGCCCTCCACCGACTGGCTCTTCACGGTGTCCCCGAAGAGCCCGAGCAGCCCGCGGTCCACGTCGACCTCGAAGCCCGCACCCTCCAACTTGTCCGTGGCCTCGCCGATCTTCATGCCCGTCACGTCCGGGACCTCGACCATCGGCGGGCCCTTGGAGAGCGTCAACTCGACCGTGTCGCCCTTGGCGAGGGGCCGGCCCTCGGGGACGGACTGCTTGACGACGGTGCCCTTGTCCTCGTCGGAGGCGACCCGCTCCTCGGCGATCTCGACCTTGAGCCCGGACTCCTCCAGCTCGCTGGTGGCGTCCGCCTGGGAGTCGCCGATCACGTCCGGGACCTCGACGGCCTCGCCCTTGCTGACGACCAGGGCGACGGCCGAGCCCGCCTTGCGGGTGAAGCCGGCCCGCGGGTCCGTGCTGATCACGGAGCCCTTCTTGACGCTGTCGTCGAAGCGCCTGGTCACCATGCCCGGTTCGAGCCCGGAGTTCTTGAGCTCCTTCTTGGCCGTGGCCAGCGGGATGTTCTTCACGTCCGGGACCTTCACGGTCTCCGGGCCCAGCGAGACGGTCAGCGTCACCTTGCCGTTGTGCCGGATGCGGTCGCCCGCGGCGGGGTCGCTGTCCATGACCGTGCCGCGCTTGTCCGTGTCGCTGTACTCGCGCTTGATGTCCTTCACTTCGAGCCCGGCCTCGTCGAGCCGCTGCTTCGCCTGCGCCTCGGTCTTCGCGAGGAGGGGAGGGACCTTCGTGAACTGGCCGGAGTTGATGTACCAGACGCCGGTGCCGACGCCCAGCACGAGCAGGACGGCGGCTATCAGCGTGACCGTGCGGCGGCGCGGGTCGAAGCGCCGACGGGAGGCCCGGCGCCCGGCGGGCGGTCCGGGCGGTCCCTGCGGCGGGGGCGCGAGGATGCTGGTGCGGTTCAGGGCGTCCTGGCCGCTCTGCCCGCCCTGCTCGCCCTCGGCGGGCAGCGAGAGCTGGACGGAGCGCACCGCGCGCGGGATCACGCTCGTGCGGTCCTCGGCGTTGTCGTGCCCGGTCGCGTGCGCCTGCGGGGGCACCGCGTCGAGCTGCTCCTCGGTCAGGGCGGCCCGTGCCTCCCTGAGCTGGGCGAGGAGCGCCACGGCGTCGTAGGGCCGGACGTCGGGGGTGCGCGCGGTGGCGGAGGCGACCAGCTCGTCCAGCTCGAAGGGGAGCCCGGGGACGGCGGCCGACGGCGGCGGCACGTCTTCGTTGAGGTGCTGGTAGAGGACCTGGGCCGGGGAGTCGCCGGAGTGCGGCTTGCCGCCGGTCAGCATTTCGTAGAGGACGACGCCGCACGCGTACACGTCCACGCGGGTGTCCGCCGTGCCGTGCTCGATCTGCTCGGGGGCGAGGTAGGAGACGGTGCCGAGGACGGTGCCCGTCGTGTTCGTGACGGTGTCCACCGCGCGGACGAGCCCGAAGTCGGCGACCTTCACACGGCCGTCGTCCCCTATGAGGACGTTCTCGGGCTTCATGTCGCGGTGCACGAACCCGGCGCGGTGCGCGGCGCCGAGCGCGGCGAGGACCGGCTCCAGGATGTCGAGCGCGGCCCGGGGCTGCAGGGCGCCCCGCTCGCGCAGGACGTCGCGCAGGGTGCAGCCCGCGATGTACTCCATCGCGAGGTAGACGTACGACCCGTCGGTGCCCTGGTCGAAGACACCGACCACGTTCGGATGGGACAGGCGCGCCACCGACTTGGCCTCGCGGATGAAGCGGTCGACGAAGGAGGCGTCGGCCGCGAGCGTCGGGTGCATGACCTTGAGCGCGAGCACACGGTCGAGGCGGGTGTCCACGGCCCGGTAGACCGTGGCCATCCCGCCGACCGCGATGCGCCCGTCGATCCGGTAACGGCTGTCGAGCAGCTGCCCGACGAGGGGGTCCTGAAGGGTCGTGTCCACGGAGGGGAGTCTACGAGCCGACGCCGACAGCCCATCCCGTCCGGGGGGATTCACAGCCGTACTGCAGCCGAGCTGTAACAGGGCCCCCGGCTTCCCGGTCCCTCAGAACGCGGGCCGCTCAGGATCGAGCCGCGCCATGCCCTCCGCGGGCGACGACGCCTCCGCGAAGTGCCGCCGCGGGATCCGCCCGGCCCGGTGCGCGAGGCGCCCCGCCTCGACCCCGTGCCGCATGGCCTCGGCCATCAGGACCGGCTCCTGCGCCCGCGTCACCGCGGAGGCGAGCATCACGCCCGCGCACCCCAGCTCCATCGCGAGCACCGCGTCGGACGCCGTGCCCGCGCCCGCGTCCAGGATCACCGGCACGCGCGCGTGCTCGACGATCAGCTGGAAGTTGTGCGGGTTGCGGATGCCGAGCCCGGAGCCGATGGGGGAGCCGAGCGGCATGATCGCCGCGCACCCCGCGTCCTCCAGCTTCCGGGCGAGCACCGGGTCGTCGTTCGTGTACGGAAGGACCGTGAACCCGTCGTCGACCAGCGTCTCGGCGGCGTCCAGGAGCTCGATCGGGTCGGGCAGCAGGGTGCGCTCGTCGGCGATCACCTCCAGCTTCACCAGGTCCGTGCCGAGCGCCTCGCGCGCCAGCCGGGCGGTGAGGACGGCCTCGCCCGCGGTGAAGCAGCCCGCCGTGTTGGGCAGCACGCGGATGCCGAGCCGGTCGAGGACGGAGAGCACGGAGCCCTGCACGCCCGGGTCCAGGCGGCGCATCGCGACCGTCGTCAGCTCCGTGCCGGACGCGACGAGGGAGCGCTCCAGGACGTCGAGGCTGGGCGCCCCGCCCGTACCCATGATCAGGCGCGAGGAGAGGGAGAGCCCGCCGATGAGGAAGGGGTCGTCTGCCATGGCCGGTTCAGCCTCCCTGGACGGCGGTGAGTACTTCGACGCGGTCGCCCGAGGCGAGCGTCGTGGTGGACCACTGCGCGCGCGGGACGACGGTTTCGTTGAGGGCGGCGGCGACACCGGAGTGGGCCGCGGTGAGGGTGGCCACGAGGGCTTCGAGCGTGGTGCCCGAGGCCACGTCGCGTGCCTCCCCATTGACGGAGACACGGACGGAAACGGCGGAAGGCGTGCTCATGCGGGCTGCTCCGTGAGGGACTGCGTGGGGGATGCGAGAGGGGCGCCGGTGAAGCGGCGCGGGGTGAACGGAAGCGCCTCGTCCGGCAGTTCACCCGTGGTCAGCGCGTGCGCCATGACGTCGCCGGTGAGGGGCGTCAGGAGGACGCCGTTGCGGTAGTGCCCGGTGGCCAGCTGGAGCCCGTCGAGCCGGGTCGGGCCGAGCAGCGGCGCGTTGTCGGGGGAGCCGGGGCGCAGGCCGGCGCGGGTCTCGGTGAGCGGCAGCTCCGTGATGCCGGGCACGAGTTCGTGGGCGTCCCGCAGGAGTTCGTACACGCCGCCCGCGGTGACCGTGGTGTCCCAGCCGAGCTCCTCGCTGGTCGCGCCGACGACGAGCTCGCCGTTCTCGCGCGGCACCAGGTAGACGTGGCTGCCGCGCACGACCGCGCGCACGGTGCGGCTCAGGAACGGCGCGTACGGCTTCGGCACCGTCAGGCGCAGCACCTGCCCCTTCACCGGGCGCACGGGCGGCAGGACGTCGTCGGGGACGCCCGCGAGGCGCCCGCTGAGGCTGCCCGCCGCGAGCACGGTCTGCTCCGCGCCCAGCTCGGTGCCGTCCGCGAGGACCACGCCGCGCGCCCGCTCGCGCACGACCGAGAGCCGCTCGGCCCAGGCGCGGTGGAAGACCACGCCCGCCCGCTCGCAGGCGACCAGGAGCGCCGCGGCGAGCCTGCGCGGGTCGATCTGGTGGTCGCCGTCGACCCGGAGCCCGCCGCGCACCCCAGGCGCGAGCATCGGTTCGAGGCGCCGGCACTCGCGGCCGCTCAGCCACTCGGAGTCGAGCCCCGAGCGGCGCTGCAGGGCGTGCAGCTCGCGCAGGTGGGCGCGGTCGTCCGCGTCGAGCGCCACGGCGAGCGTGCCGCACGCGCGATAGCCGAGGTCGCGCCCGCTCGCCTCGGTCAGCTCGGCGGCGAAGGCGGGGTATCGGCGGGCGGATTCGAGGTTGATGCCGAGCAGCGTCTGCTCGCCGTAGTGCAGTTCGGTGACGGCGGCCAGCATGCCCGCCGCGACCTGCGCCGCGCCGCCGCCCGGCTCGGGGTCGACGACCCCTACGGAGAGCCCGCGCAGCGCGGCCCGCCAGGCCGTGACCAGGCCGATGACACCGCCTCCGACGACCAGGACGTCAGAGGTGGCGGATGGTGTTGTCGTACGTGGATGCATGGGCGTCCAGCCCCTCCCTTCGCCGGCATGACCCGGATCAGGTTCGTACGGTCGGAGGCCGTCCCAGCCTCCCTCTCAGCCCGGTGCGTCCGGGCTCCCGCGAGTGCTCTGCACCGGCCACCCTAGCCCGTCGCCCCGCGCGGCAGTAGGGGGAGCCGCCCGGGTACGGGCGGTGACCATGTGTCAGAGATCTCCTCGTCGGCCCCTGAGGACGTCAGCGCCCGCCGCCCTACAGTGATCGGGTGAGCGAGCAGCAGAGGCAGAGCGAACAGCGGCCGGACGGCCGGCACAAGCAGCCGGAGCGGCACGTCGTCATCGTCGGCGCGGGGATGGCCGGCGTACAGACCGCCGTGGCCCTGCGCGAGCAGGGATTCACCGGCGCGGTCACCCTCATCGGGGCGGAGCCGCACCAGCCGTACGACAGGCCGCCGCTGTCCAAGGCGGTGCTGCTCGGCAAGGCGGAGGGCTCCGCCTTCGACATCGACTTCGAGGCGCTCGGCATCGAGCTGAGCCTGGGCCGCGAGGTCACCGGGGTGCGCCCGGCCGACCACGAGCTGATCACCGGGTCGGGCCCGGTCGCGTACGACGTGCTGGTCCTCGCGACTGGCGCCGAGCCGATCCGGCTGCCCGGCACGGAAGGCGTCCCCGGGGTCCACCTCCTGCGCACCCTGGACGACGCCGAGCGGCTGCGGCCCGTACTCGCCGAGCAGCACGACGTCGTGGTCGTCGGCGCGGGCTGGATCGGCGCGGAGTTCGCGACCGCCGCGCGCGAGGCGGGCTGTTCCGTCACCGTGGTCGAGGCCGCCGAACGGCCGCTGGCCGGGGCTCTGCCCGCCGAGGTCGCGGCTCCCATGGCGAGTTGGTACGCGGACTCCGGAGCGGTCCTGCGCACCCACGCGCGCGTGGAGCACGTCGAGCCGGGCACGGTGGTCCTCTCCGACGGGACCCGGCTGCCCGCGGGCGCCGTCGTCGTCGGCATCGGGGCGCGGCCCGCCACGGACTGGCTGACCGGTTCCGGCATCGAGCTCGGCATCCACAAGGAGGTCGTGACCGACGACCGTCTGCGCACGTCGGCGCCGGACGTGTACGCGGTCGGCGACTGCTCCTCCTTCCCTTCGGGAAGGTACGGCGAGCGCCTTCTCGTGCACCACTGGGACAACGCCGTCCAGGGCCCGCGCACGGTGG
This sequence comes from Streptomyces sp. NPDC025651, assembly GCF_055558735.1. NCBI lineage: Bacteria > Bacillati > Actinomycetota > Actinomycetes > Kitasatosporales > Streptomycetaceae > Streptomyces > Streptomyces sp. NPDC025651. Next base: position 1,292,575 of record NZ_JBVHLZ010000001.1, read on the forward strand.
CGGCGAACATCATCGGCGAGACCCCGGCGCCGTACGACCCCGTGCCGTACTTCTGGTCGGAGCAGTTCGGCCGCTTCGTGCAGTACGCGGGACACCACGCGGCGGCCGACGAGCTGGTCTGGCGCGGCGACCCGGCGGGCATGGCCTGGTCGGTGTGCTGGCTGCGGGAGGGCGCCCTGGTGGCGGTCCTCGCGGTGGGCCGTCCCCGGGACCTGGCCCAGGGCCGCAAGCTCATCGAGGCGGGCACCCGCCTGGACGCGGCCAAGGTCGCGGACCCCTCGATTCCGCTGAAGAAGGCGGAGTACGCGTAAGGAGTGAGGGCAGGGGGAGCGCGAAGGGCGGGGGCCGGCCCGGACGGGGTGAGTGCCCGCGCCCCGGCCTGTGCGCCCGAGCGGCGATACGCTGGACCATGTGACCGAGATTGACGCAAAGACCGATGCTCTCGTCCCCGCCTGGCTCCACCTCCCCGACATCGCGGAAATGCTCGATGTCGAGGTGACGCGCGTGCGCCAGCTGGTCAAGGAGGGCCAGCTGATCGCCGTGCGCCGTGGTGAGAACCGCGCGCTTCAGGTGCCGGCCGCCTTCATCGACGGCGACAAGGTCGTCAAGGGCCTCGCGGGCACCTTGACGCTCCTGAAGGACGACGGTTTCTCCGACGAAGAGATGCTCGAGTGGCTCTTCACCCCCGACCCGACCCTGCCCGGCACCCCCGCGCAGGCACTGAGCGAGAATCGCGGCACGGAGGTGAAGCGCCGCGCCCAGGCGCTCGCCGTCTGAGCAGGCGCTTGGCCGTCTGACCTGAACACCATCGTCCGGCGCGGGAGCCGCGTGACACCACGCGGCTCCCGCGCCACCGACAACGGGGGGACTTCTCCATGGCTGCCGACCACCGCGCTCAGCTCGCCGACGCCCGGCTCTATCTGTGCGTGGACGCCCGCAGGCGTCAGGGAGACCTGCCGGAGTTCCTCGACGCCGTCCTCGCGGGCGGTGTCGACATCGTGCAGCTGCGGGACAAGGGCATGGAGGCGGGCGAGGAGCTCGAACACCTCCAGGTCTTCGCCGACGCCGCGCGGCGGCACGGCAAGCTCCTCGCGGTGAACGACCGCGCGGACGTCGCGCACGCCGTCGGGGCCGACGTGCTCCACCTCGGCCAGGGCGACCTGCCCGTCCCCGCGGCCCGCGCCATCCTCGGCGAGGACGTGCTCATCGGCCGCTCCACGCACGCCGAGTCCGAGGCCGCGGCGGCCGCCGTCCAGGACGGCGTGGACTACTTCTGCACCGGTCCCTGCTGGCCCACGCCCACCAAGCCGGGCCGTCACGCCCCGGGCCTCGACCTGGTCCGCTACACCGCCTCGCTCGGCACGGACCGCCCCTGGTTCGCCATCGGCGGCATCGACGCGGGCAACCTCGACGAGGTGCTCGAAGCGGGCGCCCGCCGGGTCGTGGTCGTACGGGCGATCACCGAGGCCGACGACCCGGGCGCCGCCGCGGCGGAGTTCGCGAAGCGGCTCCGCACGGTCTGAGCGCCGAGCGCGCGGATGCGTACGCGTGTGTGAGCAACAGCCCGGGAGTGTCCGATCCGTGGACAACAAACCGGCAAACCGGCCAAATCTCCCAGGCCTGGTTGGGTGACCGCCGCCGCCTGGCTAACCTGCGGGTATGGCCCTAGGTACAGCTTCCACCAGGACTGACCGCGCACGCACCGTGCGCGACATGCTCGCGACCGGCAAGACGACGTACTCGTTCGAGTTCTCCGCGCCGAAGACCCCGAAGGGCGAGCGGAATCTGTGGAACGCGCTGCGCCGGGTCGAGGCGGTGGCCCCGGACTTCGTCTCCGTGACCTACGGCGCGGGCGGTTCGACCCGCACCGGCACGGTCAAGGAGACCCAGCAGATCGTCGCCGACACGACGCTCACGCCCGTCGCCCACCTGACCGCGGTCGACCACTCGGTGGCCGAACTGCGCAACATCATCGGGCAGTACGCGGACGCAGGCATCAGGAACATGCTCGCGGTCCGCGGCGACCCGCCCGGCGACCCGCTCGGCGACTGGATCGCGCACCCCGAGGGCCTCACCTACGCCGCCGAACTGGTCGAGCTCATCAAGGAGTCGGGCGACTTCTGCGTGGGCGTCGCCGCCTTCCCCGCGATGCACCCCCGGTCGCCCGACTGGGAGTCCGACACCCGGCACTTCATCGACAAGTGCAGGGCCGGCGCGGACTACGCGATCACGCAGATGTTCTTCGACCCCGAGGAGTATCTGCGGCTGCGCGACCGCGTCGAGGCGGCGGGCTGCGAGACGCCGATCATCCCCGAGATGATGCCGGTCACCAACGTCCGTCAGCTCGACCGGCTGCCCCAGCTCAGCAACGCGGTGTTCCCGGCCGCGCTGAAAGAGCGGATCCTCTCGGTCAAAGACGATCCCGCCGCTGTACGCTCCATTGGCATCGAGTTCGCGACGGAGTTCTGCGCGCGGCTGCTGGCCGAAGGTGTGCCGGGGCTGCACTTCATCACGCTCAACAACTCCACGGCGACGCTGGAAATCTACGAGAATCTCGGCCTGCACCAGCAGGCCTGAACGGCGCTACCCCCACGGGCGGCGGCCGTAGGGGAGAGGGGCGTACATGGGCTGGACGGTCCTCTATGTCGCGTTTGGCTTCGTCGCGTTGTGGCTGCTCGGCGAGGTCCTGCTGCAGTACAAGGCCCGGCTGCGCTGGCGCCTGCTGGCCTTCGCGGGCTTCCTCGGCGTCGTCCTCGGGGTGCTGATCCCCTCGGTGTGGGTCATCGGGGCGGGCGCCATCGCCTTCGCCGTCGGCCAGACGTACGTGACGCTGTCGTTCCGCCGGGGCTTCTCCACCGGCTGGGCGCTCGGCGGGCAGCCGGGCCTGAGCAAGCGCCGCAGGTCGCCGCGGCAGGACGCCGCCAAGCAGGAGCCGACGCTGCAGGTCTCCGACCTGGAGTACGAGCAGGTCCCGCCGCCGCCCGCCCACGACCCCGGGGTCTACGAACCCGAGCCGATGCCCGACGACACCGGGCAGTACGGCGTCTACGACGACGCGGCGTACGCCCCGCCGACCGCGGGCGACGCCTATCAGAACGACGGCTACCAGAGCGACGCGTACGGCTACGACGCCGCGGCCTACACCGGCTACGACCAGCAGAGCTACGGCTACGACGAGACCGGCCAGCAGCAGTACGCCGCGTACTCCGACCCGTACATCGGCACCCAGACCTACGGCGCCCGCCAGAGCTACGACAGCTACGGCGACCAGCAGGGCTACGCCCCGTACGGCGGCGACACCTACGGCGGTCTCGGCGAGACGTACAACGAGACGCCGCCCGGCGGCGTCTGGGTGCCGCACCAGCGCACCACCGACGAGCCGTACAGCGGTGAACTGCCGCCGGAGCAGCCGTATCCGTACCAGGGCGGGAACGCCGGGGGGAACGACGGCTCGGGGCACAACGAGCAGCAGTACCGGTACTGACACCGGAGCGCCGCTGCCGGCGCTCCGGTCACTGGGAGCCGCGGAACTCCGGCCCCTCGACGATCAGGCCCGCGACCAGCGTGCCCGACATGCCCGCGTGGGGGAGGCCCCCGCCGGGGTGCGCCCAGCCGCCGACCGCGAACAGCCCCGGCAGCCGGGTGCTGTTGGACGGGTGCAGGAGCTTGCCGCCGGCCGCGGCGAGCGTCGGCGCGGGCACCGCACCGCCGTCGGCGCCGGTGGCCTCGGCGATGTCGGCGGGGGTGCGGACCTCGTGCCACAGGAGGCGGCTTCGGAGGTCAGGGATCGCCGCCTCGGCGCGGCAGACGACCCGCTCCACCTCCGCGGCGCCGACCTCCAGACCCGCGGGCACCGTGGCGGTGAGCGTCACCGCCTCATGCGCTCCGTCCGGCGTCAGGTCCGGGTCGTCGGGGCGCAGCACGGTGAGCGTGGGGGAGGCGGGGAGGCCGGGCGCGCCCCCGAAGACGCGGTCGAGCTCGTCCTGCCGGTCGGCCGAGTGCACCACCGTCCGGTGCGGGGCGCCGCCGGGGCGTGCGCCGGACAGGGCGAGCAACACCGTCAGCCGACTGGGCATCCCGGAGCGCGCGGGGACGTCACCCTTCGCCCGTATGTCCACCCCGGGCAGCATTCCGTCCAGGACGGCGGGCGCGACGCCGGCGACCACGAAGTCCGCCTCCGCCGTGCTGCCGTCCGCGAGCTCCACACCCGCTGCCCTGCCGTCCTTCTCGACGATCCGGGTCACCGCCGCGTCGAACACGAACTCCACCCGCCGGGCCAGGCACCGCTCGTACACCGCTTGTGCCAGCGCGCGCATGCCGCCGCGCACCGCCCAGACGCCGAAGGTCTGCTCCATGTACGGCAGGACGGCCGCGCTCGCCGGGGTCGTACGGGGATCCAGGCCGTGCGCGAGTGCGAACTGCTCCAGGAGTGCGACCAGGCGCGGGTCACCGCCCAGTTCGAGAGCGCCGACCTCAGCGAGCGTGGCCGCGCGGCGCTCGCGGCGCAGCAGGCGCTTGTGCGGCACCGAGGGGTAGGGCTCGCGGTCGGCGAGCACCTCCCAGTTCGGCCAGAGGGGCTCTTCCAGAAGGGGGCGGCGGGTGCGGTCCCAGGCCTCCCGGGCGCGGTTCATGAACGCCGACCAGCGCGCGCCCGCGCCGGCGCCGAGGGCCGTGTCCAGGGCCTCGCCCACTCCCGCGCGCGAGGCGTTCGGCAGGTCGGCCGTGGTGCCGTCCGCGAAGACGTGGCGCACGGCGGGCTCCACCTGGGAGAGCTCGACGCACTTCTCCAGGGGCTCCTTGCCCGTCTTGACGAACAGGTCGCGGTAGACCGCGGGGAGCTGGAGCAGCCCCGGTCCGGTGTCGAAGGAGAAGCCGTCCCGCTCGACGAGGCCGAGCGCGCCGCCGTACGTCGCGCCGCGTTCGTACACCACCACCCGGTGGCCCGCGACGGCCAGCCGGGCGGCCGCCGTCATCGCGCCCATCCCGGCGCCGATCACCACAATCCGTGCCATGCCAGGGACTTTATCGGCCGCCACTGACAGTCACGAAGGAGCCCCGGTCCCCCCGGATCTCAGGGCGGCGGGGGCCCTGTGCGGCCCGCGAGCCGCTTCTCCTCGCGCCGCTGCGCCCTGCGCCGCAGGAACCGCCGGATCCGCGAGACCAGGAAGAACAGCAGGAACAGGCCGAGCAGCAGGAGCACGGCCGCGATGATCGCCGCCGCCTCGGGATGGAACATCGCGAAGGTGATGATCCCGCCGACCCCGAGATCCTCGGCCGTGCTCATGACGAAGTTGCTGAACGGCTCGGGCGAGGTGTTGACCGCCATCCGCGTCCCGGCCTTCACCGCATGGCTGGCCAGCGCGGTCGACCCGCCCACCGCGCCCGCGGCCAGATCCGAGAGGGACCCGCTCTGCCCCGCGAGCAGCGCGCCCACCACGGCACCGGACACCGGCCGGACCACGGTGTGCACCGTGTCCCAGACCGAGTCGACGTACGGGATCTTGTCGGCGACGGCCTCACAGGCGAAGAGCACACCGGCGGCGATCAGGACGTCGGGCCGCTGGAGGGACTCCGGGACCTCGTCGCTGATCCCGGTCGCACCGAAGACGCCGAGCAGCAGGACAACGGCGTACGCGTTGATCCCGCTCGCCCAGCCGCTGGTGAACACCAGGGGGAGTACGGACACGGACGCGATCGTAACCAGTCGGGGGCGAGGCGGCCTGGGGATGAGTGCGTACGTCTGAGTATCCGTACCTAGTGAGTGAGATGAGTACGCGCGCGGATGGGGCCCCACCTGCGAAGACGGAAGAGTGAGGGGCACGGAGAAGGGCGCGGCACCGGTACCGCCGACACGGGGCGGCGGAACGGTGCAGCGCCCTTGACCGCTCCTTCTGCCGCGAGGCGGAAGTGAGGTACGGGGGTGACTCGGGGGGACGACCACACGGGGGTCGAACGGGGGTTACGGGGGGACACGAAGAAAGCGCCGGTCCGGTGCCGCCTGGCGACAGGGGCACCGGACCGGCGCCTTCGTGTGCGCACGCATCTCTGTGACGTCCCTACGCGCGCGTGCCGCTGACCCGGCCCTGGAGCAGCCGCGAGAGCGCCGCGTGCACGTCGTCGAGGGAGCGCTCCGGCTGGAAGGCCTGCCAGTCGAGGGCGGCGACCAGCACCATCCCGACGAGCGCGGCGGCCGTCAGAGGGATGTCGATCTCCTCGCTGAGCTCGCCGTTCCCGACGCCCTCCCGCAGGACGTCCTCGACCACCGCGACGGCCTGCTGCCTGACCACCAGGAGGGTGGACTGCCAGGCCCGGTTGGTCCGCCACAGCTCGGCGACGTAGAGCTGGGTGAAGGCCGGGTACCGGTTGATGAAGACGAGGCCCGCCCTGATCATCGCGTCCAGGGCGTCGACCTTGCTGCCGCCGTCGCGGCCCACTGACTCGGCCGCCTCCTTCAGGGAGGCGGTGAGCAGGCCGACGCCGTGCCGCAGCAGCTCTTCGAAGAGGACCGATTTGCTGGCGAAGTTGTAGTAAACGGTGCCCTTCGCGACCCCGGCCCGCTCGGCGATCTCGTCGACCGTCGTGGCGGAGAACCCCTGTTCCGCGATGAGGGTGACGGCGGCCTCGTAGAGCTTCTGCCGGGTGGCCTCGCGCCGGGTGCTGCCTGCACTGCTGTCCATGGCCTTGATTCTCACAGGTCTCGCCGTGCCCTCAGGACCGGCCGCCGCCGGGGCGCTCACAGGCTCAGCTCCGGGTGCAGCCGGTCCAGGGTCCACACCTGCTTGCGGCGCGCGGAGAGCGCGGTCAGCGCGAGGGCGCCCAGGGTGAAGGCCGCAAGGACCGCGCACGCCTGCCAGACGGGGCCGAGCCCACCGCCCGTGATGAGCCTCCGGAGTGCGTCGACGACGTAACTCATCGGCAGGAAGGGGTGGATCCAGTTGAAGAAGCCGGGGCTCGTCTGTACGGGGTACGTGCCGCCGGCCGAGGTCAGCTGCAGCATCAGCACGGCCAGGACGAGGATCCGCCCGGCCGCTCCGAAGCGGGCGTTCAGCCACTGCACGATCGCGGCGAAGCACGCCGTCACCAGGCAGAGGAAACCGGCCGTCCCCGCGGCCCGTGCCATCTGGAGGCCGAGCCCCCAGTGCAGGACCGAGAGCAGGGCCGCGGTCTGGAGCACGCCCAGGGCGGCCACCGGCAGCCAGCCCGCGAACGCGATCCGCCAGGCGGAGGCACCGGCGGCGAGCGCACGCCGGTTGAGCGGCTGGATCAGCATGTACGCCACCATCGCGCCGACCCACAGGGACAGCGGGATGAAGTACGGCGCGAAGCCGGTGCCGTAGTTGGGCGCCTTGTGCAGCGACTGGGAGGCGAGCTGGACGGGGTCGGCCATGACTCCGGTGCGCTCGTCGCGGTCCTTCTTGTCGTAGTCGGGGATCTTCTTGACGCCGTCGTGCAGCCCGCCGGAGAGCTCCGCGGAGCCGTCGGCCAGCTTGAACATGCCGCCCTTGAGGTCGCTCGCGCCCGTCTCCAGCTTGCCGACGCCGGTGTCGAGGTCGGTCGCGCCGGTCTTGGCGGTGCCGAGGCCCGTGTGCAGCTTCTTGGCGCCCGCCGCGACCTTGCCCGCGCCCTTGTTGAGGTCGTTGATCTGCGTGACCGCCGTCTCCAGGTCCTCGTCGAGGTGCGGGGCGCGGTCGGCCAGGGCCTGCGACTTCTTCTGCAGCGTGGCGAGGTGCTTGTCGAGCTGCTTGACGTCGCTGTTCTGGTCCTTGATGACGTCGTTCAGGTCGTCCGCGATGGTCGACACGTTCGCGGACGCCTCCTTGCCCTCCTTGAGGGCCGGGCAGAGGGGGCCGGGCTCGGCAGGCGGTTCGCAGTACTTGATGTAGAGCCCGCTCAGCTTCTCGGAACTCTCCTTCGCGCGCTCCGCCGCCCCGGGCGCGATCTTGACCCAGGTGCTCAGGTTGCGACGCATCGCCTTGGAGGAGTCGGCGACGAGCTGGGCGGTGTCCCCGATGGTCTTGCCGTTGTCCTTGAAGAAGGGCCGCACCTGGTCCGCCGTGCCGTTCACCTTGCCGGCCAGCTTCCGCGTGCCCTCCGCGACCTTCTTGGAGCCGTCCTCCAGGTCGCCCGCGCCCTTGTGGAGCTTCTTGATGCCACCGGCCAGGTCGCCGCTGCCGTCCTTGGCGTCCTTCAGGCCGTTGGCGAGGTCCTTGGAGCCCTTCTTCGCCTTGCCGATGCCGTCGTCGAGCTTGTCGGCGCCGTCGGCGGCCTTCTTCGTCGCGCCGTGGATGTCCGAGAACGAGATGAAGATCTTGTCGAGGAAGGAGCGCGACGCCTTCGTGGACGCGGCGGTGCGCACCTCGGAGAAGACCGTCCGCGAGATCTGCCCGACGATGTAGTTGTTGGCGTCGTTCGTACGGACCTGAAGGGCGCCCGTCTCCGGAGAGTCCCCCGAACTCGACGCGATGCGCTTGCTGAAGTCCGAGGGCATCGTCAGCGACAGGTAGTACGTCCCGTCCTCGACGCCCTTGCGGGCCTCGGCCTCGCTCACCTCGTGCCAGTCGAAGGTCTCGCTGTCGCGCAGCTTCTCGACGATGTTGTCGCCCGCCGTGAGCTTCTTGCCCGCGGCGGTGGCTCCCTTGTCGTCGTTGACGAGCGCCACGGGGATGCGGTCGAGGCGGCCGTACGGATCCCAGAAGGAGCACAGGTACAGCGCGCCGTAGAGCAGGGGCAGCAGCAGGAGGGCGACGAGCGCCGCGCGCGGCAGCTTCCCCCTGCCGAAGCGCCTGAGCTCAAGCGCGGCCAGCTTCGGCGAGCGCATCCGCCGTCTCCTTGTCGTCGTCGGTGCTGCCGTCGGGCTGGTCCCGCTCGGTGTCCTTGGCGCCGGTGTCCGTGGCGCCTGTGTCCTCGGTGGTGCCGGTGTCCTTGGTGGCGCCGGTGCGCACCACGACCGCGCCGTCGGGTGCTTCGCTGCACACCGCCACGACGGTCGTCCCGCGCTCGGCGAGGGACTTCAACAGCCCCCAGGCCTCGGCCCGTTCGGTCTCCGAGAGCTTCAGGTCGGTGTCGTCCACGCCGAGCACGCGCGGCCGGCTGATCAGGGCGAGCGCGATGGAGAGCCGCAGGGCCTCGAGCCGCTCCAGGTCGCGCACGGAGGTGCGCCGCCCCTTGGGCAGCGTCTCCATGTCGAGCCCGGCGGCGGCCAGCGCGGTGTCGATGCGCAGCCGCGTCTCGTTCGTCCGCTCGGCACGCGGCCGCAGGAGCCCGCGCAGCGACCCGCTGAACCGCCGCTCCAGGAGAGCCCGTTCGTGCAGGTGCTCGGCGACGGTCAGGGCCGGGTCGAGGTCGGTGACGCCGGGCACGGGACCGAGCCCGCTGATCCGGCGCACCGAGGCCAGCTGCTTGGGCAGCCCGAAGCGGCCCACGGACGCCTGTCCCTCGGTGGCGCGCATACGTCCCGTGAGGGCGAGCAGCAGACAGGTGCGGCCCGACCCGGAGGGGCCTTCCAGCGCGATCAGCGACCCGGGCTCGGCCCGTATGCCGATGCCGCGGAACGCCCAGCCCCGCGGCCCCTTGAGCCCGAAGTTCTCGGCGGTGACGGCGGCTCCGCGCGCGCCGTCGGTCGGACCGTCCACAGTCCCCCCTGACCCCTCTTTTGAACTGACTGGTCAGTGCAAAAGTAAGCCCGAACCCCCGATCGAGGCAAAAGCCCAGGTCAGGGCCGATTGTCAGTGGCGTACTCCACGATGGGCACATACGGCCACTGCGCCGTCACACGACGACAGGAGGTTCGTCATGGCCAGTACTTCCGCAGCAGCCGCACACCGGCACCGCGCCGTCGGCCCTGCCCCCTCACTGACCGGCCCGGCGAGCGATGTCCACCCCGTCCTGCGCCGCGCCACGGCACCGCCGGCCGCCCTCGAACTGCTCGCCCAGGCCCGCGCCGGGATCGACGAGGCCGCCCGCCTCGACGCCCCGAACGAGCGCTATGCCACCGCCCACCTCGCCGCCCTGCGCACCGCGGCCGCGGTCCTCGCCGCGCGCGGCCGCCCCGAGACGACCCCGCGCCGCAGGCAGCGCATCCGAAGCGCCTGGGAAGTCCTGCCCGAGATAGCCCCCGAACTGACCGAGTGGAGCGCCCTGTTCGCCTCGGGCGCCGCCCGCCGTGCCCGCGCCGAGGCGGGCATCCAGGGCGCCGCCACCGTCCGCGACGCCGACGACCTGCTCCGTGACGTGGCGATGTTCCTGCGTATCGTCGAGCGGATGCTGGTGCTCCAGCCCGTGCTGCCCCAGCCCAGGCAGGAGTCGCAGGACGCGGGCAGGGAGCCGCCGGACGCGGGCTGACCGGCGGGTCCTCGCCGGGAGAGGCATGGCCGGGGCAGTGCGCGGCAGGCAATAGGGTGGGGGTAATCGAACCCCACGCGACGAGGAGTCAACTGCCGTGTCGGACCCGATGCGCCCGCCCGTCTCCCACCACCGCCCTGAAGCGGCGTCGCTGCGCTCCGACACCCCCCGTCCGCGCGCCTCTCTCCGTACCGCCGTGGTCTGGGACGTCCTGGAGGACGCCCTGGACCGCCGCGTCAAGGCCACGGGCCGGGAGTCACTCGACGTACTCGACACGGGAGGCGGCAGCGGCAACTTCGCGGTGCCGGTCGCCCGCCTCGGTCACCGCGTCACCGTCGTCGACCCCAGCCCGAACGCCCTCTTCGCGCTGGAGCGCCGGGCCGCCGAGGCGGGCGTCGCCGAGCGCGTGCGCGGCGTCCAGGGCGATGTGCTCGGCCTCTTCGACGTCGTCGAGCGCGGCGGCTTCGACGCCGTCCTGTGCCACGGCGTCCTGGAGTACGTGGACGACCCGGCCGAGGGCGTGCGCCTCGCCGTCGACGCGCTGCGCCCTTCCGGGATCCTCAGCCTGCTCGGCGCGGGACTCGGCGGGGCCGTGCTCGCGCGGGCCCTCGCCGGGCACTTCAAGGAGGCCCGGACGGCGCTCACCGACCCGGCGGGCCGCTGGGGCGCGGGCGACCCCGTGCCGCGGCGCTTCACCGCCGACCAGCTCACCGAGCTGGTCGAGGCCGCGGGTGTGCGCGTCGGCGCGGTGCACGGCGTCCGGGTCTTCGCCGACCTGGTCCCCGGCGTCCTCGTCGACACCGAGCCCGGCGCCCTGGAGGCGCTCCTGAAGCTGGAGGCCGCCGCGGCCGAGTTGCCCGCGTTCCACTCCGTGGCCACCCAGCTGCACGTGCTCGGTGAGGCGCGAGGCGCCGACGAGGCCTGAGGTGCGCCTGCGGCTGCCCCGCTGATCAGCGGCGCAGCCGCACATGGAGTACGCCACAGGACCCCCGAACGGGCTACGGGCGCCGTATGATCGAGGGACACCGTCCTGCATGACGGTTCGGCCGCTGGGGAATGCACGCTTCAGCGAGCCGGAGCGGCGTGAAGGTCCGGTTTGGCGAAGTTGGCGCAGAGGGGCGGGTTTCACGGGGGCGATTCCCTGCCTATCCTGAAGGGGACCCCCGGTCGCCCCGGCGACTGCACGATGAGGAGGACTCCGTGCCGCTCTCGGAGCACGAGCAGCGCATGCTCGAGCAAATGGAGCGAGCGCTGTACGCCGAAGATCCCAAGTTCGCGACAGCGCTTGAGGGAAGCGGGCTGCGTACGTACACCCGGAAGCGGGTCTACCAAGCGGTCGCGGGCTTCCTGGTGGGTATCGCCCTCCTCATGGCCGGAATGGTCGCCCAGCAGATCTGGATCAGCGTGGTGGGCTTCCTCGTCATGCTGGGCTGCGCGGTGCTGGCCGTCACCGGTTGGCGCAAGGCGCCGAAGCCGGGTGAACAGCCCTCGGGCGCGGCAGCCGCGCAGGGCGGACAGGCGGCCCGTCGGCAGACGAGGCAGCGCCGTTCCGTCATGGACCGCATCGAGCAGCGGTGGCAGCGCCGCCGCGACGAACAGCAGGGCGGTCAGTGAGCCGGACCGCTCGGCACTGACCGAACAGACTTCTTCATGCATGTGTGAGGGGCGACCACCCACCGGGTGGTCGCCCCTCACACATGTCCTGGCCGCTCGGCCGACGGCCGGCTTCCGCAGGGTGTGGTCGGGGACCCGGCCCTCGGGCCCCCGGACCTGCGGCTCAGCCCTCCTGCGGGGTCCGGCGCGGCAGCTTGCGCGTCAGTGCCGTCCACCGCTTGGCGATCCGCTCGCCCCAGCGCGCGCCGAACGCGTCCCACCGGTCCGACACCGCCCACACCACCCGTGCGGCCGAACGCGGCGCGAGCGTCGCCCGCAGACGGCCGGTGCGGTTCGCCGAGGCGTTCAGCCCGTCGTGCACCCGCCGTACGTCATCGGCGAGGCCCGAGACCGGCTGCGGGCGCGGGGCGTAGAGCACCTGCTCCACCGCGGCCGCCACCCGATGGACGGCCTCCGCGGGCCCGGCGGTCAGCTCCCCGACGCGGACGATCCGCGCGGCCGCCTTCCGAGGGGTCAGTGACTCGTCCGGCTCAATGCCGTGGTCCCAGGCCGTGTCGGTCACTTCGAGCCAGGCCGCAAGGGTCCGCGCCGCCCCGTCCGCCTCGGTACGGCCACCGGATCCCAGCCGCACCGCCCGCACCCTGGTGCGCCACAGCATCGGCAGGAAGGGCACCGCGAGGATCAGCAAGGCCGTCAGAGAGACGCCCACGATCATCCCGATGGGTGGCCCGTCGCCGCCCGAACCGGCCGCGACCTGCGGGGCCGCGCTCGTGCAGCCGCCCTGCTGCCGCATGTCGGCCGGGCAGCTGTCGGACGCCGAGGGGGCCGCGGACGGCTCGGAGGAGGTGGAGGGCTCGGGGGTGTCCGGGTCGCTCGCGCCACCGGAGGGGGCGTCCGAGCGGGTGTACTCGGGCAGTGTGCCGCGGGTCGGCGTCGGCTCGAAGCGGGTCCAGCCCACGCCCTCGAAGTACAGCTCGGGCCACGCGTGCGCGTCCCGGAGCCCGACCGACATGCTGCCGTCCGCCTGCGCGGAGCCCGGTGTGAAGCCCACCGCGACGCGGGCCGGGATCCCCAGCGTCCGCGCCATGGAGGCCATCGCGAAGGAGAAGTGGACGCAGAACCCTTCCTTCTGCTCCAGGAACCGGCCGATCGCGGCGGAACCGCTGCCCGCCCGCACCTGGACGCTGTACCGGAACCCGCCGTCCGACGCGAAGTAGTCCTGGAGCTTGACCGCCTGCTCGTACGGGTTCGCGGCGCCCTTGGTGACCTGGCGTGCCCGGTCCGCGACCACGTCGGGCAGCGAGTCCGGCACCTTGGTGAACTCGCGCCGCAGATCGTCGGGCGGCGGGGGCGCGCTCGCCAGCTGCTCGGCCGTGGGCTCCACGACCAGGCTCTTGACCTCGTACTGCTTGCCGCGCGTGGTCTGGCCGCGGTCGCCGACGAGAGCGCGGCCCACCGGCTCGTACCGCCAGCGGCCGTCGATCTTCACCTGGCTGGCCGGGTAGGGCATGGGCAGCCAGTTCTGCGCGTAGCCGTCGGCGGCCGAGATATTCGTCTGGATCTCGGTCCTGCGGACGTCCGGGCGCAGGCCCTGCGGGGTCGGCAGCGGCGAGGGCACGTCCTCGATGCGCCGGACGGTGGTCTTCCACGTCGTGCCGTCGAACTGGTCGAGCGAGACGATCCGCAGATACAGCCCGTCGGTCTGCTCGGCGTTCGTGCGGTACGAGAGGACCTCGCGGTCCTCCGGCTGGTTCAGGCTGTCCTGGAGCGCGACCAGCGGGTTCACCGCGGAGATCGTTCCACCGCCGCCCGAGCCGTCGCCTCCGGGACCGCCGGAGCCGCCGAGGAGGCCGCCGTCCAGGGCGGGCAGGGCGAGCGGCACCACCAGCGCGACGCCCAGCGCGACCGCGCCGATGCGCCGTCCCGTGCGGACCGGGGCGACCGCTCCCGTGTTGCTCTCCAGACCGCCGGAGACGCGCCCCGGCGTGCGCGGCGAACCGCCGAACACCCGGCCCCACTGGGAGAGCCGGTCCCTCCCCTCCGCCAGGAGCAGCAGCAGATAGCCGGCCGCCGCGAGCAGGAACCACAGCCATCCGGCGCCGTCCCCGGAGAGCCCCGCAGCCACCGAGTACAGCGCGAGCAACGGCAGTCCGGCGGGCGCCGCCGTGCGGAACGTCACCGCGAGCGCGTCCACCGCGAGGCCGATCACCAGGACGCCGCCGACCAGCATCAGCCGGATCCCGTCGCTGAGCGGCGCCGGGATCGCGTACCGCCCGACGTCATTGCCGCCCGCCTCCAGGAGCACGCCGAACCGTTGGAACACGTCGGGTCCCGGCAGGATCCCCGCGATGGCCTGCTCACGGGCGAACACCAGGGTGAGCAGCAACAGCGTCACCAGTGCCTGCACCGCCACGGTGAGCGGCCGGGCCAGGGGCACCCGCCGGGCCAGCGCGCCCACCCCGCTCTGCAGGACGAGCAGGATCACCGCCTGCAGGTACCACGTCGCCGGATCGACGAGCGGCAGCAGCGCTCCCGATGCCATCAGCGTGGCCGCGGTGGCACACAGCGCGAGCCGCGCGCGTCCGCTCATGACCGTCCCCCCACTGTCGTACGTACTCCTGTCGAGCCGTGGCGCCCCCTCATGCCCAGCCTCCGGTGGTCGTTCCGGCGGCGGGCGCGGGGCCCGCGCTCGTGCGCGCGCGGTCCGCCTGGCGCCACAGGTCCGCGAGCCCCGCGCCCGGCGGCACCACGAGGGCCGTCCAGCCCGCCTCGCGCAGCATCCGCACCCGCGCGTCGCCGGCTTCGGAGGGCAGGCCTCCGGGACCCTGTGCCCACGCCGCGCCGTCCAGGACGAACGCGACCGCGGAGCCGCTGCGCTGACGCATCTTGGCGACCACCGCCGCCTGCTCCTCGTCGAGGTCGCCGAGGAAGGCGACGAGCAGGCCTTCGTTGCCGCCGCGCAGGACGTCGTAGGCCCTGGAGAGTCCGGCGCCGTCCGAGTGGTCGACCACCGCGAGGGTGTCCATCATCAGCCCGGCCGCGTCCGCCGACTCCTGGCTCGCGCCCGCGAAGCCGTCCGAGCCCTCGCCCGGCACCGAGGTGCCGGTGTCGGTCAACAGCCGTACCGAGAAGCCCCGTTCGAGCATGTGCACAAGGGCGGACGCCGTGCCCGACACCGCCCACTCGAAGGCCGAGTCGGGTCCCGCGCCCCGGAAGCCGGCGCCCCGGGTGTCCAAGAGCACCGTGCAGCGGGCCCGCTGCGGCTGCTCCTCGCGGCGCACCATCAGCTCGCCGTAGCGCGCGGTGGAGCGCCAGTGCACCCGGCGCAGGTCGTCGCCGTGGCGGTACCCGCGCGGGATGACGTCGTCCTCGCCGGCCAGCGCCAGCGAGCGGTTGCGCCCGTCGCCGTACCCCTTGGCCTCGCCCGTGAGCCGCACCGGAGGCAGCGGCTCCACGCGCGGGATGACCGTCAGGGTGTCGTACGTCGAGAAGGAGCGCGTCAGTTCGCACATCCCGAACGGGTCCGTCAGGCGCAGCTGCAGCGGCCCCAGCGGATAGCGCCCGCGCAGGTCGGAGCGGACGCGGTAGGACACCTCGCGGCGCCCGCCCGCCTCGACCCGGTCGAGCACGAACCGGGGGCGCGGCCCGAGCACGTAGGGCACGCGGTCCTGGAGCATCAACAGGCCCGTGGGCAGCCGCGAGACGTTGTCCATCCGCAGGTGGACGCGGGCCTCCGAACCGGCCGGCACGCGCCCGGGGGAGAGCCTGCGGCTGCCCGCGACGCGGTAGCGGGTGCGGAACAGGACGAGGGCGCAGATCAGCGGCAGCACGGCGAGCAGCAGCCCGACGCGCAGCAGGTCGCTCTGGCCGAGGACGTAGGCGCAGATGGCGGCGGCGATGCCGGCCGCCAGGAAGGAACGCCCGCGGGTGGTCAGGCCCGCGAGAGCCGTGCGGAGCCCGCCCTTGTCGCCCTCGGCGTGGCCCGTCGGCTTCCCCCCTGCCGTCATCACAGCCTCCGCGCGCCGGGCGGCTGCTGGTTGAAGTAGGCGCCGGGACCGGGCTGCGCGTTGGCGGGCACCGGGGTGCGCTGCAGGATCTCCAGGACGACCGATTCTGCTGTACGGCGGTTCAACTGGGCCTGCGCGGTGGGCAGCAGGCGGTGCGCGAGGACCGCGACGGCCAGGGCCTGCACGTCGTCCGGCAGGGCGAACTCACGGCCGCTGAGCGCGGCGGAGGCCTTGGCGGCGCGCAGCAGGTGCAGCGTCGCGCGCGGGGAGGCCCCGAGTCTCAGGTCCGGGTGGTTGCGGGTCGCGGCGACCAGGTCCACCGCGTAACGCCGCACGGAGTCGGCCACGTGGACCGTGCGGACGGCGTCGATGAGCTTCACGATGTCGTGCGCGTGCGCCACCGGCTGGAGGTCGTCCAGGGGCGAGACGCCGCCGTGGACGTCGAGCATCTGCAGCTCGGCCTCCGGGTTGGGGTAGCCGATCGAGACCCGCGCCATGAACCGGTCGCGCTGTGCCTCGGGCAGGGGGTAGGTGCCCTCCATCTCGACGGGGTTCTGCGTGGCCACCACCATGAAGGGGCTGGGCAGTTCGTAGGTCTGCCCGTCGATGGTGACCTGGCGCTCCTCCATGGACTCCAGGAGCGCGGACTGCGTCTTCGGAGACGCGCGGTTGATCTCGTCGCCGATCACGATCTGCGCGAAGATCGCGCCCGGCTTGAACTCGAAGTCCCTGCGCTGCTGGTCGAAGATGGACACACCCGTGATGTCCGAAGGCAGCAGGTCCGGAGTGAACTGGATCCGCCGCACGGAGCAGTCGATGGACCGCGCGAGCGCCTTGGCGAGCATGGTCTTGCCGACGCCCGGCACATCCTCGATGAGCAGGTGCCCCTCGGCGAGGAGCACGGTCAGCGAAAGCCGTACGACCTCCGGCTTGCCCTCGATCACACCCTCCACCGACCCGCGGACACGCTCCGCTGTGGTGGTCAGATCTGTGAGGCTCGCTCGATCGTCATAGGTCGTCACCCGGCCCTCCTCGGCCCGTTCTCCGGGCCGGCGTTCACACGCGCGGCCCGGTCCACCCCGAATTCACCGACACCACGCGTGAATGGGCCGCGTGATGTCACCCCCGCATTGTTGTTGGGCATAGCGGGTCGTGTCACTCGCCTGTGGATAACTGGCGCCGATTTGTCGGGTCTTGCAACCCTTTGTCAGTCACGCAGGGTCGATCTCCCGCAGCAGACCGGTGGTGACGTCGAACACGAATCCGCGGATGTCGTCGGTGTGCAGGAGGAACGGCGAGGTCCGCACGCGCTGCATCGACTGCCGAACGTCCTGGTCGACGTCGCGGAAGGACTCCACCGCCCACGTCGGCCGCTGCCCGACCTCGTTCTCCAGGTCCTGCCGGAACTCCTCGGTGAGGGACTCCAGGCCGCAGCCGGTGTGGTGGATGAGGACGACGCTGCGGGTGCCGAGGGCGCGCTGACTGATGGTCAGGGAGCGGATGACGTCGTCCGTGACCACACCGCCTGCATTGCGGATGGTGTGGCAGTCGCCCAGCTCCAGGCCGAGCGCGTCGTGCAGGTCGAGACGGGCGTCCATGCAGGCCACGACGGCGACGTGCAGCACGGGACGGGCGTCCATGCCGGGATCGGTGAACCCGGCGGCGTACGTCTTGTTCGCCTCGACCAGACGGTCGGTGACGGTGCCGACGACCATGTCGCCGATCGGTTCTGCGGGAGTGCGGTCCGAAGGGGATGCGGAAGTCGACATGGCTATGACGTTAGTGCGCACTGATCGCGGGGGCCCGCCGTGAGGAAGGACAAAGAACGTCAAAGACTCTTGTTGTGAGGTAACCCACAGGAGTGCCGAGGCTGCGGCCGGACGGGTGACTCCGCCGGTTTCGCACCCCCGCCCCGGACCCGTCTGCGACGCGCAGGCCGGTTGATTGACCGGGCGACAGCGTGGACTAAAGTGGCGCGAAGCGGGAGAGGTGACCTGCTCCCTGCGGACTGCACATCACGGAGATTTTCTGAATCCCCCCACGTGCGCGGCGCGTACGTACGGCTCGGCCTCCTCCCGCTCCCGGTCGGCTGACGCCACTTCCCCGGCGCCAGCAGGCCATTCCCCTTCACAGAGCGGGCGGGGACCCGGCAGTGCGTACGAACGCCGCGCCGGACCTGAGAGGGCCCTTTGAGCGACAACAGCCGACACGTCCCGGTGATGCTCCAGCGGTGCCTGGACATGTTGGCCCCCGCACTCGCCGAGCCGGGAGCGGTCGTCGTCGACTGCACCCTCGGTCTCGGCGGCCACAGCGAGGCGCTCCTGTCCACGTTCCCGTCGGCGCGGCTCATCGCCCTCGACCGCGACAAGGAAGCGCTGCGCCTGTCCGGCGAACGGCTCGCCCCCTACGGCGACCGGGCCACCCTGGTGCACGCCGTCTACGACGAACTGCCCGACGTACTCGAGCGCCTCGACGTCCCGCGCGTCCAGGGCGTCCTGTTCGACCTCGGCGTCTCCTCCATGCAACTCGACGAGGCGGACCGGGGGTTCGCGTACGCCCAGGACGCCCCCCTGGACATGCGCATGGACCAGACGACCGGCATCAGCGCGGCCGAGGTCCTCAACACGTACGCACCCGGCGAACTGGTCAGGATCCTGCGGGCGTACGGCGAGGAGAAGCAGGCCAAGCGCATCGTGAGCGCCGTCGTGCGCGAGCGCGAGAAGGAGCCGTTCAGTAACAGCGCGCGGCTCGTCGAACTCATCCGCGACTCCCTGCCGCAGGCCGCCAAGCGCACCGGCGGCAACCCCGCCAAGCGCACCTTCCAGGCCCTGCGCATCGAGGTCAACGGCGAGCTGAGTGTCCTGGAGCGGGCCATCCCCGCGGCCGTCAAGGCGCTCGCCGTCGGCGGCAGGATCGCCGTCCTGTCGTACCACTCGCTGGAGGACCGCCTGGTCAAGCAGGTGTTCGCGGCCGGTGCCGCGACGACGGCGCCGCCCGGCCTGCCCGTCGTCCCCGAGCGCTACCAGCCGCGGCTCAAGCTTCTGACCCGCGGTGCCGAACTGCCCACCGAGGAAGAGGTCGCCGAGAACCGCAGGGCGGCACCGGCCCGGCTGCGGGGCGCCCAGCGCGTCCGCGAAGACGTCGAGTGAGCCGTCGGGCGGGCCGCCGCCCGCGCACCGGCTCCTGAGCATCGTCCGCTGAGCAGAACCAGCTGAGCAGAACCCGCTGATCAGAGTCCGCGAGGAGGCTCCATGAGCAAGAAGCCCGAGCTGAGGGGGAGGGCCGCCCGCCTCGCGCGGCTGCTGCCACAGGGGCCGACGCAGGCCGCGCGCACGCCCTTCGTCCTGCTCGTCGTGCTGCTCCTCGGCGGTGGCCTGATCACGCTGCTCATCCTGAACTCCTCCCTGAACGAGGGCTCGTTCCAGCTGAGCGAGCTCAAGAAGGAGACGAAGGAGCTCACCGAGGAGGAGCAGGAGCTCCAGCGCGACGTGGACGGCTATGCCGCGCCCGACGCCCTCCAGCGCCGCGCCCGCGAGCTCGGCATGGTCCCCGGCGGCGACCCGGCCTTCCTGAACCCCGACGGGACCGTGCGCGGCGTGCCCGGCGTCGCGGCCCGGCCCTCGTCGCTGCGGCAGCCCGCGCCGCGCCCGCAGGAGGCGGCCTCCCCGGCGCCCGCCGTTCCCGCCCCCGAGCCGCCTCCCGCGTCGCCCAGGCCCCCCGCCCCGGCGAGCCCCGCCGCGGAGCCGACCACGCAGCCCACGAAGCCCGCCCGTACCACCCCCGCCGCCCCGCAGCGCCCCACCGCGCAGGGCGCGGTGCCCGGCCCCACGACGACCTCCGGCAGGTGACGTAAGTGTCCGAAAGGCAACCCCCGCGGCGCAGGGTGCCAGGACCCGCGAGGCCCGCGCGCCCCGCACGGCCCGGCGCGCCCCGGCGCCCGTCGTCCGGCGGGCGCCCCGCAGGCCGCCGCCCCGCCGCCAAGGGCAAGGCCCGCACCATCCGCCTGGGCAGCCCGCGGCCGCGTCTGCGCATGGTCAGCCTCGGACTGACCCTGGTGATGCTGGCCTTCGTCGTGCGGCTGCTCCAGGTGCAGGCCGTCGACGCGAGCGCGTACGCCGCCAAGGCCGAGAAGAACCGCTACTTCACGCACACCCTGGCGGCCGAGCGCGGGCGCATCACCGACCGCGGCGGCGTCGAGCTGGCCGCGAGCGTGGACGCGTACGACATCACGGCCGACCCCACGCTGTTCACGCCGAAGGAGACCAAGACCAAGGACGCGCCCGAGCAGGCGGCCGCGCTCCTCGCGCCGATCCTCGGCAAGGACGTCGAGGAGCTGACGAAGAAGCTCAAGACCCCCGACACCCGCTACGTCCTTCTCGCCCGCCGCCAGACCCCCCAGGTCTGGAAGCAGATCAAGGACCTGCGCGGCGCGCTCGCCGAGAAGGCGGGCACGGACCCGAAGTCCCCGAACGTCCTTGCCGGCGTCCTCGCCGACCCCAGCAGCAAGCGGGTCTATCCGAACGACGACCTGGGCGCCGGGATACTGGGCTGGGTCAACGCCGACGGCAAGGGCGCGGGCGGCCTGGAGCAGCAGCTCGACAAGCAGCTGGCCGGCGAGGACGGCAAGATCCGCTACGCCCAGTCGGGCGGGCGCCGCGTGCCGACCGCGGGCTCCACGGAGACGCCCGCCGTGCCCGGCTCCGACGTCGAGCTCACCATCGACCGCGACATCCAGTGGGCCGCGCAGAACGCCATCAGCGAGCAGGTCAAGAAGTCCAAGGCCGACCGCGGCTACGTGATAGTGCAGGACACGCAGACCGGCGAGGTCCTCGCGATGGCCAACGCCCCCGGCTTCGACCCGAACGACCTCTCGCAGGCCAACGGCGCCGCCCTCGGCAACGCCGCGCTCCAGGACGCCTTCGAGCCCGGCTCCACCGCCAAGGTCATGTCGATGGCCGCCGTCCTCGAGGAGAACGCGGCCACGCCCGGCACGCACGTCACGGTGCCCAACCGGCTGCACCGCGGCGACCGCCTCTTCCAGGACGACATCGACCACCCGACCTGGCACCTGACGCTCAACGGCGTGCTCGCCAAGTCCTCCAACATCGGCACGATCCTCGCCACCGGCGAACTGGGCAGGACGCAGAAGGAGGCCAACGAGTCCCTCTACTCGTATCTGCGCAAGTTCGGCATCGGCAAGGAGACCGGGCTCGACTTCCCCGGCGAGACGTCCGGAATCCTCGCGCCCCCCGCCAAGTGGTCCACCTCGCAGCAGTTCACGATCCCGTTCGGCCAGGGCGTCTCGATCAACGCCATGCAGGCGACCTCGGTCTACTCGACCATCGCCAACGGCGGCGTACGCATCGAGCCCACGCTGGTGCGCGGCACGAAGGGCCCCGACGGCCGCTTCACGCCCGCGCCCAAGCCGAAGAAGACCCGGGTGGTGAGCGACAAGACCGCGAAGACCGTGTCGCAGATGCTCGAATCCGTCGTCGACGACGAAGAGGGCACCGGCACCAAGGCCCGCATCCCGGGCTACCGCGTCGCGGGCAAGACCGGCACGGCCAACCGGGTCGACCCGGCCACCGGCCGCTACAAGGGCTACACCTCGTCCTTCGCCGGCTTCGCGCCCGCGGACAAGCCGCGCGTCACCGTCTACTGCGCCATCCAGAACGCCACCAAGGGCAGCTACTTCGGCGGGCAGATCTGCGGACCCATCTACAAGGAGGTCATGGAGTTCGCCCTCAAGACGCTCCAAGTCCCGCCCACCGGAAGCACCCCGGCCCGCCTTCCGGTGACCTTCAAGCCCTGAGACCCACCAGGAACAGCCCGTGACAACCATCACGCCCGGCACGGGGAACCACCCCTCGCCACGCCCCTCACTTCGCTCCGAGAGGGGTACGCCCGGTACGCTCACCGCCGTGCCACACGCTGATCAGTCCCAAACCACCCAGAAGGGCGTTCCCGTGACCTATCCGGGACCGCCGCGGCCGGACCAGGTCTCCGCGACCTCACTGACGGAGCTCGCGGGCCAGCTGGGCGTCGCCGTCCCGGGCAGCGCGGAGATCACGGGCATCACGCACGACTCGCGCGCGGTGCGCCCCGGCGACATCTACGCCGCCCTGCCCGGCGCCCGGCTGCACGGCGCCGACTTCGTCGCGCAGGCCGCCGACCTCGGTGCCGCCGCGGTGCTCACCGACCCGACCGGCGCCGAGCGCGCGGCCGCGACCGGCCTGCCGGTCCTGGTCGTCGACGACCCGCGCGGAAGCATGGGCGAGCTGGCGGCGACGGTCTACGGCCACCCCGGCCGCGACCTCCTCCAGATCGGCATCACCGGCACCTCCGGGAAGACCACGACCGCGTACCTCATCGAGGGCGGTCTCAAGCGCGTCCGCGCGACCGGCCTCATCGGCACGGTCGAGATGCGCATCGGCGACGAGCGCATCAAGTCGGAGCGCACGACCCCCGAAGCCACCGACCTGCAGGCGCTGTTCGCGGTGATGCGCGAGCGCGGCGTCGAGGCGGTCGCCATGGAGGTCTCCAGCCACGCGCTGGTGCTCGGGCGGGTGGACGGCTGCGTCTTCGACGTCGCCGTCTTCAACAACCTCAGCCCGGAGCACATGGAGTTCCACTCCGACATGGAGGACTACTTCCAGGCCAAGGCGCAGCTGTTCACCAAGCGGCGCTCCCGGGTCGGCGTGGTCAACTTCGACGACGAGTACGGCCGCCGGCTCGTGACCGAGTCCGAGGTCCCCGTCACCACCTTCTCCGCCGAGGGCCACCCCGACGCCGACTGGCGTGCCGAGGACGTCGAGGTCGGGCCGCTCGACTCGACGTTCGTCGCGGTCGGTCCCAAGGGCGAGCGGATCACCGCCACGTCGCCGCTCGCGGGCCCCTTCAACGTCGCCAACACCCTCGCCGCGATCGTCTCGCTGGCCGTCGCGGGCATCGACCCGCAGCAGGCCGCCGACGGCGTCGCCGCGGTGCCCGGCGTGCCCGGCCGCCTGGAGCGCGTCGACGTCGGCCAGCCCTACCTCGCCGTCGTCGACTACGCCCACAAGACGGACGCCGTCGAATCGGTCCTGCGCGCGCTGCGCAAGGTCACCGAGGGCAAGCTGCACATCGTGCTCGGCTGCGGCGGCGACCGCGACAAGACCAAGCGGATGCCGATGGGCGCGGCCGCGGCCCGCCTCGCCGACACCGCCGTACTGACCTCCGACAACCCCCGTGGCGAGGACCCCCTCGCGATCCTCGCCACGATGCTCGCCGGCGCCGCCGACGTGCCGGCCCACGAGCGCGGCGAGGTCGCCGTCTTCGAGGACCGCGCCGCCGCCATCCGAGCTGTCGTCGCCCACGCTGGCCCGGGCGACACCGTCCTGGTCGCGGGCAAGGGCCACGAGCAGGGGCAGGACATCGCCGGGGTGGTGCGTCCCTTCGACGACCGCCAGGTGCTTCGCGAAGCTATCCAGCAAACCCAGGGATGAAGTTGTGATCGCCCTCTCCCTCGCCGAGATCGCCACCGTCGTCGGCGGGCAGACGTACGACATACCGGATCCGGCCGTCCAGGTCACCGGATCCGTCGTCCGGGACTCCCGTGAGGTGGAGCCCGGCAGCCTCTTCGTCGCCTTCGTCGGCGAGCGCGTCGACGGCCACGACTACGCGGCCGACGTGGTCGCCAAGGGCGCGGTCGCCGTGCTCGCGTCGCGGCCCGTCGGGGTGCCCGCCATCGTCGTCGACGACGTGCAGACGGCGCTCGGCGCCCTCGCGCGCCACGTCGTGGAGCGGCTCGGCGCGACCCTGGTGGCGCTGACCGGCTCCGTCGGCAAGACCAGCTCCAAGGACCTGCTCGCCCAGGTCCTTCGCCGCCACGCGCCCACCGTCTGGACGCCGGGCTCGCTCAACAACGAGATCGGGCTGCCGCTGACCGCGCTCAGCGCCACCGACGAGACGAAGTTCCTCGTGCTCGAAATGGGAGCGCGCGGAATCGGCCACATCCGGTACCTCACCGGTCTCACGCCGCCGAGGATCGGCCTCGTCCTGAACGTCGGCACCGCCCACATCGGCGAGTTCGGCGGACGCGAGAAGATCGCGGAAGCGAAGGGCGAGTTGGTGGAGTCGCTGCCCGACGACGGCGCCGCGATCCTCAACGCCGACGACCCGCTCGTGCGCGCGATGGCCTCGCGTACGAAGGCCCGCGTGCTCCTCTTCGGAGAGTCCGAGGACGCCGACGTACGGGCCGAAAATGTCCGGCTCACAGAGAACGGACAGCCTGCTTTTACGCTGCACACACCCTCCGGGTGCAGCGACGTGACGTTGCGGCTGTACGGTGAGCACCACGTGTCGAACGCGCTTGCCGCGGCCGCCGTCGCCCATGAGCTGGGCATGTCCGTGGACGAGATCGCCCTCGCGCTCTCCGAGGCGGGCACGCTGTCCCGCTGGCGGATGGAGGTCACCGAGCGCCCGGACGGTGTGACGGTCGTCAACGACGCCTACAACGCGAACCCCGAGTCCATGCGAGCGGCGCTGCGCGCGCTCGTGGCCATGGGCAAGGGGCGTCGTACGTGGGCGGTGCTCGGGCAGATGGCCGAGCTCGGGGACGAGGGTCTCGCCGAGCACGACGCGGTCGGACGCCTTGCCGTCCGGCTCAACGTGAGCAAGCTCGTGGCAGTCGGGGGCAGGGAAGCGTCCTGGCTCCAACTGGGCGCATACAACGAGGGTTCGTGGGGTGAGGAGTCGGTGCACGTGTCCGACGCACAGGCGGCGATCGACCTGCTGCGCAGCGAGCTGCGCGCGGGAGACGTCGTACTGGTGAAGGCGTCCAGATCGGTCGGTCTCGAGCGGGTCGCCACGGCGCTGCTCGACGACGCCGCGGTGTCTTCTGAGGGGCAGGTCTCCGGCCGATGAGGCAGATCCTCTTCGCGGGTGTGATCGGGCTCTTCCTGACCCTGGTCGGCACCCCGCTGCTGATCAAGCTCCTGGCCCGCAAGGGTTATGGCCAGTTCATCCGGGACGACGGCCCGCGCGAGCACCACAGCAAGCGCGGTACGCCGACCATGGGCGGCATCGCCTTCATCCTGGCCACGCTCATCGCGTACTTCCTCACGAAGATCCTCACCGGCACGGAGACCACGCTCTCCGGTCTCCTGGTGCTCTTCCTGATGGCGGGCATGGGCCTCGTCGGCTTCCTCGACGACTACATCAAGATCGTCAAGCAGCGCTCGCTGGGTCTGCGCGCCAAGGCGAAGATGCTCGGCCAGCTGATCGTCGGCATCGGCTTCGCCGTGATGGCGCTCAACTGGCCGGACAACCGCAACCAGACGCCGGCCTCCACCAAGCTGTCGTTCGTCACGGACTTCGGCTGGTCTATCGGCCCGGTCCTGTTCGTGGTCTGGGCGCTGTTCATGATCCTCGCGATGTCGAACGGCGTGAACCTCACCGACGGTCTGGACGGCCTCGCCACCGGCGCCTCCGTGATGGTCTTCGGCGCCTACACCTTCATCGGTGTCTGGCAGTACCAGGAGTCCTGCGCCAACTCGGCGACGCTGATCAACCCGCAGGCCTGCTACGAGGTCAGGGACCCGCTCGACCTCGCGGTCGTGGCCTCCGCCCTGATGGGCGCCTGTTTCGGCTTCCTGTGGTGGAACACCTCGCCCGCCAAGATCTTCATGGGTGACACCGGTTCGCTCGCCCTCGGCGGCGCGCTCGCCGGCCTCGCGATCTGCTCCCGCACGGAGCTGCTCCTCGCGCTGCTCGGCGGCCTCTTCGTCCTGATCACCATGTCGGTCGTCATCCAGGTCGGTTCGTTCCGCCTCACCGGCAAGCGCGTCTTCCGCATGGCGCCACTGCAGCACCACTTCGAACTCAAGGGGTGGTCCGAGGTCCTTGTGGTGGTCCGCTTCTGGATCATCCAGGGCATGTGCGTGATCGTCGGCCTCGGTCTCTTCTACGCGGGATGGGCAGCCGAAAAGTGACCACAGCGTCCGACTGGCAGGGCAGGAACGTCACCGTCGCCGGTCTCGGCGTGAGCGGCATCAGCGCCGCCCGCGCCCTGGCCGGCCTCGGCGCGACGGTGACCGTCGTGGACGGCGGCTCCGGCGAGGCACACAGGGAGCGCGCCGCCTCTCTTGAGGGCGACGGCATCTCCGTACGCCTGGGAGACGCGGAAACGCTTCCCGAGGGCACCGACCTGGTGGTCACCTCGCCCGGCTGGAAGCCGTCGTCGCCGCTCTTCGCCGCGGCCGCCGCCGCGGGCGTGGACGTCGTCGGAGACGTCGAGATCGCCTGGCGCCTGCGCGGCCCGGACGCCGCTCCCTGGCTCGCCGTCACGGGCACCAACGGCAAGACCACGACCACGCAGATGCTCGCCTCGATCCTGACGGCGGAGGGGCTGCGCACGGCCGCCGTCGGCAACATCGGCACCCCGATCGTGGACGTGGTCCTGGAGGGCGACGACGCGTACGACGTGCTCGCCGTCGAGCTGTCCTCGTACCAGCTGCACTGGGCGCCCTCCCTGCGCGCCCACTCCGCGACGGTCCTGAACCTCGCGCCCGACCACCTCGACTGGCACGGCTCCATGGAGGCGTACGCCGCCGACAAGGGCCGCATCTACGAGGGCAACCGGGTCGCCTGCGTCTACAACGTGTCCGACAAGGCCACCGAGGACCTGGTCCGCGAGGCCGACGTCGAAGAGGGCTGCCGCGCCATCGGATTCACGCTGAACGCGCCCGCGCCCTCGCAACTGGGCGTCGTGGACGGCATCCTGGTCGACCGTGCCTTCGTGCCGGACCGCCAGAAGCAGGCCCAGGAGCTCGCCGAGATCTCCGACGTCCAGCCGCCCGCTCCGCACAACATCGCCAACGCGCTGGCCGCGGCGGCCCTCGCGCGCGCCTTCGGCGTGCGGGCGACGGCCGTGCGCGAGGGCCTGCGCGCCTTCCGCCCGGACGCCCACCGCATCGAGCACGTCGCCGACGTGGCCGGTGTCGCGTACGTCGACGACTCCAAGGCCACCAACACCCACGCCGCGCAGGCGTCGTTGGCGGCGTACGAGTCGATCGTCTGGATCGCGGGCGGGCTCGCCAAGGGCGCCACCTTCGACGAGCTCGTGGGCACCGCGGCGAAGCGGCTGCGCGGCGCCGTCCTGATCGGCGCCGACCGCGAGCTGATCCGCGAAGCCCTCGCGCGACACGCGCCCGAGGTCCCGGTCGTCGACCTCGACCGCACCGACACTGGTGCGATGTCCGAGGCGGTACGGCGTGCGGCGGAGCTGGCTCAGCCGGGGGACACCGTCCTGATGGCTCCGGCCTGTGCGTCGATGGACATGTTCACCAACTACAACAAGCGTGGTGAAGCGTTCGCGGACGCCGTCCGCGAACTCGGCTCCACAAGCGCCTGACCGGGCTTTCTGTCCGGCGGGGCGCCGGGCACACCCTTGGGAGGGGAACGTGGCCAGGTCTTCCGTGCGGGTCGCCAGACGACCGGCTCCGGTACGCGCCAGAGGTGCCTCCCACCCTCCGGGCGAGAGCGGGCCCCGGCGGCTCTACACCAGGGCTCGCCGGGCGTGGGACAGGCCGCTCACCGCGTACTACCTCATCTTTGGCAGCAGTCTGCTGATCACGGTGCTGGGCCTGGTGATGGTCTACTCGGCGTCGATGATCCAGGCGCTGCAGCTGGACCTGCCCGCCTCGTACTTCTTCCGCAAGCAGTTCGTGGCCGCCGTGCTCGGCGCGATCCTGCTGCTCGTCGCCATGCGGATGCCCATCAAGCTGCACCGCGCGCTCGCCTACCCGATGCTCGCGGTGACCGTCTTCCTGATGGTCCTCGTGCAGATCCCGGGGATAGGGCGCAGCGTCAACGGCAACCAGAACTGGATCTACCTGGGCGGCCCGTTCCAGCTGCAGCCCAGTGAGTTCGGCAAGCTCGCCCTCGTCCTGTGGGGCGCCGACCTGCTCGCGCGTAAACACGACAAGCGGCTGTTGACCCAGTGGAAACACATGCTGGTGCCGCTCGTCCCGGTCGCCTTCATGCTGCTCGGACTCATCATGCTCGGCGGCGACATGGGGACGGCGATCATCCTCACGGCGATCCTTTTCGGACTGCTGTGGCTCGCGGGGGCGCCGACACGGCTCTTCGCCGGCGTGCTCGGCGTCGCGGCCGTGCTCGGTGTGATTCTCATCAAGACCAGCCCCAACCGCATGGCCAGGCTGGCGTGCATCGGCGCCACGGATCCGGGCCCCGGGGACCAGTGCTGGCAGGCCGTGCACGGCATCTATGCCCTGGCCTCCGGCGGATTCTTCGGTTCCGGTCTCGGCGCGAGTGTGGAAAAATGGGGTCAACTGCCTGAACCGCACACCGACTTCATCTTCGCCATCACGGGGGAGGAACTCGGCCTGGCAGGGACACTGTCGGTGCTCGCTCTGTTCGCGGCTCTAGGCTATGCGGGTATCCGCGTGGCCGGACGCACGGAGGACCCCTTCGTGAGGTATGCCGCGGGAGGTGTGACCACCTGGATCACGGCCCAGGCCGTGGTCAACATCGGTGCGGTGCTCGGTCTGCTGCCGATCGCCGGTGTCCCGCTCCCGCTGTTCTCCTACGGGGGTTCGGCCCTGCTGCCGACCATGTTCGCCATCGGACTCCTCATCGCCTTCGCGCGATCGGACCCCGCGGCGAAGGCGGCCCTGGCCATGCGGCAACCTCGGGTGAGATGGAACACGATGCGACGGCGCGTCAAGGCGCGTTCGTCCGGAGAGCGGTGAATTTCGGTGCATGTCGTACTCGCCGGTGGGGGGACCGCCGGCCACATCGAGCCCGCGCTTGCCCTCGCGGACGCCCTGCGCAGGCAGGACCCGACCGTGGGCATCACGGCCCTGGGCACGGAGCGTGGACTCGAGACCCGACTCGTACCCGAGCGGGGCTACGAACTCGCGCTGATCCCGGCCGTACCGCTGCCGCGCAAGCCCACTCCTGAGCTGATCACCGTCCCGGGACGGCTGCGCGGCACCATCAAGGCGGCCGAGCAGATCCTGGAGCGCACCAAGGCGGACTGCGTGGTCGGCTTCGGCGGCTATGTCGCCCTGCCCGGCTACCTCGCGGCCAAGCGGACCGGGACGCCGATCGTGGTGCACGAGGCCAACGCGCGCCCCGGCCTGGCCAACAAGATCGGTTCGCGGTACGCGCACGGGGTGGCCGTCGCCACACCGGACAGCAAGCTGCGCAACTCCCGCTACATCGGCATCCCGTTGCGCCACACCATCGCCACGCTCGACCGGGCCCGGGTCCGCCCCGAGGCGCGCGCCGCGTTCGGCCTCGACCCGAACCTGCCGACCCTGCTGGTCTCCGGCGGTTCCCAGGGCGCCCGCCGCCTGAACGAGGTCATCCAGCAGGTCGCTCCGGTCCTGCAGCGTGCGGGCATCCAGATCCTGCACGCGGTCGGCCCGAAGAACGAATTGCCGCAGGTGCAGCAGATGCCGGGGATGCCCCCGTACATCCCGGTACCGTACGTGGACCGGATGGACCTCGCGTACGCCGCGGCCGACATGATGCTCTGCCGCGCGGGCGCGATGACCGTCGCCGAACTCTCCGCCGTCGGGCTCCCGGCCGCGTACGTCCCGCTGCCGATCGGCAACGGCGAACAGCGGCTCAACGCCCAGCCGGTGGTCAAGGCGGGCGGCGGACTGCTGGTCGACGACGCGGAACTGACGCCCGAGTGGGTCCAGGGCAACGTCCTGCCCGTGCTCGCCGACCCCCACCGGCTGTACGAGATGTCCCGAGCCGCCTCGGAGTTCGGCCGCAGGGACGCCGACGAGCTTCTGGTCGGCATGGTGTACGAGGCGATTGCGTCACGCCGTAACGCGTGAGAAGGCAGGGGACCGTGGCCGGACCGACCACCGCCGAACGGCAGCAGCAGAAGTCCGGCCCGCCCCGCCCGCAGCGCACCCGCCGCCTCGGGCTGCCCCGTTCGCGCACCCTGATCATCTGCCTGGTCCTCGCGGTGCTGCTCGGCGCGGGCGGCGTCTGGGTGCTCTACGGCTCGCAGTGGCTGCGCCTGGAGCGTGTGACGACGTCCGGCACCCGGGTGCTGACGCCCGAAGAGGTGCGCGAAGCGGCCGACGCCCCCGTCGGGGCACCACTGATTTCGGTCGACACTGACGCCCTCGAAGACCGCCTCCGCTCGAAATTGCCCCGAATTGACTCGATTGACGTCGTGCGGTCCTGGCCGCACGGAATCGGGCTCAAAGTGACGGAACGTAAGCCGGTTCTCCTCATCGAAAAGGGCGGAAAGTTCGTCGAAGTGGACGCCAAGGGAGTGCGATTCGCCACGGTCGAGCGCGCTCCGAAGGGCGTACCGCATCTCGAATTGACGCCGGATCAGGAGAGCGGCGCGGCCAGCCTGCGCCGGTTCGGCGCCGACCGGCTGCTGCGCGAGGCGGTGCGGGTCGCCGGCGACCTGCCCGAGTCCGTGGCCCACCGGACCAGGAACGTCAAGGTCCGGTCGTACGACTCCATCTCGCTGGAGTTGGGCGACGGACGCACGGTCGCGTGGGGGAGCGGCGAGAAAGGTCGGGCCAAGGCCGCGGCCCTCACCGCCCTGATGAAAGCGGCACCCAA
Organism: Streptomyces sp. NPDC025651; assembly: GCF_055558735.1. Lineage (NCBI taxonomy): Bacteria > Bacillati > Actinomycetota > Actinomycetes > Kitasatosporales > Streptomycetaceae > Streptomyces > Streptomyces sp. NPDC025651. The sequence continues at coordinate 1,323,141 of NZ_JBVHLZ010000001.1, forward strand.
GGCACGGCACTTCGATGTGAGCGTTCCCACCGCCCCTGCGTCAGCGGGGAGTTGACGCATATCGTCGCAGGCCAGCACCCTGGTTCGGCAGCGCTACGGCTGATCACATAGGGTGAAAAGAAAAACGGGAGGTTCGGCGTGTTCGTTGAACGTGCGCCACTTGTCGACTTAGTGTCCTGTTCGGAAGAGTCCAGGGAACAGACACACTGGTAACCCTAAACTTCAGCGTTAGGGTTCGGGTCGGCGTTCGGACCGTCCCATTCGGCATCAGTCGTCGCATCGCGTCAGAGCGAAACGGCGACACGTAACTCGAGGCGAGAGGCCTTCGACGTGGCAGCACCGCAGAACTACCTCGCAGTCATCAAAGTCATCGGTGTCGGCGGCGGTGGTGTCAATGCCATCAACCGGATGATCGAGGTCGGTCTCAAGGGCGTCGAGTTCATCGCCATCAACACCGACGCGCAAGCCCTGTTGATGAGCGACGCCGACGTCAAGCTCGACGTCGGCCGTGAACTCACCCGCGGACTCGGCGCCGGCGCCAACCCGGCCGTCGGCCGCAAGGCCGCAGAGGACCACCGCGAGGAGATCGAGGAGGTCCTCAAGGGGGCCGACATGGTCTTCGTCACCGCCGGCGAGGGCGGCGGCACCGGCACCGGCGGCGCACCCGTCGTCGCCAACATCGCGCGCTCGCTCGGCGCCCTCACCATCGGTGTGGTCACGCGGCCGTTCACCTTCGAGGGCCGTCGCCGCGCCAACCAGGCCGAGGACGGCATCGCGGAGCTGCGCGAAGAGGTCGACACCCTCATCGTCATCCCCAACGACCGGCTCCTGTCCATCTCGGACCGCCAGGTCTCGGTCCTCGACGCCTTCAAGTCGGCGGACCAGGTCCTGCTCTCCGGTGTCCAGGGCATCACCGACCTCATCACCACGCCCGGCCTGATCAACCTCGACTTCGCCGACGTCAAGTCGGTCATGTCCGAGGCCGGTTCGGCCCTCATGGGCATCGGCTCGGCCCGCGGCGACGACCGCGCGGTGGCCGCCGCCGAGATGGCGATCTCCTCGCCGCTCCTCGAGGCGTCCATCGACGGCGCCCGCGGTGTGCTGCTCTCCATCTCCGGTGGGTCGGACCTCGGCCTCTTCGAGATCAACGAAGCGGCCCAACTGGTCAGCGAGGCCGCGCACCCCGAGGCCAACATCATCTTCGGCGCGGTCATCGACGACGCGCTCGGCGACGAGGTCAGGGTCACCGTCATCGCGGCGGGCTTCGACGGCGGACAGCCACCGTCCAAGCGGGACAACGTCCTTGGCTCGGCGTCAGGATCGGCCAAGCGCGAGGAGCCCGCGGCACCCACGCGTCCTGCCGAATCGTCCCGCCCGGCCTTCGGCGGCCTCGGCAGCGTCACGTCGCGCGAGGAGCCCTCGACGCCGGAGCCCGCGGAGGCACCCCCGGTGAGCGAGGCCCCGTCCGCGCCCGCGACGGCGCCGCACGTCCCGCCGGCCCGTCCCTACCAGGACAGCCAGGCCGAAGAGCTGGACGTGCCGGACTTCTTGAAGTGATAAGCAAGCACAGCACCGTGAGCGGCGCGCACTTCGCCTTCACCGACAGGTGGGGCGGGGTGAGCGCCGTTCCGTACGAAGAGCTCAACCTCGGCGGCGCGGTCGGCGACGACCCGGAGGCCGTGCGGACCAACCGCACGCTGGCCGCCAAGTCCCTCGGCATCGACCCGGTCAGGGTCGTCTGGATGAACCAGGTCCACGGCCGCGACGTCGCCGTGGTCGACGGGCCCTGGGGGTCCGACGCCGAGATCCCGGCCGTCGACGCGGTGGTGACCGCCCGCAGGGGCCTCGCCCTCGCCGTCCTCACCGCGGACTGCACGCCCGTCCTGCTCGCCGATCCGGTCGCCAAGGTCGCGGCCGCGGCGCACGCCGGACGCCCCGGCATGGTGGCGGGCGTCGTTCCCGCCGCCGTCGAGGCCATGGTGCGGCTGGGCGCGGACCCGGCCCGCATCGTCGCCCGCACCGGGCCCGCCGTCTGCGGGCGTTGCTACGAAGTGCCGCAGGCGATGCGCGCCGACGTGGCCGCCGTCGAGCCGGCGGCGTACGCCGAGACGAGTTGGGGCACGCCCGCGGTCGACGTGACCGCCGGGGTGCACGCCCAGCTCGAGCGGCTCGGCGTGCGCGACCGGGAGCAGTCGCCGGTGTGCACGCTGGAATCCGGTGACCACTTCTCGTACCGCCGCGACCGCACCACCGGTCGTCTCGCGGGCTATGTCTGGCTGGACTGATAGGGCATGACGGAGCGTAAGTCTCAACTCGCCGCAAATCTGGCGCAGGTCGAGGAGCGCATCGCCGCGGCGTGCGCCGCGGCCGGGCGCAAGCGGGAAGAAGTGACCCTGATCGTGGTCACGAAGACCTACCCCGCGAGCGATGTGCGGATCCTGTCGGAACTCGGTGTGCGTCATGTCGCGGAGAACCGCGACCAGGACGCGGCACCGAAGGCGGCCCAGTGCACGGACCTTCCCCTCAGCTGGCACTTCGTCGGTCAGTTGCAGACCAACAAGGTCCGTTCCGTGGTCGGTTATGCCGATCTGGTGCAGTCAGTGGATCGTCCCAAGCTCGTCACAGCTTTGTCGAAGGAAGCGGTGCGCGCGGAGCGCGAGCTCGGCTGCCTGATCCAGGTCGCGCTCGACGCGGAGGAGAACGGCCGGGGCGAGCGCGGGGGCGTGGGGCCGGGCGGAATCGAAGAGTTGGCCGACCTCGTGGCCGGGGCGCCGGGGCTGCGGCTCGACGGTCTGATGACCGTCGCGCCGCTCACCGGACCGTACGCGGGGCGGCAACAGGCGGCGTTCGAGCGGTTGATGGAATTCTCAACCCTCATGCGCGCGGCTCATCCGGCTGCGAACATGGTGTCGGCAGGGATGAGTGCGGACCTCGAACAGGCCGTTGCGGCCGGGGCGACACATGTGCGCGTCGGTACGGCGGTACTCGGAGTCCGACCCGGGCTCGGGTAACGTCGCCAAGAAGTCGGACCACAGCAGAAAATATGGTCATTCTCGCTGTTGGGCGGGGATACCTCGTGGATCGCGGGCAGTTGGTGACGACAGCCGATCCACCACAGAGCGGAGGACTCAGAGCATGGCCGGCGCGATGCGCAAGATGGCGGTCTACCTCGGCCTCGTGGAGGACGATGGGTACGACGGTCCGGGGTTCGACCCCGATGACGAGTTCGAACCCGAGCCGGAGCCCGAGCGCGACCGCAGGCGGCATGAACCGCCGCATCAGTCGCACCAGCCCCATCAGCCTCAACGGGACGAATCGGTACGAGTGGTGCAGCCGCCCGCCCAGCGCGAGCCGGCGGCCCATTCGTCCTCGCTGGCCGCGGAATCCGGACGTCCGGCACGAATCGCCCCCGTGGCATCCATCACACCTGAACGTCAGAGCCTGGAGAAGAACGCACCGGTGATCATGCCCAAGGTCGTGTCCGAGCGGGAGCCCTACCGCATCACCACATTGCACCCCCGGACCTACAACGAGGCCCGTACCATCGGGGAACACTTCCGCGAGGGCACTCCGGTGATCATGAATCTGACCGAGATGGACGACACGGATGCGAAGCGACTTGTCGACTTTGCCGCCGGTCTGGTCTTCGGTCTGCATGGCAGCATTGAGCGCGTGACGCAGAAGGTGTTCCTGTTGTCGCCTGCTAACGTCGATGTAACGGCGGAGGACAAGGCTCGCATCGCAGAGGGCGGGTTCTTCAACCAGAGCTGAGACGCAAGTGACGCAGTAGCAGTACCGGATCGAGCAGCACGGATACATGGGGAGAGGGAAGCGCGAAGATGGGCGTTGTTGGACAGGTGCTCTACATCGCGTTGATGTGTTTCCTCGTCGTGCTGATCTTCCGGTTGGTCATGGACTACGTCTTCCAGTTCGCCCGCTCATGGCAACCCGGCAAGGCGATGGTGGTCGTTCTGGAGGCCACCTACACTGTCACTGATCCACCGCTCAAGCTTCTGCGGCGGTTCATTCCGCCGCTGCGTCTCGGGGGCGTGGCGCTCGACCTGTCCTTCTTCGTATTGATGATCATCGTCTACATCCTGATCACCATTGTGAGGTCGGTGTTGGTGTGAACGATACGGTCTTGCCGAATGCCGACGACTACGTTGAGGTGAAGAGATGCCGTTGACCCCCGAGGACGTGCGGAACAAGCAGTTCACGACCGTCCGCCTCCGAGAAGGCTATGACGAGGACGAGGTCGATGCCTTCCTCGATGAGGTCGAAGCCGAACTGACCCGTCTCCTCCGTGAGAACGAGGACCTGCGCGCCAAGCTCGCCGCGGCCACCCGTGCCGCCGCGCAGAACCAGCAGCAGGGCGGAATGCGCAAGGGCCCCGACGGGCCCCAGGACCAGCGCGGTCCCGGCGCGCCCGTGCCTGCCGCAATATCTGGCCCGCAGCCGGTCCCGCCGCAGCAGCAGATGGGCGGCCCGATGGGCGGCCCGCCGCAGCTGCCGGGCGGTGCGCCGCAGCTGCCCGCAGGCCCCAGCGGCCACGGCCCGCAGGGCGGTCCGCAGGGTCCGGGACCGATGGGTCAGGGTCCGATGGGTGGCCCGATGGGCGGTCCCATGGGCGGCCACGGTCCGCAGATGCCGCAGCCCGGTCAGGGCCCCGGTGGCGACAGCGCCGCCCGTGTCCTCTCCCTTGCGCAGCAGACCGCCGACCAGGCGATCGCGGAGGCCCGTTCCGAGGCCAACAAGATCGTCGGCGAGGCCCGTTCGCGCGCCGAGGGCCTCGAGCGTGACGCCCGTGCCAAGGCCGACGCCCTGGAGCGGGACGCGCAGGAGAAGCACCGCGTCGCGATGGGCTCGCTGGAGTCCGCCCGCGCCACGCTGGAGCGCAAGGTCGAGGACCTGCGCGGCTTCGAGCGCGAGTACCGCACGCGTCTGAAGTCCTACCTGGAGTCGCAGCTGCGTCAGCTGGAGACCCAGGCCGACGACTCGCTGGCCCCGCCGCGCACTCCGGCCACCGCCTCGCTGCCGCCGTCCCCGGCGCCGTCGATGGCCCCGGCCGGCGCAGGTGTCCCGTCCTACGGCGGCAACCAGTCGATGGGCGGCAACAACCAGCCCGCCGGCGGTCCGTCCTACGGCGGCCAGCAGCAGATGTCCCCGGCGATGACCCAGCCGATGGCGCCGGTGCGGCCGCAGGGTCCCGCGCCGATGCAGCAGGCTCCGTCGCCGATGCGCGGCTTCCTCATCGACGAGGACGACAACTGACGGGCGTGAGCACGCCATAGGCGTCGGCAGCGTTCAGGGCCGGGCCCCCAGAGACTCTCTGGGGGCCCGGCCCTTTTGTGCGCGGTGGTTGCAGAAACGTTCATCTGTACGTGGGGACGCAACGCCGAAGGCCCGGTCCCGCCAAGATCTTTGGCGGGACCGGGCCTTCGTACGACTGCTTGCGCCTTGCGCCTTACGCCTTGCGGAGGCGGAACTCCAGCTTCAGGGAGTCGTCGGTGAACGGCTGCCCGAAGGTGTCGTCCGCCTCGCCCTGGGCGAAGTCCGTGGCGAGGACCTCGTCCGCGATGAGCTCGGCGTGCTCGGACAGGGCCGTCAGGACCGCCGGGTCCGTGGAGGTCCAGCGCAGGGCGATCCGGTCCGCGACGTCCAGGCCGCTGTTCTTGCGGGCCTCCTGGATCAGGCGGATCGCGTCACGGGCCAGGCCCGCGCGGCGCAGCTCCTCGGTGATCTCCAGGTCGAGCGCGACCGTGGCGCCGGACTCGGACGCCACCGACCAGCCCTCGCGCGGGGTCTCGGTGATGATGACCTCGTCCGGGGCCAGCGTCACCTTCTCGCCGTCGACCTCGACGAAGGCCGTGCCCTCGCGCAGGGCCAGGGACAGCGCGGCCGCGTCCGCCTCGGCGACGGCCTTGGCGACCGCCTGCACGCCCTTGCCGAACCGCTTGCCGAGTGCACGGAAGTTCGCCTTCGCGGTCGTGTCGACCAGGGAACCGCCCACTTCGGAGAGCGAGGCCAGCGAGGAGACGTTGAGCTCCTCGGTGATCTGGGTGTGCAGCTCCGGGTTGAGCGACTCGAAGCCGGTCGCCGCGATCAGCGCGCGGGACAGCGGCTGGCGGGTCTTGACGCCCGACTCGGCGCGCGTGGCACGGCCGAGCTCGACGAGGCGGCGGACGAGAACCATCTGCTTGGACAGCTCAGGGTCGATGGCGGAGAGGTCCGCCTCCGGCCAGGAGGAGAGGTGCACCGACTCCGGGGCGTCCGGGGTGACCGGCACGACCAGGTCCTGCCAGACGCGCTCGGCGATGAACGGCGTCAGCGGGGCCATCAGCTTCGTGACCGTCTCGACGACCTCGTGCAGGGTGCGCAGGGCCGCCTTGTCGCCCTGCCAGAAGCGGCGACGGGAGCGGCGTACGTACCAGTTGGAGAGGTTGTCGACGAAGACGGACAGGAGCTTGCCGGCCCGCTGGGTGTCGTAGCCCTCCAGGGCCTGGGTGACCTGGTCGGTGAGCGCGTGCAGCTCGCTGAGCAGCCAGCGGTCCAGGAGCGGGCGGTCGGCGGGCGCCGGGTCGGCGTCGCTGGGGGCCCACTTCGACGTACGGGCGTACAGGGCCTGGAAGGCGACCGTGTTCCAGTACGTCAGGAGCGTCTTGCGGACGACCTCCTGGATGGTGCCGTGGCCCACGCGGCGTGCGGCCCACGGGGAGCCGCCGGCCGCCATGAACCAGCGCACGGCGTCGGCGCCGTGCCGGTCCATCAGCGGGATGGGGTCGAGGGTGTTGCCCAGGTGCTTGGACATCTTGCGGCCGTCCTCGGCGAGGATGTGGCCGAGGCAGACCACGTTCTCGTAGGACGACTTGTCGAAGACCAGGGTGCCGACGGCCATCAGCGTGTAGAACCAGCCGCGGGTCTGGTCGATGGCCTCCGAGATGAACTGCGCGGGGTAGCGGCTCTCGAAGAGCTCCTTGTTCTTGTACGGGTAGCCCCACTGCGCGAACGGCATCGAGCCCGAGTCGTACCAGGCGTCGATGACCTCGGGCACGCGCACCGCTTCGAGGGAGCAGCCCTCGTGGGTGCAGGTGAAGGTGACGTCGTCGATGAACGGGCGGTGCGGGTCCAGGGCCGACTGGTCGGTGCCGGACAGCTCGGAGAGCTCCGCGCGCGAGCCGACGCAGGTGAGGTGGTTCTCCTCGCAGCGCCAGATGGGCAGCGGGGTGCCCCAGTAGCGGTTGCGGGACAGCGCCCAGTCGACGTTGTTGGTCAGCCAGTCGCCGAAGCGGCCGTGCTTGACCGAGTCCGGGAACCAGTTGGTCTTCTCGTTCTCCTGGAGGAGACGGTCCTTGATGGCCGTGGTGCGGATGTACCAGGACGGCTGCGCGTAGTAGAGGAGGGCCGTGTGGCAGCGCCAGCAGTGCGGGTAGCTGTGCTCGTACGGGATGTGGCGGAAGAGCAGACCTCGGTCCTTGAGGTCCTCGGTCAGCTGTTCGTCCGCCTTCTTGAAGAAGACACCGCCCACCAGCGGTACGCCCTCTTCGAAGGTGCCGTCGGGGCGGACGGGGTTCACCACAGGGAGGCCGTACGAGCGGCAGACCTTGAGGTCGTCCTCACCGAAGGCGGGGGACTGGTGGACCAGACCGGTGCCGTCCTCGGTGGTGACGTAGTCGGCGTTGACCACGAAGTGGGCCGGAGCCGGGAACTCCACCAGCTCGAAGGGACGTTGGTAGGTCCAGTGCTCCATCTCGGCGCCGGTGAAGGTCTCGCCGGTCGTCTCCCACCCCTCGCCGAGAGCCTTCTCGACGAGCGGCTGGGCGACGACGAGCTTCTCGGGATTCTCTGAGCCCTTCGTCGCGACGACGTACGTGACGTCGGGGTGCGCGGCGACGGCCGTGTTGGACACCAGCGTCCAGGGGGTCGTCGTCCAGACCAGGAGGGCGGCCTCGCCCGCGAGCGGACCGGAGGTGAGGGGGAAACGGACGTATACGGACGGGTCGACGACCGTCTCGTAGCCCTGTGCGAGCTCGTGGTCGGACAGGCCCGTGCCACAGCGCGGGCACCAGGGCGCGACGCGGTGGTCCTGGACGAGGAGGCCCTTCTTGAAGATCTCCTTCAGGGACCACCAGACCGACTCGACGTACTCCGGGTTCATCGTGCGGTACGCGTCGTCGAGGTCGACCCAGTAGCCCATGCGGGTCGTGAGCGCGGCGAAGGCGTCGGTGTGCCGGGTCACGGACTCGCGGCACTTGGCGTTGAAGTCGGCGATGCCGTACGCCTCGATGTCCTTCTTGCCGTTGAACCCGAGTTCCTTCTCGACGGCGAGCTCCACCGGGAGGCCGTGGCAGTCCCAGCCGGCCTTGCGGGCCACGTGGTAGCCGCGCATGGTGCGGAAGCGCGGGAAGACGTCCTTGAAGACGCGGGCCTCGATGTGGTGGGCGCCCGGCATGCCGTTGGCGGTGGGCGGGCCCTCGTAGAACACCCATTCGGGGCGGCCCTCGGACCGCTCGAGGCTCTTGGCGAAGATCTTCTGCTCGTCCCAGAATTCGAGCACGGCGTGCTCAAGGGCGGGCAGGTCGACCTGGGCGGGCACCTGGCGGTACTGCGGCGGCGTCATCAACGAGCTCCTCCAACGGATGTGCTGCCTTCCGTCGGAGGGACGAGAGCCGATCGCGCCGTGCTGGGGCGCGCTCCCGCGGTACCACCCTCCTTGGCTCTCCGGAACGGGGTCTGTGCCGGTGAGCCCCCTCATTGGGGTCGCGAAACCGGGTCTACTCGCCTGGGCTTGCGGCTTCGGCTTTCTTCCGGCGGCTCCGGGGTGATCTTCACGTCGCGCTGGCCCCCGGGCTCACACCGTCCCCGGGTCGCTCATGGCTGCGTACGCCGCTACTCGTCCCCATCCACGCTTTTCGCTGTGGCCCAGTGTACGGCGCCCGGGGAGGGGTGGCCGACCGGTTTTCCGGGAGCCGTGCGGGGCGCGGGGGCGCGGGTGTGGAGTGACCCGAATGGCGACATGCGGGTCGGACGGATCCCGGCGCGCGTCGGCCGGCGGATTACCCGGCAGGGAGTTGGGCACAACGCATGCAGGCTCGCCGCGCGGCACCCGCGGGGCGGGCGAATCGGGCGGCGTGCCCCGTTGCCGCGGGCCTGGAGTCGATTTATCGTCCCAGCACGATTCGCGAGCAAGATCACAATATGTGAAGGGGCCGCGGCCATGGTGGCGAAGAAGACCGCCGTACAGCAGTCGGCGTCCGGCAGATCCACAGGCGCGGCCGCCGGGACGGCCAAGAATGTGAACGGCAAGAAGAGCACGCACGGGGCCAAGGCGTCGACGTCCGGGGAGGCGGAGCCAGGGGCGCCGAAGGCCGCGGCCACGAAGAGCACCGCCAAGAAGGCTGTCGCCAAGAAGACGGCGGCCAAGAAGGTCACGGCTACGAAGGCAGCGGCCACCAAGACGGCGTCTACGAAGGCAGCGGCCACCAAGACGGCCGCTACGGAGGGCACCGCGAAGAAAGCCGCCGCCAAGAAGACGGCGGCCAAGAAGACCACCGCCAAGAAGACGGCGGACAAGGAGGCGGTCGTCAAGAAGGAGGCGGTCGCTCAGGACGCAGGGGCCGGCACGGCCTCTGAGAGCGCTGCCAAGAAGGCCGCCCCCGCGAAGAAGGCGGCCGCGAAGAAGAGCACCGCGACAAAAAGCACGGCCAAGAAGAGCACGGCCAAGAAGACGGTCGCGTCCGCGGCCGAGGATGCGGCTGAGGCCGCGGAGACGACGGGAGCCACGACGGTGGTTGCGAAGAAGACTCCGGGCACGGCGACGGCAGCGAAGAAGCCGACGGCGGTGCCCAAGGCGCGTGCCGCCGCGGTGGAGCCCGGCGAGCTCGCGGTCCGGCCCGGCGAGGATCCCTGGACTCCGGAGGAGGTCGCGGAGGCCCGTGCGGAGCTCCAGAGCGAGGCGCTGCGGCTGAGCAGCGAGATCGCGTCCTCCGAGGAGTCCCTGGCGGGCCTGATGCGGGACTCCGGCGACGGTGCGGGCGACGACGACGCGGACACCGGCACGAAGAACATCACGCGGGAGCACGAGATGGCGCTCGCCGCCAACGCGCGCGAGATGCTCGTGCAGACCGAGCGCGCCCTGGAGCGCCTCGACGCGGGGACCTACGGCCTCTGCGAGAACTGCGGCAATCCCATCGGCAAGGCGCGGATGCAGGCCTTCCCGCGCGCGACGCTGTGCGTGGAGTGCAAGCAGAAGCAGGAACGGCGTTACTGAGCGCGGCCTGGACGCCTGGGCCCGTACGTGTGTGCCGTACGCTCGTCCCCAGTCAGGTACCTAGGTTGAGGGACTCACGTGGCAGAGGCGGAGCGCATCATCGGTACGCCGGACATCCCTGAGGCGGCTGGGGCCGAGACGGAGCAGTCCGACTCGGCCCGCGACGAGACGGCGGCGGGCACGTCCGCGTCCGGCGACGCCACGGGCGAGAAGTCCGGCGGTGCGGCGGCAGACAAGTCCGAGGACGCCTCGGCGGAGAAGTCCGCCGGGGCCGCGGCCGCCGAGCCTGCCGAGGGCGAGGACGGGGAGAAGCCCAAGGGCAAGCGCAAGATCGCCGTGCTGTTCGCGGTGGCCGCCTTCGCGTACGCCCTCGACCTGATCAGCAAGATGATCGTGGTCGCCAAGCTGGAGCACCACGAGCCGATCGAGCTCATCGGCGACTGGCTGCGCCTCTCGGCCATCCGGAACGCGGGCGCGGCCTTCGGCTTCGGCGAGGCCTTCACCGTGATCTTCACCTGCATCGCGGCGGCGGTCATCGTGGTGATCGCCCGGCTCGCGCGCAAGCTCTACAGCCTGCCCTGGGCCATCGCGCTCGGCATGCTGCTCGGCGGCGCGCTGGGCAACCTCACCGACCGGCTGTTCCGCGCGCCCGGCGTCTTCGAGGGCGCGGTGGTCGACTTCATCGCGCCCAAGGGCTTCGCGGTCTTCAATCTCGCGGACTCGGCGATCGTCTGCGGGGGCATCCTGATCGTGCTGCTGTCCTTCCGCGGCCTGGACCCGGACGGCACCGTCCACAAGGACTGAGCCCCTCGGCCGCCGGGGGCCGGGAGCCCTCGGCGGGAGCCTGTGGTGCGGGAGTGTCGGTGGGCTCCTGCATACTCAATGGGTGAGCACGATTCCCGAGATCCGTACCCTGCCCGTGCCGGACGGCCTGGAGGGCGAGCGCGTCGACGCCGCCATCTCGCGCATGTTCGGGTTCTCCCGTACGAAGGCCGCCGAGCTCGCCGCGGCGGGGAAGGTCACGGTCGACGGCTCGGTGGTCGGCAAGTCCGAGCGGGTGCACGGCGGCGCCTGGCTGGAAGTGGAGATGCCGCAGGCGCCCGCTCCGGTGCAGATCGTCGCGGAGCCCGTCGAGGGCATGGAGATCGTGCATGACGACGACGACATCGTCGTGATCGTCAAGCCGGTCGGCGTGGCCGCGCACCCGAGCCCGGGCTGGACCGGGACCACCGTGATCGGCGGCCTCGCCGCTGCCGGGTACCGGATCTCGACCTCCGGCGCCGCCGAGCGCCAGGGCATCGTGCACCGCCTGGACGTCGGCACGTCCGGCCTGATGGTGGTCGCCAAGTCGGAGCGCGCGTACACCTCGCTGAAGCGCCAGTTCAAGGAGCGCACGGTCGACAAGCGCTACAACGCGCTGGTGCAGGGCCACCCCGACCCGATGAGCGGCACCATCGACGCCCCCATCGGCCGCCACCCGAACCACGACTACAAGTGGGCGGTCACGGCCGAGGGCAAGCCCTCCGTGACGCACTACGACCTCATCGAAGCCTTCCGCGCCGCCTCCCTGCTCGACATCAAGCTGGAGACGGGGCGCACCCACCAGATCCGCGTCCACATGTCGGCCCACCGACACCCGTGCGTGGGCGACCTGACGTACGGCGCGGACCCGACGCTCGCCAAGCGCCTCGGCCTCACGCGCCAGTGGCTGCACGCCGTCAGGCTCGGCTTCGAGCACCCCGGCGACGGCCAGTGGGTGGAGTTCGAGAGCCAGTACCCCGACGACCTCCAGCAGGCGCTCGACCGGGTGCGGGCGGAGAGCTCGTGACCGGTGTGACGGTCCGGGTCGCCGAGGGTGCGGACGACCTGGAGGCCTGCTTCGCGGTCCGCAAGGAGGTCTTCGTGGTCGAGCAGCAGGTGCCGGAAGACCTCGAGTACGACGCGTACGACGCCGGAGCGCTGCATGTCCTCGCCCTGCGCGAGGACGGCTTTCCGCTGGGCACGGGCAGGCTCCTGACCGGCGTCGCCGCGGCCGCCAAGAACGGCGGGGACGCCGGCGTCGGCGCGCTCGGCCGACTCGCGGTGACGCGGGCCGCGCGCGGCCTCGGCGTGGGCGCCTCCCTGGTCCGGGCCATCGAGGACGCGGCACGCGCGCGTGGCCTGACGGCGGTGGACCTGCACGCGCAGACCCACGCCCTCGGGTTCTACGAGCGCCTGGGGTACGAGGCCTACGGGCCGGAGTTCCCCGACGCGGGGATTCCGCACCGGGCGATGCGGAAGTCGCTGCGCTAGCCGGGCAGTTGGGCAGTGGGTGGCTGTGGGGCGGGTGCCGCTCCGGCGGCGCCAAGGGGGCGGTCGCGACGCCAAGGGGGCGGTCGCGGTGCCCAAGGGGGCGGTCGCGGCGTATCTGAACGGCGCCAAGGTAGGGCGCGGCTACGAGGACGTTGCTCCCTGAGTCGCCCTTGAGCGGCCCTTGAGTGACCCCTGAGCCGCGTGTGGGCTGTCTCCGCGCCAGCCCTGAACGGAGGGCATTGGTCCGGTTCGCGGTGAATGCGTGGCAGGGTTGAGGTCTTGATCGTCCGAGTCTCGACCGTCCGGAGGGCGCACCGTGGATCAACTGGCGCTGGTGCTCATCTTGTTGCTCGGTGCCGTGGTCACCGTGCCCCTGGGGGACCGGCTCGGGCTGCCCGCGCCGGTTCTGATGACGCTGGCCGGGATCGGCATGGCACTGCTGCCGTTCGTGCCCAATGTCGAGATCCCGCCGGACTACATCCTTCCGCTGGTGCTGCCGCCGCTGCTCTACGCCTCCGTGCAGCGCACCTCCTGGCGGCAGTTCACGGCCAACGTACGCCCCATCCTGCTGCTCGCCGTGGCCCTGGTGTTCGTCACGACGGCGGCGGTCGCCGCGGTGGCCAACGCCGTCGTGCCGGGGCTGCCGATCGCGGCGGCCGTGGCGCTCGGCGCGCTCGTCGCGCCGCCCGACCCCGTCGCCGCGACCGCGGTGGCCGGGTCCCTCGGGCTGCCCCGCAGGCTCGTCTCGATCCTGGAGGGCGAGGGGCTCTTCAACGACGTCACGGCGATCGTGCTCTACCACGTGGCGATCGCCGCGGCGCTGAGCGGGACCTTCTCCTGGCCGTCCGCCGTGGGCCTGCTGGTGCTGTCGGCCGTGGTCGCGGTCGCCGTCGGCCTCGTGCTCGGCTGGCTCACCAACAAGCTCATGGGGCTGCTCGGCGACGCCACCCTGCAGACCGGCCTGACGCTGCTCGTGCCGTTCGTGAGCTATGTGCTGGCCGAGGAGCTGCTCGGCTCCGGTGTGCTCGCCGTCCTCACCACCGCGCTCTACCTCGCGGAGAACGCCGTGGACGCCGACGACGTGCTCGGGCGGATCACCGGGCAGACCTTCTGGCAGATCGTCGACACCCTGGTCACCGGCATCGCGTTCGGGCTCATCGGCCTCGAACTGCACAACGTGTTCGGCATCGCGAGCGGCCGCGAGTGGGAGATGTTCGGCTGGGGCGCGGTGATCGTCGCGGTCGTCGTCGGCGTACGCCTGTTGTGGCTGCTGCCCGCGACCTGGCTGGCCAAGCGGTTGCACAAGCGGCGCGACGTCGACGAGGAGATCCCGACCAGCTGGCGCGAGACCGTCGTCATGTGGTGGTCGGGGATGCGGGGCGTGGCGTCCGTGGCGCTCGCGCTCGCCATTCCGCTCAAGACGGACGACGGGTCTCCGTTCCCGGCCCGCGAAGAGATCATCTTCATCGCGTTCTGCGTGATCATGGCGACTCTCGTCGCCCAGGGACTCACCCTGCCCTGGCTGGTGAGGAAGCTCGGGGTGCGGGCGGACGCCGACGCGGAGCGGGAGCTGGAGCGCGAGCTCGCGTTCCGCGCCGCCAAGGCCGCCAAGCGCCGCCTCAAGGAGATCGAGGAGGTCGAGGAGCTCCCGGAGGACGTCGCCGAGCGGCTGCAGCGCGGCGCGTTCGACATCGGGGCCAGGATCAGCCCCGACCTGGTCGACGACGAGCGGCGCGAGCGCTACGCCAAGCGCGTCGACCGGCTGAAGGCGGTCCAGCGCATCCAGCGCGAGATGATGTCGGCCGCCCGCCACGAGGTGCTCGCCGCGCGCAGCGAGCCCGGCGCCGACCCGGAGATCGTCGACCGGGTCCTGCGCCACCTCGACGTACGCAGTCTGAGGTGACCGTCGCCGAGGGGCGCGGGCTCAGCCGCGGCCGGTCCGCGGCACGTCCGGTGCGAGCGGCTCGGGCCGCGGGCGGTGGCCGTTGGGCATCGGCTCGGCCGTGGCCGTGGTGACCTTCGGCAGCGCGTACTGATGGTGCTCGGCCAGCCAGCGGATCAGCTGTTCGCGCACCGTGACCCGCACCGTCCAGATGTCGTCCGCGTCCTTCGCGGTGACCAGGGCGCGGACCTGGATGGTGGTCGGCGTCGTGTCGGTGACCGCGAGGCCCCAGTCCCTGCCGTCCCACGCGGCGCACTCGCGCAGGATGTCGTGGAGCTTGTCGCGCATCTGCGCGATCGGCGCGGAGTGGTCCAGCTGGAAGAAGACCGTGCCGGTCATCTGGGCGCCGCCCCGCGACCAGTTCTCGAAGGGCTTCGACGTGAAGTACGAGACGGGCATCGTGATCCGGCGCTCGTCCCAGGTGCGGACGGTCAGGAAGGTGAGCGTGATCTCGTCGATCGTGCCCCACTCGCCGTCCACCACCACCGTGTCCCCGAGTCGCACCATGTCGCCGAAGGCGATCTGCAGGCCCGCGAAGAGGTTGCCGAGGGTGGACTGGGCGGCGACACCGGCGACGATGCCGAGGATGCCGGCGGAGGCGAGCAGCGAGGCCCCCGCGGCCTGCATCGCGGGGAAGGTCAGGAGCATCGCGGCGACGGCCACCACGGCGACGATCGCGGTGACCACCCGCTGGATGAGTGTCACCTGCGTACGGACCCTGCGGACCCGGGCCGGGTCGCGGTGGGCGGCGGCGTAGCGCGCGTACGACGACTCGACGACGGCCGCGGCGATCCGCACGACGAGCCAGGCGGTGGAACCGATGAAGACGAGCGACAGGGCGCGGCCGATACCCGCCTGGTGGTCCTCGAATATCTTCGTCTGGCGGTAGGAGCCTCTCAGCAGGGCGGTGCACAGGACGAGCTGCAGCGGTATGCGGCTGCGGCGCAGCAGCCCCCACAGCGGGGTCTCGCGGTGCCGTTCGTCGGTCCGGCGCAACAGCACGTCGACCAGCCAGCCGACGACCACCGTGAGCACGACCGAGCCGCCGATCACGATCAACGGACGCAGTACGTTCTCCATGCCTCCGAGAGTAGGGGTCCGGGGGTGGATGGCACGATGGCCCCATGAACATCGTGCTTTTCCATTCGACGTACGGTCTGCGGCCCGCGGTGCACGCGGCGGCCGACCGGCTCCGTGCCGCGGGGCACGAGGTGTGGACCCCCGACCTCTTCGAGGGCCGCGTCTTCGACGACGTCGAGGAAGGCAGGGCCTTTCAGAGCGAGCTCGGCAAGGACGAGCTCCTGAAGAGGGCGATCCTCGCCGCCGCCCCCTACTCCGAGCGGGGGCTCGTGTACGCCGGCTTCTCGCTGGGCGCCGCGACCGCGCAGACCCTCGCCCTCGGCGACGAGAAGGCGCGCGGCCTGCTGCTCCTGCACGGCACCTCCGACATCGCGGAGAACGCGTCCGTGGACGAGCTGCCGGTGCAGCTGCACGTCGCCGAGCCCGACCCGTTCGAGCCCGACGACTGGCTGAGCGCCTGGTACCTCCGGATGGGGCGGGCGGGGGCCGACGTGGAGGTCTACCGCTACGCGGGCGCGGGCCACCTCTACACCGACCCGGACCTCGACGACTACGACGAGGAGGCGGCGGAGGCCACCTGGCGCACGGCGCTCGGCTTCCTGGAGACGCTCTGAGGCCGGGTAGGCCCTACGCGCGCGTGCACCTGCCCACCGGGGCGCTCGCGGGCGGTTTGCACTGCAGGCCGTAGTCCGCGCTGTCGCGGCTGAGATAGCGCCCGACGCAGGTGTTGCCGGTGGTCCTGCCGCGCTCGGCGCAGAATCGCAGGGCCGCGCGGCCGTCCTTGAAGGGGCCGGGGGCGTAGATCACCCAGAAGCCGGGGCGCAGCGAGGCGTAGTCGTCGCTGTGCAGGTAGCGGGCCTCGGGCACGTCCTCGCGCACGGCCGCGAGGCGGCGGTCGCGGGTGGCGGTGCCCGAGGTGTCCGGCTCGGAGAAGAGCTGGGCGATCCATGTGCCCGAAGCGGGTGGCTCGGCGGGGCCGGGTGATGACGGGGACGGGCTCTTGGTGGGGGCCGTCGTGGTGGAGGTCTCCGGGCTCTTCGACGGCTTCTCCGGAGACGTACGACTCGCGGAGGCGGGCACGGAACCCGCTTCGGTGCTCTCCCTCTCGCCGCCCTTGCCCTCCGTCCCCGAACCGTCCCGCAGGGCGAACACCAGCGCCGCGCCGGCCACCAGCGCGAGGGCCACGGCCAGCGCCGCGGCGACCACGGGCATACGTCTGCGGGGCTCGGGAGACGGGGGAGGCGCGGGAGGCGGTGGCCCGACCGTGACCGCCGGGCGCTCCGCGGTCTCGGTCGGCTGCCGGGCGATGCCCTCGGCCACCGCGGCGAGCATCGCGTCGAGCCGGGCGGCGTCCGGGCGCAGCGCCGGGTCCCGCACCAGGAGCGCGGTGAGGACCGGCGCGAGCGGGCCGGAGCGCACCGGAGGCGGCACCGGGTCGTCGAGGACCGCCGCGAGGGTGGCCAGGGTCGTGGCGCGGCGCAGCGGACTGACGCCTTCCACCGCCACGTACAGGAGCAGGCCGAGCGACCACAGGTCGGCCGCGGGGCCCTCGCCGGTGCCGCGGATGCGCTCGGGCGCGATGTACTCCGGTGAGCCGATGAGGTCGCCGGTGGCGGTGAGGCGGGTGGTGCCGCTCAGGGAGGCGATGCCGAAGTCGGTGAGGACCACGGAGGGGGCGTCCTCGGGGCCGCGCAGCAGGACGTTGGCCGGTTTGATGTCGCGGTGCAGGATGCCGGCGGTGTGCGCGACGCGCAGGGCCGAGAGCAGTTCGCGGCCGACGCGGGCCGCCTCCTGGGGCGGCAGGGTGCGCTCCTCCAGGAGGTCCTGGAGGGTGCGGCCGGGCAGCAGCTCCATCACCAGCCAGGGGTGGGAGTCCGGGGCCGTGTCGATGATCTGGTGGATCGTCACGACATGCGGGTGGTTGAGCCGGGCGAGGGCGCGGGCCTCGCGCAGCACCCTCTCGCGCAGGACCGCGGAGTCATCGGCGGCCGGATCCGGGCCCGCGGGCCTGACCTCCTTGAGGGCCACCTCGCGGTGGAGCACGGTGTCGCGGGCCCGCCACACCGTGCCCATGCCGCCGCTGCCGAGCCGCTCCAGCAACTCGAAGCGTCCGTCCACCACATCCCCCGGGCCGCTCATGGGACAAGCGTAGAGGGCGGGTGTGACAGTGCGTGCGCGCTCGGTCAGCGCACGGGCGCGTGCACCCGCTCGACCTTCTGCGTGCCGCTGAGCGTGCGGTACGAACGGGCCCAGGACGAGGTCGCCTTGGGGTCGGTCCGGTCGGAGACGACGTAGTAGTCCATCTGCGAGCGCTCGGCGGTGACGTCCAGGACGCCGTAGCCGTGCGAGTCCATGTCCAGCCACTTCACATGGCGGTTGGCGGCCTTGACGGCGCCCGCGGCCACGAGGGAGAGCGTGTGCGGGGCGACGTGGAGCATGTCGTCGACGTTGTCGGAGGTCACCGAGGTGACGACGAACTCCGTCGCGGCCGACGCGGACACGGGGTACGTGGCCGCCTTGACCGGCACGTCGTTCGCCCAGGCCATGTGGATGTCGCCGGTCAGGAAGACCGTGTTGCGGATGTTGTTGTCGCGCAGGTGGGAGATGAGCTCCTTGCGGTCGTCCGTGTAGCCGTCCCACTGGTCGGTGTTGACGGCCAGGCCCTCCTTGGGCAGGCCGAGCAACTCCGCGAGGGGCTTGAGGAGATGGGCCGGCAGGGAGCCGAAGGCGACCGGCGAGATCATCACCGAGGTGCCGACCAGCTTCCACGCCGCGTCCGAGGAGGCGAGGCCCGACTTCAGCCAGTCGAGCTGGGCGCGGCCCGTGATCGTGCGGTCCGGGTCGTCGACGTCGCCGCTGCCGAAGCCCACCTGCTCGGAGCGGAAGGAGCGCAGGTCGAGCAGGTGCAGGTCGGCCAACTTGCCGTAGCGGACGCGGCGGTAGACGGTGCCCTCGGTGGAGGCGCGCACGGGCATCCACTCGAAGTACGCCTGCTTGGCCGCCGCCATGCGCCGCGACCAGTCGCCCTCGGTCTCGGGGGCGTGGTTCCCCGCGCCGCCCGACCAGGAGTTGTCGGCGAACTCGTGGTCGTCCCAGATCGCGACGACCGGGTGCGTGGCGTGCATGGCCTGTGCGTCGGCGTCGGTCTTGTGGACGCCGTGCCGGGTGCGGTAGTCGGCGAGCGTGAGGATCTCGTGCTTCGGCTCGTGCTCGCGTACGACGTACTTGGCGGCGGGGTACTCGCCGGTCGGGTACTCGTAGATGTAGTCCCCGAGGTGCAGGACCGCGTCGAGTTCGGTGCGGGCCGCGAGGTGGCGGTAGGCGGAGAAGTAGCCCGACTCCCAGTTGGCGCAGGAGACCACGCCGAAGCGGACGCCGTGCGCGGAGGCGTCGTGCGCGGGGGTGGTGCGGGTGCGGCCCACGGGGGAGCGCACCGGGGAGCCGTCCCCTACGGAGAAGCGGAAGTAATAGGTGGTCGCAGGGCGCAAGCCCCTTACGTCGGCCTTGATCGTGTGGTCGGCCGCCGCCCGTGCCGTGGTGCTGCCGCGCCCGACGATCCGGGTGAAGCCCTTGTCCTCGGCGACCTCCCACGTCACCTCGGTGTCGGGGCCCTTGCCGGATCCCGGCACGGCGTCCGGCGTGGGCGTCACACGGGTCCACAGCAGGACGCCGTCCGGCAGTGGGTCCCCCGAGGCGACTCCGTGATGGAAGGCCGGTCTCTCCGCGGCGTGCGCCGGGAGAGAGGCGAGTGGGGCGGCGAAGGCGGCGGTGGCGGCCGCCGCCTTGACGACGGTACGGCGGCGCGGGGCGCGGAAGTTGAGCTTCTCGGCGTCGAGCTCCCGGGCTCCGGGCGGCTGGGCGTCGAGCGACGACTGGACATCATTTCGACTGGTCACGGGCGATCACCTTACTGAGCGGTAATCGCAAAGAGCGGGCCAACTCCATGAGTTCGCCCGCTCTTTTGCCACGCGCCTTGTCGGCGCGGGGCGTTGTGCGTCGGTTCAGCCGGTGTTACCCGCTACGTCCGGTACGGCCGGCTCAGCCCTTGAGGGCCTTGTCGATCGCGGCCTTGTAGTCCTCGACCGTGCTGGGCGCGGTCTTCGAGCCGGGCCCGGTCAGCTGCTTGCCGTCCATGACGAGGGAAGGCGTGGCGTCGACGCCGTCCTTGTTGTCGTCGAACGCCTTCGACATCTCCAGGGCCCACCGGTCGAAGGTCCCGTCCTTGACGTCCTTCTGGAAGGCCTTGTTGTTCTTGAGGGCGGGCACCTGGTCGGCGGCCTTGAGGAGGTACGAGTCGTCCTTGAACTTGTCGTCCTGCTCCGAGGGGTGGATCTTCGCCGAGTACAGCACCTTCTTGAAGTCGAGGAAGGCGTCGTCGCTGACGTTCAGGGCCGCGCCCATCGCGCTCAGGGCGTTCCTGGAACCTTCGCCGGGGATGTTCCGGTCGAGGAAGGTGGCGCCGACGAACTGGACCTTGTACTTGCCGTCCTTGAGGTCCTTCTCGATGGTCGGGCCGACGGTCTGCTCCAGGCCGGCGCAGATCGGGCAGCGCGGGTCCTCGTAGATCTTGAGGGTCTTCTTCGCGGAGTCCTTGCCGAGGACGACGGTCGTGCCGTTCTTGCCCGAGGAGTTGGCCGGCTTGACCAGCTTCTTGTCCCCGGCCTCTTCCCAGTAGCCGGGCTTGTTGGACTGCATGACGGCGTAGCCGACGCCGCCGGCTATCGCGAGGACGCCGACGATCGAGACGCCGACGATCGCGGCGCGCTTCCGCTTCTCCCGCTTCCGCTCGGCTTCCTGCTGTGCGCGGATCCGCTCACGGGCGGCGGACTTGGCGGCCTGGCTGTTGCGCTTGCTCATGGTGGTTTCTCCGTGTGGGTGACTGCGTGGGGCTGTGCTCAGGCGAAGACGGCCGAGCACGGCGGTCCGCGCCGCCCCACGAAGTGCACGAGCAGCCGCGTGCGCGCCGCCCGCACCCGGCGCGCGGGGCGCGGGGCGCGGCGAACGGGCATGCGGGACGTCGCCACCGCGGCGACCGCGATCAGCAGCGGCCGGAACGTGGCGGCGGCGACCGCGCGAAGGAGCTGCCCCAGGGCGCGCTCGCCGCGCCGGAGCCAGGCCGCGGCGAGCAGGCCCACGCCGACGTGCGCGCCGAGCAGCAGCCAGGCGGCGCCGGGGTCGGCCTCGGCGAGCAGTGCGCCCGCGCCGCCGTGGCCCTCGGCGGTCATCCGGGCCAGCGGGGTTCCGATGGGCGCCCCGCCGCACAGCACGTCGAAGCCGACCGAGCGCAGCGGACCCGCGACCGGGCCGCCCGCCTCGCCGTAACAGACGTGCTGGCCCGCGGTGAACACGGTGTCGGCGGCCAGCTCGAGCGGGATCAGCAGGGCCGCGATCCGGCCGTAGCCCCGCTCGCGTCCCGCCAGGGCGTACGCGATGACGAAGACGGCTGCGGCGATCGCCGCGACCGTGGTCAGCGGCAGGGGGACGCGGGACAGCAGCACGTGCGACGCGGCGGAGAGCGTCACGACGATCGCCGTGAACAGCGCCGCGCGCACGGCTCTGAGCTGGGTCCCTGATATGTCCATCGCGGAGGAGTGTGCCATGTGTTCCTGTGGGAGGTCCCCAAAGGGTGCCCAAGAGTTCCACATCGGCCGGTGGATGCCTACAGACCCGGGATCCGACCGTTGCGGAACAGGTCGACGAAGATCTGGTGGTCCGCACGCGCGCGTGCCCCGTACGTGTGCGCGAAGTCCACGAGCAGGTCCGCGAAGCCGGCCTCGTCGGCCGCGATGGCGGCGTCGATGGCGCGCTCCGTGGAGAACGGCACCAGGTCCGAGTGGCCGCTCTCGTCGTCCGCCGCGGCGTGCATCGTGGCCGTGGCGCGGCCGAGGTCGGCGACGACCGAGGAGATCTCCTCCAGGTCGTCGATGTCGGACCAGTCCAGGTCCACCGCGTACGGCGAGACCTCGGCGACCAGCTGGCCCGCGCCGTCCAGCTCGGTCCAGCCGAGCCACGGGTCGGCGTGCGCCTGGAGAGCGCGCTGCGAGATGACCGTGCGGTGCCCCTCGTGCTGGAAGTAGCCGCGGATCGCCGGGTCCGTGATGTGGCGCGAGACCGCCGGGGTCTGGGCCTGCTTGAGGTAGATCACGACGTCGTTCTCCAGGGCGTCGCTGTTGCCCTCCAGGAGGATGTTGTACGAGGGCAGGCCCGCGGAGCCGATGCCGATGCCGCGGCGGCCGACGACGTCCTTCACGCGGTACGAGTCGGGGCGGGTGAGCGAGGACTCCGGGAGCGTCTCCAGATAGCCGTCGAAGGCCGCGAGCACCTTGTAGCGCGTGGCGGCGTCGAGCTCGATGGAGCCGCCGCCCGGCGCGAAGCGGCGCTCGAAGTCGCGGATCTCCGTCATCGAGTCGAGCAGCCCGAAGCGGGTCAGGGAGCGGGCGTCGCGCAGCGCGTCCAGGAGCGGGCCCTGGGCGGTGTCCAGCGTGAAGGGCGGCACCTCGTCGCTCTTGGCGCCCGTCGCCAGGTCGTGGATCCGCTCGCGGTACGCCGCGGCGTAGATCCGCACGAGGTCGGTGATCTGCTGGTCGCCCAGCGCCTTGGTGTAGCCGATCAGGGCCACGGAGGCGGCGAAGCGCTTCAGGTCCCAGGTGAAGGGGCCGACGTACGCCTCGTCGAAGTCGTTCACGTTGAAGATCAGGCGGCCCTGGGCGTCCATGTACGTGCCGAAGTTCTCGGCGTGCAGGTCGCCGTGGATCCACACGCGGCCGGTGCGGTCGTCCAGGTAGGGGCCGCCGTGCTGCTCGCGCTCCTGGTCGGCGTAGAAGAGACAGGCCGTGCCGCGGTAGAACGCGAAGGCGGAGGAGGCCATCTTCCGGAACTTCACCCGGAACGCGGCGGGGTCCGCGGCAAGCAGCTCGCCGAACGCGGTGTCGAAGACGGCGAGGATCTGCTCGCCGCGCTGCTCAGCCGTGGGCTGCGGGACCGACATCGCTGGGTGCCTCCTGGTACAAGGTGGTGCGTGACATGGGGACGGGCGGGCCACCCCCGTGGGACAGATGTTCCGCCCCTTCCAACGCTCGACCGTACTCCCGAGTGCCCGTCGACTGTCAGTGCTCCGGATTAGACTTCCACGCTGTCCCCCCAGACTGTCCGCAGCCTGTCTCCCACCCGTCTCCCGACCGCCACCCCTGACCGAGGCGCTTCGCGCCGCAGCACTCATTCGGAGGCCTTCCGCCGTGACCAAGCCGCCCTTCACGCACCTGCACGTGCACACGCAGTACTCGCTGCTCGACGGTGCCGCGCGGCTCAAGGACATGTTCAACGCGGCCAATGAGATGGGCATGACGCACATCGCGATGTCCGACCACGGCAACCTGCACGGTGCGTACGACTTCTTCCACTCGGCGCAGAAGGCGGGTGTGACGCCGATCATCGGGATCGAGGCGTACGTCGCCCCGGAGTCGCGCAGGAACAAGCGGAAGATCCAGTGGGGCCAGCCGCACCAGAAGCGCGATGACGTCTCCGGTTCGGGTGGTTACACGCACAAGACGATCTGGGCGGCGAACAAGACCGGTCTGCACAACCTGTTCCGGCTCTCCTCGGACGCGTACGCCGAGGGCTGGCTGCAGAAGTGGCCGCGGATGGACAAGGAGACCATCTCCCAGTGGTCGGAGGGGCTCATCGCCTCCACCGGCTGCCCGTCCGGTGAGCTGCAGACCCGTCTGCGCCTCGGCCAGTTCGACGAGGCGCTGAAGTCGGCGGCGGAGTACCAGGAGATCTTCGGCAAGGACCGGTACTTCCTGGAGCTGATGGACCACGGCATCGAGATCGAGCGCCGGGTCCGGGACGGGCTCCTCGAGATCGGCAAGAAGCTCGGCATCCCGCCGCTGGTGACGAACGACTCGCACTACACGTACGCGCACGAGTCCGTCGCCCACGACGCCCTGCTGTGCATCCAGACCGGCAAGAACCTCTCGGACCCGGACCGCTTCCGCTTCGACGGCACCGGCTACTACCTGAAGTCCACGGACGAGATGTACGCCATCGACTCCTCGGACGCCTGGCAGGAGGGCTGCCGGAACACGCTGCTCGTGGCCGAGCAGATCGACACGACCGGCATGTTCGAGAAGCGCGACCTGATGCCGAAGTTCGAGATCCCGGAGGGCTTCACCGAAGTCACCTGGTTCCAGGAAGAGGTCCGCCGCGGCATGGCGCGCCGCTACCCGGACGGTGTCCCGGACGACCGGCAGAAGCAGGCCGAGTACGAGATGGACATCATCATCCAGATGGGGTTCCCCGGGTACTTCCTCGTGGTCGCCGACTTCATCATGTGGGCCAAGAACAACGGCATCGCGGTCGGCCCCGGCCGAGGCTCCGCGGCCGGTTCGATCGTCGCGTACGCCATGGGCATCACCGACCTCGACCCGATCACGCACGGACTGATCTTCGAGCGGTTCCTCAACCCCGAGCGCGTCTCCATGCCCGATGTCGACATCGACTTCGACGAGCGCAGGCGCGTCGAGGTGATCAGGTACGTGACGGAGAAATACGGCGCCGACAAGGTCGCCATGATCGGCACGTACGGAAAGATCAAGGCGAAGAACGCCATCAAGGACTCCGCGCGCGTGCTCGGATATCCGTACGCGATGGGCGACCGCCTCACCAAGGCGATGCCCGCCGACGTCCTCGGCAAGGGCATCGACCTCTCCGGCATCACCGACCCCAAGCACCCGCGCTACAGCGAGGCGGGCGAGATCCGGGGGATGTACGAGAACGAGCCGGACGTGAAGAAGGTCATCGACACCGCCAAGGGCGTGGAGGGCCTGGTCCGGCAGATGGGTGTGCACGCGGCCGGCGTGATCATGTCCAGCGAGCCGATCGTCGACCACGCCCCGATCTGGGTGCGGCACACCGACGGCGTGACCATCACGCAGTGGGACTACCCCCAGTGCGAGTCGCTCGGCCTGCTCAAGATGGACTTCCTGGGCCTGCGCAACCTCACCATCATGGACGACGCCGTCAAGATGGTGCGGGCCAACAAGGGCATCGACCTGGAGATGCTCTCCCTCCCGCTCGACGACCCCAAGACCTTCGAACTGCTCTGCCGCGGCGACACACTCGGCGTCTTCCAGTTCGACGGCGGCCCCATGCGCTCGCTGCTGCGCCAGATGCAGCCCGACAACTTCGAGGACATTTCCGCCGTCTCGGCCCTGTACCGGCCGGGCCCGATGGGCATGAACTCGCACACGAACTACGCCGAGCGCAAGAACGGCCGCCAGGAGATCACGCCGATCCACCCGGAGCTCGAAGAGCCCCTGAAGGAGACGCTGGGCCTCACCTACGGCCTCATCGTGTACCAGGAGCAGGTGCAGAAGGCCGCGCAGATCATCGCCGGCTACTCGCTCGGCGAAGCCGACATCCTGCGCCGCGTGATGGGCAAGAAGAAGCCCGAGGAGCTGGAGAAGAACTTCGTCCTCTTCCAGGCGGGCGCCCGCAAGAACGGCTACTCCGACGCCGCGATCCAGGCCCTGTGGGACGTCCTGGTCCCCTTCGCCGGCTACGCGTTCAACAAGGCGCACTCCTCCGCGTACGGCCTGGTCACCTACTGGACCGCCTACCTGAAGGCGAACTACCCGGCCGAGTACATGGCCGCGCTGCTCACCTCGGTGAAGGACGACAAGGACAAGTCGGCCGTCTACCTCAACGAGTGCCGGCGCATGGGCATCAAGGTCCTCCCGCCGAACGTGAACGAGTCGGTGCACAACTTCGCCGCCCAGGGCGACGACGTGATCCTCTTCGGCCTGGAGGCCGTCCGTAACGTCGGTACGAACGTGGTCGAGTCGATCATCCGGTCGCGCAAGGCGAAGGGGAAGTTCACCTCCTTCCCCGACTACCTCGACAAGGTCGAGGCGACCGCCTGCAACAAGCGCACCACCGAATCGCTGATCAAGGCGGGCGCGTTCGACACGATGGGCCACACCCGCAAGGGCCTGACCGCGCAGTACGAGCCGATGATCGACAACGTGGTCGCGGTCAAGCGCAAGGAGGCCGAGGGGCAGTTCGACCTCTTCGGGGGCATGGGCGAGGAGTCCGGCGGCGACGAGCCGGGCTTCGGACTCGACGTCGAGTTCTCCGAGGACGAGTGGGAGAAGACGTATCTGCTCGCCCAGGAGCGGGAGATGCTCGGCCTGTACGTCTCCGACCACCCGCTCTTCGGCCTGGAGCACGTGCTCTCCGACAAGGCGGACGCGGGCATCGGGCAGCTGACCGGCGGCGACTTCTCCGACGGCTCGGTCGTCACCATCGGCGGCATCATCTCGGGCCTGCAGCGCAAGATGACCAAGCAGGGCAACGCCTGGGCCATCGCCACCGTGGAGGACCTCGCGGGCTCCATCGAGTGCATGTTCTTCCCGGCCACCTATCAGCTGGTGTCGACCCAACTCGTCGAGGACGCCGTGGTGTTCGTCAAGGGCCGCCTCGACAAGCGCGAGGACGTGCCGCGGCTCGTCGCCATGGAGATGCAGGTCCCCGACCTGTCGAACGCGGGCACCAACGCGCCCGTGCTGATCACCATCCCGACCGTCAAGGTGAGCCCTCCGATGGTCACCCGTCTCGGCGAGATCCTCAGCCACCACCGGGGCAACAGCGAGGTGCGGATCAAGCTCCAGGGAGCGCAGAAGACCACCGTGCTGCGGCTCGACCGACACCGGGTGAAGCCGGACCCGGCGCTCTTCGGCGACCTCAAGGTGCTGCTCGGCCCGTCCTGCCTGGCGGGCTGACCCAAGGGCTGGTGCAGGCGCTGGCCCACGGGCCGACGTAAGAGAAGCGCGTGAGGGGCGCACCCGTATCGGGTGCGCCCCTCATGTGTGCCTGGGTGTGCGTCAGTTGTGGCCGAAGCGACGCTGGTGCTTACGGGCAACATCAGCGGGGCTGCCCTGCGCCTGCGACTGCACGGCCGACTGGGCGTCGGAGGCGGCCGACTTGGCCTGCTCGGACGCCTGCTCGGCCGCCGAGGCGCGGTTCTGCTGGCCGCCCTGCTTGCGGTTCTTGTTCTTGGCCATGGTGATCTTCCTCCTGAGGGGGATCTGGGGGCCAGGACGCGACCAGATTCACATATGGCGACAAGGTGTGCATTTCGGAGAATTACCGTGTGTGACAAGGGCTCTCGGAGCGTTGTCCGCGGTTGCGCCACGCCGAAGATCGAGTTCGGGCCGTTAACCTCCGCCGGGTCGGGCAGACTCGAAGAAACCCGACGTGGACCCGTACCCCTGATTCGTTGTCGTTACAGGGTGTGTTCGTGGGCCTTCGAGGGAACGTCCAGGAACCTCCGGGCACTTTTCGGGAACTTCCAAGAACGTCAGGGAACCTCCAGGGAAAGAGGGTGGATCGCGTGGACCGCTGCATCGTCCTGGTGGACGCCGGGTATCTGCTGGGTGCCGCCGCGAGTCTCCTCGCCGGCGAACCGTCCAGATCCCGGATCACCGTCGATCACACCGCCCTGATCCAGGGCCTGCGCGAACGCGCGGAATCGGACACCGAACGCCCCCTGCTGCGCATCTACTGGTTCGACGGGGCCCCTGACCGCGTGCCGCAGCCCGAGCACCGCCGACTGCGCGTGATGCCGCGCGTGACGGTCCGGCTCGGCGCCCTGACCCGCAGCGACGGGCGCTGGGCGCAGAAGGGCGTCGACGCCGCGATGCACGCCGAGCTCACCGAGCTGGCCCGCAACCGCGCCTGCTCGGACGTCGTGCTCGTCACCGGCGACGGCGATCTGCTGCCCGGCATGATGGCCGCGAAGGAGCACGGCGTCGCCGTCCACCTGTGGGCCGTCCAGGCCGCCGACGGCGACTACAACCAGTCCGAGGACCTGGTCGCCGAGGCCGACGAGCGGCGCGTGCTCGACCGGGCCTGGATCACCAAGGCCGTACGCCCCAAGGAGCTCACCGGCACCTGCGCGCCGCCGCCCGCGCCGCGCCCCGAGATCGCCGCGATCCTCTCCGCCCCGCTGCCGGAGTCCGCGCTCGCCGCCGCCGCGCAGCGCGCCGAGGAGGAGGCACCCGTCCGGCACGCCGACGCCTCGGCCAACGGCCAGGACGCCGAGGAGCACCGCATCCCCGCGGGCAAGGGCGTGCCCACCCCCAAGGACCTGGCCGCCCTGCGCGGCCCCGGCACCCAGGTCGCGCAGCACCCCACGAACGCGACGCTGCGCTGGTCCTCCGACAAGGGCTGGGTCGAGCGGCCCGGCGTCGCCTCCGAGAGCCCCGAGGCCGCCGCGCTGCCCACCCTCGCCCAGCTGACCACGGCCGAGCAGCGGTGGGCCGACCGCGAGGAGGACATCACCACCGTCGGCGGCGACCCGTACGAGGTCGGACAGGTGTTCGCGCGGCGCTGGATGGCGCGGCTCCCGGAACAGCACAACCTGCAGAAGCTGTCGACGATGTACCCGCGCATCCCGCACCGCATCGACGGCGAGCTGCTGCGCTATGCCGCGCGTTTCGGCCTGCTCGCCCACAAGGACGACCAGATCGACGAGCACGACCGGTACGCGATCCGGGCCGGTTTCTGGCGGGAGATCGACGTGCGGACGGCCGCCGAGCACGCGCCCGTGGGGGACCGGGCAGGTGACTGATACGGGGCGTACGGGGCGCCCCGGGCGTCGTCGGTGCCCGCGGACCCCGTAGTCTCGTCCTTCGTGAGTACGCGCCCGGCACCGGCAGTCCGACAGGGGCTCCGCAAGGAACACGGCATCGACGCCGTCTGCGCGGTGCGCGACCTGGTCAAGACGTATCCGGCCGCCCGCCGCAGGCGCGGCAGACCCGCGACGCCCGAGGTCCGCGCGACCGACGGGATCTGTCTGACGGTGGGGCGCGGGGAGATCTTCGGGCTGCTCGGCCCCAACGGCGCAGGCAAGTCCACCCTCGTACGCCAGCTGACCGGCCTGATGCGGCCCGACGGCGGCAGCGTCGAGATCCTCGGGCACGACATCGTGCGCCACCCCGAACGGGCCGCGCGGATCCTCGCCTATCTGGGGCAGGAGTCCACCGCGCTGGACGAGCTGACCGTGTCGCTCGCCGTCGAGACGACCGCGCGGCTGCGGGGGCTCGACGTGCGGCAGGCGCGCGCCGAGCGGGACGCGGTCCTCGACGAGCTGGGTCTTGTGGCGCTGGCCTCGCGCCCCCTGAAGAAGCTCTCCGGCGGACAGCGCAGGCTCGCCTGCTTCGCCGCCGCGCTGGTGGGGGAGCGGCAGCTGCTCGTCCTCGACGAGCCGACCACCGGGATGGACCCCGTCGCGCGGCGCGCCGTCTGGTCGGCGATCGACCGGCGCAGGGCCGAGCGCGGGACGACCGTTCTGCTGGTGACCCACAACGTCATCGAGGCCGAGACCGTGCTCGACCGCGTCGCCGTGCTCGACCGCGGCAAGGTCATCGCCTGCGACAGCCCCGCCGGGCTCAAGGAGAAGGTCGCCGACGAGGTCCGCGTGGAGCTCGTGTGGCGGGAGCGGGCGCCGCTGGACGTCCCCGAGGTGGCCGCGTTGCGATCCTCCGCGGTGGAGTCGGGGCGGCGGTGGTCCCTGCGGCTCGCGCCCGACGAGGCGCGGGCCGCGGTCGCCGCGGTGACGGGCGGGGCCGCGTTCGCCGCGCTGGACGACTTCACGCTGGCCACGCCGAGCCTTGAGGACGTCTATCTTGCGTTGGGCGGCAGCAGCAGAGGGTTGGTGAAGGCGTGACTTCTGCCGCGGGTTCGCCGGGGTCTTCCTGTGCCGCCGCCTCGCGGCGGATGTTCCCCACCCACCTGCCCGACACTCCGCGCCGAGGTGTGTACGTAGGGACAGCTACAGAAGGGTTCTGCGGTGAGTGCCGTTCCGCTTGAAGTCGTGGTGCGGGGCGAAGGGCGTGCCGAGCC
Organism: Streptomyces sp. NPDC025651; assembly: GCF_055558735.1. NCBI lineage: Bacteria > Bacillati > Actinomycetota > Actinomycetes > Kitasatosporales > Streptomycetaceae > Streptomyces > Streptomyces sp. NPDC025651. The sequence continues at coordinate 1,352,624 of NZ_JBVHLZ010000001.1, forward strand.
GGACATCGACGGGCCCGCGCCCCTCGGGCCCCCCGCCCGGCTCCTTCCGGCGCTGTCCGCCGTCTACCGCGCCCAGCTGTCCCGCGCGCGGGTCGCGCGGATACCGCTGCTCTTCGTGGCGACCTTCCAGTCCGTCGGGATCATGATCCTGATGCGGGGCGTCGTCGACGGGGGCGGGGAGGCGCGGGCGGTCGTCGCCGGTTCCTCCGTGCTCGTCGTCGCGTTCGTCGCGCTCAACCTGCTCGCCCAGTACTTCGGGCAGCTCCGTGCCGACGGCGGCCTCGACCACTACGCCACGCTGCCCGTGCCGCCCGCCGCCGTGGTCCTGGGGGCCGCGGCCGCGTACGCCTCGTTCACGGTGCCCGGCACCTTCGTCACGGCGATCGTCGGGTGCGGGCTCTTCGGGCTTCCGCTCACGCACCTGTGGGTGCTCGTCGCGGTGATCCCGCTCGCCGGTGCCGCGCTCGCGGGGCTCGGCGCGGCCCTCGGGCTGCTCGCGCCACGGCCCGAACTGGCCACGCTGCTCGGTCAGATGGGCATGTCGGCGGCGCTGCTGCTCGGCGTGCTTCCGGCCGACCGCATGCCCGCGGTGCTGCAGTACGCGCGTGACCTGCTGCCCTCGACGTACGGCGTGGAAGCCTTCGCCCACACGTTCGGGCCGGATCCGGACTGGGCGGTCGTCGCCCTCGATCTGGCGGTCTGCGCGGGGGTCGGCGTGGTTTCGCTCGCGGTCGCCACCTGGGCGTACCGCCGGGCGGCCGTCCGGTGACGCGCCGCACAGGGACTGCTGGCACGATGTGGGGGTGACCGCACCGCTGACACCCTCCCAACCGCCGCACGACCAACCCCCGCACGACCCCTGGCAGGCAGCCGCGCAGCCGTCGGGAGCCACGCCTCCTTACGGATACGAGGAGGACGGTCCCGGAATGAAGACCGAAGTGCGGCAGGCCGCAGTGATCATGGTCGCGGTGGCCGTGAGCGGCGTCCTGCTCGGACTGCTGTGGATGTGGCTCGCGCCGCGTGTGCCGCTCATCTCGGACGGCAAGGTGGTGTTCCTGGAGGACACCGAGGGCGAGCAGGCGATCGGCGTCGACGGAACGTTCACCCTGCTCGCGCTGGGCTTCGGCGCCGTCAGCGGCGTCGTCGTCTTCCTGCTGCGCAGGCGCGGCGGCATTCCGCTCGTCGTCGGTCTCGCGCTCGGCAGCCTGCTGGGCGCGCTGCTCGCGTGGCGGGCCGGGATCTGGCTCGGCCCCGAGACGGACGTCGCGGCGCACGCCAGGTCCGTCGGCAAGGGCGTCGTCTTCGACGCCCCGCTCGAACTCAAGGCCAAGGGCACGCTCCTCGCCTGGCCGGTGGCGGCGCTTGCCGTGCACCTCGGCCTCACCGCGCTGTTCGGCCCGCGGGACCCGGATCCGTACGCGGAGCCCGCGCCCTATGAAGGCCCCCGGAGCGACGGTCACCCCGAGGGCCTGGGTTCCTAGGCGGGACGCTTCCCGTGGTTGGCCTTGCGCTTCTTCGCCCGCCACTTCCGCATGCGCGTCTTCTTCGACATGCCCTCGGTACTAGTCCGGCGCGGGGCATGTGTCGAGGGCGCTTTCACGTCGTACGCGCGCGAGGCGGTCAGGCCCTGCCGATCGGCGCGAGCACCGCGCCGGTGAGGCCCGCCAAGTCGCCCGGCGCCAGCTCGACCTCGAGGCCGCGGCGCCCCGCGGAGACACAGATCGTGGCGTGCGCGGACGCCGAGTCGTCCAGGACCGTACGCAGCTTCTTGCGCTGGCCGAGCGGTGAGATGCCGCCCCGCACATAGCCCGTGGTGCGCTCGGCGGCGGCCGGGTCGGCCATCACGGCGCGCTTGCCGGAGACCGCGGCGGCCAGCGCCTTCAGGTCGAGGGAGCCCGCGACGGGGACGACGGCGACGGTCAGTTCGCCGTCGACCTCGGCCACCAGCGTCTTGAAGACCCGGTCGGGGGAGACGCCCATCGCCTCGGCGGCCTCGTCGCCGTACGAGGGGTGGGACGGGTCGTGCTCGTAGGAGTGGACGGTGAAGTCGGTGCCCGCCGCGGTCAGGGCGACCGTGGCCGGGGTGCCGCCCGGCTGCTGCTTCTTCTGCTTCTTCGCCAAGGTGCTCGCGCCTTATGTCAGGTGAGGCCGTACGTCGGCCGGCCCGGTCGTCAGTTGAGGCTGGTCGTCCCGCGGGTGAGGTCGATCGCGGGCAGCGACGGCAGGTTACGGATGATCGCGGTCTCGGCGCGCAGCATTTTCAGCTCGTCCCGCAGCCGCGCCGCGGTGTCCGGGGCCTCCAGGAGCCGCTGCTTGGTGGGGGTGTCCAGGACGGCCGCCGCGGCGACCAGGTACGACACGACGGACGGGTCGTCCGGCAGCTCCGCCCCCGTCGACAGCGAGCGCTCCCGGGCCCCGGCAAGACGCTTCTGGTAGGAGCGGAAGGCGCGCAGGACGCCCTCGGCCAGGGCGCCCGCGCCGTCGCCCGGCTCCTCGGGGACCTCCTCGACCTCGGCGGTCAGGAAGGCGCCGGAGGCGTCGACCGAGTGGATCCGCACCCGGGTCGTGCCCGTGGCGAGGACCTCGAAGCCGCCGTCGGGGCGCTCCCTGATCGTCGCGGCGTCCGCCACGCAGCCCATGCCGTGGAAGGCCTTGATCGGGTCGTCGCCGAAGCCGGCGGCGGGGCCGCCCTCGGGCAGCGCCGTCTGGTCGGGGAGTCCTGGCGCGCTCGGCGCCACCTCCAGGCCGTCGCGGATCGCGACGACGGCGAACTGGCGCTGCTCCTCCTCGGGGGTCTTGAGCAGCTCGCGCATCATGGCGCGATATCGCTCCTCGAAGACGTTCAGCGGCAGCACGAGGCCGGGGAACAGCACCGAGTTGAGCGGGAAGAGCGGAAGCCGGGTGGTCACGACCGGCAAGCCTAATGCTCGCCGGAGCGGTCGCGTTCGCCCGGAGCGCGCAGCGGCGTCATCGACGCCACTTCGATGCGCACGCCGTCGCGCAGTTCGAGGAACTGGCCGAGCGGATCCTCCGCCATCCGGTCCCAGGGGAAGGACGTCGCGTACGGGCCGATCAGACGCAGCTGTTCCAGGGCGTCCTGCCAGCGCTCCAGGCGGACCAGGACGTACGTGAGGAGATTGCGGACCTCGGCGGGCCACGGATCCCCGGCGCCGTACTCCCGTGAGAGCCTGATCGCGAGGTCGGCCGCCGCGTCCAGGCGCTCGCGCGGCACCTTGCCCGAAGGGGAGGTCAGATACGCGAAGGCCGCGCGGGCGGGAAGGACCTGTATCAACGAGCCGGGCAGGGCGTCGGCCGCCGCGCGCTCGGCGAAGTCGAAGCACTCGCGGTGCGAGCCGTACCAGGCGGCGGAGAGGTACTGCAGGGCGGAGGCGTGGCAGCCGTAGTGGTACGAGGAGCGGCGCACCGCCTCCTCCCACAGCCGCTCGAAGACGGTGTGCGGGGCGTGCGTGCCGCGGGCGTGGTCCAGGGCGATCCGCCAGGGCACCGGGTCGCGCGGATCGGCCTCGGCGGCGGCGGTCAGGAGCGGGCCCGCGTCGCGCAGGAGCTCGGCGCGCGCCGGTGACTCCCAGCCGCGGACGACCGCGAGCTCGGCCTTGACGAGGAGGGCGTCCGGGTCGTGCGGGGACGCGCCGAGCCAGGAGTCGAACCACTCGGGGCGGGAGCGGGCGAAGGCGGCGAGCCGCATGGTGTAGCGGTCGCGGTTCTCCCACTCGGCGGCCTCGCGGGTGGTGGCGAGGACCTTGGCGGCCGGGCCGTAGTCGCCCCGGCCCGCGGCGACGAGCGCGGGGGCGAGCCGTTCGTCGGGCACGTCGAGGAGCACCTCGTCGTCCGGCGGCAGCCCCTCGGCAAGGCGCGGGGTGTGCCTGACCATGCGGGCGGTACGGATGAAGGCACGCAGCACCGTGCCCTCCTTTGCGCCTCAACCGGCACCGCTCGCGCGGGGGTCGCCGGTCACCGTCGTGGTTGCCCAATTGTTCGTTGCGCAGGGATGACGGTCAAAGGGCCGGGATGGTTGCCTGCTGTCCGATAACGGTTCAGCCGCGGCGGCCGCGGGGGCGTGATCCGGCCGCGCGGGCAGCCGCGGAGAAGGGTCTCAGCTGCGCCGCAGCAGTCGTGTCGCCCCCGCGGCCACCGTCGTCGCAAGGATCCAGCCGAGCAGGATCAGGACCGTCGAGAACCACTGCCAGCCGCCGCGCAGCTGCCAGTAGCTGTCCTGGCCGAGGTTGATGACGGGCAGCAGCAGGTCGAGGGCGAACAGCGCGGGGTTCCAGTGCGGGTGCTCGCCCGGTTTGATCGCCGGGTGGTCGGCGCGCGAGAAGGCCACCGCGCTCACCGCCCAGAGCACCGCCATCCAGACCGCGGCCCGGCCGGGACGGTAGCCGTACGCGACCGTCCAGTCCTGGGCGTACCCCCACAGCTTCGCCGCCAGCGGCAGCGTCTCGCGGCGCCTGCGCTGCTTGGCGAGGAGGACCTCGCGGGCGTCGGCGTCCTCGCCGCCGTTGCGCAGGACGGTGGCCAGCTTCTCGTACGGCTCGGGGTTGTACTCGGCGGTCGCGGCCGCCACCCAGCTGAGCCGCCGGGAGAGCGGGAAGCTGCCCTGCGGCACGAGGTTCTCGTAGGTGAACCCGCCCATCTGGAGGCCGCCAGGGCCCGGCCAACTGGTCGACTTGTCGATGAGGTTGACGACCCGGGCACCGGAGAGCACGACCTTGCCGCGCTGCGGCGCCTCGCCGAGGAAGCGCAGCTCGGGCGTCTGGACACGGCGCAGCGAGATCTCCTGGTCGTTCTGGAGCGTGAAGCGGGCCTGCGCGAAGTCGATGGCGTCCCCGAAGCGGCCGTCGTCCAGGCGGATGCCGCCCTCGGCCTCGAAGCGCTGCACGCGGGTGCCGCGCGCCGGGGTGGTGCCGCTGGTCTGCGGCGGATTGCCGACGGCGGCCGGCGTCAGGTAGAGGGTGCGCTCGACGGTCAGCTGCGGGGCGTTGAGCGCCTGCCTGCCGTACTGGTTGATGAGCTTGCTGCCGCGCAGGCTGAGCGAGACGCCGACCTTCGCGCCGCGCAGGCTCAGCTCGCCGTGCGACTCCATCATCTCGGCCTGCAGGTCCTGGCCGACGGTGAGGCCGTCGCCGGTGATGGAGCGGCTGCGCCGGTCGCGGTAGACCACGGCCTGGTTCAGGAGCAGGTCGGTGCCGATCTGGGCGTCGGTCAGGCGGATGCCGTTGTGCACGCGGCAGCGCGGCAGGTGCAGATCGCCCTCGGTGTGCAGCCGGGCCGCCTCGATGCGCGGGATCGAGCAGTCGACGAGGCGCAGCGTGGTGAAGCGGGCCTCGGGGAGCAGGACCTCCTTCTCGAAGCGGCAGTGCTTCATCTCGGCGTACGGCACGACGGTGCCGCCCGCGAGATCGAGTACGTCGGTGATCTGCACGCCCGCGAGCTTCAGCGAGGAGACCCGGCCCGCCAGGGCGGGCGGTCCGTCGAGCAGCAGCCAGCACACGATGCGCGCCCGCACGCTGCGCTCGGGGCCCCAGGGGTGGCCGCCGTGCGGATCGTCGGCCGCCGCGTCGCCCGACCTGAGGTCGTAGACGCTGCCGTTGCGGAACGCCTGCCACATGCCGATCTCCGCGGCGGTAAGACCGTCCGGCGGGTCCCCGGCGCCGACGTCGTCGACCACTGCTGTTGCCCTCCCCGTCCTGGTGGCACACCTGTGCCTCGTACATATGTCTAATGCCCGTTCGGTGACCGGCTGAACGCTAGTGGTGAACGTCGTCTTCCGGGCTCCATATCAGCCAGTGATACGGGCGTCCGGCGTCGAAAGAAGGTCTGAGAGAATTGGCCATGTGATCTCTCGAATCGATCTGCGCGGCGATGCCCTCACGGAGTTTCCGTCGGGTCCCGCCCTGCGCGCCCTGCTGCCCCGTGCCGACTTCGACGTCGCGGCCGCCCTGGAGAAGGTGCGGCCCATCTGCGAGGACGTGCATCATCGTGGCGACGCGGCGCTGATCGAGTACGCGGAGAAGTTCGACGGCGTGCGCCTGGACCGGGTGCGCGTGCCCGCCGCCGCGCTCACCGAGGCGCTGGCCGGTCTCGACCCCGAGGTCCGTGCCGCGCTGGAGGAGTCGATCCGGCGTGCCCGTCTCGTCCACCGCGAGCAGCGCCGCGCCCCGCACACCACCCAGGTCGTGCCCGGCGGCAAGGTCACCGAGAAGTGGGTACCGGTCGAGCGCGTCGGGCTCTACGCACCCGGCGGCCGCTCCGTCTACCCCTCCTCCGTGATCATGAACGCGGTCCCGGCGCAGGAGGCCGGTGTCGAGTCCATGGCGCTCGCGTCCCCGCCGCAGAAGGAGTTCGGCGGGCTTCCGCACCCGACGATCCTCGCCGCCTGCGCGCTCCTCGGCATCGACGAGGTGTACGCGGTCGGCGGCGCCCAGGCCGTCGCCATGTTCGCGTACGGCACCGAGTCCTGCGTCCCCGCCAACATGGTCACCGGCCCCGGCAACATCTGGGTCGCGGCCGCCAAGCGCTACTTCACCGGGCGCATCGGCATCGACACCGAGGCGGGCCCGACCGAGATCGCGGTCCTCGCGGACGACACCGCCGACCCGGCGCACGTCGCGTCCGACCTGATCAGCCAGGCCGAGCACGACCCGCTCGCGGCGGCCGTGCTCGTCACCGACTCCGTGGCGCTCGCCGACGCGGTCGCCGCGGAGCTGGAGCCGCAGGTCGCCGCCACCAAGCACGTCGAGGACCGGATCGTCCCCGCGCTCAGCGGCCGCCAGTCCGCGATCGTCCTGGTGGACGGCCTGGCGGAGGGTCTCAGGGTCGTCGACGCGTACGGCGCCGAGCACCTGGAGATCCAGACCGCGGACGCCACCGCCGTCGCCGACCGCGTCAAGAACGCGGGCGCGATCTTCGTCGGCCCCTGGGCGCCGGTCTCCCTCGGCGACTACTGCGCGGGCTCCAACCACGTCCTGCCGACCGGCGGCTGCGCCTGCCACTCCTCGGGGCTGAGCGTCCAGTCGTTCCTGCGCGGCATCCACATCGTCGACTACACCCGCGAGGCCCTGGCCGACGTGGCGCACCACGTGGTCACGCTCGCCGAGGCCGAGGACCTGCCGGCGCACGGCGCGGCGATCAAGGCGAGGTTCGGATGGAAGGTGCCGGAGAGCAAGTGACCAGGATCGACGACCTCCCCGTCCGCGACGAGCTGCGCGGCAAGTCCCCCTACGGCGCGCCCCAGCTCGACGTACCCGTACGCCTGAACACGAACGAGAACCCCTACCCGCTGCCGGACGCCCTGGTCGACCGCATCGCCGAGCGCGTGCGCGAGGCCGCCCGCGACCTGAACCGCTACCCCGACCGGGACGCGGTCGAGCTGCGCACCGAGCTCGCGCGCTATCTCACCTCCACCTCCGGGCACGAGGTCGCCCTCGCCAACGTCTGGGCGGCCAACGGCTCGAACGAGGTCATCCAGCAGCTCCTGCAGACCTTCGGCGGGCCGGGCCGTACGGCCATCGGTTTCGAGCCCTCGTACTCGATGCACGGCCTCATCGCCCGCGGCACCGGCACGGCCTGGATCTCGGGCCCGCGCCACGACGACTTCACGATCGACGTCGACGCGGCCACGAAGGCCATCGCGGAGAACCAGCCGGACGTCGTGTTCATCACGACCCCCAACAACCCCACGGGCAACGCCGTTTCGGCCGAGACCGTCCTCGCGCTGTACGACGCCGCGCAGGCCGCGAAGCCGTCCATGGTGGTGATCGACGAGGCGTACGTCGAGTTCAGCCACGGCGACTCGCTGCTCCCGCTGATCGCGGGGCGGCCGAACCTCGTCGTCTCGCGCACCATGTCGAAGGCCTTCGGCGCGGCCGGGCTGCGCCTCGGCTACCTCGCCGCCGACCCCGCGGTCGTCGACGCGGTGCAGCTGGTGCGCCTGCCGTACCACCTGTCGGCCGTCACGCAGGCCACCGCGCTCGCCGCCCTGGAGCACACCGACACGCTCCTGAAGTACGTCGAGCAGCTCAAGGCCGAGCGCGACCGGCTCGTCACCGAGTTGCGGGCGATGGGCTACGAAGTGACCGACTCCGACGCCAACTTCGTGCAGTTCGGACGGTTCGCCGACGCCCATGAGGTGTGGCGGCGGATCCTCGACCGGGGCGTCCTGGTCCGGGACAACGGAGTGCCGGGATGGCTGCGGGTCTCCGCGGGAACCCCCGCCGAAAACGACGCGTTCCTCGATGCGGTACGCGAACTGAAGAAGGAGCAGAGCGCATGACTCGCGTTGGGCGTGTTGGAAGAATCGAGCGGACCACCAAGGAGACCTCCGTCGTCGTCGAGATCGACCTCGACGGCACCGGCAAGGTCGACGTGTCGACCGGGGTCGGCTTCTACGACCACATGCTCGACCAGCTCGGCCGCCACGGCCTCTTCGACCTCACGGTCAAGACCGAGGGCGACCTGCACATCGACTCGCACCACACCATCGAGGACACCGCGCTCGCCCTCGGCGCCGCGTTCAAGCAGGCGCTCGGCGACAAGGTCGGCATCTACCGCTTCGGCAACTGCACGGTCCCGCTGGACGAGTCGCTCGCCCAGGTGACCGTCGACCTCAGCGGCCGCCCCTACCTCGTGCACACCGAGCCCGAGAACATGGCGCCCATGATCGGCGCCGAGTACGACACGACGATGACCCGGCACATCCTGGAGTCCTTCGTCGCGCAGGCGCAGATCGCCCTGCACGTCCACGTGCCGTACGGGCGCAACGCCCACCACATCGTGGAGTGCCAGTTCAAGGCCCTGGCCCGCGCCCTGCGCTACGCCTGTGAGCACGACCCGCGCGCGGCCGGCATCCTTCCCTCCACGAAGGGTGCGCTGTAAAGCCATGAACGGTCTCAACACCATCCTGATCGTCGTCGGTCTCTTCCTGATCGGCGGCGTCATCTCCTTCGTCAAGCAGGGCATGCCGAAGAGCCTGATCACGCTGCTCTCCATCGGTGCCGTGATGTGTCTGGCCGCGGGCATCCTGCGGCTCGACTACTGGAACTGACGGGAGGCGTACGCGACATGAGCACTCCCAAGAAGGTCGTCGTCTTCGACTACGGCTTCGGCAACGTCCGCTCCGCCGAGCGCGCCCTCGCGCGCGCGGGAGCCGACGTCGAGATCACCCGCGACTACGACAAGGCCATGAACGCCGACGGCCTCCTCGTCCCCGGCGTCGGCGCCTTCGCCGCCTGTATGAAGGGGCTGAAGGAGGCGCGCGGCGACTGGATCGTGGGCCGCCGCCTGTCCGGCGGACGCCCCGTGATGGGCATCTGCGTGGGCATGCAGATCCTCTTCGCGCGCGGCATCGAGCACGGCGAGGAGACCGAGGGCCTGGACGAGTGGCCCGGCACGGTCGAGCCCCTCAAGGCCGACATCGTCCCGCACATGGGCTGGAACACGGTCCAGGCCTCCGCGGGGTCCACGCTCTTCAAGGGCCTGGACGACGACGCCCGCTTCTACTTCGTGCACTCCTACGCCGTGTCCGACTGGTCCCTCGAAGTCGCGAACCCGGCGATGCGCGCCCCGCGCGTCACCTGGTCCACGCACGGCGAGCCCTTCGTGGCGGCCGTCGAGAACGGCGCCCTGAGCGCCACCCAGTTCCACCCCGAGAAGTCCGGCGACGCCGGCGCCCAGCTCCTCACCAACTGGATCGGAACCCTGTGAGCACCCTCGAACTCCTTCCCGCCGTCGACGTCCGCGACGGCCAGGCCGTGCGCCTCGTCCACGGCGAGTCCGGCACCGAGACCTCCTACGGCTCGCCGCTGGAGGCCGCACTCGCCTGGCAGCGGGCGGGCGCCGAGTGGCTGCACCTGGTCGACCTGGACGCCGCGTTCGGCACCGGCGACAACCGGGACCTGATCGCCGAGGTCACCAGGGCCATGGACATCAAGGTCGAGCTCTCCGGCGGCATCCGCGACGACGCCTCGCTGGCCGCCGCCCTCGCCACCGGCTGCACCCGCGTCAACCTCGGCACGGCCGCCCTGGAGACCCCCGACTGGGTCGCCAAGGTCATCGCCGAGCACGGCGACAAGATCGCGGTCGGCCTCGACGTCCGCGGCACGACCCTGCGCGGCCGCGGCTGGACCCGCGACGGCGGCGACCTCTACGAGACCCTGGAGCGCCTCAACTCCGAGGGCTGCGCGCGCTACGTGGTCACCGACATCGCCAAGGACGGCACGCTGCAGGGCCCGAACCTGGAGCTCCTGAAGAACGTCTGCGCGGCGACGGACCGCCCGGTCGTGGCGTCCGGCGGGGTGTCCTCGCTGGACGACCTGCGCGCCATCGCCGAGCTCGTCCCGCTCGGCGTCGAGGGCTCGATCGTCGGCAAGGCGCTCTACGCCAAGGCGTTCACGCTGGAGGAAGCGCTGGAGGCCGTGGCGCGATGAGTGGCGTACGACGAGTGCAGAGCGGGAGCCCCTGGGAGGAGGCCTTCGGCTTCGCCCGTGCCGTCGAGGCGGGCGACCGGGTCGTGGTCGGCGGCACCACCTCCTTCAAGGGCGACGTCCTGTACGGCGAGGGCGACCCCTACGAGCAGGCGCGGGTCGCGATGGCGGGCGCCCTGGACGCGATCGCCGAGTTCGGCCTCGGGGTCGAGTCCGTCATCCGCACCCGGATGTTCCTGACCCACGCGCGGGACGCCGAGGAGGTGGGCCGGGCGCACAAGGAGGTCTTCGGGGCCGCGCGCCCGGTGACGACCATGGCGGTCGTCTCCGGCTTCGTCGACCCGCGCATCCTGGTCGAAGTGGAACTGGAAGCCTTCCGAGGAGCCCCCGCATGACGCTCGCGGTCCGTGTGATCCCCTGCCTGGACGTGGACAACGGCCGGGTGGTCAAGGGAGTCAACTTCCAGAACCTGCGCGACGCGGGCGACCCCGTCGAGATGGCGAAGGTGTACGACGCCGAGGGCGCCGACGAGCTCACCTTCCTGGACATCACGGCCTCCTCCGGCAACCGCGAGACGACGTACGACGTGGTCCGCCGCACCGCCGAGCAGGTCTTCATCCCGCTCACGGTGGGCGGTGGCGTGCGCACCGCGGAGGACGTCGACAAGCTGCTGCGCGCGGGCGCGGACAAGGTCGGGGTCAACACCGCGGCCATCGCGCGCCCCGACCTGATCCGTGAGATCGCGGAGCGCTTCGGGCGCCAGGTGCTCGTCCTTTCGGTGGACGCGCGGCGGACCGAGTCCGGGTCCTTCGAGGTGACGACCCACGGCGGCCGGAAGTCCGCCGGGATCGACGCGGTCGAATGGGCCCACCGGGCGGCCGAGTTGGGCGCGGGCGAGATCCTGCTGAACTCGATGGACGCCGACGGCACGAAGGACGGCTACGACATCGAGATGATCGAGGCGGTGCGGAGGCACGTCACGGTCCCGGTGATCGCCTCCGGCGGCGCGGGCAGGCTGGAGCACTTCCCGCCGGCCGTCGCGGCGGGCGCGGACGCGGTCCTCGCGGCGTCGGTCTTCCACTTCGGCGATCTGCGGATCGGCGAGGTCAAGGAGACGCTGCGGGAAGCCGGGCACCCGGTGCGGTAGCCCTCCGGGCGGATTCCGGGCCCCGGTCGCCCCTGCGGGGTGGCCGGGGCCCTTTCGCGCAGTGATACGAAGGGAAAGTTGTGCAATATTTGTTGTGCAATTTTCCCTTCGTATCTACGGTGAGGGGCATGAGCAGACAACAGCGCCGCCGCGTCACCGACGTGGGCACCCTCAAGGCCTTCGGCCACCCGCTGCGGCTGAAGCTCTACGGCGCGTTGAAGGTCGCCCGCGCCGCCACCGCGTCCCAGCTCGCCGACGAGGTGGACGAGGCGGTCTCCCTCGTCAGCTACCACCTGCGCAAACTCGCCGAGCACGGCCTCATCGAGGAGGCGCCGCAGGCCCAGCGGGGCGACGGGCGCGAACGCTGGTGGACGCCCGCGCAGGAGACGCTCTCGATCCACAGCGCGGACTTCGAGGACACCCCCGAGAAGGCCGCCGCACTGGCCGCCGTGACCCGCACGCTCCACGAGCAGCAGGCCCACCTCTTCGACATCTGGCTGGGCCACCGCTCGGCCTGGAGTCCCGAATGGCGCTCCGCCGCCGACAACTCCGACTTCCTCGCCCGCTACACGGCGGCCGAACTCACCTCGCTCACCGAGGAGTTGCACGCCGTGGTCCGTAAGTACGAGGAGCGGGCCAGGGCGGCCGAAGAGGCCGGGGAGACGGACGGGCGGGAGAACGTCCTGCTGTACATGCACTCCTTCCCCTTCCGGTCGCTGTGACCGGCATGGCCCCGGCCGCCGTCACCGGGGCCCCCGCCCACCGCGACGGCAACGTCCTGCGCTGGCTCAGCGCCTACACCGCCTCGATGGTCGGCGACAGCGTCTACTTCGTGGCGCTGTCCTGGGCCGCGACCCGCGGCGGAAGCCCCGCCCAGGCCGGGCTCGTCCTCGCCGTCGGTGCCGTGCCGCGGGCCGCCCTCATGCTCGGCGGCGGGGTCCTCGCCGACCGCTTCGGGCCGCGCCGCGTCGTCATCGGCAGCGACGCCGTGCGCTGCCTGGTGATCCTGGGCGTGGCCGCGCTGCTCCTCGTCACCGCGCCCGGCATCTGGCTCCTCGCCCTCGTCGCCCTGGTCTTCGGGGCCGTGGACGCGCTGTTCATGCCGAGCGTCGGGGCCCTGCCGCCGCGCATCACCGCGCCGGGGCAGCTCGCCCGGGTGCAGGGGATGCGCGGGGTCGCCGCCCGCGTCGCCACCGTGGCGGGCGGCCCGCTGGGCGGCATCGCGGTCGCCACCGGCGGCTCGCCCGCGGCCTTCGGGGTCGCCGGGGCGCTCTTCGCCGGGTCGCTGGTGCTGCTGCTCGCCGTACGGGTGAGGGAGTTGCCCGGCGACGACACGGCGACGGGGGAGAGCCCCTCGGCGTGGCGCGAGCTGGTCGACGGGCTGCGGTACATCCGCGGCCACCGCGTCCTGGCCCCGCTGATGGTCGTGATCGCGGTCGGCGAGCTGGGCTTCGCGGGGCCCGCCAACATCGGGCTCGTGCTGCTCGCCGAGGAGCGCGGCTGGGGTGCGGCGGGGCAGGGCTGGATCCTCGCCGGGTTCGGCGTCGGGGCGGGGCTCGCCTCGCTGCTGCTCGCCGTGCGCGGCCGGGTGCCGCGCGCCGGAGCCATGCTGTCCTGGGTGGCCTTCCCCGGCACGGCGGCCCTCGCGGCGCTCGGCTTCGTGCCCTCGGTGGCCGGCGCGGTCGTGGCCGCCGTCCTCCTGGGTCTGCTGCTCGGCCTGTGCGGCGCCCTGTGCGGGGCGCTGGCCCAGACCGTCAGCGACCCCGCGTACCTGGGCCGTGTCACCTCGGTGGGCAGCCTGTTCACCCTGGGCGTCGCCCCGCTCAGCTACCCCGTGGTGGGCGCCGCGATCGGCGCGTGGGGCATCGAGCCGGTGTTCGTGGCGAGCGCGGCGCTCAGCGCGGCGGGCGGTGTCGTCGGCCTGTGCTCCAGGTCGCTGCGCCGGGCCGAACTCCCGCGCTGAGCACGGCGGTTCGGCCGGGCAGGGCGGCTCAGAGGCCCAGCTGCTTCGTCTCGTGCAGCGTGGCGATCGCGTCCTTGTCGCCGTCGAGCTCGACGTCGGCGACCTCCTGCCTGCCGTACACGAACATCAGCAGCTCCGAGGGCTCGCCGGTCACCGTCACCACCGGCGTGCCCCGGTGCGCCACCGCCGTCTGGCCGTCCGGGCGGCGCAGCACCAGGCCCACCGGAGCCTTGCGGCCCACCAGGCGGGCCGTGCGCTCCAGGCGGGACCACAGGGTGTCCGAGAAGACCTTGTCGAGTTCGCGGGGCGCCCAGTCGGGCTGCGCGCGGCGCACGTCCTCGGTGTGGACGTAGAACTCGACGGCGTTCGACAGCTCGTCGACCTGCTTGAGGGAGAAGGGCGAGAAGCGCGGCGGTCCCGTCCTGATCAGCTGGATCAGTTCCTCGTACGGCTTCGCGGCGAACTCGGCCTGCACCCGCTCCAGACGCCCGGCGAGCTGTTTGATCAGGATTCCGCCCGCGGCGTCCGCGCGGCGCTCGCGCACCACCACATGGGCCGCGAGGTCACGGGTCTTCCAGCCCTCGCACAGGGTGGGGGCCTCCGGGCCCCGCGCCTCCAACAGGTCGGCGAGGAGAAGTCGTTCACGCTTGGCATGGGTCGACATACCGCCAGCCTACGACCGCCCACCCGGTCCGGACAGTGGACGGCCGTCGGCCGGACCCGGCGAGCGCGGCACAATGGCCCCATGAGCAGCGTTCCCCCGCCCAGCAGCGGCCTCGACCCGGAGATCGCCGCGCGCCTCAAGCGCAGCGCCGACGGCCTCGTCCCCGCCATCGCCCAGCAGTACGACACCGGTGAGGTGCTGATGCTCGGCTGGATGGACGACGAGGCGCTGCACCGCACCCTCACCACGGGCCGCTGCACCTACTGGTCGCGCAGCCGCCAGGAGTACTGGGTCAAGGGCGACACCTCGGGACACTTCCAGTACGTCAAGGAAGTGGCCCTGGACTGCGACGCCGACACCGTCCTCGTCCAGGTCGACCAGGTCGGCGCGGCCTGCCACACGGGCACGCGCACCTGCTTCGACACCGACGTGCTGCCCGTGTCCGGCACCTCGGCGCCCGCTCAGTAGGGTCGGCTCCCATGGACCTCGAGACCTTCCGCAAGCTGGCCGCCGACCGCCGCGTCATCCCCGTCAGCCGCAGGCTCCTCGCGGACGGCGACACCCCCGTCGGCCTCTACCGCAAGCTCGCCGCCGAACGCCCCGGCACCTTCCTCCTGGAGTCCGCGGAGAACGGCCGCGCCGGGTTCCTGTGGTCCCGCTACTCCTTCGTCGGCGTGCGCAGCGCCGCCACCCTCACCGTCCGCGACGGCGAGGCCCACTGGCTGGGCAGCCCGCCCGTCGGAGTGCCCACGTCGGGCGACCCGCTCGCCGCGCTGCGCGCCACCGTCGAGATGCTGCACACCCCGCGCGACGTGGTCAGCGCCGACCAACTGCCGCCCTTCACCGGCGGCATGGTCGGCTACCTCGGCTACGACATCGTGCGCCGCCTGGAGAAGATCGGCCCGGGGGAGCGGGACGACCTGCGGCTCCCCGAGCTGACCATGCTGCTCACCAGCGACCTCGCCGTCCTGGACCACTGGGACGGCTCGGTCCTGCTGATCGCCAACGCGATCAACCACAACGACCTCGACACGGGCGTCGACGAGGCCTACGCCGACGCGGTCGCCCGCCTCGACGCCATGGAGAGCGACCTCGCCCGGTCCCTCTCCCAGCCCCCGGCCGCGCTCCCGCCCTCCGAGCTCCCCGAGTACACCGCGCTGTGGGGCGGCGAGCAGTACCAGGAGGCCGTCGAGGACATCAAGGAGCGCATCCGGGCCGGCGAGGCCTTCCAGGTCGTCCCCTCCCAGCGCTTCGAAACCCCCTGCACGGCAAGCGCGTTGGACGTCTACCGCGTGCTGCGGGCCACCAACCCGTCGCCGTACATGTACCTCTTCCGCCTCGACGGCTTCGACGTGGTCGGCTCCTCGCCCGAGGCCCTGGTCAAGGTCGAGGACGGCCGTGCCATGGTCCACCCCATCGCGGGGACCCGGCACCGCGGCGCCACCCCGCAGGAGGACCAGGCGCTCGCCGAGGAGCTGCTCGCCGACCCCAAGGAGCGCGCCGAGCACCTGATGCTCGTCGACCTCGGCCGCAACGACCTGGGCCGGGTCTGCGAGCCCGGCTCCGTCGAGGTCGTCGACTTCATGTCCATCGAGAAGTACTCCCACGTCATGCACATCGTCTCGACGGTCACCGGACAGGTCGCCGAGGACCGCACCGCCTTCGACGTGCTCACCGCCTGCTTCCCCGCGGGCACCCTCTCCGGCGCCCCCAAGCCGCGCGCGATGCAGATCATCGACGAGCTGGAGCCGTCCCGGCGCGGCCTGTACGGCGGCTGCGTCGGATACCTCGACTTCGCCGGCGACTCCGACACCGCCATCGCCATCCGCACCGCCCTGCTCCGCGACGGCACGGCGTACGTGCAGGCCGGGGCCGGGGTCGTCGCCGACTCGGACCCCGTCGCCGAGGACACCGAGTGCCGCAACAAGGCCGCCGCCGTGCTGCGCGCCATCCACACGGCGAACCGGCTGCACGGCAGTTCGGGCCGTGAGGGATAGTGGACGGGTGACTTCTGCAGTACCACCGCCCCGTACCGAGGCCCCGTCCGAGAGCCCGGCCCAGCGCGGCAGCAGGCGCAGCATCGCCGCCGCGCTGCTGCTCGGCGCCGTCGGCGCGGCCCTCGCGCTGCTCGCGTCCCGCCAGTCCTGGGCCCACGGGACCGTGTCGGTGGCGGGCGGCAAACTGCCGCTGACCGCCAACGGCGGCGACGTCACGGGCGTGCCCGCGGCCCTCGCGATAGTGGGCCTCGCCGCGCTCGTCGCCGTCTTCGCGGTCCGCCGCACCGGTCGCGTCCTGGTCTCCCTGCTCCTCACGCTCAGCGGCGCGGGCACCGTGGCCGCGGCCCTGCTCGGCGCGGGCGACAGGGACGCCCTCGACGAGAAGGCCGCCACCGCCTCCGGCGACGCCGCCGCCACCATCGGCGACCTCACCCACACCGGCTGGCCGTACGCCGCGGCCGCCGCGGGCGCGCTGCTCCTGCTCGCGGGGCTGCTCGCGCTCACCTACGGCCGCTCGTGGCCCGCGATGTCCGGGCGCTACGAGCGCGACGGCACGCCCAGGCCCCGCAAGGCCCGCCGCGCCCCCGACCCGGAGCGGCCCGAGGAGATGTGGAAGGCGCTCGACCGCGGCGAGGACCCCACCCGCGGGGGGTGAGCGGCGCGACGCGCGAAGCGTGACCCCGCGCTCACGGCATACGCGCGGGTACGGGACAATGAGCGGGAGCGTCCGACCCGCGCGGTGACGTACCATCCACCACCACGCACACAGCCAACGAGGAGCAAGTCATGTCCAGCCACGGACACACCCCGGCCGCCTGGACCGGTGTCATCATCGCCTTCATCGGTTTCTGCGTCGCGGGTGCCTTCATGGTGATGGCCAACGTGCCCGGGTTCTGGGCCGGCATGGCCATCATCGCCATCGGTGGCCTCGTGGGCGGCGCCATGCGCATGGCGGGCCTCGGCCAGGCCAAGCGCCCGCAGCGTCAGGTCGCGCGCTCCGAGAGCTGATCTTCGTCGTACGCGAGCCGTACGCACGTCGCACATGAAGAGGCGGTCCGGCAGCAGCCGGGGCCGCCTCTTCGCGCGTCACCGGCACCCGACGCGCGCAGCCACCGGGCGGCGGGTCCCGGGGCGGGGCAGAATGCACGGGTGACCGCCGAAACCGAGCGCGCCGCGCCCGCCGTCCTGACCCGCCTGCTCGTGCCCGCCGGGCTGCTCGCCGCGGTCGCGGGCGCCTTCGCGTACGTCGGCGTGGTCGACCCCAACGAACCCGGTCACTACCCGGCCTGCCCCCTGCTGCGCCTCACCGGCATCTACTGCCCCGGCTGCGGCGGCCTGCGCAGCGCCCACGCCTTCGTCCACGGCGACATCGCGGCGGCCCTCGGGGCCAACGCGCTCGCCGTCGTCGGGTACGGCGTCTTCGCCGTGGTGTGGACCGTATGGGTGGTCAAGGCGGTGCGCGGGCGGCCCCTGCGAATCGCGTTGGGGCCGGTGCAGCTGTGGGGTTTCGGCGCCCTGGTCGCGGTCTTCACCCTCGTGCGCAACCTGCCGTTCGGATCCTGGCTGCACCCTTGAACGCGCAGGCCACGGGGCCGGTGAATGTCCAGGTCGTGGGACGGGCGTCAACCGGATGCGGGGCCTTCGCCCTCCTGCGGATACCATCGCAGTGACCAGCTTGAACGTCAGCTTCAACCGTCAGGGAAGGGGGCCGCTCGCGTGAGTGTGCTCGACGAGATCATCGACGGAGTCCGTGCCGACCTCGCGGAGCGGCAGGCGCGCGTCAGCCTCGACGAGCTCAAGGAGCGCGCGGCCAAGGCTCCCGCGGCCAAGGACGGCGCGGCAGCCCTGCGCGGCGACGGCGTCAAGGTCATCTGCGAGGTCAAGCGCTCCAGCCCCTCCAAGGGCGCGCTCGCCGCGATCGCCGACCCCGCGGGGCTCGCCGCCGACTACGAGGCGGGCGGCGCCGCCGTCATCTCCGTGCTCACCGAGGAGCGCCGCTTCGGCGGCTCGCTCGCCGACCTGGAGGCCGTCCGGGCCAAGGTCGACATCCCGGTGCTCCGCAAGGACTTCATCGTCACCTCGTACCAGCTGTGGGAGGCCCGTGCGTACGGCGCCGACCTCGCGCTGCTGATCGTGGCCGCCCTGGAGCAGCCCGCCCTGGAGTCCCTCATCGAGCGTGCCGAATCGATCGGCCTCACGCCGATCGTCGAGGTGCACGACGAGGACGAGGCCGAGCGCGCCGTCGACGCGGGCGCCCGTGTCATCGGCGTCAACAACCGCGACCTCAAGACCCTCAAGGTCGACCGCTCCACCTTCGAGCGCATCGCGCCCGAGCTGCCGGACGGCGTCGTCAAGATCGCCGAGTCCGGTGTGCGCGGGCCGCACGACCTGATCGCCTTCGCCAACGCGGGCGCCGACGCGGTGCTCGTGGGCGAGTCCCTGGTCACCGGCCGCGACCCGAAGGCCGCGGTCTCCGACCTCGTCGCCGCGGGCGCGCACCCGGCGCTGCGCCACGGACGGGGCTGACCTTCCCGATGTCCCTTGCCGCCCGCCTCGCCCCCGGCTGCCGCCCCCGCGGCTGCCGGGCCCCCGCACGCCGTGTGCGGGGCAGGCGCGTGCGGTACCACATCGGTTCGGAACCGGGCCAGATTCCTGGGATGCGATGGCGACGGCGCCTTGAGCGCCGTCCGAGCTGAGTGAAGCGCCCCGTCAGGGGCGCGGGGAACTGCGCGATCAGCCCACCACGAGCTGCAGTCGCAAGGGACCCGTGACCAGCAACGGCGCCAAGGCGTACTCATGCCGAAATGCACACGCCAACGCCAAGCATCAGCGAGGTTTCCGCATGCCCAGCGAGTACTTCATCCCGGACCCGGAGGGTCAAACCCCCAGCGCCGAAGGCTACTTCGGCGCATTCGGCGGCAAGTTCATCCCGGAGGCCCTGGTCGCCGCCGTGGACGAGGTCGCCGTCGAGTACGACAAGGCGAAGAGCGACCCCGCCTTCGCCGCCGAGCTGGACGACCTGCTCGTCAACTACACAGGCCGTCCCAGCAGCCTCACCGAAGTCCCCCGTTTCGCCGCGGAAGCGGGTGGCGCCCGCGTCTTCCTCAAGCGCGAGGACCTGAACCACACCGGCTCGCACAAGATCAACAACGTGCTCGGCCAGGCCCTGCTCACCAAGCGCATGGGCAAGACCCGCGTCATCGCCGAGACCGGCGCGGGCCAGCACGGCGTCGCCACGGCCACCGCCTGTGCGCTCTTCGGGCTCGAATGCACCATCTACATGGGCGAGATCGACACCCAGCGCCAGGCCCTGAACGTGGCCCGGATGCGCATGCTGGGCGCCGAGGTCGTCGCCGTGAAGTCGGGCAGCCGCACCCTCAAGGACGCGATCAACGAGGCGTTCCGCGACTGGGTCGCCAACGTGGACCGCACGCACTACCTCTTCGGCACCGTCGCGGGACCGCACCCCTTCCCGGCCATGGTCCGCGACTTCCACCGCGTCATCGGCGTCGAGGCCCGGCGCCAGATCCTGGAGCGCGCCGGACGCCTGCCCGACGCCGCGATCGCCTGCGTGGGCGGCGGCTCCAACGCCATCGGCCTCTTCCACGCCTTCATCCCGGACACGGACGTACGCCTCATCGGCTGCGAGCCCGCGGGGCACGGCGTCGAGACCGGCGAGCACGCGGCCACGCTGACGGCGGGCGAGCCGGGCATCCTGCACGGCTCCCGCAGCTACGTCCTCCAGGACGAGGAGGGCCAGATCACCGAGCCCTACTCGATCTCGGCCGGACTCGACTACCCCGGCATCGGCCCCGAGCACGCCTACCTCAAGGACAGCGGCCGCGGCGAGTACCGCGCCGTCACCGACGACGCGGCGATGCAGGCCCTGCGGCTCCTGTCCAGGACCGAGGGCATCATCCCGGCCATCGAGAGCGCCCACGCGCTCGCCGGTGCCCTGGAGGTCGGCAAGGAGCTCGGCAAGGACGGGCTGATCGTCGTCAACCTCTCCGGGCGCGGCGACAAGGACATGGACACGGCCGCCCGTTACTTCGGCCTGTACGACACGGACGCCACCGTCGACGCGGACGCGTCCGCCACCGGTGCGGAGATCGAGGGGGACGCCAAGTGAGCGGCAACATCCAGCTGTTGAGCGACACCCTCAAGGCCGCGAAGGCCGAGGGCCGTTCCGCCCTCATCGCCTATCTGCCCGCCGGTTTCCCGACGGTCGACGGCGGCGTCGAGGCGGTCAAGGCCGCCTTCGAGGGCGGCGCCGACGTGGTCGAGGTGGGCCTGCCCCACTCCGACCCGGTCCTGGACGGCCCGGTCATCCAGACCGCCGACGACATCGCGCTGCGCGGCGGCCTCAAGATCCGCGACGTGATGCGCACGGTCCGCGAGGCCTTCGAGGCGACCGGCAGGCCGGTGCTCGTCATGACGTACTGGAACCCCATCGACCGCTACGGCGTCGAGCGCTTCACCGCCGAGCTCGCCGAGGCGGGCGGCGCCGGCTGCATCCTGCCCGACCTGCCCGTGCAGGAGTCGGCGCTGTGGAGGGAGCACGCCGAGAAGCACGGCCTGGCGACGGTCTTCGTCGTCGCGCCGAGCAGCAAGGACGAGCGGCTCGCCACGATCACGGCGGCGGGTTCCGGCTTCGTCTACGCGGCCTCCCTGATGGGTGTCACCGGCACCCGTGCCTCGGTGGGCGAGCAGGCGCAGGAGCTGGTGCGGCGCACCAAGGCCACCACCGACCTGCCGGTCTGCGTCGGGCTCGGCGTCTCCAACGCCCGGCAGGCCGCGGAGGTCGCGGGCTTCGCCGACGGCGTGATCGTCGGCTCGGCCTTCGTGCAGCGGATGCTCGACGCCCCGGACGAGGCGGCGGGACTGGCCGCCGTCCGCGCCCTCGCGGGTGAGCTCGCGGACGGCGTACGCGGCAAGGCCTAACCCATACGGGTGGACCTGGGACCGGGGAGGCACGCTCGTGCCTCCCCGGTTCGTTGGCGGGGTGTGAGCGAGAAGAACCGTGAGGGAAAGCGTGCGGCCCGCGAGCGGCTGGCGGAAGAGCGAGAGCGGCAGAAGAGCCGGGACAAGCAGCGCCGGGCGCTGATCGTCGGCGCCGCAGTGGTAGGAGTTCTGGGTCTGGCCACAGTGGTGGGCCTGCTCGCCTCCAACTCCGGAGACGACAAGAGCGACACATCGGGCCCGGTCGTCGTCCCCAAGGGGGCGAACGGCAAGGACCAGCTGTCGATCCCCCTCGGCAAGGACAGCGCCAAGTCGACCCTCACCATCTGGGAGGACTTCCGCTGCCCCGCCTGCAAGCAGTTCGAGGACGCCTACCGCTCGACGATCAATGAACTGGCCGACAAGGGCCAGCTGAAGGTCGAGTACCACTTGGCGACGCTCATCGACAACAACCTCCGCGGCGAGGGCTCCCTGCGCGCGGCCAACGCCGCGGCCTGCGCCCAGGACGTCGGCAAGTACCCGCCGTACCACGACGTGCTCTTCAAGAACCAGCCCGAGGAAGCGGACGACGCCTACGCCAAGAACAGCAGGCTCATCGAGCTCGCGGGCGAGGTCGACGGACTGGTCACGGACTCCTTCAAGAAGTGCGTGGAGGACGGGAAGCACGACAGCTGGGTCGGCAAGTCCGACAAGGCCTTCCGGGACGCGAAGCTGCAGGGCACGCCCACCGTGCTGCTCGACGGCAAGAACATCTTCGGGGACCAGAAGAACCCGCTGACGCCTCAGAAGCTGAAGAAGATGGTGGAGGACGCGAACAAGGGCTAGCGGCTGGGGCCGGTGCGCCTGTTATGGAGCCGTAGCCGGGCTGGTTGCCGTCCCCGCCGCCCGGCACGGTAGCGTCGGACCTGCCATGGACCTTGCCTTCATTCCCAGTCCGTCGCGCGGTGTGGTCGAACTCGGCCCCATTCCGCTGCGCGGCTACGCGTTCTGCATCATCATCGGCGTCTTCGTGGCCGTCTGGCTCGGCAACAAGCGGTGGGTCGCCCGCGGGGGCCAGTCCGGCACCGTGGCCGACATCGCCGTGTGGGCCGTGCCGTTCGGCCTCGTCGGCGGGCGTCTCTACCACGTGATCACGGACTACCAGCTGTACTTCAGCGAGGGCCGTGACTGGGTCGACGCCTTCAAGATCTGGGAGGGCGGCCTCGGCATCTGGGGCGCGATCGCGCTCGGCGCGGTCGGCGCGTGGATCGGCTGTCGCCGCCGCGGCATTCCGCTGCCGGCCTGGGCCGACGCGCTGGCTCCCGGCATCGCCCTCGCGCAGGCCATCGGCCGCTGGGGCAACTGGTTCAACCAGGAGCTGTACGGCAAGCCCACGGATCTGCCCTGGGCGCTGAAGATCACTTCGGCGGAGGACGGCCGGGTTCCCGGCACGTACCACCCGACCTTCCTGTACGAGTCCCTGTGGTGCATCGGCGTCGCCGTCCTGGTCATCTGGGCCGACCGCCGCTTCAAGCTCGGGCACGGGCGGGCGTTCGCGCTGTACGTCGCCTCGTACTGCGCAGGGCGCGGCTGGATCGAGTACATGCGGGTGGACGACGCCCACCATGTCCTGGGCCTGCGCCTCAACGTCTGGACCGCGATCGTCGTCTTCGTGCTGGCCGTGGTGTACCTCGTGGTGTCGGCGAAGATCCGGCCCGGCCGGGAGGAAGTCGTGGAACCGGCGGCGGTTGCCGGTGCCTCTGGCGGTGACGGTTCCTCGGAGGGGGCTTCGAAGGCTGAGGGTGAGTCCTCGGAGGACGGCACGGAGAGCAAGGCGAAGGACGAGGCGAAGGACGAGGCCAAGTCCGTCGACAAGAGCTGAGGCTCTTTGGTCGTACGTCGACGGGGCCGCCGGATCGATCGATCCGGCGGCCCCGTCGTGTTGCCGGTCGGGTGAGGGTGGGGGGGGCTGGCGGGCGTCAGGTGATGCGTTCGGCCAGGGCCAGG
The DNA here is from genome assembly GCF_055558735.1 of Streptomyces sp. NPDC025651. Lineage (NCBI taxonomy): Bacteria > Bacillati > Actinomycetota > Actinomycetes > Kitasatosporales > Streptomycetaceae > Streptomyces > Streptomyces sp. NPDC025651. The sequence goes on from NZ_JBVHLZ010000001.1 coordinate 1,375,782, forward strand.
ACCCTCCTCGCCCCCTCCACCACCGCCTTGTCCACGAAGCGGCCGTCCGGGAGGGCCAGGGCGCCCTCGTCCGTCGCTGCCGCCTTGGTGATCTCCTCGGCCTTCTCGATCTCCTCGGGGGTGGGGAGATAGGCCCGTTCGATCACCGGGAGCTGGCGGGGGTGGATCGCCGCACGGCCGAGGAAGCCGAGCGCGCGGCCCCGGGCGCAGGACGCGATGAGGCCCTCCAGGTCGCGGATGTCCGGGTGGACCGACTGCGTCGGCGGCGCGAGGCCCGCCGCCCGCGCGGCCACCACGACGCGGGAGCGCGCCCAGTCGAGGCCCGTCTCCTCACGCACCCCCAGGTCGGCGCGGAGGTCGGCCTCGCCGAGGGAGATGCCGTGCAGGGCCGGGTGCGCGGTGGCGATGGCGAAGGCGTGCTCCAGGCCGAGCGCCGACTCGATCAGGGCGTGCAGGGCGGGGGGCTCGGCGGTGGCGAGAGCCGTGCGGTCGGCGACCCGGACGACCTCCGCACGGCTGACGACCTTGGGCAGTCGCAGGCCCGCGACGCCGGGCAGCGTGGCGACCGCGCGCAGGTCCGCCTCGGCCAGCGGGCCGTCCAGGGCGTTCACGCGGACGTGGACGGGCAGCGGCTGGGGCTCGGAGAGGAGTTCCGCCGTCGCCGAACGCGCGTACTCCTTGCGGTCGGGGGCGACCGCGTCCTCCAGGTCGACGATCACCACGTCGGCGCCCGCGTGGAGGGCCTTGGCGACCACGTCGGGCCGGTCCCCGGGAACGTACAGCCAGGTCAGGGGGAGCGCGGCGGTCACAGGGCGCCCTCCTTGCGCAGGGCGGTGATCTCCCGTTCCGTCAGCCCGAGTTCGGCCAGGACCGTGTCCGTGTCGGCGCCGTGCGGGCGGCCCGCCCAGTGGATCGCGCCGGGGGTCTCGGAGAGGCGGAAAAGGACGTTCTGCATGCGCAGCGGGCCGAGTTCCGGGTCGTCGACCGTGGTGATCGTGTCCAGGGCCGCGTACTGGGGGTCGGTCATGACGTCGCGTACGTCCTGGATGGGGGCGACGGCCGCCTCCGCCTTCTCGAAGGCCTCGACGACCTCGGTGCGGGTGTGGCGGGCGATCCAGCCGCCGACCGCCTCGTCGAGGACGTCCGCGTGGCGGGCCCGGTCCGCGCCCGAGCCGAACCACGGCTCGTCGATCAGCTCGGGGCGGCCGACCAGGCGCATCACGCGTTCCGCGATCGACTGGGCGGAGGTGGAGACGGCGACCCACCTCCCGTCCGAGGTGCGGTAGGTGTTGCGGGGCGCGTTGTTCGTGGAGCGGTTGCCGGTGCGGGGCTGTACGTGGCCCAACTGGTCGTACCAGAGCGGCTGGGGGCCGAGGGCCGTGAGGATCGGCTCGATGATCGCCATGTCCACCACCTGGCCCTCGCCCGTGCGGTCGCGGGCCGCGAGCGCCGTCATCACCGCGTACGCCGTCGCAAGGCCCGCGATCGAGTCGGCGAGCCCGAACGGGGGCAGGGTCGGGGGCCCGTCCGGATCGCCGGTGATCGCGGCGAAGCCGCTCATCGCCTCGGCGAGCGTGCCGAAGCCGGGGCGGCGGGCGTAGGGACCGAACTGGCCGAAGCCGGTGACGCGGGCCAGGACCAGGCGGGGGTGGGCGGCGTGCAGCTCCTCCCAGCCCAGGTCCCACTTCTCCAGGGTGCCGGGCCGGAAGTTCTCGATGATCACGTCGGCGGTGGCGGCCAGGCGCAGGAGGGTGTCGCGGCCGCCGGGCGCCGACAGGTCCAGGGTGATCGTGCGCTTGTTGCGGCCGAGCAGTTTCCACCACAGGCCGACCCCGTCCTTCGACGGGCCGTGGCCGCGGGAGGGGTCGGGGCGTGTGGGGTGCTCGACCTTGATGACGTCCGCGCCGAAGTCGCCGAGCATCGTGGCGGCGAGGGGGCCCGCGAAGAGGGTGGCGAGGTCCAGGACGCGGAGGCCGGCGAGGGGCGGCGTCGCGGCAGGGGGCGCTGTCGTGGCAGAGGGCGGTGTCATGAGGGGGTGCCGTTCGCCTGGGCGTCGATCTCCGTGCGGTACGGCATCGATTCCGAAGCCCCCGGGCGCTGCACGGAGAGCGCGGCCGCCGACGAGGCCCACGCCAGCGCGTCCGGCACGGAGTTGCCCTCGGCGAGTGCCACGGCGAGGGTGCCCGCGAACGTGTCGCCCGCGCCCGTCGTGTCGACTGCCGTGACCCGCTCGGCCTCGACCGTGACCGGTTCGGTGCCGCGCGCCGCGTACAGGCTGCCGCGCGAGCCGAGCGTGATGACGACCTCGGGGACCTGGGAGAGCAGGGCGCGGGCCGCGGCGTGCGGGTCATCGGCGATGCCGGTGAGGGCGGCCGCCTCGTGTTCGTTGGGCAGCAACAGGTCGACGGCGGCGAGGAGTTCGGGCGGCAGGGGCTGCGCGGGGGCGGGGGTCAGGACGGTGCGCACGCCGTGGCGGCGGGCGGCCTCGGCGGCCGCGAGCACCCCCTCGACCGGCACTTCCAGCTGGAGCAGCAGGACGTCGGCGGAGGCGATCAGGCCCTCGTCGCCGGGGGCCAGGGCGGTGACGGTGCCGTTGGCGCCGGGGATGACGACGATCGCGTTGCCGCCCTCGTCGTCGACGACGATGTGCGCGGTGCCGGTCGGCGTCTCGACGGTGCGCAGGAGGTCCGTGTCGACGCCGGAGTGGTCCAGGGCGGTGCGGAGCTGGGTGCCGAAGGCGTCGGTGCCGACCGCGCCGATCATCGAGACGGTGGCGCCCGCGCGGGCCGCCGCGACGGCCTGGTTGGCGCCCTTGCCGCCGGGAACCGTGCGGAACTCGCGTCCCGTCACGGTCTCCCCGCGCTCGGGGGCCTTGGCGACGTACGCGACGAGGTCCATGTTCGCGCTGCCGAGTACGGCGATGTGGGGGGTCTTCGTCGGGTCTGTCATGGGCGGTGTGCCTCCCGGGCGGTGAGTTCTGCGAGGGTGTCGAAGCCGATGCCGTTGAAGTCGCCGACGGACGTGGCGAGTCGGTTCTTGAGCGGGGCCGTCCAGCGGTCGGGGAGCGCGTCGGGGCGGCCCGCGAGCAGACCCGCGATCGAGCCCGCGGTCGCGCCGTTCGAGTCGGTGTCCCAGCCGCCGGAGACGGCGCGGGTGATGGAGCCGGTGAAGTCGCCGTCGGCGTGGGTAAGGGCGGCGGCGGTGAGGGCGGCGTTGGGGATGACGTGGACCCAGTGGTGGGTCGCGGCGTACGTGGCGTGGAGGGTGTCGACGACGTCGTCGAAGTCCCTTGTGGTGGCCGCGAGTTGGATGGCGTGGTGGACGGCTCGGGCCAGCCGGGAGTCCTCGGGGACGGTGGCGAGGCCGGCGCGGAGGCAGTGGTGGACGTCCGTGCCGCCCGCCGCGGCCCGCGCGATCGTGGCCGCGGCGAACATCGCGCCGAAGACGCCGTTTCCGGTGTGGGTGAGGGCGGCGTCCCTGCGGGCCTGTTCGGCGGCGGCCCCGGGGGCGCCGGGGTTGGTCCAGCCGTGTACGTCGGCGCGGATCAGGGCGCCGATCCACTCGCGGAAGGGGTTGTGGTGGGTGGCGGTGTGCGGGGGTTCGATGCCGTGGAGGAGGTTGCGGTAGGCGATGCGTTCGGCGGTGAAGGTGCGGCCCGCGGGGAGTTCGTCGAGCCAGAGCCGCGCCACGTCCGCGGTGGTGAAGGTCTTTCCGTGGCGTTGGAGGAGGACGAGGTTCAGGAGGGGGTAGTTGAGGTCGTCGTCCTCGGGCATGCCGTCGATGTTCTCGGCGAGGGAGGTTCTTGCCGAGCGGCGGTTCCAGGGGTACGTGGCTTTGAGGGCGGGCGGGAGGCCCCGTTCCGTGAACCAGGTGCGCAGGGGGCGGTTTCCTGTGGCTTCGGCGAGGCTTCGGATGGCGGCGAGGGGGAGCTTTTCCACGGGTTTACCGAGGAGGCAGCCTGCGGCCCGCCCTAGCCAGCCGGCGTGGAGGCGGTGCTGTAGGTCGTGCGGGGTGGGGGCCTGCTTTTCCGGTACTCGGCACCGGGGGTTGTGCCCACCCTTCCCCAAGCTCTCGGCTTCGCTCGAGCAGGGGAGACCCCACTCGCCGTGCGGAACGCCTGCCCGCAACGGGGGCGGCGGCGGTGGTTGTGGGGGTGGGGTGTCGTCGTGCGGGACGTCTGCCCGCACGGGAGGCGGGGGCGGCGGGGATAGCTCGGCCAGGAGTTGTTCTGCCAGGGCTCGAAGGTGCTTTGGCGCCGGCGTGGGGGACGCGCCCGCTGTCGGGGGTGCCAGGTGGCCGCCTGCCTGCAGCCAGCGGGTCCGTGCCGATGTCACGTCGCGGCCCTCCTGGGCCGACTGGATCAGTTCGTGGCCGATCAGGTCTTCCGGCTGGACCCAGGTCAGGCGGATCACGGCGTGGCCGTCAGGGACGCGAAGGACGACTCGTGGGACCTGCGGCGGTGGACGTCGCGGGCGTGGATCTCCTCGGTGACCTCGGTGAGTGCTGCCGCCGGGGCGTGCAGGTCGAGGCGGCTGGCCTCGGCGACCCGCTTCGTCCAGTCGGCGGGGATCGCGGGCTCGCCGCGCAGGGCGCCCACGATCGCGCCGCTCATCGTGGCGATGGAGTCGCAGTCGCGGCCGTAGTTGACCGAGCCGAGGACCGTACGGCGGTAGTCCGCCTCGCCCACCAGGAGCATGCCGAGGGCGACGGGGAGTTCCTCGACGGCGTGCAGGCGGGAGGGGCGGCGGGCGCCGAGGGACGGGGCGCGGTAGTCGGGGCCGACCGTGTCGAAGGGGGCGACGGCGGCGCGGATCGGGGCGAGGGCCGTCTCGAAGTCCCGGTGTCCCGCGGCCACTTCGGCCACCGCCTCGATCGCGGCGCGCGTGCCGTCCTTCGCGAGGCCCAGGCACGTCTCGACCACCGAGCCCGCCGTGGCCCCCGGGGTGCAGGCCGCCGCGACCGCCGCCGCGAAGACGCCCGCGGCCTCGCGGCCGTACGAGGACTGGTGGGCGCCCGCCACATCGAGCGCCTCGGCGTACGCCCCCGCCGGGTTGGCCGCGTTGACCAGGCCGACCGGCGCCATGTACATCGCCGCGCCGCAGTTGACGATGTTGCCGTTGCCGGCCTCGCGCGGGTCGACGTGGCCGTAGTGGAGCCGGGCGACGAGCCACTTCTCGGCGAGGAAGATCCGCTGGAGGGGGAGCGCCTCGGCCTCCAGCTCCGGGATCCAGCGCGGTGCCGTCATCAGATCCGGGACCAGGTGGTCGGCGACGGAGTAGGCGTCCAGGTGGTCCCGGACGGTGGTGTAGACGCGTACGAGCGCATGGGTCATCAAGGTGTCGTCGGTGACGTGCCCGTCGCCCTTGTGGTACGGCGCGATGGGGCGGGCGGTGCGCCACTGGTCGCCGTTCCAGGGGCCGACGATGCCCTGGACCCGGCCTCCGTGGCGCTCGGCGATCTGCTCGGGGGCGTATCCCTCGACGGGGCCGCCGAGGGCGTCGCCGACCGCGGCTCCGACGAGGCTGCCGGTGATGCGGTCCGCCAGGCCGATCGTGCTGGTCGTGGGCTTCCTATGGGTGGGCTTCATGTCGGGATTGTCCACCTGTGGCGGCCAGTTCCGCGGCTGCCAGGTGCCCGGCGAGTTCCACCAGGTCGGTGCCCGCGAGGCGGGGGAGCGCGCAGCCGGAGAGCGTGCGGCAGGCGTCGCGCCAGGCCTCGGGGATCGCGGCCGAGGTGCCGAGCGTGCCGGTCAGTGCTCCGGCGAGGGCGGGGGCGGAGTCGGCGACGCGGGACAGGCACGCGGCGGCGGGTACGGCCTCGGCGATGCGGCCGCGGGCGGCGGTGGTCAGGGCGAGGGCGACGGGGACGGTCTCGGCGGCGGCGATGCCGTAGCTGTAGACGTGGTCGACGATCTGGTGCTCGAGGAGCGGTACGAGGGCGAAGGCGCCGTCGTTCGGGTGGGCGGCGCGGGCGAGCTTGACGGCGTGCCGGGCGTTGCGGCCGATCTCCGTGTGCTCGGGGAGCTGGGCGAGGGCGGCGTCCACCGCGGTGTCGACGTCGGCGCCGCCGAGGGCGGTGGCGGTCGCCGCGGCCATGGCGCGGGCGCCGTGCACGCCGTCGCCGTCCTGGGTGTAGCGGGCGTCGAACTCCGCGAGGGCGGCGGCCTGTTCGGGGGCGCCGGGATGGACGCAGGCGAGTACGCAGGCGCGTACGCAGGCGGCGTCGTCGAAGTAGTGGGGGTTGTCGTGGCCGGTGGCCGGTGGGCGCAGGCCCGCGGCGAGGTTGCCGAGGCCGGCGCGGACGGAGATGCGGGCGCGGAGGGGCAGGACGGCGGATTCGACTTCCGGGGCGCGGGCGGAGGCGGCGGCGACCTCGGCGGCGAGGGTGGACCAGGCGAGGTCCAGGGCGGTGCGGGGGGTGAGGGGGGTGGTTGCCGCGTGGAGGAGGGCCTCGGCGGTGAAGGCCGCCCACTCGGCGTCGTCGGAGGGGCCGAGGCGCAGGGGTTCGGGGGGTTGGTTCAGGGCGATGGGGACGGGGAGGGTGGTGGTGGCGTTCTGCTCGGCGAAGGTGTCGAGTTCGCGGGTGAGTCTTCGGGTCCACTCGGGCATGCGGGCGGCTCGGTGTCTGGCCGCGGGCCATCCGGCGGCGTCGCCTGCGGCCAGGCCCAGGAGGAGGCCCTCCAGGTGCGGTGCGGAAGCGTTGTCCTGGCGGGGGCTTCGTGGGTCGGCACCCGGCATCAAGGGCTGTGCCCACCCGTTCCGCCGTGCGGAACGCCTGCCCACAGCCGGGACGGCCTGGTGCGCCTTCGTGGGTGCGGAACGCCTGCCCACAGCGGGGGCGGGAGCGGCTGGGGCGTTCTCGGCCGGCACGGAGGGCCTGTCCGCCGCCGGGTGAACGGGTGGGTGGGTGGGAGGGATCCGCCCCGGAGCGGCGGGGTTTTCCTCGGTCATCACGCCTCCCCGTCAGGGATCAGCAACTCCGCGATGTCCAGCACGTGATGCCCCCGCATCGAGGGAAGGCAGCTGCCTCGCGCCGGGCCGATCGCCGTGGACCAGGGCTGGGGGATCGCCGAGGCGCCGCACGCGGCGCCGGAGAGCGCGCCGGCCACCGCCGCCGTGGTGTCCGCGTCACGGCCCATGTTGACGGCGGTCAGCACGGCCGCGGAGAAGTCGCCGCGCGCCGCCGCGTACGCCCCGAAGGCCAGGCCCACCGCCTCCGGCGCGAGGTCCGTCCAGGGATAGCCGCCGATCACCACGGCGGAGCGCACCGCGCGTTCGCCGAGGTGGGCGACCGCCACCGCGCGCCGCAGCGAGCGGGACGTCCAGCAGTCCTCGGGGATGACGGAGAGGGCGGCCTCCACCACCGACCGCACCGGTTCGCCCGCCATCGCCGCCGCGACGCCCGCCGCGACCGCCTGCCCGCCGTAGATGCCCTCGCCGTCATGGCTCACCGAGCCGTCGATCGCCACGAGCCGTGCCGCTTCGGCGGGTTGACCCGAGGCGAAGACCCCGAAGGGAGCGGCCCTCATCGCGAGCCCGTCGCTCCATGCGTGCCGGTGCTGGGCCGAGATGGGGGCCGTGAGACCGCGCCGCAGGTTCTCCAGCGTGCCGCGCTCGCTGAAGCCCGCGCCCCGGAAGGGCCCTTCGTCCAGGTCCGCGATCCACTGGTGCCAGGCCCGTTCGACGTGCCCGACGGTCAGCGCCGAGCCGTGCCGCGCGAGCAGCAGGCCCGAGAAGATCGCGTACTCCGTGTCGTCCGTACCGGCCGGGTGCTCGGCGACGTATCCGGTGATCCGCCCCCAACGGGCCCGGATCTCGGACGGTTTCATGTTCTCCGCGGGCGCACCGAGCGCGTCGCCGACGGCGAGGCCGAGCAGCGCGCCGCGCGCCCTTTCCTGGAGGTCGCTCACGTCCGTATACCTGCCACGCGGCGCCCGGTGCACGAGCCTCCGGGGGGTCTACGTCACCCCTTCGGCACTCCTGGGACAGGGCCGGAAACCAGCCGCCAACACCCGCGTTTTCGCAGGTAAGTACGGCCTTCCTTGCTGGCGGGAGATTTTTTTCGCGCGTACTTTCGAGGTCGTCCAAGCACATTGAGGGGGCTTCACCACCATGGCGATCATCGAGACCGAAGCGGCACTGCACGAGGCGCACCGCGACAACCACACCCACCGTGACGTGAACGGTGGCTGGCTGCGTCCCGCCGTCTTCGGGGCGATGGACGGACTCGTCTCCAACCTGGCGCTGATGACCGGCGTCGCGGGCGGCGCCGCCTCGCAGCAGACCATCGTCGTCACCGGCCTGGTGGGCCTGGCCGCCGGTGCCTTCTCCATGGCCGCGGGCGAGTACACCTCGGTGGCCTCCCAGCGCGAGCTGGTGCAGGCCGAACTGGACGTCGAGCGGCGCGAGTTGCGCAAGCACCCCAAGGACGAGGAGCGGGAGCTCGCCGCGCTCTACGTCTCGCGCGGCGTCGAGCCCGAGCTGGCCCGCGAGGTCGCCCGGCAGCTGTCGAAGGACCCCGAGCAGGCCCTGGAGATCCACGCCCGCGAGGAGCTCGGCATCGACCCGGGCGACCTGCCCTCGCCGACCGTGGCCGCAGTGTCGTCCTTCGGCTCGTTCGCGCTGGGTGCCCTGCTCCCCGTACTGCCGTATCTGCTCGGTGCCACCGTGCTGTGGCCCGCGCTGCTGCTCGCGCTCGTCGGGCTCTTCGCCTGCGGCGCCGTGGTGGCCAAGGTGACCGCGCGGTCCTGGTGGTTCAGCGGCCTGCGGCAGCTGGCGCTCGGCGGTGCGGCGGCGGGTGTGACGTACGCCCTGGGCAGCCTGTTCGGCACCGCCGTAGGATGACCCGCTGCAGGCCTATACGGGACCTTGTATAAGTAGCCGTTACTCGGCGGTTTCGATTCCATGACCACCGGGCATGAGCCGTAAGCGCTGCGGGCAATGAGGCCTGTGTCGCTTTGGGCCTTCGGCCATTGATCTGTCCGCAAAGGTCCCCTCTGAACCGCTCCCCACCTCCCCGAGCGGTGTCCACATGGTGGAATGGAGTATCCGCTTTTCGAGAAGCGTTCCATCATGTAACCTGCACGAAATTTCGCCAGGGCCAACGTCGTCCCTCGCCTTCTGCATATGCCACGACGACGACGGGAGTGCCGATGCGTACCCACGCCTGGTCGCCCATGGACGGTCGCCCCGCCCCCCAGGGGATGTACGACCCCCGTAACGAACACGACGCCTGCGGTGTCGGGTTCGTGGCCACCCTCACCGGTGTTGCCAGCCATGAGCTGGTCGAACAGGCGCTGACGGTACTGCGCAACCTCGAGCACCGCGGGGCCACGGGCTCGGAGCCCGACTCCGGCGACGGCGCCGGAATCCTGCTCCAGGTCCCGGACGCCTTCCTGCGCGAGGAGGCCGGATTCGAGCTGCCCGAGGCCGGTGCCTACGCGGTCGGCATCGCCTTCCTGCCGGTCGACACCGCAGGCACCACCGACGCCGCGGTCTCACAGATCGAGACGATCGCCTCGCAGGAGGGCCTGACCGTCCTCGGCTGGCGCGACGTCCCGGTCGCCCCCGAGCTGCTCGGCGCCACGGCCCGCTCGACGATGCCCGTCTTCCGGCAGCTCTTCGTCGCCGACGGCGACACCAAGGGCCTTGAGCTGGACCGCAAGGCGTTCGTGCTGCGCAAGCGCGCCGAGCGCGAGGCCGGGACGTACTTCCCCTCGCTCTCCGCCCGCACGATCGTCTACAAGGGCATGCTGACCACCGGCCAGCTGGAGCCGTTCTTCCCCGACCTGTCCGACCGCCGCTTCGCCACGGCCGTCGCGCTCGTCCACTCCCGCTTCTCGACGAACACGTTCCCGAGCTGGCCGCTCGCGCACCCGTACCGCTTCGTGGCGCACAACGGCGAGATCAACACCGTCAAGGGCAACCGCAACTGGATGCGGGCCCGCGAGTCGCAGCTCGCCTCCGACCTCTTCGGCCAGGAGAAGCTGGACCGGATCTTCCCGATCTGCACGCCGGACGCCTCCGACTCCGCGTCCTTCGACGAGGTGCTCGAACTCCTGCACCTGGGCGGGCGTTCGCTGCCGCACTCGGTCCTGATGATGATCCCGGAGGCCTGGGAGAACCACGCCTCCATGGACCCGGCCAGGCGCGCCTTCTACCAGTTCCACTCCACGATGATGGAGCCCTGGGACGGCCCGGCGTGCGTCACCTTCACCGACGGCACCCAGGTCGGCGCCGTCCTCGACCGCAACGGCCTGCGCCCCGGGCGCTACTGGGTCACCGACGACGGCCTCGTCGTCCTCGGCTCCGAGGTCGGCGTCCTCGACATCGACCCCGCGAAGGTCGTCCGCAAGGGCCGCCTGCAGCCCGGCAGGATGTTCCTCGTCGACACCGCCGAGCACCGCATCGTCGAGGACGACGAGATCAAGGCCGCCCTCGCCGCCGAGAACCCGTACCAGGAGTGGCTGGAAGCCGGCGAGATCGAGCTCTCCGACCTGCCCGAGCGCGAGCACATCGTGCACACGCACGCCTCCGTCACGCGCCGCCAGCAGACCTTCGGCTACACCGAGGAGGAGCTGCGCGTCATCCTCGCGCCGATGGCCAGGACCGGCGGCGAGCCGCTCGGCTCCATGGGTACGGACACCCCGATCGCGGCCCTCTCCGAGCGCCCGCGGCTGATCTTCGACTACTTCACCCAGCTCTTCGCGCAGGTCACCAACCCGCCGCTGGACGCCATCCGCGAGGAGCTCGTCACCTCGCTGCACTCCTCGCTGGGCCCGCAGGGCAACCTGCTCGACCCGAGCGCCGCGTCCTGTCGCAGCGTCACCCTGCCCTTCCCGGTGATCGACAACGACGAGCTGGCCAAGCTCATCCACATCAACGCCGACGGCGACATGCCCGGCATGAAGGCCGCGACGCTCTCCGGCCTCTACCGGGTCGGCGGCGGCGGCGACGCGCTCGCCGACCGCATCGACGAGATCTGCGCCGAGACCGACGCCGCCATCGAGGCGGGCGCCCGTCTGATCGTGCTCTCCGACCGGCACTCCGACGCCGAGCACGCGCCGATCCCCTCGCTGCTGCTCACCGCGGCCGTCCACCACCACCTCATCCGCACCAAGCAGCGCACCGAGGTGGGCCTGCTGGTCGAGGCGGGCGACGTGCGCGAGGTCCACCACGTGGCCCTCCTCATCGGCTACGGCGCCGCGGCCGTCAACCCCTACCTCGCGATGGAGTCCGTCGAGGACCTCGTCCGCGCAGGCACGTTCCTGCAGGCCGATGAGAACGGCGGAGCCGAGCAGGCCATCCGCAACCTCATCCACGCCCTCGGCAAGGGCGTCCTGAAGGTTATGTCCAAGATGGGCATCTCGACCGTCGCCTCCTACCGCGGCGCCCAGGTCTTCGAGGCCATCGGCCTTCAGCAGTCCTTCGTGGAGCGGTACTTCGCGGGGACGACGACGAAGATCGGCGGCGCCGGTCTCGACGTCATCGCCCAGGAGGTCGCCGCCCGGCACGCCAAGGCCTACCCGGCCTCCGGCGTCCCCTCCGCGCACCGCGCCCTGGACATCGGCGGCGAGTACCAGTGGCGCCGCGAGGGCGAGCCGCACCTGTTCGACCCGGAGACGGTCTTCCGCCTCCAGCACGCCACGCGCAATCGTCGGTACGACATCTTCAAGCAGTACACGGACCGCGTGAACGAGCAGTCCGAGCGCCTGATGACGCTGCGCGGACTCTTCGGCTTCAAGTCCGGCCGCCCGTCGATCCCCGTCGACGAGGTCGAGCCCGCCTCCGAGATCGTCAAGCGGTTCTCGACCGGCGCCATGTCGTACGGCTCGATCTCCCGCGAGGCGCACGAGACCCTCGCCATCGCCATGAACCAGCTGGGCGGCAAGTCCAACACCGGTGAGGGCGGCGAGGACCCGGAGCGTCTGTACGACCCGGCGCGCCGCTCCTCCATCAAGCAGGTCGCGTCCGGCCGCTTCGGCGTGACGAGCGAGTACCTCGTCAACGCCGACGACATCCAGATCAAGATGGCGCAGGGCGCCAAGCCCGGCGAGGGCGGCCAGCTGCCCGGCCACAAGGTGTACCCGTGGGTCGCCAAGACGCGTCACTCGACGCCCGGCGTCGGCCTGATCTCGCCGCCGCCGCACCACGACATCTACTCCATCGAGGACCTGGCCCAGCTGATCCACGACCTCAAGAACGCCAACCCTTCGGCCCGCATCCACGTGAAGCTGGTCTCCGAGGTCGGCGTCGGCACGGTCGCCGCGGGTGTCTCCAAGGCGCACGCGGACGTGGTGCTCATCTCCGGCCACGACGGCGGCACGGGCGCGTCCCCGCTCACCTCGCTCAAGCACGCCGGTGGCCCCTGGGAGCTCGGCCTCGCCGAGACCCAGCAGACCCTGCTGCTCAACGGCCTGCGCGACCGCATCGTCGTGCAGACCGACGGCCAGCTGAAGACGGGCCGCGACGTCATCGTCGCCGCGCTGCTCGGCGCCGAGGAGTTCGGTTTCGCGACCGCGCCGCTCGTCGTCTCCGGCTGCGTCATGATGCGCGTCTGCCATCTGGACACCTGCCCGGTCGGCATCGCCACGCAGAACCCGGCGCTGCGGAGTCGCTTCTCCGGCAAGCCCGAGTTCGTCGTGAACTTCTTCGAGTTCATCGCCGAGGAGGTCCGCGAGATCCTCGCCGAGCTCGGCTTCCGCTCGATCGAGGAGGCCGTCGGCCACGCAGAACTCCTCGACACCACGCGGGCCGTCAGCCACTGGAAGGCGCAGGGCCTGGACCTGGAGCCGCTCTTCCACGTGCCCGACCTGCCGTCCGGCGCCGTGCGCCACCAGATCACGGTCCAGGACCACGGTCTGGAGAAGGCGCTCGACAACGAGCTGATCAGGCTCTCCGCCGACGCGCTCGCCGCGTCCAGCGCCACCGACGCGCAGCCCGTCCGCGCGCAGGTCGCCATCCGCAACATCAACCGCACGGTCGGCACCATGCTCGGCCACGAGGTGACGAAGAAGTTCGGTGGCGCGGGCCTGCCCGACGACACCATCGACATCACCTTCACCGGGTCGGCGGGCCAGTCGTTCGGCGCGTTCGTGCCGCGCGGTGTCACCCTCCGCCTCGAAGGCGACGCCAACGACTACGTGGGCAAGGGCCTTTCGGGCGGCCGCATCGTCGTCCGTCCCGACCGCGGCGCCGACCACCTCGCCGAGTACTCGACGATCGCGGGCAACACCATCGCGTACGGCGCGACCGGCGGCGAGCTGTTCCTGCGCGGCCGCACCGGCGAGCGCTTCTGCGTCCGCAACTCCGGCGCGACGGTGGTCTCGGAGGGCGTGGGCGACCACGGCTGCGAGTACATGACCGGCGGCCACGCGGTGATCCTCGGCGAGACGGGCCGCAACTTCGCGGCCGGCATGTCGGGCGGCATCGCGTACGTCGTCGACCTGGACCGCGACAACGTCAACGCCGGGAACCTGGCGGCGATCGAGCCCCTCGACGAGACCGACAAGCAGTGGCTGCACGACGTCGTGCGCCGCCACCAGGAGGAGACGGGCTCGACCGTCGCCGAGAAGCTGCTCGCGGAGTGGTCCGTTTCGGTGGAGCGCTTCAGCAAGATCATCCCCAGCACGTACAAGGCAGTGCTCGCCGCCAAGGACGCCGCCGAGCGAGCCGGTCTCTCCGAGACCGAGATCACCGAGAAGATGATGGAGGCGGCGACCAATGGCTGATCCCAAGGGCTTCCTGAACCACGGCCGTGAGGTCGCGCAGACCCGCCCGGTCGGCGAGCGCGTCAAGGACTGGAACGAGGTCTACGTTCCCGGTTCCCTCCTCCCGATCATCTCCAAGCAGGCCTCGCGCTGCATGGACTGCGGCATCCCCTTCTGCCACAACGGCTGTCCGCTGGGGAACCTGATCCCGGAGTGGAACGACTACGCCTACCGCGAGGACTGGCAGGCCGCGTCCGAGCGGCTGCACGCGACCAACAACTTCCCGGAGTTCACGGGCCGGCTCTGCCCGGCCCCGTGCGAGGCGGCGTGCGTGCTCGGCATCAACCAGCCGGCCGTCACCATCAAGAACGTCGAAGTCTCCATCATCGACAAGGCGTGGGACGCGAACGACGTCAAGCCGCAGGCGCCCGAGCGGCTCTCCGGCAAGACCGTCGCCGTCATCGGCTCGGGCCCGGCGGGCCTGGCCGCCGCCCAGCAGCTGACCCGGGCCGGCCACACGGTCGCCGTCTACGAGCGCGCCGACCGCATCGGCGGCCTGCTCCGCTACGGCATCCCCGAGTTCAAGATGGAGAAGCGGCACATCAACCGCCGCATCGAGCAGATGCGCGCGGAGGGCACCAAGTTCCGCACCGGCGTGGAGATCGGCCGCGACATCGACGCGGCGAAGCTGCGCAAGCGGTACGACGCCGTGGTCATCGCGGCGGGCGCCACGACCGCCCGCGATCTCCCCGTTCCCGGGCGGGAGTTGAAGGGCGTCTACCAGGCGATGGAGTACCTCCCGCTGGCCAACAAGGTCCAGGAGGGCGACTACGTCACCACGCCCGTCTCCGCCGAGGGCAAGCACGTCGTCGTCATCGGCGGCGGCGACACCGGCGCGGACTGCGTGGGCACCGCGCACCGCCAGGGCGCGGCCTCCGTGACCCAGCTGGAGATCATGCCGAGGCCGGGCGAGGACCGCGCCCCGCACCAGCCGTGGCCGACCTTCCCGATGCTGTACAAGGTCACCTCGGCGCACGAGGAGGGCGGCGAGCGGGTCTACTCCGTCTCGACCACGCACTTCGAGGGCGACGAGGACGGCAACGTCCAGTTCCTGCACCTCATCGAGGTGGAGTTCGTCGACGGCAAGCTGACCCAGAAGCCCGGCACGGAGCGCAGGATCCCCGCCCAGCTGGTCACGCTCGCCATGGGCTTCACCGGCACGGACCGCGAGAACGGCCTCGTGGACCAGTTCGCCCTGGAGCTGGACGAGCGCGGCAACGTCGCGCGCGACGGCGAGTTCCAGACGAACGTGCCCGGAGTCTTCGTCGCCGGCGACGCGGGCCGCGGCCAGTCGCTCATCGTCTGGGCGATCGCCGAGGGCCGCTCCGCGGCGCGCGGCGTGGACCGCTTCCTCACCGGTGCGAGTGATCTTCCGGCCCCGATCCGCCCGACGGACCGTGCCCTGACGGTCTAGCCCGTACGGTTCCTTCGCGTACGGACCCGTCCGTACGACCTCTCATACGTCCCGCACAACGGTGTGCGGAACTGACGCGGCGCCCGCTTTGTCCCCGACCGGACGGAGGCGGGCGCCGTGGCGTTCGCGGCCGTCCCCGTCGCGGCGGCGCGGCGCGGACCGACGCGGCGCCGTGACGCATGCGTTGCGTGGTGCGCAACGGCATGAGCGTATGTTGCGTCAGTCGCAACCCTCATTACGGTTCGGCCGCTTATCCCAATGGGTCTAGACCGCCCCTGTCCTGTGTGACCACAATCGCTCCCACCAATCGGAACCTGGAGGGGGCCGGCATGAATCGACGTGTCATCGCCGCTGGTTGTATCGCCTTGAGTCTCGGACTGACCGCCACGGCGTGCGGTGGCGATGACGGCGACAAGGGGGACGAGGCCACCGACGGCAAGGGCAAGACCCTCACCGTCTGGATCATGGAGGGGACCAACCCCGACGCACGCCCGTTCTTCGAGGAGGCCGAGAAGGCCTTCCAGAAGAAGACCGGCGCCAAGATCAAGGTCGAGTACCAGCAGTGGGCCACCGCCCAGAAGAAGTTCACGACCGCCATCGAGGGCGGCGAGGACCAGGTGCCCGACGTCGCGGAGGTCGGCACCACCTGGGTGCCGCAGTTCGCCGAGACGGGCGCCCTTGTCGACGTCACCGACCAGGTGAAGAAGTCGGGCCTGAACGACGACCTCGTCGAGGGCCTCAAGGACGCGGGCACGCTCGACGGCAAGCAGTACGGCATGCCGTGGTACGCGGGCGTCCGCTCCATCGTCTACCGCAAGGACATCTTCGAGAAGCACGACCTGAAGCCCCCGACCACGTGGAAGGAGCTCCGGGCGACCGCCAAGACGCTCAAGGAGAAGGAGCCGAAGCTCGTCTCCTTCCCGGTGGCGGGCGGTGCCGAGATGTTCGCGACGCCCTTCATCTGGGGCGCGGGCGGCGAACTCGCCACCGAGTCCGGCGGCAAGTGGAAGTCCGGCATCAACTCGCCCGAGGCCGTCAAGGGCATCGAGTTCTACACGGACCTCGCCACCAAGGACAAGGTCTCCCCGGCCAAGGTCAACACCTGGACGGAGAAGGAGGTCGGCGACGCCTGGAACAAGGGCGAGGTCGCCATGGCCATCGGCGGCAACTGGACCCCGAAGGCCATCGTCGACAAGAACCCGGACCTCAAGGGCAAGCTCGGCGCGGTGCCGATCCCGGGCGAGAACGGCGGCATGAGCAAGTCCTTCCTCGGCGGCTCCTACCTGTCCACGTTCGACACGAAGAACCAGGACCTCGCCTGGGAGTTCGTGAAGCTGGTGACCACCGGTCAGTTCGCGGCCAAGTGGGCCGAGGAGACCAACTACTTCCCCGGCCAGAACTCCGAGCTGAAGAAGATCGAGGCGAAGAAGGACCCGCTGGTCGAGCCGTTCGCCAAGCAGATGCTGGAGGCCGGCGCGACCGTCCCGAAGACCAAGTCGTACGGCGAGATCCAGGCGTCGAAGGTCATCCCGGGCATGATCCAGTCGATCCTCACCGGCAAGTCGTCCGTCAAGGACGCGGCGGACAAGGCCGCGAAGGACATGGACGCGATCTTCGCCAAGGACGAGTAGGCGAGGGCGAGTTCGCCACCGTCAAGCACGTCAGCCTCGTGCAACACACGACACCGTGAGAGACACGACACCGTGAAAGACACGCTCGTCAGCGGCGGGCCGGAATCCCCGGCCCGCCGCGGCCCCCGGCAGCCGGACGGCGGAGCCGAGGCGGCCCGCCGCCGCAAGAAACTGATCACCCTCACCCGTCCCTGGCTCCTGCTCGCCCCCTCCCTCGTGGTCCTCGCGGGCCTGCTGCTCTGGCCGCTGATCCAGGTCGGCAAGCTCTCCCTGCAGGACTACGAGGTCAAGTTCGGCGGTGGCGTGGGGACGTACACCGGGTTCGACCACTACACCGACCTGCTCGGCAGCAGCCTGCTGTGGAAGACGGTCCTGCCCAACACCGTCGTCTTCGCCGTCGCCTGCGTCGGCCTCACCGTCGCGCTCGGCACCCTCGTGGCGCTGCTGCTCAACCGCCTCGGCCCCACCTGGCGGGTGCTCTGCTCGATCGCGATCCTCGCCGCCTGGGCCATGCCTGCGGTGACAGGGACGTACGTATGGATCTGGCTCTTCCAGCCGCAGGACGGCATGGTCAGCCAGATCGCCGGGGCGGTCGGCCTGATCGACCCGGAGACCACCAACTGGTTCACCGAGCGCGGCCCGTTCTACGCCATCGCCACGCTCAACGTCATCCACCACGGCTTCCCCTTCGTCGCGATCACCGTCCTCGCGGGACTCATGACGATCCCCAAGGAGCTCTACGAAGCGGGGGAGTTGGACGGCGCCAACGCCTGGCAGCGGTTCTGGAACATCACCGTGCCGACGATCAAGCCCGTCTTCCTCGTGGTGACCATCCTCTCCACCATCTGGGACTTCAAGGTCTTCACCCAGATCTATCTGCAGCCCGGCGGCGACGGCTCCAACGAGGACGTCTACAACCTCGGCGTCTTCTCCTACATCCAGGCCTTCGCCAAGAACGACTACGGCACCGGCGCGGCCGCGGCCGTCCTGCTGACCGCGCTGCTGCTCATCATCACCGTCGTCTACATCCGCACGCTGTTCCGGCAGGGGGAGGAGGACCTGTGAGTACCCGCCGCACCACTTACGTCTCGCGCATCGGGCTGCCGGTCGCGGTCGTCGCGCTCCTGGTCTTCACGCTCTTCCCCGTCTACTGGATGATCTCCACGGCACTCGACCCGAAGGCCGCCCTGCGCGGCTCGGACGTGCTGCCGAGCGGCGTCAGCTTCGAGCACTTCACGTTCGTGTTCGAGAAGGGCAACTTCGGTACGTACCTGCTGAACTCGGCGCTCGTCGGCCTCGCCACGATCGTCGCGGCCGCGCTGCTCTCGCTCTTCGCGGCCATCGCGGTGGCACGGTTCAAGTTCCGCTTCCGCACCTCCGTGCTGATCATGATCCTGATCGTGCAGATGGTGCCGCTCGAGGCGCTGGTCATCCCGCTCTTCATCCAGATGCGGGACTACGACATGCTCAACTCCCTGCTCGGGCTGAGCATCGTCTACATCGCCCTCTCCCTGCCCTTCGCCATCTGGACGCTGCGCGGCTTCGTCGCCACCGTGCCCAAGGAGGTCGAGGAGGCGGCGTACATCGACGGGGCGTCCTGGCCGCGGATGTTCTGGTCGGTGCTGCTGCCGCTGGTCGCGCCCGGACTCGTCGCCACCTCGATCTTCGCCTTCATCACGGCGTGGAACGAGTTCGTCTTCGCCTACACCTTCATGAAGGGCAGCGACAAGTACACGGCGGCCGTGGGCATTTACCAGTTCTTCGGTGAGAACTCGACGGCCTGGGGCCCGGTCATGGCGAGCTCCACGCTGGTCACCCTGCCGGTCATGATCTTCTTCGTGATCGTGCACAGGAAGCTGGGCTCGGGTCTGGCGGCGGGCGCGGTCAAGGGCTGACGGCCGCACGGACGAGGTACCGCGGGGAGGCGCGCGAGGGCTACGGCACCTTGAACGTCTCCCCGTACACCTTCCACGTCAACGGCGTCCTCAGGTCCAGGTTGCCGTCGTAGAGGAACTGGCGCTGGGCCGTCTCGACGCGGGTCGTGTCGCGGTGGGCCTTCTTCTCCTTCATCGCCTTGGTGCGGATGTCGAGGAAGATGTCGAGGTACGCCTTCTCCTTGCCGCCCTGGGACGGGGTGTCCGCCTCCTCGACGGCGGCCTCGCGCAGGCCGTAGAAGCCGCGGGGGCCCGTGCCGGGGCCGTGCAGGACCATCGCGTCGTAGTAGATGAACTGGCCGAGTGTGCCGAGCCCGTCGAGCTTGGCCAGGCGCACCGCCGGGTCGAAGTAGACGCGGTCGCGCGTCCGGTCCTGGGCCTTCCGGAAGGCGGGCTGGGCGGCCTCGGCCTTCCACGCCTTGGTGAAACCGGGGTCCAGGCCCTCGTGCGAGTCGCTGCCGTCGACCTTGCGCAGGGCGGGCAGATAGCGGGCCAGGCCGTTGTCCGGGTGGTCCTTCGTGTAGCGCTCGACGAGGGTCAGCAGGTCGTGGGTGCCGGTGCAGAAGCCGATGATGCCCGCGGTGTAGCCGTTCCCGTCGCCTATGTCCTCGATGTAGCCGTACTGGCCGCGCCAGTTCAGCGTCGAGTTCTCCGCGCTCGACACCAGCTTCTGTGCCAGGTCCTTCTTGGCGGGGGCGGCGAGGCCGGGCGGCAGCGACGCGATCAGCTTGTCGTCGGCCCTGATCTCGGCCGCCGACTTGTCCTCGTCGTAGGGGCGCTTGGCGCCGGAAGCCTTCCGGTCCGCCGCGCCCGCAGGGTCGGAGTCGCCGCCCATGAGGTAGGCGGCCACCGTGGCGACCGGGGCGACGGCGACGAGAAGCAGGAGACCAGCGCGTTTCATTCGGCCAAGATTACGTGCGCTTTCGCGGTGGCGCGCCTTCCGGATTCGTTCCTCCGGTGACCGGATCCGACTCTATTGACTAATAGTCAATTCGGCGCCAGTCTCGGGACCCGTACCCAGTCCGGGCGGCCATCCGGGAGGCCACGTGAGCACCGATGCACGGGAGCAGCTGAGCGCAAAGCTGCGGGACGAACCAGCCGAATCCTTCGGGCAGTTGAGGCCCGGACAACTGACCCTCCTCGCCGACGCCCTTGAGCGGCAGCGCGAGAGCCGGGCCGCCGGACTGAACGAGGCGGCCGAGGAGGCCCTGAAGCTCGTGCCCGCACTGGCACGCGGCCCCGTCCGCCGGATCCTCTTCCGCTAGCCGCAAGGAGCGCTGAGTCAGCATGGACAAGCTGCGCAGCAGGGCCGAGACCCTCAAGATCGCTCGCCTGCTCGACGTCGAGCCCGAGACCCTCGCCTTCCTCCAGGCGCTGCCCGTCGAGGACGTACGCCGCTTCCGCGCGCAGAGCGTCGCGGCCCTCTTCGACCGGGCGCCCGACATGCTCGACCGCATCGCGTCCGCGACCAGGCTGGTGCCCGCCGGGGTCGCGGCCGCCATCTCGCAGAAGGCGCTCGGCCCCCGCCTGGCCGCCGCCGTCGCGGGACGCCTCGAACCGGCCCGCGCCGCCGACATCATCGAGAAGCTGCCGGTGTCCTTCACGGCCGAGTCGTGCGGACACCTCGACCCCCGCCGGATCAAGGGCATCGTCGACCGGCTCGACGAGGACCTGGTCGTCCGCATCGCGGTGGTGCTCGCCGAGCGCGGCGACCATCTGACGATGGGGCGCTTCGTCGGCCATCTGCCGGACTCCGCGCTGCGCCGCATCCTGCCGCAGGTCGACGACGCCGCCGTCCTCAGGACGGGCTTCGCCATCGACGTGCCCGAACGCCTCGGCGGGATCATCGACTTGATGGGTGAGCGGCGGCTCGCCTCGGTCATCGCCTCCGCGTCGGCCGAAGGACTGTGGCCCGAGGCGCTCGCCGTCGCGGGCATGGTGACGGGGGAACAGCGCGGCCGCATCGCCTCGCTCGCCGCCGGGCAGCCCGGGGACCGGCTCGACGCGCTGGTCGTGACCGTGGCGGAGCAGGACCTGTGGGAGTCCCTGCTGCCGCTGGTCGCCCTGCTGAGCGAGGCCGAGCGGCGGGCGGTGGCCGAACTGCCCTCGCTGCGCGGCGCGGAGGTGCTCGGCGGCGTCGTGCGCGCGGTCGTCGCCACCGGCCTGTGGGCGGAGTTCCTGCCGCTGGTCGGCGCGCTGCCCGACGAGTCCCGCAAGGTCGTCGCCGACGCGGCGGGCGCGTTGCCCGAGCCCGACCTGGACGCGCTCGCCAGGGAGGTCGACAAGCAGGATCTGTGGGAACTGGTCATGCCCCTGGTCGAGTTGATGGACGACGAGGCGAAGACGCGGATCTTCGCGCTGCCGGCGTTCCGGGACCAGGCGGGGTAGGCCCTGCCAGGGGCGCGGGGGAACTGCGCGCTCAGTACGCGAAAGGCCGCAGTCGCGTCTGCGGAGATCCCGGCAGACGCGACTGCGGCCTTTCGTGGTTGCTCGCGCAGTTCCCCGCGCCCCTGACGGGACCCGGACCAGCCGCGCCGTAACCCACATGGCGCAGGCAGGATCGATGCGGCAGGCCCGTACGGGGGACGGTGCGCATCCGGAGGACGTGCGCGGGGCAGGGCGCAGGCGGATCCGCCGCGTTCCGGGCGGGTCGGCCAACTCCCCCGAAGGAAAAGGACTTCATGCGCCTTCGCACCACGGTCGCCGCCGCCCTCGGCGCCCTCGCCCTCGTCGTCACCCTGCCGGCCTCGGCGAGCGCCGCCACCGGCGACTTCTCCTACACGTTCGTCGGCCTCGACGGCACGCCCCGGTCGGTCACCCTGCACGACCCGGTGAGCCCCGGCTGCGTCACGCTCCCCGAGGTCGCCGACCCGGGCTCCTCCGAGCCCGCGTTCGCCCCGCACAACGACACCGACGAATGGGTGATGGTGTTCACCGAGCCGGACTGCACGGGCGACTCCTGGACGCTGCGTCCGCACGGGAACCCCACCACGGACCGCCTCACGCTGCGTTCGGTGTTCCTGACCGGCCGCCACTGAGCCGCAGCGCGCTCACCCCGTCGTCGACCCGCCGTCCACGGTGAACTCCGCTCCCGTGATGTACGACGACGCGTCCGACGCCAGGAAGAGCACCAGCTCGCCGACCTCCTCCGGGCGGCCCATCCTGCCCAGCGGCAGATGGGACCAGTCCCGCCCGGCCGAGGTCGCGGAGATCATCGGGGTGTCGATCGCCCCCGGGTGAACGGAGTTGACCCGGACCCGGTGCCGCGCGAGGTCCAGCGCCGAGGACCGGGTCAGCCCCCGCAGACCGAACTTCGTCGAGCCGTACGCCGCGTGGCCCGGGATGCCGACGAGGCCGGCCGTCGACGAGATGTTCACGACCGACCCGCCGCCCGCCTCCTTCAGCGCGGGCAGTACCGCCTGGATCCCGAGGAACGGCCCGAGCAGGTTGACCCGGATCAGCGCCTCGAAGTTCTCGTACGTCTCGTCCTCGACGGAGGCCGTGCGCCACAGCGCGGCGTTGTTCACCAGGGCGTCGAGCCGCCCGAAGGACTCCATGGCGCGGGCCACGGCCGACGCCCAGCTCTTCGGGTCGGTGACGTCATGGCGTACGAACACCCCTTGGTCCCCGAGGGACCCGGCCACCGCCCGGCCCTCCTCCTCGCGTACGTCCGTGACCACGACCCGCGCCCCGGCCCCGGCGAACAGCCGTGCCTCCGCCGCGCCCTGGCCGCGGCCCGCGCCCGTGATCAGGACGGTCCTGCCGTCCAGGCCGTGGGTGATGTTTCGCTTGTTCCGGGATTCCATGCCACCCTCCATGCGGAGCGAATCGGCATATGACTGACAGTCATATGCGCAAGGTCTAGCAGTCATGTGTGCAAGGGAGAAGGGCGGAGCGACGCATGGATTCCGCGATCAGTCTGCGCAAGGTGGAGGACTCGGCGCCCGCGCTGGTCAGCCTCTACAAGAGCGCGGGGGTCTCGCTGCGCAAGCACGGCCTGGAGGGGGCGCGGGCCGCCGTCTATCTCGTCGTCGACTACTCCGGCTCCATGCGGCCCTACTACGAGGACGGCAGCGTCCAGGCGCTCGCCGACCGGGTGCTCGGCCTCTGCGCGCACCTCGACGACGACGGGGTCGTGCCCACCGTCTTCTTCTCCACGGACGTCGACGCGGTGACGGAGGTCGCGCTCGACAACCACCGCGGCCGGATCGACGAGATCGTCGCCGGGCTCGGGCACATGGGCAGGACCAGCTACCACCTGGCGATGGACGCGGTCATCGACCACTACGTCGACAGCGGCTCCACCGTGCCCGCCCTCGTGGTCTTCCAGACCGACGGCGGTCCGGTCAACAAGCTCGCCGCCGAGCGCTATCTGTGCAAGGCGGCGAGGCTTCCCCTGTTCTGGCAGTTCATCGGCTTCGGCGATCCGGCGAGCAAGCAGTTCGACTATCTGCGCAGGCTCGACGAGCTCGCCGTCCCCGCGAAGCGCCCCGTCGACAACGCGGGCTTCTTCCACGCAGGGGCGGACCCGCTCGCGGTGCCGGACGACCGGCTGTACGACCAGCTCGTGGGCGAGTTCCCGGCGTGGCTCGCGGCGGCGCGGGCGGGCGGGATCGTGGGCTGACGGGCGGGCGGGGCTGATCGTGGGCTAGTCCACCATGCGCTCGCGCAGCTTCAGGATCGTGCCCGGGTCGAGCCCGAGGCCGTTGGTGAGATAGCCCCGCAGGCCGCCGTAGCGCTTGGCCGCCTCGGCCAGGGCCGTGTCGAGGTAGTCGGTGCGGACCTCCTGCAGCGGGATGATCAGGTCCGGGTTCTGCATCATGCCGCTCTGCTTGAGCGCCTCGCGGAGCTTCGCGTCGTACGCGGCGCGGTAGGTGTTGGAGGCCAGGTAGTCGCCCACGGCCGTGCGCTCGGAGACGCCGACCAGGCGCAGCAGGAGGTACGTCGTCCAGCCGGTGCGGTCCTTGCCCGACGTGCAGTGGTAGAGCAGCGGCGAGCGGCTGTTCGCGATGTCGCGCAGGGTGGCCGCGAACTGCGCGCGGTTGGTGGAGTCGGTGACGAAGGTGCGGTACACCTCCCGCATGAACGCGGCGGCCCTGCCGCCTCCGAGTATCTCCTCCTGCTTGACCGGGTCCTTGGAGCCGATCGCGGTGAGGAGCTGGGTGAACAGGCCGTTGTCGGTGACCGGCCGGGAGGTGGGGGAGAGTCCGTCGGGCAGCCGGTCGGCTCCGTCGTACCGCACCTCGGCGGCCACCCGGAAGTCGATGACCTTCTTCAGGCCGAGCCTGGAGACGGTGGCGAGGTCGGCGTCGGTGAGCTTGCTGAGGGCGTCCGCGCGGAAGACCTGGCCGCGGCGGACCTGCTCGCCGTCGATGGTCGGAAGGCCGCCCACGTCGCGTACGTTGACGGCGCCCTGGAGGGGGATCTGGCTCCGGAGGGCGGGCGCCTGGGGGTGGGACGGGGCGTGGCGGAAGGTGATGGAGGTGTCACCACCCGTGACGGATTCGGAAGGGGCGGCCCAGGCGGGCAGGGTGCCCAGGGCGAGCGCGGAGATCGCCAGTCCGGTCGCGGTACGGGTACGAGAGATGCGCATCGGTCCGCCTTCCCATCGGCGCTGGTGCCCCAACCAAGCGATTGTTTGGGTGGGTGGTCCGGTGAAGGTAGCGAGGCGCCCGCGAGGGAGGAAGGGATACGCTCGAAGTACTGACGAATCGTCAATTATGTAGAGGCGGACGGGCGTCGGGGCGAGAGCTGTGACCCCTGTGGGGCGGCGTGCGTGCCGAGTGTCGTGCGTCTCACGGGGGCCCGGAACAAGGGGTGCCGTGTCCGTGTTAAAGTTCTGTGTTGCAGTTTTGGTACCCATGAACTTTATGTGCGCCTGACGGGAATGCTCCGAGGGCGCATTATTGTTTTTCCGGTTCTCTCCGGTATGGGGGTCATTGCAGCGCTGGAGATTCACAATTCCGTGGTTCTCCATACTCTGCCCCTGTTGAGGAGATTGACATGGCAACCGGCACCGTTAAGTGGTTCAACTCGGAAAAGGGCTTCGGCTTCATCGAGCAGGACGGCGGCGGCCCCGACGTCTTCGCCCACTACTCGAACATCGCGTCCTCCGGCTTCCGTGAGCTCCTGGAGGGCCAGAAGGTCTCCTTCGAGGTGACCCAGGGCCAGAAGGGCCTGCAGGCCGAGAACATCGTTCCTGCCTGATCGTCGCAGCGCGCGAACCTCACAGCCGAGGCCCGCACCGTCACGGTGCGGGCCTCGGCTTGCGCTGTCATCGGGCCCGACGGGCCCAGAGCCGCACCGGCTCAGAGGTCCGGAAGTCCAGCGACCAGGAAGGCATTTCCGTATGAACCGCCCCGAACGCCCGGCACGCCCCGCACGCAAGCGCCCCGCAGGCGCACAAGGAAAGGGCAGGCCGAACGGCTCGGCACGCTCCTCGCATTCCGCGAAGAAAACCGGGAGCCGCAAGCCGAGGCCGGTCCAGGGCGGCGAATTCGCACTGCCCGAGACCCGCACGCCCGCGCTGCCGGCCGTCGAGGCCTTCGGTGAACTGGACATGCCCGAGGCCCTGCTGAAGACGCTGGCCGCCCAGGGCGTCACGGACCCCTTCCCGATCCAGGCCGCCACCCTCCCCAACTCCCTGGCGGGGCGCGACATCCTCGGCCGCGGGCGCACCGGATCCGGCAAGACCCTCGCCTTCGGCCTCGCCCTCCTGGCCCGCACCGCCGGGCGGCGCGCCGAGTCGAAGGCGCCGCTCGCCATGGTCCTGGTCCCCACGCGCGAGCTGGCCCAGCAGGTGACGGACGCGCTCACGCCGTACGCGACGTCGGTGAACCTCCGTGTCGCGACGGTCGTCGGCGGCCTGTCGATCGGCAAGCAGGCGGGCACGCTCCGCCGCGGCGCCGAGGTCCTCGTCGCCACCCCCGGGCGCCTCAAGGACCTGATCGAGCGCGGCGACTGCGATCTCTCGCGGGTGCGCACGACGGTTCTCGACGAGGCCGACCAGATGGCCGACATGGGCTTCATGCCGCAGGTCACGGCGCTGCTCAAGCAGGTCGAGCAAGGCGGCCAGACGATGCTGTTCTCGGCGACGCTGGACAAGAACATCGACCGCCTGGTCCGGATGTTCCTGACCGACCCCGTCGTGCACTCCGTCGACCCGTCCGCGGGCGCGGTCACGACGATGGAGCACCACGTGCTGTACGTCGCCGACGAGACGGACAAGAAGGCCGTCGCGCTGCGGATCGCGGCCCGCGAGGGCCGAGTGATCATGTTCCTGGACACCAAGCGGGCGGTGGACCGCTTCACCAAGCGGCTGCTCGCCAACGGCGTGCGGGCCTCCGGGCTGCACGGCGGGCGCTCGCAGCCGCAGCGCAACCGGACGCTCGACCAGTTCAAGAACGGCCAGGTCACCGCGCTGATCGCGACGAACGTCGCGGCGCGCGGCATCCACGTCGACGACCTCGACCTGGTCGTGAACGTGGACCCGCCGACCGACCACAAGGACTACCTGCACCGGGGCGGGCGCACCGCGCGGGCGGGGGAGTCGGGCAGCGTCGTCACGCTCGTCCTGCCGGACGAGAAGCGGGACATGACGCGCCTGATGTCCGACGCGGACATCCGGCCCCACACGGCGCGGGTCTCCTCGTCCGACGAGGAGCTGACGCGGATCACCGGGGCGCGCGAGCCGTCGGGCGTGCCGGTGGTGATCGAGGTGCCGCAGCCCGCGCAGGCGCCGGCGGCGCGCTCCTCGCAGCGGCGGCGTCGCCCTCGGGGCGGCTCCGGGGGCTCCTCCGCGGGTGCGGGCAACGGCGGAGGCCGTGCCCGCCGGGGCGGTCGTCCCGGCAGCGGGGCCGGGGGGCGCCGCGGGACGGCGTGACCCCGGTCGCCCACTGCCCGGCGGTATCCCCTGGTCCGCCGGGCGCGGCGGGTGCCTCCCGCCCCCGCGCCCGTTTGCCCCGCGATGGATGAGCGGGCGCGGTCCGTGGACCGGCACCATCACCTGCCCGCGCGTACCATCACCTACCTGCGCGTACCATCCCGTACCACCGCACCACGGTCCGAAGGAGCCCGTTCGATGTCATCGGAGCGCGAAGTCGTCGCGTTGCCCCTGCTGGAAGACGACCGCGCCGCGTTGCGCGCCGACTGCGGCAGCTGTTTCGGGCTCTGCTGCGTGGCCCTCGCCTTCTCCGCGTCCTCGGACTTCCCCGTGAACAAGGACGCAGGCAAGCCCTGCGCCAACCTCCAGGAGGACTTCCGCTGCGGCATCCACCGCGATCTGCGGAAGAAGGGCTACCGCGGCTGCACGGTGTACGACTGCTTCGGAGCCGGACAGCACGTCTCCCAGGGCACCTTCGAGGGCCGTGACTGGCGCGAGGATCCGGCCACCGCGCGGCAGATGTTCGAGGTGTTCCCGATCATGCGGCAACTACACGAACTGCTCTGGTACGTGACCGAGGCGCTCAGCCACCCGCAGACGCGGCCGATCGCCGCGGACCTGAAGCGCGCCCTCGACAAGACGGAGCGCCTCGCCGGTGGCACTCCCGAGGCCGTCGCCGCCACGGACGTGGCCGCCCACCGCCAGGACGTCAACACCCTTCTCCTGCGCACCAGCGAGCTCGTCCGCGCCGAGCACCTGCGCAAGGGCGGCAAGAAGAAGAACCGCCGCGGCGCCGACCTCTTCGGAGCCCGGCTCAAGGGCGCCGACCTCAAGGGCGCCGACCTCCGCGGCGCGTACCTCATCGCCGCCGACCTGCGCGACGCCGATCTGCGGGCGGCCGACCTGATCGGCGTGGACTTCCGCGACGCGGACCTGCGGGGCGCCGACCTCACCGGCGCGCTCTTCCTCACGCAGACGCAGGTGAACGCGGCCAGGGGCGACGAGCGGACGAAGCTGCCCGACTCCCTTGAGCGGCCCTCGCATTGGGGCAGCGACTAGCGAGTCCTTCGGGGGCGCGGCCCGGCGGGATCCCGGCCGGGCCCCCGGCTACGCGTCGCACTCCAGGACCGTCCGGCACAGTGTGCACCGCGCCCGCACCCGCCCCCGCGCCGGCACCCGGATCCGCTGGTGACAGGTGGGGCAGGGGAACGACACCCGGAGCGTGCCGAGGCCGTCGGAGGTGAAGGAGTACGCTCCCGCGGTCCCGCCCCGCGGCCCCGCCGCCCCCGCGGCACTCGCGGACCCGTGTTCCTGCGCGTACCGCCGGTCCTTCGCGTACCGCCGCCGGCCCGCCCAGCCCGCGGCCGTCAGCGGTGGCTGCTGTTCGTCGCGGCGGGCCTGGGCGAGCCCCTTCGTGTACGCCGTGTACGCCTGGGCGCTGGTGAACCAGGTCTCCGGCGCCTCGCCGAACGCCAACGCCCGCTTGGCCAGGACGTATCCGAACTCCTCCGGCGTGAGATAGCCGAGCTTCTGCGAGGAGGCGCCGTCCTCGCGGTAGGCGTCGAGCAGCAGCCAGCCCGCCCCCAGGTACGTGGTGGCGGTGTCGGTCAGGATCTCGTTGTCGCGCGTGCCGGGGAACGACAGGTCGAGCCGGTGCAGGTACACGTGCATGACCTCGTGGGCGAGCGCGGCGCCGATGTCCCTGCGATGCGTGCGGAAGCGGTCGTTCAGCTCGATGAAGTACTCGGGCCCCGCGGCGAGTTCGACGTACGCGGCGTGTTCCATCTCGCGGAAGCTGACGATCATCCGGGCGTCCGGAAGACGCAGGTGCCGCACCATCTCTCGGGCCACGCGCTGCACGCCGAGGTGCAGGTCGTCCTGGTCGCTGAAGGCCACGTCGGCCGGGGCGACGCTGGTGTCGAAGGTGTGGACGGTGTCGTACGAAAGGCGTTTGTAGAGCGCGGTGAGGGCGGCGCGCACGGTCTCCAGATGGGGGTAGCCGTGCACGACTGGACCGCCGTCGACCGTCACGTCCGTACCCCCGTCAGTCCGATTCCCGGGACACCGCAACTGGATCCCACTGTACGGGGGTTGCTGCGCCCAGGGGCGGGACCGCGCGACACGCCATGGCCGGAAACCGCCCCTTGTCCTGAGCGGACACCGATCTCCATAATCCGCAACAACGCTTTGGCGGGCTCATGCCATCCACGCACCCGGTGGGGACGGCAAGGGCCCGTCATGCGTGCGACCCCCCACGAACCCCCCACGAAGGGAAGTCAGTTGAAGACCAAGCTGCGTGGAGTGAAGAGAGCCGCCACCCTCGGTGTGATCGGGCTCGCCGCCATCAGCCTTCAGCCCGTGGCCGCCCAGGCGGCCGCGAAGCCGACCCCGCCGAGCGAGCGCGTCGTCGGCGGCACCCCCGCCGAGCAGGGCGAATTCCCGTTCATGGTCCGTCTTTCGATGGGCTGTGGCGGCGCTCTGTACGCCAAGGACGTCGTGCTGACCGCCGCCCACTGCGTGGACGGCTCCGGTGACAACACCAGCATCACCGCCACCGGTGGTGTCGTGGACCTCGAGAGCCCCGACGCGATCACCGTGAAGTCCACCAAGGTCCTCCAGGCCCCCGGCTACAACGGCAAGGGCAAGGACTGGGCGCTCATCAAGCTCGAGAAGCCGATCGACCAGCCCACGCTGAAGATCGCCAAGGACACCAAGTACAACGAGGGCGACTTCACCATCGCGGGCTGGGGTGCCGACAAGGAGGGCGGCGAGCAGCAGCGCCACCTCCTGAAGGCGACCGTCCCGTTCGTGAGCGACGCCGACTGCGAGGCCGCGTACGGCGCCGACCTCACGCCCGGCGAGGAGCTCTGCGCGGGCAAGCTCGCCGAGGGCGGCACGGACACCTGCCAGGGCGACTCCGGTGGCCCGATGTTCCGCAAGGACGAGGCCGGCGAGTACATCCAGGTCGGCATCGTCAGCTGGGGCAACGGCTGTGCGCGGCCGAAGTTCCCCGGCGTCTACACCGAGGTGTCGACCTTCGCGGCCGACATAGAGAAGGCGGCGTCGGAGCTCTGACCGCACCCGCCTGACCCGAGCACCTGAACGACCCCGGCGCGGGGCGTCCGCTTCCTGCGGGCGCCCCGCGTCGTCGTGTTCCCGAACCGGAACCGGCCGCGCCCCTCGGTAAGTCCAACACCTGTCCCTCCTTTGTCCATGGGCGCACCGGCACCGCCCGCCGCATCGTGATCCGCACGAATCCAGTCCCACGGAGGGGTGCCCCATGCCGCCGTCAGAGACGTCAGGACCGAGCCGCAGAGCCGTGGTCGCGACGGGAGCGATCGCCGGGATCGGAGTCGCCGTGGGCGGGGGCGGCAGCGCGTTCGCCGCGCCCGTGCCCGGTGCGCGCCCGGCGGACGAGGTGGTCCTGCGCTCGGCCGACCTGGACGTGCGCGTCGCCACCGCCTTCCCGCGCGTCGTCTCGTACACGGACCGCGGGAGCGGCGCCGTGCTGCACGGCCGCGGCGACGCCGT
The DNA here is from genome assembly GCF_055558735.1 of Streptomyces sp. NPDC025651. Classification (NCBI taxonomy): domain Bacteria; kingdom Bacillati; phylum Actinomycetota; class Actinomycetes; order Kitasatosporales; family Streptomycetaceae; genus Streptomyces; species Streptomyces sp. NPDC025651. The sequence continues at coordinate 1,405,942 of NZ_JBVHLZ010000001.1, forward strand.
CACCACGGTCCTCGTCGACGAGGCCGAGCACACCCCGAAGGTCACCGCGTCGCCGGGCAGGTCCCGCATCGCGTACGTACTCGCCTTCGAGGGCGGCACCCGGATCGACGTCGAGATCGCGGTCGAGGGCCGAAAGGTCCACTGGCGCGTCACGAAGATCGCGGACACGGACGCGCTGCGGGTGGGCACCCTACGCATCCCCGGCCTCGCCCTGCTCTCCGTGCGCAGCGACCAGCCCGGCGCCGCACTCCTCGCCGCCAAGATCCAGCTGGACAAGGCCAAGAGCGGCGACACCCTCGTCCGGCCGACGAAGGACACGCCCGCGGAGAAGGCGACCGGCTGCGCGTACGCCGTCGTCGCGCACGACGCGCTGGGTGGCGCGATCGAGACGAACACCGTCTACGACAAGCCGACCAGTGAGGCGGGCACGACGTGGGAGAACGGCCGCCTGTGGCGCGAGACGGTGAGAATCGGTGACTACGTAGAGGCCAGGTTGGCGCCGGGGCAGTGGACGCACCGCGCGGCGACCGCACCCGTCGACGCCACCGAACCCCTCCCGTACGCGACTGTCGTCATCACGGGGGACAGGAACGGCGACGGCAAGGTCGACTGGCAGGACGCGGCGATCGCCCTCCGCGACATCATGGTGACCCCGCTCGGCGCCGACGAGCAGCATCTGCGGGTCGTCCCGCACATCCCCTTCAACTTCGCCTCACAGGCCACCAATCCGTTCCTCGCCACCCTCGACGACGTCAAGCGGATCCACCTGGCGACCGACGGACTGCGCCAGTACACACTCCTCAAGGGCTACCAGTCCGAGGGCCACGACTCCGCCCACCCGGACTACGCGGACAACTACAACGAGCGCGCGGGCGGCCTCGCGGACCTCAACACCCTGGTCCGCGAGGGCAAGAAGTGGAACAGCGACTTCAGCGTGCACGTCAACGCCACCGAGTCCTACCCCGTGGCGAACGCCTTCTCCGAGAAGCTCGTCGACAAGACCGACGAGCAGTGGGACTGGCTCGACCAGAGCTACCGCATCGACCAGCGCCGCGACCTGGTCTCCGGAGACATCGTCAAGCGCTTCGCCGACCTGCGCGCGCAGACCGACAAGGGCCTGAACACCCTCTACATCGACGTGTTCCGGGAGTCCGGCTGGACCTCCGACCGCCTCCAGCGTGCCTTTCGCGAGCAGGGCTGGACGATCACCACGGAGTGGGGCCACGGCTTCGAGCGCTCCGCGATCTGGTCGCACTGGGCCACCGAACCCGACTACGGCGGCGACACCTCGCGCGGCATCAACTCCCGCCTGATCCGCTTCGTGCGCAACCACCAGAAGGACGTCTTCGCCGACAAGTGGCCCACCCTCCTGGGCATCGCCCGCATGGGCAACTTCGAGGGCTGGGTGGGCAAGACCGACTGGCACGCCTTCTACGAACTGATCTGGACCCACTCGCTGCCCGCCAAGTACCTGCAGGCGTACCCCATCAAGACATGGGGCGAGCACGAGATCACCTTCTTCGGAGAGGCGCGGTCCGGCGCGTCGACCGCGGTGTCCGACGCCGATGGCACGCGCCGCATCACCACCGACGGACGCGTCGTCTACGAAGACGGCCGTTACCTGCTGCCCTGGGAGCCCCGCAAGGCCACCGATCCGGCCAAGCTGTACCACTACAACCCGGCGGGCGGCAGCAGCAGTTGGCGGCTCCCGCGCGCGTGGGCGGGCCGCTCCCGGGTCGCCCTGTACCGGCTCACGGACCAGGGCAGGGTCTTCGAGTCGTACGTCTCCGTAGTGGGCGGAAAAGTCACCCTGGACGCCAAGGCGAAACAGCCCTACGTCGTCTACCGCGAGTCCGCCCCCGCGCTGCCCGACCCGCGCTGGGGGCAGGCCACCCCGCTGCACGACCCCGGCTTCCACTCCGGCTCGCTCAAGGGCTGGAAGGTCAGTGGGCCCGCCTCCGTGGAGCTCAGCGCGCTCGGCGACCACGAGCTGGTCATCGGCGCGGGCGGCGCGGCCTCGGTCGGGCAGCGGCTCGCCCGCCTGAAGGCAGGGACGTACGTCGCCTCCGTGCAGGTCGAGGTCGGCGAGAAGGCGGGGGAGCGGCGCAAGGCGTCCCTGGAGGTGCGCACCGCCGACGGCGTCACCGCGGTCAACTCCACGCAGACGTCCACCGCGGGCAACTACGTGGCCGCCGACCGCAAGCACGGCACCCGGTTCCAGCGCATGTTCACGTACTTCACCGTGCCCGAGGGCGGCGGCACGGCCGAGCTGACGCTGCGGGCCGCCGCGGGGCGGGCGCGCGTGCGCTTCGACAACGTGCGGATCGTGGCGGGGCAGCGGCCCGCCACGGCCCGCGGTGTCGTCGTCCGCGAGGACTTCGAGCATGTGCCGCAGGGCTGGGGGCCCTTCGTGAAGGGCGACGCGGGGGACGTCACCGACCCGCGCACCCACATCGCGCAGCGGCACGCCCCGTTCACGCAGCGGGGCTGGAACGGCAAGGTGATCGACGACGTCGTCGACGGCTCCAACTCCCTGAAGTCGCGCGGTGAGAACGTCGGTCTCGTGTACCGGACGGTGCCGCACAGCGTGCGTTTCGTGCCGGGGCGCCGCTATCGGGTGTCGTTCCGGTACGAGAACGAGAAGGCCGGGCAGTACGTCTGGGTCACCGCGGTGGACGAGCCGGCGGCGCGCGAACTGGACCGCAAGGAGCTGCCGGTGGCCACGGGGCCCACGACGCTCGCCTATGAGTTCACCGCCCCCGCGGAGGGGGAGGCGTGGGTCGGGCTGCGGAAGACCGGGGAGGACGGGAAGGCGGAGTTCGTGCTGGACGGGTTCGAGGTGGCGGAGGTGTAGGGGCGGGTGTCGGTGCGGGCTTGGGTTCGAGTGGGATTTCTTCCCCGAGCCCGCCCCTTCCCGAAACTGGGGCTCCGCCCCAGACCCCGCTCCTCAAACGCCGGAGGGGCTGAAAGACACAAGCGCGGAGCGCGATCGGCGGAGCCGCAGTATTCGGGAAGGGGCGGGGCCGGGGAAAGGAGAGGGGCTGGACCTCAGCCCAGTTCCACCCGTTCCCCGGCCCCCTCCAGCTCCAGCACCCACACCTCGTTCGGCCCCTCCCTCAGCACCGGGCCCGGAACGAACAGGGACCTCTGCGGGCCCACCGCCCAATAGCGGCCCAGGTTGAAGCCGTTCACCCACACGAAGCCCCGTGTCCAGCCCGGGAGTTCGAGGGACGCGTCGCCGGGAGAGCCGAGAGCGATGACGCCTCGGTACAGGCCGGGGCGGCCCTCCCCGGGGCCGGTCACCGGAACCCCCCGCACCGCCGACGGTGCGTCGAACGCGTCAAGGCGGAGCGCTCGCGCCCGCACTCCGTGCAGGTACTGCCGCTCGTGGAGCACGCCTCCCGTGATGCCCTTGGACTCGCCCGTGCGCGGCCCGTAGTTGACCCGGCCGAGCGACTCCACCCACAGCTCCACGCGCGCGTGCCCGGCCACGGGGGCGAGCAGGGTGGGGGTGCCCTCCGTGAGGACGCCGGCCCGTTCGCCGTCGACGTACACCACCGCCCGGTCCCGAAGGCCCCGCACGCTCAGCGGGTACGGCTCGCGCGGGCCCGGCACGGTCAGGGAGTAGCGGACCACGCCCCGGTCCACGTCCAGCGCCTCGAACGTGGGCGGCACCGCGTGCTCGGACTCGGGGGTGCCCAGGGCGTCCAGGAGCGTGTCCAGGGAGCACCAGTCCGTCAGGGGCGCCGACACCGGCGTGCCGAGGGACGGGAGCGGCGGGGGCGGGTCGGGGAGCGGCGCGGTCGCGTACGGCGCCAGGACCTCCCTGAACGCCCAGAACTTGGCCGTGGCGCGGCCGAACTCGTCGACGGGCGCGTCGTAGTCGTACGACGTGACGTCCGGCTGCAGCTCGCCGTCGTGCAGCGCGCCCCCGCCCCGGTTGGCCCCCGCCCAGCCCGCGAAGTTCGTCCCGCCGTGCGCCATGTACAGGTTCACCGACGCCCCGCACTCCAGGATCTCGCGCAGCGCGGCGGCCGCGTCGTCGGCGTCCCGCGCCACGTGGTCCGCGCCCCAGTGGTCGAACCAGCCGCACCAGAACTCCATGCACATCAAGGGCCCCTTGGGGCGGTGCCTGCGGAGCGCGGCGAAGCCGTCCCGTGCGCCCGAGCCGAAGTTGGCCGTCGCCAGGACGCCCGGGATCGAGCCGCCGGTCAGCATGTGGTCCTCGGGGCCGTCCGAGGTGACGAGGGGGGCCGTCACGCCCTCGGCGCGCAGCAGGTCGGCCAGGTGGCGCAGGTACACCTGGTCCGAGCCGTAGCTGCCGTACTCGTTCTCGACCTGCACCATGATCACCGGGCCGCCGTCCGCGCCCCCGCCGCCACCGCCGTGCTGGCGCGCCACGATCTGCGGGAGCAGCCGGTGGAACCAGCGGTTCACATGGCCCAGGTACTCCTCGTCGCGGGTCCGCGCGCGTGCCCCCACCGCGCCCGTCAGCCAGTGCGGGAGGCCGCCGTTCTCCCACTCCGCGCAGATGTAGGGGCCCGGCCGGACGATCGCCCACAGGCCCGCCTGGTGCGCGGCGTCCAGGAACCGGCCGAGCGCCTCGACGTCGTGGTACGTGCCGGGGCGCGGCTCGTGCAGGTTCCACGGGACGTACGTCTCCACGCAGTTGAGCCCCATCGCGCGCAGCATCGCCAGACGGTGGCCCCACTGCGCCTCGTGCACCCGGAAGTAGTGCAGCGCTCCGGACAGCAGCCGTACCGGCCGTCCGTCCAGCTCGAAATCGTCCTCGCCGACCCTGAACCCGTTCATCGCGTCCTCTCGCTCACGTCCGGCCACGATCACCTCTGGCGGGCGGCAGGGTCCATGGACAAAGATCGGGCCCGGTTGGACGCAAGGAGCGGGCACGCGCCCGGACGAAAGGGGCGGAAGCGGATGTACCACACGTGGATGCGGTATTTCACTCCCAGCCCGGCCCACCACAAGCTGGGGCTCGTCTGCCTCGGCGTCGGCCTGCAGCACGGCCTCCTGCCGACCGTGGGCCCGCGCACCCTCGACCACCACGTCGCCGTCGTCGTGAGCGCGGGCGGCGGCTGGTTCCGCGGCGCCGACGGCAGGCGTACGAAGGTGACCGCGCCCGCGCTGATCTGGCTCACGCCCGGCGTGCGCCACCACTACGGGCCCGACCCGGACACCGGCTGGGACGAGTGCTTCGTCGACTTCACGGGCCCCGCCGCGGCGACGTACACCGAACTCGGCTACATCGAGCCCGCCCGCCCCGTCGTGCCGCTCTCCGACGCGGCGGCCGCCCGCGCCGCCGTCGGCCGCATCGCCCGCGCGGCCCGGCGCGGCAACCCCCTCCTGGAGGTCGAGACGGGCGCCGCCGTGCACGAACTCCTCGTCGCGCTGCGCCGCGCCCGCGCCGACATCGCCCCCGACGGCGACCCCGTCCTGCAGGCCCTGGCCCGCGACGCCTTCCAGCCGCTGTCCGTCGCCGAGCACGCGGCACGGCACGGCATGACCCCCGCCGAACTGCGCACCGCCGTGCGGCGCGGCGCGGGGTGCAGCCCCAAGGACTACCTCCTCGGCATCCGCCTGGGCCGCGCCAAGGAGCTCCTCGCCGCCACCGAACTGCCCGTCGCCGCCGTCGCCCGCCGCGTCGGCTACGACGACCCGGCGTACTTTTCGCGCCTTTTCACCCGCCGGGTGGGCATGGCCCCCGTACGCTTCCGCGACCAGCAGGGAAGGGCCGTACCCGGCGGCTGGTCCCAGCAGATACCCGACCCCGACCACCCGCCGATTTTGCGCTCATCCGCGGCGGGCGGCACCGGACAGGCAACGTAGGCTCGTGGCCCATGACCACCAGCCACACCACTGACGAGAACGGCGCGGGCGCGGGCGCCTCCGCCGACGCGGCCACCGACGAGGCCGTGCGCGCCGAGCTGTCCCGTCTGCGCGACAGCATCGACAACATCGACGCCGCCGTCGTCCACATGCTCGCCGAGCGCTTCAAGTGCACCCAGCAGGTCGGCCACCTCAAGGCCAACCACCACCTGCCGCCCGCCGACCCGGCCCGCGAGGCCCGCCAGATCGCCCGGCTCCGCGAGCTCGCCGAGAGCGCCAAGCTCGACCCCGCGTTCGCCGAGAAGCTGCTCAACTTCATCATCGCGGAGGTCATCCGCCACCACGAGACGATCGCCAAGTCCTCCTAGCGCGTCGCCAAGTCCTCCTGGCGGATCCCAGGCCCTTCCGGCAGATCGCCAAGTCCTCCTGGCACAGGGCACGGTCGCCGCGGGCCCTGAGACCCCGGTCCTACACCGACGGCGGTGGCATCGGGCAGCATGGGCCCATGCCCGTACTGACGCGCGACGAAGCGCAGACCCGAGCCCAGCTCATCGACGTCCACCGGTACTCGGTCGAGCTCGACCTCACCCAGGCGGCCGATCCCGCCGGCGACACCTTCGGCTCCCGGACCGTCATCCGGTTCAGCGCCCGCGCGGACGGGGCCACCTTCGTCGAGCTCAAGCCCGTCGAACTGCGCTCCGTCACCCTCGACGGGCGCCCCCTGGACCTCGCCGCCCCGGCGGGTCTCGTCGACAACCGCCTCACGCTCGACGGACTCACCGCGGGCGAGCACGAACTGCGCGTGGACGCCACGATGCGCTACTCGCGCACCGGCGAGGGCATGCACCGCTTCACCGACCCCACCGACGGCGAGACGTACACGTACACGCAGCTCTTCATGGAGGACGTGCAGCGCGTCTTCGCCGCCTTCGACCAGCCCGACCTGAAGGCCGTCTTCGAGCTGACCGTCACCGCCCCCGAGGGCTGGACCGTCCTCGCCAACGGCGTCACCGAGCACGTCGGCGACGGCAGGTGGCAGGCCGCCGCCACCCCGCTGATCTCCACCTACCTCGTCGCCGTCGCCGCCGGCCCCTGGCACTCCGTGCGCACCGAGCACCGCGGGCTGCCCTTCGGTATCCACTGCCGGCGCTCGCTCGCGCCCTTCATGGACGCCGACGCCGAGGAGATCCTCGACATCACGCGCGCGTGCTACGACCGCTACCACGAGAAGTTCGAGGAGCCCTACCCCTTCGACTCCTACGACCAGGCGTTCGTCCCCGAGTTCAACGCGGGCGCGATGGAGAACCCCGGACTCGTCACCTTCCGCGACGAGTTCGTCTACCGCTCCGCCGTCACCGACACCGAGCGGCAGACCCGCGCCATGGTCATCGCCCACGAGATGGCCCACATGTGGTTCGGCGACCTCGTCACCCTCAAGTGGTGGGACGACATCTGGCTGAACGAGTCCTTCGCCGAGTACATGGGCTTCCAGACCACCGCCGAAGCCACCCGCTTCAAGGACCCCTGGACCGACTTCGGCGTCGCCCGCAAGTCCTGGGGGTACGACGCCGACCAGCGTCCCTCCACCCACCCCGTGGCCCCCGACCCGGACGCCGTGCCCGACACCGCGTCCGCGATGCTCAACTTCGACGGCATCTCCTACGCCAAGGGCGCGAGCGCCCTGCGCCAGCTCGTCGCCTGGCTCGGCGAGAAGGACTTCCTCGCGGGCATCAACACCCACTTCGCGCGGCACAAGTTCGCCAACGCCACCCTCGCCGACTTCATCGAGTCCCTCGCCCACGCCACCGACCGCGACGTGCACGGCTGGGCCGAGGCCTGGCTGCGCACCACGGGCGTCGACACCCTCACCCCGAAGGTCGCCCACACCGGACGCGAGTGGACCCTCACCGTCGACCGGGACGGCGGGCCGGGCGAGGAGAGCGGTCCCGGCAAGGACGGCGCCCCCGGAAAGGACGGCGCCCCCGGAAAGGACGGCGCCCCCGGAAAGGACGGCGCCCCCGGAAAGGACGGCGGCCCCGGCAAGGAGAGCGGCCGCCCCCACTGCATCGCCGTCGGCGTCTACGACCGCGACCTCTCCGGCGGCCCCGCCCTCGTCCTGCGCGAGCGCTTCGAGACGGACGTCCCCACCACCGGCGCCGCCCACCCGCGCGACGGCGGCCGCCCCGCCCTGATCGTCCCCAACGACCAGGACCTCACCTACGCCAAGATCCGCCTCGACGAGGTCTCCCAGGAGACCGTCCTGCGGAGCCTGTCCGGCGTCCCCGACGCCCTGACCCGCGCCGTCCTGTGGAACAGCCTGCGCGACATGGTCCGCGACGGCGAACTCGCCCCGGCCGCCTATCTGCGGGCCGCCCTCGACCACCTGCCGGAGGAGACCGACCTCGCCATCGTCCAGGGCGTCCTCACCTTCGCCACCGCCCACATCGCCGACCGCTACGCCACCCCACAGGAGCGGCCCGCCGCCCTCGCCACCCTCGGCGAGCTCTGCCGCGACCTGATCCGCCGCACCGAGGACGGCTCGAACCCCGGCCTGCGCCTGACCGCGGTCCGCTGCGCCATCGACGTCGCCACCCAGGCGGCACCGCTCCAGGCGTGGCTGGCCGAGGGCACCGTGCCCGGCGGCCCCGAGCTCGACCCGGAGCTGCGCTGGCGCCTGCTCGCCCGGCTCGCCGTCCTCGACGCGACCGACGAGGCCGCCATCGACGCCGAGCTGGCGCGGGACCCGAGCGCCACCGGCAGGGAGGGCGCCGCACGCTGCCGGGCCGCGCTGCCCGACGCCGCGGCCAAGCGGGCCGCGTGGGACGCGATGTTCGCCTCCGACGAGCTGTCCAACTACCTCTTCACCGCCACCGCCCAGGGCTTCTGGCAGCCCGAACAGGCCGATCTCGTACGGGAGTACGTCCCGCGCTTCTACGAGGACGCCGTCGCCCTCGCCGACCGCAGGGGGCCCGCCATGGCCGAGGCCGCGGGACGGTACGCCTTCCCGCTGCCCTTCGTCGACTCCGAGACGCTCCGCCTGGGGGAGCGGTGCCTGGACGACGCCCGGCCCACCCCGGCCCTGCGCCGCAAGCTGGTCGACCAACTCGACGACCTCGCACGGGCGTTGAGGGTGCGCGAGGGACGCAGGTCCTAGGACCTCGGTCCTGGTTCCCCTGGTCCCAAACGACGATCCGTCGACCGGTGGGCCCGGCCTAGGCTCGATCGGGAGCCGGACCGGGCCCACCGGTCCGTCCGGCCGCCACCAGGAACCACAACGCCAGGACCCGCGACACCGGGACCTGGCGCACCAGGACCAGAAGGAGCCCTCCTGTGATCGTCGTGACCGGTGCCACCGGCAACGTGGGCAGCGCCCTTGTCGACCAACTCGTCGCCGAGGGCGTCCCCGTGCGGGCCCTGACCCGCGACCCCGCACGGGCCCGCCTTCCCGAAGGCGCCGAGGTCGCCCGCCTCGACCTGTCCGAACCCGACTCGCTCGCCCCGCTGTTCACCGGGGCCACCGGCCTCTTCCTGCACCTGCACGCCGTCGGCGAGGGCGGCGAACACACCGCGGCGCTCCTCGAGGCGGCCCGCGCGGGCGGCGTCCGGCACGTCGTCGTCCTCTCCTCCAGCATCATCGCGGACGGCGCCGACGAGACCCACCCGCTCTACGTCGTCCACGCCGCGCTGGAAGGAGCCGTGCGCGACGCGGGCTTCGACTGGACCTTCCTGCGCCCCGGGGCCTTCGCCGCCAACTCCCTTCAGTGGGCGCCCCAGACGCGCGCCGGCGACACCGTCCGCGGCCCCTTCGGCGGCTACGTGGGCAACCCGATACACGAGGCGGACATCGCCGCCGTCGCCGTGCGGTCCTTCCTCGACGAAGGGCACAAGGGCGCCGTCCACCGCCTGACCGGGCCCGAACCCGTGTCCACCGAGGAGAGCATCCTGGCCATCGGGCGCGCCCTGGGCAGGGACCTGCGGTTCGTCGAGATCCCGCCGGAGGACGTCACCCCCGAGATGTTCCCGCACGTGCCGCCGGCGATACTGCCCGAACTCCTCAAGTCCCTGGGCGCGTTCGTCGGCCGGCAGCCGGAGATCACCACCACCGTCGAGTCCGTCACCGGCCGGCCCGCCCGCACCTTCGAGGAGTGGGCGCGCGACCACAAGGACGACTTCCGCGCCCTGCAGCAAGGCACCTGACGCGCCCCGTGGGCAAGTCAACTTCCTTGCCCCGTGGGGGCGCGGGGCGGGGTGCATAGCACCCTGCGCCGTACCGACACGTTTTCTCCGCACGGCAGTACCACTTTCGGGTTCGGTTCGCCCCGGTATGCGGGCGCGCCGCCCGCGCGCCGTACAGGCTGGTGCCCCTGTACGCGCGCACCCGAAGGACACGCTTCATGAGCACCCCGCCACCCCTCGCCGGAGGCGCCCAAGGACCCGATGCCCTACGGCCGTTGCTCGCGACCGCGCTCGACGCCCTGCGCGAGGGGGCGGCCGCGCGCACGGGCCCGCTGCCCGTCGGCGGCCCCGAAGCCGTCGCCGGGCGCGTACGGGCCGCCGTCGAACCGGTCCTGCCCGAGCGCGGCCTCGGCCCCGAAGCGGCCCTGCGCGCCGTCGTGCGCAGCGTCGCCGAGGGCGCCGCCGACCCCGCGGACCCGCTGTGCGCCGCCCATCTGCACTGCCCGCCGCTCGCCCTCGCGGCCGCCGCCGACCTCGCCGCGTCCGCCCTCAACCCCTCCATGGACTCCTGGGACCAGGCGCCCGCCGCGTCCGTCGTCGAGGAGCTCGTCACCCGCGCGCTGGCCGCCGAGATCCACGACGGCGGCGACGCCCTCGTCACCACCGGCGGCACCGAGTCCAACCAACTCGCCCTGCTCCTGGCCCGCGAGGCCCACGCCGACCGCGGACCCGTGCGCCTCCTCGTCGGCGAGAACGCCCACCACTCCCTCGCCCGCGCCGCCTGGCTCCTCGGCCTGCCCGAACCGGTCGCCGTACCCGCCCCCGCGGGCACCCTCGACCCCGCCGCACTCGACGAGGCCCTCACCGAACTCGGTGGGCCGCCCGGCATGTTCCTCGTCGCCGCCACCGCCGGCACCACCGACGCCGGACTCATCGACCCCCTCGACGAGATCGCCGACCTCTGCGCGGCCCACGGCGCCCGACTGCACATCGACGCCGCGTACGGCGGAGGACTCCTCTTCAGCGACGTACGCAAGGACCTCCTGCGCGGCATCGAGCGCGCCGACACCGTCACCCTCGACCTGCACAAGCTCGGCTGGCAGCCCGCAGCGGCCGGGCTGCTGGCCGTCCGCGACCCGCGCGACCTGCGGGCCCTCGGCCACCGCGCCGACTACCTCAACGCCGACGACGACACCGACGCGGGCCTGCCCGACCTCCTCGGCCGCTCCCTGCGCACCACCCGCCGCCCCGACGTACTCAAGATCGCCGTCACGCTCAAGGCGCTCGGCCGCGCGGGGCTCGGCGCGCTCGTCGACGAAGTCTGCGACCGGGCACGGGAGTTCGCCGGACTCATCACGGCGCACCCCGGCTTCGAGCTGTACGACACGCCGCCCATCAGCACCGTCCTGTTCCGCCCCGAAGGCGCCGACGACGACCGCATCGCCGACGTGCGAAGGCGGCTGCTCACCGACGGGAGCGCCGTGCTCGGCCGCGCCGACCTCGACGGACGCCGCTGGCTCAAGGCCACCCTGCTCAACCCCCACACCCGGCCCGGCGACCTCGCCGCGCTCCTCAAGCTCGTGGAAGGAACAACCCCCCGATGACCGGCACGCCCGACCGTCCAGAGCCGCAGCCGCTCACCACCCCCGAAGACCCCCGCGACCTGGTCGGCATCGGCATCGGCCCGTTCAACCTCTCGCTGGCCGCACTCGCCCAGCCCCTCGGCGGACTCGACACCGCCTTCTACGAACAGCGACCCGCCTTCCACTGGCACCCCGGACTCCTCATCGACGGCGCCACCCTCCAAGTGCCCTTCCTCGCCGACCTGGTGACCCTCGCCGACCCCGCGAGCCGCTGGTCCTTCCTCAGCTACCTCAAGACCCGCGAGCGGCTCTTCCCCTTCTACTTCGCCGAGCGCTTCCACATCCAGCGCGCCGAGTACGACGCCTACTGCCGCTGGGTCAGCGAGAACCTCTCCGGGCTGCACTTCGGCCACCAGATCGACGCGGTCCGCTGGAACCCCGAACGCAGCCTGTTCGAGGTCGACTTCACCCAGCTCGACACCGACGGAGAGGCCGAAGCCCTCGGGCGCACCTACACGAGGAACGTGGCCCTCGGCGTCGGCACCGCCCCCTACGTCCCCGAGCCCCTCAAACCCCTCGCCGAGGCCCCCACCGTCCCGGTCTTCCACTCCGCTGACTACCTCGACCACCGCGAACTCCTGCTCTCCGCCGAGCACATCACCGTCATCGGCTCGGGGCAGTCCGGCGCCGAGATCTTCCTCGACCTGCTGCGCGCACGCCCCGCCGGACGCGAGAAGATCCACTGGCTCGCCCGCACCGAGGCCTTCGCGCCCATGGAGTACTCCAAGCTCGGCCTGGAGCACTTCACGCCCGACTACACCCGCTACTTCCACGCCCTGCCCGAAGCCGTCCGCGACGGCCTCGTCCCGCACCAGTGGCAGCTCCACAAGGGCATCGACGCCGACACCATCGCCGCCATCCACGACGAGCTCTACCGCCGCACCCTGCACGGCGGCTGGCCCGACGCCGTCCTGACCCCCGGCGTCTCCGTGCGCACCGCGGGCCGCGTCGCCACCACCCGCGTCGAGCTCCACCTGGAACACCTCCAGCAGGGCACCCGCTCCCGGCTCACCACCGACGCCGTGGTCCTCGCCACCGGGTACCGCGAGCGCCCCCTCGACCAGCTCCTCGCCGGACTCGACCCCTACATCCGCAAGGACTCCTCCGCCCGGCCCCGCATCGACGAGCGGTACCGCCTCGTCCTCGACCCGTCCATCACCGGCACCGGCTGCAACGTCTACGTCCAGAACGCCGAGCGCCACACCCACGGCGTCGGCGCCCCCGACCTCGGCCTCGCCGCCTGGCGCAGCGCGAGCATCCTCAACTCCCTGACGGACAAGACTCCTTACCCCCTGCCGGGGCGCACCGCGTTCACGAGCTTCGGCCTCCAGGCCCCCGAGGGGCCGCACGCCACCGCCGCGGGACGCATCGGCGAGCAGCGCGGGAATCTCGTACGCCTCAAGAGCTGAGGGCTCTCAGGAGCTGCCGCACCCAGCTCTCAGGAGCTGCCGCTCCCCGCCAGTTCCCCCACCGGCGCGACCACCTGCCGCGTCCTCGGGCACGACCACACGGCGACGCCCTTCACCACCCCGGCCTCCAGTGGATGCGAGTCGGGGTGCGTGGGGCACTCCGGCCACGTCGCGGGCCGTCCGGCGGCACACAGCTCCTCGACCGCCCAGCCCTGCACCTGGTCCGCGAGATCCGCCACCTGCTCGGCGGGCCCCTGCCACTCGGAGACGGAGACGCCCTGCCCCGAGCCGCCGGATGCGTACAGCATGATGACGTCCTCGCCGAGCCGCATGAAGTTCCGCTCCTCATGGACGATCGGCCGCACGGCGCACGTGGCCCTCACGTCACGGAGCACGACATCGAGCGCCACCGCCAGTGCCCTGTCCCTGAGATGTACGAGCTGGTCATCCATGAAGTCGATGGTGCGCCGACAGTTGCCGTCACGTCACACGAATATTCCCCGAAAACGGACCTCCACCTCGAAATATGCGCCCCAACGGGAAGGTTGGGGTGATCATGAACACGCACCCCACCACTTCCTGGACCGCAGCCTTCCGCTCCGCCGTCGTCAGCCCCCACGAGAGCATCGACCTCTTCGAACTCCGCGGCTTCGCCGCCCAGACCCTGCGTCAGATCATCCGCCTCGACGGCGGCGGCAGCGCCGTCCGCATCCGCCTCAGCAACCGCTACGGCAAGGAGCCCCTCCACATCGGCGGCGCCCGCCTCGCCATCCGCACCGAAGGCAGCGGCATCGAATCCGGCAGCGACACGCCCTTGCGGGTCGGCGGTGCCGAGGAGTTCACCGTCCCGGTCGGCGAGGACGCCGTCACCGACCCCGTCGAGCGCGCCGTGGCCGCGGGCGACGAACTCGCCGTCAGCCTCTGGCTGCCCGAGGACACCGGCCTGTCCACCTACTCCGCCGTGCCCCTGCGCACCGGCTACGCAATACCCGGCAACGCCCTCTCCGCCCCCTCCTTCGACGGCACCGAAGGCCTGGAGGAGCTCGTCACACGCCACTTCATCAGCGGCGCCGACGTCCTCGCCCCCGCGGGCACGGCCGTCGCGGTCGCCTTCGGGGACTCCTGGTTCGAGGGCACGGGCACCACGACCGACACCGACCGCCGCTTCCCCGACCTCCTCAACGACCGCCTGCGGGCCGCGGGAAGCACCGGCTGGGTGGTGAACCAGGGCCTGTCCGCCAATCGTCTGCTCACCGACGAGATCGGCGAACACGCGCTCGCCCGCCTCCAGCGCGACGTCCTCGACGTGCCCGGCGTCACCCACGTACTGATCCACTTCGGCCTCAACGACCTCGGCATCCCCGGCCAGGAGGCCTACCCCGAGGCCGCGCCCGGCCCCACGGCCGCCGACCTCATCGCGGGCTTCACCGCCCTCGCGGAGCGCCTCCACGCGGCCGGGCTCACCGCGATCGCCACCACCGTCGGCCCGTACAAGGACACGGTCTTCGAGGGCTACTCCACCCCCGAGGGCGTCGCCGTGGCCCGTGAGGTCAACGACTGGATCCGCGGCGCCGACAGTCCCTTCGACGCCTACGCCGACCTCGCCGCCGCCGTCGCGGACCCGGCCGACCCCGACCGGATCCACGACGACTACGACAGCGGCGACGGCCTGCACGTCAACGACGCCGGCGCCCAGGCCCTCGCCGACGCCGTCGACCTCACCACCCTGAAGGTCTGAACCCGAGGTTCTAGAAGACGGGCGTGCCGTCCCGGGTCAGCTTCCAGTCCACCGACGCGAACCGGCCCGGGTCGATCGTCCCCTTCGCCTTCACCCAGCCGATGATCGTGTTCCGGATCTCCTCCGAGTTGGCCCACAGCTGCTTGGCGCCCGCGATGTGCGGGAAGTTCCCGCCGCCGCTCGCCCGGTAGTTGTTCACCGCGAGGACGAACTCGGCCTTCGGGTCGATCTCCTTGCCCTCGAAGGCGAGCTTCACGATGCGCGACCCGGCGGGCTTCGCGATGTCGATCTCGTACGTCAGGCCGAGCACCGCGTCGTAGTTGTAGTCCGGGGTGTTGTCGGCGTTCGTCAGCTTCGCCGGGTCCACCGGGCCGCCCGCGGGGGTCTGTACGTAGTAGCGCGCGGAGAACTCCAGGTACTCCTTGAGCTGCGCGCCCGTGAGCAGCCGCGCCTCCAGGGTGTTCTCGAAGGGGTAGAGGCCCGCCGCGTCCCTGATCGTCACGTCGCCCGTGGGGATCCGTGCCGTGCGTGAGAAGCAGGACGCCTGCGAGAGCACCGGCAGCGCCGCGTACGCGCCGCCCTTCAGCGCCTCGGCGACCGTCTCCTTCTGCACCTGGTTGATCAGGTCGATGATCGGTACGTCCTTGACGGGACCCTCGGCCGTGCTCATCGCGGCCGTGGAGGTGCCGATGACCTGGTTGACGTAGGCGACGACCTTCTTGTGCTCGTCGGCCAGGAGCCGGGTGATCTTCCTGTCCTCCTCGGCCGTGTTGGAGTTGAGGACCTTCGCACCGACCTTCTCGACCGTCCAGCGGCCCTTGGCCCACACCAGGTCGAAGTCGAACAGCGTCAGCCGCTGGCCCCACTTCAGCGGCTCGGACAGGACGACCTTCTTGCCGGTCTCCTTGTTCTGGACGACGTACTCGGGGATCTCCGTGTGCGCGTGCCCCACCAGGATCGCGTCGATGCCCGGCACCTGCTCGGCCACCAGACCCGCCGCGTTCTCGACGTACGGCAGCTGGTCGCCGTACGACGAGGTGCCGCTGGAGCCGGAGTGCGCCGACACGACGACGACGTCCGCACCCATGGAGCGCAGCTTCGGCACCCACTTCGCCGCCTGCTCCTCAAGCCCCGGGAAAGTCATCTTGCCCTGCACGTTCGCCTTGTCCCAGATCGCGATGCCCGGGTTGGTCAGGCCGAGGACCGCCACCTTCACGTCCCGGCCGTGCGGGGTGCGCAGACGCTTCATGAAGTACGGCGGGAAGGCGGGCCTCTGTGTCCTCGCGTCCAGCGCGTTCGCCCCGAGCAGCGGGAAGTCGCACTGCTCCTCGAACTTCCTGAGCACCGGGATGCCGTAGTTGAACTCGTGGTTGCCGAGCGCCGCCGCGTCGTACCCGATCGCGTTCATCGCCTGCGCCATCGGGTGCACCGGGCCGTGCTCGGCGGTGATCGGGTCGACCTTGGCGTAGTAGTACGAGAGCTGGGTGCCCTGAATGGTGTCGCCCGCGTCGATCAGGAGGGTGTTCCCGCGGCCCTTCTCCTCGCGGACCTGGTTCACGAGGGTCGAGATCTTCGCCAGGCCCACGTCGTTGTGGTCCTTGTCGTCGAACTCCTTGTCCGTGAAGTAGTCCCAGTTGAAGACGTTGCCGTGCAGGTCCGTCGTGCCGAGCACGGTGAAGGAGTACCGCTTCTTCCGCTTCGCGGGCTTCCCGGAGCCTCCGGGCCTCCCGTGCGCCTGGGCGGTGGCCGGCGCGACGGCCGCCCCCGTGAGCGCCACGCCCACGCCGGTGGCGGCGGACGTGCCCAGGAACTTCCTGCGGTTCAGCGGCATTTCTGTACTCCTCGGTCGCACCAAGTAACGCGCGTAGACAGCGCGCGTAGATTCTGACCCGGCAGCCACATCCGCAACAGACCCCGCAGGTTTCGATCCGGTGACTGTCCGGTACGTCCACGCGATGCCAGAGTGTCCGCATGGAAACGACCCCCACCCCCACCCCCTACGGCACCCCCGACGCGCCCCGCGTCGCCGTCCGCGGCGAGGCCCGCCTCGAGGTCGACCCCGAGATCGCCCGCATCGGCATCACCGTCAGCGCCCGCGGCACCGACCGGCGCGAAGCCCTCGCCGACCTCACCCGGCGCAACGCCACCGCCCTCGACCTCGTCAAGACCTACGGAGAGGCCGTGGAGAAACTGGAGACCGGCACCTTCTCCATCAGCCCCCAGCTCACCAAACACGGCCGCGGCGAGAAGATCCGCGCCTACCACGGCCGCGTCCACATCACCGCCGAGCTCGCCGACTTCACCGCACTCGGCGAGCTCACCACCCGCCTCGCCGACCTTGACCTCACCCGCGTCGAGGGGCCCTGGTGGGCCCTGCGCCCCGACTCGCCCGTCCACCGCCACGCCCGCCAGCAGGCCGTCCGCGAGGCCGTGCAGCGCGCACGCGAGTACGCGGAAGCGCTCGGCACCACGCTCGCCGCCCTCGTCGAACTCGCCGACATCGGCGCGGAGAACACCCCCGCGTACGGCTACGGCGGCCCCGCCGGCGGCATGCGCTCCGCCGCCTACGCCGGAGCGCCGGACTTCGCCGAGGACGCACCACCCCTCGACCTCGAACCCCAGCGCCAGCACGTCTACGCACAGGTCAACGCCCGATTCACCATGACACCACCGGACTTGGGGGCCTCGGGCGCACGGTGACCGCTCATCGGAGCGGCGCCCCGCACAATTCAACACTTGTCAATAGCCCTTCATGCAAAGGTTGTTGAGTAGTCACGCCCGACCAATCCTCTACCGACGGGTAAGGCCTAGGGTCGAAACATGCGCCGAGCGAAAATCGTCTGCACCCTGGGCCCCGCCACCGACTCGTACGACCAGATCAAGGCACTGGTCGAAGCCGGAATGGACGTCGCCCGCTTCAACCTCAGCCACGGCACCTACGCCGAGCACGAGGAGCGCTACCAGCGCGTGCGAAAGGCCTCCGAGGAGACCGGCCGCAGCGTCGGCATCCTCGCCGACCTTCAAGGCCCGAAGATCCGCCTCGGCCGCTTCAGCGAAGGCCCCGTACTCCTTGAACGGGGCGACGAGTTCACCATCACCGTCGAAGAGGGCGTCCAGGGCGACCGCCAGGTCTGCGGCACCACCTACGACGGCCTCGCCGACGACGTCACCACCGGCGAGCGCATCCTCGTCGACGACGGCAAAGTGACCCTGGAGGTCACCGCGGTCGACGGGCCCCGCGTCGCCACCACCGTCATCGAAGGCGGCATGGTCTCCGACAACAAGGGCCTCAACCTCCCCGGCGTCGCCGTCTCCGTCCCCGCACTCTCCGACAAGGACGAAGCCGACCTCCGCTGGGCCCTGCGTTCAGGATTCGACGTCATCGCCCTGTCCTTCGTACGCAGCGGACGCGACATCGAGGACGTCCACCGCATCATGGACGAGGAAGGCCGCCGCCTCCCCGTCATCGCCAAGGTCGAGAAGCCCCAGGCCGTCGAGAACATCGAGGACATCGTCGCCGCCTTCGACGGCATCATGGTCGCCCGCGGCGACCTCGGCGTCGAAATGCCCCTGGAACAGGTCCCGATCGTCCAGAAGCGCGCCATCAAACTCGCCAAGCGCAACGCCAAGCCGGTCATCGTCGCCACCCAGATGCTCGACTCGATGATCGACAACTCCCGCCCCACCAGGGCCGAGGCCAGCGACGTCGCCAACGCCGTCATCGACGGCACGGACGCCGTGATGCTCTCCGGCGAGACCAGCGTCGGCAAGTACCCCATCGAGACCGTCCGCACCATGGGCCGCATCGTGGAAGCGGCCGAGGAGGACATCCTCGCCAAGGGCCTGCCCCCGCTGACCGAACGGAACAAGCCCCGCACCCAGGGCGGCGCCGTGGCCCGCGCCGCCGCCGAGATGGGCGACTTCCTCGGCGCCAAGTTCCTCGTCGCCTTCACCCAGTCCGGCGACACGGTCCGGCGCCTGTCCCGCTACCGCTCACCGATCCCCCTGCTCGCCTTCACCCCGGACGCCGCCACCCGCGCCCAGCTCAACCTGACCTGGGGCGTGGAGACCTTCCTCGGCCCCCACGTCGAGTCCACCGACGCCATGGTCGACCAGGTCGACGAACTGCTCCTGAAGATCGGCCGCTGCCGCAAGGGCGACACCGTCGTGATCACCGCAGGGTCCCCGCCCGGAGTCGCCGGCTCCACGAACCTCGTACGGATCCACCACATCGGCGAGGACGACAGCCCCAAGTAGCCTGCCGCGACTCAGAGTTACGGCGTCACGATGGGGAAGTTCGGATCGGGCTTCCCCACCACGCCGAGCAACTCGGTCAGCAGAGAGACATCCCCCTTCACGTCGATGTCGCCGAGCCCCTTGCCGGCCAGCATCGCGAGCAGCTGCGGCTTGGTCATGGTCAGCGTGACACCGGCGTTCGGGTCGGCCTTCGTATCACTGCGATACGTCAACACCCCGTGCCGCAACGTCAGATGCCAGACCCTCCCGCCGAGCGAGGGCAGGCTCCAGTCCATCCGCAGCTTCAGATCCCACGCCTTGGGGCCCTCGATCCGTATCGCCACGGAATCGATCAACTGGTCCACGTCCAACGCCATCAGCATGTCCGCACTCACCACGGACACCGGCGACTCCCGCACACCCTCACGCAACTCCTGCGCACCCGTGAGATAGAAATTCCGCCACACCGCGTTCTCCGACGCCTGGCCCAGCCTCGTGTAGACCTCGGCGAGCTCGGACTTGGCGTGCCTGTTCTCCGGATCCGCGAAGACGACGTGATTGAGCAGCGTGGCGGCGAACCGAAGGTCACCGTCGCGGACGAACCCCCTGGCCTTGGCAATGGTCGCCGAACGCCCACCCATGGCCCTCACATACCGCTTCGCCTCGGCGACCGGCGGGTGCTCCCACAAATGCGCGGGATTCCCGTCGAACCAACCCATGTAACGCTGGTAGATCCCCTTCACATTGTGGCTCAGCGACCCGTAATACCCGCGATTCGCCCACACCCCGGCGAGCGCGGGCGGCAACTCGATCTCCTCGGCGATCTCCCGCCCCGTCATTCCCGAATTGATCATTCGCAACGTCTGATCATGCATGTACGCATAGAGATCCCGCTGCTGCTCAAGAAGCTCGACGATGATGTCCCCGCCCCACGTCGGCCAATGGTGCGAAGCAAACGCGACATCGACCTTCCCGTCGAAAAGCGCCACCGACTCATTCAGGTAATGCGCCCACTGCCGGGCATCACGCACCTGCGCGCCGCGCAACGTGATGATGTTGTGCATCGTGTGCGTAGCGTTCTCGGCCATGCAGACGGCGCGGAGCTCGGGCAGCAAGAAGTTCATCTCGGCAGGGGCCTCGGTCCCCGGCGTCATCTGGAACTCGAACCGCACCCCGTCGACGGTCTCCGTCTGTCCGGTCTCGGTGATGTCCTTCGTGGGCGGTATCAGCCCGATGGACCCCAGCGACACGGTCTGCCCGAGCCCACAACCGATCTGCCCGGCAGCCGACTTGGGGAGCTGGGCCCCGTACATGTACCCGGAGCGCCGCTGCATCGCCGTACCCGCGTAGACGTTCTCGGAGACGGCGTGCTCCATGAAGCCGTCGGGGGCGAGGATCGGCACGCCGTCACGCGCCCCGTCCGGAAGGACACCACGGCAGCCGCCGAAGTGATCGACGTGGGGATGGGTGTAGATGAGCCCGGTGACGTTCCGGTCGCCCCGGTGCTTCCGGTAGAGCTTGAGCGCGGCGGCGGCGGTCTCGGCGGAGATGAGGGGGTCGATGACGACGACACCGCTGTCCCCCTCGACGAGGGTCATGTTGGACAGATCGAGCCCACGGACCTGATAGATCCGGTCGGCGACCTTGTACAGCCCCTGCTTCGACACGAGCTGCGACTGCCGCCACAGACTCTTGCTGGCGGTCCTCGGGGCGTCCTTCTTCAGGAACTCGTACGCGTCGGCGTCCCAGACGACCTGCCCCTTGGAGTTCTTGATGACGCCGGGCGTGAGCGGAGCGATGAACCCCTTGTCGGCGGCCTCGAAGTCGTCCCGGTCGTGGAAGTCGAGCTCGCCCTCGTCGGTGGCGCCGCGTTGCTCCCCGGCGGGCAGGGCGGAGGCGGTCTCGGGACTGAGAGCGACAGCCGCGGCGGCGGCACCCGCGGCCGCGGCGACGAAGTTGCGACGGTTCAAGGGAGTCATGGGGCCGAACGTCGCAGCGGGGCGTAGGAGGGTCAAGGAAACGGAGGGGAATTGGGACGAGTCCCAGGGTGCGGGGAGCGGAGGAGTGATCCGCCCTATTGCGTGGGGCGGGGCTTCAGCACTTGGGGCCTACGTGGGTGTCCATGAGGGCGACGGAGGCTTTGCGGGCGATGGAGATGTTGCGGTGGTTGGCCGCCTTCCAGGCGACGCCGAGCTTGTCGAGGGTGCCGGTGAAGAGCTGGATGATGTCGCCCGAGAGGTTGGTGAAGAAGTACCGCGGATACTCGTAGCGCTTGCGCTTGCGCTCGCCGCCGACGACGCGGGTCGTCCAGTTGGTGACGCGGCAGCCGTCGGAGTGGATGAGGCCGCGGACGAACTCCCACGGGTGGGCGTCGACGATCGCCTGCTGCCAGGGTTCGAGGGCGATCGTGCGCTCGTGCTTCTTGCCGGGGCCGTGCTGGGGGAACAGGCAGGGCCAGTGCCGACTGTAGCCAACCACCGAGACGTAGCCCACTGCCTGCACGCGGTTGGACTTTGCGCTGGGATTGACGGATTCGATGGCTGCGGCGCAGGCCTCGATGAGACCGGGCCAAGAGTTGGCACAGGCGATGCGAAGGAAGTGGCCCGCCCGCAGGCCTGCGCTGATGCAGCCATCGCCGAGATAGAGCCCAAGGAGGTACGAGTAAGCCGCACTGTCGGGTGGTGACTTGGGGACAGGGGCACACCGGACGCATGGCTGATGCTGCATGCGAGGCAGCGGTTCGATGCGTGACTGCCAGGACCGGATCGCCGCCCGCGAGATCCCGGTCTCCTTGCTGACTGAGTTCAGGCTGCGGCCCTGGTCGACCAGAGCCGATGCCCGTGCACGGGTACCCATGTCGTACATGTGAGGCACGGTGCTCGATGGCCGGTGACGACACGCGGAGAAAGACGGATATTCACAAGAACGGGAACATCCACTTTTCGTCGACAGCCTTCGGATCGAAGGAAAAGTGCCCTGGGTGGGATTTGAACCCACACTGAATGGTGTTTGAGACCATCGCCTCTGCCGATTGGGCTACCAGGGCCCAACGAATCGAAGGTTAGCCTCGACCCGCTGCCCGCCCACCATATCGCAGCTAGGTAGGCTCTTGGGAGCAGTACCCCTGCCCTGAACGAGGAGCCCCCGTGACCGCCCCCGAGTCGCCCCAGCCCACCGACGTGTCCGACGACGACAAGTCGCACGTCCCGCCGCTGACGACCCGCGTCGTCATCGCCGAGGACGAGGCCCTGATCCGGCTCGACCTCAAAGAGATGCTCGAGGAAGAGGGGTACAGCGTCGTCGGCGAGGCCGGTGACGGCGCGAAGGCCGTCGAGCTGGCCCGCGAGCACAAGCCGGACCTGGTGATCCTGGACGTGAAGATGCCCGTCCTCGACGGCATCTCCGCGGCCGAGAAGATCGCCGAGGAGTCCATCGCCCCGGTCCTCATGCTCACCGCCTTCTCGCAGCGCGACCTCGTCGAGCGGGCCCGTGACGCGGGCGCGATGGCGTACCTCGTGAAGCCCTTCAGCAAGAGCGACGTCGTCCCGGCGATCGAGATGGCCGTCTCCCGCTTCACGGAGCTGAAGACGCTGGAGAAGGAGGTCGCCGACCTCTCCCAGCGCCTGGAGACCCGGAAGCTGGTGGACCGCGCGAAGTCGATCCTCCAGACCGAGTACGGCCTGACCGAGCCCGCCGCGTTCCGGTGGATCCAGAAGACGTCGATGGACCGGCGCCTGTCCATGCAGCAGGTCGCCGAGGCCGTCATCGAGGACGCCGAGGAGAAGAAGGCGGCGAAGGGCTAGAGCCCAGAGCGTGTGAGGAGGCCCGCACCCCGAGCTCGGGGTGCGGGCCTCCTCACGTACACGTATGTACGAGATTCAGTCCTCGCCCAGGTACGCCTTGCGCACCGACTCGTCGTGCAGCAGGTCCTCGCCCGTCCCGGAGAGGGCGATCCTGCCGACCTCCATGACGTGGCCCTGGTCGGCGAGGGAGAGCGCCGCCTGGGCGTTCTGCTCGACGAGGAGGATGGTCGTGCCGTTCGCCTTGAGCTCGGCGATGGTGGCCATGATCTTCTGCATCATGATCGGCGAGAGGCCCATGGAGGGCTCGTCGAGCATCAGGAGCTTGGGCTGGGACATCAGGGCCCGGCCCATCGCGAGCATCTGCTGCTCGCCGCCCGAGAGGGTGCCCGCGGCCTGCTTCCTGCGCTCTCCCAGGATCGGGAAGAGCTCGTACGCGCGCGCGATGTCCTTCTCGATGGCCGCCTTGTCGGAGCGCAGGTAGGCGCCGAGGCGGAGGTTGTTCTCGATGGTCATGCGCGGGAAGATGTGCCGGCCTTCGGGGGAGTGGGCGAGGCCCAGTTGCACGATCTGGTCGGCGCGGTACTTGCGCAGGGGTTTGCCGTTGAACCTGATCGAGCCCGCGACGGGCTTCAGGAGTCCGGAGATGGTGCGCAGTGTGGTGGTCTTGCCCGCGCCGTTGGTGCCGATCAGGGTGACGACCTGGCCGGCTTCGACGGTGAACGAGATGCCTTTGACGGCCTCGATCTTGCCGTAGGCGACGCGGAGGTCCTCGACCTCAAGGAGTGCGGCCATCAGTTGTTCTCCTCGAAGGGTTCGCCGAGGTACGCGGCGATGACGCGGTCGTCCTGTTGGACCGTCTCGCTGGTGCCTTCGACGAGTTTCTCGCCCTGGACCAGGACGGCGACACGGTCGCAGAGGTTGAAGATGAAGCGCATGTCGTGCTCGATGACGAGGATGGCGATGCCCATCTCCCGGATGGCGAAGACCAGTTCCTCGGTGGCGCGGGTCTCCTGCGGGTTCATGCCGGCCGTCGGCTCGTCGAGGAGCAGGAGGCCGGGCTCGCTCGCCAGGGCCCGCGCGATCTCCAGCTTCCGCTGCTCTCCGTAGGGGAGGTTGCGGGAGAGGTGGTCGGCCTTGTCGGCGAGGCCGACGAACTCCAGGAGCTCCATGGCGCGGGCTCGGGAGGCGGCCTCGGCCTTGTGGAAGCCGGGGCCGCGGAGGAGTGCCGACCAGAGGCCTTCCTTCGTCCGCGTGTGACGGCCGACGAGGACGTTCTCCAGGACGGTCATGTTGGCGAAGAGGCGGATGTTCTGGAAGGTGCGGGCGATGCCGGCCGCCGTGACCTTGAACGACTTGGCGGGCAGGACCGTGCCCTTGTACCGGACTTCGCCCTCGGTGGGGATGTAGAGGCCGGTGAGGCAGTTGAAGAAGGTGGTCTTGCCGGCGCCGTTGGGGCCGATGAGGCCGACGATCTCGCCGCTGTTGACGGTGAGGTCGACGGAGCGGACGGCGGTCAGGCCGCCGAAGCGCATGGTGACGCCGCGGGCGTCGAGGACGGTCTCGCCGACCGGGGTGGCCGGGGTGGTGTCCTCGTGGGTGGTGTCTGTGGTCATGGGTCAGGCCCCTGTCTTGCTGAGGACTGCGGGCGGCGGCGTCTCGCCGGGTTCGAGTTCGGCCTCGTGGAACTCGAGCTGGCGGCGGCGGTTGGGGATGAGGCCTTCGGGGCGGAAGCGCATGAGGAGCACGAGGGCGAGCCCGAAGGCGAAAAGCTGGTAATCGCCGAGGAATTGGAGCTTGTTCGGGATGAGGTAGAGCAGTGCGGCGCCGACGAGGGGGCCGCTGATGGTGCCCATGCCGCCGAGGACGACGGCTGCGAGGAGGAAGGCGGAGTTGGGGGGCACGGAGTTGGCGAAGAGGTACTGCTCGGGTGTGACGGTGTAGGTCACGTGTGCTTGCACGGTTCCGGCGAGTCCGGCGAGGGAGGCGCCGAGTGCGAAGGCGATGAGCTTGACGCGGAAGCCGTTGATGCCCATGGCGAGTGCGGCGGTCTCGTCCTCGCGGATGGCGACCCAGGCGCGCCCGATGCGGGAGTCGCCGCTGCGTCGGAAGACGAGGACGACGACGAGGGTGATGAGCAGCATCAGGAAGAAGTAGTTCGCGAAGCGGCCGATGGTGAAGCCCGCGACGGTGTGCTCCAGGCCGAAGTCGAAGCCGAAGATCTTCAGGTTCGGGATGGAGGAGATGCCGTTGGAGCCGTTGGTGATGTCGGGGCCCGAGGATCCGTCGGAGTTGTTGGCGGCGATGCGGAAGATCTCGCCGAAGCCGAGGGTGACGATGGCGAGGTAGTCGCCGCGCAGGCGCAGGGTGGGGGCGCCGATGAGGACGCCGAAGATCAGTGAGGCGCAGGCGCCGACGAGGATGGCGCCCCAGAAGGGCAGGTGGACGTCGAAGGGCGAGGACGGGGCTCCGGAGACCATGGAGGCGGCGTAGGCGCCGACGCCGAGGAAGGCGACGTATCCGAGGTCGAGGAGTCCGGCGAGGCCGACGACGATGTTCAGGCCGAGGGCGACGGTGGCGAAGATGAGGATGTAGACGCCGGTGGTGGCGTACTGGTCGTTGCTCTGGGTGAAGGGGAACGCGGCGGCGGCGAGGAATGCCCCGATGAGGGTGATGTTGCGGTGTCGTGCGGTGTAGGTGGAGACGTGGGCGACGAGTCCGGCTTTGGCGAGTGCGGCGAAGCCGAAGCCGACGGTGATGAGGAATCCGATGAAGAGTTGGTCGTACTCGGTGCCGATGCCGTAGGTGAAGACGAGCAGGCCGACGGCGAGGGCCGCGATGATGATCAGGATCTCGATGTACGAGTTGAGTTTGCGTGGTGTGGGGGGTGCCTCGGCGGCGAAGGCGCCCTTGAGGATGGCCCGGCCGTTGCGGGCGTGGTGTTTGAGCTGTTCCCAGGTGCTGTCTTCGGGGTCCACCGGGTAGGTGTGCGGCCGTTTGAAGGGTAGTGCGAGGGCGCCGAGGAGTGCGGCGAGGGTGGCGATGGCGGCGATCCAGCCGCCGGGTTCGAGGTTGGCGAGTCCGCCGAGTTCCGCGCTGATGGCGAGCATCGTGTACCAGGCGGTGGCGAAGGCGGCGAGTGCGGCGTATTTGAGGGCGGCGTCGGCTCCGGCGGGGGCGAGTGCGCGTATGCCCCGCACGCCGTAGGAGGCGAGGCCGAAGAGTGTGGTCAGGGCGCCCGCGATGAGGACGAGCCATTGGAGGCCGCCGGGGTAGCCGTAGACGGTGAGGTCGCCGGGGAACGCGGCGGTCCAGGTCCAGGCGAGGAATGCGGAGACGACGGTGAGGGCGCCGCCGCCGGTGGCCAGCGCGCGGGCGGGTCCGGGCGGGATGGAGATGAGGCCGGTGGGGGCCTTCTCCTTGTGCGGGCGGGGGCTGTCGGTCGCTGTGGTCTGTGTGGTCATGGATGTCACGCCCTGTCCGCGACGCGCTCGCCGAGAAGGCCCTGGGGCCTGACGAGGAGGACGATGATGAGGAGTACGAACGCCCAGACATCGGCCCAGGACTGGCCGCCGAGTTTGTCCATGCCGGGTACGTCGTTGATGTACGCGGTGGCCATGGATTCGGCGAGGCCGAGGACGACGCCGCCGATCATGGCGCCGTAGATGTTGCCGATGCCGCCGAGCACGGCCGCGGTGAAGGCTTTGAGGCCGAGGATGAATCCCATGCGGAAGTCGATCTGGCCGTACTTGAGGCCGCGGGCGACGGCGGCGATGCCTGCGAAGGCGGCGCCGATGGCGAAGGCGACGACGATGACGCGGTCGGTGTTGATTCCCATCAGTTTGGCGGTGTCGGGGTCCTGGGCGGTGGCCTGCATGCCGCGTCCGATGCGCGTCTTCATGACGAAGTAGCCGAGGGCGATCATGCAGAGGGGGGCGGTGATGAGGAGGAAGACGTCGCCGGGCTGCATGGTGACGGAGCCGATGTGGATGGTGCCGCCGGGCAGTTCGGGGAAGGAGCGGGCCGACTTGGCCTCGGGGTACCAGGCCCAGACCGCCTGTTGCAGGGCGAGCGAGAGGCCGATGGCGGTGATGAGCGGGGCGAGGCGTGGTGCTCCGCGCAGAGGGCGGTAGGCGAATCGTTCGGCGCCGATGGCGATGGTGGTGGAGACGAAGATGGCGCCGATCAGCATGAGGGGGAGTGCGGTCCACACGCTGGTTCCGCCGGGGAGCCAGAGCCAGACCGTGAGGGCACCGAAACCGCCGGTCATGAAGATCTCGCCGTGGGCGAAGTTGATGAGCTGGACGATGCCGTAGACCATTGTGTAGCCGATGGCGATCAGGCCGTACATGGATCCCAATAGCAGGCCGTTGACCAGCTGTTGCGGCAGTTCGTGCACCGCAGGTCCTCCGAGTCTTTCGTTGTCGTACGGCCGTTTCGCGGTGGCTCATCGGCCTGCGTGCGGCCGCACGTTCCAGGTGACGAATGCGACGGATGCGACACCGCGCGGGGCGCTGGCTTGCGGCGCCCCGCGCGGTTTGTCGTGGGCTGCGGTCGGGTGCTAGTTGGACCCGGTGTAGGTGCCGGACTTGACGGGCTTCCAGCCGGTCTTGGGGTCGGTCGACTTCACCTGGTACACGGTGAGCTGCTTGTTGGTGGCGTCGCCGTACTCGTCGAAGGAGACCTTGCCGGTCACGCCGTCGAAGGAGACGTCCTTCATGGCGTCGATGACCTTGGAGCGGGTGTCGTCACCGGTGGGGAGTTTGCCGTCGTTGTCGTCGACGACCTTCTTGACGGCCTCGATGATGGCCCAGGCGCTGTCGTAGGAGTAGCCGCCGTAGGCTTCGTAGGCCTCCTTGTAGCCGGCCTTCTTGTAGTTGGCGATGAACTCCTTGGCGGAGGACAGATCCTCGACGGGCTGGCCGACGGAGGTGGCGTAGTCGCCGATGCCCTGCTTGCCCGAGAGCTTGATGAAGTCGGCGCTGTAGATGCCGTCGCCGCCGACGAGCGGGGCCTTGGACCCGGCCTGCTTGATCTGCTTGCTGAGGGGGCCTGCCTGGGGGTACTCGCCGCCGTAGTAGACGAGGTCGGCGTCGCTGTTGCGGATCTTGGTGGCGACGGCCGCGAAGTCCTTGGTGTCGGGGTTGATGTGCTCGGTGCCGACGACCTTGCCGCCGAGCTTGGTGAACTCGTCCTTGAAGGTGCCGGCGAGGCCCGCGCCGTAGGTCTTCTTGTCGTCGACGACGTAGACCTTCTTCTTCTTGGCCGTGTTGTACAGGTACTGCGCGGCGAACGGGCCCTGGATGGCGTCGGTGGTCGCCGTGCGGAAGTAGGACTTGTACGGGCGTGCCTTCTTGCCGCCGTTCCAGTCCGCGCCCTGGGTGAGGGCGGGGTTGGTGTTGGCGGGGGAGACCTGGACGAGTTTGGCGTCGTCGAAGACCTTCTGCATCGACTCGGCGACCGAGGAGTTCAGGGGGCCGACGACGCCGAGCACGTCCTCGTCGGCGACGAGTTTGGTGGCGTTGGTCTGGCCGGACGAGGGCTGTCCCTGGTCGTCGAGGGCCTGGATCTTGAATTTGACGCCGTCGACGTAGTTCTTCTCGTTGGCCTGCTTGGCGGCCAGGTCGACGGAGTTGCGGATACCGAGGCCCAGTGCGGAGAGCTCACCGGTCAGCGGGGCGTCGACGCCGATGACCACCGTGGTGTCGCCGCCCTCGGAGTTCTTGTCCTTGCTGTCGTCGCGCGAGCCACAGGCGGTGAGGGTGAGAGCCCCGGCGGTGAGTGCGGCGGTGATGGCTATGAGCGAACGTTGACGCACGATCAGTCCTTTCCCCTGGCACGGCTGTCCCTTGTTGGGATGCCGAGTCGAGCGCGGAACCGAACTGACAGGAATCCGGTGGGCGCGGTGACTGGCCGTGACTCTAAGGGCGCCTTTGTTCCAGGTGGAGTGGTCGGACCAAGGCTGTGACGCTCTTGTTATGCCACGGAGTATTCCGGGCTGGAACGCAGGGGGCGGTTGGGGCTGAATATGGCCTTGTTCGGTGGATCTCGACGTATCCGCATGCTGAGAATCTCCAGGACAACTGGCAGGACTGTAAGTGTGTTTGACTCATGACACCGGTGTTCGCGGGCATGCGGCGGTGAGGGCGCGAGAAAGATCATTCGCGTATTCCGGACCGAGGATGTAACTCTGCTTCTCGATTGCGCGCACATTACGCAGTGTTACTTCCAGGAAAGGGAGTCCGGCATTCCGTGGCACTTCTCCGCATTCGCGGATGTGCATCGTGATGATCAACTTCCGGGGCGTTCCCGTTTTCACCGCGAAAGGGGTGGGAGGGGATGTGCCGACCGAAAGCGCCGCCGACGGCTGGGCGACCCGGCGGACGGTCGTCGGCGGTCCCGACTCCTGGGTGAGGGTGACGGAGAAGGTGAACCTCCGGTCGCCCGCGGAGGGGTGGGACATCCCGCCCGCGTACCGCACCGCCACGCTCTGCGACGGCCGGGGCGGCGGCGGTGGGGGCGGCGGCTCCGGGCGGGTCAGGTACAGGGTGAGTCCGGCGGCGCCGACGATCGCGGCCGCCGTGACCGCGAGGGCGGTGCGGCGGCGCCGGCGCCGCCGCGGGTCGAGCCGCGCCTGGGGCGGCCGCGCCGTCTCGTGGTCGTAGGTGTCCTCGCCCGGCTCGACCGGGCCGATGGCGTTCACACCCACGGCCCGCCGCTCGGCCCGCCGTCGCGGTAGCGCTCGGCGCACCGCTCACGTGCCTGACGGTCGATCAACTTCCGTCCTGCGGCGGCCGATTCGCTGCGGCGCTCGGCGCGTGCGGCGTCCAGGACGTCGCGCAGGATCGCGTACTGCCCGTTCGACAGGCCCATCGACTGGTAGTCGCCGTAGCCGGGGTCGCCCGAGTCGTAGATCTGCCGGGCCCACGTGGTGATGATCGTGGCGCACAGGTCGGAGGGCGACGTGGAGCTGGGGGAGGCCTCGGGGCCGCTCTTGGTGGCGCCGGTCTCCGGGGCTCCGGAGTCGCCGCAGCCGGCGGTGGAGAGGGTCAGGGGGAGAGCGAGGGCGAGCGCACAGAGCCGTATCCGGTGCCTCATGCACCGACGCTAGACCGGAGCCTCACGCTCCGACAATGCGTGTGCGCCCGCCGTGTGCGCTCGCCCGAGGGGTCCGCGCTGTGGCTCGCGCTGTGCGCCCGCCGTCCGGGATCAGCCGGCCGTGCCGTTCGTCGGCACGTCCTTCAGCATGCACGTCAGGCGCGCGCTGCACACCCGCTTGTCCTGCTCGTCGCTGATCACGATCTCGTACGTGGCCGTGGAGCGGCCCCGGTGCACGGGGGTCGCGACGCCGGTGACCAGGCCGGAGCGGGCGCCGCGGTGGTGCGTGCAGTTCAGGTCGACGCCGACCGCGAGCTTGGTGGCGCCGCCGTGCAGCATCGCGCCGACCGAGCCGAGGGTCTCGGCGAGCACCGCGGACGCGCCGCCGTGCAGCAGGCCGTACGGCTGGGTGTTGCCCTCGACCGGCATGGTGCCGACGACGCGCTCGGCGGAGGCCTCCAGGACCTGGACGCCCATGCGGGTGCCGAGGTGTCCCGCGGAGAACAGGGAGGGCAGGTCGACACCGAGCGAGGCGTACTCGTCGATGACCTCCTGCGGGAACTTCACGTGGTGCTGCTCGCCCATGGGGCCCTGCTCCGTTCGTTCGTCGTCACCTTGTCGCTGAGCAAACGCTCAGTCGATCGCCGATTGTTCCAGGCGTACGACGACGGACTTGCTGGCAGGGGTGTTGCTGGTGTCCGCGGTGGCGTCCAGCGGGACCAGCACGTTGGTCTCGGGGTAGTACGCGGCGGCGCACCCCCGGGCGGTCGGATAGAGCACGATCCGGAAGCCGTCCGCGCGGCGCTCCACGCCGTCCTGCCACTCGCTGACGAGATCGGCGTACGTCCCCTCGGCGAGGCCGAGTTCGCGGGCGTCGTCCGGGTTGACGAGGACGACGCGGCGGCCGTTCTTGATGCCGCGGTAGCGGTCGTCGAGGCCGTAGATCGTGGTGTTGTACTGGTCGTGGGAGCGCAGGGTCTGCAGCAGCAGCCGCCCCTCGGGCACCTCCGGGTACTCGACGGGGGCCGCCGTGAAGTTGGCCTTGCCGGTGGCCGTGGGGAAGCGGCGCTCGTCGCGCGGGGCGTGCGGCAGGGCGAAGCCGCCGGGGCGGGCCACTTTCTCGTTGAAGTCCTCGAAGCCGGGGATCACGCGCGCGATGCGGTCGCGCACGGTGGCGTAGTCCTTCTCGAACTCCTCCCAGGGCGTACGGGATGCGCTGCCGAGGACCCGGCGGGCGAGGCGGCATACGATGGCGGGCTCGGACAGGAGCTGCTTGCTCGCGGGCTCCAGACGGCCGCGCGAGGCGTGCACCATGCCCATCGAGTCCTCGACGGTCACGAATTGTTCGCCGCTCCCTTGGACATCGCGCTCGGTGCGGCCCAGCGTCGGCAGGATCAGGGCACGCGCGCCCGTGACGGCGTGCGAGCGGTTCAGCTTCGTCGAGACGTGCACGGTCAGGCGGGCGCGGCGCATCGCCGACTCCGTCACGTCCGTGTCGGGAGAGGCCGCGACGAAGTTGCCGCCCATCGCGAAGAACACCTTCGCCTCGCCGTCCCGCAGCGCCTTGATGGCGCGGACGACGTCCAGGCCGTGGTGGCGGGGCGGCGCGAAGCCGAACTCCTTCTCCAGGGCGTCGAGGAAGGCGGGCGCGGGCCGCTCGAAGATGCCCATCGTGCGGTCGCCCTGCACGTTCGAGTGGCCGCGCACCGGGCAGACGCCCGCGCCCGGACGGCCGATGTTGCCGCGCAGCAGCAGGAAGTTGACGACCTCGCGGATCGTCGGCACGGCGTGCTTGTGCTGGGTCAGGCCCATCGCCCAGCACACGACGGTGCGCTTCGAGGCGAGCACCATGCGCAGCGCTTCCTCGATGCGCTCGCGGGTCAGGCCCGTGGCCTTCAGCGTCTCGTCCCAGTCGGCGTCCCGTGCGGCGGCGGCGAACTCCTCGTACCCATGGGTGTGTTCGCGGACGAACTCCTCGTCCACCGCGCCGTCCGTCTCGAGGATCAGCTTGTTCAGGAGGCGGAAGAGGGCCTGGTCGCCGCCGAGGCGGATCTGCAGGAAGAGGTCGGTCAGGGCGGTGCCCTTGAGCATGCCCTGCGGGGTCTGCGGGTTCTTGAAGCGCTCCAGGCCCGCCTCGGGCAGCGGATTGACCGTGATGATCTTCGCGCCGCCGCGCTTGGCCTTCTCCAGGGCGGAGAGCATGCGCGGGTGGTTCGTGCCGGGGTTCTGGCCGGCGACGATGATCAGGTCCGACTTGTAGAGGTCCTCCAGGAGGACGCTGCCCTTGCCGATGCCGATCGTCTCGGTCAGCGCGGAGCCCGACGACTCATGGCACATGTTCGAGCAGTCGGGGAGGTTGTTCGTGCCGAGCTCGCGGGCGAACAGCTGGTACAGGAACGCCGCTTCGTTGCTGGTGCGCCCCGAGGTGTAGAAGACGGACTCGTCCGGGCTCTCCAGCGCCGCGATCTCCTCGGCGATGATGTCGAAGGCCCGCTCCCAGGAGACGGGCTCGTACGAGGCGGCGCCCTCCGCCAGGTACATGGGGTGGGTGAGGCGGCCCTGCTGCCCCAGCCAGTACCCACTGCGGGTGGCGAGGTCCGCGACCGGGTGCGCGGCGAAGAAGTCGGGGGTGACGCGGCGCAGCGTGGCTTCCTCGGCGACCGCCTTCGCACCGTTCTCGCAGAACTCCGCCTTGTGGCGGTGGTCCGGCTCGGGCCAGGCGCAGCCGGGGCAGTCGAAGCCGTCCTTCTGATTGACGCGCAGCAGCGTCAGCGCGGTGCGGCGCACGCCCATCTGCTGCTGGGCGATGCGCAGGGTGTGACCGATGGCCGGCAGCCCCGCCGCCGCGTGCTGCACCTGTGCGACCTGCGGCGCGTCCTGGACCGGATCGCCCTTGGGCGGCTTGCTTGCCATGGTCGGCTCCCCTTCGAGCACGTGCGTGAGCTATGTCTCCGATCCTCCCACGCGACGGTGACAATGCCGGGGGCCGGGGCTGCCTGGGACCGGACTGTCAGTGGGGCGTGGCAGGATCGGGGACGTGGCAGAAAAAGCAGCGAAGAAGAAGTCCGAGACCGCGACGAAGCCGAGTGGCGAGCAGCGGCCCCGCCTGCTCCTCATGGACGGGCACTCCCTGGCGTACCGGGCGTTCTTCGCGCTGCCCGCGGAGAATTTCACGACCGCGACGGGCCAGCCGACGAACGCGATCTACGGCTTCGCGTCGATGCTGGCGAACACGCTGCGCGACGAGGCGCCCACGCACTTCGCGGTGGCCTTCGACGTCTCGCGCAAGACGTGGCGCTCCGAGGAGTTCCCCGAGTACAAGGCGAACCGCTCCAAGACCCCCGACGAGTTCAAGGGCCAGGTCGAGCTGATCGGCGAGATGCTCGACGCGATGCACGCGGTGCGCTTCGCGGTCGACGGCTTCGAGGCGGACGACGTCATCGCCACCCTGGCCACCCAGGCCGAGGCGGCGGGCTTCGAGGTCCTGATCGTCACGGGCGACCGGGACTCCTTCCAGCTGATCACCGACCACGTGACGGTGCTGTACCCCACGAAGGGCGTCTCGGAGCTGACGCGCTTCACCCCGGACAAGGTCCAGGAGAAGTACGGCCTGTCCCCGAGCCAGTACCCCGACTTCGCGGCGCTGCGCGGCGACCCGTCGGACAACCTCCCCGGCATCCCCGGCGTCGGCGAGAAGACCGCCGCGAAGTGGATCAACCAGTTCGGCTCGTTCGCCGACCTCGTGGAGCGCGCCGAGGAGGTCAAGGGCAAGGCCGGGCAGAACTTCCGCGACCACCTGGAGGCGGTCAAGCTCAACCGCCGCCTGACCGAGATGGTGCGTGACGTCGAACTGCCCAAGACGGTCGAGGAGTTGGAGCGCGCTCCGTACGACCGCACGGCGCTCGCCATGGTCCTGGAC
Source organism: Streptomyces sp. NPDC025651 (assembly GCF_055558735.1). Lineage (NCBI taxonomy): Bacteria > Bacillati > Actinomycetota > Actinomycetes > Kitasatosporales > Streptomycetaceae > Streptomyces > Streptomyces sp. NPDC025651. Next base: position 1,439,805 of record NZ_JBVHLZ010000001.1, read on the forward strand.
ACCCTGGAGATCCGTAACCCCTCGCTGCGCGAGCGCCTCCTGGCCGTCGACCCGGGCGCCGAGGAGGCCGAGCAGACCCCGGCCCAGCCGGGCGTCGAGCTGGACGGCGCGGTCCTCGGAGCGGGCGAGCTCGCCCCGTGGCTGGCCGAGCACGGCAAGGCGGTGCTCGGCGTCGCCACGGTCGACACCTGGCAGCTCGGCGCGGGCACAGTCACCGAGGTGGCGCTCGCCGCCGCCGGAGGAGCGGCCGCCTGGTTCGACCCGTCGACGCTCGACGAGTCCGACGAGAACGCCTTCGCGGCCTGGATCTCCGACCCGGCCAAGCCCAAGGTCATGCACAACGCCAAGGGCGCGATGCGGGTCTTCCCCGAGCACGGCTGGACGGTGGACGGCGTCACCATGGACACGGCGCTCGCCGCGTACCTGGTCAAGCCCGGCCGCCGCTCCTTCGCCCTGGACGCCCTCTCCCTGGAGTACCTGGGCCGTGAGCTGGCCCCCGCCTCGGCGGCCGACGGCCAGCTCGCCTTCGGCACGGAGGAGGACGACCAGGCCGAGGCCGAGTCCCTGATGGCCCAGGCCCGCACCGTCCTCGACCTGGGCGCGGCCTTCGGCGAGAAGCTCCAGGAGGTGGGCGCGGGCGACCTGTTGAAGGACGTCGAGCTGCCGACGTCCACGCTGCTCGCCCGCCTGGAGCGGCACGGCATCGCGGCCGACCGCGCCCATCTGGAGGCCATGGAGCAGCAGTTCGCGGGCGCGGTGCAGCAGGCCGTGAAGGAGGCGCACGCCGCGGCGGGGCACGAGTTCAACCTGGGCTCGCCCAAGCAGCTCCAGGAAGTCCTCTTCGGCGAGCTGAACCTCCCCAAGACCAAGAAGACGAAGACCGGCTACACCACGGACGCGGACGCCTTGGCCTGGCTGGCGGCCCAGACGGAGAACGAACTGCCGGTCATCATGCTCCGCCACCGCGAGCAGGCGAAGCTGCGCGTCACCGTCGAGGGCCTGATCAAGACGATCGCCGCGGACGGCCGCATCCACACCACCTTCAACCAGACGGTGGCGGCGACGGGCCGCCTGTCCTCCACGGACCCCAACCTCCAGAACATCCCGGTCCGTACGGACGAGGGCAGGGCGATCCGCCGCGGCTTCGTGGTCGGCGAGGGCTTCGAGTCCCTGATGACCGCGGACTACAGCCAGATCGAACTCCGCGTGATGGCCCACCTCTCCGAGGACGAGGGCCTCCTGGAGGCGTTCACCTCCGGCGAGGACCTGCACACGACGGTCGCCTCGCAGGTGTTCGCGGTGGAGCGCTCCGAGGTCGACGCGGAGATGCGGCGCAAGATCAAGGCCATGTCGTACGGCTTGGCGTACGGCCTGTCCGCGTTCGGCCTCTCCCAGCAGCTGAACATCGACGCGGGCGAGGCCCGTTCGCTGATGGACACCTACTTCGAGCGGTTCGGCGGCGTGCGCGACTATCTGCGCCGCGTCGTCGACGAGGCCCGCGCCACGGGGTACACGGAGACGATGCTCGGCCGCCGCCGCTACCTCCCCGACCTCAACAGCGACAACCGCCAGCGCCGCGAGATGGCCGAGCGGATGGCGCTGAACGCCCCGATCCAGGGCACGGCAGCGGACATCGTCAAGATCGCCATGCTGAACGTGCACCGGGCGCTCACCGAGGCGCGGCTCGACTCCCGGATGCTGCTCCAGGTCCACGACGAAATCGTCCTGGAGATCGCCCCCGGTGAGCGGGCGAAGGTGGAGGAGCTGGTCCGTCGGGAGATGGCGGGAGCGGTGGCCCTGCGGGCGCCGTTGGATGTTTCGGTGGGGGTCGGCGCGGACTGGGAGTCCGCGGCGCACTAGCCCTCCCGGGCGGGGCGGCGGAAGGGGTTCGTGGAGGGGCGGTGTCGTTCTCGGCTGCGGGTGAGTCGTGGCTGGTCGCGCGGTTCCCCGCGCCCCCTTCGAGGGCGTTGCGGTGTGTCCGTTGCTGCGGGTGAGCCGTGGTTGCTCGCGCGGTTCCCCGCGCCCCTTGCAGGGGCGTTGCCGTGTGGTCGTGTCTGCGGCTTTTCTGTGGCTGAGCGCGCAGTTCCCCGCGCCCCTCACGGGGCGCGGCGGAACCGCGCGAGCAACCACGAACCACCCGCAGCCGAATTCCGCGGCCTCACCCACGTGGCCCCCGGTGAAACGCCCCCGCGCGAGGGCGCGGTCAGGATGAGGGGCATGGCCCCTCACCTGCGAACGTGCCGCGCGGCCCTGGTCGCGGCGGTCACCGCGGCGCTGCTGGCGCCGATACCCGCCACCGCCGCCGACGCCAGTACCCGGCAGGGCCCGGCCCTCTGTACGGCGGGCCGCGACCGCCCCCTCGCCTCCCGGGTGTCACGCGACATCCGGGAGGCGCTGTCGGACAGGACCGGCAGTGTCTCCGTCTCCGTGCACGACACCCGCACCGGCCTCGTCTGCAACCTCGCGAGCCGACGCCGCTACGACGCCGCGAGCGTCGCCAAGGTCCTGATGATGGAGGCCGCCCTGCGCCGCGCCCAGGACTGGCGCCGCGGCCTCACCGCCTGGGAGCAGCGGCGGATCCGCCCCATGATCACCGCCTCGGACAACAACGCGGCCTGGCGGCTCTGGAACGACCTCGGTCACCCCTACCTCTCCCGTTTCCTGCACCGCGTCGGCACCACCGCCACCACCCTTGGCTCGTCCGGCTATTGGGGCCTGACCCGCACCACGGCCGCCGACCAGCTGCGCCTGCTCGGCGTGCTCACCGGCGCCCGCGACGTGCTCGCCCCGAGCGCCCGTGCGTACGGTCTGCGGCAGATGGCCGACGTCCGGCGCGACCAGCGCTGGGGCGTGCCCGCGGGCATGCCGCGCGGCGTCCGCGCCCACCTCAAGAACGGCTGGCTGCCCAGGGCCACCCACGGCTGGCGCGTGCACAGCATCGGCGCGTTCACCGGCGGCGGCCGCACGTACCGCATCGCCGTCCTCACCCACGACAACCCCTCGATGGCATACGGGGTGCGAACCGTGGAACGCGTCGCGCAGGCCGTGCACCGCGGGCTCAACAGAGGCCGCGCCGTGGGCCAGGGACTGACCCCGCAGAGCGAGATCAGCGAGGTCCCGGACGGCTCGGCACCAACGGAAGGCGAAGGCGGGGAGTCCACCGCGTAACAGCCCTGTCGCGGCGTCTCGGCCAACCGGTAAAAACCGGGCACGAACGGGTGCCTGGGCGCCGCAAGTTGTCGTAGTGTCGCCTGGGTCGGCCCACTGGCAGTACGCGCGTACGAAGGAAAGCGTGTACGTGCAGAATAGGCGTGTACGCAGGTGGGGGCGGCGCAACAGTCGTCAAAGGGGAGGGGTGGCTCGGTCATGGCGCCGGTATTCGGCAGGCGACTGCGCAGGGGAGCGGTGACCACCGCGGTGGCCGCGGCGGCGGTGGCGGCTCTCGCCGCGTCGCAGGCCCCGGGCGTGACGAACGGCCCGCGCGACGAGTGGGCCGCGGACTCCTCGGACAGCACGCCCCCGCCCGGCGGTGACTCCGCGACCGGCAACTCCCCTTACTACACGGACCTGCCGCCGCTGCAGAGCCCCGTCCCGCCGACCGGCGCCCCGCCCGGTGGCGGTGACAAGGAGGCCGAGGCGGGCCTGCCGGCCACCGTCCTCGACGCGTACAAGAAGGCGGAGACCGCGCTCGCCACCGACAAGCCGGGCTGCAACCTCCCCTGGCAGCTGCTCGCCGCCATCGGCAAGGTCGAGTCGGGCCAGGCCCGCGGCGGCCGCGTCGACGCGAACGGCACGACGCTCGCGCCGATCCTCGGCCCGGTCCTGAACGGCAAGGGCTTCGCGAAGATCACCGACACCGACGGCGGCGCGTACGACGGGGACACGACGCACGACCGCGCGGTCGGCCCCATGCAGTTCATCCCCTCGACGTGGGCCAGCTGGGGCCAGGACGGCAACAACGACGGCGAGAAGGACCCCAACAACATCTACGACGCGGCGCTCGCCGCGGGCCGCTACCTGTGCGCGGCCGACCGCGACCTGTCCGTCGAGGCCGACCTGCACCAGGCGATCCTCAGCTACAACCGCTCGACGGAGTACCTGAACACGGTCCTGTCGTGGCTGGAGTACTACCGCAAGGGCACCCACGAGGTCCCGGACGGCAGGGGCGTCCTGCCGGACGACCGCAGCGATACACGCATCCCCGGCGTCGGCCCGACGCCCGGCAACTCCGGTTCGCCCTCGCCGCGGCCGGGCGGGTCCGGCTCGAAGCCCGGCCCGAACAAGCCCGGCCCGAACAAGCCCGGCGACGGCGGCGGCAGCACCAAGCCGCCGGAGAAGCCCGGCGACGGCGGCTCCCAGACCCCCGACCCCACGCCTTCGCCGGCCGAGCGGGTCGCGCACCTGGAGAACGCGGGCACCGGCACGCTCACCGCGACGGCGGGCGACGCCTTCGCCGAGCGCGTCGAGGTGCGTACGGAGTCCAAGTCGGGTTCCTCCGTGGCCAAGGTCAAGGTGAAGTTCGCGATCGTCGGTGACACCGGCGCCCGCTTCGACGGCGGCGCCAGGAGCGCCACGGTCACCACGGGCGCCACCGGCAAGGCCACCGCCCCGAAGATCGAAGCGGGCGAGAAGGCGGGGAAGTTCACGGTGCGCGCCACGGTCGTCGGCCGTTCGTTGCCCGGCCTGGACTTCACCGCCGAGGTCACCGCGCGCCAGGCCGACGCGCTCGTGAGGACCGGCGACAAGGCCCTGGTGTGCGAGGCGGGCAAGGAGTTCGCCGACCAGGTCGAGGTCAAGGCGACGTACAAGGGCAAGGCGGCCGGCAAGGTCGCGGCCACGGCCACGATGATCAAGTCGGCGACCGACGCGACGGCCAACGACAAGGGCCCCTACTTCAAGGACGCCGACGGCAAGCCGGTCCGCACCCTGGGGGGCCTGAAGACCGACGCGAACGGCGTCCTGAAGCTCCCGAAGATGTACGCGGACGACGCGGCGGGCACCTACCTCCTGCGCGTCGCCACCGTCGGCGGGGGCACCCTCACCGTCGAACTGAAGGTGACCGCGGCGGAGCCCGACGCGACGCCCTCGCCGACGGACTCCGCCACCGCTTCACCGAGCGCTTCTCCGAGCACCTCCGCGAGCGCGTCACCGAGCTCCTGACCGGGGCGGCCGCCCGGCCGCCGCGCAGCTCCTTCGGACCGCCCCCGCGCCCTCCACGGCGCGGGGGCGGTCCGTGTGTGTGCAACGTGTTCTCATCTCGCCCCTCCGTTGCTACGGTGCCCGCCCTGACGCCCTATCAGTTCAGGCCGCACGCCGAATCGGGAGGCCCCGTATGCGCGCCCTCATCGCCGCCGCCACCGGCCTCGCCGTCGCGTTCGCCCTGGTGCTGACGATCACGGCGATCGGCGCCCCACCGGGCGAGACGTCGCCCAAGCCGCTCCTCACCACAGTCCCCAAGCACCCGTAGACGTAGGGAGGGCCGCCGCGATGCGCCGCAAGGCCAGCCTCGTCCTGCTCGCCTTCGCCGTGTTCTTCACGGCCATGTCCCCGCTCATGCGCTGGTACGCCTTCCCGCGCCTCGCGAAGATCCCGCCGAGCCAGTACCAGGAGGCCGTCCTGGAGGCGAAGAACCCGACCCTCATCGACTACGGCAGCATGAAGGCCAAGAAGGTCGACAAGGTCACCATCGTGCAGACCCTCAAGGGCGACGTGGAGGCCTCCGAGAAGATCGAGAAGAGCGCGGACCGCGACGTCGTCGTCTGGGACGCCCTCAGCTACGTCCAGGACGCCGAGGGCAAGATGGTCTCCAAGGTCCCCGAGCGCTACATCTTCGACGCGCACAGCCAGGAACCGGTGCACGCCACCGGGGAGTCGGTCGACGGCGACCCGGTCAAGCGCGAGGGCATCGAGTTCAAGTGGCCCTTCCTGACCGAGAAGCGGGATTACGAGTACTTCGACGCGCAGGCCCGCATCACCCGGCCCATCCACTACAAGGGCACCCGGAACTTCCGCGGCATGGAGGTCTACTACTTCGAGCAGACCATCCCCTGGACCAAGGTGCCCTTCCCCAAGACGATGCCGGTCAAGGGCATCACTCCGGAGTCCCTCGCCAAGACCGGCACCACCCGCTGGTACACCACGGTCCGCAAGTTCTGGGTCGAGCCGACCACCGGGGCCCCCGTCTACGGCGAGGAGATCCAGAACAACGAACTGCGCGGCGGCACGCTCCTCGGCGGCCGGGACAAGGTCACGGTCTTCTCCGGCCACGTGAAGATGCGCGAGGACTACATCCAGGACACGGTCGGCCTGGTCACGTCGCAGCGTGTCCTGGTGCTCCTGCTGACCTCGTACCTGCCCTGGGGCTTCCTGGCCCTCGGCGGGCTCCTGCTGGCGCTCTCCCTCTGGCTGGAGGCCCGCAGCCGCAGGCCGGGCGACCCGGCCCCCGAGGCGGCGGACGACCCCGAGCCGGAACCGGAACCCGTCAACGCCTAGCCGCCCGAACCCTCCCGCGCCTGCCGGGCCTTGGTGAACCGGGTCGGCTCGGCCGCGGCGGGGTCCTCGGGCCACGGGTGCTTCGGGTAGCGGCCGCGCAGATCGGCGCGGACCGCGCGGTAGCCCGACCCCCAAAAGGACGCGAGGTCGGCCGTGACGGCCGCCGGACGGCCCGCGGGGGAGAGCAGGTGCACCAGGACGGGCACGGCGCCGCCCGCGATCCTCGGCGTCCGGGCAAGACCGAACATCTCCTGCAACTTCACGGCGAGGACCGGCTGTTCGGGGTCGGCGTAGTCGATCCGGATCCTGGACCCGCTCGGCACCTCCAGGCGCTCGGGGGCCAGCTCGTCCAGGCGCGCGGCCTCGCCGGTCGCCCACGGCAGGAGCCGCGCGAGCGCCTGCCCCGCGTCGATCCGCGCCAGGTCGGCCCGGCGCCGGGCCTTGGACAGCTCGGGCTCAAGCCATTCGTCCACGCGCGCGTGGAGGGCGTCTTCCGATACGTCGGGCCAGGGCGCACCGAGGTGCCGGTGCAGGAACGCGAGCCGCTCCCGCAACTCCTGTGCGCCCCGGGACCACTTCAGCAGCCCCGTCCCCTCCTCCCGCAGGCCTCGCAGCAGCCCCTCGCGTACGAGAGAGGGGGCGGGCTCCTGCAAGGGGCGCACCACCAACTCCACGGCCCCCAGGCGCTCGACGTGCCGCGCGACGAGATCGCCGTCGGCCCAGGCCACCTCGTCGCCCTCGGAGTACAGCGGCGCGGCGGCGCTCCGTGCGACGTCCTCGTCGATGTGCCCGGCCAGCTGCACGCGCGCGTGCCCGGAGCCCACCGGCCGGTCGGCCACGGCCACGGCGAGCCACCGCGCCCCGGCGAGCGCGGAGCCCTGCCGCACCTCGGCGCGGGTGCCGCCGGCCATGAGGAACGCCCCGCCGCCCGCGCTCCGGGCCACCCGCTCGGGGAACGCGAGGGCGGCCACGAGCCCGGTGACGTACTCGTCGCTCCCGGCCCGCTCGCCGCCCGCGGACTCCTGCGCCCCCGACGCTCCCGACGCTCCCGGGCCCTGGTCCCGCACCGCCGACGCCAGGCGCCCGGCCTCGGTCCGCCAGCGCGCCGCATACGCGTCCCCGCCCCGCCGCGCGGACCGCAGGGCGCCCGCGAGGTCGTCGCCGTACTCCCGGGGCGGCTCCTCGCTCAGCAGGGCCACGGCCTCCGCCGCGCGCCGGGTGCCGACGAGGGGCGCCGCGTCCAGCAGGGCGCGGGCGAGGCGCGGGTGCAGGCCCACCCGGGACATCCGCGTGCCCCGCCGCGTCGCGCGGCCCGTGCCCGCCTCCACCGCGCCGACCGCCGCGAGCACGTCCCGCGCCGCCGCCATCGCGCCGCCCGGCGGAGGATCCAGGAGGGCGAGCCCGGAGGCGTCCGGATCCCCCCAGCACGCCGTCTGCAGGGCGAACGCCGCGAGGTCCGCCACCTTGATCTCCGGCGAGGGGAAGCGCGGCAGACGCCCGTCCTCCGCCTCGGCCCAGCACCGGTACACCGCCCCCGGCGCCTCACGCCCGGCACGGCCCGCCCGCTGGCGCCCCGCGGCCTGCGAGGCCCGCACGGTCGTCAGCGCGCTCAGCCCGCGCGCGTGGTCCACCCGCGGCTCGCGCGCGAGCCCCGCGTCCACGACCACCCGCACTCCGGGCACCGTCAGGGACGACTCGGCCACGGACGTCGCGAGCACCACCCGCCGCCGCTCACCCGGGGCGAGCACCGCGTCCTGCACCGCGGCGGGCGCCCGCCCGTGCACCTGCAGCACCTCGACGTCCCCGAGACTCCCCAACTGCCCGGCCACCCGCGCGATCTCGCCGACCCCGGGCAGGAAGCACAGGACGTCCCCGTCCCGCTCGGCAAGGGCCCGCCGCACCACCGAGGCCACGTGTGTCAGCAGCGCGGGGTCGACCCGCATGCCGTGCGGCGGCCGCACCGCGCGCGGGGGCGGCGCCCACACCACCTCCACGGGATGCGCGATGCCGTGCGCCTCCACCACGGGCGCGTCCCCGAGGATCCGTGCCCAGCCCTCCGCGTCGGTCGTCGCGGACGCCGCCACGAGCCGCAGCTCGGGCCGCAGCGCCGCCCGCACGTCCACCAGGAAGGCCGCCACGGTGTCCGCGTCCAGATGCCGCTCGTGGCACTCGTCGAGGATCACGACGTCCACGCCGGCCAGCTCCTGTTCCCGCTGCAGCCGCTGCAGCAGGACACCCGTCGTGACGACCTCCACGCGCGTGCGGGGCGAGACCACGCGCTCTCCGCGCACCGTGTACCCGACGCCGTCACCGACTTTCTCGCCGAGCAGCCACGCCATCCGCCGCGCGGCGGCCCGTGCGGCGATACGCCGCGGCTCGGCGACGACGACACGACGTACGGCACCCGGGCCCTCGTCGTCGAGCAGACCCGCCAGGTCCAGGGGCACCAGCGTCGTCTTGCCCGTGCCGGGCGGCGCGCACAGCACGGCGCTGCCCGGCCCCTCCAGAGCGGAGCGAAGGGCGGGCAGCGCGTCGCGTACAGGCAGATCCAGGGCTTCGTAGCGGAGACCGGTCACGTACTCAGTCTCGTACGCACACGTAGATCGCCGTCCCCGGGATCAGGTTTCCGCGCAGCGGGGACCAGCCGCCCCACTCCTGGGTGTTCCACGCGGGCCACTCCGGCTCCACGATGTCGACGAGGCGCAGGCCGGCGGCCACGATGTCCCGCACCCGGTCGCCGATCGTCCTGTGGTGCTCCACGTACACGGCGTTGCCCTGCTCGTCCTGCTCGACATAAGGAGTGCGGTCGAAATAGGAGGCGGCTACGGAGAGACCCTCCGGGCCCGGCTCGTCGGGGAACGCCCAGCGGATCGGGTGCGTCGCGGAGAACACGAACCGGCCGCCGGGCCGCAGCACGCGCCGCACCTCCTTGAGGACGAGGACGGGGTCGGCGACGAAGGGCAGCGCCCCGTAGGCGGAGCAGGCGAGGTCGAAGGAGCCGTCCCGGAAGGGCAGCACTCCGGCGTCGGCCTGCACCAGCGGTACGTTCCCGCCGATGCGCAGCGCGTGCTGGAGCTGGCGGTGCGAGAGGTCGAGGGCCACGGGCCGCGCGCCCTGGGAGATCAGCCAGCGCGAGCACTGGGCCGCGCCGGCGCCGATCTCCAGGACGTCCTTGCCCTTCAGCTCCTCGGGCGGACCGAGGAGTTCCGCCTCCACCTCGTCGAGGCCCTCGGGACCCCACACGAAGCGGTCGTCCCCGAGGAACGTGCCGTGCTCGATCTGGTACTCGTCTGCGTTCCGGTCCCACCAGCCGCGGTTGGCGCGGCTGCTCTCCGTGACGTCGGCGTCACGCCGGGTGGCCTCGGGCTCGGGCGGCTCGGACTCTTGGATGATCGGCTCCATCGTCGTAATCTTCCGTCGGACCCGTCGCGAGGGGGCGTCCTGCGGCCCGTGTGGCCTCATGCGACAGGAATTGTGCCGGGTATGCGGCGTTCCGCCCCGGGTGTGCGCCTTCGCGCATTGACCCTGCCCGGCAGCCCCCGTATGCTACAAGTTGCGCTGCGAGCCTGCGCTCCTCAGACATAGCAGGCTGCGCTCGCGTCTGTTGTATGTCCCCTCGGTTGTCGAGGCGCCTTCCGTTTCCCCGGAAGTCGCGCTTCCAAGGCTGTCCGGCTTCTGCAGAGCGAAATCGGCTCCGGCGTTGCAGTACCTACGACTTCAATGTCCGTACCGGAGCCCTTTCCCACATGACGAGCAGCACCGAGACCACCGCCACCACTCCGCAGGTAGCGGTCAACGACATCGGTAACGAGGAAGCCTTCCTCGCCGCGATCGACGAGACGATCAAGTACTTCAACGACGGCGACATCGTCGACGGCGTCATCGTGAAGGTCGACCGGGACGAGGTCCTGCTCGACATCGGTTACAAGACCGAAGGCGTCATCCCCAGCCGCGAGCTCTCCATCAAGCACGACGTCGACCCGAACGAGGTCGTCGCCGTCGGTGACGAGATCGAGGCCCTGGTTCTCCAGAAGGAGGACAAGGAAGGCCGCCTGATCCTCTCGAAGAAGCGCGCCCAGTACGAGCGTGCCTGGGGCACCATCGAGAAGATCAAGGAAGAGGACGGGATCGTCACCGGTACCGTCATCGAGGTCGTCAAGGGTGGTCTCATCCTCGACATCGGCCTCCGTGGCTTCCTCCCGGCCTCCCTGGTCGAGATGCGCCGCGTCCGCGACCTTCAGCCCTACGTGGGCAAGGAGCTCGAGGCCAAGATCATCGAGCTGGACAAGAACCGCAACAACGTGGTCCTGTCCCGCCGTGCCTGGCTCGAGCAGACCCAGTCCGAGGTTCGCCAGACGTTCCTCACGACCCTGCAGAAGGGCCAGGTCCGCTCCGGCGTCGTCTCCTCGATCGTCAACTTCGGTGCGTTCGTGGACCTCGGCGGCGTCGACGGTCTCGTCCACGTCTCCGAGCTCTCCTGGAAGCACATCGACCACCCCTCCGAGGTTGTCGAGGTCGGCCAGGAAGTCACCGTCGAGGTTCTCGACGTGGACATGGACCGCGAGCGCGTCTCCCTGTCGCTCAAGGCGACGCAGGAAGACCCGTGGCAGCAGTTCGCCCGCACGCACCAGATCGGGCAGGTTGTTCCCGGTAAGGTCACCAAGCTCGTTCCGTTCGGTGCGTTCGTGCGCGTCGACGAGGGCATCGAGGGCCTGGTCCACATCTCCGAGCTGGCCGAGCGCCACGTGGAGATCCCGGAGCAGGTCGTCCAGGTCAACGACGAGATCTTCGTCAAGGTCATCGACATCGACCTCGAGCGTCGCCGGATCTCGCTGTCGCTGAAGCAGGCCAACGAGTCCTTCGGCGCCGACCCGTCGGCCGTCGAGTTCGACCCGACCCTGTACGGCATGGCCGCGTCCTACGACGACCAGGGCAACTACATCTACCCCGAGGGCTTCGACCCCGAGACCAACGACTGGCTCGAGGGCTACGAGACCCAGCGCGAGGCCTGGGAGACCCAGTACGCCGAGGCGCAGCAGCGCTTCGAGCAGCACCAGGCCCAGGTCATCAAGTCCCGCGAGGCCGACGCCCAGGCGGCGGCCGAGGGCGGCGACGCCGCGGGTGCGGCTCCGGCCGCGGCCGCCGGTGGCGGTTCGTACTCCTCGGAGTCGGACGACAACTCCGGCGCCCTGGCTTCGGACGAGGCGCTGGCCGCGCTTCGCGAGAAGCTGGCCGGCGGTCAGAGCTGACCTCGCGTCGCTCTTTCTAGGCGGTAGTTGAACGCTGCGGGCCCGCGTCTCCCTTACGGGGGGGCGCGGGCCCGTTGCTTTGCCTTTCGGGTGCGGGGTCGTGGGGGTTTGTCGCGCAGTTCCCCGCGCCCCTAAAGGGGCCCCTGTTCGGCGTCTTCTTACGGCGTGACCGGAATGTTCGTCAGCCCCCTGCCGCCCGTCACCGTGTTGCTCGCGTACGCCGTCGTCCGGCAACTGCCGCTCTGGTTCGTCACGTTGATCGCCAACTGCTTGTCGCCCGTCGCGCCCGTCAGGGTCGACCTGTTGGCGCGGAAGACCGTGCCGCAGCCCCAGCCGGACTGCTGGGTGTGAGTCTCGTAGCCGTTGTTCAGGGTGTTCTTGCCGGTGTTGTTCTCGATGACGTAGTCGTTGCCCTTCACGTCGACCCATGAGTCGTCGTAGTGGTTGCCGGTCAGGCCCCTGCCGTCGAACGTGTTGCCCGAGACCCTGCCGCCCGTGGTGCCTTCCTTGAGGTCGATCGCCTCGCCGCCCACGTCCGGGCCGATGGTGTTGCCGATGATCTGTACGCGGTCGCTCTTGTCGGAGAGCGTGTTGGCGGTGCCTACGTAGACGCCCTCTCCCATGCCGCGGCCGTCGTTCCCGGTGTCGTGGATCCGCGAGTTCTTGATGACGCCGTCGCTGCTCGACTTCCTGAAGTGGACGCCCTCCATGTCGAGGCCGTGGACCGTGACGGTGTCCACGACGACGCCTCTCGCCGAGTCGATCATGATGCCCTTCTGGCCGCCGGTGACGGTGACGCCCCGCACGGTCCAGTACGCGGCGCCGTTCAGATGCAGGCCGTAGCCGCCGCCCGCGGTGAGGACCGCCTTCGGTGAACCGGTCAGTGTGATGCGGGAGTTGGCGCTCGCCGCCACGGAGGTCCTGAAGTTCCCGGAGTAGGTGCCGTCGGCCAGGTGGATCGTGTCGCCGGGCGAGGCGTCGGTGAGGGCCGTCCTCAGCTCGGCGGCCGTGGAGACCTCGATGGTCCGCGCCGGCGTGGTGGCGGAGGCGGTCGAGGTCAGGGCCGTGGCGGCGGTCGCCGCCGCGAGCAGGGCTGTCGGCAGGGAGCGTCGGGTGCGCATGTGGGGGTGGCCTTCCCGTCGGGAGCGTGGGTGTTCTCGTACATGAACTCAGGGCTGCCATATGAACGTTGAGAACGTAGAGGCGGGTCATGTGCGCGTCAAGGTCTGGACCAGGGGTGGCTGTGAAGGGCACGGCGGCGGGAATGCGTCTGTCCCTGTGCGCGTTGTCGGTTACGAACACGAGGAGGAGCGGTCACAGTGCTTGATCCGCAGGGTTTGTACGCATGGGAGCCGAAGGGCCTGGCCGTCGTCGACATGGCGCTCGCCCAGGAGTCGGCCGGACTGGTCATGCTCTACCACTTCGACGGATACATCGACGCGGGCGAAACCGGCGACCAGATCGTCGAGCGGCTCACCGACAGCCTTCCCGGGCAGGTGGTGGCGAGGTTCGACCACGACCGGCTCGTCGACTACCGCGCACGGCGCCCGCTGCTCACCTTCCGGCGCGACCGCTGGACCGACTACGAGGTGCCGACGCTCGACGTCCGCCTTCTGCAGGACGCCACGGGCGCGCCCTTCCTGCTGCTCTCCGGGCCCGAGCCCGACATCGAGTGGGAGCGCTTCGCGGTCGCCGTCCAGCAGATCGTGGAGCGGCTCGGCGTGCGCCTGTCGGTGAACTTCCACGGCATCCCCATGGGCGTGCCGCACACCCGCCCCGTGGGCCTCACCCCCCACGGCAACCGCACCGACCTGGTGCCGGGACACCGCAGCCCCTTCGACGAGGCGCAGGTGCCCGGCAGCGCGGCGTCGCTCGTCGAGTACCGCCTGGTGGAGGCGGGCCACGACGTGCTCGGCGTCGCCGCGCACGTCCCGCACTACATCGCGCGCTCCGCCTACCCGGACGCGGCCCTCACGGTCCTGGAGGCGATCACCGCCGCGACCGGCCTGGTGCTGCCCGGCGTCGCGCACGGACTGCGCACCGAGGCGCACCGCACCCAGACCGAGATCGACCGGCAGATCCAGGAGGGCGACGAGGAACTGGTCGCGCTCGTCCAGGGACTTGAGCATCAGTACGACGCGGCGGCGGGCTCGCAGGAGCGGGGCAACATGCTCGCCGAGCCGGTGGACATACCGTCGGCGGACGAGATCGGCCGTGAATTCGAACGCTTCCTTGCGGAGCGGGAGGGCGACGCGTAACGCCAGGGCCTAAGCTTCCGCTCATGCTGAAGGTGGGCCTGACCGGCGGAATCGGCGCCGGCAAGAGTGAAGTCTCGCGGCTGCTCGTCGCGTCCGGTGCCGTCCTGATCGACGCGGACAGGATCGCGCGTGAGGTGGTGGCGCCGGGAACTGACGGCCTCGCGGCCGTCGTTGAGGCCTTCGGGCGGGAGATCCTCGCTCCGGACGGCTCACTGGACCGGCCGAAGCTGGGCGCGATCGTCTTCGCCGACGCCGAGAAGCTGGCCGTCCTGAACTCGATCGTGCACCCGCTCGTCGGAGCCCGCTCCGCCGAGCTGGAGGAGTCCGCCTCCGGTGACGCGGTGGTCGTCCACGACGTGCCGCTGCTCGCGGAGAACGGCCTCGCTCCGCTGTACGACGTCGTGGTCGTCGTCGACGCGAGCCCGAAGACGCAGCTGGACCGCCTGGTGCGGCTGCGCGGGATGAGCGAGGAGGACGCCCGCGCGCGGATGGCCGCCCAGGCCACCCGCGAGAAGCGCTTGGAGATCGCGGACGTCGTGATCGACAACGACGGCCCGCTGGACGGCCTGAAGGAGCGGGTCGCCGAGGTCTGGGCCGACCTCGCGCGCAGAGCACGCGCCTAGGGAAGGGCGGGGGCAGTGGTCGTACTGGCGGTGTTCACGGCTCTGGGCGGCCTGGTGTCGCTCCTCGCCGGCGCGTACGGACTGCGGCAGACCCGGCGGATCACCGCGGCGGGGGCGGTCGCGCAGGCCCTGGTGAAGGCGGTGCCGCCCGGCGCCGAGCGGCCCACCCTGCAGTTCGAGACGGGCGACGGACGGGTCGTCGAGGTGGTCTCGCCCGTGCCGCCGAGCCGCCACAGGCCGCTCGCCGCGGGCGACCGCGTCAGCATCGCGTACGACACCGAGGACCCGCGTGAGACCGTCCTGATCGGCGGCGAGCGCACCGGCCTGGACCGGGCCTTCGTGGGCGCGGGCGCTGCGGTGTTCGTCCTGGGGCTCGTCCTGGTCGCCGTCGCGCTCTGAGGCCGCCTTGTGCCTGGGGGGTTCTGGGGGCGGAATATCCGGGGCCGCGGCGGGCGTTGACACAGGGGAGCGAGGGAAGGAGTCCGGCGTGCCCGAGATCACCCCGGAGACCCATGTCATCGATTTCCGCGCGGCGGAGCAGCTCCTTGCCGCGCGGGATCCGCGCGGGGCCGTGAAGCTGCTGGACACGGTCATCGCCGCCCACCCCGAGAACACCGCGGCCCGGCTGCTGCGGGCCCGCGCCTTCTTCGCCGCCGCCCAACTGCGCGCCGCCGAGCTGGAGTTCTCCATCGTCCTGGAGCGCGAGCCGGACAACGCCTTCGCGCACTTCGCCCTGGCCCGCACGTATGAGCGCGGCGCGCGGAACGAGCTGGCCCGGCGCCACTTCCGCCTGGCCGCGGCGCTTGATCCGCAGCCGGAGTACGTGGCCGCGGCGCGTTTCGATGATGCCGAGTGAGAGCTCCGTCCTTTAGGTGATCGGTCGGCTGCGGGGGGGGGGCTGGTCGCGCCCACACGGCGGATCCGCATAGGGCACAGCCCCGCGCCCCTTACGGGGCGCCGTGTCGCTCCCGGCGGATACGGTGTACGACCCAGGCCAGGTCCGCCGCCACCACGAGCACCAGCACCCCGCACGCCACCGCCCACCCCGTGCGGCCCGTGAGGGCGAAGGCGGCGGTACCGAAGACCGCCCAGACCAGGCCCCATACGCTGAACCACAGGCGCATCCGCAGGGGGCTGCGTGCGGTCACCGGTTCACTGCCTGTGCGCATCATGAGAGGTCATCTCCTCCTTTCAGGATAAAGAGGGTGGGAACGTGCTGGAAGCGCTCAGGGCCGACGACGAGCTCGCCGCCTGGCTGAAGGAGCTGGAGGCCGCGGGGGAGCCGCGGGCCGAGGCGGTGCTCCCGGACGCCGACGCGCTCCCCGAGGTGCTGCTCGACCTCGCCGTGCCGCACGAGGACATCAACGCCCTGGTGGCGCTGCGCGGCCGGCTGTGGGCCGACCCGGAGGCGCGGTGGCTGCTCGACCGCTGCGTCGACGCCCTCGTACGCGACATGGGTGTGGTCGGCGGGGGCGGCAGGATCCCCGTGCTGCCCGAGGCGCTGGGGGAGCTCGGGCGCTGCTTCTACGTGTACGTGTACGTGGCCGCGCTGGAGCACGTGCGGGCCTACCACCGCGGCCGGGACATCCCCGACGACGTCTCGCGGCGCACCCTCGCCGACCTCGGCCGTCACCTGGCGGTGCACCGCAGGGCGCACGGTAGCCGCGGCCTCCTCGTGCCGGCGTGGCCCGCCCTGCACTTCCGCGGCGAGCTCTACCAGCTGGGGCGGCTGCAGTTCCAACGGGCCGTCCTCGGCGCGCGGATGGGCGGGGCGACGGCCGCCGCCGGACATGTCGCGGGCCCGGGGGACCTCTGCCTCAACGTCCACATCGCCGACTTCCGGGGACAGTTGACCCCACAGGCCTGCGACCGCTCGGTGTCGCTGGCGCGGGAGTTCTTCGCGCGCCACTTCCCCGAGGAACGATATGAGACAGCCGTCTGCCACTCCTGGCTGCTCGACCCGCAGCTGAGGGACCACCTGCCCGAGGACTCCAACATCGTCCGCTTCCAGGAGCGATTCCGCCCCGCGGACGGCTACGTCAAGGAGGTGGACGACGGCAGCCCGGTCGCCTTCGTCTTCGGCGACCGGACCCTCCCCGTGGCCGAACTGCCCAGGCGGACAAGGGTGGAGAGGGCCGTGGGCGACCATCTGCGGGCGGGCGGCCACTGGTACGGCGGGCATGGCTGGTTCCCGCTGTAGGCGCCGGGCCCGCCGAGGGGTGGGGAACGCGGCCGCGAGGTGCTTCGTTGGGCGGGCATGAGTGTGCAGATGCGTGAGGGATACGAGGGAACGGGACCCGGCGCGATCACGCCGGACGGCTGCGCGGTCGACCTGTACACGCGCCTTTCCGTGGGGGACGAGCCCGATGTCGTCGCCGGCGCGGTGCCGGCCGGGTCGCACATTCTGGAACTGGGCAGCGGCGCGGGGCGGGTGACGCGCCCGCTCCTGGAGCGGGGCTTCAGGGTGACGGCCGTCGACGAGTCCCCCGAGATGCTGGAGAAGGTCGCCGAGCTCGACGGCGGGGTGCGCACGGTCCGGAGCACGATCGAGGGGCTCGACCTCGACGAGAAGTTCTCCGTGGTCATGCTCGCGTCGTTCCTCGTCCACCACGGCGACGACGCGGTGCGCCGCGGCATCCTGCGGGCCTGCCGCAAGCACGTCACGGACGACGGCTGCGTCCTGATCCAGCGCGAGGGCGAGGACTACCACACGAACCTGCCCCGGGAGCGCGTCGACCCGGGTGGCTACACGGTCAGGATCCTCTCGGCGGAGCCGGTGGGCGACGGCGTGAACCGGGTCCACGCGGAGTACGTCTTCCCGGACGCCGTCTGGACGCAGAAGTTCCTGGCCCGTCCCTTCACGAAGGAGGAGTTCGAGGAGGTGCTCGCGGAGGCCGGCCTGAAGGTCGACAAGTACCTCACGGACGACCGGACGTGGGTGCGGGCGGTACCGGCCGGCCGCTGAGCGGCGCGGGGCGCGTGCGGGGCGCCGTGTGTGGCGCCGTGCCCCCCGAGGGGGCCGTTGAGCGGGGCGTGCGGAGAAAGTCCTTGCGGGAGCGATGAGTTCGGCGGGGGCGGGCGGTCCATATCCGTGACAGCACAGCAGCGCGTACGACAGCGCGAGAGTGCCCCGCCCCCGCTCCCCGAGGAGATCCCCCATGTCCGCCACCACCGCTCCCACCGCCACCCGCCGCGCCACGCCCCGTGGCCGCGGCGCCCGCGTCACCCTGCGGTCCCTGCAGGTCCTGCTCGGTGTGTTCTTCGCCGTCGCGAGCGGCGCGCCCAAGCTGATCGCGCATCCGACCGCCGTCGAGAGCTTCGACAAGCTGGGCTGGGGCGCGCCCGGCATGTACACCATCGGGGCGCTGGAACTGCTCGGCGGGATCGCGCTGTTGCTCCCGCTGCTCTCCTCGGTCGCCGCGACGGCCTTCATCGGCCTGATGATCGGCGCGTTCGTCGTGACGGTCACGGCGATGGGCGGGGAGAACGCGGCGACACCGCTGATCCTGATCCTGCCGCTGGCGTGGATCGCCTGGGCGCGGCGCGAGGAGACGGTGAAGCTGGTCGCGCGCCTGCGGGGGTGAGGGGCGCAGGGCCCCTCGGCCGGCTAGCCCGCGGGGTGATCGCCCCGCAGCCGCTCCATCTCCCGCCGGTCCCGCTTCGTGGGGCGGCCCGTCCCCCGGTCGCGGATGCCCGCGGGGGCGACCGCCTCGCGGGGCGGGGGCGGCGGGCTGTTGTCCACGTAGCACTCGACGGCGACCGGTGCCCCGACGCGCTTGCGGATCAGCCGCTTCACGACGACGATCCGCTCCCGGCCGCCCGCCTGCCGCACGCGGACCTCGTCGCCGACGTGCAGGCCGTACGCGGGCTTGACCCGCTCGCCGTTGACCCGCACATGGCCGCCCTTGCAGGCGGCGCCGCCTGCCGAGCGGGTCTTGACGAGGCGGACCGACCAGATCCAGCTGTCGACCCGCACCGAGCCCCCGCCCGCCGTGTCGATGGAAGTCTCCGAAGCCATGCCACGACCTTAGTCCGGCTTCGGCGCGGCATCCCCGGCCTCCCGGCGAGCCGTCCGGAATCCGCTGACCCCGGCCGCCGATAATTCGGACACATCACACCAAAACAGTCCGGATTCGACTCCCAGGGGTGCTGCCCATGACGTCCTCTTTCGAAGCCACGGTCGACGGTCTGATGGACGGGTTGCGCGCCGACCTCGAACGTCTCGCCGCGATCCCCTCGATCTCGTTCCCCGGCTTCCCTCCCGAACCGGTGCGGGAGGCCCACGATCTCCTGGTCGGACTGTTGCGGGACGCCGGGGTCCCGACGGTCGAGCGGCTCGATCTGCCGGACACCGCCCCCGTGGTCTACGGCGAGATCCCGCCCCCGTCGCCCGACGCGCCGACCGTCCTGCTGTACGGCCACTACGACGTGCAGCCGCCCGGCGACGCGTCGCTCTGGAAGTCCCCGCCCTTCGAACCGACGCCCGTCGAGGGCGGACTGCGCGCCCGGGGCATCGCCGACGACAAGTCCAACGTCATCGCGCACCTGGGGATGTTGCGGGCCTACGAGGGACGGCCGCCGGTCGGCGTCAAGATCGTCATCGAGGGGCAGGAGGAGTACGGCAGCGCCTTCGACGACTACCCGCCCAGCGACCCCGACCGGTTCGCCTGCGACGCCATGGTCATCGCCGACCTCGGCAACCTCCGCCCCGGCACCCCCACCCTCACCACGGGGCTGCGCGGCGCCTCCGAGGTGACGGTCGAGGTCCGCACCCTCGACGAGCCGCGCCACAGCGGTGAGTTCGGCGGCGCGGCCCCCGACGCGCTGCTCGTCCTGATCAAGGCGCTCGGCACCCTGCACGACGTCCACGGCGACGTCGCCGTGGAGGGGCTGCGGCGCGAGGAGTGGGCAGGAACCTCGTACACGGAAGAGGAGTTCCGCTCGCTCGCGGGCGTGCGCGAGGGGGTGCCGCTGGTCGGCAGCGGCAGTCTCGGCGAGCGGCTGTGGAGCGGGCCCGCCATCACCGTCATCGGCCTGGACGCGCCGGGCGTGGAGCATGCGGCGTCCGCCGTCGTGCCGTACGCACGCGCCAAGTTGAACCTCCGCTTCCATCCGCGGCAGGATCCGAGGGAGGCGCAGTCCCGGCTCGTCGAGCACCTGCGCTCGCTCAAGCCCTTCGGCGTCGCGCTCACCGTCACGCCCGGCGACACCGGGCCGGGCTACGAGGCCGCCACCGGCGGACCCGCCTACCGCGCCGCGCTCGCCGCGCTCAGGGAGGGCTGGGGCAAGGACGCCTCGTACGTCGCGACCGGCGGCTCCATCCCGCTGGTCAACGGTCTCGCCAAGGCGGCGCCCGGCGCCGAGGTGCTGCTCTTCGGGGCGCAGGACAGCATGTGCAATCTGCACGCCCCGAACGAGCGCGTCCTCTTCTCGGAGCTGCGCAACACGGTCGTCGCCCTGTGCGCCTTCGTGCGCGAGTACGCCGCCGACTTCCGGAAGCCGGGAGGCGGTGCCGCGTGAGCGCCACCGAGACACCCGTGGGCGGCGACCCGTCCGAAGGGCCCTCGGAGAAGCCCTCGGAAGAGCCCTCCGGGAAGCGGAAGTTCACCTTCCCCAGCGCTCTGACCGTCCTCGCGATCGTCACCGTCGCCGTCTGGCTGCTCGCCTTCCTCATCCCCTCCGGGCAGTACGACCGCAACGACTCCGGCGCGCCCGTCGAGGGCACCTACCACCGCGTCGACTCCGGGCAGTCCTTCGTCGACCGCCTCAACGACCTCTTCCTGTCCCCGGTCAACGGCCTCTACGGCATCCAGGACGAGAAGACCGCGCTGGTCGCGCCCGACAACGTCGGCGCGCTGTACGGCAGCGCGGGCGTCTTCCTCTTCGTGCTCGCCATCGGCGCCTTCATCACCGTCGTCTTCGCCACCGGCGCGCTCGACCGCGGCATCGGGCGGCTCGCGCACCGGCTGCGCGAGCGCGGCGCGCTGCTCATCGCCGGCGTCATGGTGGTCTTCTCGGTCCTCGGCACGGTGGAGGGCTTCGCCGAGGAGACGCTGGGCTTCTACGGCCTGATCGTGCCGCTGATGCTCGCCCTCGGCTACGACCGCATGACCGCCGTCGGCGCGATCATCCTCGGCGCGGGCGTCGGTGTGCTCTGCTCGACCGTGAACCCCTTCGCGACGGGCGTCGCCTCCTCGGCCGCCGACATCTCGCTGGGCGACGGCATCGTGCTGCGCTTCGCCATGTGGATCGTCCTGACGGGGGTCACGGTCGCGTACGTCATCCGGTACGCGAAGCGTGTGCGGAAGGATCCCGGGCGCTCCCTGTCCGGCTTCCTGCCGGGCGACCGCGAGCAGTCCGCCGCCGACGCGGAGGAGGTGCCGGAACTCACGCGGCTGCACAAGGCGGTGCTCGTCGCGACCGCCCTCGTCTTCGCCTTCATGATCTTCTCGGTGGTGCCCTGGTCCAGCGCGCTCACCGGCAAGGCGGACGCACAGCCGTACTCCTTCGAACTCGGCTGGTCCTTCCCGCAGTTGGCGGCCCTCTTCCTGTGCGCGGCCGTCCTCGTCGGGCTCGTCGCGCGCATGGGCGAGCAGAAGCTCAGCTCGACGATCATCCAGGGCGCGGCCGACTTCGTCTCGCCCGCCCTGGTGATCCTGCTGGCCCGCGGCGTCACGACGATCATGAACAACTCGAAGATCACGGATACGGTGCTCCACTCCATCGAGGGGGTGGTGAAGGGGACGTCGTCCGGGCTCTTCGCGATCATCGTCTTCATCGTGAACCTGCCGCTCGCCTTCCTGATCCCCTCCACCTCCGGCCACGCCACGCTCGCCATGCCGATCCTCGCCCCGCTCGCCGACTTCGCCGGCGTCTCGCGCGCGGTCGTCGTCACGGCCTGGCAGTCGGCCAGCGGCTGGATGAACCTGTGGGTGCCGACCACGGCGGTGACCATCGGCGGCGTGGCCCTCGCCAAGGTCGGCTACGACAGGTACCTGCGGTTCGTGTGGCCGCTGCTCGGCATTCTGGCCGTGCTGATCTGTGCGTTCGTCGCGCTGGGCGCCGCGCTGACCTGACGTGCGTACGTACGGTGGAAGGCATGGACGGCCTCAGCGAGCTCGACGCACGACTGACCGACTGCCGGGCCTGCCCCCGCCTCGTCGACTGGCGCGAGGAGGTCGCGCGCACCAAGCGCGCGGCCTTCGCCGACCAGGACTACTGGGGGCGCCCGGTGCCCGGCTTCGGACCGCACGACGCCGCGCTTTTGATCGTCGGCCTCGCGCCCGCCGCGCACGGCGCCAACCGCACCGGGCGGATGTTCACCGGCGACCGCTCGGGCGACGTGCTCTACCGCGCCCTCTACGACGTCGGCCTGGCCTCGCGCCCCACCGCCGAGAGCGCCGACGACGGACTGACCCTGTACGGCACCCGCATCACCTCGCCCGTGCACTGCGCGCCGCCCGCCAACAAGCCGACCCCGCGGGAGCGCGACACCTGCCGCCCCTGGCTGGTGAGCGAGCTGACGCTGCTCGCGCCGCGGATGCGCTCCGTGGTCGTGCTCGGCGCCTTCGGCTGGCAGGCCGCGCTGCCCGCGTTCGCGGCGGCGGGCTGGACGGTGCCGAAGCCGCGGCCGGCGTTCGGGCACGGGGCGCGGGTCAGGATCGACGGCACCCCGGGCCCCCTGGAGCTCTTCGGCTGCTTCCACGTCAGCCAGCGCAACACGTTCACCGGACGGCTGACGCCCGCGATGCTGCGGGACGTGCTGCGCGAGGCGGCCACGGCCGCGGGGCTACGCCCGGACGGCCCAGCAGAGCGGGCCGGCGCGGGCGGCGATTCCTAGCGTGGGGGGCGTGGACGAGACTCCGGCAGCCAAGCCCTCAGCCGCCGCCTACCGCAACCTGGCCGTGGCCACCGTCGGCTTCACGCTCACCTTCTGGGCCTGGGACCTGGTGGCGCCGCTCGGCAGCGACTTCAAGGACCGGCTCGGGCTGAGCTCCTTCGAGCAGTCGCTCCTGGTCGCCGTGCCCGTCATCGTCGGCTCGCTGGGCCGCGTACCGGTCGGCGCGCTCACCGACCGCTACGGCGCACGTCTGATGTTCCCGCTGGTCTCGGCGCTCACCATCGTCCCGGTGCTGCTGATCATCCCGGCCAGGGACAGCTTCGGCGCGATGCTCGCGGTCGGCTTCCTGCTCGGCCTCGGCGGCACGACGTTCGCCATCGGCATCCCCCTGGTCAACTCCTGGTTCCCGCCCGCCCGCAGGGGCTTCGCGCTCGGCGTCTTCGGGATGGGCATGGGCGGTGTGGCGCTCTCCGGCTACTTCACGCCGCGCATCGCCGAGCACGGCGAGAACCTGCCCTTCCTCGTCGTGGCGATCGCGCTCGCCGCCTTCGCGGTGCTCGGCGCGCTCCTCATCACCGACCGCCCCGACCGGCCGGTGCCCACCAGCTCGCTCGGCACCCGGCTCGGACAGGCCGGACGGCTGCGCGTCACCTGGGAGCTGTCCGCGCTGTACGCGATCGGCTTCGGCGGCATCGTCGCCTTCGGGGTGTACCTGCCCACGTATCTGAAGACCTGGTACGACCTCTCGCCCACCGACGCCGGGACCAAGGCGGCCGGCTTCGCGCTCGTCACCGTCGTCTTCCGGCCCGTCGGCGGCTGGCTCTCCGACCGGATCCACCCGGCCACGGTCACCTCGGTCGCCCTCGCGGTGGTCGCGCTCTTCGCCGTCGTGCAGGCCTTCGACCCGCCGCTGAACCCGATGGGCACGGTCTGCTTCCTGGTGATGGCAGCGGGCCTCGGCACCGCGAGCGGCAGCGTCTTCGCGCTCGTCTCGCAGGTCACCCCGCAGCCGCAGGTCGGCTCCGTCACGGGCATCGTGGGCGCGGTGGGCGGCCTCGGCGGGTTCGTCCCGCCGCTGGTCATGGGCGCGATCTACAGCGCGAAGGACTCGTACTCGATCGGCTTCATGCTGCTCTCGGACCTGGCGCTCGCGGGCTGCGTGTACGCGTACGGGCGGATGAGAAACGCCGGGGCGGACTGACCCGGGGCGGAGCTAGGCTGCCGCGATGGGCCTCTATCCGGACATCGAACCCTACGATCACGGCATGCTCGACGTCGGCGACGGCAACCACGTGTACTGGGAGGTCTGCGGCAACCCGCTGGGCAAGCCCGCCGTGGTGCTGCACGGCGGGCCGGGCTCCGGCTGCACGCCCTTCTTCCGCAGGTACTTCGACCCCGACGCCTACCGGATCTGCCTGCTCGACCAGCGCGGCGCGGGCCGCTCCACGCCGCACGCGAGCGATCCGGCCGCCGACATGGGCGTCAACACGATGAAGCACCTCCTCGCCGACCTGGAGCTGCTGCGGCGCCATCTGGCCGTCGAGCGGTGGCTGGTGTGGGGCGTCTCGTTCGGCTCCGTCCTCGGCCTGAGGTACGCGCAGACGTACCCGGACCGGGTCTCGGAACTGGTCCTCACGGGCGTGGCCACGGGCAGCAGGGCCGAGGTGGGGCTCCTGACGCGCGGCCTGGGGCGGGTCTTCCCGAAGGCGTGGGAGGCGTTCCGCGACGGAGTGCCCGAGGGGGAGCGGGACGGCGACCTGGCCGCCGCCTACAACCGCCTCCTGGAGTCGCCCGACCCCGAGGTGCGGGCCGCCGCCGCGCGCTCCTGGACGGACTGGGAGACCGCGTGCGTACCGGCGGCGCCGCGCTCCGTGCCGCGGTACGAGGACGCGGCGTTCAGGGCGGGCTTCGCGCGCACCGTCTCGCACTACTTCGCCAACGACCACTGGCTGGGCGGGGACGAGGTGGTCCTGCGGGACGCGGGGTCCCTGGCGGGGATTGCCGGAGTGCTGGTGCAGGGCAGCCTGGACTTCGGCAATCTCACGGGCATCCCCTGGCGGCTCCATCAGGCGTGGCCCGGCAGCGAGTTGATCCTCGTGGACGACGTGGGGCACGACGCGGGGGCGCGAGGGCTGGCGGACGAACTGGCGGCGGCGACGGATCGCTTCCGGGAGTGACCCTGCCGTCGGAGTGATCTTCCGGGTGAACTGCCGACGCCTCGGCGGGGGACGGGCCGCCGCCGGGGCGGGGCGACCGCAGACTCCGGGGAACGCGCCGGGTACGGCCGGCGCCGAGCACCCTGGAGCCGCCCGGTGTCCCAGCCGTCCTCCTGCCGTCTCCGTTCCCGGTCCCGGTCCCGGTCCCGTGTCCGTCTCCGTTCCCGTTTCTGTCTCACGCGCGTTGTTGTCGCCGCCGCTCTCTTCCTGGGCGCGGCGGCGACCGGCTGCGCGGAGGCGTCAGGGACGGCGCCCACGCCCCGTGCCGCGGAGCCCCGCGCCGGGGAGCCCCGTGCCGCGGAGCCCCGCGCCGGGGAGCCCCGCGCCGAGGAGGCCGCCCCCGCCTTCTGGGTCGACCCGCACAGCGCCGCCGTCCGGCAGGTCGCGCGGTGGCGCGGCCAGGGCCGGATCGCCGAGGCCCGCCTCATCGAGCGCATCGCGGGGCGCCCGCAGGCCGTCTGGCTGAGCAAGGAGGGGCCGGGCGCCGTCGTGCGGTTCCATGTCGAGGCGGCGGCCAAGGCGCGGCGCACCGCGGTCCTCGTCGCCTACTTCATCCCGCACCGCGACTGCGGTGCGTACTCGTCGGGCGGCGCCCGCGACGCCGCCCGGTACCGCCGGTGGATCGACGCGTTCGCCGCGGGGCTCGGCAGCCGGGGCGCGTACGTGATCGTCGAACCCGACGCCGTGGCGCAGCTGGTGGCGGGCTGCCCGCGCGCGGACGCAAGTGAGCGCTACGCCCTGCTCTCCTACGCGGTGCGGCGGCTGGGAAGCAGGCCCCACACCAGGGTCTACCTCGACGCGGGCAACGCCGGCTGGATCCCCGACGAGCGGCGCCTGGTCACGCCACTGCGCCGCGCCGGGATCGCCCGCGCCGACGGCTTCGCCCTGAACGTCTCCAACTACCTGACGAACAAGGTGAGTTCCGCCTACGGCCACCGGCTCGCCAAGGCGCTCGGCGGCGGCAAGCACTTCGTCGTCGACAGCAGCCGCAACGGCAACGGCCCCTACGACGGCGTCCAGGCGTGGTGCAATCCACCGGGCCGCGCCCTTGGCACCCCGCCCACGACCCGCACCGGCGACCCCGCGCTCGATGCCTACCTGTGGATCAAGCGGCCGGGCGAGTCCGACGGAACGTGCAGGGGCGGGCCGCGCGCCGGGCAGTGGTGGCCCGAGTACGCGCTCGGCCTCGCCAGGCGGGCGCGCGGCTAAGGGCGTTCGGGGACGACCGCGGTGGCGGTGATCTCCACGAGCTGGCCGGGGTAGCCGAGGCAGGAGACGCCGAGCAGAGTCGAGGTGTGCGGGCCCGCGTGCAGGTCGCAGGCGCGGACGACCTCCCACGCCCGGGTGAGCGCCGCGGGGTCGTCGCCGACCACGTACACCGTGGTGGCCACCACCTGCGACAGATCGCTGCCCACCGCCCGCAGGGCCTCGTCGAGGTTGGCGATGACCTGCTCGGTCTGGCGGGCGACGTCCCCCTCCCCGACGAGCGCGCCCTCGGGGTCGAGGGGGACGGAGCCCGCCATGAACGCGAGGCGGGTGCCCGCTTCGACGACGGCGGCGTGGGCGTATCCGGGAGGAGGGAAGAGGGTGGGCACGACGGTGCGTTCGGGGGCGGTCATACGGTGATCGTGCGGGACCCCGGCCGCGTACGCATCCGAATTACCGTGCGCGGCCGGGGACCTGGTGTGCGGGGAGGCCGCCTCAGCGCACCGCCGCCGGTGAACTCCCGCCCGGTACCCGCAGGACGGGCTTGCCGGTGCCGTCGGCGGGGGTCGACCAGATGTCCTGCTTGCGGCCGTCTACGCCCGGCAGCGCGTAGGCGAGGGTGCCGTCGTCCAGCCAGGCGGCCTGCTCGTCGACGCTGCGCCGCTCGGCCAGCGGGTGCTCGCGCATCGTGCGCAGGTCCAGGACGTACAGCCGCCACGGGTCCGAAGTCCCCTCGCGTACGCGCTTCTTGAAGGCGAGGCGGGTGTTGTCGGGGGAGAGGGAGGGGCACTCGACGTTCTCGCGCAGCGCGGTCGCCGCCCACTTCTTCATGTCGCCGCGCACGAGATACGTCCTGCCCTTGGTCGAGACGGTCGCGTAGAAGCGGTTGTCGTCCTTCGCGAAGGTCACGCCCCAGTAGTTGACGTCGGGCGCGTGGTAGCGGCGCCCGTCGATCGTGAGGGGGATCTCCTCCATGTTCTTGACCAGGTAGCCGGTGCGGGTGTCCAGGATCGAGGTGCGGGTGGAGAAGGACGAGCCCGCGTAGGAGTCGCCGGTGGCGAACATCGTCCAGGACAGCATCCGGCCCGACGCCGAGACGCGCGCCCGGTTGGGGATGCCGGTCAGCGCGATGCGGCGCTTCTCGCGGAGCCGTTCGTCCAGGACGACGGCGTAGGACTTGGGCGGGATCCCCGCGCGGCGCTGCAGGCAGAGTCCGGTGCCCGCGGCGGCGTAGAAGCGCTCGCAGGAGGGGCCGCCGGTGGTGCGCGGCCCCTTCGCGGAGGCCGTCCCGCCGGACGAGGCGATGCGGGCCACGCGGCCCGCGCCCGCCTCCGTGCTGCGGAAGTACAGCTGCCCCCGGTCGAGGCCGAACTCCGAAGTGGCGTCGGCCGATTCGGCGCGCCCGGCCGCGTGCAGGGTGTACGCGACGGCGACGCCCGCGAGGACGGCGGCGGCCGTGGCGACCGCGACGATCCGGGCGCGCAGGGACCGCAGAGGGGTGTTCGGCCGGGTGGTCATGAGGGCCTTTCGGTGGGGGAGCGCGGGACCGTCCCGGGCTGGTGGCGCAAGACCGTCTCCGTACGGGGAAGCAGTGCCGTCGCCCCCGCGAGCGCCGCGGTCAGGGCGACGGCCGCGCAGGTCAGCGCGGGCCCGACGCCCCACAGCGTCCACGCGGCGCCGAACCCGGCGGCGGCGACGAGCCGGGCGAGGGCCTGCCCCGTCTGCAGCACGGCCATGCCGCGGGCCCGCCGCTCCGGGGCGACCACGGGGGCGGCGAGGGCCATCAGGACGCCGTCGGTGGCGGCGTAGAAGACGCCGAGCAGCAGCAGGACGCCGACGAGCAGGAGCCGGCCGTCGACGGGGGAGAGCAGCAGGAGGTAGCCGCCGAGCAGCGCCACGTGCCCCGCGAGGAACGGAACCCGCCGCCCCGTGCGGTCGGCGAGGCGCCCCGCCGGGATCGCGAGCAGCAGATAGACGGCGGCGGAGCCCAGCGGAAGCAGCGGGAACCACGAGACGGCGAAGTCGAGCCGCCGCTGGAGCAGGAGGTAGACGAACGCGTCGCCGATGGTGGCCGCGCCGAGCAGCGCCGCCGCGAGCAGGACGCGCCGGAACGCGGGGACGCGGAGGAGGTCGAGCGCCCTGTCGCGGCGGGTGGCGGGGGCGTGCGGTGCGGCGGCAGGCGCGGTGTCCGTGACGGGCGTGCGCGGCGCGGCAGTCGAGGTGTCCGCCCGCCCCACGTGCCCCGGCACGAACGCGACCAGCAGCAGTACGCCGAGCAGCCCGAAGCAGAAGCTGACCACGAACACGGCGTCGTACGCGTCCGCGGTCGCCCACAGCAGCGCGAACGCGGCGAGCGGACCGAGCAGCGCGCCCGTGGTGTCCATCGCCCGGTGCACGCCGAAAGCACGGCCCAGCGCGTCGGGCGGGCTGCTCAGCGAGATGAGGGCGTCGCGCGGCGCGGTGCGCACCCCCTTGCCGATGCGGTCGGCGGCGAGGGCGGCGCCGATCCCCGCGGTGGCGCCGCCCGCGAGCAGCAGGCCGAGCCGGGAGAGCGCCGAGAGGGCGTAGCCGCCGCCGGCCACGAGCTTGTGCCGCCCGCCCCGGTCGGCCGCGTACCCGCCGGCGAGGCGCACCAGCGCGGTCACGCCGTTGTAGAGGCCGTCGAGGAATCCGAACGCCAAGGGGGACAGGCCGAGTTGGAGGACGAAGTAGAGCGGCAGGACGGCGGTGACCATCTCGGAGGAGATGTCCGTGACCAGGCTGACCGCGCCGAGGGCGAGGACGGGCCCCGCGACCCGGCCGCGTGCGGACCCGGACTTCTCCGGGGCCGCGGCGGCCGGGTCGCCCTTGGTCACCGCGCCGTTGGAGGCGAGGTACATCGCTGGGCTCCCGCTGGTCTCAGCGGCACTCGTAGGACGGGCTCGTGTCCTTCGTGGAGCCGTCGGTGGCGACGAGGTTCCAGGAGAAGCCCGTGTCGGTGAAGTTCAGCTTGACGACGCCGAAGGTGTTCGTGATCCGCTTCTGGCTGTTGGGCTGCACCTCCTCGATCTTGTACGGGTTGGCGCCGCCCATGCCGCCGATCAGTTCGACGATGCCGTTGGCGTCGGCCTTGCCGTCCGGGTTCTGCGGGGCGAACCGCTCGTAATGGTGGTCGTGGCCGCCCAGGACCAGCTCGGCCTTGTTGTCGTAGAGCAGCTTCCAGACCGGGCGGCTCACCGGGTTGTTGCCGTGCTCGCCGGAGGAGAAGAGCGGGTGGTGCCAGTACGCGGCCACGCACTTCTTGGAGTTGGCGGCGAGGTCGGCCTTGAGCCAGTCGATCTGCGCGTCGTCGTCGAAGCTGTTGGAGTCGAGCGCGATGAAGTGCCAGTTGCCCTGGTCGTAGCTGTAGTAGCTCTCGCCGTCGGGGTAGGCGACGGACCCGAAGTAGGACTGGTAGCCCTTGAGCGCGCCCGCCGGGTCGTACGTCTCGTGGTTGCCGGGGACGGGCCGCGTCTTGCTCTTGAAGGCGCCCCAGGACTTGTCGTAGTAGTTCTGGAAGTCCTTCAGGCGCGCGTCGTCGTACTGGTTGTCGCCCATGGTCATCACGAAGGACGGGTTGATCTGCTTGACCAGGGCCGCGGTCTTGGGGTGCTTGCAGCTGCTGCTGCTCGCCGTGCACTGCTCGGCGATGTCACCGGCGGCGACCGCGGTGAAGCCGGCCCGCGGCTCGGCGGTGGGGGAGGCGTCGGCCTCCTCGGCGGGCGACCAGAGCAGCACGCCGCCGACGAGGGCGAGCGCGGCGCCCGCGGCCACGGGGACGCCCCAACGGGCCTTGGGCGTACGGGAGGTGCGCGTAAGGGCCTTGCGCGTACGGGAGTTGCTCGTGCGGGAGTTCATGGCGCGGGGGGTGGGCGACATGTCCGTCTCCTCGATGGGCGTGGGGGGTGCCGGTCGGTCTGTGCCGGTGTCGGTGCCGGTGTCGGTGTGGTGCCTGGCCGTCTCGGGGAATCCTGGCGATACGGCATGTGCGCGTCAAGAACTCCGGGTGAACTATTGTTAGGAAACTTTCCTTCCAGTGTTCATCCGTTGGTCGCTCGTCGGCGGTTGTCCGAGGCGGGGGTCTGCGCCTCCCGGGGGCGGGGGCTGGGCTCCCCCGGGGCGGGGGGCTGGGCTCGCGAGGGGCGGGTGAACCGGGCTCCCGGGGGTTGTCAGTGGTCTCGCCTAGGGTGGCGGTTCGGGAAAGTGCCGGTGTGAGAGCCGGGTGAGCAGGGGTTGGGCTGGGCGGTGGCAATGACGGCGGATGCGGTGGCAGGCGACCGTGCCCTTGCGGACGCGGTGGCGGACGGCCGTGCCGTTGCGGACGCGGTGGCGGACGGCCGTCCCCTTCTCGTGCGTTCCTGTGCCGCCGTCTTCCTTCCGGCGGAGGTGCCGCGGCAGGGGCGGGTCGCGTTCTGGCGGGCGGACGGGGAAGAGCTCCCCGAAGATCTCCCGTCTGCCGGTGTACGTGGTGATCTCACCGTCGCCCGCAAGCACGGCAAGGGCGCCCGCGGCCGCACGGTGCCCGCACTGTTCCTGCCCGTCGCCGACGCCGTGCCGCTGCTGCTCGGCGCCGCGCGCCCGCACCCCGCCGCGGCCTGCTGGGCCGCCGCCGCCCGGCACGCGCTGCACCTCGCGGCGCGCGGCAGGCTGCTGCCCGGCCTGACCGCCGGGGACCTGGACGCCTGGCGCGCGGGGCCGCTGGAGGAGGCCGACGTCGCCCAGCTGCGGGCCGTCGCCGCGGCCCTGCCCGCCGAGGGCCACGCGGTGCCGCTGCCGTCGTCGGGGCGCGGGCCGCTTCAGCTGCCGCAGCCGTTCGCGCTGGTCAGGGCCTTCGTGGACGCGGTGGTCGACGCCCTGCCGCGCACCCCCGCGGCCGCCTGCGCGGTGGGTGCGCCCTTCGCCGCGCGCGAGCCGCAGCGACTGCCGGGCGCCCGGGACTGGGCGGCGGAGGTCGCGGCCGGGGTCGACGCGGGCGTACGGGTGTCGCTGCGCCTCGACCTGCGGGCGCACGAGGTCTTCGACGGGGCGGAGGGCTCGGACGACTTCTCCGGCTCCGACGGCTCCTCCGGCTCCGGTGACTCCCACGGTTCCTCCGGTTCCGGCGGCTCCCGCGGATCCCACGGCTCCGGTGGTGCTGATGCGGGCTCCCGCGCGAGGGTTCCCCGCGCGGCGGTGGCCAGCCCGGCCGCCGCCGTCGTGCAGGTGCACAGCCTCGCCGACCCGACCCTCGTCACCGACGTGCCGGGGCTCTGGGCGGGCACCGACCACTTCGGGCCGCGCGCCCGCGTCGACACCCTGCTCGCGCTGCGCCGCGCGGCCCGCGTCTGGCCGCCGCTCGCGCGACTCCTGGAGCGGCCGCGCCCGGACGTGCTGCCGCTGAGCGAGGAGGAGTTGTACGACCTCCTGGGCGCGGCGGCGGGTCGGCTCGGCGCGGCGGGGGTGGCCGTGCACTGGCCCAGGGAGCTGACCCGCGGCCTCACCGCGACGGCCGTCGTCCGCCCCGCCCCCGGTACCGCCGCCGACAACTTCGACTTCTTCAAGACCGAGGAACTCCTCGAATTCCGCTGGCAGTTGGCGCTGGGCGACCAGACGGAAGAGCCGCTCACCGAGGCCGAGCTCGACCTGCTCGCGGAGGCGCACCGCCCGGTCGTCCGCCTCCGTGACCAGTGGGTCGTGGTCGACCCCGAGCTCGTCCGCAAGGCACGCAAGCGCGACCTCGGCCTGCTCGACCCGGTGGACGCCCTGTCCGTCGCGCTCACCGGCACCGCGGAGGTGGACGGCGAGCGGGTGCCCGCCGTGCCCGTCGGCGCGCTGGCGAAGCTGCGCGAGCGCGTGACGGGTGACCTCGACGCCGTCGCCCAGCCGCCCGGCCTGCACGCGACCCTGCGGGACTACCAACTCCGCGGCCTGGCCTGGCTCGACCGCATGACCTCGCTCGGCCTCGGCGGCTGCCTCGCCGACGACATGGGCCTCGGCAAGACGATCACCGTCATCGCCCTCCATCTGCACCGCGCGCAAGGCGGCGTCTCGGCGCCGACGCTGGTGGTCTGCCCCGCGTCGCTGCTCGGCAACTGGCAGCGGGAGATCGAACGGTTCGCGCCGGGCGTGCCGGTCCGCCGCTTCCACGGCGCGGGCCGCAGCCTCGCCGGACCGACCGGCGGCTTCGTCCTGACCACGTACGGCACGATGCGTACGAGCGCTCCCGAACTGGCCGACCGGAGCTGGGGGTTGGTGGTGGCGGACGAGGCGCAGCACGTGAAGAACCCGCACGCGGCGACGGCGAAGGCGCTGCGCACGATCCCCTCCCCGGCCCGCGTCGCGCTCACCGGCACCCCCGTCGAGAACAACCTCTCCGAGCTCTGGGCCCTGCTCGACTGGACGACACCGGGCCTGCTGGGCCCCCTGAAGGCGTTCCGCGCCCGCCACGCGCGCCTGGTGGAGGGCGGCGAGACAGCGGAGAACGACGAGGCGCTCGACCGCCTCGCGCGCCTGGTCCGCCCCTTCCTCCTGCGCCGCAAGAAGTCGGACCCGGGCATCGCCCCGGAGCTGCCGCCGAAGACCGAGACGGACCATCCGGTCACGCTCACCCGCGAGCAGACCTCGCTCTACGAGGCGGTGGTGCGCGAGACGCTGGCCCGCATCGAGGCGTCGGACGGCATGGCGCGCCGCGGCCTGGTGATGAAGCTCCTGATGGCGCTGAAGCAGATCTGCAACCACCCGGCGCAGTATCTGAAGGACGGCGCCCTGACGACGCGGACGGGGCGGCCGAGGTCGGGCAAGCTGGAGCTCCTGGACGAGCTGCTCGACACCATCCTCGCGGAGTCGCAGAGCGCGGGCGCGGTCCTGGTCTTCACGCAGTACGTGGAGATGGCCCGCCTCCTGGAGACACATCTGGCGTCCAGGGGCATCCGCTCCCAACTCCTGCACGGGGGCACGCCGGTGGCGCGGCGCGAGGAGATGGTGGACCGCTTCCAGGCGGGCGAGGTCCCGGTCTTCCTGCTGTCGCTGAAGGCGGCGGGCACGGGCCTGAACCTCACCCGGGCGGGCCACGTGATCCACTACGACCGCTGGTGGAACCCCGCGGTCGAGGAGCAGGCCACCGACCGCGCGTACCGCATCGGCCAGACCCAGCCGGTCCAGGTCCACCGCCTGGTCACCGAGGGCACGGTGGAGGACCGCATCGCCGAACTCCTGGCGGCGAAGCGGGCGTTGGCGGAGGCAGTCCTCGGCGACGGCGGCGAGTCGGCGCTCACCGAACTGTCCGACGCGGAGCTCGCGGACCTGGTGGCGCTGAGGAGGACGGCATGAAGGGGCGGGACGGAACCGGTCGGGGCGGCGGCCCTCGGGAAGACGGCGGCCCGGGCGGCGGATCCGGGCGGGGCAGCGGTCCCGGTGGCGGCCCTCGACAGGGCGGCGAGCCGGGTGGCGCGTCCCGGCGTCCCGGCGGCAGCGGCGGTGTGCCCCGACCTGGCGGTGGCGCTCGAGGGGCCGGTCGTCGTGGCGGCGGCCTCGGCTGGGCCAGCGGGATGAGTGAGACGAGCCGCATGGGCAGCGGCCGCGTCTTTCCCGCGCTGCCGGCCCACCCCGACCCCGCGACGCCCTTCGCCGCGTCCTGGTGGGGCAACGCCTGGATCGACGCGCTGGAGGAGAGCGCCCTGGACCAGGCCCGCCTGGCGCGCGGCCGCACGTACGCCCGTGAGGGAGCGGTCGACACCATCACGGTCGCGCCGGGCCGCATCGTCGCGTACGTCCACGGCAGCCGCCCCCGCCCCTACCGCGCGGAGATCCGCCTGCGCACGATGCTCCCCGAGCACTGGGACCGCTTCCTGGACGCGGTGGCCACCGACCCCGCGCACATCGCGGCGCTCCTCGACAAGGAGATGCCGTACGCCCTGGCCGACGCGGCGGTCCGGGCGGACGTCCCGCTCCTGCCCGGCGCGCGCGAACTGGCCCCCTCCTGCACCTGCCCGGACCGCGGCCACCCCTGCAAGCACGCGGCCGCCCTGGCCTACCAGGCGGCCCGGCTCCTGGACGCCGACCCCTTCGTGCTGCTGCTGATGCGCGGCGGCGAGGAGCAGGACCTCCTGGACGAACTGGCGCGCCGCAACGCGCACAAGTCGGCCGCGGAGGGAGAACTCCCGCCGGGCGGCCGGCCCCCGGCCACCGACGAGGCGCCGCAGGAGGGCCCGCCCCTGCCCGGCATCCCGGCCCGCGAGGCCCTGGCCACGGACTACCGCTCCCCGCTGCCACCCCCCTTGGCCCCACCGGCCCGCCCGGGCGACCCCCCGGTCCTGCCCTCCCTGCCCGGCGCCCCGGACCCCACAGCCCTGGAGTTCCTGGTCACGGACGCGGCGGCGCGCGCCCACGCGTACCTCACCACGGGCGCGGACCCCTTCACGTCCGAGTCCCCCTGGCGCGACGCGGTCCGCCTCGCCGCGTCACACCCCGGCCTCACCGGCCGCCGCACCTTCAGCCGCCAGTTCGCCGAGCTGGCCAGGTCGGTGGGGAGCACCCCCGCGGACCTCTCCCGCGCGGCGGCGGCCTGGCGCCAGGGCGGCGAGGAGGGTCTGGCGGTCCTGGAATCCCCCTGGGACCCCCCGGCGGGCCCCTTCGACCGGGCCCGCGGCGCCCTGACCGCGGCGGACCTCCCCCGCATGACGATCCACCGCAACCACCTCACGACCGCGGACGGTTCACTCCAGCTCCGCTTCGGCCACGACGCCCGCTGGTACCCCTACCGAAGCGATCCCGGCGCGGACGACTGGTGGCCGGAGGGGGAGGCGGACGTGGATCCGGTGGGGGCGGTGGCGGGGATGATCGGGCCGTAGGAGGCGCTCGGCCCACCCGCTGCCCGGGGCCCGGCCCTGCGCTCAGGCCCGCAGATGCGACAGCAGATCGTCCGCGGCCGGATAGGGGCGCTCGGTGGGGAGGAGCGACTCGGCCTTCGGCAGGTCTCCTTCCCGTACGTGGGTGTGGATCTCGTGGGCCAGGTCCGTGACGTCCGTGATGGATACCGTCCACTCGTCCGCGTAGCGGCCCGACGCCTCGCCCGCCAGGCCCAGTTGGAGGGAGCGGTGGGGGAGGGCGTTGAGGTGGAGGTCGCGTTCCGGGTCCCACTGGACGCGGGCGGGGGAGCGGCGCAGGTCGCGCTTCCAGGTCGCCTGGTCGGGGTGGAGACCGCGGGCGTAGTGCGAGAGGCAGGCGTGGCGCAGCGCCCAGTCGAAGCCCTCGCGGGTGATCTCGACGGCGAGTACCGTCTGCTGCCCCTCCTTCGTCGCCCAGCCGCAGCGGTACATCATCCAGAGGAAGGACGGCTTGATCCACGTCATGCGGTCGCGCTTCCAGGCCGCGGGGAAGCGTCCGTCGCGGGCGGCGGGGCCGCCGAGTCCAGGGGCGTACGCCTGGTAGACGGTGATCGTCGAGTCGGTGTGCCGGGCGCGGATCTGGTGGCTCGGGACGGGCCGCGCGGTGGTGGTGGGAGCCTCGGCGTGCTGGGCGTTCATGCAGTCAGCGTGCGGGGCCCGGCGGCGGTACGCCACTGAATTGCGGGGTGGGCCGCGTTACGGTGAAGGCCTTCGACATGGAGAAGGAGCTCTCGTGGACGCTGAGTTGACCGCACTGGCGGCGGCCGGGGCGACGGCACTCGTGCAGCAGATGGTGACCGAGGGGTGGACGCAGGCCCGGGACCGGGTCGCGGCGCTCTTCTCGCGCGGTAGCGGCAGCGGTGGCAGCGGCGCAGCCGACGAGGAGGTCCTGGTCGGGGAGTTGGAGGAGGCCCGCGCCGAGGTCATGGCCGCGCGGGACACCGGGGACGAGGAGACCGCCGCCGACGTGCGGACGGAGTGGCGTTCGCGGCTGCGGCGCAGGCTCGCCGCCGATCCCGGGGCCGCCGCCGAACTGCGTTCCCTGCTCGACGAGTTGGCCGACTCGGAGAGCGGCGGGACTCCCGGGAGTAGCATCACGTACCACAACACCAACCACCTCAGCGGTGGGGTGTACCACGGCACGGTGATCCAGGCCCAGAACGTCGGCAAGCTGGGCTGAGGAAGCAACCACGAGCACGGGCAGGACAGTTCACTCATGCACGCGATGACCGATGAAGTCTTCCTCGACCATGTCGCCGAGCGGCTCGCCGCGCTGCCCGGCGTGCGCGCCGTCACCCTCGGCGGCTCGCGCGCCCAGGGCACGCACACCCCCGAGAGCGACTGGGACACGGCTGTGTA
This sequence comes from Streptomyces sp. NPDC025651, assembly GCF_055558735.1. Taxonomy (NCBI): domain Bacteria; kingdom Bacillati; phylum Actinomycetota; class Actinomycetes; order Kitasatosporales; family Streptomycetaceae; genus Streptomyces; species Streptomyces sp. NPDC025651. The sequence goes on from NZ_JBVHLZ010000001.1 coordinate 1,475,930, forward strand.
CTACCGGAGCGACGGGGGCGCCGTCTTCGACCCCGCCGAGCTGCGCAAGATCGGCTGGGAGGGCGAGGTCTTCGGCATCGGCGACTGGGGCGGCGGCGTCTTCAACGGAGGCGCGTGGCTGACCGTCGACGGGCGGCGCGTCGACGTGCACTACCGCGACCTGGACGTCGTCGAGCACGAGCTCGCCGAGGCGGAGCGGGGCCGCTTCCACTGGGAGCCGCTGATGTTCCACCTGGCCGGAATCCCCAGCTATCTGCTCCTCGCGGAGCTCGCCGTCAACCGCGTCCTCAGGGGTGAACTGCCCAGGCCCGCCTACCCCGAGGCACTGCGCCGGGACGCCCCCGGCGTCTGGCTGGAGCGCGCCCGCCTGACCCTCGGCTACGCCCGTGCCAACAACGCCCCGCGCGCCCAGCACGCCGAGGTCGCGGGCGCCGTCGCCACGGCCGCGATGGCGGGCGCCCACGCGGTGCTCGCGGCGCGCGGGGAGTGGGTCACCAACGAGAAGCGGCTCCTGGAGCGGGCCGGCCTGCGGGGCGTGGACGCGATCCTCGCCTCGCTGGGAGCGGGAGGAGAGGGCGCGGCCGGCACCCTGGACGCGCTCGCCGCGGCGCTGACCGCCACGGAGGAGCTGATCGAGGCGGCTCACGGCGGAGGAGCCGCGTGACCCCGATCAGCGAGTGACCGGTCGGGAGTCGGCCGGTTGGGAGTCGGGAGTCGGGAGTCGGCTGGTCGGGAGTCGGCCGGTTGGGAGTCGGGAGTCGGGAGTCGGCTGGTCGGGAGTCGGCCGGTCAGGAGCCGATCGGTAGGGAGTCGGCCGGTCGGGAGTCAGCCGGTCAGAGCCCAACCCGTCGGAGTCCAACCCACCCGACCCGCCAGACTCCGCCCCGTCAGAAGTCCACCCGCGTCCGCTCGTCGAGCCGCGCCACCGAGTCCTGCGCGAACGCCTTCTCGTAGTCGCTGCGGATCTCCTCGATCTGGACGTCCCGCTCGCGCGCCTCGCCCGTCGGGTACAGCAGGATCAGCTCGTACGAACGCTCGCGCTCGATCCTGCCGTTGGAGTCGCGCCACTGCCCGCGGCCGTCCTGGATGGTCAGCCCGTCGGAGAAGGCCGGGGTGACCTCCTTGTCGATGAAGGCCATGAACTGCTTGTCGGTCACGGCGGGCCCGCCGTCGGGCCGCTCCGTGCCGAAGAAGAGCCGCGTCTCGACGAAGGGCTTGCCCCGGGTGACCGTCGAAGCGGTCGAAGTGGCGGCGCGGTCGGCGGAGTTCGCCCCGCCGTCGCCGTCCAACGACGCGTACGCGGCGGGAGCGCCGACGGCCAGCAGGGCGGTGGCGGAGACGGCGACGGCGATCCGGGTGGCGGAGACGCGGGGGAGGGTGAGGGCCACGGGTGTTCCTTCTCTGGGCGCGGACAGATCACAACGGCGGCACACCGTAGCGGACTTGAGCGCCCGGGACGCCCTCCTTCTGTTGGTATGTCCTGATTCGCGCCCGGCGGTTTCACGCCCGCGTGGCACGCCCGTCACAGAGCGGCGGGCCCAGCCGGTACGTCGCGAGGTCACGCCACCCCGTGCCCGGCCCGTCCGTCACGATCAACCGCACCGTGTCGACATGACTGACCAGCGGCAGATGCGGGGCCAGCTCCGACTCCAGGGCGTCGTACGCCGCTTCGTAGGTGTCGGGGCCCTCGTGGTTCGCGAGGGTCAGGTGGGGGTCCAGGGGCGGGGTGAAGATGCCGCGGTAGGGGACCGCCTCGGGCCAGCGTTCCGTGAGGGACGTGGTCAGGGCGCGGATCGGGGCGGCGGGGGCCGGGGGCAGGTACAGGACGCCGGGGTAGCGGCGGAACTCCGTGAAGGAGAGCGTGAAGGGGGCGTGGGCGGCGAGGAGCGACGCCAGGGAGCGGGTGGTCGACGGGGTGAGGCGGGACGCGTTGAGGAACGGGTAGAGGACCGTGACGTGCGCGGGGAAGCCGGCCCGCACGAGCGGGTTGGCCTCGGGGACGCGGATCGTGAGGGCGGTGTCCCCGGGGAGGTCGGGCCAGCCGCCGTCCGCACGCGCTTCGGCGGTCCCGTGTGTCTCCTCTGCCTCAGCACCCACAACGCACCATCGTGCCACCTCCTCCCCGGGTGCCTTCTCCGGTGCCTCCCTCCTCGCCCTCCTCCGTAAGCTGCCGTCTTCCCTCGCGTCACTCGACTCCCGTACGTTGCCGTGACGTGACCGGAGCATGACGTGAGGGGGCGGCGGGCGTGAAGGTGCGCAGGGGTGTGCGGGGCCTGATGGTGGGGTCCTTGGTGTGCTGGGGAGTACTTGGCGGGGCCTCGGCCTCGGCAGGAGCCGGCAGCGCTGCCGATTCCGCGTACTCCGCCGATTCCGCGTACTCCGCCACCACCGGCGTCGGCGTCCACAACGCCTACGAGAAGGACAAGTACCCGTACTTCGCCGACGCCCTCGACTCCGGCGCGGGGATGCTCGAACTCGACGTATGGACCAACGTCTTCGGCAGCGGCTGGCGGGTCTCCCACAGCAACCCCCTCGGCAACAGCAACAACTGCGAGAACGCCCGCAGCGCCGCCGAGCTGCGGACCAAGCCGCGCAACCAGAGCCTCGCCGGGTGTCTCCAGGACATGCGCAGCTGGCACGACGCCCACCCCGGGCACCGCCCGATCCTCGTCAAGGTCGAGCTGAAGGACGGGTTCCAGGCGAAGAACGGGCGTGGGCCCGCCGAGCTCGACGCGCTCCTGAAGAGCGTGCTCGGCGACGCCGTCTACCGTCCGGGCGAGCTCGCCGCGGGGCACGCCACCCTCGACGACGCCGTGCGCGCCAAGGGCTGGCCCGGGCGCGCCGAGCTCGCGGGGAAGTTCGTGGTCGAGCTGATCCCCGGCACCGTCGAGCAGGGCAACCCCGCCGACACCCTGTGGACCGACCGCGAGTACGCCACCCATCTGCGCGACCTCGCGGGCAGGGGCCGCCTCGGCGACGCCGCCGCCTTCCCCGCCGTGCTCGGCGCGGCGGCCGGCGATCCGCGCGGACGGTACGCGGACGCGTCGATCCGGCCGTGGTTCGTGCTGTTCGACGGGGACGCCTCCGCGTACGCGGGCGGCTCCATCGACACGCGGTGGTACGCCGACCGCCGCTATCTCGTCGTCATGACCGACGCCCACAAGGTGGCCCCGGTCATCGACGGAACGCGCCCGACCGAGGCGCAGGCCAGGGAGCGCGTCGAGCTGCTCGCGCGGCGGCACGCCAGCATCGTCTCGGCGGACTGGTATCCGCTGCCGGGCGTCCTGTCGACCGTGTTGCCGCGCGGCTGACGCGGGAGAACCACTGACGCGGGAGAGCCGCTCAGGACACAGGCCTGCCGTGGAAGAGCCGCTAGGACACAGGCGCCGTCACGGCTGGATCCGGATCCACACCGGCGCGTGGTCCGAGCCCGCCGCGTCCCTGCGCACCGCCGGATCCCCGTCCGCCACCGACGGCAGCGCGGCCGCGGAGGCACCCTCCGCGCCGGTGCCCGCGGCCCGCACGTGGTCCAGGAGGCCCCGGCTCACTAGGACGTGGTCGATGAGTTCGCGCCGGCCCGCGTGGATACGGGAGAAGCGCTGCTCCTGCGGGATCATCGGGGCCACGTTCCACAGGCGCGTCGCGTCGCCCCGGTCCGGGTGGTCGAACCCGGGCGTGCCGATCTCGGAGCCCGGCGGGCCGAGCAGGATCTGCGTCGTCGCGGCGCCGACCTCGTCGTTGAGGTCCCCGAGCACGGCGACGTCGTGGTCACGGCCGTCCCCGCGCAGCAGCCGGTCGGCGAGCGCGCGCACCACGGTGGCCTCGGCCGTGCGGCGGTACAGGGCGTAGGCGCCGAACCGCGCGCGCTCGCCCTCGTCGCGCGGCTGGAAGCGGCCGCCGGGGTACGAGAGCAGCTTCGACTTCAGATGGCAGACCACCGCGTCGAAGAAGAACGCCCGCGTCGACACCGTCACGGCGAGGATCCCGCGCCCGGTCCGCGCCGTCGTCCGCCCCTTGTCGTCGACCTGCACCGGGCGCATCGGGTCCAGGAGGCAGTTCTGGTCGGTGACGACGGCGACCGGGAGGCTGCTGAGGAAGCCGACCCGGATGCCCCGGTCGTCCGCGTGCCGCGAGAGCGTCACGTGCCAGGTGCCTTCCAGCATGCCCGCCAGGTCTTCGAGGGCGGCCGGGTCGCCGACCTCCTGCACGCCGAGGACGCTCGGCCGCAGCGCGGTGATGGTCGCCGCGAGCGAGGCCAGCTTCGCCTCGTACGCCGCCTTGTCCCTGGGCCCGAAACGCCCGCCGGGCCGGTAGAGGTTCTCCAGGTTCCAGGTACCGATGATCATGGCCGACTCCCTCGTGGGCTCCCTTGCGGCTCCCCCTCGGCCGATCGGCGGGTGAGGCCAGCGTGCCCGCGAATCCCCGTCCGCGACAGGGCCGCCGGATGCGCACTCGCACTACCGTGAAGGGATGACGCCGCCTCCCGCGCCGGGCCCCGCCCACCTCATCACGCCAGGCCCCGCCGACCTCGTCGTCACGGGCTGCACGGCCCTGACCCACGACCCGCAAGGGCAGATCGTCTTCGTCGACGACGCGACGATCGTCGTACGTGAGGGAGTCCTCGCCTCGGTCGCCGCGGGCGGCGCCGGGGCGGTCCCGGACGCCGCCGAGCACATCGACGGGCGCGGCACCGTCGCCCTCCCCGGGCTCGTCAACTGCCATACGCACACGCCGATGGTGGCCCTGCGCGGCATCGCCGAGGACCTGCCCGCCCACGCGTGGTTCAACGACTGGGTCTGGCCCATCGAGTCGAACCTGACCGAGCACGCCGTCGGGCTCGGCGCGCGCCTCGCCTGCGCCGAGATGATCCGCGGCGGCGTCACCGCTTTCGCCGACCACTACTTCGCCATGGACGCCGTGGCCGCCGCGGTCGAGGAGAGCGGCCTGCGCGCCGTGCTCGGCCAGGCGTACTTCAGCTCGCAGGGCCCCGAAGGGCGCGCCTCCTCCCTCGACTTCGCGCTGCGGCAGCGGGGCGCCGCCGACGGACGCATCACCACCTGTCTCGCCCCGCACGCGCCCTACACCGTCGACGACGCCGACCTCGCCGCCACCGCCGAACTCGCCCGCGAGCACAACCTGTTGGTGCACATCCACGCGGCCGAGAACCGCGAGCAGACCGAGAACAGCCTGGCCCGGCACGGCCGCACCCCCATCGAGATCCTGGAGCGCGCCGGGCTCCTCGACACGGACGTACTCCTCGCGCACGTCACCGGCCTCGACGCGGAACGCGACCTGCCCGCGCTCCGCCGCGCCGGCGGACGCGTCGCCGTCGCCTCCGCGCCGCGCGGATACCTCAAGTTCGGCTGGGACACCACGCCCGTCCGGGCCCTGCGCGAGGCGGGCATCCCGGTCGGCCTGGCCACGGACGGCGCCGCGTCCAACAACACCCTCGACGTGTGGGAGTCCATGACGCTCACCGCGCTCGTCCAGAAGAACGCCGAACGGGACCCCACCTGGCTCACCGCCCGCCAGGCCCTGGACCACGCCACCCTGCAGAGCGCGCGGGCGGTCGGACTCGGCGACGAGATCGGCAGCCTCGCGGCGGGGCGGCGGGCCGACTTCGTCCTGGTGGACGTGACCGGGCCGCACACCCAGCCCGTGCACGACCTGGCCGCCACGCTCGTGCACAGCGCACGCTCCGGCGACGTCCGCACGACGGTCGTGGCGGGCCGCGTCCTGATGCGCGACCGCGAGCTGCTCACGCTCGATGTGCCGGACATCGTGGGGGAGTTGAACGCGCTGCTGCCCGAACTCGTCGACCGGAGCCACGGGAAGCGGATCCAGGAGTACGAGGGGTGAGCGCGGGAGCGGCCGACGCGCTGCCTAGGGTGGGACCATGGCGACCACCGCGCACCAGAACCCCGCCGCCGACCCGGCCCACGGACTCCTCGACGACCCGTACGCCGTCTACGCGCGCCTGCGCGACACCGCGCCCGTGCACCGGATCGAGGGCACCGACGGGACCCCCGCCTGGCTCGTCACCCGCTACGACGACGTGCGCGAGGCCCTCGCGAACCCGCTGCTCTCCCTCGACAAGAGCCACGCCCTGCCCGGCAGTTACCGCGGCTTCGCGCTGCCGCCCGCGCTCGACGCCAACCTCCTGAACATGGACCCGCCGGACCACACCCGCGTCCGGAAGCTCGCGGCACGCGCCTTCACCCGGCGCCGCGTCGAGCAGCTGCGCACCCCCGTCCGGCGCACCGCCGACACCCTCCTGGACGCGGTCGAACCGCGGGGCGGCGCCGACCTGATCGCCGCGTACGCCGCGCCGCTGCCGATCACCGTCATCTGCGACCTCCTCGGGGTGCCCGACGCGAGCCGGATCGACTTCCGGGGGTGGACCGACGCCCTGGTGACGCCCGACCGGAGCCGCCCCGAGAAGGCCAGGGAGGCCGTCGTCGCCCTGCTCGGCTTCTTCACCGGGCTCATCGCCGACAAGCGGGAGAACCCCGCCGAGGACCTCCTGTCCGACCTGGTCGCGGTGCGGGACGCGCAGGACCGGCTGACCGAGGACGAGCTGACGTCGCTCGCCTTCCTCATCCTCTTCGCCGGGTACGAGAACACCGTCCAGCTCATCGGCAACGCCGTCCTCGCCCTCCTCGACCACCCCGAGCAGCTCGCGGCGCTGCGCGAGAACCCTGCGCAACTCCCCGCCGCCGTAGAGGAGTTCCACCGCTACGACGGGCCCGCGCCGCTCGCCATCCGCCGCTTCCCCGTCCAGGACATCACCATCGCGGGCGTCACGATCCCCGCGGGCGAGACCGTCCTGCTCTCCCCCTCCGCGGCCAACCGGGACCCCGGCCGCTTCGCCGACCCCGACCGCCTCGACATCACCCGCGACGCCACCGGGCACCTCGCCCTCGGCCACGGCATCCACTACTGCCTCGGCGCGCCCCTCGCCCGCCTGGAGGCCGAGGTCGCGCTCGGCGCGCTCATCGAGCGGTTCCCGCGCCTCGCGCTCGGCGTGCCGAGGGACGGACTCCGGTGGCGTCCTTCGATCCGGGCCAGGGGGCTGCTCGAACTCCCCGTGATTTTCTGAAAGTTCTTCGCGCGCGAGCGATGAGTTCCGCGAACCCCGCAGGTCCACCCTTCGCAGACGTACGCGCCCGAAGGGTGGAGGAGACACGCCATGGGACTTCCGGACATCGTCACGCGCGAGGAGTGGGCCGCGGCGCGTGAGGAGCTGCTGGCCAAGGAGAAGGCGGCCACCCGCGCCCGCGACGCGCTCAACGCCGAGCGGCGCGCTCTGCCGATGGTCGCGGTCGACAAGGAGTACTACTTCGACGGCGCGGACGGGAAGGCCACCCTGCTCGACCTCTTCGACGGCAGGGACCAACTCGTCGTCTACCACTTCATGTTCGCCCCCGAGTGGGACGCGGGATGCCGCAGCTGCTCCGGGTTCCTGGACCAGATCGGACACCTCGCGCACCTGCGGGCCCGCGGCACGAACTTCGTCGCGGTCTCGCGTGCGCCGTTCACCAGGCTGCTGGCCTTCAAGTCCCGCATGGGCTGGACCGTTCCCTGGTACTCGACGAACGGCGGCGACTTCAACTACGACTTCGGCGCCTCCTCCGTCGAGGAGCCGCACGACGTGCCCGCGATCAACTGCTTCCTGCGGGACGGCGACCGTGTCTTCCACACGTACGCGACGTTCGCCCGCGGCCTGGACGGCCTCGGCTCCACCACCAGCCTCCTCGACCTCACCGCGCTCGGCCGCCAGGAGGAGTGGGAGGAGCCCAGGGGGCGGGCGTCGGCCCTCGGCGCCCCGGCGGGCAGCGCACGGGTGCGGTACCACGACGAGTACGAGGACTGAGGCGGGCGCGATCCGTACGAGGACCGAGGCGGGCGCGATCCGGCGGCCGGATCGGCACGCCCCCGGGGAGAACCCTGGGAATCGCCTCAACTTCGTGTCAGTTGGGTCACGTTGCGATCCCTTGAGGGGGGTCCGTGCGTTCTCCTCAGTACAGAGTCTTCGGACTGCGTACGAAGCGAGAACAGAACGACACGGGGGACAGGATCATGAGGAACGGACGAGTGGTGTTGGAGCGGTTTCCCGCGGGCGGACCGCGCGGTTCGTGGCCCGCGGAGGAGTTCGCGCGGGCCCGCCGGCAGGAGGGGCGCCCCGCGGAGGTCGTGATGGACCTCGCGTCGGACGCCTTCCTGGTGATCGTGCGCGAGCCGCGGGAGGCCGAGGGGATGGCCGCGGCCGCGTGAGCCGCCGCCCGGCGGCGCCATGGCTGTCAGGAGCGGTAACAGCAGCGGTAACAGCACCAGGTGCAGGACGGTGAGGACGCTCGCCGCGGCGATCAGTGAGATCATCGCGGTCACCACGCGCGTCGCGACGGTGATCATGCGGCGGGCGGACGCGGCGCCGTACCGTGCGGTGTCGAGCACCTCGTGGAACGCGCCGCCCTCGCCCGCCGAGGGGTCCGCGTCCGCCACCCGCTCCGCGTCCACCATCCGCTCCAAGTACTGCTCGGCGGCGACGCGTTCGACCTTCGGCTCCAGGCGGCCCGCCGCGTAGGCGGACGCGGCGCGCAGCAGCGCGGCGGCGAAGAGCACGCAGGCCATGGCGATCAGTGCGGGGCCCGCGCCGCGCAGCCGATCCTCGATCGGCGCGTCCGTCATCAGGCGCGCGAGCACGCTGTTCACCGCGAACAGGCCGACCGCCTGGGCGAGTCCACGGGCCAGCTCCGCGCCGAGCACGATGCGCGCGGCCTGCCGGTCGGCCTGCCACGCGAGCCTGAAGCTCGCCCCGAGCAGCGAGGGCAGCCGCCGCAGCAGAGCGCCGAACCCCGGCTGCAGGAAGGCGTCCTCGTACTGCGACCAGCCGGTCTCGTGGCGCGGACGGCCACCGAGGAGGAGCTCCTCGGACTCGGGCGTCGGTGAGGTGGGGGCACCGGATGGGTTCTTCGCTTCGTCCAACCTGATCTCCGTGTCGACAGGGCGAGCGGCCACTATCGCGGCGCCCGCGGGGCGCGGGCAGGGCGCGTGCCGACTCCGCCACGGCGTATCCGGAGCACGCCCGGGGCGCTCGCCACAGCACAGGGGCGGCCGGGGCGGTTGCAACCCCGGGCAACTCTTGCCCGGTCATCGGGCCCGGGGTGCCATACCCCATGGACGCAACTCCGTACCCGTACAGGCAGAGGAGTTATTCCGTGACCGACACTCTCCGGACCTCCGGGGTCCCCCGTGCGCACGGCCTCGACGGGCCCGCGCTCCTTGCCGCCTACCGCACGATGCGTACCATCCGTGGCTTCGAGGAGCGGCTCCACGAGGAGTTCGCGACAGGTGACGTCCCCGGCTTCGTCCATCTGTACGCGGGCGAGGAGGCCTCCGCGGCCGGGGTCTGCGCACACCTCGACGACGAGCGCGACGTCATCGCCTCCACCCACCGGGGCCACGGCCACTGCATCGCCAAGCACGTCGACGTGAAGGCGATGATGGCCGAGATCTACGGACGCACGACGGGCTCCTGCCACGGCAAGGGCGGCTCGATGCACATCGCCGACCTCTCCAAGGGCATGCTCGGCGCCAACGGCATCGTCGGCGGCGGGCCGCCCCTGGTCTGCGGTGCCGCGCTCGCTGCGAAGGTGCGCGGGGACGGCGGGGTCGGCGTGGCCTTCTTCGGCGACGGCGGCAGCAATCAGGGCACCACCCTGGAATCCCTCAACCTCGCCTCCGTGTGGCAGCTCCCCGCGGTCTTCGTCGCCGAGAACAACGGCTACGCGGAGGCCACTTCGGCGACGTGGTCGGTCGGCGGCGGCTCCGTAGCAGCCCGCGCGGCGGCCTTCGGGATGCCCGGCGTGACCGTCGACGGCTTCGACTTCTTCGCGGTGCACGAGGCGGCGGGCGAGGCCGTCGAACGCGCCCGCTCCGGGGGAGGCCCGACGCTGATCGAGGTCCGACTGACCCGCTATTACGGCCACTTCGAGGGCGACCAGCAGACCTACCGGGCCGACGAGGTGCTGCGCGCACGCACCGAGCTCGACTGCCTGCTGCGCTTTCGCGCGGCCGTGGTCGGCGCGGGCGAGCTCACGGACCGGCAGCTCGACGAGGTGGACGCCGAGGTCGCCCTGCTGATCGACGAGGCGGTCGCCGAGGCGCGGGCGGCACCTCTGCCGACCCCTGCGGACCTGGAGACGGACGTCTACATCTCGTACACCTGACGCGCATCTGAGGGGAGTTGGGGCCGGATGGCACGCAGCATCAGCTACCGCGAGGCGATCAACGAAGCACTGGCGCAGGAGATGGAGCGCGACCCCTCGGTCGTCGTCATGGGCGAGGACAACGCGGGCGGCGCGGGCGCGCCCGGCGCGGACGACGCGTGGGGCGGGGTGCTCGGGGTGACCAAGGGGCTCCAGCCCCGCTTCCCCGGGCGGGTGTGGGACACGCCGATCTCGGAGTCGGCGTTCATCGGGGCGGCGGTCGGGGCCGCGACACGCGGTCTGCGCCCGGTCGCCGAGCTGATGTTCATCGACTTCATGGGTGTCTGCTTCGACCAGATCTTCAACCAGGCGGCGAAGTTCCGGTACATGTTCGGCGGCAAGGCCGTCACCCCCGTCGTGATCCGCACGATGTACGGGGCGGGGCTGCGGGCGGCGGCCCAGCACTCCCAGGCCCTGTACCCCGTCTTCACCTCCGTGCCGGGGCTGAAGGTCGTGCTGCCCTCGTCGCCGTACGAGGCGAAGGGCCTGATGATCCAGGCGATCAGGGACGACGACCCGGTGATCTTCTGCGAGCACAAGGCGATGTACGACGTGGTGGGCGAGGTCCCCGCCGAGAGCTACACGATCCCCTTCGGCGAGGCGGACGTCGTGCGGGAGGGCGCGGACGTCACCGTCGTCGCGCTCGGCCGGATGGTCTCCGTGGCCTGCGAGGCCGCGGACGAACTGGCCGCGTCCGGGGTGCGGTGCGAGGTGATCGACCCGCGCACCACCAGCCCGCTGGACGCCGAGACGATCCTGGAGAGCGTCGAGCACACCGGGCGGTTGGTGGTCGTCGACGAGGCGGGTCCGCGCTGCGGCATGGCCGCCGACATCTCCGCGCTCGTGGCCCGCGAGGCGTTCGGCGCGCTGCAGGCACCGATCGGCACGGTCACGGCGCCGCACACGCCCGTGCCGTTCAGTCCACCCCTGGAGGACCTCTACATGCCGGACGCGGGGCGGGTCGCCGCGGCGGTCAAGACCGCCGTCGAGTGGAAGCCGTGACGGGGGCGGCGACAGGGACGGGGGCGGCGCAGGACCCGCGGATCACCCCCGTGACCCTGCCCAAGTGGGGCCTGTCCATGACGCGGGGGAAGATCACCGAGTGGCTCGCGGCCGAGGGGGACACGGTCGCGGCGGGCGACGACCTCGCCGAGATCGACACCGACAAGATCGCCGGGACCCTGGAGGCCCCGTGCGACGGCGTGCTGCGCAGGATCGTCGCCGAGGCCGGCGGCGCGGTGCCCGTGGGCTGCGCCATCGCCCTGATCGCCCCGGTGGACGTACCGGAGGCGGAGATCGAACGGGCGGCGGCGGACGCGCGGGAACACCTGGCGCGCGGCGTACCGGTCGAGGACGAGGCGGGTCCGGTCACGGGGGTCGCCCGCGTCCAAGGCGCCGCCCTCGCGTACGCGACCTCGGGCGCCGGTGAGGCGGAGATCGTCCTCGTACACGGCTTCGGCGGCGACAAGAACTCCTGGCTCTTCGTGCAGGAGGCGCTCGCCGCGCGCCACACCGTGTACGCCCTCGACCTGCCGGGCCACGGAGAGTCGGCCAAGGACGTGGGCGACGGCGGTCTGGACGCGCTGGCCCGCGTCGTCACGGGCTTCCTCGGCGCGCTCGGCATCGAACGCGCGCACCTGGTCGGCCACTCGCTGGGCGGCGCGGTCGCCGTGGCGGCCGCGGCCCGTGCCCCGGACCGCGTCGCGTCCCTGACCCTCCTCGCCCCCGTGGGCTTCGGCCCCGACGTGGACGCCTCCTACCTCAGGGGCTTCGCGGCGGCGCGCACGCGGCGCGAACTCAGGCCGCACCTGCTGAAGCTCTTCGCCGACGAGGCCCGTGTGACCCGGCAGTTGGTGGACGACCTGCTCAAGTACAAGCGCCTGGACGGCGTGGACGAAGCGCTGCGGACGCTGCTCACCACGTTGCTCACGGAGTCCGACACCCCGGCCCTCGACGTACGCAACCTGCTGAGCGGCCCGGCGGCGACGATCCCGGCGGTCGCGCTCTGGGGCTACGAGGACCGCATCGTCCCCGCCTCCAACGCGGCGTCCCTGAAGGGCAGGGCGGAGTTCCGCCTGGCGCGGGGCGCGGGCCACATGCCCCACATGGAGACACCGGGGGAGGTGGTGGCGGCGGTGGAGGAGGCGGTGGCGAACGCCGGGCGCTGAGGGGCCGTTCCCGCCCGCGCTAGGCGCTGAGCGACCGTTCCCAACCCGGCGCCGTCCCGGTCACCCGGCACAGCGCCAGGTACAGGGGAATCGGAGGCGTGTAAGGAACCTCGTCCTCCGGCCGGTTGATCAGCACGGGCTGCCGCCAGGCGTCCCGCACCACGGCCCCCGCCGAGTAGGCGACGGGCGCGGGCCACTCCATGGCGACGTCGGAGTCCGCGGGGACGATCCACCACCAGCGCGGCCCGTCCTCGTACACGCAGCCCACGCGGGGCAGCCGGGACATCAGCCGGGGGCCGAACGCCGCCGGCACCGCCACCGCGTCGCAGCCGAGCGGCTCGGTCATCCCTTCGGGCAGATCGAGCCGCAGGGGTGGTGGTGTCGGCGCTCCGGCACGCTGCCGCTGCCGCGACAGACGGACCAAGGTGTTCAGATCCAACGGCCGCACCGTACCCGCGCTCACATGCCCCCCGCCCGCGTTACTGCCACGCTCGACTCACTCACGAACTACGAACCACGAACTACGAACTACGAACTCGAACCAGGAACTCGAACTGAGAATTGAGAACCAAGAACTGAGAACCAAGAACTGTGAAAACTACGCACACGCGGACGCCGACGACGCCGTCGTCACCGTCCGCCGCAACTCCGCCCACACCGTGAGCCCGATCCCGGGCCCCGCGTCGTGGACGCCCCACGCGCTGCTCACCGCGTCGACAAGAAGCAGTCCCCTCCCGTGCTCCTCGTCGGCCCCCCTGTGCACCGGGTGCGGCGTTCCTGAACCGCACCCTTCGTCACGTACGGCTATCCGCAGCTTCTCCGGATCCGCGCAGAGCTCGCAGATGATCCGCCGGCTCGCGGTGTGCACCACGGCATTGGTGACCAGTTCGGAGAGGACGAGTGCCGCCGCGTCGCGGGCGTCGTCGTCGCACACGGCCCATCCGTCGAGCTGCTCGCGCATCAGGCGTCTGGCCTGTGCGACGGAGCCCGGACGCGGGGCGAGGGCGAAACTGACGCAGACCTCCGCGGCCTCGGGCCACGCCTCGGCGAGATCGCCAAGACGGCCTCCGGCGGCTTCGGTTCCTAACGGCGCGGGCGGAGTCACGCTCTCCACTATCGCCCCGCCCGGAACACCTTGGCAAGGGCCACTCTGAAAAGTGCACAGTGGCGTGTGCCTTCGAGAGCGCGCATGGCACACTGCTCGCTACAGCTCGCGGTGCGGTGTGAGTTGAGGCAACGCGGAGTCAGGTGGAGGTAGGAGACAGTGAGCGAACCGCGGTCCGCGCCGACCGTAGGTCAGGTCGTTCTCGGTCGTCGCCTGCAGGATCTGCGCGAGAGCGCGGGCCTGAAACGCGAGGAGGCCGCGAAGATACTGCGCGTCGCCCCCGCCACCGTCCGCCGCATGGAGACGGCCGAGGTCGCGCTGAAGATCCCGTATCTCCAGCTGCTCCTGAAGTCCTACGGTGTCGCGGACGACGAGGCCGACGCGTTCGTGACCCTCGCCGAGGAGGCCAACAAGCCGGGCTGGTGGCAGCGGTTCCACGACATCCTGCCGGGCTGGTTCAGCATGTACGTCAGCCTGGAGGGCGCGGCCAGCCTCATCAGGTCCTACGAACCCCACTTCGTGCCCGGGCTCCTGCAGACCGAGGAGTACGCGCGCGGCGTGATGCGCTCCGGCGCCATCGGCCAGACCAGGCCCGAGGACATCGACCGGTATGTCGCGCTGCGCATGGAACGCCAGGCGCTGCTCACCCGTGAGGACGCGCCCCGGCTGTGGGTCGTGATGGACGAGACCGCGCTGCGCAGGCCCGTCGGCAGCGCCGACGTGATGCGCGAGCAGCTCGACCGGATGCTCGAAGCCACCGAGATGCCGCATGTCACGCTGCAGATCGCGCCGTTCTCGGCGGGGCCGCACCCCGGGACGTACGGACCGTTCGTGCTCTTCAGGTTCGCCATGGCGGAGCTGCCCGACATGGTCTACAGCGAGTACCTGACCGGCGCCGTCTACCTGGACGCGCGCAAAGAGGTGGCCACCCACCTGGAGGTCATGGACCGCATGGCGGCGCAGGCCGCCACCGCACAACGCACGAAGGAGATCCTCAGGGATCTCCGCAAGGAGCTGTGACATGGACCGACATCGAGCCGGAACGCGCCCAGCCGGTCCGCGTTCACCCGGAGCCCGCGACGACTCGCGCAGTGAACCCCGCGGCGAGTCCCGGATCTACAACGGCATGCCCGCCCGTGACCTCGGCAACGACGGCTGGCACAAGCCGTGGAGCGGCGGCAACGGCGGCAACTGCCTGGAGGCCATGAAGCTGGCCGACGGGCGCGTCGCGGTGCGCCAGTCCACCGACCCGGACGGCCCCGCGCTCATCTACACGCGTGGCGAGATCACCGCGTTCATCCAGGGCGCGAAGGCGGGCGAGGCGGACTTCCTGCTCTCGTGACCCCCGCCCGACCGTCAGTCCGTCGTCGACCTCTGGAGCGCACATGACCGACCCGTCGTACATCGACACCAGCAAGCCGCACCCGGCACGGATGTACGACTGGTTCCTGGGCGGCAAGGACAACTACCCGGTGGACGAGGAGATGGGCCGCCAGCTCGTCGCCATGGACGGGCGGGTCCTGACCACGGCGCGGGCCAACCGGGCGTTCATGCAGCGCGCCACACGCTGGCTCACGGGCCATGGCGTGCGGCAGTTCCTCGACATCGGCAGCGGGATACCCACCGAGCCGAACCTCCACCAGATCGCCCAGGGGATCGCGCCGGACACGCGCGTCGTCTACTGCGACAACGACCCGATCGTGCTCGCCCACGCCGGGGCGCTGCTGCGTTCGACGCCCGAGGGCGTCACCGCGTACATCCAGGCGGACTTCCGCGAGCCGGAGAGGATCCTGGAAGAGGCCGCGCGGGTCCTGGACCTGGACCGGCCCGTGGCCCTGTCGCTCGTCGCGCTGCTGCACTTCATCGCGGACGAGGACGGTGCGTACGAACTGGTGGACCGCCTGATGCGGGCGCTGCCGTCCGGCAGCCACCTGATGCTGTCGCACGGCACCGGCGACTTCACCCCGGAGACGGCGAAGCGGGCCGCGGAGCTGTACAAGGCGCGCGGCATGACGCTCGCGCTGCGCACGCGCGCGGAGGTGGAGCGCTTCTTCGAGGGGTACGAGATGGTGGACCCCGGGGTGGCGGTGGTCGACCGGTGGAAGCCGGAACTGGGGGAGCGGGCACCGGAGTCGGGGGACGGGCCGACTCCCGGGTACGGGGCGGTCGCGAGAAAGCCCTGACGGGGCAGGCCGCGGCCGTGCGCAGGCTCAGGTCAGCGCGAGGACGAAGGCCGCCGTCGCGCCGATCGACGCGACACCGCGGACGTGGTTCCACGCCGTCCACTCCTTGACGTACGTACGCCAGTACGCCGCGCCCTCCGCGCTGTCCGGGTCGACCTTGGCGAGGGCGTCGTTGCGCGGAATGTTCGCCGCGACGGTCACCCCGAACGAGCCGACCAGATACAGCGCGCAACCGACCAGCAACTCGACGGTGCCCTCGTCGGGCCAGAGCACGAACGTCACGACGGCGAGCACCACGCACAGCCCCGTGGCACCCAGGAAGATGGCCATGAAGGCCGGGGTGACCGCGGCGACGTTGATCCGGTTCATCGCGGCGATGCCCTGGGCCGGCGGCAACGCGGCCAGGCCCTTCATCACCATCGTCGAGAACGCGGCGAAGACCCCGGCGGCGAGTCCGCAGGCGAGCGCCCCGAGCACGGCGAGTGCGAAGTACGGTCCGTCGATCATGGCAACTCCCGTGGGTACTGGGGCGATTACATCCGGACGGGCGGCCCGCGGCTGACTGATCCTGCACGGCGCCTGTCATCACCACAAGTCAATTGCCACGAGCGCCGAACGGCCATACGTGACACCCGCGCTCCCATACGCGGCCGTCTCGGCTACGCGGCCGTCTCGGCTGTGGTGGGCACGACGCCGTCTCTGCTGTGGTGGGCGCAGCGCTTGAGCCCGGGCACCGATTCACCGAGCCTCAGGAAACGCTCCCGACCCCCGGTTCCCGCCACTCCCGCAACACCGCCTCCACCCCAGGCGCAATCCTGCGCCGCGCCTCCCCCCGAGGCACCCCACTCATCAGCAGCCGGTCGTAGGGCGTAGCCGCATGCCGCACCGCCGCCACGACCGCCGCCCGCACCGCCCCCTCCGAAAGCGCCCGCCCCGCCGCGCTCCGCCCCACCCGCCCACTGCCCCGCACCGAGGCATGCGCGGCGATGGCGTCGGCCCGCTCCCCGGGGCACCCGGGAAAGAGCCTGCGTATCTCCGCGGCGAACGCCCGCGTGAACCGCACGTCCTCCGCCGCCCGCCGCGCCGCGTCCCGCACCCTGCGCCGCGCCCGCGCCTCCGCGTCCGCCAGGCACCGCTCCTCGGCACGGGCGAGCGCCGCCTCCTCGACGAGGACGCCCTGCCGTTCGTAGCGCGCGCGGCGCCGGTGGAAGCGGACGACGACCGCGGAGAGACCACTGCCCTCGCGGGCCCGCCGCGTGAGCGCCGTGTCGCCGCGCGGCAGGTACACGAGGTGCCCGAGGTCGGCGCAGTCCAGGCAGCGCGGCTCGCCGCCCTCAAGGGCGAGCAGCGGCAGTGGCCCGGAGCGGCACTCCGCGCAACGGCGCCGCTTCAACGGCTGGTAGACCACGAGCCCTGCCATGCCCGTTACCTTCCCCGTCGCGGTGGCCCACGACCGTCCCTCCGCGCACGCCGCGGCACCCGGCATCATGGGTCCGTGCGACTCGAACCGATCACCTGGGAACGCCTGGCCGACACCCTCGCCGACCGCCTGCTCGACCTGAAGGCGGCCGACGGCGGCGCCTGGCCGCGGATCGCCTTCGACGGCGCGCCGGCCGCAGGCACCGGCGACCTCGCGCGCCGGGTGAGCGACGCGCTGCGCCTGCGCGGTCGGATCTCGCTCGTGATCGGCACGGAGGACTTCCTGCGGCCCGCGTCGCTGCGGTTCGAGTACGGCCACGAGGACGTGGAGGCGTACTACAGCGGGTGGTTCGACACCGGGGCGCTGTGGCGCGAGGTGTTCGGGCCGCTCGACCCCGGCGGCACGGGCCGGGTCCTGCCCGACCTGTGGGACCCGGCGGCCGACCGCGCCACCCGCAGCCCGTACGTCCGACTCCCGCCCGGCGGCCTGCTGTTGCTGCACGGCCCGCTGCTCCTCGGCCACTGGTTCCCGTTCGACCTGACCGTGCACGTGCGGCTCTCGCCGGGCGCCCTGAGCCGGCGTACACCGCGGGCGGAGCAGTGGACGCTGCCGGCCTTCGAGCGGTACGAGACGGAGACGGACCCGGTGGCGGCGGCCGACGTGGTGGTGCGGGCGGACGACCCGCACCACCCGGCGTGGAGCGGCTGACCGGGGCCGGCACCGCCGGCCGGCTCCGGATGCGGGCCGCACCGGGCGCCGCGAGAATGAAGGGCGCCGGGACCAGCGGCGCCTGCGCGCCGCTCCGGACACTGCCCGGCAACGGGAGGTAGTGATGACCACCGCCGGAGACATCATGCACCGGGGCGCCCAGTGGATCCCCAGGCACGAGACCCTGGACCGCGCCGCCCAACTGATGCGCGAACTCGACGTGGGCGCACTGCCCATCAGCGACGAGAACGAACGGCTCTGCGGCATCCTCACCGACCGTGACATCGTCGTCGGCTGTGTGGCCATGGGCCACGACCCGGCCAAGGTCACCGCGGGCGACATGGCCAAGGGCACGCCCCGCTGGATCGACTCCGGCGCCGACGTCGACGAGGTCCTGCGGGAGATGCAGGGCCATCAGATCCGCCGCCTTCCGGTGATCGAGAACAAGCGGCTCGTCGGCATGATCAGCGAGGCCGACCTGGCCACGCACCTCACCGACGACCAGCTCGCGGGCTGGGTCGAGAGCGTGTACGCCAAGAGCTGACGCGCATGCCCGGAGGCGGCGCGCATGTCCGAGGCGGCGCGCATGCCCGGGGTGCGCCTTTCACAACCAGCCGTTCCGCCGGAAGCCGCGGTACAGCGTGAAACAGATCGTCGCGATCACGCACATGACCAGCGGGTAGCCGAACTGCCAGTGCAGCTCGGGCATGTGGTCGAAGTTCATGCCGTACATACCACAGACCATCGTCGGCACCGCGATGACCGCCGCCCAGGCGGTGATCTTCCGCATGTCCTCGTTCTGCGCGACCGTCACCTGGGCGAGGTGCGCCTGGAGGATCGAGTTCAGCAACTCGTCGAAGGCGGCGATCTGTTCGGCGGCCCGCTTCAAGTGGTCGTCGACGTCACGGAAGTACGCCTGTATCTCCGGGGCGATGACCCGCATCGGCTGGGTGGCGAGCACCTGGAGCGGACGGCCGAGCGGGACCACCGCCCGCTTCAGTTCCAGCAGTTCGCGCTTGAGCTGGTAGATGCGGCCGGGGTCGGTCCGCTCGCCGTCCCGGGCGAAGACGTCGGACTCGACCTGGTCGATGTCCGACTGCACCGCGTCCGTCGCCGCGAGGTAGTCGTCCACGACCTGGTCCGCGATGGCGTGCAGCACCGCGGCGGGGCCCTGGGCGAGCTGCTCGGGCGCCGCCTCCAGCGCCTCGCGCAGCGGGCCGAGCGAGCCGTGCCTGCCGTGCCGGACGGTGATGACGAACTCCCGGCCGACGAAGACCATGATCTCGCCGGTGTCCACCACCTCGCTGGTCGCGGTGAGTTCGGTGTGTTCCACGTAGCAGACGGTCTTGAAGACGGCGAACAGCGTCTGGTCGTACCGCTCGACCTTGGGGCGCTGGTGCGCGTGCACCGCGTCCTCGACGGCGAGGGGGTGCAGGTCGAAGAGGTCGGCGATGCCCGCGAACTCGTCCTCCGTCGGCTCGTGCAGCCCCAGCCAGACGAAGCCGTCGCCGTTCTTGCGGACGCGCTCCACCGCCTCGACCAGATCGCGGGCGGACGGCTGGCGCACCCCCTCGCGGTAGGTCACGCAGTTCACCACCGACGAGCCCAGCGGGGAGCGCGCGGGGTGACTCAGGTCGACGCGCCCGGCGCGGTGGCGCAGCCGTGCGACCTTCCGCAGGCCGCCGACCGTGCGCAGGCCACCGGCCTTGCCCAGGCTTCCGACCTTCCGCAGATTGCCTGCCATCGACATGTGGGGCTCCTTGCACCGACGACTTGGCGTGCCAGTCTGCCAGTACGTTCCGACACTTCGCCGAGGGCTGTGGGAACGGAGTATTCCGCCCCGGAACATCCGGTTCTGCTACTCGGGAGCAAGCGGGACAACTGGGATGATCACGGCATGACGCGAATCGACGGACATCTCCTCGACCCCCGGCAGTACTCCGATCCCGGACAGCTCTCCGACCACCGCCGGCTCCCCGACCACGGGCCGTCCGCGGCGCAGTCGCGCTCCGACGCCTTCGCCGCCCTCTTCGACCCGACGACCTTCGGGCACATCGAACGCCTGGGCATCGGCCCCGGCTGGCGCTGCTGGGAGGTCGGGGCGGGCGGCACCTCCGTGATCTCCTGGCTCGCCAAGCGGGTCGGCCCCACCGGCCGCGTCCTCGCGACCGACACCGACACGTCCTGGCAGACGCGGGCCGCGCGCTCGCCCCTGGAGGTACGGAAGCACGACGTCGCCGTCGACGCGCCGCCGGTCGAGGGCTTCGACCTGGTGCACGCGCGCCTGGTCCTGGTCGAAGTCCCGGACCAGGAGCGGGCCTTGGCGTCGATGCTGCGGGCGCTGCGGCCCGGCGGCAGGCTGCTGATCGAGGAGGCCGATCCGGCGCTGCAGCCGCTGGCCTGCCCCGACGAGCACGGCCCCGCACAGGAGTTGGCGAACCGACTGCGCCACGGGGTGCGCGCGCTGCTCGCGGAGCGCGGCGCCGATCCCGCGTACGGGCGCCGGCTGCCGGGGCTGCTGCGCGAGGCGGGCCTGCGCCAGGTGGAGGCCGACGCGTACTTCCCGCTCGCCTCGCCCGCCTGCGCCGCCCTGGAGACCGCGACACTCCGTCAGCTCCACCCGGAACTGACGGCCGCGGGCCTGGCCACGGCAGAGGACATCGACGAGCACCTGGCGAACGTCGCGACGGGCACCTTGGACCTGGCGACGGCGCCGTTGATCGCGACGTGGGGGAGGAAGGCGTAGGGCACCCCCGGGTGGGGGTGCAGTCGTCACTGCCGGGCACCTGGCGACGGCTTCGGTTGTTGTCGCCGGGTTCTCGGCGGCGGCTGGGGTTGTTGTTGCCGGGTTCTTGGTGGCGGCTGGGGTTGTTGTTGCGGGTTGTTGTTGCGTGTTCTTGGCGGCGGCTTCGGTTGTTGTCGCCACGTTCCTGGCGGCGGCAGCGGCTACTGCCGCCGTCGCCAACCGGCCGCACCGCCGCTCCGGCACTCCCCGCCGCCTCCGGGAGCGGTGGCGCCCGCCGTGCTCCGCGTCGCCACCTCCCGCTACGTCCCCATCGGCGGCGGCCTGCCTCCCACCTGTTCCACGGCCCGCGCCCCCGCACCACACCCCTCGCCCGCCGCCTCGCGGAGCCCCGCGCCGCCGAGTCGCGCGGCGAGGAACGCGCCGGTGAACGCGTCGCCCGCGCCCGTCGAGTCCCGCACACGCGCGGGTGGTGCGGGGGCCCGGCCGAGCACCTCGCCGCCCCGCGCCACCCACGCCCCCTCGGCGCCCGACGTGACCACCACAGAGGGGAAGCGGCGGCTCAGCTTCGACGCCGCGTCCGCGGGATCGGGCAGCCCGGTGAGCAGCTCCGCCTCGGCGCGGCTCGGCAGCAGCGTCTCCACCCCGTCCACCGCCGAGAGGAACCGCTCGGCGCCCGACTCCGCGAGGAACCCCACCGACGCGGGATCCACGCTCACCGGCACCCCACGCGCGCGTGCCGCGGCCAGAGCGGTCCGTGCCGCCGCGCGGCCCGGCTCGGCGAAGAACAGGTAACCGGACAGGTGCAGCAGGGCCACGCCGTCGAGCAGTTCGGGCGACCAGTCGGCGGGGGAGAGCCGCAGCGAGGCGCCGTTGTCCGTGAGGAACGTCCGCTCGGCCGCGGCGGCCCCGTCCACCAGGCAGATCACCGTCCCCGTCGGCTCGGCGGGGTCGACGACGAGCCGGGGCCGCACGCCCGCGCGCGTGAGGGCGTCCTCGTGCCAGGCCGCCGCGTCGGCACCGACCCGCCCCAGGAGAGCCACGTCCGAGCAGCCCCAGTACGCCGCCCAGCACGCCACGTTGGCACCCGCGCCGCCGGGCACGGTACGGATCTCCGCCGCGGTGTCGGTGCCGGTGAGAAGAGCCGTGCGGTGCCGGGCGACGATGTCGGTGACGACGTCCCCGACCACCAGCAGCCCGCCCTTTGCCGCCCCCGCACCCCGCGGGCCCACGAACGGATCAGGCCCGCCACCCCGCGCGTGGCCGGTCCCGCGCGGGGCGACAGCCGCCGCCTCCGCGCCCCGGCGCGTTGCCTCTGCTCCCCGGTTCGCTGCCTCCGCGCCGCGGCGCGTTGCCTCTGCGCCCCGGCCCGCCGCCTGCACGCCCCGGTCTGCTACCTCCGCACCCCGGTCCGTTGCCCCTGTGCCCTGGCCCGCCGTCTCCGCACCCCGGCCCTCCGCCTGTGCGCCCCGGCCCGTTGCCTCTGCGCCGCGGTCCGCCGTCTCCGCACCCCGGCCCGCTCCTTCGGAGTCGGCCCTCGCAGGACCGCCCTGGGACCGCTGGCTTCCCGTCCTGCCCTCGGACCGCATGCCTCCCGTCCTGCCCTCGGACCGCACGCCTCCCGCCCCCCCCTTGAACCGCAGGCTCCCCGCCCCGCCCGGGCCCCCGCCGCGCACCATCACCGCTCCGCCCACGCCACCGCGATGCGCCCCGCCAGGCGGGTGTTGCCGCGGACCGCCGCGAGGTTGGCCTCCAGGGAGGCGCCGTCGGTGCGGCGCACCAACTCCTCCAGGAGGAACGGCGTGATCGCCTGCCCCGTGATGCCCCGCTCCTTGCACGCCTCCAGTGCCTCGGCGAGCACGCGCGCGTGGAGGTCGGGATCCAGCTGTTCGTCCCGAGGCACCGGATTCGCCACGATCAGCGCCGAGTCGGGCCCGTCGAGCGCGTCCTGCGCCCGCATCACCTCCGCCACCTCCCCGGGGCTGCGCAGCGTCCAGTCCACGGGGTGTCCGGAGTCGGCGAGATAGAAGCCGGGGAAGCGGTCGGTCCCGAACCCCGCCACCGCGACGCCCAGCGTCTCCAGGCGCTCCAGCGTCGCCGCCACGTCCAGGACCGACTTCACGCCCGCGCACACCAGCGTGATCCTCGTGCGGGCGAGCAGCCCCAGATCGGCCGACTCGTCCTGTGCCACCGTCCACTGCCGGTGCACCCCGCCGAGCCCGCCCGTGGCGAACACCCGCACACCCGCGCGCGCGGCGAGCAGCGCCGTCGCCGAGACCGTCGTCGCCCCGCTCGCACCCGTCCCGAGGGCGAGCGGCAGATCGCGGTGGCCCAGCTTGCGGATGCCGTCCTCGTGCGCGACCCGACCCAACTGCTCCTTGTCCAGGCCGACATGGGGACGCCCGTCCAGGACGGCGATCGTCGCGGGGACGGCGCCCTCGTCACGTACGACCGCTTCGAGCTCCTCGGCCGTCCGCAGACGCCGCGGGCGCGGCAGCCCGTGCGCGATGATCGTGGACTCCAGGGCCACCACGGGCCGCCGCTCCGCGACAGCCGTCTGCACCTCGTCGGACACCACCAGCACGGGCCTGCCTCCTGCCTGTCGGGTCTCCCCTCATCCCTGGCGGGCCGGGCGCCCCGCCAAACCCGACCCCGACCGATGCCGACCGCGAACCCCGGCTAGGGTGACCGGCCATGACCACGAATGATCAGGCTGTTGCGTCTTTTGCCGTGCACATTCCCGACGTCGAGCTGGAGGTCGAGCCGCTGGACCCGGAGCAGATCGTCTCCGGCGACCCGGTGGTGACCGGCAAGGTGCTGTGGGAGTCCGCCGACGGCAAGCAACTGCGCGGCATCTGGCAGATCACGCCGGGCGTGGTCACCGACACCGAGGCCAACGAACTCTTCGTGGTCGTCAGCGGCCGCGCCACCGTCGAGGTCGAGGGCGGCGACACCCTGGAGATCGGCCCCGGCGACGCGGCCGTGCTGCGCGAGGGCGACCGCACCACGTGGACCGTGCACGAGACGCTGCGCAAGGCGTACCACATCACGCTTCCCTGACCGCGGGGAACGCCTCGCTCACCGCGCGGCCGAGCCCGGCCAACTCCCGCAGGCCGCGGGGGAGTCACGCCTTCCTGACCGCCCTGCGGACGGCGAGCGCGGCCATCGGCAGCAGTACACAGGCGCCGACGAGGTTGAGCCAGCCGTAGCTCGCCTTCGCGACGATCAGACCCGCGGCCGCGCCGCCGATGCCCGCCGCCGCGTTCATCGTCAGGTCCGACAGACCCTGCACGGCGGCCCGGGCCTGCTGCGGCACCGAGTCGGTGAGCAGCGCGGACCCGGAGACGAGCCCCGCGGACCAGCCGAGCCCGAGCAGGAAGAGACCGGCCGCGGTCCGGCCGTGGCTCGGCCCGGCCGTGCCGGCGAGCAGCGCGGCACAGCTCAGCAGCCCGACCGCGAGGCCGATCACGGAGAGTCTGCCGAACCGGTCGGCGAGCCAGCCCATGACCGGCGAGAACGCGTACATGCCCGCGATGTGCCCGCTGATGACCAGGCCGACCAGCTCCAGGCTCGCTCCGTGGTGCCCCAGGTCGACCGGGGTCATCACCATGATCGAGACCATCACCGTGTGCGAGGCGGCCACCGTCACCAGCGCGAGGCGGGCCATCGGGGACGCGGCCACCGCGGCGATCCCGGCCTTCAGGGAGCTGCCCCGCGGCGCCGCGTCCTGTTCCGGGTCCAGGGCGCGGGCGGTGAGCAGCGGGTCGGGCCGCAGCAGCACCGCCACCACCAGCGCGGCGACCGCGAAGATCCCGCCGGCGAAGAGGAAGGGGCCCGCCTCCTTCGAGATCGCGGTGTCGGCGAAGACGCGGCTCGTGGGCGCGGCGATGTTCGGCCCGAGGACCGAGCCGATCGTGGTGGCCCAGATGATGAGGGAGATGGAGCGGCCGCGCCGGTCGGGCTCGGCGAGGTCGGCCGCGGCGAACCGCGCCTGCAGCGTGGCCAGCGAGCCCGCGCCGAACGCCGCCATGCCGAGCAGCAGCAGCGCGAAGCTCCCGACGACCGAGGCGAGCACCACGACGCCCGCGCCCAACGCGCCGATCAGATACGCGAGGACGAGCCCGGCACGCCGTCCGCGCGCGTTCATCAGCGCGGCGAGCGGCAGCGAGAGCAGGGCCGTGCCGGCCGCGGAGGCCGTCGGCGCGAGGCCGGACACCGCCTCCGTGCCGCTCACGTCGGTCGCGAGGACGGGCGCCAGGGTGATGCCGACCGGCACCCCGAGCCCGCCCAGTATCTGACCGGCGATCAATACCGCGTTCGTACGGCGGCGCAGTGCGGGCAGCGCCTCCGGCGCGGGTATGTCAGGAGCGTCGAGGGTCGAAGTCACTGACGCAGTGTGCCAGGGCGCCCGTGCGCACGAAACCACGCGGGAGCCGGGCAACGACCACGTCCGGAGGCGTCAGAACAGCGGCTGCGGAAGCACTCCCTCCAGCGCGAGCAGCTGCCGCTTGGTCTCCAGACCGCCCCCGAAGCCGCCGATGCCCCCGTCGCTCTCCACCACGCGGTGGCACGGCACCACGACCGGCAGGGGGTTGGCGCCCATGGCGATGCCCACGGCCTGGGCCGCGCGGGGCTGGCCGACGCGGCCTGCCAGGTCGCCGTACCCCACGACGGCGCCGTACGGCACGCCGGAGGCGAGCTCGCGCAGCACCTGGCGGTTGAAGCCGGAGATGAGCGACCAGTCCAGCGGCAGCTCGAAGTCGCGGCGCTCACCGGCGAAGTACTCCGCGAGCTGGCGTATCGCCTCGGCGAGCAGAGGTGAATCCGGCGCGTGGAGCGGCTCGGCGCCCAGGCGGGAGCCGAGCCGCTCCAAGGTCTTGTCGCGCACCGCGTCCGTGGCGTGGAAGGCCACGGTGACCAGGCCCTCGTCGGTCGCGGCGAGCAGCAGCGGGCCGATGTCGCTGCCGACGACGGCCCACACGACCCGCCGCTGCTCCCGCTCCCGCTGACGCGGCTCCTGCTCATGCTCCTGCGCATTCGCGTTCATGCCGACCACCGTACGGCGGCCCACTGACAACGCGGCGCGGCAGCCGCCGGCCCTCAGTCCTCGCCCAGAGCCTCGCGGACGACGTCAGGCTTGTTGGTGATGATCCCGTCCACGCCGAAGCCCGCGACGCGCACCGCGTTCGGGGCGTCGTTGACGGTCCACGTGAAGATCTCCAGGGGCTTGCCGTGCGGGCCCTTGAGCGCGTGGATCGCGGAGACGTAGTCGGCCGAGATGGACGTGTGCGTGGAGTTGATCTGGTCGGCGAACTTCGCGTACGCGGGCAGGTCGGCCACCGCGGGCGTGCCGAGGAAGCCCGTCTTCACGTCGGGCCGCAGCTTGTGCACCGTCTTCACACTGTCCGCGCTGAAGCTCTGGATGACGAGCTTGCTCTTGACGTGGTGCTTGTCGAGCCAGCCCGTCTTGCGGAGCACCCGCAGACCCTCCTTCTCGATGCCCGGGTACAGCTCGGGCTTCTTGAACTCGAAGACCAGCTTCTGGTGGTTGTGCGACACCCGGCGCATGTACTGCTCCAGCGTCGGCACGCGCTCGCCCGCGTACTTCGGGCTGAACCAGCTGCCCGCGTCGAGCCTCGCGATCTCCGCCGCCGTGAAGTCCGCGACCTTCCACGGGGCGCGGTCGGGGAAGAGCTCCTCGACGTTCGTCGTCCGCTTCAGGGTGTCGTCGTGCATGATCACGAGCTCGCCGTCCCTGGTCCGCTGGACGTCGTTCTCGACCCAGCGGAAGCCCATGTCACGGGCCTTGTCGATGGCCGCGAGGGTGTTCTCCGGAGCGTAGGCCGAGGCGCCGCGGTGGGCGACGACCAGTGGTCTGTCGTGCCGGACGTCGCTCTGCGCGGCGGGCGTCCGGGTCGAGTGGGTCTGCGCGGTGGCGGTGGCGGTGGGGAGGACGAGTGCGCCGGCTCCGAGAAGGGCGGCAGTGGTGACGGCAGCGCGTGCGTACACGTGTACTCCTCGCGTCGAGAGGTCGCGGACCGGTCGAGAGTGACAGTCCACGGCCAACGGGAGACAGGTGCAGGATGGCCACAGGTTGAACGGAGTCGACAAACTCTGGGACCCCGCGCGTGGGTAACGCGATTCTTTGCCGGAAAATCGTTCGTACGTTCCGGCGCGAGCTTTACTCTCTGCCTCAGCCGACGGTCTTTCAGATGGCCGCCGACGGGGGGTGTATCGGGCGTTATCAGGGCATTTGGGCACAACAGGCGGAAGGGCTACCGCGCATGCAGGGCACGGTCGACGGGTTCAGCTACGGAGTCGTCACACCGGTGGTGGCCTATCTCATGGCCTGTCTGGGAGGGGCGCTCGGTCTGCGCTGCACGACCAGATCGCTGCTCGTCGCGCACTCCTGGCGGCCCGGCTGGCTGGCGCTCGGTTCGGCCGCGATCGGGTCCGGGATCTGGACCATGCACTTCGTGGCGATGATGGGCTTCACCGTCGAGGAGGCCCCGATCCACTACGACAAGGCGCTGACCTTCGCGAGCCTGGCCGTCGCCATCGTCATGGTCGGCATCGGCATCTTCATCGTCGGCTACCGCGGCGCGACGGGCACCGCGCTCTTCACCGGCGGAACCATCACGGGCCTCGGCGTCGCCACGATGCACTACCTGGGAATGGCCGGTATGCGCCTTCGCGGGACGCTGGAGTACAACACCCTGACCGTCGCCGCGTCCGTGGTGATCGCCATGTGCGCCGCGACCGCCGCGCTCTGGGCGGCGGGGCAGGTCAAGGGGCCCCTGTGGAGTCTGGGCGCGAGCCTCGTGATGGGCCTGGCGGTGAGCGGCATGCACTACATGGGCATGGCGGGGCTCAGCGTCCATCTGCACGGCTCGGGCGTCGCGCCGCCCGGCGACTCGCCCGCCGAGATCCTCGCGCCCATGATGATCGGGCCGCTCGCCTTCCTCCTCCTCGCGGGCGTGATCGTGATGTTCGACCCGCTGATGGTGATGGGCGGCCAGGCCGACACCAGGAGCCACGCGAACGGCGGCCGCCCCCGGCAGCCCTACCCCGTCCCGCGCTCGGGCGACCGGCACGTGCCCGGGCCCCGCCGCCGGACCCGCAACCGCACCCGCCCCGGCTCCCGCACCCCGCAGAACTGGTGACGGGACACCGCTGAGCGGGCGATCGGGCCCGGTTGTCAGTGCGGGGTCGTACGGTGGATCCCATGCGGCCCGTATCCAAGATCGAACGCACGGTGGCGCCCTTCGAGGTCGTCAGCCCGTACCAGCCCAGCGGCGACCAGCCGGCGGCCATCGCCGAGCTGGAGCGGCGCATCCGCGCAGGTGAGAAGGATGTCGTCCTCCTCGGCGCGACCGGCACCGGCAAGTCGGCCACCACCGCGTGGATGATCGAGAAGCTCCAGCGCCCCACGCTCGTGATGGCGCCGAACAAGACACTGGCCGCCCAGCTGGCGAACGAATTCCGCGAGCTCCTGCCCAACAACGCCGTCGAGTACTTCGTCTCGTACTACGACTACTACCAGCCCGAGGCGTACGTCCCGCAGTCGGACACCTACATCGAAAAGGACTCCTCGATCAACGAGGAGGTCGAGCGCCTGCGTCACTCCGCCACGAACTCGCTGCTCACCCGCCGTGACGTGGTCGTGGTCGCCTCCGTCTCCTGCATCTACGGCCTCGGCACCCCGCAGGAGTACGTGGACCGGATGGTCCCCCTCAAGGTCGGCGACGAGATCGACCGCGACCAGCTCCTGCGCCGCTTCGTCGACATCCAGTACACGCGCAACGACCTCGCGTTCACCCGCGGCACCTTCCGGGTGCGCGGCGACACCATCGAGATCTTCCCGGTCTACGAGGAACTGGCCGTCCGCATCGAGATGTTCGGCGACGAGATCGAGGCGCTCTCCACCCTCCACCCGCTCACCGGCGAGGTCATCAGCGACGACGACCA
Organism: Streptomyces sp. NPDC025651; assembly: GCF_055558735.1. Taxonomy (NCBI): domain Bacteria; kingdom Bacillati; phylum Actinomycetota; class Actinomycetes; order Kitasatosporales; family Streptomycetaceae; genus Streptomyces; species Streptomyces sp. NPDC025651. Next base: position 1,504,493 of record NZ_JBVHLZ010000001.1, read on the forward strand.
CCTCTACGTCTTCCCCGCCTCGCACTACGTGGCGGGTCCCGAGCGCATGGAGAAGGCGGTCAACGGCATCGAGAAGGAGCTCGCCGAGCGCCTCGCGGAGCTGGAGAAGCAGGGCAAGATGCTGGAGGCCCAGCGCCTGCGCATGCGCACCACGTACGACCTGGAGATGCTCCGCCAGATCGGCTCCTGCTCCGGCGTCGAGAACTACTCGATGCACTTCGACGGCCGCGAGCCCGGCTCCGCGCCGAACACCCTCATCGACTACTTCCCCGACGACTTCCTCCTGGTCCTCGACGAGTCGCACGTCACGGTCCCCCAGATCGGCGCGATGTACGAGGGCGACGCGTCCCGCAAGCGCACCCTCGTCGACCACGGCTTCCGGCTGCCCTCCGCCCTGGACAACCGCCCCCTGAAGTGGGAGGAGTTCCTCGGCCGCATCGGACAGACGGTCTACCTCTCGGCGACCCCGGGGAAGTACGAACTCTCGCGCGGCGACGGCTTCGTCGAGCAGATCATCCGCCCCACCGGACTCGTCGACCCCGAGGTCGTCGTCAAGCCCACCGAGGGCCAGATCGACGACCTGGTGCACGAGATCCGTACGCGCACCGAGAAGGACGAGCGCGTCCTGGTCACCACGCTCACCAAGAAGATGGCCGAGGACCTCACGGACTACTTCCTCGAACTGGGCATCCAGGTCCGCTATCTGCACAGCGACGTCGACACCCTGCGCCGCGTCGAGCTCCTGCGCGAACTGCGGGCCGGCGAGTTCGACGTCCTGGTCGGCATCAACCTCCTCCGTGAGGGCCTCGACCTGCCCGAGGTCTCCCTCGTGGCGATCCTGGACGCCGACAAGGAGGGCTTCCTGCGCTCGGGGACCTCCCTGATCCAGACCATCGGCCGCGCCGCGCGCAACGTCTCCGGCCAGGTCCACATGTACGCCGACAAGATCACCCCGGCGATGGAGAAGGCCATCGAGGAGACCAACCGCCGCCGGGAGAAGCAGATCGCGTACAACAAGGAGAAGGGCATCGACCCGCAGCCCCTCCGCAAGAAGATCAACGACATCGTGTCGCAGATCGCCCGCGAAGAGGTCGACACCGAGCAGCTCCTCGGCTCCGACTACCGCAAGCCGAAGGCGGGCAAGGGCGCCAAGGCCCCGGTGCCCTCCCTCGGCGGCGACGCGGCCAAGGCGGGCAAGGCGACCGCGTCCGCGAAGTCCAAGGCCAAGGGCAAGAAGGGCGCGGAGACCGTCCCGACCGACCGCCCCGCCGCCGAACTGGCCGAGCAGATCGAGGAGATGACCGAGCGCATGCGCGCGGCCGCCGCCGACCTGCAGTTCGAGATCGCCGCCCGGCTGCGTGACGAGGTGTCGGAGATGAAGAAGGAACTGCGGCAGATGAGGGAGGCGGGCCAGGCCTAGAAGCACCCCAGGGACGGGGGAAACGGCGTACTGGGCGGTCTGTTGCAAGACCGCCACAAAGTACGGCCCGGAGTACGAGCGCCCAGGTCGCACTGCATAGGGTGCTGGGCAACCGCAAGAGGCGGTTGCCCAGGCAGTTCGAGAGGGGACAGCGCGTGACGGTCAACATGACCAAGGGTCAGGCCATCAGCCTGCAGAAGGACGACGGGGGCGCCCTGTCCGCGGTGCGCATGGGACTCGGATGGCAGGCGGCCCCGCGCCGCGGCCTGTTCGGCTCGCGCACCCGCGAGGTCGACCTGGATGCCTCGGCGGTCCTGTTCGCCGACAAGCAGCCGGTGGACGTCGTGTTCTTCCGTCACCTGGTCAGCGACGACGGCTCGGTGCGGCACACCGGCGACAACCTCGTCGGCGGCGTCGGCCAGGGCGGGGACGACGAGGCCATCCTCGTCGACCTGCAGCGGGTCCCCGTCCACATCGACCAGATCGTCTTCACGGTGAACTCCTTCACCGGCCAGACCTTCCAGGAGGTGCAGAACGCCTTCTGCCGCCTGGTCGACGAGACCAACGGCCAGGAGCTCGCCCGCTACACCCTCGACGGCGGCGGTCAGTACACCGCGCAGATCATGGCGAAGGTCCACCGCGCGGGCGCGGGCTGGCAGATGACGGCCATCGGCAACCCCGCCAACGGCCGCACCTTCCAGGACCTGATGCCGGCGATCCTGCCGCACCTGTAGGCACCGTCCGTACGTACGAGGGGGAACGAAGGCAATGACGGCCGAGCTGGTGCGGGGGCAGAACCACCCGCTTCCCGGAACCCGCCTGGAGATCCGAGTCTCGGCCGGCAAGCCGATCGTGGCGGGTGCCACGCTCGGCGACGACCAGGGCAGGGTCCGCGGCGTGGAGTGGGTGGCCCACCCCGGCTCGCCCACCCTCCCGGGCCTCGAGGTGTCCCAGCAGGCGGCCGCCGACCACCGGCTCGCCGTGGACCTCGACGCCCTGCCGGACACCGTCCACCGGGTCAACGTCCTGCTGGCGCTGCCCGTCGGCGTCGGAGGCCCGGTCAGCTTCCGCGCCCTCGCGGCCCCCTTCGTCGCGGTCACCGGACTCGACGGCGCCGAGGTCGCCAGCTACACCATCACCGACCTGGACGCCGAGTCCGCCGTCGTCGCCCTGGAGCTCTACCGCCGCCAGGGCGCGTGGAAGGTCCGCGCCGTCGGCCAGGGATACGCGGGCGGCCTCGCCGAGATGCTCACCGACCAGGGGCTGCCCCAGGCCCGCGATCTCGCGGGCGCGATCGACGACGCGGTGGCGCGGGGCCTGGCCCGCTCCGTGGCCACCCCACCGGCCCGCCCCTCGGACGACGCCCGCGTGCGCACCGCGTCCCAGGGCGGGCCCACCCCGCCGCAGGGCCGGCCCGCCGCGCCCCCGCAGCAGCCCGCCGACGCCGACGCCCCCACCCCGGGCGGCCCCGTCGACTACACCCACCCCGGACGGCAGACCACCGCGCCCCCGCCGCCCCCGCCGACCGCGCCACCGGCCCGCCCGGGGGAGCCCGCGCAGCCCGTCGCGGGCGACGCCACCGGCTGGTCCATGGAGGAGCGGCTCTACAACCAGGTGTGGGGCATGTTCGAGGACCTGGCCCGCACCACAGCGGCGTACCGAAGCGCCGTCGACTTCGCCGACTCCCGCATGGAGCAGGAGCTCGACAAGGTCCTGTCCGACCCGCGCAGCCGCATCGGCGGCACGGGCGATGCCGCCCGCGAGCGCGCCCGCGCCAAGCACGCCGACCTCGTCGGCCAGGCCAGGGCCGCCCTCGACCGCGACCTCGCCCAGCTCGCCGCCGAGGCCGACGTCGTCGAGCCCGCCCTCCCCCCGGCGTACGCCGCGTGGAGCAGCCCCGTCTGGCACGCCTACCGCGCACCCATGGAGATCCCGATGGCGCTCCGCCTCGGCGACCTCCACCTTCCCGAGCGCATCGACCTGCGGATCCCGATGCTCGTCAGGCTGCCCCTGGAGCGCGGCCTGTGGATCGACAGCGGCAAGGCCCTCACCAACTCCTTCACGGACTCCGCCGAGCTGCGCAGGATCGCCGTGGACACCGCGGTCGCGCACGCGGCCCGGCTGCTCGCGGTCTATCCGGCGGGCGAGTTCCAGGTGCACGTCATCGACGCGGCGGGCTCCGCCGCGCCCTCCCTCGCGCCGCTCGTGACGGCCGGCGTGCTCGCCGGGCCCCCTGCCACCGGCGCGGCCGGCGTCTCCGCGGTCCTCGCCGAGCTCACCCAGCGCGTGGACCTGGTCCAGATGGCGGTCCGCGGCGGCGCCGCCGACGCGCTGCCCGCGGACCTGGACACCGCCGAGCAGCTCCTGATCGTCAACGACTTCCCGCACGGCTTCGACGACCGCGCCGTGACCCAGCTGCGCTACCTCGCGGACGAGGGCCCGGCCGTCGGCGTCCACCTCATGATGGTCGCCGACCGCGAGGACGCCGCGGAGTACGGCCCGCTGCTCGACCCCCTGTGGCGCGCGCTCCTGCGCCTCACGCCGGTGCCCGACGACCACCTCGCCGACCCCTGGGTCGGCCACGCGTGGACGTACGACCCGCCGTCCTTCCCCCTGGGCAGCCGGATCCTGAGCCAGGTCCTCGACCAGGTCGCCACGGCACGGCGCAACGGCGGACGTTGACGGCAAAGCGACTTTTGTACGTCTCTGACCTGGCCTTTTGGGTCTTGTTTGCCATCGCCTTTACCAACCCTTGGTGTTTCGCGTACGCTTCTGTCTGCGGAGGGGAGTACTCCCGGCTGCGACGTGCCCGTCAATACGGACCGCCATCGGTCCCGGGGCGTCGGCCCGACTCACGGCGGTGAACCGCCTCGGGTGGAAGAGACCTCCGGCAGCGACGACGCTGATCAGTAGCCGTACGACGCCGGAGGCGCAGTGGACGTTTCTATGACCCTGTGGGTGACGACCGTTCTCGGTCTGTGTGCCCTGATCGCGGTCGACTTCTTCATCGGGCGCAAGCCCCATGACGTGTCGATCAAGGAAGCCGGAATCTGGACGGTCGTCTGGATCGTCCTCGCGGCGCTCTTCGGTCTCGGCCTGCTGATCGCGGGCGAGAGCCAGGCGTCCGGCGAGTTCTTCGCGGGCTTCATCACCGAGAAGTCGCTCTCCGTCGACAACCTCTTCGTCTTCATCCTGATCATGGCGAAGTTCTCGGTGCCGACCCATCTCCAGCAGCGCGTGCTGCTGTTCGGTGTGCTGATCGCCCTGGTCCTGCGAGCGATCTTCATCGCCGCCGGCGCCGCGGTCATCGCCAACTTCTCCTGGGTCTTCTACATCTTCGGCGCGTTCCTGATCTACACCGCCTGGAAGCTCATCCAGGAGGCGCGTGCCGACGAGGAGGAAGAGGACTGGGAGGAGAACCGCCTCCTGAAGTCCATCGAGAAGAAGTTCGGCGTCTCCGACCGGTACGAGGGCACGAAGCTCTTCGTCCAGCGGAACGGCAAGAAGATCATGACCCCGCTCATGGTCGTCATGCTCGCCATCGGCACCACCGACGTGCTCTTCGCGATGGACTCCATCCCCGCGATCTTCGGCCTCACCCAGGACCCGTACATCGTCTTCACCGCCAACGCCTTCGCCCTCATGGGTCTGCGGCAGCTGTACTTCCTGATCGGCGGGCTGCTCAAGAAGCTGGTCCACCTCAGCTACGGCCTGTCGGTGATCCTCGGCTTCATCGGCGTGAAGCTCGTGCTGCACGCCCTGCACGAGAACGGCGTGAACGTCCCGGAGATCTCCATCCCGTTCTCGCTCTCCGTGATCTGCGGCGTCCTGGTGATCACCACGATCACCAGCCTCATCGCCTCGAAGAAGCAGGCGGCGAAGGAGGCCGAGGCCGCGGCCGCCGGCGACGCCTCGAAGGACAGCGTCGAGGCCTGACGGCACCAAGCACCAAGTAGCGACACCCAAGCGCCCGGGGCAGCATCGAGTCATGGTCACTCGGCTCCGGGCGCTCGGCATGCAATGGACGGCCGTGGTGCCGATCCTCGCGGTGGTACTTCTCGCCCTCACCTGGGGGCGGAGCCTGCCCGGCCCGGTCGTCGCCCTGGTGACGCTGGTCCTCGCGGGCTCGGTCCTCGCCGCCGTCCACCACGCCGAGGTGATCGCCCATCGCGTCGGCGAGCCCTTCGGCTCGCTGGTCCTCGCGGTCGCGGTGACGATCATCGAGGTGGCGCTGATCGTCACCCTGATGGCCGACGGCGGCGACAAGAGTTCCACGCTCGCCCGCGACACCGTCTTCGCCGCCGTGATGATCACCTGCAACGGCATCGTCGGCGTCAGCCTTCTGGTGGGCTCCCTGCGCCACCGCGTCGCCGTCTTCAACCCCGAGGGCACCGGCGCCGCCCTCGCGACCGTCGCCACCCTGGCCACGCTCTGCCTGGTCCTGCCGACGTTCACCACCACCAAGCCGGGCCCGGAGTTCACCACGGCCCAGCTCACCTTCGCGGCGGTCGCCTCCCTCATCCTGTACGGCCTGTTCGTGACGACCCAGACCGTCAGGCACCGCGACTACTTCCTGCCCCTCACCAAGCAGGGCGACGTCATCGACGCCGACAGCCACGCCGAGGGCCCCTCGTCCCGGGAGGCGATGATCAGCCTCGGGCTGCTCGGGCTCGCGCTGATCGGCGTGGTCGGCCTCGCCAAGGGCGTCTCCCCGACGATCGAGTCGGGCGTGGAGAGCGCCGGCCTGCCGCACGCCGTGGTCGGCGTGATCATCGCGCTCCTCGTGCTGCTGCCGGAGACGATCGCGGCCGTGCGCGCCGCACGCCGCGACCGCGTGCAGACCAGCCTGAACCTCGCCCTCGGCTCCGCGATGGCCAGCATCGGCCTGACCATCCCGGCCGTGGCCGTCGCCTCCGTGTGGCTGTCCGGGCCGCTCGTGCTCGGCCTGAGCTCGACCCACATGGTGCTGCTCGTCCTCACGGTGATCGTCGGCACGCTCACGGTCGTGCCGGGACGCGCCACACCGCTCCAGGGCGGCGTCCACCTGGTGCTGTTCGCGGCCTATCTGGAGCTGGCGGTCAATCCGTAGGCGTACGCGGTCAATCCGTAGGCGTACGCGGTCCAGCCCTGAGGCCCGGCGTACGCCCTCTCGTTCACCCCGTGGCCGCCACCGGTTCGACGGCCCTGACCGGCCGCGTCTCCGGAAGCAGCGCGAAGCACCCGAGGCTCAGCAGCGCGATGCCCGACAGATACGCGGCCACGCCCCACGGCGTCCCGTCCCCGTGCGCCACCGCCGTCGCCACGATCGGCGTGAGCGCGCCTCCGAGCACCCCGCCGAGGTTGTAGCCGACCGCGGCGCCCGTGCAGCGCACCCGCGGCTCGTACAGCTCCGGCAGATACGCGGCGATCACGGAGAACATCGTGATGAACGCGAGCATCGCCACCAGGAACCCGGAGAACATCAGCAGCGGCTGCCCGGTCGAGAGCAGGGCGATCATCGGGAACATCCACAGCGCGATCGCGGTGCATCCGATCAGGCACAGCGGCCGCCGCCCGTACCGGTCGCCGAGCATGGCCGCCAGGGGTGTCAGGGCGCCCTTCACGACGACGGCCGCCATGACGCAGGCCAGCATCACCGTGCGACTCACCCCGAGCCGCTCCACTCCGTAGGCGAGGGACCACGTCGTCACGGCGTAGAACACCGCGTACCCGACGGCGAGCGCGCCCGCCGTCAGGAGCACCAACCGCCAGTGCCCGCGGACCACTTCGGCGAGCGGCACGCGCGCGTGCTCGCGCAGGCGCAGGAAGTCCGGGCTCTCCGCGAGCGAGGTGCGCAGCGCCAGCCCGGCAACCGCGAGGACGCCCGCCGCCCAGAACGGCACGCGCCACCCCCAGGCCGCGAACTGCGCGTCGGTGAGCAGCGCGGAGAGGGCCAGCATGGTGCCGTTGGCCAGCAGGAAGCCGACCGCGGGCCCGATCTGCGGAAAGCTCGCCCACAGTGCGCGCCGCTCGGCCGGCGCGTGCTCCGCGGTCAGCAGCACGGCACCGCCCCACTCGCCGCCGAGCCCGAACCCCTGCAGGAAGCGCAGCGCGACGAGCAGCAGGGGAGCGGCGATCCCGATCGTTTCGTACGTCGGCACACAGCCGACGGCGACCGTGGCGAGGCCGGTCAGGAGCAGCGACGCGATGAGTACGGGCCGCCGTCCGCGCCGGTCGCCGATGTGCCCGAAGACGACCGACCCGAGGGGCCGCGCCACGAAGCCCACTCCGAAGGTCGCGAAGGCGGCGAGCGTGCCCGCCAGCGGAGAGAACGTCGGGAAGAACAGCGGCCCCAGGACCAGCGCGGCCGCCGTCCCGTAGACAAAGAAGTCGTAGAACTCGATGGCGGTCCCGGCCAGGGAGGCGGCCGCGAGGCGCGGCAGTGACGGTGGGGCGGTCGGGGGCGGGGGGTCGGTCCGGTGCGAAGGGTCGGCCTGCGCCGGAGGGTCGGTCTGGTGCGGAGGATCGGACTTGCGCATGCCGCGTCAACTACCCACAGTGACGGGCGGTTACGCAGAGGTGACTTCCCTGTCTCAGTACGTCACGGTGACGCGCCGCTCCAGCCCGTCGACCCGCACGGTTCCGCCGTAGGGGATGACCAGTTGGGGATCGGTGTGCCCGAAGTCCACGTCGAAGACCGCCGTCGTCCCGGGCGCGTACGTGTCGAGCGCCCGCAGTACGGCTTCACGCTGTTCGCGCGCGTACGTGGCCTTCGCGTCCGCCTCCTGGGGGCGGTCGAAGGACCAGGCCTTCGCGCGGGCCATCAGGAGGGCGGGGAAGCGGTGCAGCAGTCCGCGCTCGCCCATGTTGCGCAGGGTCCGGAACACCTCGTCGGCGCTGGGCAGTTCCTCGGAGGTCTCCAGGAACAGCACGCAGCCGTCGTACGCGGAGAGGTCCCGCTCGATCTCGCGGTCCGCCATCAGGAGCCAGGACAGGATCTCCAGGTTGCCGCCCCAGGACCGGCCCTCCACGACCCGCTCGGGGCCGTGCCAGCGCCAGCCCCCGCACGGCTCGGTCGGCGGCTCCGCGATGAGCGTCGTGGGGTCGTCCCAGGGCAGGTCGATGTCGCGGCTGCGCTCGACGGGCCGCAGGTCGTAGGGCCCGGAGGTGAACAGCGCGGCGCGCAGCGACTCCTCGGTCGCGGGCGCCATCGCGCCGGGGCGGCCGAGCTCGCACATCACGGACGCGCCGTGGTAGCCGACGATGCCCGACTGCCAGAGGTACGCGAGCAGGTTGGTGTTGTCGCTGAAGCCGATGAACGGCTTCGGGTTCGCGCGGATCAACTCCCGGTCCAGGTGCGGGAGTACGGTGATCTGGTCGTCGCCGCCGATGCTCGCGATGACGGCCTTGATCGTCGGGTCGGCGAACGCCGCGTGGATGTCGGCGGCGCGTTCCCGCGGTGTCGCGCCCATCTTCCTGGTCGTCGGGTACTCGACGGGTTCGAGGCCGAAGTTCTCGCGGAGCCGTTCGAGGCCCAGCTCGTAGGGGAGCGGGAACAGCTCGGGCAGGCCACTGCCGGGCGAGAGTACGGCGACGCGGTCGCCCGGCGACGGCTTGGGCGGGTACAGGGGTTCGACGCTCATGGCGGGAGCGTAGGCGGGTCCTACGGAGAGCGCACACGACTTATGACGCAGGGGGGCGCCCGGATTCCGATGGCTCCCGCGCGCGGGAGGCGTGATAGACCTCCCTGTATGACGCGCAGCCTCGCCACCGCCCCGATCATGGTCCTGAACGGCCCGAACCTGAATCTCCTCGGCCTCCGTCAGCCGGAGATCTACGGCACGGACACCCTCGCCGACGTCGAGGCCCTGTGCGCCAAGGCGGCGGCCGCGCACGGCGGGACCGTGGACCTGCGCCAGAGCAACCACGAGGGCGAGTTGGTCGACTGGATCCACGAGGCGCGCGAGCACCACGTGGGCATCGTCATCAACCCCGCGGCCTACTCCCACACGTCCGTCGCGATCCTGGACGCGCTCAACACCTGTGACGGGATGCCGGTGTTGGAGGTGCACATCTCCAACATCCACCAGCGCGAGGCCTTCCGGCACCACTCCTACGTCTCGCAGCGCGCCGACGGCGTCATCGCGGGGTGCGGCGTGCAGGGGTACGCGTTCGCGGTGGAACGGGTGGCGGCTCTGGTCGCCGCCCGCGCCTGACGCGTACGCGCACCCCTTCGGATCACCAGCCCCGCGCGCGCCATTCGGCGAGGTGGGGGCGCTCGGCGCCGAGTGTCGTGTCGTTGCCGTGGCCGGGGTAGACCCACGTCTCGTCCGACAGGGTCCCGAAGATCTTCGTCTCGACGTCGTCGATCAGGCTCGCGAAGGCCTTCGGGTCCTTCCATGTGTTGCCGACGCCGCCCGGGAAGAGGCAGTCCCCGGTGAACACGTGCGGGTGGCCGTGCGGGTCGTCGTAGACCAGCGCGATCGAGCCCGGGGTGTGGCCCACCAGGTGGCGGGCGGTGAGCTCGACGCGGCCGACCTTCACGGTGTCGCCGTCGTCGACGAGGACGTCCGTCGGCACGGGGATGCCCTCGGCGTCCGCCCGGCCCGCGTACGTCCGCGCGCGGGTCGCCGAGACGACGGCGGCGAGCGCCTGCCAGTGGTCGCCGTGCTGATGCGTGGTGACGACGGACGCGATGCCGTCGTCACCGATCAGCGTCAGGAGCGTCTCGGCGTCGTTCGCCGCGTCGATCAGCAGCTGCTCGCCGGTGGCCCGGCAGCGCAGCAGGTAGGCGTTGTTGTCCATCGGTCCGACGGCGACCTTGGAAATCATCAGGTCCCGCAGCTCGTGCACGTCCGCAGGTCCGCCGACCTTCACCGCTCCGCTGTACGTCATGTCCGCCAGCCTATAGCGGGGGCAGGGCGGGCAGGAGGCCCCCTTCGGCCGTCAGCGCGGAGCCGTCGCGCCGCCCCGCGAGCCAGCCGACCAGATCGGGCGCGGCCCCGGAGACGGTGACCTCCGGCTCGCCCTCGCGGCCCGTGCTCCACGCGTGCGTGCCGTCCGTGATCCGGGTGGGCGGGACGCCGGCGTTGCCAGTGAAGCGCGCCGCGAGGAACGCGATCTCGCGCTGCACGAACTCCTCGGGGAGGTCCTCCAGCTCGTACCCGATGCCGAGATCGACGTGGTGCAGGTCCACTTCGACCCACCGCCGGAACGGGACGCGCGACGCGGAGTCGGTGACTCCGTTGCGCATCTCGATCGTGCGGGACCAGTCGGCGGGGACGGCGGCCTGCGCCTCGAAGCGGGCCATGCTCTCGCGTACGTCGTCGAGCTGGGCGGCCAGCGGGCGCGGGGCGTCCCGCTCGATGTCCGCGTCCCGTGCCTCGGCGCTGGGGTACATCGGCCGCCCGGCGAGAACGTTCACCAAGGCGTCCGCGTTCCGCGCGAGGTGGGCGAGGACGTGGCCGCGGGTCCAGCCCGGAAGCCGTGACGGTTCGGCGATCGAATCGTTGTTCAGTTTCGTGGCTGCGGTGAGCAGCCGGTCGGTCGCGTCACGTACAGACGCCAGGTCGCGCACATGATCAATCATGCGGTCGACGATAGCCGCGCCACACGTTCGGGTGAAGGCGTCGGGGCAGCCCCGCAAATCGAATGCACGTGCTATATGGTCGACGGCGGCGTCGGGCATTCTTGATGGTCCGGGCTTGTTGTGTACGTGGAACCAGGGAAGCGGCCCGGCGTTGTCAGTGGCTCGCCCTAGTCTGTGAACGACGGGGGTCTTGCCCCTGTCACCACTCTCAAGAAAGGTGCGGACCGGCGTGGCCGACCGTCTCATCGTCCGTGGCGCGCGCGAGCACAATCTCAAGAACGTCTCGCTCGACCTCCCGCGTGACTCCCTCATCGTGTTCACCGGTCTCTCCGGGTCGGGCAAGTCCTCGCTCGCGTTCGACACGATCTTCGCCGAGGGCCAGCGGCGGTACGTCGAGTCGCTGTCCTCGTACGCCCGGCAGTTCCTCGGCCAGATGGACAAGCCCGACGTCGACTTCATCGAGGGGCTCTCCCCGGCGGTCTCCATCGACCAGAAGTCGACCTCGCGCAACCCGCGCTCGACGGTCGGCACCATCACCGAGGTCTACGACTACCTGCGCCTGCTCTTCGCGCGCATCGGCAAGCCGCACTGCCCCGAGTGCGGCAGGCCCATCTCCCGGCAGTCGCCGCAGGCCATCGTCGACAAGGTCCTCGAGCTGCCCGAGGGCAGCCGCTTCCAGGTCCTCTCGCCGCTGGTGCGCGAGCGCAAGGGCGAGTTCGTCGACCTCTTCGCCGACCTGCAGACCAAGGGGTACTCCCGCGCGCGGGTCGACGGCGAGACGATCCAGCTCTCCGAGCCGCCCACGCTCAAGAAGCAGGAGAAGCACACCATCGAGGTGGTCGTCGACCGCCTCACGGTGAAGGACTCCGCCAAGCGTCGCCTGACCGACTCCGTGGAGACCGCCCTCGGCCTCTCCGGAGGCATGGTCGTGCTCGACTTCGTCGACCTCCCCGAGGACGACCCCGAGCGCGAGCGCATGTACTCCGAGCACCTCTACTGCCCGTACGACGACCTGTCCTTCGAGGAGCTGGAGCCCCGCTCCTTCTCCTTCAACTCGCCCTTCGGCGCCTGCCCGGACTGCACCGGCATCGGTACGCGCATGGAGGTCGACCCCGAGCTGATCGTCCCGGACGAGGACAAGTCGCTCGACGAGGGCGCCATCCACCCCTGGTCGCACGGCCACACCAAGGACTACTTCGGCCGGCTCGTCGGCGCCCTCGCGGACGCCCTCGGCTTCTCCACCGACATGCCCTGGGCCGGACTCCCGCAGCGCGCCAAGAAGGCCCTCCTGTACGGCCACAAGACCCAGATCGAGGTCCGCTACCGCAACCGGTACGGCCGCGAGCGGGTCTACACCACCGCCTTCGAAGGCGCCGTCCCCTTCGTCAAGCGCCGCCACAGCGAGGCCGAGAGCGACGCGAGCCGCGAGCGCTTCGAGGGCTACATGCGCGAGGTGCCCTGCCCCACCTGTGAGGGCACCCGCCTCAAGCCGATCGTCCTGGCCGTCTCGGTCATGGGGAAGTCCATCGCCGAGGTCTCCGCGATGTCCATCAGCGACTGCGCGGACTTCCTCGCGGAGCTGAAGCTGGGCGCCCGCGACAAGAAGATCGCCGAGCGCGTCCTCAAGGAGGTCAACGAACGGCTGCGCTTCCTGGTCGACGTCGGCCTGGACTATCTGTCGCTGAACCGCGCCGCGGGCACGCTCTCCGGAGGCGAGGCCCAGCGCATCCGCCTGGCCACGCAGATCGGCTCCGGCCTGGTCGGCGTGCTCTACGTACTGGACGAGCCGTCCATCGGTCTCCACCAGCGCGACAACCACCGCCTGATCGAGACCCTCGTGCGCCTGCGCGACATGGGCAACACCCTCATCGTCGTCGAGCACGACGAGGACACCATCAAGGTCGCCGACTGGGTCGTCGACATCGGCCCCGGCGCGGGCGAGCACGGCGGCAAGGTCGTGCACAGCGGCTCCATGAAGGAGCTGCTCGCCAACGACAAGTCGATCACCGGGCAGTACCTCTCGGGCAAGAAGTCCATCCCGGTCCCGGACGTGCGCCGTCCCGCCGACCCCTCCCGCCGGCTCACGGTGCACGGCGCCCGCGAGAACAACCTGCGGGACATCGACGTCTCCTTCCCGCTCGGCGTCCTCACGGCGGTCACGGGCGTCTCGGGCTCCGGCAAGTCGACCCTCGTCAACGACATCCTGTACACGCACCTGGCACGGGAGCTGAACGGCGCACGCTCCGTCCCCGGCCGCCACACGCGCGTGGACGGCGACGAGCTGGTCGACAAGGTCGTGCACGTCGACCAGTCGCCCATCGGCCGCACCCCGCGCTCGAACCCGGCGACGTACACCGGAGTCTTCGACCACGTCCGCAAGCTCTTCGCGGAGACGACCGAGGCGAAGGTCCGGGGCTACCTCCCCGGGCGCTTCTCCTTCAACGTCAAGGGCGGTCGCTGCGAGAACTGCTCCGGTGACGGCACCATCAAGATCGAGATGAACTTCCTCCCGGACGTGTACGTCCCGTGCGAGGTCTGCCACGGCGCGCGCTACAACCGCGAGACGCTGGACGTGCACTACAAGGGCAAGTCCATCGCCGAGGTCCTCGACATGCCCATCGAGGAGGCGCTCGGCTTCTTCGAGGCCGTGCCCGCCATCGCGCGTCACCTGAAGACGCTCAACGACGTCGGCCTCGGGTACGTACGCCTCGGTCAGTCCGCGCCCACCCTCTCCGGAGGCGAGGCCCAGCGCGTGAAGCTGGCCTCCGAGCTCCAGAAGCGCTCCACGGGCCGGACGGTCTACGTCCTGGACGAGCCGACCACCGGTCTGCACTTCGAGGACATCAGCAAGCTGATCACGGTCCTGTCCGGCCTGGTCGACAAGGGCAACACGGTCATCGTCATCGAGCACAACCTCGACGTCATCAAGACCGCGGACTGGGTCGTCGACATGGGCCCCGAGGGCGGCAGCGGCGGCGGTCTGGTCGTCGCCGAGGGCACCCCCGAGGAGGTCGCCGGGGTGCCGACCAGCCACACCGGCAAGTTCCTGCGGGACATCATCTCGGCGGACCGGATCAGCGACGCGCTGCCCTCGCAGGGCCGCAAGCCCGCCAAGAAGGTCCCGGCGAAGAAGTCCGCCGCCAAGAAAGCGGTGGCGGCGAGCGCCACGGCCACGAAGAAGACGGCGACGGTCACGGCGGACACCACCGCCAAGAAGGCCGCCTCTCCGAAGAAGACGGCCCCCACGAAGAAGGCCGCCACCACGAAGAAGGCGGCCCCCGCCAAGAAGGCCGCCGCCAAGAAGGCGACCGCCACGAAGGCGACGCGGGCCCGCAAGGCCTGACGCTCTCCTTCGGCGCGCCGCGGCGCCCCGTCCCTCACCAGGGGCGGGGCGCTCGCGCGTCGTACGCACGGGGCGTACGACCCCGCCGACCCGAACTCCCCTTGTCCACCGCCCCGTTCCCGTGGTCGGCTTGTGTCATGCCCGTACGCAGCGAACGCGCAGGCCCCGTCACCACCGTTGTCCTGTCCCGCCCCGCCGCGCGGAACGCCGTCGACGGGCCCACCGCTCGCGCCCTCGCGGACGCCTTCCGTGACTTCGAGGCCGACCCGGACGCCTCCGTCGCCGTCCTGTGGGGCGAGGGCGGCACCTTCTGCGCGGGCGCGGACCTCAAGGCCATCGGCACCCCGGACGGCAACGCGGTCACCAAGGACGGGGACGGCCCCATGGGCCCGTCCCGGATGCGCCTGTCCAAGCCCGTGATCGCGGCGATCTCCGGGCACGCCGTCGCGGGCGGCCTCGAACTCGCCCTCTGGTGCGACCTGCGCGTCGCCGAGGAGGACGCCGTCCTCGGGGTGTTCTGCCGCCGCTGGGGCGTCCCGCTCATCGACGGCGGGACGGTGCGGCTGCCCCGGCTGATCGGCGAGGGCCGGGCCCTCGACCTGATCCTGACCGGCCGCGCCGTGGGCGCCGCGGAGGCGCTCGGCATGGGCCTGGTCAACCGCACCGTGCCCACCGGCACCTCGCGCGCGGCAGCCGAGCGCCTCGCCGCCGAGATCGCCGCGTTCCCGCAGACCTGCCTGCGGCGCGACCGGCTCTCCGTGCTCGACCAGGGCGGCCTGACCGAACAGGAGGCGATGGCGGTCGAGTTGGGGCACGGCCTGCACTCGCTGGCCGACGCCGCCGAGGGCGCCGCCCGCTTCGCCGCGGGAGCGGGCCGGCACGGGGTGTTCACGGACCGCTGAGACAGGGTGTTCACGGACCGCTGAGACGGGGTGTTCACGGACCGCTGAGACGGGGTGTTCACGGACCCCCCTGAGGGCGTGCCGATGCCCGCCCCCTCCCCGCGGGCCGCGGTTCAGCCCTGCTCCGCCTCGGGCTCCAGGAACTGCATGTCCAGCTGGATCTTCACCACGTCACCGAGCAGGCCGGGAGCGAAGTCGAGGCCGAAATCGCCGCGGCGGATCTCGCCCGTCGCCTCGAACCCGGCGTGCCGGCGGTCCTGGCCGGGGAAGCCCTGCACACCGCCGAACTCCACGCCCAGCGTCACCGGCCTGGTCACGTCGCCGATGGTCAACTGGCCCTCCATGGACCACTCCTCGCCCGAGCCCTCGATCCGCGTCGAACGGAAGGTCATCGTCGGCCGCTTCTCGACGTCGAGCAGGTCGGAGGCGACCACGTGCGCGTCCCTGTCCTTGTTGCCCGTGTCGATCGAGGCCAGCGCGATGGTCGCGGTCACCGACGAGGCCTCGGCGCTCCCGCCCACCACCAACTCGGCCCGGACGTCGGTGAAGCGGCCCCGCACCTTGGAGATGCCGAGGTGGCGGATGGAGAAGTTCACCGCGGAGTGGAAGGGGTCGATCTCCCAGTTCCCCGGTGCGAGCGGCAGTGTCGTGTCCGTCGTTTCAACAGTCATGCCGCCACTGTGAGGCCCGGTCGGCAGGGCAGGAAGGCCGGGCCGAGACTGGTAGTGACAGGGCCACGATCCGCGCGGCACCCGCTGATACGTTCGCACCGTGAGCGAGAACGAGCTGGGCGTCTTCCTGCGTACGCGCAGGGAGGCCGTGACACCCACCGAGGTCGGGCTGCCCAGCGGCCCCCGCCGCCGCACGCCGGGGCTGCGCCGCTCCGAGGTCGCGACCCTCGCGGGGATCAGCGTCGAGTACCTCACCCGGCTCGAACAGGGCCGGGACCGCCATCCGTCCGCCCAGGTGCTCGGCGCGCTCGCCGACGCGCTGCGCCTGAGCATGGAGGAGCGCATCCATCTGCGCCGCCTGGAGAAGGAGATGGGCGCGGGCAACCCCTGCTGTCCGACGGCCGTGCCGCCCGCGGACTCGGTGCGCCCCACGGTGCGCGCGATCCTGGACAGCCTGGAGCCCGCGCCCGCCGTCCTGCTCAACCGCCTCGCCGACGTCCTCGCCTGCACGGAGGGGTACCGGCGGATCGCGGCGCCGCTCGGCGTACTGGACGGAGAGCGGCCCAACCTCGCCCGGTTCGTGTTCACCGACGAGCGGGCCCGCGCCGCCTACGCCGACTGGGAGCGCCTCGCCGACGACCTGGTCGGACACCTCAAGACCGAGTCCATGCTCGACGACCCCCATGTGCGGGGCTTCGCCGACGAGTTGACGGTCATGGCGGGCGCCCCGTTCGCCGACCGCCTCACCGGGGCGCCCACGCTGCCCCGGCGCACCGGCGTCGAACCGATCGCCCACCCCGAGGCGGGCGGCCTCCGTCTGGCGTACGAGACGCTGGCGCTGCCCGACATCGACCCGCAGCGCCTGATCGTCTACGTCCCCGCCGACGACGCCACGTCGGTGGCCCTCGACCGGCTCAACGGCCGCAGACCCGGCGGCCTGCACGCCGTGAACGGCTGACCCGCCCGCCCTGGGCGCCCGTCGAGGAACCGGCCCCGAGCCCCCGGGCGTCCCTTCCCCATGAAGCGATACCGGACCGGGGCCCTGATCGCCCTCCTCGTGACCGTGTGCACGGTCGTGGGCGCCTTCGTGTGGGTGAGCGGGGACGCGGGCCCTCCGACGCGCCATCGGCCGGACCCCCGCTTCGAAGACGCCTCCCTCGTCCACTTCGAGTCGGGCACCCATGTGCGCGGCAGCTCCGTGCGGACGGTGCTGCGCTCACGCCACGACGTGACGGCGTTCAGCGGCTGGTTCCCCCGCCTCGACGTGGAATCCGACCTCGCCGGACGGGACTTCCGTACCGAGGCGCTGATCGCCTTCATATGGGGCACGGCTTGTACGCGGGGAGATTCGGCGGTACTGACCCACGCCGAACCCACGGGTTTCTCCGTGCGCCTGACGGACACGACCACCAGTCAGACCTGCACGGAGCCGTACAGCGCCATCGCGGTGTTCGCCGTGCCTCGGGACGAGGCGCCCGAGGACATGCACATCGGCGGCATGCCGCCGGGACCGCCGGGCCCCGCGGAGCAGATCGCGTTCGCCCCGCTGCGCGAGGCGGTGCGACCGCGCGGCGCCGAGGTCAGCCAGCCCGACCAGCTCCGGGACTTCCTGGACGGGCTGCCCGAGGAGCGAAAGGGGTCTCAGCTGGAGGACCTGCCTGAAACCAGCGCGGGACAACGCCTGTTCGCGTACGTCATCCAGGGCTGCCGGCACACCGGTGCCGTGCTGCGCATCACCGAGAAGCGGATGGTCCCGGAGCCGGTGGGCGGCAAGGGGGTCCGCTGCGTGGCGCCGGAGTCGTTCGTGGCGGTGTTCCGCGTACCGGCCCAGCAGGTACCGCCCACGGCTGCCGTCGGGTGACGTGGTCGAGTGACCTAGTCGAGGCCGAGCTCCGCCGCGTACGGAGGCTCCGCGCCCGCCCGTGAGCAGGTGACCGCCGCCGCCCGCGCGGCGAACCGCAGCACGTCGGCGAGGGAGGCGGCGTCGAGCCCGGCCAGCTCCCTTGCCGACAGCGCGCCCCGCGCCGCGAGGCCGTGCAGCAGCGCCGCGTTGACCGTGTCGCCCGCGCCGATCGTGTCCACCACGTCGACGCGCTCGCCGGGCACACGCAGCTCCGCGCCGCCTCGTGTGTACAGCGACAGGCCGTTCCCGCCGTGCGTGACGACCACGGCAGCGGGCCCGGCCGCCAGCCACTCGTGCGGGGTGCCACCGAGCCAGTCGGCGTCCTCCTGCGACAACTTGAGCAGCGCGACCGACGGCAGCCAGCTCTTGAACCGGGCGCGGTAGGCGTCCGCGTCGGGGATCAGACCGGTGCGGATGTTCGGGTCGAGCGCCGTGAAGACCCCGCGGTCCGCCGCGCGGCGCATCAGCTCCTCGTACGCGCTCGCGCCCGGCTCCAGGGCGAGCGAGCAGGTGCCGAACGACATCGCCCGTACCCCGTCGGGCAGTTCGGAGGGCACCTCGAAGAGCCGGTCGGCCGTGCCCTCGACGTAGAAGGAGTACCCGGCCGAGCCGTCCGCGTCGATCGAGGCGACGGCGAGCGTCGTCGGCTCGGGGCCCCGCTGCACGTACGACAGGTCGACGCCCGCGGCCCGCAGTCCGCCGAGCAGCGCCTCGCCGAACGCGTCCCGCGACACGCGCGAGCAGAAGGCGACGGGAGAGCCGAGCCTGCCGAGCGCGACGGCGGTGTTGTAGGGGCCGCCGCCGAGGCGCGGCGCGAGCGCGGGCAGCCCCGCGCCGCCCGGACCCTGCGCCACCTGTGCCGCCTGCGTCCCCTGTATCCCCTGTGCCCCTTGCCCTTCCCGCGTCTCCTGGGGGACGAGGTCGATCAGGGCCTCTCCGGCGACGACTATCACGGGCGGTTCCTCTCGGGCGCTGCCTGGGCTCGGCTCACGGCGCCGCACGCGGGCGCGCGGCGTCCCGTTCAGGCTAGGCCGTGCGCGGGGCCGAGGGCCGGAGCGGGCGGCACTCGGGCACGCCCGAACCCGACACGGTCACGGCGCCTCGCACCGGTATGGTCTGATCCGTCACCGATGCCCCTGACCTGTGGAGACACCATGTCCGGCACGCCTCCTGCCCGTCGCACCGTGCTGCGGGCCGCCGCTCTCGCCCCGGCCGTCGGGCTCGGGCTCACCGCCTGCTCGTCCGGCGGCGACGGTGGCTCCCGGTCGGCGCCGACCGCGCCGGTGGACCTCGGGAAGTCCGACGACGTGAAGGTGGGCGCCTCGAAGCTGTACACGGACCAGAACGTGGTCGTCAGCCGCATCTCCGACGACGAGTACAAGGCGTTCAGCACGATCTGCACGCACGCGCGCTGTCCGATCAACAAGCTGGAGGGGCACAAGCTCATCTGCCATTGCCACGGCAGCCAGTTCGACGCCACGAACGGCAAGGTGCTGCACGAGCCGGCCGTCACCCCGCTTCCCGAACTGCCGGTGAAGGTGGAGAACGGCAAGATCATCGCAGGCCCCGAGAAGAAGGCCTAGTCCGCTCCCTTCCCGGAGCGCCCGGAGCGCCCCTGCAAGAAGGCCCCGTTCACGCCCAGTCCCACGCGATCCCCAGGATCCCCGCCCGCACCTGCGGTTCCACCAGGTGCACCGAGCGGTGGCTGCCGCTCAGCGTCAGCTCCTGCCGGCCGCCGCGCGGGGCCGCGGCCGAATGCTGGGCGAAGCGGTGGCAGCGTACGGGCAGGGCCTGTTCGTCGAAGCGCACCTGCAGGGCGTACTGCCCGCCCGCGTAGGTGAAGCCGCGCACGTACTCGGTGGCCACGCCCGCCGTGCCGTCCTCGAAGCCGTAGCCGAACAGATGGGTGTCGCCCGCGCGCAGACGGGCGTCGAAGAGCAGCTCGGCGACCAGCACGCCCGTGCCCTGGTGCCATCGCACGCGTCCCGTACGGCAGTTCTCCAGGGCGCGCACGCGGACGCGGTCGGGGGCACAGCCGGGGTCTCCGTAGTGGATGGCCACATAGCGGTCCACGCCGTCCCGGTGGGCGCGCACGACGTGCTGCGAGTCGCGGCCGACCAGTTCGCGCAGCGCGCCGATGCGCACCCGCTCGTGGTGGCCGATGGTGTGCAGGCCGCCGTCGACGGGGGAGTCGAGCTCGGCGAGGAGGGCCCGCAGCACGTCGGCCGCCTCCACCAGTGAGCGGTACGAGCGCGCGGCGGGCCGTTCCCGGTCGGCGCGGTCGGGCGGCTGGACGAGGAGGCGGATCAACGACTCCTCGGGGAGCCGCAGTATCTCTTCGAGGGCGCGTACGGCACGCAGGGACTCGGCGCGCTGCGGGCGCCGGGCGCCCTGCTGCCAGTAACTCAGGCTCGTCACGCCGACGTTGACCCCCTGCCGGGCCAGGTGGTGGCGTATGCGCTGCAGGGGGAGCCGGCGCGCGGCGATCGCGGTGCGCAGCGCGACGTGGAACGGCCCCGTACGCAGAGCGGCCTCCAGGTCCGCCGAGGGCTCGCCCCCGTCATCCGCTTCGTTGTGCTCGTCCGCGAGTCGTGTGGCGTGCCGCAATGCGGACTCCTTCTGTGAACGTTCACTTCTGTCGCCCTGGCGTTCATGCCGGTGAAAGCGGGGTGCCAGGTCGGCGTACGGCCCATGTTCACATTCGTACGACGCTGTTCACGGGCCAAGTAATGCCGTATTGAAGCTTGTTGACCTGCACTCGACAACACTCGATGCTCAATCGCAGCGTCCGGACGCGGTCCTCCACACCCCACATCCCCGCTTGGGAGGAACGCGATGCGCCAACCACACAGCAGGAGGAGCGGCACAGGCAGACGGAGACACCTCTCCGCGCTCGCCGTCGTCGCAGCAGCCCTCTTCGTCGCGCCGACGGCCACGGCCACGGCGGCCCCGCTCGCCCCCGCAGCCACCCCCGTCACCGCGGTCGCGCCCGCGGCGAGCGGGACGAGTGCCGCCGATCCGTCCGTCCTGGCGGCCAAGCGTCTGAACATCACCATGCAGGCGCAGCAGAAGACCAACTGGTGCTGGGCCGCCGCGGGCAACACCATTGCCACGTACCTGGGCCGCAACCACAGCCAGAACCAGTTCTGCAACGCGGCCTTCGGGCGCAACCAGAACACCGAGTGCCCCAACAACCAGGCCACGCTCGGCAATGTGCAAAGCGGTCTGCGCTGGGCGGGCATCAACCCCGGTTCGTACGTCACCGGCTGGCTGCGCTACCCGACCGTGAAGGCCGAGATCGACGCGGGCCGCCCGGTCGAGACGCGGATCCAGTGGTCCAACGGCGGCGGCCACATGCACGTCATCTACGGCTACGACGACGCCAACAGCTGGGTCTACTGGGGCGATCCCTGGCCCTCCAGCGACCGCTACAACTGGGCCTCGCACGCCTGGTACGTCGACAACAACACCTTCTCCTGGACCCACTCGCTCTACCGGATCGGGGCGTGAGAGCGATGACCCGTCACCTGCTCAAGGCCGCGCTCGCAGGCTCGGCGGCCACCCTCCTCCTCGGCCTCGCCGCCCCCGCCGCCTCCGCCGACTCCGGCCCCGCGGCGCCCTCCGCGGCCTCCCGCGCCGCCGCGCACGAGGCGGCCTCGGCGCCGCGGACCCTCGACACCCTCTCCCGCTTCTTCGCGCGGGAGGGCGCGGTCAGCAGGTCCGCCGCGGACCCGCGGATCGAGGGCAGGAGCGTGCCCGTGTACTACCTCTCCCCGGAGTTCGTCGCGGGCAAGAAGGGCGCGCCGATCGCCCGCCTGGAGTTCCTCGCGGACAAGGCGGTCTCTTCCGACGGCCAGGAAGCGTCCCTGTGGACCGTGAAACAAGGCGGCTCCTGGCAGGTCGTGAACATCGCCACCGGGGACGACGAGACCCACTACGCGCGCGTGGGTGCCAAGAAGTCCCCCGGAGGCACCGTCTTCCACGAGCCGCAGATCAACGCCTGGTACGTCCGGACCGACGGGGACGACGCCCACGCGCGCGTGCTGCCGCTCGACAAGGACGCGGTGCGCGCCGTGGGCGCCGAGGGGACCTCGGTCGCCGCCTACCGCGAGCGCGTCCAGAAGGCGTACGGCGACAAGCTGCCCGGCACCGCGTACGAGAAGTCGGGCAAGGCGGGCGGCTACGGCACCGAGAAGCCCGCGAAGGAGTCCGTGCAGGGGCCGGTCACGGTGGCCTCCTCGATAGCCGGCGCGGGCGCCCTGCTCGCCCTCGGCATCTCCGGCACGGCACTGGTGCGGCGCCGCGCGGCGCGGCGGCAGGACTGACCCGTCACGGGGAGCGGCGGCCGGGACACCGGCCGCCGCCTTCGTGCGCCGACCCGTCAGCTCAGCGCGCTGCCCGCGCGCCACTCCTGCCAGCCGACGTTCCACGCTCCGTATCCGTTGCCCGCCGCCACGGTCTCCTTGGAACCGACGACCCGCACGATGTCTCCGGGGATCACGGTTTCGTAGAAGCGGCGTGCGGTTCCGTCGGTGGCCAGGCCTATGCAGCCGTGCGTGACGTTGGTCCGCCCCGCGGCGGCGTTCGCGTTCGGGTTCTCGTGGAGGTAGGTCCCCGAAGTCGTCAGGTGGACCGCGTAGTTGTAGTAGTCCTTGTACGCCTTTCCGTAGCCCACTGTCCGCGAGTCCATGAGCACCCGGGACTGCTTGTCGAGGACGACCATCGTGCCGTTCCAGGTGTCCATGCCCGCGGCGCCCGCCGTGACCTTCACGCGGCGCGTCCTGCCGTCCTCGACCACGGTCATCGTGTGGGTGCGCACGTCCACGGTGGCGACCAGCGAACGGCCCACCTCGAACGTCCGGGTGGTCGAGGCGCCCACCCGTACGGTGACCCTCGTGCCGGGCTTCCACGGCTCGCGCGGGCGGTAGTCCACGCGCTGCCCTTCGTGCAGACTGCGGTCCTTGACCCAGCTCCACGACCCGGTCGCCCCGGGGTCGGCCAGCACCTTCAACCGCCGTTCCACCGCCGCCCGTTCCGCGGCCGGCACCGGGCGGTCGAACGTGAGCGAGACCGGCATGCCGACGCCGACGGTCTGTCCTTCGGAGACGTTGATCCGCGCGCCCTTGAGGGCGGCGGGCTCCACGACGGGCCGCCGCTTCGCCTTGGCCCGCTCCTTCACGGCCGCTCCGCGGTCGGCCGCCGTCGTCACGGACTTCGGTTCGCCCGCGCCGTCCCGCCCGTCCGCCGCGGAGCAGCCCGCGAGCGCCAGCGGGCAGAGCGCCGCGGCTCCCCACACGCGCGCGTTGCGCCTCATCCTGATTCCTGTGGTCATCGGTCCCCCTGGGCTGTGTTTCGATGTACGCGACCTGTACGCACGGGGGAGGCGGCAGGTTGCAGACCAATCCCAGGAATTTCCGATCACGTGATCCGGCAGGGCCGGACGGGGGCGCGGGGGCATGACGGAGGACGAGTTCGACGCGTTCTACGCCGCCGCCTTCCCGCGCCTGGTCGGCCAGTTGTACGCCCTGACCGGTGACCACGGCGAGGCACAGGACGTGGTCCAGGAGGCGTTCGTGCGGGCCTGGGACCGCCGGCAGGACTTCCTCGCCGACGAGGCGCCCGAGGCGTGGATCCGCACGGTCGCCATGCGCCTGGCCGTGAGCCGCTGGCGCAGGGCCCGACGCTGGCTCGACCTCGTGCGCAGGAACCCGCCCGCCGACCGCGTCCCCGGCCCAGGACCCGAGCACACCGCCCTGGTGGAGGCGTTGCGCGCGCTCCCGGAAGCGCAGCGCACGGCCGTCGTGCTGCACCACCTGTGCGACCTCAGCGTGGAGCAGGTAGCCTCCGAGACCGGCTCGCCCGTGGGCACGGTCAAGGCCCGCCTCTCGCGCGGCCGGGCGGCGCTCGCCGCGCGGTTGGCCGCCGAGCGGGACGACGACGGCGACGACCAGCGGAGCGCGAAGGAGGGTGGCCGTGTCCGATGACCTGACCTCCACCGACCTGACCTCCGCGCTCAAGGACCTCGCGGCCGGCCACCAGAGCCCGGCGCCCGTCGCGGGAGCCGAGATCCGCCGCAGGGCCACCACGCGCCGCCGCCGTCGCCGTACCGCGTACGCGGGAGCGGCCCTGGTCACCGCCGCCGTCGCCGCGACCGTCACCGCGGGGCTGCTGTCCGGGTCCGACGACCGCTCGCGCGAGCGCCCCGCCCCCGTCGCGACGGACGGCATCGGAAAGCCCGCCGCCACGGTCGACCTGTCCCTGCGCCGGATGACCGTCGCGGGCCGGGAGCTGCCCGTCTCGGGAGGCACCGCGCGGCACCCCACGCCCACCGGTCGCCTCACGGTCGTCGCCACGCACCGCGAAAAGCGCATGCCCGCGGGGGACTTCGGCCTCGGCGGCGAGTACGACCTGAAGCTGCCCTGGGTGATCGAGCTGCGCACCCCGGGCGGCGGGAGGAACTACGTCGTCGCCCTGACCTACGACGAGCAGGCCCCCGGCACCAGGGACATCACCCGGGGCTGGATCGGCCTGCGCCCCGACGACGCCCGGTGGCTCCACGACCGGCTCGAACCGGGCGACGTCATCGCCGTCACCGCCGGCGGATCCGGACGCTGACCCGCGCTGTCGGACCTCGCCAGTAGGCTGTCCGACATGGCCGACCCTTCCAGCTACCGCCCCCAGCCGGGACAGATCCCCGACGCCCCGGGGGTCTACAAATTCCGCGACGAGCACCGCCGGGTGATCTATGTCGGGAAGGCCAAGAGCCTGCGTCAGCGCCTGGCCAACTACTTCCAGGATCTGGCCAATCTCCACCCGCGTACGCGCTCCATGGTGACGACGGCCGCCTCCGTCGAGTGGACGGTCGTCACCACCGAGGTCGAGGCGCTCCAGCTGGAGTACTCCTGGATCAAGGAGTTCGACCCCCGGTTCAACGTCAAGTACCGCGACGACAAGAGCTATCCGTACCTCGCGGTGACGATGAACGAGCAGTTCCCGCGCGTGCAGGTGATGCGCGGCGCGAAGAAGAAGGGCGTGCGCTACTTCGGTCCCTACGGCCACGCGTGGGCGATCCGCGACACGGTCGACCTCCTGCTGCGCGCCTTCCCCGTCCGCACCTGTTCCGCGGGCGTGTTCAAGAACGCCGCGCGCACCGGCCGCCCCTGCCTGCTCGGCTACATCGGCAAGTGCGCGGCGCCCTGCGTGGAGCGCATCACCCCCGAGGACCACCGCCAACTCGCCGAGGACTTCTGCGACTTCATGGCGGGCCGCACGGGGACGTACATCCGCCGCCTGGAGCGCCAGATGACGGACGCGGCCGAGGAGATGGAGTACGAGAGGGCGGCGCGCCTGCGCGACGACATCGACGCCCTCAAGAAGGCGATGGAGAAGAGCGCCGTCGTCCTCGCCGACGCCACGGACGCGGACCTCATCGCCCTCGCCGAGGACGAGCTCGAAGCCGCCGTGCAGATCTTCCACGTCCGCGGCGGCCGTGTGCGCGGACAGCGCGGCTGGGTCACCGACAAGGTCGAGGCGGTCACCAGCGGCGACCTCGTCGAGCACGCGCTCCAGCAGCTGTACGGAGAGGAGAGGGGCGACGCCGTACCCAAGGAGGTGCTCGTCCCCGCGCTGCCCGACCCCATAGAGCCGGTCCAGGAGTGGCTGACCGAGCGCCGCGGCGCGAACGTCTCGCTGCGCGTCCCGCAGCGCGGCGACAAGAAGGCCCTCATGGAGACCGTCGCGCGCAACGCCCAGCAGTCCCTCGTCCTGCACAAGACCAAGCGAGCCTCCGACCTCACCACGCGCTCGCGCGCGCTCGAGGAGATCGCCGCCGCCCTGGATCTCGACAGCGCCCCACTGCGCATCGAGTGCTACGACATCTCGCACCTGCAGGGCGACGACGTGGTGGCGTCGATGGTCGTCTTCGAGGACGGCCTCGCCCGCAAGAGCGAGTACCGCCGCTTCCAGATCAAGGGCTTCGAGGGTCAGGACGACGTCCGCTCCATGCACGAGGTGATCACGCGCCGCTTCAAGCGGTACCTCGCGGAGAAGGAGAAGACGGGGGAGTGGGTGGACGAAGAGACGGGTGAGGTGGCGGACACCGGCCCGACCGAGGAGGACGGCCGCCCCAAGCGCTTCGCCTACCCGCCCCAGCTCGTCGTGGTCGACGGCGGCCAGCCGCAGGTCGCGGCCGCCAAGCGGGCCCTGGACGAGCTCGGCATCGACGACATCGCGGTCTGCGGCCTCGCCAAGCGCCTGGAGGAGGTCTGGGTCCCGGACGAGGACGACCCGGTGATCCTGCCGCGCACCAGCGAGGGGCTCTACCTCCTCCAGCGCGTACGTGACGAGGCGCACCGCTTCGCCATCACCTACCAGCGCACCAAGCGGGCCAAGCGCTTCCGCGCCGGGCCCCTGGACGAGGTCCCGGGCCTCGGCGACGCGCGCAAACAGACACTGATCAAGCACTTCGGTTCGGTGAAGAAGCTCCGATCCGCGACAATCGACCAGATCTGCGAGGTTCCCGGCGTGGGCCGCAAGACGGCCGAGGCCGTCGTGGCGGCCTTCGCCCGAGCGGCACCCGCCGCACCCGCCGTGAACACGGCGACCGGAGAGATCATGGAAGAGGAGGAGCCCGTGACCGCGGGCACCTCGGAGGAACGACGGGGGCAGGAGACATGAGCGAGCACGACGAAGGTGGAGAGCAAGTGAGTGCGGGCACGCCGATCGAGACGCCAGGAGTACCGGAAGCGGCGATCCCCGAACTGGTGATCATCTCCGGCATGTCGGGCGCCGGACGCAGCACGGCGGCCAAGTGCCTGGAGGACCTCGGCTGGTTCGTGGTCGACAACCTGCCGCCCGCGCTGATCCCCACCATGGTGGAGCTCGGCGCCCGCTCGCAGGGCAACGTCGCCCGCATCGCGGTCGTCGTCGACGTGCGCGGCAGGCGCTTCTTCGACAACCTCCGCGACTCCCTCGCCGAGCTGGAGTCGAAGAACGTCACGCGGCGCATCGTCTTCCTGGAGTCCTCGGACGAGGCCCTGGTCCGCCGCTTCGAGTCGGTCCGCCGCCCGCACCCGCTGCAGGGCGACGGCCGCATCGTCGACGGCATCGCGGCCGAGCGCGACCTCCTGCGCGAGCTGCGCGGCGACGCCGACCTGGTCATCGACACCTCCAGCCTGAACGTGCACGAGCTGCGCGCGAAGATGGACGCCCAGTTCGCGGGCGAGGAGGAGCCCGAGCTGCGGGCCACGGTCATGTCCTTCGGCTTCAAGTACGGCCTGCCGGTCGACGCCGACCTGGTCGTGGACATGCGCTTCCTGCCCAACCCCCACTGGGTCCCCGAGCTGCGCCAGTACACCGGCATGAACGAGGAGGTCGCGGCGTACGTCTTCAACCAGCCCGGCGCCAAGGAGTTCCTCGACAGGTACGCCGAACTGCTCCAGCTCATCGCCGCGGGCTACCGCCGCGAGGGCAAGCGCTACGTGACGATCGCGGTCGGCTGTACGGGCGGCAAGCACCGCTCCGTGGCCATGTCGGAGAAGCTCGCGGCGCGCCTGGCGTCCGAGGGCGTGGAGACCGTCATCGTCCACCGGGACATGGGGCGCGAATGAAGCCCAACCGCCGGACCGTCCGCCTGAGCAGGCTGGGCCGCAAGCGGGGCACCCAGCCGAAGGTGGTCGCGCTCGGCGGGGGCATGGGCCTGTCCGCCTCGCTCGCCGCGCTGCGCCGCATCACCGGAGCCGGAGACCTCACCGCCGTCGTCACGGTCGCCGACGACGGCGGCTCCAGCGGGCGCCTGCGCGACGAGCTGGGCGTGCTGCCGCCCGGCGACCTGCGCAAGGCGCTCGCCGCGCTGTGCGGCGACGACGACTGGGGCCAGACCTGGGCCCGCGTCATCCAGCACCGCTTCCAGTCCAAGGGCGACCTGCACGAGCACGCGGTCGGCAATCTGCTGATCGTCGCCCTGTGGGAACAGCTCGGCGACCACGTCCAGGCCCTCGACCTGGTCGGCCGCCTGCTCGGCGCGCAGGGCCGCGTCCTGCCCATGTCGGCCGTTCCACTGGAGCTCCAGGCACTGGTCAAGGGCCACGACCCCGAGCGCCCGGACGACGTGGACACCGTCCGCGGGCAGGCCACGGTGGCCCTCACCCCGGGCGAGGTCCAGTCCGTGCACGTCGTGCCGCACGACCCGCCGGCCGTCCCCGAGGCGGTCGCCGCCGTCCTCGACGCGGACTGGGTGGTGCTCGGCCCGGGATCCTGGTTCTCCTCGGTGATCCCGCACCTGCTGGTCCCCGAACTGCTCGACGCGCTCACCGAGACGAAGGCCCGCAAGGTCCTCTCGCTCAACCTCGCCCCGCAACCGGGAGAAACCGAAGGCTTCTCTCCGCAGCGTCATTTGGAGGTTTTGGCCCGACACGCCCCTAAACTCGCCCTGGACGTGGTGCTGGCCGACGACGCCGCCGTGCCCGATCGTGAGTCCCTGACCGATGCCGCCAAGCGGCTCGGTGCCACGGTCGAGCTGGCGCCCGTGGCCCGGCCCGACGGGACTCCGAGGCACGATCCGGAGCTCCTGGCAGCCGCGTACGACCGTATTTTTCGGATGCATGGAAGGATCGGCCCATGGCGATGACGGCAGCGGTGAAGGACGAGATCTCCCGGCTCCCCGTCACCCGGACCTGCTGCAGGAAGGCAGAGGTCTCGGCGATCCTGCGGTTCGCGGGCGGCCTTCACCTGGTGAGCGGCCGCATCGTGATCGAGGCGGAGCTGGACACCGCGATGGCCGCACGGCGGCTCAAGCGGGACATCCTGGAGATCTTCGGGCACAGCTCGGAGCTGATCGTGATGGCCCCCGGCGGGCTGCGGCGCGGCTCGCGCTACGTCGTCCGCGTGGTCGCGGGCGGCGACCAGCTGGCCCGCCAGACGGGGCTCGTGGACGGCCGCGGCCGTCCCATCCGCGGCCTGCCGCCGCAGGTGGTCTCGGGGGCCACCTGTGACGCGGAGGCGGCGTGGCGCGGCGCGTTCCTCGCGCACGGCTCGCTCACCGAGCCCGGCCGCTCCTCCTCCCTGGAGGTGACCTGCCCGGGCCCCGAGGCCGCGCTCGCGCTGGTGGGGGCCGCGCGCAGGCTGAGCATCGCCGCCAAGGCGCGCGAGGTGCGCGGCGTGGACCGCGTGGTCGTCCGCGACGGCGACGCGATCGGCGCCCTGCTCACCCGGTTGGGCGCACACGAGTCGGTGCTCGCCTGGGAGGAGCGGCGGATGCGGCGCGAGGTGCGCGCCACCGCCAACCGCCTGGCCAACTTCGACGACGCGAACCTGCGCCGCTCGGCCCGCGCGGCCGTCGCCGCGGGCGCCCGGGTGCAGCGCGCCCTGGAGATCCTCGGCGAGGAGGTGCCCGAGCACCTCGCGGCCGCCGGCCGCCTGCGCATGGAGCACAAGCAGGCCTCCCTGGAGGAGCTGGGCGCGCTCGCCGACCCGCCGCTGACCAAGGACGCGGTCGCGGGCCGCATCCGCCGCCTCCTGGCCATGGCCGACAAGCGGGCCCAGGACCTGGGCATTCCGGGTACGGAGTCCAATCTGACCGAGGAGCTCGCCGACAACATGGCGGTCTGACCGCCTCGTTCGCTCCCCGAGCCGCCGGTGCCCCGAGGCACCGGCGGCTTCTTTGCGTCCTCCTGGACGTCACCCTTCACGCCATATTGACATGATCATGAAGTATCACGAGCCTGGCGTTCGCGCACAAACGTGCCGGACGACTGCAAGGGGGGCTCATGAGACGAAAAGCGGGCGCGAGATCGATTCTCGCCGCGAGCGCACTGCTCATCGGCGGTCTCACCGCCGCGCCGCACGCCCAGGCCGCGGGGCCGGGCAGGACCCCGACGGCCGACGATCCGCAGGCCGTGAAGGTCTACCAGGCAGAGGTCACCAAGAAGCAGATCCCGATCCTCGTCAAGGCGGGCCAGGACGCCCATGAACTGGTGGGGCAGGCGCCCGAGCGCGGCACCGGCCGCGTCGAGCTGTACCTGACCGAGGGCCAGGCCAAGGCGATCGAGCGCCAGGGCATCGAACTGAGCGAGCACAAGGTCTCCAAGGCCGCGCAGAAGCGGCTCAAGGCCGCGGGGGACGGCGTCTTCCGGCCGTACAGCGGCAAGGGCGGGCTCCAGGAGGAGATCGTCAAGACCGGGCAGGCCCACCCCGACCTCACCAAGGTCGTCTCCATCGGCAAGACCCTCCAGGGCAAGGACATCCTCGCCCTGAAGCTCTCCAAGGGCGCCAAGAAGTCCAAGGACGGCTCCAAGCCGTCCACGCTCTACATGTCCAACCAGCACGCGCGCGAGTGGATCACTCCCGAGATGACCCGCCGCCTGATGCACCACTACCTGGACAACTACGGCAAGGACAAGCGCATCACCAAGCTCGTGAACTCCACCGAGCTCTGGTTCGTGATCTCCGCCAACCCCGACGGCTACGACTTCACGCACGCCGCCGACGGCGACCGCCAGTGGCGCAAGAACCTCCGTGACGTCGACGGCGACGGAAAGATCGCCCCGGGCGACGGCGTCGACCTCAACCGCAACTTCGCCTACAAGTGGGGCTACGACAACGAGGGTTCGTCCCCCGACGCGTCGTCGGAGACCTACCGCGGCACCGGGCCGATCTCCGAGCCCGAGACCAAGGCGATCGACCGCTTCCAGAAGCGCATCGGCTTCACGTACGGCATCAACTACCACTCCGCGGCCGAACTGATCCTCTACGGAGTGGGCTGGCAGGTCGCGACGCCGACCCCGGACGACGTGCTCTACAAGGCGCTCGCCGGCACCCCGGAGAAGCCCGCGATCCCCGGCTACCACCCGCAGGTCGCCTCCGAGCTCTACACCACCAACGGCGAGGCCGACGGCCACGCGGGCAACGTCAACGGCATCCCGATGTTCACGCCGGAGATGTCCACCTGCCAGACGGTGTCGAACATCGATCCCAACGACGCCTGGAAGCCCGAGGACTGCGCGTCCATCTTCACCTTCCCGGACGACGAGAAGCTGATCCAGCAGGAGTTCGCGAAGAACGTTCCCTTCGCGCTCGCCGTCGCCGAGACGGCGCTCCACCCCGACCAGCCGGTCTCCGTCACCGGCATCGAGGCCCCGGACTTCACCCCTGACTCCTTCTCCACCTCGTACGCGCGCGGCGGGGACCAGGAGGTCGCCGTCACCGCACGCAAGTCCGTGCGCGACAAGGAGCTCAAGTACCGCGTCAACGGCGGTCGTACGCAGGACGAGGACCTCAGGGCCTGGAAGGGCGGCGAGACCTACGGGGGCGACGACAACCTCCACTTCGACGAGTACCGCGCCGAGGTCGAGGGCGCGCGCGTGGGCGACAAGGTCGAGGTGTGGTTCGCCGGCCGCACGAAGAAGGGCCGTACCGAGAGCGAGCATTTCACGTACACCGTCGCCGAACGCCCCAAGGCCAACACGCTCGTCGTCGCCGAGGAGGGCGCGACGGCGACGCAGACCCAGAAGTACGTCGACGCGGTGAAGGCCAACGGCCGCTCGGCCACCGTCTGGGACGTCGCCAAGCAGGGCACCCCGCACCCGCTCGGCGTCCTGTCCCACTTCTCCGCGGTGGTCCACTACACCGGTGACCCCGTCCCCGGCGCACCCACCCAACTCGCCCTGCGCGACTACCTCAACGAGGGCGGCAAGCTCATCGAGTCCGGCGAGCGCGCCGGCGGCGACGTCGACCTCGGCGACGCCCTCACCGACGACTTCGCGCAGTACTACCTCGGCGCGTACGAGCGTCTGTCCGCACCCGGCGTCAAGAGCTTCACCGGCAGCGGCGCCCTCGACGGGGTGAGCACCCCGCTCGCCGCCGCCGACGCCAACCCGCTCGACAAGGCGGGCCGGTTCACCGTCACCTCCGACAACCTGCCGCCCAAGCAGTTCCCGCGGTTCGCGAGCGAGGCCGCGGGCTCCTACCCCGGCCTCACCAACCCGTACGCGCCCTTCGAGGGACAGGGCATGGCCTCGGCCACCCACGCCGACCGGGACTGGAAGCGGCTCACCCACACCTTCGACCTGACCGGCGTCACGGCCGCCGAAGCCCCGGAGCTGCGGTTCGCCCTCAACTGGAGCCTGGAGCCCGGCTACGACCACGGGCTTCTCGAGGCCCACACCGCGGGCGCCGACGACTGGACCACGCTGCCCGACAAGAACGGCAACTCGTCCAGCGCCGTGCCCGCCGAGTGCGAGGCCGGCTTCTTCCTCAACGGCCACCCGTTCCTGCGCCACTACCTGACGTCCGGCGCGGGCGGCTGCACGGCGAGCGGCACGAGCGGCGCCTGGAACAGCTTCACCGGCTCCTCCAGCGGCTGGAAGCCCGTCGCGTTCGACCTGAGCGCCTACGCGGGCAAGAAGGTCGAGATCTCCCTCAGCGCCGTCACCGACCCCTCCAGCGGCGGCCGCGGACTCTTCGCGGACAACGCGCAACTGGTCGTCGGCGGAGATGTCAAGGAGACCGAGGGATTCGAGTCCTCGCTCGGCTCCTGGAGCGTCGCTCCGCCCCCGGCCGGAAGCCCCAATATCACAGGCGACTGGTCCCGGACCGGGGAGCTCTACAGGCCCCACGCGGCGGTCACAGCGCGTGACAGCGTGCTGCTCGGCTTCGGGTTCGAGCATGTGCCCGGAAGTGCCGAGAGGGCCGCTCTTATGGGCGCCTCCCTGGCACATCTGCGCAGCTGACGCTGCGTAATCGGGACCTAGGTCCCGGTGGCCCGTATTCCTACTGGGGGGTACGGGCCACAGTGCCGCTCGCGGCCCCTCTCGATGTCACCTCAGGGCCTTCAGAGAGGTAGGGTCGGAGGCGGTCGGGGACATCCCATACAACTCGCCGGCGTCTAAAACCGGCGTACCAACGAGGAGATCGGTTCGTGACGATCCGCGTAGGCATCAACGGCTTTGGCCGCATCGGTCGCAACTACTTCCGCGCGCTGCTCGAGCAGGGTGCGGACATCGAGATCGTGGCTGTCAACGACCTGGGTGACACCGCGACCACTGCTCACCTGCTGAAGTACGACACCATCCTGGGCCGCCTCAAGGCCGAGGTGTCGCACACCGAGGACACCATCACCGTCGACGGCCACACCATCAAGGTGCTGTCCGAGCGCAACCCCGCCGACATCCCGTGGGGCCAGCTGGGCGTCGACATCGTGATCGAGTCGACCGGCATCTTCACCAAGAAGGCCGATGCCGAGAAGCACATCGCCGGTGGCGCGAAGAAGGTCCTCATCTCGGCTCCGGCCAAGGACGAGGACATCACCATCGTGATGGGCGTCAACCAGGACAAGTACGACGCGGCCAACCACCACGTCATCTCCAACGCCTCCTGCACCACCAACTGCGTGGCGCCGATGGCGAAGGTTCTCGACGAGAACTTCGGCCTGGTCAAGGGCCTGATGACGACGGTCCACGCGTACACCAACGACCAGCGCATCCTGGACTTCCCGCACAAGGACCTGCGCCGCGCCCGCGCCGCCGCCGAGAACATCATCCCGACGACGACCGGCGCCGCGAAGGCCACCGCCCTCGTCCTCCCGCAGCTCAAGGGCAAGCTCGACGGCATCGCGATGCGCGTCCCGGTCCCGACCGGCTCGGCCACCGACCTGGTCGTGGAGCTGGAGCGCGAGGTCACCAAGGACGAGGTCAACGCCGCGTTCAAGAAGGCCGCGGACGGCGACCTCAAGGGCATCCTCTTCTACACCGAGGACGAGATCGTCTCCTCGGACATCGTCAGCGACCCGGCGTCCTGCACCTTCGACTCCTCCCTGACCATGGTCCAGGAGGGCAAGACGGTGAAGATCCTCGGCTGGTACGACAACGAGTGGGGCTACTCCAACCGTCTCGTCGACCTCACCGTCTTCGTCGGCGGTCAGCTCTAGTCACCAGAGCAGGCACCCAGATGTGAACACAGGGTCCGGACCGCGCAACGCCGCGCGCTCCGGGCCCTGTTGTGCGTCAGTCCACCCAAGGAGTCCAGTTCATGAAGACGATCGACGAGCTTCTCGCCGAAGGCGTCGACGGCAAGCGGGTCTTCGTCCGCGCCGACCTCAACGTGCCGCTCGCCGAGGGCACCATCACCGACGACGGCCGCATCCGCGCCGTCCTGCCGACCGTCAAGGCCCTCGCCGAGGCGGGCGCCAAGGTGGTCGTGGCCTCGCACCTGGGCCGCCCCAAGGGCGCCCCGGACCCGGCCTTCTCGCTGCTGCCCGCCGCCGAACGGCTCGGTGAGCTCCTCGGCGCGCCCGTCGCGTTCGCGCAGGACACCGTCGGCCCCGCCGCGCACGACGCGGTGGACGGCCTGCAGCCCGGCCAGGTCGCCGTCATCGAGAACCTCCGCTTCAACGCGGGCGAGACCTCCAAGGACGACGCCGAGCGCGGGCAGTTCGCCGACCAGCTCGCCGCCCTCGCCGACGTCTACGTGGGCGACGGCTTCGGCGCCGTGCACCGCAAGCACGCGTCCGTGTACGACCTGCCGGCCAAGCTCCCGCACTACGCGGGCTACCTGATCGCCACCGAGGTCGGCGTCCTCAAGAAGCTCACCGAGGAAGTGAAGCGCCCGTACACCGTCATCCTCGGCGGCGCCAAGGTCTCCGACAAGCTCGCCGTCATCGACGAGCTGCTCGGCAAGGCCGACCGGCTCCTGATCGGCGGCGGCATGGCGTACACCTTCCTCAAGGCCCAGGGCCACGAGGTCGGCATCTCCCTCCTCCAGGAGGACCAGATCCCGGCCGTCAAGGAGTACATGGAGCGCGCCGAGAAGAACGGCGTCGAGCTCGTCCTCCCCGTCGACGTCCTGGTCTCCACGGACTTCCCCGACCTGAAGACGAAGACCCCGGCCGACTTCGAGACCGTCGACGCGGACAAGATCCCCTCGGACAAGGAGGGCCTGGACATCGGCCCCAAGTCCCGTGAGCTCTTCGCCTCGAAGATCGCGGACGCCGAGACCGTCTTCTGGAACGGGCCGGTGGGCGTCGCCGAGCACCCCGACTACGCGAACGGCACCGCCGCCATCGCCAGGGCGCTGCTCAACTGCGACGGCTTCACCGTGGTGGGCGGCGGCGACTCCGCCGCGGCCGTCCGTAACCTGGGCTTCGACGAAACCGCATTCGGCCACATCTCGACCGGCGGCGGCGCCTCCCTCGAATACCTCGAGGGCAAGACGCTCCCCGGCCTCGCCGCACTGGAGAACTGACACCCCCATGACGAATCAGCCCACCCGTACGCCGCTGATGGCGGGCAACTGGAAGATGAACCTCAACCACCTCGAGGCCATCGCCCACGTCCAGAAGCTGGCCTTCGCCCTGGCCGACAAGGACTACGACGCCTGTGAGGTCGCCGTCCTGCCGCCCTTCACGGACCTGCGCTCCGTGCAGACCCTGGTCGACGGCGACAAGCTCAAGATCAAGTACGGCGCCCAGGACATCTCGGCGCACGACTCCGGTGCCTACACCGGCGAGATCTCGGGCCCGATGCTGTCCAAGCTGAAGTGCACCTACGTCGCCGTGGGCCACTCCGAGCGCCGCCAGTACCACAACGAGTCCGACGAGATCTGCAACGCCAAGGTGAAGGCCGCCTTCAAGCACGGCCTGACCCCGATCCTCTGCGTCGGCGAGGGCCTGGACATCCGCAAGGCCGGCCAGCAGGTCCAGTACACGCTGAACCAGATCGACGGCGGCCTCAAGGACGTCCCGGCCGAGCAGGCCGAGACGATCGTGATCGCGTACGAGCCGGTCTGGGCGATCGGCACCGGCGAGGTCGCGACCCCCGAGGACGCGCAGGAGGTCTGCGGCGCGATCCGCGGCCGCCTCGCCGAGCTGTACTCGCAGGAGCTCGCGGACAAGGTCCGCATCCAGTACGGCGGCTCCGTGAAGGCGAAGAACGTCGCCGACATCATGGCGCAGCCCGACGTCGACGGCGCCCTGGTGGGCGGCGCGGCACTGGACGCCGACGAGTTCGTCAAGATCGTCCGCTTCGGCGACCAGTGAGTATGCGCTAGCGGCGTTACGACGTACCCTGACGGGGGTCGAAGCTCGAGAAGCGAGCCTGAAAGCTCGCGAATGCAGCCTTCGGCCCCCGTCGTCGATTAGATCCGAGTCAGATCCGAGGAAGTTGGTCCAGCCGTGGTTATGGGGTTCTCGATCGCCCTGATCGTCTTCAGCCTGCTGATGATGCTGCTGGTGCTGATGCACAAGGGCAAGGGCGGCGGTCTCTCCGACATGTTCGGTGGCGGCATGCAGTCGTCCGTCGGCGGCTCCTCCGTCGCGGAGCGCAACCTCGACCGCATCACGGTCGTGGTCGGTCTGCTGTGGTTCGCGTGCATTGTCGCGCTGGGCCTGCTGATGAAGGCGAACAACTAGCGCCAGGCACTGGCTGCTTGTCCGGTGCGCGCCCGCGTGCGCGGCTTATCATGGGGCTTGCGTCCGGGGGTGGGGTGTAACTCCCAACACTGGACGCGCGTTGGGCCTTACGTAAACTGAGGCGCCCGCAGCAGCACCATCACGCAGGGAGTTACGACCGTGGCAAGTGGCAACGCGATCCGAGGAAGTCGGGTCGGGGCGGGGCCGATGGGCGAGGCCGAGCGCGGTGAGTCCGCGCCGCGACTGCGCATCTCCTTCTGGTGCTCGAACGGGCACGAGACGCAGCCGAGCTTCGCCAGCGACGCGCAGGTCCCCGACACGTGGGACTGTCCCCGCTGCGGCTTTCCGGCCGGTCAGGACCGGGACAACCCGCCGGACCCGCCGCGCACCGAGCCGTACAAGACGCACCTGGCGTACGTACGCGAGCGGCGCAGCGACGCGGACGGCGAGGCGATCCTCGCGGAGGCACTCGCCAAACTGCGGGGCGAGATCTAGGACTTGAGCACCGGCCGGACATCCACTGGGTGTCCGGCCGGTGGTCTTTTTCCGCCATGTGTGCGGCTTTCTCGTGATGTGCCCGGACAGACAGGTCTCGACCTCTCATACCGGCCCTCGATCAATTAGGTTGGTCGTGCAGCGGGGCCAAGGTATGTACAGAGGTCGAGAGAAGGCTGAAGTCCGAGATGAACGCAGAAAGCCGTGCGAGGCTCAACCAGACGCCCGAGTGGACGGCGCTCGCCAAGCACCGCGAGCAGCTCGGGGAGGTGCAGCTGCGCGAGCTGTTCGCCGCGGATCCGGCGCGCGGCACGGCGTACACCCTCCAGGTCGGCGACCTGCACATCGACTACTCCAAGCACCTCGTCACCGACGAGACGCTGACGCTGCTTCGCGGGCTCGCCGCCGCGACCGACGTCTTCGGGCTGCGGGACGCCATGTTCCGCGGCGAGAAGATCAACACCACGGAGGACCGCGCCGTCCTGCACACCGCGCTGCGCGCCCCGCGCGGTGCCGTGATCGAGGTCGACGGCGAGAACGTGGTGCCGGCGGTGCACGCCGTGCTCGACAAGATGAGCGCCTTCTCGGAGAAGGTCCGCTCGGGCGAGTGGACCGGGCACACCGGCAAGCGCATCAAGAACGTCGTCAACATCGGCATCGGCGGCTCCGACCTCGGCCCCGCGATGGCCTACGAGGTGCTTCGCTCCTTCACCGACCGCGACCTCACCGTCCGCTTCGTGTCGAACGTGGACGGTGCGGACCTGCACGAGGCCGTACGGGACCTGGACGCCGCCGAGACGCTGTTCGTCATCGCCTCGAAGACCTTCACCACCATCGAGACGATCACGAACGCGACGTCCGCGCGCGAGTGGCTGCTCACCGAGCTGAAGGCCGGTCAGGAAGCCGTCGCCAAGCACTTCGTGGCGCTGTCGACGAACGCCGAGAAGGTCTCCGACTTCGGCATCGACACGGCCAACATGTTCGAGTTCTGGGACTGGGTCGGCGGCCGCTACTCCTACGACTCCGCGATCGGTCTCTCCCTGATGATCGCCATCGGGCCCGACCGCTTCCGCGAGATGCTCGACGGCTTCCACCTCGTCGACGAGCACTTCCGCACGGCGCCCGCCGAGTCCAACGTGCCTTTGCTGATGGGCCTGTTGGGAATCTGGTACGGCAACTTCCACGACGCGCAGTCGCACGCCGTGCTGCCGTACTCGCACTACCTCTCCAAGTTCACCGCGTATCTGCAGCAGCTGGACATGGAGTCCAACGGCAAGTACGTCGGCCGTGACGGCGAGCAGGTCGACTGGCAGACGGGCCCGGTCGTCTGGGGTACGCCCGGCACCAACGGGCAGCACGCGTACTACCAACTCATCCACCAGGGCACGAAGTTGATCCCGGCGGACTTCATCGGATTCGCCGAGCCCGTGGCGGATCTGCTGCCGGGGCTCGTCGCCCAGCACGACCTGCTGATGGCCAACTTCTTCGCGCAGACACAGGCGTTGGCGTTCGGCAAGACGCCCGACGAGGTGCGCGCCGAGGGGGTGGCCGAGGAGCTCGTCCCGCACAAGACGTTCAAGGGCAACCACCCGACGACGACGATCCTGGCGACGTCCCTGACCCCCTCGGTCCTCGGCCAGCTGATCGCGCTGTACGAGCACAAGGTGTTCGTGCAGGGCGCCGTGTGGAACATCGACTCCTTCGACCAGTGGGGCGTCGAGCTCGGCAAGGTCCTCGCCAAGCGCGTCGAACCCGCGCTCACGGAGGGCGCCGACGTCCCCGGGCTCGACGAGTCGACGAAGGCTCTGGTCGCCAAGTACCGCACCCTGCGCGGGCGTTAATCGGATGCGGGGGTCCCGCCCGGCGGGTGACACTGCTTCGGCTCTGTCACCCGCCGGGAGGGAAACCCGTCATGGACCAGCTGCTCGCCGCGCTCGCCGACCCCGAGAGGCTGCGGCTGTTCGCGCGCATAGTCCTCGACGACCTGCCGCCCCGCGAGGCGGACTCTCCCGTCGCCCGCAAGCATCTGGGGCGCCTTCTGGCCGCCGGGGTCGTGGAGCGGCTGCCCGACGGTTCGCTGCGGGCCGACCCGGCCGTCTTCCGGCGGGCGCCCGCCCCGGTGGACGCCCACCCCACCGTGCCGCGCCGCCTCACCGGCTTCTTCTCCCACGGCCGCCTCACGGCCATTCCCGTACGCCCCGTCGTACGCCACGAGCTCCTCGTCCACCTCACGGACACCCTCTTCGACGCCGACCGCACCTACAGCGAGTCCGAGGTCAACGACGCCTTCCGCACGGTCCACGACGACACGGCCGCCCTGCGCCGCTACTGCGTCACGGACGGGCTCCTGGTGCGGGAGCAGGACGGCAGCAGCTATCGCCGCTGCCTCGTGGAGGTCTGAGGGTTCGGCCTCGCCCGAATGGGCCCATGCGCGGGTGTTTCCGCTGGTGAGCGGGGTGGGGGGCGGGAATTCTGGGGGCAGGAGTCATTTCTGCCCCGCCGAAAAGAGCCCGCGATGTCCGAACCTCCCGCGTACCCGCCGCAGGGCGGCCCCCAGGGGTGGGCCGCGCCGCCTGTCCCGCCGCAGCGACCGAAGCGCAGGAAGTGGCCGTGGATTCTGCTGGTCGTGCTGATCCTGCTGGTCGGCGGCTGTGCCGCGCTCGTCGTGGGGGTCGGCAACGAGGTGGACAAGGAGTCGAAGCGCGAGATCACCGTGGAGTACGAGGTCACCGGTGACGCGAAGGGCGTCACGATCACCTACTCCACGTACAGCGACGGCGACCTGTCGCAGAACCAGCTGAGTGACGTGGACCCGCCGTGGTCCAAGAAGGAGAAGACCAAGGGGTTCGTCAAGGGCGGGACGCTGACCGTGACCACGGGGGCCTCCGGCGGGTCCGTGCGGTGCAAGGTCACCGCCGATGGGACGACGCGTACCGCCACCGCCAGCGGCACCTTCGCCACCGCCACCTGTAACGGGTTCTGAGGGCTGACACACCGGGGCCCCGCACCGAAACGGTGCGGGGCCCCGGTCGCGTACGGCGGAAAACCGTTACGCCACCGCCGGCGGATACAGCTCGGGCGGGAGCTGGGAGGCCGCCGCCGTGTCCATGAGCCACAGGGTGCGGCTGCGGCCGTAGGCGCCCGCCGCCGGGGCCTGGACCTCGCCCGCGCCCGAGAGGGCGATGGCCGCGGCCTTCGCCTTGTCCTCGCCCGCCGCGAGCAGCCAGACCTCGCGCGCCGCGCGGATCGCCGGGAGCGTGAGGGAGACGCGGGTGGGCGGAGGCTTCGGCGCGCCGTGCACGCCGACCACCGACCGCTCCGTCTCGCGCACCGCGGGCAGTTCGGGGAAGAGCGAGGCCACGTGCGTGTCCGGGCCGACGCCGAGCATCAGGACGTCGAAGGTCGGCACCGGGCCGTGGTCCTCGGGCCCCGCGGCCGCGGAGAGCTCGGCGGCGTAGGCCTCGGCCGCCGCCTCCACCTCGAAGGGGCCGTCCGACGCGGGCATCGGGTGCACCCGGGCCGGGTTCAGCGGCACCGAGTCGAGCAGCGCCTCGCGAGCCTGGGTGTAGTTGCGC
Organism: Streptomyces sp. NPDC025651; assembly: GCF_055558735.1. Taxonomy (NCBI): domain Bacteria; kingdom Bacillati; phylum Actinomycetota; class Actinomycetes; order Kitasatosporales; family Streptomycetaceae; genus Streptomyces; species Streptomyces sp. NPDC025651. The sequence continues at coordinate 1,544,770 of NZ_JBVHLZ010000001.1, forward strand.
TCGGGGTCGCCGTCCGGCAGGAAGCGCTCGTCGCCCCACCACAGGTCAAGGCGCGACCAGTCGACCGCGTCCCTGGCCGGGGACGAACTCAGCGCCGCGAGCAGGCCGTTGCCGTTGCGGCCGCCGGTGAGGACCACCGACGCGAAGCCCTTCGCGGCCTGCGCGTCGACGATCTTCGTGATGAGGCGGGCCGCGGCGGCCTGCGCCATCAGCTCCTTGTCGCGGTGGACGACCAGCTGCGGTGAGGTGCTCACTTGGCCGCCGCCTTCTTCGCCGCCGCCTTCTTCGCGGAGGCGGCCTTGGCGGGGGCCGGCTTCTTCGGGGCCTCGGTCGCCTTCGCCTCGGCGGGCACCGTCTTCTGCTCCGCCGGCTCGCCCAGGCGCTCCACGCCGAACTTCAGCGAGGACGCGTAGGTGTCGTCCGGGTCCAGGCGCCGCAGCTCCTCGGCGATCAGCTCGGCCGTCTCGCGGCGCTTGAGCGCCACCGCGCGGTCCGGCTGCCCCTGGATGGAGAGCGTCGCGAGCGAGCCGTCGGCGCGGTCGAGCACGATGGGACCGCAGTCGGTGTCCATGCGGACGCCGGTCAGGCCGGGGCCCGCCGACAGCGAGCGCTTCACGGGCACGTCGAGGCGGTCCGCCAGCCACATGGCGAGCAGCTCGCAGCTCGGGTTGAACTCCTCGCCCTCGACCTGTACCGAGGTGACCTTGCAGGTGACCTGGTCCAGGGCGGCGGCGAGCATCGAGCGCCACGGGGTGATGCGCGTCCAGGACAGGTCCGTGTCGCCCGGGTGGTAGGCGTCGGCGCGCGCGGTCAGCTCGTGGATCGGCTGCTCGGCCGCGTACGTGTCCGTGACGCGGCGCTGGGCCAGGGAGCCGAGCGGGTCCTTGGCGGGGTCCAGCGGGGCGTTCACCGGCCACCAGACGACCACGGGGGCATCGGGCAGCAGCAGCGGCAGGACGACCGACTGGGCGTGGTTGAGGACCTCGCCGTACAGCCGCAGGATCACCGTCTCGCCGGTGCCCGCGTCCGCGCCGACCCGCACCTCGGCGTCCAGGCGCGAGGTGGTGCGGTCACGCGGCGAGCGCGCGGCGCGCTTGATGACCACGAGGGTGCGCGAGGGGTGCTCGCGCGACGCGTCGTTCGCGGCCTTCAGGGAGTCGTAGGCGTTCTCCTCGTCGGTGACGATGACGAGGGTCAGCACCATGCCGACGGCCGGGGTGCCGATCGCCCTGCGCCCCTGCACGAGCGCCTTGTTGATCTTGCTGGACGTGGTGTCCGTAAGGTCGATCTTCATGGCCGACGCCAGCTCCGTCCGTCTCGTGCGAGCATCTCGTCCGCCTCGGTGGGGCCCCAGGTGCCCGCCGGGTACTGCGCGGGCTTGCCGTGCTTGTCCCAGTACTCCTCGATCGGGTCGAGGATGTTCCAGGACAGCTCGACCTCCTCCGTGCGCGGGAAGAGGTTGGCGTCGCCGAGCAGGACGTCCAGGATCAGGCGCTCGTACGCCTCCGGGCTCGACTCGGTGAAGGACTCGCCGTACGCGAAGTCCATCGAGACGTCCCGGATCTCCATCGACGTGCCCGGCACCTTGGATCCGAAGCGGACCGTGATGCCCTCGTCGGGCTGGACGCGGATGACGATCGCGTTCTGCCCGAGCTCCTCGGTGGCCGTGTGGTCGAAGGGGGAGTGGGGCGCGCGCTGGAAGACCACCGCGATCTCCGTCACCCGTCGGCCGAGCCGCTTGCCGGTGCGCAGGTAGAACGGCACGCCCGCCCAACGGCGGTTGTCCACCTGCAACTTGATGGCCGCGTAGGTGTCGGTCTTCGACTTGGGGTCGATGCCGTCTTCCTGCAGGTAGCCGACGGCCTTCTCGCCGCCCTGCCAGCCCGCGGAGTACTGACCGCGCACGGTGTCCTTGCCGAGGTCCTTCGGCAGCTTCACCGCGCCCAGCACCTTCGCCTTCTCGGCGACGAGGGCGTCCGCGTCGAAGGAGGCGGGCTCCTCCATCGCGGTCAGCGCCATCAGCTGGAGCAGGTGGTTCTGGATGACGTCGCGGGCGGCGCCGATGCCGTCGTAGTAACCGGCGCGGCCGCCGATGCCGATGTCCTCGGCCATAGTGATCTGCACGTGGTCGACGTACGACCGGTTCCAGATCGGCTCGAACATCTGGTTGGCGAAGCGGAGCGCCAGGATGTTCTGGACGGTCTCCTTGCCGAGGTAGTGGTCGATCCGGAACACCTGGTCCGGGGCGAAGACCTCGTGCACGATCGCGTTCAGGTCCTGGGCGGACGCCAGGTCGTGGCCGAACGGCTTCTCGATGACCGCGCGGCGCCAGGAGCCCTCGGGGGCGTCGGCGAGGCCGTGCTTCTTGAGCTGCTGGACGACCTGCGGGAAGAACTTCGGGGGCACCGAGAGGTAGAAGGCGAAGTTGCCGCCCGTGCCCTGCGCCTTGTCGAGGTCCTGGATGGTCGCCTTGAGCTGCTCGAAGGCGTCGTCGTCGTCGAAGTTGCCCTGGACGAAGCGCATGCCCTGGATGAGCTGCTGCCAGACCTCCTCGCGGAAGGGCGTGCGCGCGTGCTGCTTGACGGCGTCGTGCACCTCCTGCGCGAAGTCCTCGTCCTGCCACTCGCGGCGGGCGAAACCGATGAGGGAGAAGCCCGGCGGCAACAGGCCTCGGTTGGCGAGGTCGTAGACGGCCGGCATCAACTTTTTACGGGACAAATCGCCCGTGACGCCGAAAATGACCAGGCCCGACGGCCCCGCGATACGCGGGAGCCGTCGGTCTGCGGCGTCACGCAGCGGATTGCTGCTTGACAAGGTGGTCAGCCCTTCGAAGGGGCGAGGCGCTGGAGCTCGGCCTCGGTGGACTTGAGCAGGTCGTTCCAGGCGGCCTCGAACTTCTCGACGCCCTCGTCCTCCAGGAGCTGCACGACGTCGTCGTACGAGATGCCGAGCTTCTCCACGGCGGCGATCTCGGCGCGCGAGGCGTCGTACGTGCCCGTGACGGTGTTGCCGGTGATCTGCCCGTGGTCGGCGGTGGCTTCCAGGGTCGCCTCCGGCATGGTGTTCACCGTGTTGGGCGCGACGAGGTCGTCGACGTACAGCGTGTCCTTGTACGCCGGGTCCTTGACGCCGGTCGAGGCCCACAGCGGACGCTGCTTGTTGGCCTGCGCCTTGTCGAGGGCGGCCCAGCGGTCGGACGCGAAGACCTCTTCGTACGCCTCGTACGCCAGGCGGGCGTTGGCCAGACCGGCCTTGCCGCGCGCGGCCTTGGCCTCGTCGGTGCCCAGGGCGTCGATGCGCTTGTCGATCTCGGTGTCCACGCGGGACACGAAGAAGGACGCCACGGAGTGGATCTTGGAGAGGTCCAGGCCGCGCTCCTTGGCCTTCTCCAGGCCGGCCAGGTACGCCGCCATGACCTCGCGGTAGCGCTCCAGCGAGAAGATCAGCGTGACGTTGACGCTGATGCCCTTGCCGATGACCTCGGTGATCGCGGGCAGGCCCGCCTTCGTCGCCGGGATCTTGATGAGCGTGTTGGGGCGGTCCACCAGCCAGGCGAGCTGCTTGGCCTCGGCGACCGTGGCCTCCGTGTTGTGGGCCAGGCGCGGGTCGACCTCGATGGACACGCGGCCGTCCTGGCCGCCCGTCGCGTCGAAGACCGGGCGCAGGATGTCGGCGGCGTCGCGGACGTCCGCCGTCGTGATCATGCGGATGGCCTCTTCGACGGTGACCTTGCGGGCGGCGAGGTCGGCGAGCTGCTGCTCGTAGCCGTCACCCGACGAGATCGCCTTCTGGAAGATCGACGGGTTGGTCGTGACGCCCACGACGTGCTGCTGGTCGATCAGCTCGGCGAGGTTGCCGGACGTGATCCGCTTGCGCGACAGGTCGTCCAGCCAGATCGCGACGCCCTCTTCGGAGAGGCGCTTGAGTGCGTCTGTCATGGAATACATCTCCTACTTGGTCGTATATGGGCGTCAGCGCTGGGCTGCGTCGATCGATTCCCGGGCGGCGGCGGCCACCGCGTCGGCGGTGAAACCGAACTCGCGGAAGAGCACCTTGCCGTCCGCGGAAGCGCCGAAGTGCTCCAGCGAAACGATGCGGCCGGCGTCGCCCACGTACTTGTGCCACGTCAGGCCGATGCCCGCCTCGACCGCCACACGCGCCTTGACGGACGGCGGCAGCACGCTGTCGCGGTACCCCTGCTCCTGCTCTTCGAACCACTCGACCGACGGCATCGAGACGACTCGCGTCGGGACGCCCGCGGCCTGCAGCTGCTCGCGCGCCTCGACGGCGAGCTGCACCTCGGAACCGGTGCCGATGAGCACGACCTGCGGCTCGCCGCCCTCGGCCTCGAACAGGACGTAACCACCCTTGGCGGCGTCCTCGTTGCGCTCGTACGTCGGCACGCCCTGGCGGGTCAGCGCGAGGCCGTGCGGGGCGCTCTTGCCGTACGCCTTCTTGCCGCGCCTGAGGATCTCGCGCCAGGCGATGGCCGTCTCGTTCGCGTCGGCCGGGCGGACCACGTTCAGGCCCGGGATGGCGCGCAGCGAGGCCAGGTGCTCGACCGGCTGGTGCGTCGGGCCGTCCTCGCCGAGACCGATGGAGTCGTGCGTCCACACGTACGTCACCGGGAGGTGCATCAGCGCGGAGAGGCGGACGGCGTTGCGCATGTAGTCGGAGAACACCAGGAAGGTGCCGCCGTAGATGCGGGTGTTGCCGTGCAGCGCGATGCCGTTCATCTCCGCGGCCATGGAGTGCTCGCGGATGCCGTAGTGGATCGTGCGGCCGTACGGGTCCGCCTCCGGCAGCGGGTTGTCCGCGGGCAGGAAGGAGCTCGTCTTGTCGATCGTCGTGTTGTTCGAGCCCGCGAGGTCGGCGGAGCCGCCCCACAGCTCGGGGATCACGGCGCCGAGGGCCTGCAGGATCTTGCCGGAGGCGGCGCGCGTGGCGACGCCCTTGCCGGTCTCGAACTCCGGGAGCTTCTCCTCCCAGCCCTCGGGCAGCTCGCCCGCGGCGATGCGGTCGAAGTCGGCGGCGCGCTCGTCGTTCGCGGTGCGCCAGGCGGCGAAGCCCTTCTCCCACTCGGCCTTGGCCTCGCGGCCGCGGTCGAGGGCCTTGCGGGTGTGCGCGATGACCTCGTCGGAGACCTCGAAGGTCTGCTCGGTGTCGAAGCCGAGGACGCGCTTGGTGGCGGCCACTTCCTCGTCGCCGAGCGCCGAGCCGTGCGCGGCCTCGGTGTTCTGCGCGTTGGGGGCCGGCCAGGCGATGATCGAGCGCATCGCGATGAACGACGGCTTGTCCGTCACGGCCTTGGCGGCCTGGATCGCGGCGAACAGCGCCTGCGGGTCGAGGTCGCCGTTCTCCTTCGGCTCCACGCGCTGTACGTGCCAGCCGTAGGCCTCGTACCGCTTCATGGTGTCCTCGGAGACCGCGGTCTCCGTGTCGCCCTCGATCGAGATGTGGTTGTCGTCCCACAGCAGGATCAGGTTGCCGAGCTTCTGGTGCCCGGCCAGCGAGGAGGCCTCGCCGGAGATGCCCTCCTGGAGGCAGCCGTCGCCGGCGATGGCGTAGATGAAGTGGTCGAACGGGGAGGAGCCCTCGGCCGCCTCCGGGTCGAAGAGACCGCGCTCGTAGCGGGCGGCCATCGCCATGCCCACGGCGTTGGCGACACCCTGGCCCAGCGGCCCCGTGGTCGTCTCCACGCCGACCGTGTGGCCGTACTCCGGGTGGCCCGGGGTCTTGGAGCCCCAGGTGCGGAAGGCCTTCAGGTCGTCCAGCTCCAGGCCGAAGCCGGCCAGGTAGAGCTGGATGTAGAGGGTCAGGGACGAGTGGCCCGCGGAGAGGACGAACCGGTCGCGGCCGGTCCACTCGGCGTCCGCCGGGTCGTGACGCATCACCTTCTGGAAGAGCGTGTACGCGGCGGGCGCGAGGCTCATGGCCGTACCGGGATGGCCGTTGCCGACCTTCTGTACGGAGTCCATGGCCAGGACGCGAGCGGTGTCAACGGCCCGCTGGTCCAGTTCGGTCCACTCGAGGTCTGTGGTGGTCGGCTTGGTGCTCACCCTGAGTCAGGGCTCCTCTCCACATGTCGAATGCCGGCGATGGAGATCCCAGCCGGCCGATGTCGAGCCTACCGCTGCTAGAACGTGCATTTTTTCGAGTCATTCCAGACTGCCGGGACATGCCGGGATCCGCCTCCTGAAAGGAAAGCGCGGGGATTGGCCAAGTGAATAAGGAGGCGCTCATGTGTCCGCTCAAAAGGCCGCCGAGTTCGCTCATGTGTCCGCTCAATGGACCCCCGGGTCCGCTCATGTGACGGTCCAACTCGTCGCCGACGCCGCTTGAGCGGTCGCCCAACACGACCCCACCCCCGCGAAGGGCGAGGTATGGGCAACGTCTACAGTGGCGTGGTACGCGCGAGCCTTTACCCGATCTTCATGTCTGAAGGCGCTGGTCGGCTCGCTGGGATGTCTCTGTCAGGGGTGTGCGTGACGGCCGTTGAATCCCGTCCAGCGGGGGTTTCCGGGACGGACCTGAGCCCGAGCCATCGGCCGTTCGGGGCCCGCGTCAAGGCGTTCGTGGCGCTGACCAAGCCGCGGATCATCGAGCTGCTGCTCATCACCACCGTTCCGGTGATGTTCCTCGCCGAGCAGGGTGTGCCCGACCTGTGGCTGGTCTTCGTGACCTGCCTGGGCGGCTACCTCTCCGCGGGGGGTGCCAACGCGCTCAACATGTACATCGACCGGGACATCGACGCCCTGATGGACCGCACGTCGCAGCGGCCGCTGGTCACCGGCATGGTGAGCCCGCGCGAGTGCCTCGTGTTCGGCATCACGCTCGGCGTCGTCTCCACGCTGCTGTTCGGCTTCGCGGTCAACTGGCTCTCCGCCTGGCTCTCGCTCGGTGCCCTGCTCTTCTACGTGGTCGTCTACACGATGATCCTGAAGCGCCGCACCTCGCAGAACATCGTCTGGGGCGGCATCGCGGGCTGTCTGCCGGTCCTCATCGGCTGGTCCTCGGTCACCAACTCCATGTCGTGGGCGCCGATCATCCTCTTCATGGTCATGTTCTTCTGGACACCGCCGCACTACTGGCCGCTGTCCATGAAGGTCAAGGACGACTACGCGCGCGTGGGCGTGCCGATGCTGCCGGTCATCGCCTCCAACAAGGTGGTCGCCCGCCAGATCGTCATCTACAGCTGGGTGATGGTCGCCGTCTCCCTGCTCCTGCAGCCGCTCGGCTACACCGGCTGGTTCTACACGGCCGTGGCGCTGGTCACCGGCGGCTGGTGGCTGTGGGAGGCGCACGGCCTGCAGAACCGCGCCAAGGCCGAGGTCACGGGCGGCAAGCTCAAGGAGATGCGGCTCTTCCACTGGTCCATCACCTACGTCTCGCTGCTCTTCGTGGCGGTCGCGGTGGACCCCTTCCTGCGCTAGACGCTCCGCTGTGATGGCCGTCGTGCGTCTGCGGGCCGGACGTGGCTGGTCGCGCAGTTCCCCGCGCCCCTGAAGGGGCGCGGTCCGCGGCGTGGCCCATGCCACGCCGTCCGGCCGTCGCCAGACGGGCTACCCGTCGGTAGCATCCTGCCCATGGCAGACACGCAGCAGGTGGACGACAGCAAGCAAGCCGCCAAGGCCGAGCGCCGGGCGAACCGGCTCGCCAAGGAGATCGGTGCCTTCGCCCAGGCGCACGGCGGCGCCGAGGGCCAGGTCGCGTACATCGGGCACGAGGGCACCCGCATCGTCCTCGTCGGCGAGGACGGCGGCTGGGGCGACCTGGTGGCGCCCACCTACGCCATCGCGCAGAGCGCCGTGGAGAAGGCCGGCATCACCGTCCACGAGGACTTCGACGGCGAGTTCGCCGCGAAGGTGAAGACCGGCCCCTACGAGTGGAGCCGCATGGCGGGCATCCAGATCGGCGGCCCGAACAACGGCTGACGCCCCGCCGAACGTTCTGCCGACAACGGCCGAAAGCAACACCTGACGCCCGGGTCACCCGTTAGGACCGTAGGAGCAAGGTCCACTCGTCGGGAGTCCGGATGATCGAAACGCCGTCCCTGGTGGACCAGTACTGCCATGGCGTCCTCCGCACCGAGCTGGGTCTCGGCACCTTCGAGGCCCACCTCGGCCGCGGCGAGGGACCGCCCGCGCCCGGCACCACCTTCTTCGACACGCAGACCGGCTTCGCGGTGCGCCGCTGGTGCCCGCCGCTGCTCGGCCTTGAGCCGCACTGCCCGCCGGCCCGCTATCTCGCGCGCCGCCGCGAACTGGGTGTCCTGGAGTCGGGGCGCCGCCTGCTGCGGGGCAGCGGCATCACCACGTACCTCGTCGACACGGGCCTGCCGGGCGATCTGACGGGCCCCGCCGAGATGGCCACCACCGGCGACGCCGACGCCCGCGAGATCGTCCGCCTGGAGTTACTGGCCGAGCAGGTCGCGGACACCTCGGGCACCGCCGACTCCTTCCTCGCCAACCTCGCCGAGTCCGTGCACGCCGCGGCCGCCGACGCCGTCGCCTTCACCTCGGTCGCGGGGGTGCGGCATCCGCTCGCCCTCGCGGCCCAGGCGCCGGGGCCCGGCGAGGTGCGGGGCGCGGTGGAGCGGTGGCTCGCGGGGCGGCAGGTGGGCGGGGTGCTCACCGATCCCGTGCTGCTGCGGCATCTGCTGTGGATCGCGGTGGCCTCGGGCAGGCCGCTGCAACTGCATGCCGGGGCCGGGGACCCGCAGACGTACTTCGGGGACTTCGCGCGGGCCACCGCGGGGCTCGGCACCGATCTGGTGCTGCTGCACGGCTATCCGTACCACCGCAGCGCAGCGCACCTCGCGGCCGTCTTCCCGCATGTGTACGCCGACCTCGGCCCCGCGCTCGTACGCACCGGAGCGAGGGCGGCCGCCGTGCTCGCGGAGATCCTCGAACTCGCGCCCTTCGGCAAGCTGCTGTTCTCCAGCGGCGCCCACGGCCTGCCCGAACTGCACGTCGTCGGGGCGCACTTGTTCCGCGAGGCGCTCGGACGTGTGCTCGGCACCTGGGTGGCGGAGGGCGCCTGGTCCCTCACCGACGCGCAGCGCGTGGCCGGGCTCATCGCCGCGGGCAACGCCCGCAGGGTGTACGGGCTCTCAGACGGCGGAGAGGCGTGAGTCGTCCGCCTGGGCGGGCAGGTCGGCCGTGGCGAGCGGGCGCTCCCGCAGCGAGAGCAGCACGCGCATCACGGCGATCCACACCAGGCACGAGCCGAACATGTGCAGGCCGACCAGGACCTCCGGCAGGTCCGTGAAGTACTGGACGTAGCCGATGGCGCCCTGCGCGAGGAGGATCAGGAACAGGTCGCGGGTGCGGGAGAGCGGGCCGCGCGGCGCGTCGACCGCCTTGAGGACGAACCACAGGGCGAACGTCAGCGTCACCACGATCCAGGCGAGGATCGCGTGCAGCTTGCTGACCATCTCCCAGTCGAAGCCCATGCGCGGCACGTCGCTGGAGTCGCCCGCGTGCGGTCCCGAGCCCGTCACGATCGTGCCGACCGCGATCAGCAGCACGGACGCCGCGACCAGGAACCACACGAGCTGCACCACGGCCTTGCCGACCAGCGGGCGCGGCCGCGCGTCGCCCTCGCGGGTGCGCTGCCACATGGTGACGGCGACCGCGATCAGGGCGGAGGAGAGCAGGAAGTGCGCCGCGACGGTCCACGGGTTCAGGCCGACGAGGACCACGATGCCGCCGAGCACGGCGTTGCCCATGACGAGCCAGAACTGGGTCCAGCCGAGCAGGGTGACGCTGCGCCGCATCGGCTTCTGCGAGCGGGCCGTGATGATGGCCCAGCCGACGACCGCGCACAGCACGTACGTCAGCATGCGGTTGCCGAACTCGATCGCGCCGTGGAAGCCCATCTCGCTGGTCGCGGTCAGGGACTCCTCCGTGCACTTGGGCCAGGTCGGGCAGCCGAGGCCCGAGCCGGTCAGCCGGACGGCGCCGCCCGTCACCACGATGACCACCGTCATGACGAGGGAGAGGAGGGCCGCCCGCTGGACGGTCCGCTGGGTGGGGGTCCAGCGCTCGGCGATGTAGGCGAGCGGGTTCCGCACGGCTTGAGCGACGTCGGCTCGGGTCACGTTTGGCACGCGCCCCATCGTAGGGGGCCGCTTGTGCACGCCTTCACGAGGGGGACGTATCCGGGGAATCTGTGACGCCGGTTACTCCCGGACGGCGGTTGCTCCCACCCCTCGGTTACTCCCAGCGGAAGAACTTCGCCGCCGCGCCGAGCCCGAGCACCGCCCACACCGCGAGGATCCCGAGGTCGCCCCACGGCATGCCCGCGCCGTGCTGCAGGACGTCACGCAGGCCGTCCGAGAGGGCCGAGATGGGCAGCAGGCCGAGCACGGACTGCGCGGCGTCCGGGAACTTGTCGAGCGGGACGATCACGCCGCCGCCCATGAGGAGCAGCAGGAAGACGAGGTTCGCCGCGGCCAGCGTCGCCTCCGCCTTGAGCGTGCCCGCCATCAGCAGGCCGAGCCCGGAGAAGGCGGCCGTGCCGAGCACCAGGAGCAGCAGGACGGCGAAGGGGTTGCCGTGCGGCGACCAGCCGAGCGCGAAGGCGATGACCGTCAGGAGCACGATCTGCAGGACCTCGGTGACGAGGACCGAGAGGGTCTTCGCGGTCATCAGGCCCCAGCGGGGGAGCGGCGAGGCGCCGAGCCGCTTGAGCACGCCGTAGCGGCGCTCGAAGCCCGTCGCGATGGCCTGCCCGGTGAAGGCCGTCGACATCACCGCGAGGGCGAGGACGCCGGGCGCGAGGAAGTCCACGGCCTTGCCGTCACCCGTGTCGACGATGTCGACGGAGCTGAACAGCACCAGCAGCAGGGTCGGGATGACCACCGTGAGGAGCAGCTGCTCGCCGTTGCGCAGCAGCATCTTCGTCTCCAGGGCCGCCTGCGCCGCGATCATGCGGGGGAGCGGGGCGGCGCCCGGCTTCGGCGTGTACGTACCGGCGGCGCTCATCCGCGCAGCTCCTTACCCGTGAGCTCCAGGAAGACGTCTTCCAGAGTGTGGCGTTCGACCGAGATCCTGTCCGGCATCACTCCGTGCTGGGCGCACCAGGAGGTGACGGTGGCGAGCAGCTGCGGGTCGACGGTGCCGCTGACGCGGTAGGCGCCGGGGGTCAGTTCGGCCGCGGCCGAGTCCGGCGGCAGCGCCTTCAGGAGCGAGCCGACGTCGAGGCCGGGGCGGCCGGTGAAGCGCAGGGTGTTCTCGGCGCCGCCGCGGCACAGCTCGTCGGGGGTGCCCTGGGCGATGACCTTGCCCGCGTCGACGATCGCGACGTCGTCGGAGAGCTCCTCGGCCTCGTCCATGTGGTGCGTGGTGAGGATGACGCGGACGCCGTCGCGCCGCAGATCGCGTACGAGGTCCCAGGTCGCCCGGCGGGCCTGCGGATCGAGGCCCGCGGTCGGCTCGTCGAGGAAGACGAGCTCGGGCCTGCCGACCACCGCCATCGCGAGCGCGAGGCGCTGCTGCTGGCCGCCGGACAGGCGCCGGTAGGTGGTGCGCCCGCAGCTGCCGAGGCCGAGCCGCTCGATGAGGTCGGTGACATCGAGTGGTTCGGCATGGAGCTTGGCGACGTGGCGCAGCATCTCGTCGGCGCGGGCGCCGGAGTACACGCCGCCGGACTGGAGCATCACGCCGATGCGGGGCCGCAGCGCGTCGGCCTGGCGGACCGGGTCGAGGCCGAGGACGCGGACGGTGCCGGAGTCCGGCTTCCGGTAGCCCTCGCAGATCTCGATCGTGGTGGTCTTGCCCGCGCCGTTGGGCCCGAGGACGGCGGTGATGCCGGCTTCGGCGCTCAGGTCGAGACCGTCGACCGCGGTCTTGGTTCCGTACCGCTTGACCAGATTCTCGATCTGGACGACGGGCTCGTTTCGCATGGTGAGCCAGTCTAGGGACGGGTCCGAGGTCCCGGGCGGGCGGGGCCGCGGTCCTCTTCCTGGTGACCTTTTCCGGTCATACGGGGACGAGGCCGGGCCTAGCGTCGAGGCGTGACCAGCATCGCGGAGAACGTCGAGGAGACATCGGAGCAGGCGGCCCACAAGGCGCACGACCTCAGACGCACCCCGCGCTACTTCGTCTCGGCGGTCCTCGCGGGCGCGTACATCGGGATCGGCGAGGTGCTGCTGCTGGTCGCGGTGTCGCCGTTCGTCGCGGCGGGCTCGTCGGCGGTGAAGCTCCTGGAGGGCCTGGTCTTCCCGATCGCCCTGACGATCGTGATGTTCGCGGGGGCGCAGCTGTTCACCAGCAATGTGATGGTGATGCTGATCGGGGCGTTGACGGGGCGGACCGGCGCGCGGGACCTGGTCGGCAGCTGGGTGCTCTCGCTGACCGGGAACTTCGTCGGGGCGTTCCTCTTCGGCGCGATGGTGCACGCGTCCGGGGTGACGGCGACGGACGCGGCGCGGGCCATGCTCGCGCAGATGGTGCACGGCAAGGAGGCGCTCGCCGGCGGCCAGCTCTTCTGGCGGGCCGTGCTCTGCAACTTCCTCGTCTGCCTGGCGATCTGGATGTTCTACCGGGCCAAGGGGGACGGCGCGAAGATCTTCGTGCTGTGGATCCCGGTCCTGGTGTTCGTCGCGGTCGGCTTCGAGCACTGCGTGGCGAACATGGCGCTGTTCGCCCTGGCGATCCTGGACGGGGGTGCGGGCGTCTCCGACCTGGGGCGGAACCTGCTGTTCACGGTGCCGGGGAATGTGGTCGGGGGCGGGCTGCTGGTGGCCGGGTCGTACTGGTTCATGGGGCGGCCGGAGCGGGAGGAGGACCTCTAGAGGCCCTCCGGGGAGAGGCCCTCCGGGGAGAGGCCCTCCGGGGAGAGGCCCTCCGGGGAGAGGCCCTCCAGGGAGAGGGCCTCCAGGGAGAGGGCCTCTAGGCGGGGGACGACAGCCACTGCTCCGCGTACGCGACGGCGTCCGCCACGGGGAAGAGCCGCGACTCCGCGGCGCCGACGAACCCTCGTACGACCTCCGTGTCCCGCTCGAAGGCCGCGCCGAGCTCCTCGAAGCGGTCGCTGGGGATCTCCGGTTCCCGCACGGTCGTCCACTGGCGCCCCTGGGACGTCATGACCGCGAAGGAGCTCTCGGTCTCGGGGCCAGGGATCCGGTACTGGGCCAGGTGGAAGGCGGTGCAGGAGTCGTAGCCCGCGCCGAGCAGCAGCACGCGGGCGCCCGCCTTCTCCAGGTGCGCCAGCGGGCTGCGCTCGCCGAAGCTGCAGGCGCGGGCGTGCCCGGCGGTGATCGTGGCGGCGGCGGGGCCGAGCGCGGCGAACGAGGCCTGCGGGTGCGCGCTGCGCAGGGCGCCCGGCCAGGTGCGTACGGCTTCAGGGACGATGCCGACGCCGAAGGAGGGCGAGGTCAGCGGGTCGTACGCGGGCATCGAGGCGCGCAGCACGGGCCACCATTCCTCGGGCGCGGGCGGGTTCCGCCACTCCGAGGGTTCGGAGTTGTCCCCGGTGTGGGTGGGGACCACCAGGGTGCCGTCGGGGCCGAGCGCGTCCAGGAGCGCCTGGACGAGTGCGACCACGCCGCCGCTGACCCAGCCGAGCGAGCTGAGCGAGGTGTGCGCGAGGAGCGTCTCACCGGGGCGCACACCGAGCTTCGAGAGCTCGTCCGCGAGCGACGCGCGGGTGCACAAAGGGCCGGTCGGAGGGGGTGTCGGCATGGTTCAGGAGTCTCCCGGACCGGCTCCACCCGCGCCACCGATTTGATCGATCAGTGATCGTTTCCGCAGGTCAGCTTAGGTATGCCTAAGTGATGCAGCGCACCAGTCGGCGGTCCGGACGCGGGTTGTCAGGCTCTGAGGAATTACGCAACAATGGCGTTGTGAAAAACGTTGGCGAGGCTCCGCAGGAGGAACTCGCGGCAGGGTCGCGCTCGGACCGTTCCACGCGCAACCGGGTCGCGCGGTCCATCCTGGACCACGGCCCGTCCACCGTCGCCGACCTCGCGAAGCGCCTCGGCCTCACCCAGGCCGCCGTCCGCAGGCACCTCGACGCCCTCGTCCACGAGAACGTCGTCGAGCCCCGCGAGCAGCGGGTCTACGGCGCGCGGACCCGAGGCCGCCCCGCCAAGGTCTTCGCCCTGACCGACTGCGGCCGCGACGCCTTCGACCAGTCCTACGACAAGCTGGCCGCCGACGCGCTCCGGTGGATCACCGAGCACCATGGCGAGGAGGCGGTCGTCGAGTTCGCCAGGGCGAGGATCACCGCCCAGGCCGAGACGTACAAGAAGGCGATGGACGCCGCGCCCCCCGAGCAGCGCACCGAGGCTCTGGCGAAGGCGTTGACCGCCGACGGGTACGCTGCTACGGCGCGCAGCGCACCGGTCGGCGAACAGCTCTGCCAGCACCACTGCCCGGTCGCCCATGTCGCCGAGCAGTTCCCGCAGCTGTGCGAGGCGGAGACGGAAATCTTCTCCACGCTTCTCGGCACGCATGTGCAGCGCCTCGCCACCATCGCCCACGGAGACGGCGTCTGCACGACGTTCATCCCGCGCAGCGGCAGTAGCGGCAGCGGCGACAGCAGCACCACCACACGGACCACCACATCAGCATCAGCAAGCACGGCCGGGAGGAACCCCGCATGACTCTCCCCACGGAGACTGCCCACCCTGAGCTCGAGGGCCTGGGCAACTACGAATACGGCTGGGCCGACTCCGACGCGGCCGGTGCCGCTGCCAAGCGCGGTCTGAGCGAGGACGTCGTCCGCGACATCTCCGCGAAGAAGAACGAGCCGGAGTGGATGACCAAGCTCCGCCTCAAGGGCCTGCGCCTCTTCGACAAGAAGCCCATGCCGAACTGGGGCTCGGACCTCTCCGGCATCGACTTCGACAACATCAAGTACTTCGTGCGCTCCACGGAGAAGCAGGCGGAGTCCTGGGAGGACCTGCCCGAGGACATCAAGAACACGTACGACAAGCTCGGCATCCCCGAGGCGGAGAAGCAGCGCCTCGTCGCCGGTGTCGCGGCCCAGTACGAGTCCGAGGTCGTCTACCACCAGATCCGTGAGGACCTGGAGGAGCAGGGCGTCATCTTCCTGGACACCGACACGGCGCTGAAGGAGCACCCGGAGCTCTTCAAGGAGTACTTCGGGACCGTCATCCCCGTCGGCGACAACAAGTTCGCCTCGCTGAACTCCGCCGTGTGGTCGGGCGGCTCGTTCATCTACGTCCCCAAGGGCGTGCACGTCGAGATCCCGCTCCAGGCCTACTTCCGCATCAACACGGAGAACATGGGCCAGTTCGAGCGGACGCTGATCATCGTCGACGAGGACGCCTACGTCCACTACGTCGAGGGCTGCACCGCCCCGATCTACAAGTCGGACTCGCTGCACTCCGCGGTCGTCGAGATCATCGTCAAGAAGGGCGGCCGCTGCCGCTACACGACGATCCAGAACTGGTCGAACAACGTCTACAACCTGGTCACCAAGCGCGCCGTGGCGTACGAGGGCGCGACCATGGAGTGGATCGACGGCAACATCGGCTCCAAGGTGACGATGAAGTACCCCGCCGTCTACCTCATGGGCGAGCACGCCAAGGGCGAGACGCTGTCCATCGCCTTCGCGGGCGAGGGCCAGCACCAGGACGCCGGCTCCAAGATGGTCCACATGGCGCCGAACACGTCCTCCAACATCGTCTCCAAGTCGGTGGCGCGCGCCGGCGGTCGTACGTCGTACCGCGGCCTCGTCGAGATCGGTGAGGGCGCCGCCGGTTCGAAGTCGAACGTGCTGTGCGACGCGCTGCTCGTCGACACGATCTCGCGCTCGGACACCTACCCCTACGTCGACGTCCGCGAGGACGACGTCTCCATGGGCCACGAGGCGACCGTCTCCAAGGTCTCCGACGACCAGCTCTTCTACCTGATGAGCCGCGGTCTGACCGAGTTCGAGGCCATGGCGATGATCGTGCGCGGCTTCGTCGAGCCGATCGCCAAGGAGCTGCCCATGGAGTACGCCCTGGAGCTGAACCGGCTGATCGAGCTGCAGATGGAGGGCGCGGTCGGTTAACACCGGCCGGTCCCGGCCGGTGCGAGACCGGCCGGGCCCCCGCAGCTACTGACTTCTTTACGCAGAGAGAGAGCACGACGACAGCCATGGCTGAGGCTCAGAACATCCCGGTGGGATCGACCACCGCCGGATCGATCGCGGTGGCCGCCGAGTCCACCGTCGCCACCCGCATGAGCGCGCCCCCGTCCTTCGACGTGGCGGACTTCCCGGTCCCGCACGGCCGCGAGGAGGAGTGGCGGTTCACGCCGCTGGAGCGCCTGCGCGGCCTTCACGACGGCAGCGCGGTGGCGGACGGCGGCATCCGTGTCGAGGTGAGCGCCCCCGAGGGCGTCACCCAGGAGACCGTCGGCCGGGACGACGCGCGCGTCGGCAAGGCGGGCAAGCCCGTCGACCGCATCGCCGCCCAGGCGTTCTCGTCCTTCGAGAAGGCCTCGGTCGTGTCCGTCCCCAAGGAGACGGTCCTCACCGAGCCGATCCGCATCGCCGTGCACGGCGAGGGCGGCACCGCCTTCGCGCACCAGGTCATCGAGCTGGGCGCGTTCGCCGAGGCCCTGGTCGTCATCGACCACACCGGTGACGCCGTGCTCGCCGCCAACGTCGACTTCATCGTCGGCGACGGCGCCAAGCTCACCGTCGTCTCCGTCCAGGACTGGGACGACAAGGCGGTGCACGTCGCCCAGCACAACGCGCTGGTCGGCCGCGACGCCTCCTTCAAGTCCGTCGTGGTCACCTTCGGCGGCGACCTGGTCCGGCTGCACCCGCGCGTCAACTACGCGGGCACCGGCGGCGAGGCCGAGCTCTTCGGCCTGTACGTCACGGACGCGGGCCAGCACCAGGAGCACCGCCTCCTGGTCGACCACAACACCCCGCACTGCAAGTCGAACGTCGTCTACAAGGGCGCGCTCCAGGGCGACGACGCCCACGCGGTGTGGATCGGCGACGTCCTCATCGAGGCCGCCGCCGAGGGCACGGACACGTACGAGATGAACCGCAACCTCGTGCTGACCGACGGCGCCCGCGTGGACTCGGTCCCGAACCTGGAGATCGAGACCGGCGAGATCGTCGGCGCGGGCCACGCCTCGGCGACCGGCCGCTTCGACGACGAGCAGCTCTTCTACCTGCAGTCCCGCGGAATCCCGGAGGACGAGGCGCGCCGCCTGGTCGTCCGCGGCTTCTTCGCCGAGCTGGTCCAGCAGATCGGCCTGCCGGACGTCGAGGAGCGCCTCATCGCCAAGATCGAAGAGGAGCTGGAGGCGACGGTCGCATGACCTTCGTACGCGCCTGTGGACTGGGCGAGCTGGAGGAGGACACCCCGAAGCGGGTGGAACTCGACGGCACGCCGGTCTCGGTCGTCCACACCGAGGGTGAGGTGTACGCGATCCACGACATCTGCTCGCACGCGAACGTCTCCCTCTCCGAGGGCGAGGTGGAGGACTGCCAGATCGAGTGCTGGCTGCACGGCTCCGCGTTCGACCTCCGCACCGGCAAGCCGTCCGGCCTCCCCGCGACGCGCCCCGTCCCCGTATACCCCGTAAAGATCGAAGGGGGCGATGTACTCGTTGACGTACACGCCTCCCCTTCCCAGGAGTCCTGAGGCACCCATGGCAACGCTTGAAATCAAGGACCTGCACGTCACCGTCGAGGCCGACAACTCCACCAAGGAGATCCTCAAGGGCGTCGACCTGACCGTGAAGCAGGGCGAGACCCACGCCATCATGGGCCCGAACGGCTCCGGCAAGTCGACGCTCGCCTACTCCATCGCGGGCCACCCCAAGTACACGATCACGCAGGGCACCGTCACCCTCGACGGCGAGGACGTCCTGGAGATGTCCGTCGACGAGCGTGCCCGCGCCGGCATGTTCCTCGCCATGCAGTACCCGGTCGAGGTCCCCGGCGTCTCGGTCTCCAACTTCCTGCGTACGTCGGCGACGGCGATCCGCGGCGAGGCCCCCAAGCTGCGCACCTGGGTGAAGGAGGTCAAGTCCGCGATGGAGCAGCTCCAGATGGACCCGGCCTTCGCCGAGCGCAACGTGAACGAGGGCTTCTCCGGCGGTGAGAAGAAGCGCCACGAGATCCTGCAGATGGAGCTCCTCAAGCCGAAGATCGCGATCCTCGACGAGACGGACTCCGGCCTGGACGTCGACGCCCTGCGCCAGGTCTCGGACGGCGTCAACCGCGTCCGTGAGACGGGCGAGGTCGGCACCCTCCTCATCACGCACTACACGCGCATCCTGCGCTACATCAAGCCCGACTTCGTGCACGTCTTCGCCAACGGCCGCATCGCCGAGTCCGGTGGCGCCGAGCTCGCCGACAAGCTCGAGGCCGAGGGCTACGAGGCCTACACGAAGGGTGGCGCATCCGCGTGACACAGCTGCCGGGCCTCCTCGACACCGAGGCGATCCGCAAGGACTTCCCGATCCTGGATCGCCGGATCCACGACGGCAAGAAGCTCGTGTACCTGGACAACGCGGCGACCTCGCAGACGCCCCGCCAGGTCCTCGACGTACTGAACGAGTACTACGAGCAGCACAACGCCAACGTTCACCGCGGCGTGCACGTCCTCGCCGAGGAGGCCACGGCGCTGTACGAGGGCGCCCGTGACAAGGTCGCGGAGTTCATCAACGCGCCCAGCCGCGACGAGGTGATCTTCACCAAGAACGCCTCGGAGTCGCTCAACCTCGTGGCCAACATGCTCGGTTGGGCCGACGAGCCCTACCGCGTGGACCACGAGACCGAGATCGTCATCACGGAGATGGAGCACCACTCCAACATCGTTCCGTGGCAGCTGCTCTCGCAGCGCACCGGCGCGAAGCTGAAGTGGTTCGGCCTGACCGACGACGGCCGGCTCGACCTCTCCAACATCGACGAGGTCATCACGGAGAAGACGAAGATCGTCTCCTTCGTGCTCGTGTCGAACATCCTGGGCACGCTCAACCCGGTCGAGGCCATCGTGCGCCGCGCCCAGGAGGTCGGCGCGCTCGTCCTGATCGACGCCTCGCAGGCCGCCCCGCACATGCCGCTCGACGTGCAGGCGCTGCAGGCCGACTTCGTGGCCTTCACCGGCCACAAGATGTGCGGTCCGACGGGCATCGGCGTGCTGTGGGGACGCCAGGAACTCCTGGAGGACCTGCCCCCGTTCCTCGGCGGCGGCGAGATGATCGAGACGGTGTCGATGCACTCCTCGACGTACGCCCCCGCGCCGCACAAGTTCGAGGCGGGCACGCCCCCGGTCTCCCAGGCCGTGGGCCTGGGCGCGGCCGTGGACTACCTCTCCGCGATCGGCATGGACAAGATCGCCGCCCATGAGCACGCGATCACCGAGTACGCGGTCAAGCGGCTCCTGGAAGTCCCGGACCTGAAGATCATCGGTCCGTCGACGGCCGAGGACCGCGGTGCCGCGATCTCCTTCACGCTCGGCGACATCCACCCGCACGACGTGGGCCAGGTCCTCGACGAGCAGGGCATCGCGGTCCGCGTGGGTCACCACTGCGCGCGTCCCGTCTGCCTGCGGTACGGAATTCCTGCGACCACGCGAGCGTCGTTCTATCTGTACTCCACGCCCGGCGAGATCGACGCCCTCGTCGACGGCCTGGAGCACGTACGGAACTTCTTCGGCTGAGGGGCTGGCTGGGAACGTGAAGCTGGATTCGATGTACCAGGAAGTCATCCTGGACCACTACAAGCACCCGCACGGGCGTGGTCTGCGTGATGGCGACGCCGAGGTGCACCACGTCAACCCGACGTGCGGTGACGAGATCACCCTGCGCGTGAAGTACGACGGGTCGACCATCGCCGACGTGTCGTACGAGGGCCAGGGCTGCTCGATCAGCCAGGCCAGCGCGTCCGTCCTGAACGACCTCCTGGTCGGCAAGGAGCTCGCCGAGGCGCAGAAGATCCAGGGCGTGTTCCTGGAACTGATGCAGTCCAAGGGCAAGTTGGAGCCGGACGACGCGATGGAGGAGGTCCTGGAGGACGCGGTCGCGTTCGCCGGGGTCTCCAAGTACCCGGCGCGGGTGAAGTGCGCCCTGCTGAGCTGGATGGCGTGGAAGGACGCGACGGCTCAGGCGCTGGGCGAGAACGACGGGGCCGCTGAAAGGAAGACGGCATGAGCGAGAACGAGACCCTGACCACGAAGCCCGCTTCGGAGGAAGAGGTCCGCGAGGCGCTGTACGACGTCGTCGACCCCGAGCTGGGCATCGACGTCGTCAACCTCGGCCTGATCTACGGCATCCACGTCGACGACGCCAACATCGCCACGATCGACATGACGCTCACCTCGGCGGCCTGCCCGCTGACCGACGTCATCGAGGACCAGGCGAAGTCCGCCACGGACGGCATCGTCAACGAGCTGCGGATCAACTGGGTCTGGATGCCCCCGTGGGGCCCGGACAAGATCACGGACGATGGTCGCGAGCAGCTTCGTGCGCTCGGGTTCAACGTCTGAGCCGATCTGTGTCGAAGCCCCCCGGAGGATCCTCCGGGGGGCTTCGTCGTGTTCACGCCGCCGCGTTCAGGGTGTGGGCCAGGCCCTCCTTGCGGATGCGGCGGTCGATGTAGAGCAGGGCCGTCACCAGGGGCAGGAAGACCGCGGCGATCAGTTGGGTGAGGAGGGTGGCGAGCAGGCCGGCCAGGGCGTACAGGCCGGACTGGGAACGGAGTTGGTCCAGGAAGACGGTGGAGGCCGAGGTGCCCGGGGCCACCGGGCGGGGCTCGGGTGCGGTGAACTGCAGTGGCAGCTGGAACACCAGGGACGCGGTCATCACGATCACTCCGGCGAGCAGCGAGATGCCGAACGTGCGCCACCAGGCCCCGCGCACCAGGCGTACCGAGCGGCGCAGGGCCGTCAGCGGGCCCGCCGTCTCCAGGACCGCGGCGGCCGGGGCGAAGGCGAACAGGACGTACAGCCAGGCCGCCAGCGGGAGCACCGCGAGCAGCAGCAGGAAGACCAGGCCGATGGGGATCAGCGACTGCGTCAGCAGGGTGGCGACGAAGGAGAAGACCAGCAGGGCGAACGCGCCCACCGGCAGCATCACGACGAAGGCGAGCACCAGCGTCACGGCCGCCACCGCAGGGGCGCGCGACCAGGCCCTGCGGCACACGGCGCGGACGTCCGTGTCCTTGCCGAGCACCGCCTCGTGCAGCGTGGCCGCGCAGGTGGCCTGCACGAACGAGTTGACGGCGAGGGCGCCGAGCGCGCCGAGCGCCCACATGGAGCCGTACGCGATCAGGATCGGTCCGCCGTGCTCCCAGGAGAAGGCCGCCTGGGTGGCGAGTGCGTCGATGTCGTCGCGCGTGGTGGCGTACGCGATGCCGAACGCGGCGACCATGACGACCGCGAGTACGGCGTAGGCCGCGAGCGCGGGGCCGAACAGCGGCTTCGCGTAGCGCCGCATCGTGGCGAAGGCGCCGCCGAGGACCTGGTCGACGCCGAGCGGCGCCAGGGGTATGACGCCCGGCTTCGGGGGCGGCGGGGGCGGCGGGCCCCACGGGTTCGGGTACCAGCCGTGCGGGTTCTGGTGCTGATGGCGACCGTGCGGGTTCGGATTCCCGCCGTACGGGTCCGGCTGCTGTCCCCACCCCGATGTGTCCGACATTGCTCTGGTGCTCCATGGTTCGCGTCGTACGTCCTGTGGCCCCCCACAGTGATCGCGCCACCCTAACCGGTCCGGCCGGTTGGGGTGTCCCGCTTTACGTACGCCCGTACGCATCGATATGTACACTCGTACGCATGGGATACGCACTGCTGGCCGCGGCCATCGCGGCGGAGGTGGCGGGGACCACCGCCATGAAGTACAGCGAGGGGTTCAGCAGGCTGTGGCCCTCGCTGATCACGGTCGTGGGCTATGTGCTCGCCTTCACGCTGCTCGCGCAGACCCTGAAGACACTCTCCGTGGGGGCCGCCTACGCGATCTGGGCCGGCATCGGCACCGCTGCCGTCGCGGTGATCGGGATGCTGTTCCTGGGGGAGTCGACCAGCGTGGTCAAGGTCGCCGGGATCGCGCTCGTGATCGCGGGCGTCGTCGTGCTCAATCTGGGCGGGGCCCACTGATGGCCCGGCGCTACGACCCCGAGCGGCGGCAGCGGATCATCGACGCGGCGATCCGCGTGGTCGGGAAGAAGGGCATCGGCGGGCTCAGTCACCGCTCCGTCGCCGCCGAGGCCGATGTGCCGCTGGGCTCGACGACGTACCACTTCAAGACGCTCGACGAGCTGATGGTCGCCGCGCTGCGGCAGTCCAACGAGGGCTTCGCCAAGGTGATGGCCGCGGGCCGTGCGTTCGAGGACCCCGACGCCGACCTCGCGGCGGAGCTCGCGCGGATTCTCGGCGAGTGGTTCGCGGGGGAGCGTGCGGGGGTCGAGCTGGAGTACGAGCTCTACCTCGCGGCCCTGCGCAGACCCGCGCTGCGGCCGGTGGCCGCCGAGTGGTGCGCGGGGCTCGCCGAGGTCATCGAGCGGCGCACCGATCCGGTCACCGCGCGCGCCCTCGTCGCCCTGATGGACGGGATCTCCCTTCAGGTGCTGCTCACCGGCGGCGAGTACGACGAGGCGTATGCGCGGGAGGTGCTCAACCGGCTGATGGTGTCGGGCGGTTGAGTGGGGGGAGCGCTGCTGGGGTGGTGCGGGACGTGCCGCTGGCCGTGCCGCTGGCCGTGGCGCTGGGGGGGAGTCTTGTGCTTCGGTGCTTCGGTGCTTCGGTGCTTCGGTGCTTCGGTGCTTCGGTGCTTCGGCGCTCCGGCGCGCCGGGGCCGCTCCGGTCGGTGTGCGCGGTGTGTGTGGTGTGCGCGGTGCTCGCGGGGGCGGCATGGCGGCGGTGGGTGTGCTGTCCTCGGCGTGGGGCGGCCGGATGCGAGTCCGGCTTCTGGATTTCTGTGGGCGGCCGGTCGGGCTTCAAGCCTGGTTTCTGTGGGGCGGTCGGCGGGGCTTGACGCCCGGCCTCTGTGGGGCGGCTGGCGGGGCTTGACGCCCGGCCTCTGTGGGCCGGGCGGTCGGACTCGGAGCCCGGCTCCGGTGGCCCGTCCGACCGGTCGCTGAGACCGGTTCGCCCGCGCGGCGCCCGTCCGGTTAGGTTTCACCCATGACCGACACGAATGCTTCCCGCACCACCGGCGCCGTCGCCGCAGGCCTTGCCACCGTCACCGCCGACGGCACCGTTCTCGACACCTGGTTCCCCGCGCCCGAGCTCGTCGCCGAAGCGGGCCCCGCCGGCTCCGAGCGGCTGAGCGCCGAGCGCGCCGTGGAGCTGCTCGGCGAGGGTGCCGCCAAGGCGATCGGCCCCGACGCCCGCCGCGGTGTGGAGGTCGTCGCCGTCCGTACGGTCATCGCGTCCCTCGACGACAAGCCGCTGGACGCGCACGACGTGTATCTGCGCCTGCACCTGCTCTCGCACCGCCTGGTCAAGCCGCACGGCCAGAACCTGGACGGCATGTTCGGCTTCCTCGCCAACGTCGCCTGGACCTCGCTCGGCCCGGTCGCCGTGGACGACGTCGAGAAGGTGCGGCTGAACGCCCGCGCCGAGGGCCTGCACCTCGCCGTGACGAGCATCGACAAGTTCCCGCGCATGACGGACTACGTCGCGCCCAAGGGCGTCCGCATCGCCGACGCCGACCGCGTCCGGCTCGGCGCGCACCTCGCCGAGGGCACCACGGTCATGCACGAGGGCTTCGTGAACTTCAACGCCGGCACGCTCGGCACGTCCATGGTCGAGGGCCGCATCTCCGCGGGCGTCGTCGTGGGCGACGGCTCGGACATCGGCGGCGGCGCCTCCACCATGGGCACCCTGTCCGGCGGCGGCAACGTCCGCATCGTCATCGGCGAGCGCTGCCTGGTCGGCGCCGAGGCGGGCGTCGGCATCGCGCTCGGCGACGAGTGCGTCGTCGAGGCCGGTCTGTACGTCACCGCGGGCACCCGCGTCACGATGCCCGACGGACAGATCGTCAAGGCCCGTGAGCTCTCCGGCGCCTCGAACATCCTCTTCCGCCGCAACTCGGTCACGGGCACGGTGGAGGCCCGCCCGAACAACGCGGTCTGGGGCGGCCTCAACGAGGTCCTGCACAGCCACAACTGACCGTGGGCGGCCGACTTGCGGCTGCCCGCCCGATGGTCATTGTTGAGCGCCCTTCCACGGCCCGAGGACGGCCTGGGAAGGGCGCTCGTACGCTGGCACCGGATCATCTCCGCTCGAACCCCGTAGTCGCGGGTTGTGGCCGTCACCTGGTCGAGTGGTCACGTGACCGGCACCGCCCGGCCTTTGGCCGGAGAATCAGCCCCGGATCCCCGTCGCTCCTCGGCCCGCGGGGGCCCCACGGCATCACGACTCCTCGTAGGCTGCGGCCCTGCCATGCCCGTGCAACGTAGGTGAAGCGTGAACTCCATGTGCGGCGCTCTCCGCCCACGCCTACGGACTGCCTGTTCGAAGGAACGGAATGAGAATCACCAGGCGACTGGACACTCCGGCCGAGGGGTGCATCAACGATGCGAACTGCCCCGCCGTCTTCTCCCTCTCGACCGGGGACGTCGCGTTCATCGGAGCCGAGGCCTCCGCCGCTGTCCACGCAGCACTTCCCGCTGGTTCCGGTGTGGGCGAAGGGGAGAGGCTCGTGGTGGTTCCGCGAGCGGTCCTCATGAGCGCGGGGTGGGTCCCGCCGACCGGTTGATCCCTCAGCGCGGTTCGGCGAGACCGTCCACGTCGGACCGCGCTCCCATCCTCATCAGCTGGCGCTGGTAAGCCAGTTCGCACAGGTCGTAGAACTCGCGCATATCGCCCCTGTGCGGCGTGGAAATGTCGCGTGGGACGCGGGTCCTCTCCCAGAAGTCACGGATTTTCGTGCTGCTGAAGGTGTGGCACAGGGAATCGACGACTTCGGCCTCGCTGTAGTAGCCGACTTCGTAACACATGCACGTGTACGAGATGATTAAGTTCGCGTACATGTATTGTTTCTGCAGTTCTTCGGTGACATCGGGGCCATAACCCGGCCACACGGCCATGAGGATAGGATCATCGATCGCCATCTGCAGCAAATGGCGATGTTGTCCCCGAACCGTCGCCTCGGCGACCCGTCGGCTGGTTTCGTGCTGGTTCTCCGCCACTCCGCGCTGCAGTGAGAGTTCCGTCCTCTGGGCTTCGAGCGCCTCGCGCTGCATGCGGGCCTCTTCGCCTTGTCGGTGAAAAGTCCTCGCGATGTAGACCAGCACCACCACGGACGAGGCGGCTGCTGCTGCTCCGAATGCCTCGCCCGCGTAACCGGTCTCTGCGGATTGAATTCTGGTGAAGCTCGTCAGGAACATGGTGAGTCCCACGGTGCTCACGCAGGACGTCATGACGACGGCAAGCATGATCAATACCTCGCGAACGAGGCGAGACCGTGCCATGGCACCCCCGATGAACGACCCATATGCCGGGCTGGCATATTCTTTGATCCGCAGAAATTTTCCCCCTGGCGTGTTCCGTGAAAACGAGGGGAGCGGAGCAGGGAGGGCGCATCGAGGCATGAGCGCCGGTACTGCGCCCCGGGAATGCGTGAATCCACTTCATTGGAGCGCGTATCGGGGCGGTAGGCAACGGTGGGAATTCTCTGTGTCCATTGGGAAAGTTCGTGAGGCGTCGGGCGTCCGGCGCCGTCCGGGCGATTCCTGAAGGCAGGCATAGCGGGGGAGCGTCGCGCGCGTCATCAGGGGTGGTAGGGCGCGTGCGGCGCGGCGACGAGAAGAGGGGTGGCGATGGATGCCGAGAGCGAGACAAGGTTCCGGGAGTTCGTGGAGACGAGATCGTCGGCTCTGTTGAAGACCGCCGTCCTGCTCTCCGGGGGTGACCGGCACGCGGCGGAGGATCTGCTGCAGAGTGCGCTCGTCAAGGCCGCGGGGCGGTGGCAGCGGATCGACGAGCCGGAGGCGTACGTCCGGCGGATCCTGTACCGGCAGCAGGTCAGCCGGTGGCGGCTGAAGTGGCCGCGGCGTGAACTGGCCGTCGCCGAGCCGCCGGAGAGCGCCGACTCCAAGGACGGCGCGTCCGCCGCCGAGCTGCGGATCGTGATGCGCGGGGCGCTCGCCAGGCTCACCGCGCGCCAGCGCACCGTCCTCGTGCTCCGCTACTTCGAGGACCTGCCCGAGGCGGACGTGGCCCGGATCCTCGGCTGCTCCGTCGGGACCGTCCGCAGCACCACCCACCGGTCCCTCGCCAAGCTGCGCGCCCTCGCGCCCGAACTCGCGGCGCTCACGGGGCCCGGGACCGCCGCGCCCGAATCGCCCGCCGGTGGCATCTCTCCCCTGGAGGTCCGTCCATGAACGTCGACGATCTGGTCCGTGACGCCCTCCGCGCGCAGGCCGCCGACACGGCGCCCGTGCCCGGCGGGTTCGCCGACCGTGTGCTCGCGGCCCGCAGACGCCGCACCAGGCGCGGCCTGCTCGGCGCCGCCGCCGTCACGGCCGTGGCGGTCGCCGCCGCGGTGGCCGTGCCCGTCCTCGACGGCTCGGGCAAGGAGGACGTGCGGCCCGCGAGCCAGACGCGGACCGCGGACGTCATCGCCCACCCCGACCAGTCGCCGCCCCGCGACCTGATCGCGGCGGGCAACACGGCGCTCGCCGGGTACACCACCGGCAAGCGCGTCAAGCTGGACAACGGGGACGAGCTCTTCAGGCGGACGTTCTGGCTGCTCGACCAGAAGACCGGCACGTACGAGAAGGCCGACAAGCGGTGGGCCTGGATCGATGTCGCGCCCGGCATGCGCACCGCCGCCGTCCTCGAGGGCGAACTGCCCGCCCGGCGCATCGGGTTGCTGAACCTGCTCACCGGAGAGGTCGAGCGGTGGATCCCGGTGGACCACCCCGTCGCGGGCGTCGAGTGGTCACCGGACGGCAGCCGCCTCAGCGCGACCGCCTACAGCAAGAACCCCGACCGGATGATCGACCTGCCCAACGACATGCCGGGCAACGGACCCCAGCGGCACGGCAGCCGTACCGGATTCATGATCGTCGACGTGGCCTCCGGGAAGGTGGGGCCCTTCCGCGCGCTGCCGCAGAAGGCGCCGGACAACGAGTTCGGGTTCTTCGACGGCAATCCGCGCGAGGACCTGCGGTGGAGCCACGACGGCACGCTGTTGTACGAGCAGTTGCCCGCGGGTGCCGACGGCGAGAACCGGAACTGGTACACGCAGGACGGGCGGAAGACGAAGGCTCCCGCCCGTGAGCAGCACGCCAGTTGGCCCGAGGCCGGGCTCTCGCCCGACGGCAAACTGCTCGCCGGTGAGGGCAACAGCACGGGCTCCGCGCTCCACGACCCGGTCACCGGCAAGCAGATCGACAAGGTGCCGGGGCAGCAACTCCTCGCCTGGGCCGACAACAGGCGGATCATCGCCTGGGGCTGCGATCCGAAGAAGTGCAGCGGCAAGGGCGAGTTCCGCAACCAACTGCTGCTCGTCACCGTCGGCAGCAAGAAGGCCGTCCCGCTGAGCGACTTCCGCAAGGCGTCGGACGACCACCCCGGGCGCTGGACCCCGCTGTTCGCGGACCGCTAGCCGAGCGGTCGGCCCGCCGTGTCCCGTGCGCACAGCGCCTCGTACGCGGCACGCGGCCCGTCGGTCGCCTCGCGGCCGGCGGGCCGCAGCGGCGCCCGCACCGGGCCCGCGGGCAGGCCGAGTTCACCGAGCAGCGCCTTCGCCGTGACCGTGCCGGGCAGGCCCGAGGCCATCGTCAGCTCGATCAGCGGGGTGGCGGCCAGCTGACCCCGGCGCCGCCGCCGTGTCGCCCGCGGCGAACGCGTCGAGGACCGCCCGCAGGTGACCGGGGATCGCGTTCGACGCCGTGCTGACGTACCCCGCGCCGCCCACCGCGTACAGCGCCAGGTTGAACTCGTCGCAGCCCGCGTGGTACGCCAACTCCGTGCGGGAGATGACCTTCTGGCTGCCGAGGATGTCGTAGGCGCAGTCCTTCACGCCGACGACCCGGGGGTGGTCCGCGCGACGCAGGATCGTCTCCGGCGCGATGCGGGTGCCGGTACGGCCCGGAATGTCGTACAGGAGCACGGGGAGCCCGCAGCCGTCGGCGACCGCGCGGAAGTGCGCCTCGACGGCGTCCTGCGGCGGCTTGCTGGAGTACGGCGTGACCACCAACAGGCCGTCGGCGCCCGCCTTTTCGGCCGCGAGGGCCTGCTCGACGCAGAGCCGGGTGTCGTTGCTGCCGACGCCCGCGACGACGGACGCGCGGCCGGTGACCGCGTCGGCCACGGCCCGCACGAGCGCGGCCTTCTCGGTGTCGGACGTGGTGGGCGACTCACCGGTCGTGCCGGACAGGACGAGGCCCTCGCAGCCGCCGGTCACCAGGTGGTCGGCAAGGCGCTGTGCGCCGTCGAGGCCGAGGGCGCCCGTGTCCGTGAAGGGCGTGATCATCGCGCACCGGGCGCGGCCGAAAGGGGCGGGAGGCCGGGAGGTCGCGGAGTCCATGGAGGAAGTCTCGGCGCGGCATCACTGAAGCTCCACTTAATTCTCCTGCGGAGTGGAGTGTGGAAACGCTAAGAGGTGGGGGCGGGCGCGCGGATGAGTCGGTGCAGGCACTGGTGCCAACTCGCCCTTGTATGGGCCACCATGGCGGGACAGTCGGTCCCTAGGAGGCGTCATGAGGCTCGGCAAGGCACTCGCCACCGGTATCGCCGAAGAGCAGCCGCTGCGCGACGAGCAGTCGCAGGAGTACGGGGCGTCCGTGCCCGAACCCGGCCCGCGGGCC
Organism: Streptomyces sp. NPDC025651; assembly: GCF_055558735.1. Taxonomy (NCBI): domain Bacteria; kingdom Bacillati; phylum Actinomycetota; class Actinomycetes; order Kitasatosporales; family Streptomycetaceae; genus Streptomyces; species Streptomyces sp. NPDC025651. The sequence continues at coordinate 1,573,513 of NZ_JBVHLZ010000001.1, forward strand.
ACGGAGTCGGTCGAGGAGCCCCTGCCGGTCGAGGCCGCGGCGACCCGATGAGGCTGCGGCTCCCCGAGGAACGCCCGAAGGAGCCGCCGACCGGATACAAGATCGCCCGCCCGGTGCTGTCCCAGGACGGCACCCGGGCCGGGTTCACCGGCGTCTCCCTCGGCGCGGGCCTGCCGTACGGAGTGCTCGACGAGGCGGGCTGCGTGTACGGCAGGCGGCACCGCGCCCCGCACCGCCGCTGCGACTGCGGCTTCCACTGCGTGCACGACCGCGCCACCGCGGCGGGGCTCCTGTGCACCGCGGAGCACCGCAAGGCCGCGCTGCTCGAAGTGACGGTGCTCGGCGCGTACATCCGCTTCGAACGTGGCTTCCGGTACGCCAGGCAGCGGGTGCGCACCGCGACGGTGCCGCCCTGCGACTGCGGCACGGCGGCCTCGCTGCTCGCGGACGGCGGGTGGGGCAGGCCGGGATGGTGGGGCGTCGAGTCGGCGTGCGAGCGGTGCAGGGGCACGCGCCCCGCCGTGCCCGTCGCGGAGTTCGCGCGGCTGGCGGGGGAGGGGCTGAGGGTCGTGGCGGCCGCGCCCGCGGTGTCCGCGGGCGGTCTGCCGGGGCTCGGGATGCCCGAGCTGATGGCCGAGGCGGCGCTGCTGCAGGCGCGACTCGACTGGTTCCAGAGCGAGTTGGGCCGCATCACCAAGGACGACGATCGGGGGTAGCGCGGCCGGGGCGGTGCCCGGCGGGCCGTCCGGCATGATCGACACCCCGTGGTTCGACGGGGTCGAGGGCGTCGAGGAGTCCATGGCGGCGGTGGCGGGCCGGCCGCCGCTGGGCCGTGTGGGGCGGCCCGAGGACATCGCCGACGCGGTGGCCGACCTCGCCGACCCCTCGTACAACACGGGGGAAGCGCTGCTCGTCGACGGCGGCGGCCACCTGTTGCGAGTCTCGGTCCCCCGTCGCCTGGCCCGCGTTGACGGGGACCTGCGCCCGGAGCAAGCTCGGCCCATGGCCACGACGCAGCATCATCCGTACGCGCGCTACGTCGCGATCGGCGACAGTCAGACGGAGGGGGTCGGGGACGGCGACGAACACCGCGGCTACCGCGGCTGGGCCGATCGGCTCGCCGAGATCCTGGCCGCGGACCACCCGGACTTCACGTACGCCAACCTCGCCGTGCGCGGGAGCCTGACGGCGCGGATCAAGGCGGAGCAGCTGGGGCCCGCCCTCGCGCTCAAGCCGGACCTCGTGACCGTCATGGCGGGCATGAACGACCTGGTGAGGCCGGGCTTCGACGCCGCGCGGGTGGCCGCCGACGTCGAGGAGATGTTCACCGAGCTCACCGGGGCGGGCGCGCGCGTGGCCACCGTGACCTTCCCGGACATCGGGCGGATCTCCCCGCTCGCGCGGCGCGCGCTGCCCCGCGTCCTGGACCTGAACGCCCGCATCCGCGCGGCCGCCGACCGGCACGGCGTGATCGTGTTCGACACGTTCCCGCACCGCATCACCACCGACCCGCGGCTGTGGAGCGGCGACCGCATGCACGCGAGCCCGCTCGGGCACGCCAGGATCGCCGCGGGGATGGCGGACGCGCTCGGCCTGTCCGGGCACGACAACTGGCTGAGCCCGCTGCCGCCGCTGGCCCCGGTCTCCGTGCTCGGCGCGGCGGTGGCGGAGGCGCGCTGGTTCGCGGGGTTCATGGGGCCGTGGATCTGGCGGCGGGTGCGGGGGCGCTCCTCGGGGGACGGGCGGGCGGCCAAGCGCCCCGCCCTTACGGCGGTGACCGCACCGGATCACGAACGGGCTTGACCTGAAGCATGGTTGAGGTCGGAACGTGGTGCGTGCACGGAGCGGATGCCGCTCCGGGACCCGACCTCGACCGAGACGGACGGACCCGCCATGTCTGCGACCACCACCCTCAGCACCGGCACGCCCCCCGACCCGACCCGCGCCGCCGACGGGGGTCTCACCTTCATCAGCACCTGGAGCACCGGCTCGCCCGAGCGGCAGCGCGCCACCCTGGACGCGATCGCGAAGGCCTGGGAGACCCGCCCCTGGCCGCACGTGGGGCTCCTCTCGTACACGGTGTACGCGGGTTCCGACGGCTCGACGGTCCTGCACCACTCGCAGTGGCGGGACGACGAGGCGTACGAGGAGTTCTTCGCGGGCGCCGCCAACGGCAGGGACGCACGGAACGCGGAGATCGACGCGGCGGTGCCGGGGATCGAGCGCCTCGGCCTCAACAAGACGCGGCTGTACCGCAGTTGGACCGACGGGCGCGGCCGCGAGGGGCGCGAGCCCGGCGCGATCGTGATCGTGCGGGTCGACTTCGACGGGCCGGACGCCGAGCGGCAGCGCGCCTGGGTGGACGGGGTCGTCGACGCCCTGGACAGCGACCCCGCCGAGGGCCGCGCGCTGTACTCCGCGCACTTCCACGTCAGCACGGACGGCACGCGGGTCGTCAACTACGCCGAGTGGGAGTCCGAGCAGGCCCACATCGACGCGCTCGCCGCGGCGGGCGAAGGAGTGGGGTCGCCCACGCCGCAGTGGCGGCGCGTCCAGGAGTTCCCCGGGGTCACCGGCGGCGGAGAGGTCGCACGGTACCGGTTCGCGTACGGCTTCGTACCGAGCCAGGCGTAATTTCCCGGTGCCGCCCCGCCCCCGGCCCCGTCCGCCTGGACAGCAATAGTTGTCGGCGGGACGGTGGAGCCATGCTGGACGTCACCGCCATCGAGGACCCGGCGGCCGCGGCCGCGTCACTCGATCCCACCAGGGCGCGGCTGCTCGCCGAGCTGGCGGCGGGCCCTGCCTCGGCGGCGATGCTGGCGGGCCGCGTCGGACTGCCCCGGCAGAAGGTGAACTACCACCTCAGGGCGCTGGAGCGGCACGGCCTCGTCGAGCTCGCCGGGGAGCGGCGCAGGGGCAATGTGACCGAGCGGCTGATGCGGGCCTCCGCGGTGTCGTACGTGATCTCGCCGATGGCCCTCGCCGCCCTGCAGCCCGACCCGGAGCGGGCCAGGGACCCGTGGTCCGCGCGGTGGCTGCTCGCGCTGGCCGCTTGCCTGGTGCGGGACGTGGGGACGCTGCTCGCCCTGGCGGCACGGGCCCGGCGGCGGCCGGTCACCTTCGCGCTGGACGGCGAGGTGCGGTTCGCCTCCGCGGCGGACCGGACGGCGTTCGCCGAGGAACTGGCCGCCGCGGTCGGCGCCCTGATCCACGCGCACGGGACCGCGGAGGGCGAGCGCGGCCGAGACCACCGCCTGGTGGTGGCCCTCCACCCGTCCGTCGCCCCGTACAGGGAGTCCGCATGAGCCGTGGCAGGGAGTTCGAGATCGCCAGGGAGTTCGAGGTCGAGGGTTCCCCGGCGGAGCTCTGGGACGCGCTCACCACCGGGACGGACGGCTGGCTGCGGCCCATGGTGTACGAGCCCCGCGAGGGCGGTGCCGCCTCCTCCGGCGGCACCGTCACCCGCTGGGACCCGCCCCACCGCCTCACCGCCCGCGTCGAGGACCCGGACAGGGTGGCGGGGCAGACCTTCGACCAGCTCGACCACACCATCGAGCCCCGCGACGGCGGCCGCCGCTCCTGGCTGCGCTATGTGCGCAGTGGCGTCTTCGCCGACGACTGGGAGGAGCGGTACGACGGGGTCGCCCGGCACACCGACTTCCATCTGCACACCCTGCGCCAGTACATGGCGTACTTCGCGGGCCGCCCCGTCGCCTACTCCGCCCTCAACGGCCCGGCCCGCTCCGCCGCCCCGGACTCCTTCGTGCTGCTCGCCCGCGCCCTCGGCCTGCCCGACGACGCGTCCGAAGGCGCCCGCGTCCGCGTGGAGGCCCCCGTCGAGGAACTGGACGCGGTGATCGACTTCCGCAGCCCGTACTTCATCGGGCTGCGCACGGACGACGCCCTGCACCGCTTCTTCGGCCGCAACCGCTTCGGCGCCCCGGTCGCCGTCAGCGTCCACGACTTCGGTGCGCACGCGGACGCCAAGCGCACCGAACTGGCGTGGCAGGACTGGCTGGACCACCTCTACGGCTGAGGCGGCCCAGCCGTTCCCCTACGGCCAGGAACGCGGCACTACGGCTTGAAGCGCAGCACCTGCGGGTCGTGGTCGCTGTTCTGCTCCGCGAACTCCGCGTTGATGTGCACGCTGTCGTAGGAGAAGTCGTCCGCGTCGCCCACGCCGGGGCTGGTCAGGATCTGGTCGAGCACCTGCGAGTTGCCCTGGTAGACGTAGCTGTACCGCTCGCTCCTGGGCAGCGACTTCACGGCCGAGCGCAGCGCCCCGCCGTCCTCCAGGGCCTTGGTGGTCGCCGAGAACTCGAAGTCGTTGATGTCGCCGAGCACGACGACGTCGGCGCCGCGCTGGACCTTGCGGATGTCCTTCACGAAGCCGTTCACGGCCTGTGCCTGCTGGAGCCGCTTGGCCTCGGAGGAGCGCACCGGCGGCTGGTGGTGCGAGGTCAGGCCCTCGTCGCCGCCCTTGGACCCGAAGTGGTTGGCGATCACGAAGACCGTGCGGCCGCGGAAGACGAACTCGCCGGCCAGCGGCTTGCGGCTGTCCGCCCAGGCCGCGTTCGCGGGGTCGACGCGGCCGGGGGAGTGGCTCAGCGCGGCCCGCTTGCCCTGGCGCACGACCTCGGTGGGCGTCGTCGCGTCGCCGGGCGCGCGGTCCGTGAACGAGACCCGCTCGGGGTTGAAGAGGAAGACCTGGCGGATGTTGCCGCCGGGCTCGCCGCCGTCCTTGTTGTTCACCGGGTCGACGGAGCGCCACGCGTAGCGCGGTCCGCCCGCGGCGACGATCGCGTCCGTGAACTTCTTCAGGGTCTGCCCCGCGGAGACCGTGCCGTCGTTCTTCGCGCCGTTGTCGTCCTGGATCTCCTCCAGGGCGAGGATGTCGGGCGAGGCGAGGTTCGCGACGACGGCCGATGCCAGCGCGTCGAACTTCTTCTGCGGGTCGGTCGGGTCGAGGTTCTCGACGTTGTACGTGGCCACGGCCAGCTCGCCCTTGGCCTGCCGGCGCGTCTTCTCGCGCACCAGGCCCTTGTCGGCGACCGTGCCGAGCTCGCGGGCCACCAGGGTGTAGCCGCCGAACTGGTTGAAGTCCAGGGGGCCTTCGGCGCCGCCGGTCAGGACGTCGCCGACGTTCGCCTTGGGGAACGGCTGCTCGGAGACGGGGGCGAGCTGCTGGATCTGCAGGCGTCCGCCGTTCTGCGCGCCGTAGGAGCCGTAGACGGTGCCGCCGCGCCGGTTGCGGTTCTCGTGGGGCTTCACCGTCACCCACAGCTCGTGGTACGCGTCGGTCGCGCCGACCACGCGCGAGCTGCCGACGCGCACGTTCATGCCCTCCAGGGACTCGTACAGGTCCAGGGCGTACGAACGGGGCTTCAGCGGCAGCGCGTTGACACTGCCTCCCTGGGCGGGGTCACCGGCGGGCGCGTACGCGGCGGGCACGGACTTCGCGTCGATCGTGACGGGCTTCGGCAGCGCGTTGCCGGACGACTCCACGGTCACCGTCGGCTTGGTGATCTGCGTCAGCGACTGGTTGCCGGAGTTCGCGCCCCCGGGGACGTACTCGCCGACGGTCCCGGAGACCCGTACGGCGTCGCCCGGCCGCACGGTGAGCGGCGCCGAGCCGGTGAAGACGAAGACCGCCTCGCTGGTGGCCGGGTCCGCGTCGGCCGTGCCGTCCGCGGACTGGATCCAGAAGCCCTTGGAGCCGTGGCCGCGCACGCCCGTCACGACGCCCGCCACCTCGCTGACCTGCTGCCCCGCAAGGGGCGACGTGCGCGTGGTGCCCTGGATGTCGTGGACGGCGACCGCGTCGGCCGAGGCGGTGGACGAGCCGGCCGTGAGCAGACCGGCGGCGAGTGCGGTGGCGACGACGGCGCCGACGGCGGCGGATCTGGGTACGCGGGGCGTCGGTATGTGCGACATCAGGGAACTCCGGATGAGGGTGAGGGAACAGAGTGGGAGAACAGCGGTGAGGGGACGATGCGGCGGTGCGGGCCCGAACGAGCGCTCTACGCGCGTCAATCTCTTGTGTGACCAGGGGAGTTGTCAAGGTTGTTCGGGTGTTCGGCCGCTGTACGTTTTCTGACAGGGACATGAACCGGGCGGCATGGTGCCAAATCCGTCTAGGCTTGCGCCTTGCCAAGCCATCCCCGAGCTCGCGGCCGCGCTCGAGCAGGGGAGACCCCATCCGTCCGAGGAGAACCAGCCGATGTCCGTAAGCCCCGCCACCCTGCCGCCGGTGCTGCTGCACTCCGAAGCGGAGCTCGCGCGGGCCGCGCTCGCCACCCCTCTGCTCTCCCGCGCCGTGCGGCTCGCCCGCTGGGCCGGGCCCGAGACCCGGGTCGGCGCGGGCGGCGAGCTCGTCGACGCGCAGCTTCCCGCCGCCGCCGCCGAGCTCGGCCTCGTGGCGGACGGCGTCGACGAAGCAGACGCGGCCGCGTACGCGAGCGAGGCCTGGCGGGTCGCCGTGGACACCGGCCTCGTCGAGGTCACCGACGCCGAGGAGGAGGGCGGCGAAGGCACCGTCACCCAGGGCGAGGACCTCGCCGCGCTCTCCGGCGGCAGCCCGCAGGACGTCCTCGGCATCTGGCTGGGCGCCCTGGACACCGTGTACGCGGACGCCACGGTGCCCGACATGGAGGACCTCCTCGACGTCCTGGAGGAGAACGGCGAGGTCGACTTCTCCGAGCTCGGCTGGGACCCGCAGGCCGAGGCCGACTTCCTGGACGGCGTCCTCGGCAACCTCTACCTGCTCACCGTGGGCGACGGTGCCGCCGGTGAGGAGCCGGTGCCGCTGCCCGCGCTCGCCGCCTCGATGATCGTCCCCGACGACATGGGCGAGCCCACGGACGACATCCTGGAGCAGGTGTCGGACGCGATGATGAAGCTCGACGACCAGTTCCGGCTCTTCGAGCCGCTCGGCCTCGTCGAGTACCAGCCGGTCGACGAGGCGCTCATGGCCGACATCGACGACGAGAGCGCCGCCGACGCGCCCGCCCCCGACGACGAGGACGTCAGCCGCTACGGCATGGTGCGGCTCACCCCCCTCGGCCTGTACGGCGTCCGTGCCCGGATGCTGGAGGCAGGCGTCGACGTGCCCGCCGTCGGCGACCTCGCGGACAAGGGCGCCGACGCCCTCCTCGACGGCACCTCCGGCTTCCCGCAGCACGCCGCGCAGGCGGAGATCGAGCAGTGGCTCGCCCGCCACGAACCGCTGGACGCCGCACGGGAGTTGCTGACCGCCGCGCGCGGCGGCGACGAGGGCGCGCCGCTGCGCAGGCTCCGCTGCCAGCAGGCGCTCTCCCTGGTCGGTGACGAGGCGGAGCCCGCGCTGCGTGACGTCCTCGACGACCCGGAGCTCGGGGGCCTGGCCCGGGTGTGGCTCGCCGAGCACGGCGCGACGGACGTGCCCGCGCCGTCCCAGGAGCTCGTCTTCTGGCTGACCATCGACACGATCGCCGCGCAGCTCGCCGCCGAGGGCAACTCGGACGAGCTGCAGGGCCTGGTCGAGGGGCTCGCGCAGCAGCACAGCGGCTTCTTCGCGGCGGCGTGGCGGGTCGAGCACCCGGCCACCGCGGACGTCCTGGAGGCGATGGGCCGCCTGCACCCCGACAAGAAGGTGGCGAAGGAGGCCCGCAAGGCGGCCTTCAAGGCGAGGTCGCAGCAAGGAATTTGAGCCTGTCCGGCGATTGAGGACGAGCCCGAGGGGCGATCGACAGCGGCCGGGCGGGCCTCGCACTGAGGCCCGCCCGGTTCCGCTCACTGTGCCGGAGGCGTCAGCACTCGTACCGAGTCGTGTGCTTGAACGACGACGTGGCGCCGTCGAACCCGTACGTGCCCCGGTACGCCGGAGGATTCTGGTACTCGCCCACGATCGTGATCGTGTTGGCGCAGCTGCCCTGGCCCGCGCGCTTCGCGTCGAGCCGCATCGTCTCGCCGATCGTGCCGCCCGTGATGTCCCACGGGGCGCCGCAGATGCCGGACGTGATCTGCCCGCCGGTCACCACGTGCGGATAGGTGTTGGGGTTGTACTTCACCTCGATGGCGAACGTGACGGCACCGGCGTGCAGCGTCAGCTTGCAGTCCGTCGACAGGGCCTCGGCCGACACCTCGGCCATCGGTGAGGCGAACGCCTCGTCACGCGTCTTGACCTCGGCGCCCTGCGGATTGTGGAAGCGGTGCTCCGACGTCCGCGACTGGCTGCCCTTCTGCTTGCGTGCCTGAGTGGTCATGGGAAACCCTCCTTCCGTCCTGACCGTCAGGCCAGCAGCTCGGCGATCTCCACGCGCAGCAGCGCGCGGACGTTCTCGATGTGGTTGATCACGGTCACGGTCGACGAACCGGCGAAGAGCAGGCCCAGCGCGACGTCGTCCTGCGAGGTGACCAGCGAACCGGAGTCGCCGCCCGCCGAGATGTTCGTCGTCAGGATCTGGTCCTTGAAGCGGGCCGTGCCCGCCGTGCCGTAGTTGACGTCGATCGTCGCGTCGACCGAGATGATCCGGCCGAAGCTGATGTTCGTCGTCCTGCCGGTCTTCTTCACCAGGTCGCCGACGGCCACGTTGGCCTTGCGGCGCCAGGCGCGCGGCGCGCCGCTGAAGTACGTCTCACGCGTCGCGTCCTGGAAGTCGACCGCGCCGAGCGCCGCGTCCACGACGTTGTTGTGCCGCTCCAGCGGGATCTGCGGGGCGAACTGGATGGTGATGAAGCGGTCCAGGGTCGCGATGCGGTCCGCCGGGTCCTGCCCGCCGTCGAAGACGCCCGGCTGCACGATCGCGCTGCCCAGCTGCGCCCGGTTGGAGTCGGCGAGCACGTGGTTGTTGGAGAGGATGTAGAACTTCGCCGGGACGCCGAGTCCGGCGCCTGGCGGGTCGACGGAGGCGCCGGGCAGGAAGTCGTAGACCACGCTGCCGAGCGTGCCCGCGGTCACCCGTACGTTGCCGACCGAGAAGCCGGAGGGGCACGGGCGCATCCGGCGCTTGAGCAGCTGCGGCTCGAACGCGCCGCGCCCGGCGAGCTCTTCGAGCTGCGGCTGGCCGAGGCCCGCGAGCTGCTCGCTGACGCTGCCGTCGGGGCCGTACGTCACCGAGGCGCGGTCCTCGGCGCGGCGGCCGCCGGCCCTGCTCTGCTGGCGCTGCGCCGCGATGTGGCCCACCGCGACGATGTCGGTCGGGGTGCCGTCGTCCATCTGGCGCGGGACGACGTCCCGCTCCGGGAGCATGGACTCGGGGACCTTCTGGGTGACGAACACCAGCACCGCGGGTTCGCCGGTGGGCTGTCCGTCGGACCACTTCACGCCGTGGCCGAAGCCGACGACGTTGGCCAGCGGCTGCTGGGGCCGCAGGAAGTCGGCCGTCGCCTGCTGGCGGGAGCTGTCGCTCAGCTGACCGCCAGTGGGTCCTCGCATCAGTTCGGGCTGGCTCACCACGCCAGACCACCTCTTCCCCTTTGAAGGGTGGGAGTTCCGCGCCGTGCCCGTGCGTCGCTCTCGCTACGCCCCGCCGTCCTGCGCGTCGACTTCGCCGATGGCGAGCACGCGTACGGGGACGCCTTCGAGCACTTGCGGAACCACGTCTTCGTCACGGAGCCGGTCACGGGGCACTCGATGGGTGACAAAGACGACGATCACGTCCTGACCCGAGTGCTCGTCCCTTCCGGTGCCGACGCCGGTGACATTGGCCAGCTTCATCAGCCGGCCCTCATGGAGGCTGCGTGCCTGATGTGCGTCCACTCGGCTCGCCTCCCCGTGCGGGTGGTGCGGCGCTGCACGTAGGTGATGTCTATTGCGGTGTGCATCGCGGGTCAAGGTGTTCTGCGTTGATTCTTCGCTTTGCTGGCGATCCGCTCCTGTTGACCTTGTTCACGAAGTCTCTTCACGTACGAAGGTGGGAAGCTCCGTTGAGGTCGAGCACCGTCCCCGAAGCCCACTCGGCCACCGGCGACGCCAGCCACAGGACGGCAGCCGCGATCTCCTCCGCCGTCCCGGCCCGCCCGAAGGGGCTCTGCGCGCGGATCGCCTCGCCCTCGGCGCCGCTGAGGCGGTGGGCGACGCGTTCCGTCTCGAAGAACCCGGGGGCCACCGACGCCACAGCGATCCCGTGCGGCGCAAGCGAGACGGCGAGCGACTGGCCGAGCGCGTGCACGGCCGCCTTCGTCGCGCCGTAGGCCGGGTGGTCGGGCTCGCCCCGGAAGGCGCCGCGCGAGCCGATGTTCACGATCCGGCCGCCCGTGCCCTGGTCGATCATGCGGCGGGCCGCGAGGTGGCTGAGGTTCGCCGTGGCCAGGAGGTTCACGGAGACGTGCCGCTGCCACAGCGCCGCCCAGTCCTCGTACGACGTGTCGGCGAGGGGGTGCGGAAGGTTCACGGCGGCGTTGTTCACCAGGACGTCGACGCCGCCCAGCGCCTCGGCCGCCCGCCCCGCGACGTCCGCCGCGCCCGTCGGGTCCGACAGGTCCCCGCCCACCAGGACGTGCCCCTCGCCGCTCAGCGAGGCGAGGGTCGCCCGCGCCTCCTCCTCGCGCGAGCCGTAGTGCACGGCGACCCGGTCGCCGTTCTCCGCGAAGGCCCGGGCGAGCGCGCGGCCGAGGCCCCGGGAGGCCCCGCTGACGAGGACACGGCGACCGGTGGCTGGCAGGTTCATGGAAGGGGGCCCCTCGACGTCGGACGGTGTTCAACCGCCGTTTATACGCGAGCGGGACGGTGGCGCCGACAGCAGCCCGGTCGTACGCAGCCACCTTCGCGCCTCAGGAGAAACCATGTCGCTCACCCGCAGGGACTTCGCCAGACGCTCCGCGATCACCGGCGCGGGGGTCGCCCTGACCGGCAGTGTCGGCGCGCTCGCCACGGCTCCCGGCGCCCTCGCGGCGACGGACGTCGAGGGCGTCCAGGACACGGAGGGCACCGAGGACGCCCGGGGCCACGGCCACCACGGCCCCGGCTACGGCCCGCTGATACCCGACCCCGACGGCCTGCTCGCGCTGCCCGCCGGATTCTCGTACCGCGTCCTCACGCACAGCGGGAAGACCAAGCTGGAGAGCGGCGAGTTCACGCCCTCCCACCACGACGGCACCGCCGCCTTCGCGGGCCCGCGCGGCACCACCTTCCTCGTCAACAACCACGAGCTGGGCGGCCCCCGCAGCAAGTGGCCGCACCCCGTGCCGCTCACCGAGGGGCTCGTCTACGACCCCGCGGCGTCCGGCGGCTGCACCGTCGTCGAGGTCCGCCGCGACGGCCGGGTCGCCGAGTGGGTCGGCATCGCCGGCACCGCCACCAACTGCGCGGGCGGCAGCACTCCTTGGGGCACCTGGCTCACCTGCGAGGAGACCGAGGACAAGGCCGGCAAGAACGGCATGACCAAGGACCACGGCTATGTCTTCGAGGTCGACCCCCTGGACCGGCGTGCGAACCGCGCCCCCAAGCCCGTCAAGGCGCTGGGCCGCTACGCCCACGAGGCCGTCGTCGTCGACCCCAGGCGCGGCGACCTCTACCTCACCGAGGACGCGTCGGGGCCGAACGGCCTGTTCTACCGCTGGACCCCGCCGAAGGGATTCACGCACGGCCGCGGCAAGCTGCGCACCCTCGCCGACGACGCGGGCGTCCTGAAGGCCCCCAAGTGCTACGACTCCGGCGGCCGCTTCGTCGACGACCTGTCCCGTGCCACGAAGATCGGCACGGTCTACGGCGTGGACTGGGTCGAGGTCCCCGACCGCGACGCGCGGACCGTGCCCGTGCGCCAGCAGTTCGACGACGGCGACATCACGCGCGCCCGCAAGCTCGAAGGCATGTGGTGGGGCGACGGCGGCGCCTACGTCGTCGCCTCCTTCGCCCGGGACGAGAGCCCCGTCCCGCACGACGGGCAGGTGTGGTTCTACCACCCCGGCCGCCGCACCCTGACCCTGAAGGTGCTGCTCGGCGTGAACCCGGACCCCGGCAAGGACGGCGCCTTCGACGGCCCGGACAACATCACCGTCTCGCCGTACGGCGGCCTGGTCATCGCGGAGGACGGCGACGGCGTCCAGCACCTCTTCGGGGCGACCGAGAGCGGACGCACCTACCCCATCGCGCGCAACGAGCTGAACATCGGCACCGAAGACGACCCGGAGTACAGCGAGTTCACCGGCGTCACGTTCTCGCCCGACGGCAGGACGCTGTACGCCAACATCCAGACGCCCGGCATCATGCTGGCGATCAAGGGGCCGTGGAAGCGGCAGCGTCGCTGAACGGACGCGCGGTCAGGGCGCGTTGACGGCGCGCAGGGAGGCGTCGCCCAACCGTGCGTACCAGCCCTTGTCGTAGGCGGCGGGCTCGGCGAGCTCCCACTGTCGGCGCTGCTCGCCGCCGCGCAGCGTCAGGGCCCGGCACAGGCGGCCCGCGCCGACATGGACCAGGCCGCCGCCGACGGCGGGAGGGCACCGGGCGGTGTCGTCGAACGACGTCCGCCAGAGCTCCCCGCCCTTGCCGACATCGACGGCCCGCAGGGTCTGCGCGTCGGTCCCGTGCAGCAGGACGCCGTCGGACACCCCGGGCGCGTGGCCGCCGCCCGCGCGCCGACGCCAGCTCATGTCGAGCCCGGCCGTCGGGAAACGCCACACCTCGTGGCCGCCGCCCCGACCCAGGCGAGCAGACGGCGCCGGGAGGCCGGGCGGGGGAGGTCGGGCCGGAGGGAGGAGCCGGCGGAGTCGGCGGGGGGTGCGGTGGTGGGTGTGGCGGAGCCGGCGTCGGCTCCGGGCGCGGAGGCGGACACGGCGCCAGGCACCGCGCCCCTGCCGGGGCCGTGAGGGCCGCCGTCGGCGTCACCACCGCCGTCGTCGTCGCCGTCCTCCCCGCCCCCCTCCCGCCGCAGCAGCTCCGTGACCTCGTCCTCCTGGCGGCGGATCAGACCGGCCACCGGATCCTGTTCCCACCACGGGCGTCGGGCCGCCCGCGCGCCGCACCAGGCCAGCGCCTCCGGGGCCGTCGGCCGATCCGCCGGGTCCCGGGAGAGGCAGCGGGCGAGGAAGTCACGCCAGGCGGTGTCCGGTACGCCGACCAGGTCCGGCTCGTCGTGCAGGGTGCGGTGGAGCACCTCCGGCGCGCCGCCCGAACCGAACGGGCCCCGTCCGGTCGCCGCCACCACGAGGACCGCGCCGAGCGCGAACACATCGGCCGCGGGCCCCGGCCGCACGTCCCGCGCCAGCTGCTCCGGGGCGATGAAGCCGGGCGACCCGACGGCCTCGCCGTCGGCGGTGAGGCTCGCGTCGGCCGCGCACTTGGCGATGCCGAAGTCGAGGAGCTTGGGTCCGTCGCGGGTGACGACGACGTTGGACGGCTTCACGTCGCGGTGCACGATGCCCGCCGCGTGCACCCCCGTCAGGGCCTCGGCGAGCGCCGCGCCCAGCGTGGCGAGGTCGGCGGAGTCGAGCGGCCCGTGCGTGGCCACCGCCCTCGGCAGACCGGGCCCCGCGCAGAACTCCACGGCGAACCACGGCTGTTCGGCGTCCGGGTCGGCGTCGAGCACGGCCGCGGCGTGCGGTCCCGTGACGGCGCGCGCGGCGACCGTCCCGCGGCGCAAGCGCTCACGGAACTCCGGGTCGGCGGCGAGGTGCGGATGGACCGTCTTGACGGCTACCGGCCGCCCCGAGGCCGAACGCGCCAGATACACACGGCCCATGCCGCCCTCGCCGAGCCGCGTGACGATCCGGTACCCGCCGACCTCCACGGGGCGCTCCCTCCAGCGGGACGAACTGACGATCTGTGCGACGCCTGTGAGGCATCGTACGGTTGCGCCCGCGGCGGCGGAAAAAACCTTTGGCGCCTCGCCAGTTCACTCTCCTAAAGTGAGGCCCGTCCAGGTGCGAAGGCAGGACCTACTTCCACTCCTCATGGGGAGGTCGCGGGTTCGAGTCCCGCCGCCGGTACCAACAGGCCGGTGTAGCTCAGGGGTTAGAGCGCCATAACAGTTCCGCCGACATGACCTCTGGACATCACAATTTCATGCGGTTCACGCACCTCCCGGTGCGCAGGGCAACGGCTACTTCCTTTCCAGAAATCACGCCGTGGCCCCCCTTGATCTCGGGAGGCTCAGCAGCTGGTGTGCCCGGTGTGAAGGCAGCGGTTACTTCATTGGCTCAGATGGTTGCGGGTTCGAATCCCGTCATCGGCCACGGGCCGGTGTAGCTCAATCCGGTAGAGCATCCGACACAAGTCCGTCGCCGACCTCAGAACTCGGGCACACCATGCCGCACGCCTCCCCCGTACAAAAAACGCACGACGAATTCGGGGGAATTCTCATGGCACGCTTCAACACCAAGTCCGTCAAGGAACTGGTCACTTCGCCGGTGAAGTCGACCGGCCGCGCCACGCGCACGCACGAGGGCGGCACGGGCCATCAGCGCGACGCGCGCTCCGAACTTTTTCTGCTCGCGGTCGCCAACTTCGTCTCCCAGCAGACCTTCTACGAGACCGGCGACCGCCGCGACGACCGCTTCGCCGCGCTCGTGCGCCGCCTCGCCGTCGAGGACCCCACGTGGACCGCGGGCCTGCTCGGCTGGCTGCGCGGCGACGGCAACATGCGCACGGCCTCCCTCGTCGGCGCCGCCGAGTACGTGAAGGCGCGCCTCGACGCGCAGGCCACCGAAGGCCCCTCGAACCGGCAGGTCGTCGCCTCCGTGCTGCGCCGACCCGACGAGCCCGGCGAGTTCCTCGGCTACTGGACGGCGACGTACGGCCGGAACGTGCCCAAGCCCGTCAAGCGCGGCATCGCCGACGCCGTACGCCGCCTCTTCAACGAGAAGGCGCTCCTGAAGTACGACACGGCCTCCAAGGGCTACCGCTTCGGCGACATCCTCAACCTCGTGCACGCGTCGCCCGACCCGGACAAGCCGTGGCAGGGCACCCTCTTCCAGTACGCGCTCGACCGGCGGCACCACCCGGAGACGGCCGCGGTGCCCGAGGGCGCGCACGTGCTCGCCGCGCACCGCGAGCTGATGGCCCTGCCCGTCGCCGAGCGACGCGCGGTGGTCACCGGTGAGGGCGGCGCCGAGCGGCTCGCCGCCGCGGGCATCACCTGGGAGGCGCTCGCCGGCTGGCTGCAGGGCCCCATGGACAAGGCGGCCTGGGAGGCCGTGATCCCGTCGATGGGCGCGATGGCACTGGTCCGCAATCTGCGCAACTTCGACGAGGCGGGCGTGTCGGACGAGGTCGCGGCGACCGTCGCGGCCAAGCTCGCCGACCCCGAAGTCGTCGCGACGTCCCGGCAGTTCCCCTTCCGGTACCTCGCCGCGTACCAGCACGCGCCGTCGCTGCGCTGGTCGTACCCGCTGGAGCAGGCGCTCGGTCACTCCCTGGCGAACGTCCCGTCGCTGCCGGGCCGCACGCTGATCCTGGTCGACCGCTCCGGCTCGATGTGGTCGCCGCTGTCGGACCGCTCCCAGCTCAACCGCGCCGACGCGGCCGCGATCTTCGGCACGGCCCTCGCGATGCGCGCCGCGAACGCGGACCTGGTCCAGTTCGGCTCCAGCAGCGCGCGGGTGAAGTTCCGTACGGGGGAGTCCGTCCTGAAGGTCCTCGACCGCTTCGGCGACCTCGGCGGCACGAACACCACCGAGGCGGTGCGCCGCTTCTACAAGAAGCACGACCGGGTACTGATCGTCACGGACGAGCAGGCGGCGCACAGCTACTACGGCGACCCGACCGAGCAGGTCCCCGCGGACGTGCCCGTCTACACCTGGAACCTCGCGGGCTACCGCGCGGGCCACGGCGCGTCCGGCAGGGGCAACCGGCACGTCTTCGGCGGCCTCTCGGACGCGGCGTTCCGCATGGTGCAGCTGATCGAGGCGGGCTCCGGCGCCGACTGGCCCTGGGCCGCGGCCTGAGGGACGGCGCGGTGTCGAACGCCGACACCGCGCCGTTCCCAGGTGCTCTTTCGAGTTACTTGTGTGTCTGTTCCATACCGATGTGAGGGCGGTGTGAGTACGGAGCATGGTGTGCCGGGCCGCCGTGGGCCCATACTGCGGACATGACGAGGCCCCCCGGCTCCCGCCGCCACCTGCCGAACAGTCCCTTCAACCGGCCTGCCCAGCCCGCCCCACCCGTCGAGCACTTCGAGGTGGGTGATCGGGTCTCCCACGACCAGTACGGACTCGGGAGGATCGTCGGCGTCGAGGGAGAGGACGCGGTGGTCATCGACTTCGCGGGCCGCCAGGGCCGGTTCCTGAGCCCGTACCCGAAGCTGGCCAAGCTCTGACCTCGAAGTCGGCCGAGCTCTGCCCCCGATGACCCGGAAGCGCGACGCGTGAGGGGCGGCGGACCGCACCCCCGGTCCGCCGCCCCTCACGCGCGTGTGCTCTGCAAGGCCTGCCGCCTCACAGGGCCTGCGCCGCCGGCTTCACCATGCCGCGCACCGTACGGGACTTCACGAACTGGCCCATGGCGGTCATTTCCCACTCGCCGGTGAACTGCTTGATCAGCTTCGCCATCATGACGCCCGTCTGCGCCTCGGCGTTGGTCAGGTCGAAGCGGACCAGCTCCTCGCCGGTGGCCGCGTCGATCAGACGGCAGTAGGCCTTGGCGACCTCGGTGAACTTCTGTCCCGAGAACGAGTTCACCGTGAAGACCAGGCCCGTGACGTCCTGCGGGAGGCGGCCGAGGTCCACGACGATCACCTCGTCGTCACCGCCGCCCTCGCCCGTGAGGTTGTCGCCGGAGTGCTTGATCGCGCCGTTCACGATCGACAGCTTGCCGAAGTAGCAGCTGTCGACGTGGTTGCGCTGCGGGCCGTACGCGATGACGGAGGCGTCCAGGTCGATGTCCTTGCCGCGGAACGCGGGCTCCCAGCCGAGGCCCATCTTGACCTGCGAGAGCAGCGGGCGGCCGCCCTTGACCAGGGACACCGTCTGGTTCTTCTGGAGGCTGACGCGGCCCTTGTCCAGGTTGATCTTCCCGGCGCCGGGCGCGGGGGCCGGGGGAGCGGCGGGCGCGGGCGGCGCGGCCAGGCGCGGGTCGGCGACCGGCGGGGGCGGGCCCTGCACCGGCTGGCCCACCGGGGGCGCCATCGGGGCGGGCGGCGCGACGGGGGCGGCGGCCGGGGCCGGGGCGGGCTCCTCCACCGAGACGCCGAAGTCCGTCGCGATGCCCGCGAGGCCGTTCGCGTACCCCTGGCCGACCGCTCGGGCCTTCCACGCGCCGTTGCGCAGGTAGATCTCGACGATCACCAGGGCCGTCTCGGCGCCGAGCTGCGGCGGCGTGAAGGTGGCGAGGACCGAGCCGTCGTCGGCGTTGCGGATCGTGGCGGTGGGCTCGATGCCCTGGAAGGTCTGGCCCGCCGCGTCCGGGCTCGCGGTCACGACGATCTTCTCGATGCCGGGCGGCACGGCGGCCGTGTCGACGGTGACCTTGTCGGGGGTCGTGCCACCGCCCGACTGGTAGGTCACACCGGGGCCCGAGGGCTGGTTGAAGAAGATGAAGTCGTCGTCGGAGCGCACCTTGCCGTCGGCGGTGAGCAGCAGGCCCGATACGTCGAGCCGCACCGGAGCGGCGACGTCCACCGCCACGCGGGCGGCGGTCAGCGGGATGTTCGAGCCAGGGGTCATAGCTGTCATGCCAGGGGTAACGAACGATCCCGCTTTACCGTTCCCTTACCCGCACACGGATTTTCATCGGCCACGGCTGCGGGCGTGTGCCCGTGCGGAGCGTTCGTCCCGGCCACGCGGGGGCGGTACCGAATCAGGGCACCACGACATCAGGGCACCACGACGATCTTGCGGCCCACCCCGGAGGCGAACTGGTCGAGCGCCCGCGGATAGGAGTCCAGCGGCAGCCGGTCGCTGATGAAGACGTCGGGGTCGAGCACCCCTCCCGCGAACAGCTCGGCGGCCCGCTCGTAGCTGTGCAGGACCGCCATCGAGCCGGTGATGGTGATCTCCTGGTTGTAGATGCGGTACGGGTCGATGGACACGCGCGTGGCGTAGTCGGCGACGCCGAACTGCAGGAACGTGCCCGCCTTGGCGACGCGTTCGAGCCCGTCCTGGATGGCGGCCGCGTTGCCGGTCGCGTCCACGACGACGTCCCAGCCCCGCGGGCGGTCCAGTTCGTCCGCGCTCGCCGCCGACCCCGTGACGCCCAACTGCCGCGCCGTGGCGAGGCGCCGCGGATTGAGGTCCACGACGTCCACGCTCGCCGCGCCGGTGCGCTTGGCGAGCTCCAGCATCATCAGTCCCATCGTCCCCGAGCCGTAGATCAGCACGTGCGCGCCGAGCCGCGCGCGCAGCACGTCGTAGCCGCGCACGGCGCAGGACAGCGGCTCGATGAGGGCGGCGTCCTGGGTGCGTACGTGGTCGGGCAGGCGTACGCAGTTGGCGGCGGGCGCGAGGGCGTACTGGGCGGCGCCGCCCGCGGTGGTCACCCCGATCGCCGCCCACCGCTCGCAGAGGTTGCCCCTGCCGTCGCGGCAGTAGCGGCACTCGTGGCAGTGCAGCGAGGGATCCACGGCGACCCGGTCGCCGAGCGCCAGTGTGCGCACGTCGCGGCCGACGCCGACGACGGTGCCCGCGAACTCGTGCCCCGGCACCACCGGCAGCGTGGGCGCGAACTCGCCCTGCAGGATGTGCAGATCGGTGCCGCACAGACCGCACGCGGCGACCTCCACGACGACCTCGCGGGGCCCCGGCGTGGGGTCGGGCACCTCGCCGACGACGACCTTGCCCACCGACTCGACGATCGCTGCCTTCATTTCACGGCTCCCAACGACAGGCCCTGGACCAGCTTGTCCTGGGCGGCGAACCCCGCGGCGAGCACCGGCAGGGAGATGACGAGCGACGCGGCGCACACCTTCGCGAGGAACAGGCCCTGGCTGGTGATGAAGCCGGTCAGGAAGACGGGCGCGGTCTGGGCGACGACGCCCGTGAGCACCCGTGCGAAGAGGAGTTCGTTCCAGCTGAAGATGAAGCAGATCAGGGAGGTCGCGGCGATCCCGGGGAGGGCGACGGGCGCCACCACGCGCGCGAGGATCGTCGGCAGGCGCGCCCCGTCGATCTGCGCGGCCTCGATGATCGCCTTGGGCACCTCGGCGAGGAACGACTGCATCATCCACACCGCGATCGGCAGGTTCATCGAGGTGTACAGGAGGACGAGCAGCCAGATGTTGTCGAGCAGGCCGGTGTTCTTGGCGAAGAGGTAGATCGGCAGGAGGCCCGCCACCACCGGCAGCATCTTCGTGGACAGGAAGAAGAAGAGCACGTCCGTCCACTTCTTCACGGGCCTGATGGACAGGGCGTACGCGGCCGGGAGCGCGAGGAGGAGCACGCACAGGGTCGAGACCACCGACGCCACCGACGAGTTGATCAGCGAGGGCCAGGGGCTCGCTCCGCCGCCCGCCCCGAAGAAGTCGCGGTACCCGTCGAGGGTGAGCGAGGCGGCGAGCGAGGGCGGGTTGGTCGCGGCGTCCTGCTCGGAGTGGAAGGAGGTCAGCGCCATCCAGGCGACGGGCAGGAAGAACAGGATCCCGGCGAGCCAGGCGGCCAGGCCCAGGCCGGTTCCCTTGGTGCGTACCGTGCGCGTCAACGGGACACCTCCTCTCGGAACAGGGACGAGACGACCCGCAGCGCGAAGGTCGCGATGACGATCGAGCCGATGACGACGAGTACGCCCGCCGCGGAGGCCAGGCCGTTCTCGTGGGCCTGGTAGAAGCTCTGGTACACGGTGTAGGGCAGGTTGGCGGTGCCGAGGCCGCCCGAGGTGAGGGTGAAGACGGCGTCGAAGTTCTGCACGATGTAGATCGAGCCGAGCAGGGCGCCCAGTTCGAGGTAGCGGCGCAGGTGCGGCAGCGTCAGGTGGCGGAAGACCTGCCAGGTGCCCGCGCCGTCCATGCGGGCCGCCTCGACCAGTTCGGGGTCACGGCTCTGCAGCCCCGCGAGCAGGATCAGCATCATGAAGGGCGTCCACTGCCACACCAGGGAGGCCTCGACGGCCAGGAGCGGGGTGTTGGAGATCCAGTCGGGCTGCGGCGCCGAGTCCCCGCCGATCCAGTGCAGCAGGCCGTTGAGGAGCCCGTACTCGGGGTTGTAGAGCACGTGCTTCCACAGCAGCGCGGCGGCCACGGGGACCAGCAGGAACGGCGCGATGAGGAGCGTGCGCACCAGTCCGCGCCCCCGGAACCTCCGGTTCAGGAGGAGCGCGAGGCCGAGGCCGAGCACCAGGCTGGCGAGCACGACGGAGGCGGTGAGCAGGATCGTGGTCAGCACGGACCTGCGCAGGTCCGGGTCGGTGAGGACCTCGGTGTAGTTGGCGAACCCCGCGAAGCCGCGGGCGTCCGGGTAGAGGGCGTTCCAGTCGAAGAAGGAGATCACCAGGGTGGCCACGAACGGCAGTTGGGTCACGGCGATCATGAAGACGAGGGCGGGCAGCAGCGGCGCTCTGGTCGCCCAGGCGCGCAGCCGTCCCGGCGTCCCCGGTTTCCTGGCGTCGGGGCCCCGCGCGGGGCCGACGGGGGGGGTGGTGGCGGGGGGGGGCATAGTTCCACGTACACCACGGCGTTGTTGTGGGGGAGGCGCTGCGGCGTGTCGAGGGGGGCGTGGAGCGGCAGGGGTGGGGCGATGGCCGCGCTGATCTCCTGGGAGACCTTGGTGCCGAGGTCGGTGAACTCGGGGATGCCGACGAACTGGATGCCGGGCGCGGGCCGCGGCTGTACGCCGGGGTCGCGGGGCCGCGCGCCCTCGATGGCGGCGCGGGTGACGTCCTGGAAGGCGGCGGCTTCCTTGCGGTAGGCGGGGTTGGCGTAGGTGGAGGCCCGTTTTCCCGCGGGCACGTTCGACCAGCCGGTCTTCTCGCCGACGAGCTCCTCGTACTCCTTGCCCGAGGCCCAGGAGATGAACTCCCAGGCCCTGTCCGGGTTCCTCGACGCCTTCTGCATGCCCCACGCCCAGGTGTAGAGCCACCCGGAGCTCTCGGTCCGCGCCACGGGGGCGGACACGTAGCCGATCTTTCCCTTGACGGGGGACTTGGCGGACTCCAGCGATCCCGCGGCGGCCGTCGCGTCGTACCACATGGCGGTCTTGCCCTGGGTCAGGTTGTTGAGGCACTCGGCATAGCCGGACTGGGCGGCGCCGGACTCGCCGTGCTCGCGAACGAGGTCCACGTAGAAGCGAGTTGCCTTTTCGAACTCGGGGGAGTCCAGGCGGGCCTTCCAGTCCTTGTCGAACCAGGTGCCCCCGAAGGTGTTCACCACGGTCGTCAGCGGCGCCATCACCTCGCCCCAGCCGGGCAGGCCGCGCAGACAGATGCCCTTCATCCCCCGTTCCTCGCCGTCCACTTGGGCGGCGAGCTCCGCCACCTGCTGCCAGGTGGGGTGCTCGGGCATGGTCAGTCCCGCCTTCTTGAAGACGTCCTTGCGGTACATCAGGAAGGACGACTCCCCGTAGAAGGGCTGCCCGTAGAGCTTGCCGTCGTCGCCGGTGAGGGACTGGCGCATGGGCGGCAGGATGTCCTTCTCGTCGTACGCCCTGTCCTTGCGGGCGTACGAACCCACTTCGTGGAGCCAGCCGTTGCGGGCGTAGATCGGTATCTCGTAGTTGCTGAGCGTCGCGATGTCGTACTGCCCCGCCTGGTTGGCGAAGTCCTGGCTGATCTTGTCGCGGACGTCGTTCTCCGGCAGGACGGTGAAGTTCACCTCGATGCCGGTCCTCTTGGTGAAGTGGGTGGCGGTGAGCTTCCGCAACTCCACCATCTGCGGGTTGTTCACCATGAGGACGTTGATGGAGGCACCGCCTGAACCGGTCCCGCCGGCACCGGCCCAGCAGCCGGCGAGCAGCGGGGCGAGCAGCGTCCCTGCGGCGGCCGCGACGAGCGCGCGCGGCCTCCGTCGGCTCGGGGTTCGCATGAATCGCTCCTGAACATAGGGGTCTTTTGGGGGGATTCGGGGCACATCAGGGCGTGCGGGGGTCCGGGACGTACGCGGGAGGGGGGAGAGGGAGTGCGTCAGGCGCGGATGACCTGCGGGCCGAGGAGTGAGTAGCGGTGTGCCTCGGCCGCGGGCAGACGACTGCTCGTGACGATCGCGTCCAGGTCGCAGATCCCCGCGAACCGGCAGAAGCTGCTCGCACCGAACTTGGTGTGCACGCCCAGGAACACGGTCCGCCGCGAGGCCCTGACGGCCTGCGCCTTCACCTCGCCGACCGCGGGGTCGGGGGTCGTCAGGCCGTGCTCGCGGGAGATGCCGTTGGCGCCGATGTACGCCAGGTCGATGACGAAGCCGGCCAGCATGCGGGTGGTCCAGTGGTCGACGGTGGCGAGCGTGCCGGGGCGCACCCGGCCGCCGAGCAGCAGCACGGTGATGTTCTCGGCCTCGGCGAGCACGCCCGCGGTGGCCAGCGAGGCGGTGACCACGGTCAGTGGGCGGCCGGCCGCGGCCCCGGGCAGCGCCTCGGCGATCAGCTGGGGCGTGAACCCCTCGTCGACGAAGACCGTCTCGGCGTCGCCGAGCAGCTCGGCCGCGGCGGCCGCGATGCGCCGCTTCTCCGGGACGTGCATGGTCGTGCGGAAGGCGAGGGTGGTCTCGAAGCCCGCGCTCTCCACGGGGTAGGCGCCGCCATGGGTGCGGCGGACCAGGCCGTGGTCCTCCAGGGCCCGCAGATCGCGGCGGACGGTCTCCTTGGCGACGCCGAGCTGGGCGGCGAGCGCCGTCACGTCGACGGAGCCGGAGTGGCGGGCCGCGTTGACGATCCGCCGCTGACGTTCTTCCGCGGTCATCGGCGCCACCTGCTTCCCCTGGTTCGTGCGGTGCCCGTTCGGGCCCCGTGGGGAAGTTCTACCGCCCGGGCAGGGGCGTGACCAGGTTCGCAGCGGGCACGATGCTGCCCGTATGTGCCCGCTTGGCGGGGCGACTGCCTGTGCCGGGGGGTGCGGGCGCGCCCGTTTCGAGGGTGCGGGGTGCCCGTTCCGTGCCCGAACGGGTCAGTGCGTCAGTACGGCCACACCGGAGGGTCGGCGCAGAAGTGCCCGCCCAGGTGCGCGTGGTCGGGGTTGGCCGGGTCCAGCTCGCCCTGCTCGGCGACGAGCTTCTCCGCGTACTGCTCGGAGTCGTCCCGGGGGTCGTACCCGAGCGCACGCGCGGAGGAGAGGTCCCACCACAGCCGGGTGTTGGCGGACGAGCCGTAGACCACGGTGTGCCGCACGTCCTCGGCGGTGAGCGCCGCGTGGAAGAGCCGCGCCCCGTCGCCGGGGCTCAGCCAGACCGACAGCATGCGCACGCTGGAGGGCTCCATGAAGCAGGAGCCGATGCGGACCGAGACGGTCTCGATGCCGTGCTTGTCCCAGTAGAGCTGGGCGAGGTCCTCGCCGAAGGACTTGGACAGGCCGTAGAAGGTGTCGGGGCGGCGCGGGGTGTCGACCGGGATCAGCGGGTCGTCGCCCCGGGGGCGCGGGGTGAAGCCCACCGCGTGGTTGGAGGAGGCGAAGACGACGCGCCGCACGCCTTCCTCGCGGACCGCCTCGTAGAGGTTGTACGTCCCCTCGATGTTGGCCCTGAGGATCTTGTCGAAGGTGGACTCCAGGGAGATGCCCGCGAGATGGAGGACGGCGTCGACCCCGCGCACGGCCTCGCGCAGCGCCTCCTTGTCGGCGAGGTCGGCCGTGACGGCGTCCGGCTCGCCCGCGACGGGGCGCATGTCGAGCAGGCGCAGGTCGTACCCGTAGGCCGGCAGGAGTCCGCGCATCAGGGTGCCGAGGCCGCCTGCGGCGCCGGTGAGCAGGACGGTGCGGGGAGCGGGCATGCGGGGTCTCCTCGGGCGGCGGCTCGTCAGGCGTACTCATTCGCGTACAGAATTCACATCCATGGACACGCTAGGGATCTCGGCGGTACCGCGTCAAGGGCGGCGCGGAGGCCGCAAATCCGCCCCTGGGTGGGGAGTTCACCGCCTTGACCAGGCCCGAGAGGGCGCTTTAGCGTGGTCGCGTTCAGGGATATGGACATGAATCAGAAACGTGCACGCCTAGGGAGAGTCCGTGACGTCAGCCCCTCTCGCTTCCCGACTCCGCGCCCCCAGCGGGCCGCTCTTCTTCCCGGTCACCGCGTACGGACCCGACGGCGCGCTCGCTCCCGACGCCTTCCGCTCCCATGTGCGCGCCGGCGTCGAGGCCGGGGCCGCCGCCGTGTTCGCCTGCTGCGGCACGGGCGAGTTCCACGCCCTGACCCCCGAGGAGTTCCAGGAGTGCGTGGCCGCCGCCGTCGAGGAGGCGGCGGGGCGGGTGCCGGTGGTCGTGGGCGCCGGATACGGCACGGCGCTCGCCGTGCGGTACGCGCGCCTGGCCGAGGAGGCGGGCGCCGACGGGCTGCTGGCCATGCCGCCCTACCTCGTCGTCGCCGGGCAGGAGGGGCTCGTCCGGCACTACTCCGAACTGGCCGCCGCCACCTCCCTGGACGTCATCGTCTACCAGCGCGACAACGCCGTGTTCACCCCGGAGACGGTCGTCGAACTCGCCCGCGCCGACGGCGTCATCGGCTTCAAGGACGGCCTCGGCGACATGGACCTGATGCAGCGCACCGTCAGCGCCGTGCGCACCGAGGTGCCGGGCGACTTCCTGTACTTCAACGGCCTGCCGACCGCCGAGCTGACCGGCCTCGCCTACCGCGGCATCGGCGTGCGCCTGTACTCCTCGGCCGTCTTCTGCTTCGCGCCCGACATCGCGCTCGCCTTCCACCGGGCGTTCAACGCGGGGACGCCGGAGGGCGACGCCACCGTGAACCGCCTCGTCGACGGCTTCTACCGGCCCTTTGTGGAACTGCGCGCCCTCGGCCGCGGCTACGCCGTCTCCCTCGTCAAGGCGGGCGTGCGACTCGGCGGCCTGGACGTGGGCACCGTGCGGCCACCGCTGCACGAACCCGCCGAAGAGCACGTCAAGCGCCTGGCCGAACTGGTCGAACGCGGGCGGGAGTTGGTCGGGTGCACCCGCCCCGGAGCGGGCGCGTGAAGGCCGCCGCGTTCCTCTACCCCTGGGACGTCGTCGGCGACCCCGCGGCGCCCGCCCGCCTCGCCGCCCTCGGCATCCGGCAGGTCACCCTCGCCTCCGCCTACCACTCCACCCGCGCCCTGACCCCGCGCCACCCGCGCCACCGTGTCGTGACGGCCGGGCACGCCGCCGTGCTCTACCCGCCGGGCGAGCGGTGGCGGGGGCGCGTCCCGCGTCCGTACGCCGCCGGGGACTGGGCGCCGGGCGATGCCTACGGAGAGGCCGCGCGGGCCCTGGGCGACGCGGGGATCGCCGTGCACAGCTGGGTCGTCCTCGCCCACAACTCCCGCATGGGCGCCGAGCATCCGGACACTTCCGTGGTCAACGCGTACGGGGACCGCTACCCCTGGGCGCCCTGCATCGCACAGCCCGCCACGCGCGCGTACCTCGTCGACCTCGCCGCGGAGGCCGCCGTGCGCCCAGGAACCGGCACCCTCGGGACCGAACTGGAGTCGTGCGGCTGGTACGGCCTCGCGCATCTGCACGCCCACGACAAGACCGCGGGCGTCGCCCTCGGTGAGGCGGGCCGGTACCTGATGTCCCTCTGCTTCTGCGCCTCCTGCCGTGAGGGGTACGCCGAACAGGGCCTCGACCCCGACGCGTTGACCGCCGCCGTCCGGCGCGCCCTGGAGCCCGTGTGGCGCGGCGAGGAGCCCGCGGGCGCGTGGGACGCCGTCGAGAAGCTCCTCGGCGCCGGGACGGCGGCCGCCACGCGCGCGTGGCGCGAGCGGACGGCCCGCACGCTCCAGGAGGCCGCCGTCGCCGCCGTCAGGGAGTCCGCCGCACAGGAGTCCGCCGTCAGGGAGTCCGCCACGGGCGAGTCCGTTGTACGGGAGCCCGCCCCGCGCGACTTCCGCGTCCTGCTCCACGCCGACCCCCTGCCGTACCGCTGCGGCGCGAACGCCGGCGTCGACCCGGCGCACATCCTCTCCGTGGCCGACGGCGTGGTCGTGCCCTGCGCGGGCGGCGCAAAGGCGCTCGCGCCGTTCGGCGCGCACCGCGCCCGGAACACCGTGCTGGCCGCCAACTTCACCGTCGTGTCCGGCATGGGCGGCCGCCCCGCCGCGCTGGCCGAGGACGCCGCCCGCGCGGCCGCGCTCGGGGCGGACGAACTGCGCCTCTACCACGCGGGACTGGCCTCCGACGCCGACCTCGCGCACGTCGCCGCGGCCATGTCGCGCGTGGAGTGATCGCCGATACGATCCGCGCACCACAACCGTCGCTCCCGGTGCCAGGCGACAGCCGCGTACCAGGGACCAAGGGAGGCAAGGTGCGCAACAAGGGGATATCCGCGCTGGTCTGCGCCGGGCTCATGGTGGGTGCCGCGGTGCTCGGCACCGCGGTGCCCGCCACCGCGCAGGGGGCGGCGGGCACCGCGGCCCAGGACATCCGTGAACGGCTGGAGCGGATACCGGGGATGACGGTCGTCTCCGTCGCCGACAAGGAGGGCTTCCCCCTCTACACGCTCACGTACGAGCAGCCGGTCGACCACCGCAGGCCCGGCGGTGCCACCTTCACGCAGCGCGCCACGCTCTGGCACAAGGCCACGGACAAGCCGACCGTCCTCTACACCGGCGGCTACACCTTCGCCGGTGGCACCACCGCCGTCACCAAGCTGATCGACGGCAACCAACTCAGCCTGGAACACCGCTATTTCGGGAAGTCGCGGCCCGCAGGGGCGGCGGGCGACGACTGGTCCAAGATGACGGTCGAGCAGGAGGCCGCCGACGAGCACCGGCTCACCCGGGCCCTGCGGGGCATCGAGAAGGGCAAGTGGCTGGGCACCGGCGCCAGCAAGGGCGGCATGACGGCGGCGTACCACGAGCGCCTCTACCCCGAGGACCTCGACGCGGTCGTCGCGTTCGTCGCGCCCAACGACGCGAACAACCGTGACGACAGCGGGTACGAGCGCTTCTTCGCCACCGTCGGCACGAAGGAGTGCAGGGCGGCGCTGAACGCCGTGCAGCGCGAGATGCTCGTACGCCGCGACGCGCTGCTCCCCAGGTTCGAGGCGGATGCCGAGAACAACGGCGACACCTTCGAGGAGACCCTCGAAACCACCGACCGCGCCTATGAGTTCGCGGTCCTGGACCAGGTGTGGAACTTCTGGCAGAGCGGCACCGAGGCCGACTGCGCGACCGTCCCCGACGCGAGGAAGGCCACCGACGCCGAGCTCTACGACTGGTCCAAGGGGCACGGCTTCAGCGTCTACCGCGACGAGGACCTCGGCATCAACGGCCTGGGCCCCTACTACCGGCAGGCCGCCACCCAACTCGGCTGGGCCGACCTGAAGTTCAAGCACCTCAAGGGCGTGCGTCACTACCCCGACCTCTATCAGCCGAACTCGGTGCTGCCCGCCGGCATGCGCGGCACGTACGACAACAAGACCGTCGCCGACGTCGACCGCTGGGTGAGGACCCGCGGTGAGCGGATGATGTTCGTCTACGGCGAGAACGACCCGTGGAGCGCCGAGCGGTTCACGCCGAGCCACCGCGACTCCTACCGCTACGTGGTGCCGGGCTCCAACCACGGCGCCTCCCTCGCCAAGCTGCCCGCGGCCGAGCAGGCGCGGGCCGTCGCGACCATCAAGCGGTGGGCCGACGTGACGTAGCCAGTGTCTCGGGCCGCAGCAGGGGCATGGCGATCAGCAGCCGGACCCCCGCGAGGGCCGGGAGCAGCACACGGATGTCGACGCTCTCCACGAGGGCCGCGCCGGCCGCGATCCCGATCGCGGTCGGCGCGAACATCAGGGTGTTCGCGGTCGCCGCCACCCGTCCGACCAGCGCGTCCGGCGTCTCGCGCTGCACCGCGGTGAGGCCCGCGATCAGCGCGCAGGGCAGCCCCACGCCGTTCGCGAAGCTTCCCGCGAGGACCGCGGCGTCGTTCGGCACCGCGGTCAGCACCAGGGACACTCCGGTCAGCGCGATCCCCGCGGCCCCGAACCGCCGCGCCCCCAGCCGCCGCATCAGCGCACCCGACGCCACTCCCACCGCCACCGAACCGGCGCCCTGCACCACGTACAGCGCACCCGCGTACGAAGGCGCGTGACCGAGCCCTTCGACGACCGCGTAGACCGTCGCGCCGCTGATGCCCGACGTCAGCATCGTCAGGCCGCCCGCCACCACCAGCGGCCGCAGCCGCTCGTGTCCCCACAAGTACCGCACGCCCTCGGCGGTCCGGTCCCGCAGCGACGTCCTCTCCCGCACCGGCGCGCTCTCCCGCACCCGCAGCATCGCGAACATCCCCGCGGCGAGCACGAACGTCGCGGCGTCCAGGAGCGCCACCTTGGGGCCCCCGTACGCGGCGAACAGACCCGCCCCCGCGAGCGGCGCCACCAGCTTCATGCCCTCGTTCGCGGACATCCGCAGGCCGTTGAAGTCGCCGAGCAGCTCCTTGTCGACGGCCGTCGAGACCAGGGCCGCCTCCGCCGCGTCGGTGACGACGCCGCACGCCCCGTACACCACGAGCACCGCGAAGAGGATCCACAGCCGGCCCGCGGTGTCGACGGTGAACAGGGACAGGAGCAGCGCGCCGAGCGCGAGGTTGGCGGCCACGAGGAGGGGTCTGCGGCGCGTGCGGTCGGCGAGCGTGCCCAGCAGCGGGCCGATGAGGGTGGGCGCCCACAGCGCGAACTGGCAGAGCGCCGCGAGCCCGTCGGACCCGGTCAGCTCCTTCACCCAGATCCCGGAGACCAGCCACAGCGCGGAGGTCCCGAAGCCCGAGACCACCACCGCACCCAGATAGAGCCCCGCGTTGCGGTCCCGCAGGACACGCCCGATCGTCGATGTCATGCCAGGTGATGCTGGTTCCTAAGGCCCCCGTGGCGGAATCG
This sequence comes from Streptomyces sp. NPDC025651, assembly GCF_055558735.1. Lineage (NCBI taxonomy): Bacteria > Bacillati > Actinomycetota > Actinomycetes > Kitasatosporales > Streptomycetaceae > Streptomyces > Streptomyces sp. NPDC025651. The sequence continues at coordinate 1,602,333 of NZ_JBVHLZ010000001.1, forward strand.
GGCGGATTCCCTAAGGACCGGCGATGAATGCGCGACGCGGCCGGGGTCTACAGGGGAGACGTACCGACACAGCTGCCTTAGTGGAGGCCCCCATGTCCGACGACGTTCTCGACCTCGGCCCGCAGGCCCGCCTCGTGGCGCGGATCGCCCAGCGGATCACGGACGAGCAGCTCCAGGAGCCCACGCCCTGCCCGCGGTACGCGGTGCGGAACGTGCTCGGCCATGTGCTCGGCCTCGCGCAGGCCTTCCGGCAGGCCGCGCACAAGGAGTTCGGGCCTGCTCTGGACACCGACCCGGGGAGCGGCACGCCGGAGCTCACCCCCGGCTGGCGCGCCGAGCTGCCGGGGGCCCTCGACGAACTCGCCGAGGCGTGGCGGGATCCGGCGGCCTGGCAGGGCATGACCCGCGCGGGCGGCGTCGACCTGCCGGGTGAGGTCGCCGGTCTGGTCGCGCTGGACGAACTGGTCGTCCACGGCTGGGACTTGGCGCGCTCCACGGGCCAGGCGTACGCACCGGACGAGGCGAGCCTGGAGGCCGCCCGCGCGCTCCTGACGCCCACCGGGGACGAGGACGGCCTCGCCGAGGGCGGCCTGTTCGGACCGCCGGTCCCGGTGCCGGACGGCGCCCCGCTCCTGGACCGGGTGATCGGCCTGAGCGGGCGCGATCCCGGCTGGCGGCCCAGGGGCTGACGGGGGGGGCGTCGGCCTCGCGGCAGGGTATCGATCGGGTAAAGGGTCTCCCCGCGGTCTCCCCAGGGGCGGGTTGATGCGCGTAGACAAACCATGACCTGCCCGAACCCTGAACGCGGAGACGCAACACATGCGCAAGTCCCTACGCGTGGCCGGCCTGGCCACCGCCTGCACCGTCGCCGGCGCCACCCTGTACGCGGCCGGTGTCGCCGGCGCCGACCAGGACCGCCCCCGCGCCACCAAGGAGCCGCACAACATCGGCCTCCTCGTCGGCGAGATCGACGCCTACTACGGCGCGACCAAGGGCGCCGACGGCGTGTGGAGGTCCTCGCCCGACAGCCCGTACGCCAAGGACCTGGCCCGCATCCAGGCCAAGGCGAAGAAGGACATCAAGAAGGCCGCGCACCACGGAAAGCACGGCAAGAAGAAGCCCGCGATCGTCCTCGACGTCGACGACACCGCGCTGCTCAGCTTCGACTACGAGAAGTCCACCAACTTCACGTACAACAACGACACGTGGGACGCCTACGTCAAGGCGGCCAAGCGGCCCGCGGTCTTCGGCATGCCCGAGCTCGTGCGGTACGCCAAGAGCAAGGGCGTCGAGGTCTTCTTCCTCACCGGCCTCGCCGAGTCGCAGCGCGAGGGCGCGGTGACCAACCTCGCGAGGGCGGGCTACGACACGCAGCTCGACCGCACCCACGTCTTCACCAAGAACAAGACGAACCCGCCGGCGTACCTGAGCCACTGCGCCACGCCCGCCGCCTGGAAGTGCGACACCGTCCAGTTCAAGGAGGGCACCCGCAAGTACATCGAGTCGACCGGCTACAACATCGTCGGCAGCTTCGGCGACCAGGCCTCCGACCTCGCGGGCGGGTACGCCGACAGGACGTACAAGCTCCCGAACCCGACGTACTACGTGAGCTGAGCCGCGCGCGGCGCCCGAGGAGTCGGCGTCGCGAGATAGGTTGCATTCCTGACTAGGTCGCCATACGGTCTAGGTAGCTCAGACGCTCAGGGGTCGCGCGGCATGCGCTCGCATGTGCCGCGCGGCTCCTTCGGGACAGGGGGGACCCCATGACCATCTCGCCGGACTTCTCGGCCGCCGCGACGGCGGTCACGGCCGCGCTCGCCGCCTATCTGCTGCTCGGCGAGCCCTTCGTGGGCCGTCGCGTGTACGGCTCGCTGGCCCGGCGCAGGGACACCGAACCCCGCGCCCTGGTCCGCTACTTCGGCCTCACGATCGCGCTGTGGTGGGCCTTCGCCGGACTCGCCGTCGCGGCCCTGCTGCTCTCGCCGGGCCTCGACGCCGCCGACATCGGCATCACGGCGCCCGAAAGGCCCGGCTACACCGTGGCCCTGATCTGCGTGTTCACGGCGATCGCCGTGGCGACGGGGCGCAACTTCCGCGGCCTCGCCGAGCAGGGCAAGAACGTGCCGGGGCTCGCCTCCATCGAGGCCATGCTGCCGCGCACCACCGAGGAGCGCAGGCTCGCCGTCGCCCTCGCCGTGACCGACGGCATCTGCGCCGAACTGGTCTATCGCGGCCTGCTCATCGCCTTCGCGGTCGGCGCCCTCGGGCTCAACCTCTACGCGGCCGTGGGTCTTTCGGCCCTCGTCTACGCGGCCGCAGGGTTCTACCAGGGCCGCCAGGGCATGGCCCTCTTCGGCCTGTTCGGCGCGGTCTTCGGCGGCCTCTACGTCTCGACGGGCAGCCTGCTGCTCCCCGTCGTGGCGCACGTCGCCCTCTCCGTGCGCGACCTCACGCTGCCCGCGCCGGACAGGCTCCGCGCCGCGCCCGCCGCCTGACCGCAGACCGTCCCGAAGAAAGGCGATCCTCCGTGACCGACCGCCGCGCCAGCTGGTTCAAGGGCGTACTCGACCTCCTCGTGCTCGCCAGCCTCACCGACGGCGAGAGCTACGGTTACGAGATCGCCAAGCTGCTCGGTGCCGCGGGCTTCGGCCAGATCAAGGGCGGCACGCTCTATCCCGTGCTCAACCGCCTGGAGGAGGCGGGCCTGGTCGCCGCCGAGTTCCGCGCCACGGAGAAGGGGCCGGGGCGGCGCTACTACCGGCTCACCGACGAGGGCCGCGAGACCCTCGGCGAACAGGGCGGCCTGTGGCTCGCCTTCGACGCATCCGTACGAGAGGTCCTGTCGAAGGCAGGAGTGGAGGCACGATGAACGCGGTCGACGCCACGAACGCGCGGTACGAGCAGGACAGTTACCTCCTCGACCTCGCCGACCTGCTGCGGGCCCACGGCCTGCCCGCCGACCGGATCGAGGCGACCGTCGCGGACCTGTCCGCCCACCTGGACGAGGCGGGCGGCGACCCGGCCGAGGAGTTCGGCCCGGTCGAGGAGTTCGCCCGGCAGCTGGTGCCCGCCACGGGGGAGCGGGCACCGCGGGCGCCGGCCGCCGCCGACGTGGAGACATGGCGCTGGGCCGCCGACACCTACGTCGACGAGGAGCTCCTGAACCGCTTCGGCGACCAGGGCTGGGAGGTGGAGCGGGTCGACGCGCTCGGCCGCTTCGTCAGCCGGCGCGACACCGAGCGGCCGCAGCGCTGGGAGTACCGGCGGGAGCTGGTCACGCGCGGACGCGAGGGCCTGGACGAGCGCCTGGCACCCGACGGGTGGGAGGCGTGCGGGACCTGGATCGTGTACGCGTGGTTCAAGCGGCCCAAGGCGGCGAGCCTCGGCCCGGCGGCGGAGCTGTCCGCCACGCCGCCGGTACCGGAGCGCTCCCGCTTCTTCAGCCGGAAGTTCTACGCGCTGCTCGCCGCCCTCGCCGTGGCCCTCGTCACGGTGGGCACCTCGGTGGCCGGGGAGGACGGCGACGCGGGCTCGGGCCTGGGCTTCGTGGCCGGCCTGCTGGTGGGCGCCGCCGCGGTGGTGGCGCTGGCCTGGGTGCTCCAGCGGTGGCAGACCCGCCGCGGGTGAGGGGCCTCAGCCCTTCAGCGCCGCGGCCATCATCGCCTTGGCGATGGGCGCGGCAAGGCCGTTGCCGCTCACCTCGTCCCGCGCCGCGCTGGAGGACTCGATCATCACGGCGACGGCGACCTCCTTGCCGTCACTGCCCTTGGCGTACGACGTGAACCACGCGTACGGCGTCTTGCTGTTGTTCTCGCCGTGCTGCGCCGTACCCGTCTTGCCGCCGACCGTCGCGCCGGCGATCTGCGCGTTCGACCCCGTGCCCTTCTCCACGACCGTCCGCATCGCGGACTGCAGGCCCTCGGCGGTGGACGAGCTCATCACCCGCTGGGACTCGGCGTCGTCGTACTTCTCCAGGACGTTGCCGCTGGAGTCGGTGATCTGCGAGACCATGTGCGGCTTGGCCAGCTCACCGCCGTTGGCGATGGCCGCCGAGACCATCGACATCTGCAGCGGCGTGGCCGTCACGTCGAACTGGCCGATGCCCGAGAGGCCCGTCTGCGCCTTGTCCATGTCGGAGGGGTACACGCTCTTGGACGCGCGCACCGGTACGTCCAGCTTGTCCGCGTTGAAGCCCATCTTCTCCGCCATCGCCCTGACCTTGTCCTGGCCCAGGTCGACGGCCATCTTCGCGAAGACGTTGTTGCAGGAGTACTGCAGGCCGGTGCGGATCGTCGCGTTCTCGCAGGGCGCCGACTGGTTCTCGTTCTTCAGGACCGTCGCCGTGCCGGGCAGCGTGTAGGGGTTCGGGCTGTCCGTTCCGGCATCGACGGAGCCGTAGAGCCCGTCCTCCAGGGCCGCTGCCGCGACGACCAGCTTGAACGTCGAACCGGGCGGCAGCGGCTGGCGCAGCGCGCGGTTGACCATCGGCTTGTCCTTGTCGTCGTTCAGCTGCTTCCACGCCTTGGAGTCCGTGGAGCCGCTGATCTTCGACGGGTCGTACGACGGCGTCGAGACCATGCCGAGGATCTTGCCGGTCTTCGGGTCGACGGCGACCGCGGCGCCCTTCTTGTCGCCGAGCGCCTTGTACGCGGCCTTCTGCACCGCCGGGTCGATCGTCGTCACGACGTCGCCGGGGTCGGCCCGCTTGTTGGTGACCGTGTCGAGCGGGTTCTTCAGGCGGTTGTCGGTGCCGTCGAGGACGTCCTTGTAGATGCCCTCCAGCTGCGTGGCGCCGTACACCTGTGAGCTGTAGCCCGTCACGGGCGAGTACAGGTCGCCGTTCTTGTAGGTGCGCTTGTACGCGAGGTCGCCGCCTTTCGTCCGCGCGGAGCCGGTGATGGCCTCACCGCCCACGATGATGTCGCCCAGCGGGTTCGCGTACTGCTCGATCACGTTGCGCCGGTTCAGCTTGTCGTCCGCGAGCGCCTTCGAGTCGTAGAACTGCACCCACGTCGCCCGCACGAGCAGGGCGAGCACGAGTACCAGCGTGAAGACCGAGGCGTGCCTGATCGTCTTGTTCATCCCACGAAAGGACGAGCGGAGCCGAAGGTTTCGTTCCCTTCTGGTCCGGTTGTGACCGTTTTCTCAGAAACTCCTCATGAACCGCGAGCGCCTCGGCGACGGGGCCCAGGTGCTCTCACCGGTGGGGCTCAGGCGGCCTCCATGAACCCCGCCTCGTACGCCGCGATCACCGCCTGCGTACGGTCCCGCGCCCCCGTCTTGGCGAGCACGGACGCCACATGCGTCTTCACCGTCGCCGCGCCCACGCCCATCCGCCCGGCGATCTCCGCGTTGGTCAGGCCGCAGGCCATCAGCCGGAGCACCTCGCTCTCGCGGCCGGTGAGCCGGGCCACCCAGGCGGGCGGCGCGGGCTTGGCCCTGCCGTGCTCGGCGGCCAGGGCGCGCACGGCCGAGGGGAAGAGCAGCGAGTCGCTGTGCGCGACGAGGCGCACCGCCTGGACGAGTTCGTCGGCGTCCGCCCGTTTGAGGAGGAACCCGGAGGCCCCGGCGCGCAGCGCCTCGTACACGTACGCGTCGTTCTCGAAGGTCGTCACGACGACGATGCGCGGCGGCTCCGGCATCGTCTGCAGGATCTGCTCGGTGGCGCGGATGCCGTCGATCTCCGGCATGCGGACGTCCATCAGGACCACGTCGGGCCGCAGCTCCCGCACCACGGACACCGCCTCGGCGCCGGTCGCGGCCTCGCCGACGACCTCGATGCCCGCCTCGGCGGAGAGGATCGCGCGCAGCGCGGTGCGCACCATGCGCTCGTCGTCCGCGAGGACGATCCTGATGCCGTTCGCCGTCATGCCTGTCCCTTCAGAGGAAGTCGTACGTCCAGCCGCCACGTCCCGTCCACGGCGCCCGCGTCCGCCGTGCCGCCCAGGAGCCGGGCCCGGTCCGCGATGCCGCGCAGTCCGTGGCCGCCGCCGGGCCGGGTGCCGGGGGAGTGGGGCGGCAGCGGGTTCTCGGCGGTGACGGCCAGGTCGGGGCCTTCGCAGGCGATGCGCAGGGTGACCGAGGTGTCCTCGCCGCCGTGCCGCAGGGCGTTGCTCAGGGCCTCCTGCACGATGCGGTAGGCCTCGCGGGAGACCAGCGGGGGCAGCGCCTGCGGGTCCATGTCGACGGTGGCGGCCACGCGCAGGCCGCCCGCCCCGGTGCGGCGCAGCAGGCCGTCCAGGTCGGCGGCGAGGGTCGGCGCGGGCGCCGTGGAGCGGGTGTCGTCGGCCTCCCTCAACACGCCGAGCACCGCGTCGAGTTCACCCACCGTGCGGCGCGTGGTGTCCTCGATGGCGGCCAGCGCCTCGCGCACGAACTCCGGGTCGTGGTCGAGGACGCGCCGTGCCGCGCTCGCCTGGAGCGTGACGGCGCTCAGCGCGTGGCCCACCGAGTCGTGCAGTTCGCGCGCGAGGCGGTTGCGGACGGCGAGGTCGGCGGCGCGCTGCTCGGCGGCCGCGAGCCGGTCGGCCGGTGTCGGGCCGAGCAGCTCGGGTGCCCAGCGCGCGAGCAGTCCGCCCGCCGCGGCCGCGCACGCCGCGAGTGCCGCGAGCGCCGCGAGGCCCAGGAACGGCGCGAGCGCGAGCCACCAGGGCTCGTGGAAGAACGCGGGCGCCCGGGTGCTGTCGTCCCGCAGCGCGGGGAAGAACGGCAGCGCGATCAGGAAGGCCGCGAACGGCGGCAGCGCGAGCGACATCCCGCTGATGACCCCGCCGAAACCGAGGTGCAGCGTGAACCACGCGGCCGTGCGCCCCCGCGCGGCCCTGCTCCGCGCGGGCCCCTCGGCGAGCGACTCGTCCGGCACCGCGCACAGCGCCCGCACGGCGGCCACCGACATCGGCCGGGTCAGCGGGAACAGCGCGGTGATCGCGGCGAGCGGCAACCCGACGGCGAACGCGCTGAGTTGGGCGGTGATCGAGCCGAAGAACCGGGTGTCGCCGAGCAGCGGCCCGACGATCACGGAGCCGACGAAGACGTACGGCATGGCGAGGGCACCGCCGAGGATCAGATGGATCCACCGGCGGCGCGTCCGCCGCCCGAACAGGGCCGTGCCCAGTGCTCTCACGCCGAGGACACCGCCCGCTCCCTGAAGAAGCGCACCCCCGCGGCGGCCACGAGCAACCCGATGATCATCTGCACAGAGTAGGTCAGAAGCGTCAGGGCGGTGGGCCGGTCGGCCAGGTCGTCGGTGGGGCGGAGCAGCGAGGCGAACAGGAGCCAGGCGCCCCAGCAGGCCACCGCGCCCGAGCCCGCCCAGGCCAGCGCGAGCGGCGCCTTCACCGGCAGCGCGGGCAGCCACCGGAAGGCGAGCACCAGGGCGCCCGTGGCGGCGGCCACGAGGTAGAGCACGTCCAGGGCCTCAAGGAGGTGGAAGCCGGCCGTGCGGCTTTCGGCCCGGCCCGGGGCCAGGCCGACGGTGGATCCCGCCGCCCACAGCGCGTGCACCGTGACGGGGACGAGCGCGAGCAGCGCGGCGGCGACCGCGGCGGCCCGTGGCCCGCGGGCGGCGGAGCGGGGCAGGTCCCGGACCCGCCCACGCCACAGGTGGCCCCAGCGGTCCCGTGCGTACAGCGCGAAGAGGGAGCCGAGCGCGATGCCCTGGAGGATGAAGCCGCTGTACACGACGCCGAAGACCCAGTCGTCGAGGAACGGTTCGGCCGCGCCGCCCTTCGAGGGGCCCCGGTCCCCGGCGCCGAACGCCGTGAGCGCCAGCTGCAGCGGGAACCCGGCCATGATCGGCGTCAGGAGTCCCGTGGCGATCCACATCGGCACCGCGAGTAGCCAGGCCGGGGCCCGCAGGCCCCACGGCCGGGTCAGGAGCAGCACGAGCACGACGACGGTGGCGTCCATCAGGAGGGTCAGGCCGTTGGCGAACGCCATCAGCGCGCGGTGGTCGAGGAGCGGGCTGCCCTCGGGGATCCCGATGTGGCTCCCGCAGATCCAGGCGACCTTGAGCGCGAGATACGGGGCGCAGGCGAGCTCGGCGATGAGCCGCAGGGCCCGCCGGGTGCTGCTGAGGGCGGGCGGCGCCTCGGGCGCGGGGCCGCCGCGCGCGGCCGACGGGGAGGGGGACAGTGTCTGCGTCATGCCTCCACGCTCCCGTCGCGGCGCTCGCCGCACCTCCTGCGTCGCGACGATCCGCCTCCGCCGCGCGGCGGAGGCGTCCGGCGCGGGCGGGTGGAGCCGGGGTGTGCAGGCCGGCTCAGGTGCCGGTCAGGACCAGCACCACTTCGTCGATCTCCGCCCCGCGCGCGGGCGCGAAGCCCCGGTCCCGCGCGGACTCACGGAAGCCGCACTTCTCCAGGACCCGCAGCGAGGCCGCGTTGTCCGCGGCCGCGCGGGCGTACAGCGGGCGCTCCGGGATCAGCGCGAGGAGCTCGCGCAGGGCGGCGGTGGCCAGGCCCCGGCCCCAGTACGCGCGGTCGATCCAGTACGTGACCTCGCGCTCGCCCGGCTCGCCGTACACCGCGGCGTTGCCCACCACGTCGCCGTCGGCGAGGACCGTGCGGACGTCGACGGTGTCGGAGGCGCGCATCTTGGCCCAGTGTGCGTCGAAGTGGTCCCGGTCGGCCGGGTCCTCGGGCGTGAAGGCGGCCATGTGGCCGGACTCGGGGTCGTTCAACTGCCGGAAGAAGACGGGCAGATCGCTGTCGTGCACTTCGCGCAGGCTGACATCCATGCGTCAGAGCCTACGAGTTGCCAGTGTCAGTCGGTCCCGCGCGTCGAACAGCGCGTCCTTCACCATCTGTTCGTGCGCGGGCGTGAGCCGCGCCACCGGCACCGAGCAGCTGATCGCGTCCCGCGCCGGGGTGCGGTAGGGGATCGCGACGCCGAAGCAGCGCAGCCCGAGCGTGTTCTCCTCGCGGTCCACCGCGAAGCCCTGCTCGCGCACCGCGTGCAGCTCCTCGATGAGCTTCTCGCGGTCGGTGATGGTGTTCTCGGTGAGCGCGGGCAGCGTCTGCGGCAGCAGCTTGCGGACCTGCTCGTCGGTGTGCGTGGCGAGCAGCGCCTTGCCCAGTGAGGTGGAGTGCGCGGGCAGCCGGCGGCCGACGCGCGTGAAGGGGCGCAGATAGTGCTGCGACTGGCGGGTGGCCAGGTAGACCACGTTCGTGCCGTCGAGGCGGGCGAGGTGGATGGTCTCCGTGGTGTCGTCGGAGAGCCGGTCCAGGGTCGGCCGCGCGGCGGCCACGACCTCGTCGCCGTCGATGTACGAGGTGCCGACGAGCAGGGCGCGTACGCCGATGCCGTACCGCGTGCCGGTCGCGTCCGTCTCGACCCAGCCCAGTTCGACCAGGGTGCGCAGCAGCATGTAGAGGCTCGACTTGGGGTAGCCGACGGCCTCCTGGACCGCGGCCAGGGAGTGCATGCCGGGGCGGCCCGCGAAGTACTCGAGCAATTCCACCGTCCGCACCGCGGACTTGACCTGCGCACCGCCTCCGGTCTCGCCAGCCGACATCGCCCTTGACCCCTTAGATCGCCGAGAAATAGTCTCCGAAGTCCCCGCTCATTCACCAGTGGAGACGACGTTCAATATATCGAACGGCCCTGATGAGTGACGTCTGTCCGGCAGGACTCGACAAGACCCGGCAAGACCCGGCAGTACCTCTGGAAAGGGAATCCGCGGTGGCAGCAGCACCAGTCTGGAGTGTCGACCCCCGAACCGGGAAGCAGCGCGAGCAGGTTGCGGTGGAGGCCACAGCCGATGAGGTCGACCACGCGGTCCGCGCCGCGCGGGACGCCGTCGCCGCGCTCGCCGACCGCGCCGTACGCGCCGCCTTCCTGCGCACCGCGGCCGACCTCCTGGAAGAGGCGAAGGGCCACCTGGTGGAGGCGGCCGACGCGGAGACCGCGCTCGGCCCCGTCCGGCTCACCGGTGAACTCGCCCGCACCTGCTACCAGTTGCGGTCCTTCGCGGACATCGTCGACGAGGGCGCCTTCCTCGGCGTCGTCATCGACCACCCCGACGCCGCCGCCACACCGCCCGTCCCCGACCTGCGCCGCTACAAGATCCCGCTGGGCGTCGTCGCCGTCTACGCCGCGTCCAACTTCCCGTTCGCCTTCTCCGTGCCCGGCGGCGACACCGCGAGCGCGCTCGCCGCGGGCTGCCCCGTCGTGGTCAAGGCCCACCCCGACCACCCGGCCACCTCCGAACTGGTCGCCTCGGTGCTGCGCCGGGCGGCCGCCCGGCACGGCGTCCCCGACGCCGTCGTCGGCCTGGTGCACGGCTTCGACGCGGGCGTCGCGTTGGTGCGGCACCCACTGGTGTCCGGTGCCGGCTTCACCGGCTCGGTCCGCGGCGGGCGCGCCCTCTTCGACGCGGCGGCCGCCCGGCCCGTGCCGATCCCCTTCCACGGCGAGCTCGGTTCCCTCAACCCCGTCGTCGTCACCGAGGCCGCGGCCGCCGAGCGCGGCGAGCAGATCGGCACCGGACTCGCCGGCTCGATGACGCTCGGCGTCGGCCAGTTCTGCGTCAAGCCCGGACTGGTCCTGGCCCCCGAGGGCGCGGGCGGCGACCGGCTCGTGAAGTCCCTGACCGAGGCGGTCAGCGACACCGAGGCCGGGGTGCTCCTCGACCACCGCATGCGGGACAACTTCGTCGCGGGGGTGCGCGAGCGCGCCGAACTCCCGGACGTGGAGAGCCCGGTGACCCCCGGCGCGGGCGGCGAGCACACCGTCAGCGCGGGCTTCCTGACCGTCCCGGCCGCCCGCCTGGCGAGCGAAGGGGCCCACGACCTGCTCCTCGAGGAGTGCTTCGGCCCGGTCACCGTCGTCGCCCGCTACGCCGACGAGGCGGAGATCACCGCCGTCCTCGCGCGCCTGCCCGGCAACCTCACCGCCACCGTCCAGCTGTCGTCCGCCGAGGCGGCGGGGGAGAGCGGCAGGGGCGCCGAACTGCTCGCCGAACTCACCCCGCTCGCCGGGCGCGTCCTGGTCGACGGCTGGCCCACCGGCGTCGCCGTCGCCCCCGCCCAGCACCACGGCGGCCCCTACCCCGCGACCACGTCGACCTCGACCTCGGTGGGCGGCACGGCCGTCGAGCGCTGGCTGCGCCCCGTCGCGTACCAGAACACCCCTGAGGCGCTGCTCCCGCCCGAGCTGCGCGACGCCAACCCGCTGGGCCTGCCGCGGCGTTACGACGGGCGGCTTCAACAGGGGAACCCGGAGGGCTGAGCGGGAACAGGGGAACCCGGAGGGCTGAGCGGCAACAAGGGAGCCCGCAGAACTGAGGGGCCGGGCGCCTGGAACACTGACGCCATGGACGTCACCATCCCCCAACTGCCCTTTCCGCTGCGCACCTACGGCCCGGACGGCCACTGGTCGCACGAGGACGGCGTGCTCACCGGCTGGGCGGGCGCCCGCCAGGACCGCTTCGTGCCGCCGACGGGCGAGGCGCTGGAGCCCGCATCCGACGCGCCCCGCCTGCTCGGCGCGCCCGAGGGCGACTTCCAGCTGATCGCCCGTGTCACGGTGGGCTTCGCCGCCGCCTTCGACGCGGGCGTGCTCTATCTGCACGTGGGCGAGCGGGAGTGGGCCAAGCTGTGCCTGGAGCGCTCCCCGGACGAGCCCACGATCTGCACGGTCGTCACCCGCGGCCGCTCCGACGACGCCAACGCCTTCGTGGTGGACGGCAGCAGCGCCTGGCTGCGCATCAGCCGTACGGGTACCGCTTTCGCGTTCCACGCCTCGACCGACGGCAGGCACTGGACCTTCGTGCGGATCTTCTCGCTCGGCGACGAGGAGTCGGCGGGCGCGGCGCTCGTCGGCTTCATGGCGCAGTCCCCCGTGGGGGAGGGCTGCGTGGTGACGTACGAGAACATCGAGTTCCGCCCCAACTGGCCGCAGGGGCTGCGGGACGGCTCCTAGAGCGTGACGCGGGTACCCGTGGCGGCCGACCGCTCGATGGCGTCGAGCAGCCGCTGGCGCCGGACGGCGTGCCCGAAGTCCGGTGCGAGCGCGCTGCCTCGGGTGAGGTCGGCGAGCACCTGGGCGTACTGCGCTCCTACGTTGTACGAGGGGAGCCCGCGTACGTCGTCGAGTTCAGGCACCTCGAAGTAGCGCGCGGGGAGCGGGAGTTCGGACACCCCCGTGGCGGTGCCCCGGCCGCCCCGCACGGTGAGCGCGGCCTGCTGCAGATGTCCGGAGTCCCCGGTGACCACCAGGTCGCCGTCGGTGCCGTTGATCTCCCAGTGGAAGTCCGTGCCCCGCGAGAGACCGGCCCGGAAGTGCGCCGAGACGACGGCTCCCGACGCCAGCCGTCCGCTCACCGCGATCTGGTCGTGGACGGTCATGGCGGCCGGGCGGCCCGTGCCCTCCTCGTGCACGACGGGGCGCCGGGTGGCCAGGGTCGAGGAGACCTCGGTGAACTCGCCGAGCGCCATGGTGACGGCGTCGACGGTGTGCCCGAAGGGGATCGTCAGCATGGTCCCGCCGTTCCGCCTGTCCAGGAGGTACTCCCCGGACGGCTCGAAGACGGGACCCCAGCGCCGCCCGGACGCGACGAGGCTGCTGGAGAGGACCTCGCCCACGTAGCCGTCGGCGACGAGGTCGCGGATGAACCGCACGGCGGGCGCCGAGCGGGCCTGCAGCCCGGCGAACGTCCGCACGCCGGCCCGCTCGGCGGCCGCCGCGAGCTCCTCGGCCTCGGCGAGGCCGTTGCCGAGCGGCCACTCGGAGAGCACTGCCTTGCCCTCGCCGAGCGCGGCCAGGACGACCTCGCGGTGCAGCGGCACCCGCACGCTCACCACGACGAGGTCGACCTCGTCGCTGCGGACGAGCTCCTCGGTGGAGCCGAAGGCCAGCGGTACCCCGTACGTCTCGCCCGCGGCCCGCGCGGAGGCGTCGCTCGACGCGGACAGGGCGCGCAGCTCGTACCCCTTGAGGCGGGTCAGCGCGGGGACGTGGGACTGGGATGCCCAGCCGCCGCGGGCGGAGAGGCCGATGAGGCCGACACGGACGGGGGATGCGGTGGAGTTCATGATCGGGACAGTAGGAGGCGCTCCCTGATCACCCGCAAGGGGCATAACTATATTCTGGAAACCATGACTGGTCAGATCCGTGAAGGCAGCCACGACACCCTCAGCCGGCACGACATCTACGGCCTGCTCTGCCCGGGCCGCGCGGTCTTCGAGCTCCTCGTCAACAAGTGGACGGGCCTCGCCATCACCGCTCTGGAGGACGGCCCGCGCCGCTTCGGCGAGCTCCGCCGCCAGCTGGAGGGAGTCAGCCCCAAGGTGCTCACCCAGACCCTGCGCCGCCTGGAGGAGAACGGCCTGGTCGTACGCACGGTCTACGCCGAGGTGCCGCCCCGCGTCGAATACGGGCTGACCGAGCTCGGGCGGGGCGCCCTGGAGCCCCTGGCCCACCTGCGGACCTGGATCAGGGCGAACGCGGGAAAGTTCACGGCGGGGGAGGGGACGGGGCAGGGAGCGGGCCCATGAGCGGAGGAATGGGCTGTCGGGGAATGAGCCGCTTTGCCCGTGCGTTGACGGACTGAGCGGAGGCACCCTCCGCACCGACTGCTTCGTACGTACGACCTGGAAAGAGCCACACATGCGCGTCGAGATCTGGAGCGACATCGCCTGCCCCTGGTGCTACGTGGGCAAGGCCCGCTTCGAGAAGGCCCTCGCCGCCTTCCCGCACCGCGACGGCGTCGAGGTCGTGCACCGCTCCTTCGAGCTGGACCCCACCCGTGCCAAGGGCGACACCGGCCTGGTGATCCCGATGCTCATGCAGAAGTACGGCATGACCGAGGAGCAGGCCCGCGAGGGCGAGCGGCGGCTCGGTGAGAACGCCGCCGCCGAGGGCCTCGCCTACCTCACCGAGGGCCGTGACCACGGCAACACCTTCGACATGCACCGCCTGCTGCACTTCGCCAGGGAGCAGGGCAGGCAGGACGAGCTGATCGGTCTGCTCTACCGCGCGAACTTCGCCGAGGAGCGGTCCGTCTTCACCGGCGACGAGCGCGTCGTGGAGCTCGCCGTCGAGGCCGGCCTCGACGCGGACGAGGTGCGGGCCGTCCTCGCCGACCCCGACAGGTACGCCGACGCGGTGCGCGCCGACGAGCGCGAGGCCGCCGAACTGGGCGCCAACGGCGTGCCGTTCTTCGTCCTCGACCGCAAGTACGGCGTCTCCGGCGCCCAGCCCGCCGAGGTCTTCACACAGGCCCTCGAGCAGGCGTGGGGCGAGCGCTCGCCGCTGACCACCCTCGCGCAGGCCGACGGCGGCGAGGTGTGCGGGCCCGACGGCTGCGCGGTTCCGCAGGCCTGATCCGCCGCCTAGGTTGATCCCCATGACCTTCATGGGGATCGGGGACCACAGCGGCCGCGGCGGCGAGTTCGCGCCGACGACGACGTACCTCAACACCGCGAGCTGCGGTCTGCTGCCGCGCCGCGCCGTCGAGGCGGTGCGGGCCCTGGCGGCGGAGCTCGGCACGGGGGAGCGCGGCGGCTCGGGCGACTTCGGGAAGACCGAGGAGGCGCGCGACGCCTTCGCGCGGCTCGTCGGCGTGGACTCCTCGCGGGTGGCGACCGGGAGTTCGGTCGCCGTGCACGTCGGGCTGATCGCGGCGTCCGTCCCCGCGGGCGCCGAAGTCCTGTTCCCCGAAGGGGACTTCTCGTCCCTGCTCAACCCCTTCGTGCTGCGCGGCGACCTGAAGCTGCGGTACGCGCCGCTGGAGGGGCTCGCCGACGCGGTCCGGCCGGAGACCGCGCTGGTCGCGTTCTCCACCGTGCAGTCCGCGGACGGCCGCACCGCCGACTGCGCGGCGATCCGCGCGGCCGCCGCGGCCGTCGGCGCGCGCACCCTCGCCGACGCCACGCAGTCGGCGGGCTGGCTGCCGTTGGACGCGGGCGCGTACGACTACACCGTGACCGGCGCCTTCAAATGGCTGCTCTGCCCGCGCGGCACGTCCTTCCTGACGGTGGGCGAGGCGGCGCAGGACTCCCTGGTGCCGCTGCACGGCGGCTGGCTCGCCGCGGCCGACAGCTGGCACTCGACGTACGGCCCGATCGGTGAACTCGCCCCGGACGCCCGCAGGTTCGACGAGCCGACCGCCTTCCTCGCCTACCACGGGGCCGCGGCCGCGCTGCCCCTCGTCGAGGAGCTGGGCATCGAGGCGATCCACGCCCACGACACCGCGCTCGCCGCCCGCTACCGCGCGGGCCTCGCCGCGCTCGGGCACGCCCCGGTGCCGGGGACCTCGCCCATCGTCTCGGTGCCCGGACTCGGCGACCGCGAGCCGGAGTTGCACCGCGCGGGCATCCGCGTGGCGGCGCGGGCGGGACACCTGCGCGCCACGTTCCACCTGTACAACACGGAGGCGGACGTGGACCGGCTCCTCGACGCGCTGTCCGGCTGAGGCCTGGCGCGGTGGCCCCCGGGGCGCCAGGCTTGGCAGGACGAGGTGGCCGCGCGAGGTGGTGGTGCCGGTGGAGCCGTTCGCCGACAGGTCAGACGAGCAGGACCGGCCGGGCGCGCGGAGTGCGCCGGGCGCGCCGGACGGCCCCGACAGGCCGCCGGCCGACGCCGACCTGCACCGCCGTCTCGTCTACGGCGACGAGGCGGCCCTGGCCGAGGCCTACGCGGCGTACGGCACGCTGGTGCACCGCGTCGCGGTGCGCGTCACCCGCAGCCACGCCGCCGCCGAGGACGTGGCGCAGGAGGTCTTCGCCCACCTGTGGACCAGGCCGTACGCCTTCGACGTACGCCGCGGCAGCCTGCGCACCTGGCTCTCCATGCTCGCGCACCGGCGCGCGGTGGACTGGGTGCGCGGCGAGGAGCGGCACCGCAAGGCGGTCCATGCCGACGAGGTGGCCCTGCGGACGGTACCGGCCCCGGGCCCGTCCCCCGACGAGGCGGTCCTGGAGCAGGAGCGCTCCCTGCTCCTGCACTCGGCCCTGGCCCGGCTCCCGCTGCCCCAACGGCAGGTGGTGCACCTGGCCTACTTCGCGGGCCGCAGCTACCGCCAGGCCGCGGTGGAGCTCGGCATCCCCGAGGGCACCGCGAAAACCCGCCTGAGAACGGCCCTGCGCGCCCTGGCGGAAACCCTGGCGGACCCCCCTCTGAGAGGCGAACTCCCGTGACGACGAAGGGCACCTCCCGTGACGACGAACGGTGCGCTCTGGTGACGCCCCGCGGTGTGCCGGGCCAGGAGGGCGGGGTGTCGTGACCACCAACCACGAAGCGGTCCGAGAGCTGCTCGGGGCCTGGGCCGTGGGGGCTCTCATGGCGGGCGACGAAGAGCTCGTCGGGCGGCATCTGGCGGACTGCGCGGGGTGTGCCGCCGAGGCCGCCCGGCTGCGGGCCACCGTGCGGCATCTGGACGGGCCCGCCGTGCCCGACGGAGTGCCGGGCAGGCACCCGGGAGCGCACGGGCTCTCCCTCGCCCTGCGCACCCGCGCCCCCGCCCTGCGCACCGCCCCGCACGCCGCGCCCTACGCCGCCGCGGTCGCCGGACTCCAGGCGCTCCTGGGGGAGTTGGACGAGAACGGCCCCTGGGGGACCCCCGTCGTGCACGACTGGGACGTGCACGACACCGTCGCCCATCTGATCGCCGCCGACGAGCCGCTCGCCCTGCGCCTCGGCCTGCACACGCGCGTGCCCACCTCGCGCGCCCCGGACGGCTTGCCGTGGCGGGTGGCGTGGGAGGCGCGCACCAAGGAAGTGATCCGTCACGAGCGGCGCCGCGCCCCGGCGCAGACCCTCGCCACATGGCGCGCCCAGGCCGCCGGGCTGCTCTCCGCCCCCGCCGCCCACCATGCCGAACTGGCCGCCCGAGCCACCACGTTGATGGGTGCGCGCCTCCCCGTCGCCGACCACTTCCTGGCCCGCGCCTTCGAGACCTGGGTGCACGCCGACGACATCGGCAGGGCCCTTGAGTGCGTCGTGCCCCCGCCGCCCTCCCCGCACCTGTGGCAGCTCGTGCGCCTCGCCGTACGCATCCTCGGCCGGGCCCTCGGCACGCAGGCGCCGCCCGTCGCGCTCACCGTCGCAGGGGACGGCGGCGAGACCGAGTGGGTGCTGGGCAGCGCCGACGAGCCCGTACGGGCCGAACTCGTCCTGGATCCCGTGGACTTCTGCCTGCTGATGGGCGGCCGCCGCACACCGGAAGAGGTGCCGCGCGGCACGGCGGGCGACGCGTCCGCCGCGCAGGGGGTGCTGACCCGGGCGGCATCGCTGGCCTGGCTGTAGCTACAGCTACTCGTGGTGCCCTTACCACAGTCACGTGGGTCGTGGCGGGACTTTCGCGCGGCCGGGCACGGGCATCGGCGTTTCGCGGCGGCCGGCCACCCCGATGCGATAGGCAGGGGGCAGTACTCGGATCCCGCGCGGGTACGGCCGGGCGGCATGATCACCCTCCGCTGATCGCGGCCTACGGGCGGGCCGGGGCGCGGGCCGTGCGAAGAGGACGCCGCGCTTCGCCGGGCGCCTCGAACGCCCTCGTCAGGAGCCGTGGCGCCCGCCAATTGGGGCGTGCGCGCGTCAAGCGCCCCCGGACGCGCCTTTGCAAGCCCGGCGCGGCGGACCAGTCTCTTCAGGGCAGGCCGCCGCCGACGTGCTCCTCCGCAACTTCCGCACCGACAGAGTGAGTTCGCCTCTCGTCCGGGCCTGCCCGCTCGCGGCATGTCCACCGACCCCGCCCATTTCCTCGCTCGTTGAGCTGCCGTGCCTGCCCTGCTCCCCGGCGATAAGGAAGTGCCCGATGAGTACTCCTCCGCGTGACCTCCCCACCCCGACGGACCTGGCCGTTCCGAACGGCACGCAGAGCTCTCCCGGCCCGGGCGGAGGGCCACGTCACGTCGCGTTCATCGTGGACGGCAACCGCCGCTGGGCACAGGCCCACGGCCACCCCGTCGAGCACGGCCACAAGAAGGGCGCCGACAACGTCTGCCGGGCCGTTCACTGGTGCGAGGCCGTGGGCATAGAGACCACCACGTGGTGGCTGCTCTCGACGGACAACCTCAACCGCTCCGCGGCCGAGCTCCACAAACTCCTGGACATCATCTGCGAACTGACCGGCCGGCTGGCGTCGGCCGGACACTGGCGCATGCGCCACCTCGGGGACCCTCGGCTGCTTCCCGGCTCCGTGGCGGCCGTGCTGCGCGAGGCGGAGACCACCACCCGTCGCAACCACGGCCCGCAGATCAACTTCGCGGTCGGCTACAGCGGCCGGCAGGACATCCTCGCCGCAGCGCGCCTCGTGGCCCGCCAGGCGGTCACGTCCGCCGGCTTCTCCGTGTCCGAGAGGTCGTTCGCCCAGGCGCTGTCCACCAGTGGACTGCCCGACCCGGACCTGGTGGTCCGCACCTCCGGTGAACAGCGCCTCTCCGGATTCATGCTCTGGCAGGCGGCCCTCTCCGAGCTCTATTTCTGCCCTGTCCTGTGGCCCGACTTCACCCAGTCCGATCTGCACCGCGCCCTGGCCTTCTACGGCAACCGCCAGCGGCGCTTCGGCAAGTAGACGTCCCGGAAAGTGGAGACGTTTCGGCAAGTAGAGCAGGAAGGAACTCCCCGCATGCTCCAGAGGCCTCTTCTGTTCCCCGACCCCAAGGCGACGGCCGACATCCCCGGTTCCTACCGCCCCCTCAAACCCTGGCTGCTCTTCCACCTGGGAAAGGGACGTGAGACCTACCCCGCGCACCCCCGGACCGACCAGCTGGAGGCCGCCGTTCTCGCCTGGGCGGCGGACCTGGGAATGAGCGAGGAGCACATCAGGATCACGGCCCAGGCGACCCCCGGGCACCTGGTCGGGCTCTTCGCCCCGCAAGCCCCGTGGAACGTGCTGTTCCCCCTGGCCAAGCTGCAGATGATCCTGTTCTGGCTGAACACCGTCGACCTGGGCGGTGATCGGCCGGTCGGTCATCTCGTGGAGCCCGTGAGGGAAACCCTGGAGAAGGGGCGTGCGCCGTCCGGCGGGCCGGACATCCTCAGGCCGCTGGCCAGCCTCCGCGACGACGTCGTCGCGGCGGGAGGGGCCGAACTCATCGCCGGTTTCACGGACCTGCTGCTGGGGTTCCTGCACGAGTACACGGCTCGGCAGGGGTGGGAGAGCGGGGAACCCCTCCCCAGCCTGGACCGGTACCTGAGGCACAGGACGCGGACGGCGGGGATCGTCCTCGGCATGTGGATACAGCGGCTTCAACCGGGCCTCACGGGGCCCGGTGAGAGGCTTCCCGAACCGCTGCTCCAGCTCATGAAGCAGGGAAGTCTCCTCGTCGGTCTCGACAACGACCTGCACAGTTGCCATGTGGCCGCAGAGTCGGGCGAGAGGCTCAGCCTGATCGGCGTCCTGTGCCAGGAGTACGGGATCTCCGTGGACGCGGCCTTCTCCTGCGCGCTCGCCCTCAACGCGGCCATGCGGTACGAGAACGCCAACACCGTTGCCTCGATCTGCGCGGACACCTCCCTGCCCGTCGCGGTCAGGAGGCACGCCCAGGCGATCTTCCACTGGGTCGACTCCGTCTACACGTGGTCACTGGAGACGCCGCGCTACGGCCTGCGGAACACCGACGCCCACGTGCCCGCGCCGCGTTCCTGCCCGGTCGGGGAGTGAGCGGCCATGACGAGCCCGCGTTCCGTCCCCGCCGCCCCCAGGGCGCTTCCCCTCGTCGGCCATCTGATCCCGATGCTGCGGAATCCGCTGGGGTTCATCAACTCCCTTCCCGCGCACGGGGAACTCGTCCGCATCCACGTGGGTCCCTTCACGCTGGTGATGATCTGTGACCCGGAGCTGACCCGGCAGGCCCTGGTCGACGACCGCGTCTTCGACAAAGGCGGCCCGATCTTCGACCGCGTACGGGAGGTCGTGGGCGACGACGGCCTCGCCAGCTGTCCGTACAGCGCGCACCGACGGCTGCGCCGACTGGCCCAGCCCGCCTTCCACCCGGCACGCTTCCCCGGATACGCGAAGGCCATGGGCGCCTGCGTCGAGGACGTGACCGGGACCTGGCGTGCCGGGCAGGTCCTGGACGTACCCACCGAGATGATGACCATCACGTCGAAGATCACGGCCGCCACCCTGTTCTCCGGCGCGCTGCCTCCCGGTGAACTCGGTCCGGTCCTCGACGACGTGAAGACCTTCTTCGACGGCTTCTACCAGCGCATGCTCATGGTCCCGCCGCTGGACCGGCTGCCCACCCCGGGCAACCGCTCCCATGTGCGTGCGCGCACCCGGCTGCGCGACGCCTTCGACCAGATCGTCGCCCGGCGCCGCGCCGAGGGCGTCGACCACGACGACCTGCTCTCCGCCCTGATCGTGGCCCACGACCCCGAGGACGACCGGCACGGCATGACCGACGCGGAGATCAGCGACACGGTCGTCACCTTCTTCCTGGCCGGTACGGAGACCACGGCCGCGCTCCTGGCCTGGGCCCTCGACCTGCTGGCCCGGCACCCCGGGATCGAGCGGCGGCTGCACGCCGAGGTCGACGCCGTCCTGGACGGTGCCACGGCCACCCACGACGACCTGCCCCGCCTGGAGCTCACGCACCGGATCATCACCGAGACCCTCCGGCTCCGCCCGCCGGGCTGGATCTTCACACGCACCGTCACCGCCGACACCCGCCTGGGCGGGCACCTGCTGCCCGCCGGGAGCAGCGTGCTCTACAGCCCCTACCTCATCCACCACCGGCCGGACCTCTACGACGACCCCGAGGCCTTCGACCCCGACCGCTGGGATCCGAAGCGCCCCCAGCCACCCCGCCACGCGCTCCTCCCCTTCGCCTCCGGCGCCCGCAAATGCATCGGCGACACCTTCGGCATGACCGAGGCCGTCCTCGCCCTCGCGACCATCACCGCCCGCTGGCGCCTGGAGCACCGGCCCGGCCACCAACGGGTCCGTCCTGCCCTGGGGTTGGCGCTGCGGCCCCGCACCCTGGACATGCGAGTGGAGCCCCGGAGCCGCGCGGACTGAGGACAGGGGGGGGGCGCAGGGCCGGGCCGGCCGGACGTCAGAGCCGGGCGGCCCGGCCCAGTCGCTCCGGGCAGTCCGCCGTCTCCGTGCAGAGGTTCGCCTCGACCTTGGCGAGGAGCCTGGCGAGGTCCGCGCGCTCGCTCTCGTCGAGCCCGGCGAGCGTATGCCCCTCCAACTCGCCCCAGGCACGCTCCACCTGGGCCAACAGCCCGCAGCTCGCGTTGCTGGCCTCGACCAGGACCGCCCGCCGGTCGGCCGGGTCCGGGCGGCGGCGCACGTGCCCGGCCTGCTCCAGGCGCTGCAGCATCTTCGTGACCGTCGAGGGGTCCAGGTCGACCGCCTTGATCAGCTCGGACTGCCGCACCGGGCCCGCGTCCCACAGGTGCATCATCACGAACTCCTGGCCGGGGTAGAGGCCGAGCCCCTTCAGCAGCTTGCCCGCGGCGATGCGGTGCAGCCGCGCCACCCGGCTGACGGCGAGGCTGACCGGCCCCGCCTCGGCGACGCCGGACGCCCCGGGCCTACAGACGGGGTCGACGGGGGCGGCCTGTGCGGTGTCGGCCTTCATCACGAGCTCCTGCTGGTAGCGGACGTCTTCCAGAAGATTACCTTGGTCGGCCAAGGAATGGGTTACAGTGGCATCCGGCGCACTTCATTGGCCGACCACATAAATTCCGTCCGGGAGTCCTGATGACCACCGCTTTCGAATCGATCGACCTGTCCGGAACCCAGCTCGGCAACCGCATCGCCATGGCCCCCATGACGCGAAGCCGCGCAGGTGAGGGCGGTGTCGCCACGGATCTGACCGCCGAGTACTACGCCCAGCGCGCCTCCGCGGGCCTGATCATCACCGAGGGCATCCAGCCTTCTGTGGTCGGCCAGGGATACCCGGACACCCCGGGCCTGCACAGCGCGGAGCAGGTCGCCGCCTGGCGCAAGGTCACCGACGCCGTGCACGCGGCGGGCGGCCGGATCTTCGCCCAGATCATGCACACGGGCCGCATCGGCCACCCCACGCTGCTCCCCGAGGGCCTGGTCAACGTAGGGGCGTCGCCCGTCGCGGCCAAGGGTCAGGTCTACACCGCCGAGGGCCCCAAGGACTTCGTCACCCCGCGCGAGCTGACCGGCTCCGAGGTCCGCGCCACCATCGGCGACTTCGTCACCGCCGCCCGCAACGCGATCGACGCGGGCTTCGACGGGGTCGAGCTGCACGGCGCCAACGGCTACCTGATCCACCAGTTCCTCGCCCCTGGCTCCAACCAGCGCACCGACGAGTGGGGCGGCTCCGTCGAGAACCGCATCCGCTTCGCCGTCGAGGTGGCCAAGGCCGTCACCGCGGAGATCGGCGCCGCCCGCACCGGCTTCCGCATCTCGCCCGGAAACCCCTTCAACGACATCTCCGAGCCCGACCCGGAGCCGACGTACACCGCCCTGGTCAAGGAGCTGGCCGCGCTCGACCTCGCGTACCTGCACGTCATGGAGGTCGGCGACATCCGCGAGCTCTCCACCCGGCTGCGCCAGGACTTCGGCGGCACGTTCGTCCTGAACCCGCGGACCGAGGGCCCCACCGGCCACGAAGCGCTCGCCCTGATCGAGGACGGCACCGCGGACGTCATCGCCTTCGGCGCGCTGTTCCTCGCCAACCCCGACCTGCCCGCCCGCCTGAAGACCGGGGGTCCGTACAACACCCCCGACCAGTCGACCTTCTACGGCGGCACCGAGAAGGGCTACACCGACTACCCGACGCGCTGACCCGGCGACGCACGGCGGCCCGGCACCCCCGAGGGGTGCCGGGCCGCCGTGCGTCCGCGTCACCTCACCTGACCGGGGTGAAGTCCCGCGCCCCGATGTACTCCGGGCGCCGCACCGGCGCCGCGAACGGCTCCACCGCGGCGTTCTCCACGCTGTTGAACACGATGAAGACGTTCGAGCGCGGGTACGGGGTGATGTTGTCGCCCGAGCCGTGCATGGCGTTGCAGTCGAACCAGGTGGCCGAGCCCGCCTCGCCGGTGAACAGGCGGATGCCGTAGTCCGACGCGAGGTGCGTGAGCGTCTCGTTCGACGGGATGCCCGCGTCCTGCATCTGCAGCGACCGCTTGTAGTTGTCCTTCGGCGTCGCGCCCGCACAGCCGAGGAACGTCTTGTGCGACCCCGGCATGATCATGAGGCCGCCGTTGGTGTCGTGGTTCTTCGTCAGCGCGATCGACACCGAGACGGTCCGCATGTTCGGCAGGCCGTCCTCCGCGTGCCAGGTCTCGAAGTCCGAGTGCCAGTAGAAGCCGGAGGCGCCGAAGCCGGGCTTCACGTTGATCCGCGACTGGTGGACGTAGACGTCCGAGCCGAGGATCTGCCGGGCCCGGCCCACCACGCGCGGGTCCGCCGCCAGTTTCGCGAAGACCTCGCTGATCCGGTGCACCTCGAAGATCGACCGGATCTCCTGGGAACGCGGCTCCACGATGGAGCGCTCGTCCTCCCGCATCACGGGATCATTGATCAGCCGCTCCAACTCACCGTGGTAGACGGCCACTTCGTCCGGGGTGATCAGCTGGTCGATGGCCAGGAAACCGTCCCGCTCGAACCCCGCCAGATCCCCGGCCCCGATCGGCCCCTCGGCGCCCGGCTCGGACCACACCACGGGGTCCTTGCGTTCGATGAGCACCTCCTCGGCGCCTCGGGTCGGGTACAGGTCAGTGGTGCGTTCGGGTGCGGTGGTCATGGTGTTGCCTGCCTCTCCTCTCGTACGGCCCTGTGCGGGATGCAGTCGGCGATCAGCGGGTGATCAGCCGGCGTCCGGCTCCGTGAGCAGCGGGTACACGCCGTTCTCGTCGTGGTCCTCGCGGCCCGTGACGGGCGGGTTGAAGACACACAGGCAGTGGAAGTCTTCCTTGATCCGCATGGTGTGCTTCTCGTGCCCGTCGAGCAGGTACATGGTGCCGGGCGTGATCGTGTACTTCTCGCCGGTCGTGTCGTCGGTGAGCTCGGCCTCGCCCTTGGTGCAGACGACGGCCTCGATGTGGTTGGCGTACCACATGGACGTCTCCGTCCCGGCGTACAGGATGGTCTCGTGCAGCGAGAATCCCACGCGCTCCTTGGCGAGGACGATGCGCTTGCTCTCCCAGGTACCCGATGCGGCCTTCACATGCCGGTCGGTGCCTTCAATGTCCTTGAACGAACGGACGATCACGGTGAGTCGGTTCCTTTTCTCTTACGTTGCAGAGGGCTGGGCGGTGCGCTCGCTCAGGCGGTCTCGCGTACCGCGCGGGCGAGCGTGCGCAGCCCCTCGTCCAGCTCGTCGGACGTGATCGTCAGCGCCGGAAGGAGCTTGACGACCTCGCCCTCGGGGCCGGAGGTCTCGATGAGCAGGCCCAGTTCGAAGGCCCGCTTCGCCACGGCGCCCGCGCGGTCCTTGTCGTGGAACTCGACGCCCCACACCAGGCCGCGGCCGCGGTACTCCTTGATCGCGTCACGGTTCTCGTCGACGATCGCGACCAGCGCCTGCTCCACCTGCTCGCCGCGGGCGCGGGTCTGCTTCTCCATCGCGGGGCCGTCGGTCCAGTAGGTCTCCAGGGCGGCGGCGGCCGTCACGAACGCGGGGTTGTTGCCGCGGAACGTGCCGTTGTGCTCGCCCGGCTCCCACACGTCGAGCTCCGGCTTGAACAGGCAGAGCGACATGGGCAGGCCGTAGCCGCTGATGGACTTCGACACCGTCACGATGTCCGGCGTGATGCCCGCCTCCTCGAAGGAGAAGAAGGCGCCGGTGCGGCCGCAGCCCATCTGGATGTCGTCGACGATCAGGAGCATGTCCCAGCGCTCGCACACCTCGGCGAGCTTGCGCAGCCACTCGGCGCGGGCCACGTTGATGCCGCCCTCGCCCTGCACCGTCTCGACGATCACGGCGGCGGGCTGGTTGAGGCCCGAGCCCTGGTCCTCCAGGAGCCGCTCGAACCAGATGAAGTCGGGGGTCCTGCCGTCGAGGTACTGGTCGAACGGCATCGGCGTGCCGTGCACCAGCGGGATGCCGGCGCCCGCACGCTTGAACGCGTTGCCGGTCACGGCGAGCGAGCCGAGCGACATGCCGTGGAAGGCGTTCGTGAACGACACGATCGACTCGCGGCCCTTGACCTTGCGGGCCAGCTTCAGCGCCGACTCCACGGCGTTGGTGCCCGTCGGGCCCGGGAACATGACCTTGTACGGCAGGTCGCGCGGGCGCAGGATGATGTTCTGGAACGACTCCAGGAAGGCGCGCTTCGCGGTCGTCGACATGTCGAGGCCGTGCGTGACGCCGTCGCGCTCCAGGTAGTCGATGAGGGCGCGTTTCAACACGGGGTTGTTGTGGCCGTAGTTGAGGGAACCGGCGCCGGCGAAGAAGTCGAGGTACTCGTGGCCGTCCTCGTCGAACATGCGGCTGCCCTGCGCGCGGTCGAAGACCGTAGGCCAACCGCGGCAGTAGCTGCGCACCTCCGACTCCAGGGTCTCGAAGACGCTCAGGTCGGGCTGGGTGATGGTCACAGCGAATCTCCTGGGAGATGAAGAAGTGCGAGGGAGGTGGGGGGTGTTGATGGAAGACCGGGGTGGGGCGGGTGTCCGCCGCCCGCCGTCGCTCAGTGCGGCAGCGGCTCGATGACGTAGAGCACCTCTGGCTCGTGCCCGTCGTCGGGGAACAGGCCCGCGTCGAACAGGACCGTGCGCGCGACCGATGCGCCGTGCCGCCTCGCGTACGAAGTGAAGAGCGCCTCGGAGGCCGTGTTGTCGGGCGAGATGGTCGTCTCCAGGGAGTCGATCACGTGCCCGGCGGCCACATTCGCGGTCAGCCCGTCGAGGAGGGCGGCGGCGAGTCCCTTGCCACGGTGCGGGTGGTCGACGGCCACCTGCCAGACCATCAGGGTGCGGGGCCGCTCGGGCCGGACGTAGCCGGTGATGAAGCCGGCCACCTCGCCGTCGGCGTCCCGCGCCACGACGGAGGTGCGCGCGAAGTCGCGACACCACAGCAGATAGCTGTACGAGGAGTTGAGGTCGAGGACCTTGGAGTCGCGGGCGATCCGCCAGATCGCGGCGCCGTCGGCGACGGCAGGGCTGTCGAGTCGCAGCCCCTCCGGCATTTTCGGGAATTTCGCTTGCAGGTCGGTCGGTAGATCGGCTTGTGCAGCGGTCATGCGGATTGAATTTACCGAGCAATTCCTGGGATTGCATCGGGGGAAGGGGTTACGCCAAGGCGCTTCATGTGTTATCACGCGGGGGTGCGCGCGGGCATGAGACCCCTTGGATTTATGGGTATTTGCCCGGCCCATAACGTACAAATCGGTCTCGATGTGGAGTACGTCACAGAGTCGTAACTCCGGCGAGACGTGCCCGAATTACGTGGTTTGGTGCTGTCGAAATCTTTGTGTTTAGGTCCCGGGAAAGCGGGCAGAAGAATACGGGAAGCTGTGCTGATAAAGGTGCCGATAAAGAATTCGTGAGAATACGCTGAGAAAAGGCGGGGAGGTGCTCTAGGGCGCCGTGAACGCCACATCGGATTCACGTTCCGGTTACGCCGTCGATACGTTCGCGCAAGAGATCCGCATGGCCGTTGTGGCGCGCGTACTCCTCGATGAGATGGATCAGGATCCAGCGGAGGCTGACCGCGTCGCCGCCCATGACCGCCGCCTCCTCGGGGCCCAGCCGCCCCGTGTCGTCGAGCGAACGGCCCGCGCAGATCTCGCGGTTCACCGCGACCTCCCGCTCCCAGACCGCGAGCACCTCGGCGAACGTCCGCGTCCGGTCCAGGGTGAAACCGCTCCGGTCGCCGTAGAGCGGCGGGACGTCCCGCCGGGCGAACACGCGCTGGATCCAGTTCCGCTCCACCTCGGCGAGGTGCTGCACGAGGCCGAACAGCGTCAGCGAGGACGGCTCGGCGCTCGCGCGCAGCGTCTGCTCGTCGTCGAGGCCCGCGCACTTCAGGGCGAGCGTCGCGCGGTGGATGTCGAGCCAACTCGCCAGCATGGCGGGCTCGTCGGCGGTCGGGGGCGGGATGGTGCGGCCGTCCGGAAGTGTCGTCATGGCAGGCACGCTGCCATGGCCGCGGGGCGGCCACCAGGGGTCAGTCGGTGCGCGCCCCGAAGGGGCGCGGGGAACCGCGCGACCGGCCACACCGCGCCCGCGGACAACCGACGGCAAGACGTGGCACATCCCAGGGCACGTCCGGCCGAGCGCTCAGCGCCAGGCGTCCGTCACCGCGCGGCGGGCCGCCTCCAGGTCCACCGTGAGCCCCGCCTCGCCCATCGCGGCGCCCAGAGCGGCGAGCGAGGCGTGCACGACGCCGCGGGTCGCGTCCGGGCCGTAGTGGTTGACCCGGATCATCTCCTCGGCCAGCGCCCCACCCCCGGCGACCAGCGGAAGCACCGGGTCGGCCGCGAGTGCCTTGGCGACGAGCTCCGAGGCGTCGACGCCCGAGGGCGCCCGCAGGGTCGTGGCGACCGGGGCCGCGTCCCCCGCCTCGTACACATACGGCTCCAGACCCCCGCCGAGCGCCAGCGCCCCCGCGCGGGTCGCGGCCGCGGCGGTGGCGTGCCGCGCCATCAGGGCGTCCAGGCCCTCCGTCTCGATGCGCTCCACGCACGCCTCGAGGGCCAGCATCTCCAGCTGGGCGGGCGCGTGGAGGAGGGCCTTGCGGCCGCCGTCGATCCAGCGCTCCTTCCAGTCCAGGAGGGAGAGGTAGGAGCGGCGCGGCGCCTGCGGGTTGGCGGCGACGCGCTGCCAGGCCCGCTCGCTCACGGACACCGCGGAGACGCCCGCGGGACCGCCCATCGCCTTCTGCGCGCCGATCACGCACAGGTCCACACCCCACGCGTCCGGCAGCAGCGGCTCGGCGGCCACCGAGGCGACGGCGTCCAGCATGAACAGCGCGCCGTGCTCGCGCACCACCTCACCGATCTCCGCGACGGGGTTGGTGTTGCCGGTCGCCGCCTCCGCGTGCACCAGCGAGACGAAGTCGATCTCCGGGTGCTCGGTGAACGCCTGGCGCACCTGGTCGGCGGTGACGGCGGTGTGGAAGGGGACCGCGAGGTCGATCACCGTCGCGCCGCAGTCCCGCAGCCAGTTCCCGAAGGTCTGGCCGTACGGTCCCGTGATCACGTTCAGCGCGGTCGTGCCCGGCCGTGCGGCGCCCCGGATGCACCCCTCCAGGGGCAGCAGGGCCTCACCCTGCATGATCACGACGTCCTGCTCGGTGTCGAGCAGCCGGGCCACCCGCGCCTCGATGGCGGCGAAGTGCTGGGCGCTCAGCGGCGCCAGGTCCAGAAAGGGGTGCGTCACAGTACTGCTCACGTCACTGCTCACTTCGCTCACGAGTTCGTTCGGCCACGGTTTCGGGCTGCGCTACCGAGCGTACCGGCCGCCTTTTAGGCTGCTGCTCATGAGCGATCACGCGGTGCTGCACGTGAAGGGGCGGGTGCTCGTCGGGCCCGATGACGTACGGGACGAACTGTGGGTGGTCGGGGGGAGGGTGACGTACGACCGCCCCCTCGCCCCGGCGACGGAGACGGTCACCGTGGCGGGCTGGGCGCTGCCCGGCCTGGTCGACGCCCACTGCCACGTCGGCCTGGACGCGCACGGTCCCGTCGACGCCGCCACCGCCGAGAAGCAGGCCCTCACCGACCGGGAGATCGGCGCCCTCCTGATCCGTGACGCGGGCTCCCCGTCCGACACCCGCTGGATCGACGACCGCGAGGACCTCCCGAAGATCATCCGCGCGGGCCGCCACATCGCGCGCACGCGCCGCTACATCCGTAACTACGCCCACGAGATCGAGCCCGAGGACCTGGTCGCGTACGTCGCCCAGGAGGCGCGCCGCGGCGACGGCTGGGTCAAGCTCGTCGGCGACTGGATCGACCGCGAGGTCGGCGACCTGACGGCGTGCTGGCCCCGCGGGGCGGTCGAGGCGGCGATCGCGGAGGCGCACCGCCTGGGCGCCCGCGTCACGGCCCACTGCTTCGCCGAGGACTCGCTGCGGGATCTGGTCGAGGCGGGCATCGACTGCGTCGAGCACGCGACGGGTCTGACCGAGGACACCATCCCGCTCTTCGCGGAGCGGGGCGTCGCGATCGTCCCGACGCTGGTCAACATCGCCACGTTCCCGGACCTCGCGGCGGGCGGCGAGGCGAAGTTCCCGCGCTGGTCGCAGCACATGCGGCGGCTGCACGAACGCCGCTACGACACGGTGCGGGCCGCCTACGACGCGGGCGTCCCGGTCTACGCGGGCACGGACGCGGGGGGTTCCCTCGCGCACGGTCTGGTGGCCGCCGAGGTCGCCGAGCTGACCCTCGCCGGCATCCCCGCGGTGGACGCCCTCTCGGCGACGACCTGGGGCGCGCGGGAGTGGCTGGGGCGGCCCGGCCTCGTCGAGGGGGCGCCGGCGGACCTCGTGGTGTACGAGGCGGATCCGCGGCAGGACGTGCGGGTGCTCGCGGCGCCGCGGCGGGTGGTGCTGAACGGGCGGGTGGTGGGGTGAAGTTGACCTGGGCGTGACGTGGCGCGGGGGTGGGTCGTTGAAATTGCCCCGCAGGGGACCTCGCGTCAACTTCCGTGCGAGGCAGGGGTGGTGCGCGGGTGGCGCCCAGGGGGCGCTCGGAGGCGTGGGGGAACGCACGTGCCTGGAGATTCGAAAGAGAGGTCGGAAACCTCCCTTTGGAGTGAACTCACGCCAGGTTGCTGCTCGTTCACTCTGAGTGCGTAAAGATTCCCGCGTCGTCCTCCGTCGAGGGAGGGCGACGCCTTCGGTGCGCACGCGATGTCCCCATGTGGCGTGCGCCGCCGGTGGCTCCGTTTCTCTTGTGGGGGTTCCACCACTTTGAACAGCAACACGTTCCGCATGCCCGCGCGCCGCCTCTCCGTCGTCGCGATCACCACCGCCCTGGCCGCCGGTCCCGCGGCCCTCGCCGGTGCCGGGTCCGCGCAGGCGACCGGGGGCGGCGGCGACGGCGCGCGCGGCGGACGCGCGGACGCCGTCGTGCTGCGGACCGGGCTCGACGTCTCCCTGCTCAACAAGACCGTGAACGTCCCGCTCAAGGTCGCCCTGAACGAAGTGCAGGCTCCCGCGAGCGCCGAGAAGACGGCGCTGACCGCCCAGCTGGACGGGGTCGACGGCGGGCGGCCGTTCAGCGTGCTGCGGGCCGACGTGGCCACCGCCAAGGCGACCGTGGAGGGCGGCAGGGCGGAGGGGTACAGCAACATCGCGCGGGCCAAGGTGCATGTGCCGGGGCTGCCGCTGCTGTCCCTCGTCGAGGTCGGCCAGGTGACGTCGAAGGCGGTCTGCGCGGCGGGCGAGCGGCCGGTCGCCGAATCGAACCTGCTGGGCGGGGTGACGGTGCTCGGCAAGAAGGTCACGGTGACCGCGGGCGGGACGAGCGAGGTGAAGGTGCCCGGGGTCGGCGACGTGAGCCTCGCCCTGTCGAAGACGCGGACGACCTCGCGTACGGCCGCTGCGTCCGCGCTGGAACTGAAGGTGTCCGTGAACCCCCTGAAGCTGAACGTGGCGGAGGTCGAGGGCACGGTGACGCTGGCGGGGGCGGGGTGCGAGACCCCGGCCAAGGAGAACGGGACGAAGCCGAAGCCGCAGGGCGAGCGGTCGGAGCCGGTGGAGTCGAGGACGGAGCCGAAGACCACCCCGGCCGAGCCGAAGGCCACGGAGGCCAACCTCGCGGAAACGGGCGGCAGTTCACTGACGCCGTACATCGCGGGCGGCGCGGTGGCCCTGCTGGCGGCGGGAGGCGGCGCGGTGGCGCTGTCGCGCCGCAGCCGGGGGTAGTCGCTCGGCGGGGTCCGTGACCGGGGTGGTCGCTCGGCGGGGTCCGTGACCGGGTTGGTCGCTCGGCGGGGTCCGCCGCCGGGGCCGGGGCGTGGGGGTGCGGCCTGTTCGACTGCAGGGCGGGCCCACCCCCGTCCTCGCCCGCCCTCTGCTTCTGAGCGCACCGGCCTGGGGGCGGGGGATGGCCGCCGCGCAGCGGCGGGGCGGGGGATGCCGCCGGGTGACAGGCGCGTCAGGCCCCGCCCCGCTGCGGCGACAACACCTCCGTCAGCGTGGACAGGAAGCGGTCGGACGTCCCGCGGTCCCTGACCGCCACGCGGATCCAGTCGGGCCCCAGGCCGGGAAACGTGTCGCCGCGCCGCACCGCGAACCCCCGCTTCCGAAGCCGCTCGCGGACCCCCGCGGCCCCCGGCACCCGAAGCAGCAGAAAGGGCCCTTCCGCCGGGGTCGCCACCGACACCCCCGCCCGCGCCAACTCCCCGAGCCCGGCAAGGAGATGCGCCCGGTCCGCGGCGATGCGATGCGCCGCGTGCCCCGCCTCCGCCACCGCCCGCGGCCCCACACACGCCCTCGCCGCGACCAACGCAGGCGTCGACACCGGCCACAGCGGCTGCGCCTGCGCGAGGGCGGAGATCGTGTCGGGGGCGGCGAGGACGTAGCCGATCCTCAGCCCCGCAAGACCCCACGTCTTCGTGAGGCTCCGCAGCACCACGAGCCCCGGAACGTCCGTCCGCCCCGCCAACGCCTCCCGCTCACCCGGCACCGCGTCCATGAACGCCTCGTCCACCACCAAGACCCGTCCAGGACGCGCCAGTTCGGCGATCGACGCCGCCGGGTGCAGCACGGACGTCGGGTTGGTCGGATTGCCGATCACCACCAGATCGGCCTCCTCCGGCACCGCCGCCGGATCCAGACGGAAGCCGCCCTCCGCGCGCAGCAGCACCCGCCCCACCTCGTGCCCCGCATCCCGCAAGGCCGCCTCCGGCTCCGTGAACTGCGGGTGCACGACGTACGGATGACGTACCTTCAGCGCCCGCGCCAACAGCACGAACGCCTCCGCGGCCCCTGACGTCAGCAACACCCGGTCCGGCGTCACCCCATGCCGCTCCGCCACCGCCGCCCGCGCGGCCCGCCCGTCCGGATACGCCGCGAGCCCGTCGAGGGACGCGGCGATCACCTCCTTGAGCCAGGCCGGCGGCGTGTCCGACCGTACGTTCACCGCCAGATCGGTGAGCCCCGCGCCGTCGTCCCGCA
The DNA here is from genome assembly GCF_055558735.1 of Streptomyces sp. NPDC025651. NCBI lineage: Bacteria > Bacillati > Actinomycetota > Actinomycetes > Kitasatosporales > Streptomycetaceae > Streptomyces > Streptomyces sp. NPDC025651. The sequence continues at coordinate 1,634,339 of NZ_JBVHLZ010000001.1, forward strand.
CCTCGGCGTCCCCGTGGTGCCGCAGGTCATGAGCCGCGGCGTCCTCCCGAGGCCGAGGCCGAGGCCGGCCCGCGACCGCGCAGGTCGCCATCGACGGCCGCCCCACCGGCGCCGACTTCCGCTTGGGCACGAGGAGTTCACCGCCCGCCCGCAACGCCGCCGCCTCCGCCACGGACGGCGTCCCCACGGCCGCACGGGAGCGCGCGGTCGGATTCGGCACCGCCACCCGCGCGAGCTCCGCCGCCGGATACGCCACCAGCGGCACCCCGAGCCGCGCCGCCGCCCCCACGATCCCCGGCTCCCCGGCCTTCACGTCGACCGTCGCCAGCTCGGCGACCGCCTCCTCGGTGAAGCCGGCCTCGCGGACCGCGTCCCGTACCAGCCCGAGCACCTCCTCCACGGGAGCGTCCTCGCAGGCGCCGACGCCGACGACGAGAACGGCGTCCGTGCCGGACGGCACCTTTCCGGCACCGGATGCGGCCATGGGGAGGGTCCTTTCGTACGGGATGGGGGGTGAGGGGGGTGAGGGAAGAGGGGGCGGGCGTGGAGAGGGAAGTGGATGTGCGGGGCAGGGGGTCAATCGGTTAGCAAGGGCCCATGGCGGTGTTCGTGGCGCTCGGCGCCTTCCTCATGACCCTGGTGGGCGGCTGGACGGCCCAGCGGGTCACCGACCGGCGCCACCTCGTCCTGGGGCTCGCGGGCGGCCTGATGCTCGGCGTCGTCGGCCTCGACCTGCTGCCGGAGGCGCTGGACGCCGCGGGCGGGCCCGTCTTCGGCGTCCCCGCGGCCCTGCTCCTCTTCGTGGCCGGTTTCCTCGTCGCCCATCTGGTGGAACGCCTCCTGGCGGGCCGCCGCGCCGCGCACGGCGCCGACGAGCACGACCACGGAAGGGTCCCCGAGGTGGGCCTCACGGCGGCCGCCGCCATGGTCGGGCACAGCGTCATGGACGGCGTCGCGATCGGCGCCGCCTTCCAGGTGGGCGGAGGCATGGGCGTGGCCGTGGCGCTGGCCGTCATCGCGCACGACTTCGCGGACGGCTTCAACACGTACACGCTCACCAGCCTGTACGGGAACGCCCGCCGCAAGGCCATCGCGATGCTGTTCGCGGACGCGGCGGCCCCGGTGGTGGGCGCCGCGTCGACCCTGCTCTTCACCATTCCGGAGCAACTGCTCGGCGGTTATCTGGGCTTCTTCGGCGGCGCGCTGCTCTACCTCGCGGCCGCCGAGATCCTGCCCGAGGCGCACCACGACCACCCGGCCCGCTCGACCCTGCTGTGCACGGTGGCGGGCGCGGCGTTCATCTGGCTCGTGGTGGGCGTCGCGGACTGAGCCGCGGCCCGTGCTCACGTCGCGCATCGCCCGACGAAGCGGCGCGCGACACCCGGCTCCGCCGCCCAGTGCGTGTGCAGATAGCTGGCGTGCACGTTCTCCTGTACGAATCCCTCGACACGCCGCTCGGGCTTGTGCAGCCCCCAGGCGGGCGCGGACCCGGCCCCCGGCTCGACGACCGTGCGGTGGAACTCGTGCCCCCGCATCCGCGTCCCCGCGACCGCGAGCACACTGTCCGACACGGCGACGGCCTCGCGGTACCCCAGCGTCAGCCGCTCCGACATCCGTGCGTCGGCATCGAGCACCCCGCACATCGGCTTCCCGTCCAACTCCCGCGAGAGATACAGCAGCCCCGCGCACTCGGCGGCCACGGGCGCCCCGGAGCGGGCGAGTTCGGCGACGGCCTTGCGCAGCGCCTCGTTGGCGGACAGCTCAGGCGCGTACACCTCGGGAAACCCGCCCCCGATGACCAACCCGGCGGTCCCGTCGGGCAGTTGCTCGTCACGGAGCGGGTCGAACGTCACGACCTCGGCTCCGGCGGCGGTGAGCAGCTCGGCGTGCTCGGCGTAGGAGAAGGTGAAGGCGGCTCCGCCCGCGACGGCGATGAGCGGCCTCCCCGGCTCGGCCGGATATCCAGCCCGTCCGGCGCTTGAGGACGAACTCGGCGAAGCCGGTGATCGACCGAGCCCCGTTTGAGGCTCCCACGCCGCACCCGGCAGGGCAGGCGCACTGCGCGCCAGCGCGAGAAGCCCCTCCAGGTCACACCCTTCCCGCACCCGTGCAGCCAGCGCCGCCACCGACTCGACCGCGTCGGACTGCCGCTCGGCGACCGGTACGAGCCCCAGGTGCCGCGAGGGCGCCTGCACCTGGGGAGCGCGGCGCAGAGCGCCGAGAACCGGCACCCCCGCCTCGTCCAACGCCTCCCGCAACAGCGCCTCGTGCCGATCGGAGCCGACCTTGTTGAGGATGACGCCCGCCACCCGCACCTCGGGGTCCCACGAGGCGAAGCCGTGTACCAGCGCCGCCACCGACCGAGACTGCGACGACGCGTCGACGACCAGCACGACCGGCGCCCGCAGCAGCTTCGCGACGTGCGCCGTGGAGGCGAGCTCGCCCTGCCCCGCGGCGCCGTCGTACATCCCCATCACGCCCTCGACCACGGCGAGGTCGCACCCGGCGGCCCCGTGTGCGAACAGCGGCGCGATCAGGTCGGGCCCGCACAGGAACGCGTCGAGGTTGCGCCCCGGCCGTCCGGTCGCGAGCGCGTGGTAGCCGGGGTCGATGTAGTCGGGCCCGACCTTGTGCGGGGAGACGGCGAGCCCGGCCGCCGTGAAGGCGGCCATCAGGCCCGTCGCGACGGTCGTCTTGCCGCTGCCCGACGACGGCGCCGCGATGACGAGGCGAGCTACCACTCGATGCCCCTCTGGCCCTTCTGTCCGGCGTCCATCGGATGCTTGACCTTGGACATGTCGGTGACCAGGTCGGCGAAGTCGATCAGCTTCTGGGGGGCGTTCCGCCCGGTGATGACCACGTGCTGCGTACCGGGCCGGTTCCGCAGCACCTCCACCACCTCGTCGGTGTCGATCCAGCCCCAGTGCATCGGGTAGGCGAACTCGTCGAGGACGTACAGCTTGTACGTCTCCTCCGCGAGGTCGCGCTTGACCTGCTCCCAGCCCTCGCGGGCCTTGTCCTCGTTGGTCAACTCGCCCTCGGCGGGGGCGCGCTGGATCCACGACCAGCCCTCGCCCATCTTGTGCCAGGCGACCGTGCCGCCCTCGCCGGAGGCGCCGAGCACCTTCAGCGCGTTCTCCTCGCCGACCTTCCACTTCGCCGACTTCACGAACTGGAAGACCCCGATCGGCCACCCCTGATTCCAGGCCCGCAGCGCGAGCCCGAACGCGGCGGTCGACTTGCCCTTGCCGATGCCCGTGTGGACGAAGACGAGCGGGCGGTTGCGGCGCTGGCGCGTCGTGAGCCCGTCGTCCGGCACGACACTCGGCTGTCCCTGCGGCATTAAGCGGCCCTCCTCGAAGGCGAGTTCATTCCCTGTACGTCCTTGACGAGCCCCGCGATGGAGTCCGCCCGCAGCTCGTCGAGGGTCACGGCCGTCCCGCCGAGCTCGCCCGCCAGCTGCCGGGCCAGACCGAGCCGTACGTGGCCCGTCTCGCAGTCGACGACCACGCAGGCGACGCCCTCGGCCGCGAACAGCCGCGCCGCGCGCCCGGCACGGGCCACCGGCTCGACGCCTCCGGTGGCGCGCCCGTCCGTCACCACGACCACCAGGGGGCGCCGCGCGGCATCGCGCAGCCGCTCGATCCGCAGCACGTCGTGCGCCTTCAACAGGCCCGCGGCCAACGGGGTCCGTCCGCCGGTCGGCAGCGATTCGAGGCGGGACGCGGCCGCGTCCACCGACGACGTCGGGGGCAGCGCCACCTCGGCCTGAGAGCCCCGGAACGTCACGAGGCCCACCTTGTCGCGCCGCTGGTAGGCGTCGAGGAGGAGGGAGAGCACGGCGCCCTTGACGGCGCTCATCCGCTGCCGCGCCGCCATCGAACCCGATGCGTCCACGACGAACAGCACGAGGTTGCCCTCACGCCCCTCGCGCGTCGCCTGCCGCAGGTCGTCGCGGCGTACGACGAGTCCGGCGCCCGAGCGCCCGCGCGCCTTCTGGTGCGGGGCGGCGGCCTGCACCGTCGCCGCCAAGTGCAGCTTGGTCAGGGCGCCTTGGGGGCGGCGTGCACCCGTCGTGCGGCCGTGTTCGGTGCGGGCGCGCGAGCGTCGCCCGGCCGCGCCCTCGCCGATGCCGGGCACGCTCAGCATCTTGGTACGGAAGGGCTCGGCGGCGCGCACGGCCTGCTGCTCGCCGCTTGCGCCGCCCGGGGCCGGGGCGGGCTCCTGCGGGGCCGGCGCCTCGTCGGTGCCCGAATCCTGGCTCTGCGACGGCAGTTCGGGGGAGGGGGACTCGGAGGAGCCGGGAGAGTCGGGGCCGTCCCCGGCCGGCGGCTGCCCGCCGCCTCCGCCAGGACCGTCGTCGGGGCCGCCGCCGTCGGGGTCGTCGTCGCCCTCGGGCGCGTCGTCGGCCTCGTCCTCCCGTGCCTCCTCCAGCGTCTCGTCGAGCTTGTCCTCGTCGAGGCCCGGAGCGTCGAAGGGGTTGCGGCGCCTGCGGTGCGGCAGCGCGAGCAGCGCGGCCTGGCGCACGTCCTCGCTCTGCACGTCGGTGCGGCCCGCCCACGCGGCCAGCGCCGTCGCCGTGCGCGCCATCACGATGTCCGCGCGCATGCCGTCGACCTCGAACGCCGCGCAGGTCGCCGCGATCTGCCGCAGCGCGCCGTCGCCGAGGACGACCTGGGGGAGCAGCGCACGCGCCGCCACGACGCGCGCCCGCAGCGCGGACTCGTCCTCGGCGAAGCGTCCCGCGAAGCCCTCGGGGTCGTCGTCGTAGGCGAGCCTGCGCCGCACGACCTCGACGCGCTGGTCGGTCTCGCGCGAGGCGGCCACCTCGACGGTGAGACCGAACCGGTCGAGCAACTGCGGCCGCAGCTCGCCCTCTTCGGGGTTCATGGTGCCGACGAGCAGGAACCGCGCGGCGTGCCGCACGGACACACCTTCGCGTTCCACGTACGAGGCGCCCATCGCGGCGGCGTCCAGGAGCAGGTCGACCAGGTGGTCGTGGAGGAGGTTGACCTCGTCCACGTACAGGATGCCGCGGTGCGCGTCGGCGAGCAGTCCGGGCTCGAAGGCCTTCACGCCCTCCGCGAGTGCCCGCTCGATGTCGAGGGCGCCGACGAGCCGGTCCTCGGACGCGCCGACGGGCAGCTCCACCATACGGGCGGGCCGCGCGGTGTCTCCGCCCGACTCGTGCGGTCCGTCGGGGCAGTTCGGGTCGGCGGCCGCAGGATCGCACGAGAAGCGGCACCCGGCGACGACGGGCACCTCCGGGAGCAGCGCCGAAAGCGCGCGTACGGCGGTGGACTTGGCGGTGCCCTTCTCGCCCCGTACGAGGACGCCGCCGACGGCGGGCGAGACGGCGTTCAGCAAGAGCGCGAGCCGCAGGTCGTCCTGCCCGACGAGGGCGGTGAACGGGTACGGGGTACTCACAGGGCCTCCTTGGCACGTTCTGGTGCTGCCGACGGCGCGGGCGGTGCTCCGGGCGCGATGAACGGCAGGCCCCCCGGCGCGCCGTTCTCGATCAGGCCCAACAGCGCGTCCGTGTCCGCGTGTTCTTCGATCAGATCGCCGAGCAGGTCGAGCTGTTCCTCGCGCAGCACGCCGAAGCTGGTGTCGGGCGCGGGCACGAAGCGCCGCCCGGCCGCGCGCGCCACCTCGGTCAGGAACCGCCGCCGGAACGCGTCGCTCTCCAGCGACCCGTGCCAGTGCGTGCCCCACACCTCGCCGACCCGGCAGCCGTCGAGGAAGGGTTCCCCGCCCGCGACCTCGGCCACGCCGTGGTGGATCTCGTATCCCTCGACGCGCTCCCCGAGTGCTTCGCCCACCGGCCGCGCGAGGGTCTTCTCGCGGGCGAACCGCACCCGCACCGGCAGCAGTCCGAGCCCGTCCACGGAACCGGCCCGCGACTCGACCTCGTCCTCGATGTGCTCGCCGAGGACCTGGAAGCCGCCGCAGATGCCGAGCACGGGCCGCCCCTCGGCCGCCCGGCGCGCCAGGGCGTCGGCGAGCCCGCGCTCGCGCAGCCACCGCAGGGCGCGGACGGTGCCCCGCGTCCCGGGCACGACCACGAGATCGGCGTCGACGAGCTCCTCGGCCCGGTCCACGAACCGCACGACGACACCCGGCTCGGCGGCCAGCGCGTCCACGTCCGTGAAGTTGGACATCAGGGGTACGGCGCACACGGCGACCCGCAGCACGTCCTCGCCGACCGGGGGCGCGACGACGGACTCCCGCACGGCGCCCCGCAGGGACACCCGCAGCCCGTCCTCCTCGTCGATGCCGAGGCCGTGCTGGAACGGCAGCACGCCGAACGTGCGCCGCCCGGTGAGGCCGTGCAGCATGTCGAGCCCGGGTTCGAGCAGCGACACGTCGCCCCGGAACTTGTTCACCAGGTACCCGGCGACCAGCTCCTGGTCCTCGGCGGCGAGCAGCGCGGTCGTCCCGAAGAACGAGGCGAAGACCCCACCCCGGTCGATGTCCCCGACCACGAGCACGGGGAAGCGGGCGGCGCGCGCGATCCCCATGTTCACGATGTCGGTACGCCGCAGATTGATCTCGGCGGGACTGCCCGCGCCCTCACAGATCACGGCGTCATAGCTGCCCCGAAGCTCCTCCAGGCATCCCACGACGGTGTCGAGCAGCGCCGCCTGGCGCCCCCCGTGGTACCCGCGCGCGCTCATCTCGCCCACGGGCTTGCCCATGAGCACGACCTGACTCGACCGGTCGCTGCCCGGCTTGAGCAGCACGGGATTCATCAGCGCGCTCGGCTCGACGCGGGCGGCCTGCGCCTGCATGGCCTGCGCCCGCCCGATCTCGGCCCCTTCGCGCGTGACGAAGGAGTTGAGGGACATGTTCTGCGCCTTGAACGGCGCGACGGACACACCCTTGCGGGCCAGCCACCGGCAGATGCCGGCGGTGACCACACTCTTCCCGGCGTCAGAGGTGGTCCCGGCGACCAGAAGTCCGCCACTCATGCGTCTCTCCGTTTCCGCCGGGCGGCCGCCACCGCGACCCCCAGCGCCAGCCAGCCGACCCGCCGAGAGAGCCGCACGGCCCGCTCGATGTCCCCGACCCGTACGTCCCGTCCCAAGGCGCCGTTGAGGACGGGGCGATGCTCCACCCGCCCCGCGTACGAGAGGGTCCCACCCAGCCGTACGCCCAACGCCCCCGCGAAGGACGCCTCGACGGGCCCCGCGTTGGGGCTGGGGTGCTTGTGCGCATCCGCACGCCAGGCCCGCACCGCCCCCGAGGGCGAATCCCCCGCGAGAACGGCCAGCACGGCGGTGAGCCGCGCCCCCGGCCACCCCAAGACGTCGTCGGCGCGGGCGGAAGCCCACCCGTACCGCCGGTACTTGGGCGACTTGTGTCCGACCATCGCGTCGAGCGTGTTGACGGCGCGGAAGGCGACGAGTCCCGGCACCCCGCCGACGGCCCCCCACACCAGCGCCCCCACCACGGCGTCGGACGTGTTCTCGGCGACGGACTCGACCACGGCCCGCGCGATCCCGTCCGCGTCGAGCGCCTGAGGATCCCGCCCGCACAGATGCGGCAGCCGCTCCCGCGCGACCTCGACGTCCCCGGCCTCGAGGGCGCCGCCGATGGCCCGCGCCTCACGCCCGAGCGAGGTCCCGCCGACCACGGCCCAGGTCGCGGCGGCGGTCAGCGCGACGGATCCGGCACGTGAGCGGCGTACGAGAGAAGAAGCGAGGGCGGCGGCACCCGCCGCACCCCCGGCACACACCACGGCGTGCAGCGCGCCCCACCCGCGGTGGTCGCGCCACAGCACCCGCTCGACGGCACCCGCCGCACGCCCGAACGCGGCGACCGGATGTCCCCGGCGGGGATCGCCGAGCAGCAGGTCGCCGATGAGGCCGACGGCGGCGCCGTACGCGAAGTCGCGATCGGCACTCATGGGCTCAGCCCGCAGCCGTACTGAGGAGAGAACTCGTACTCAGGAAGGGGAACGGCACCGGGCGGCCGAGCATGGCGATGTGTCCTCACTCAGGGTGTCCGCGCCCTGGTTCGACGTGATGCGGCGGCGAGAGTTCCTGGCTTGCGGGGAGCGTCTCCCCGATGACAGTGGCGGGACCGCGCCGGATTCGCACCGGCTTCCTCTTCTGCCGCCGTAGTTGGCCCCGGCAGTCCACCACGCCCCGCGAACGCCCGTCAACTCGCCGTTGACCTGCGGCGGGAGAGTGTGCGGAGCCCCACACACGGCAGTGGGGCGCGAGGCGTTCGCACGCCCCGCGCCCCACCGAAGACTCCGGTCGTCAGGCGACGATCAGATAGATCCCGTACGCGACGGCCGCCGCGCACAGCGCGAAGCAGGCGTACGCGCCGGTGCGGGCCAGGGCCGCGGAGCCGCCGCCGGAGGCCGACGCCGTCTCCTGCTTCGAGAGGCCGACGATGCCGAGGGTGAACAGGCCCACCAGGGCCACCGTCACCGCGAGGCTGACTCCGAAGACGGAGCCGAGAGCTGCCCAGTCGATGCTCATGCTGATCTGTCCTTACACCGTCGCGGGCCTGGCGGGGTCCGCCATGGCGCCGGTCGTGGTCGTGGTCGGGGCCGTGGCGGCCTTGACCGGGTCGTCGGAGGCGGCGCCCGCGGTCGCCATCGCGCCCGCCGGGGGCGGCGTCACGGCGGCGATGGCGGTGGTCACGACGCCCGCGGGCTCGGCGCCCTTGGTGTCGTCGTGGCGGATCTCGTCGTCGGTGACGTTGGTGTGGTCGATCGCGTTGCGCCGCGAGAGCGCCCAGATCACGGCCGAGCCGCCGACCAGGATCGCGGCGGTGACCGCGATGCCCCAGGAGCCCTGCTTGGTGAGGAACTCGGCGCCCGCGCCGACCAGACCGGCGGCCGGCAGGGTCAGGCCCCACGCCACGAACATCCGGGTCGCGGTCGACCAGCGGACGACGCCGCCCTTGCGGCCGAGGCCCGCGCCCATCACGGCGCCGGAGCAGGACTGGGTGGTGGAGAGCGAGAAGCCCAGGTGCGAGGAGGCCAGGATGACCGTCGCGGCGCTGGTCTGGGCGGCGAAGCCCTGCTGCGGCTGGAGGTCGGTGAGGCCCTTGCCCATGGTGCGGATGATGCGCCAGCCGCCGAGGTAGGTGCCGAGCGCGATGGCCACGCCGGCCGAGACGATGACCCACATCGGGGGGTTCGCGCCGGGGTTGAGGACACCGCCGGTGACCAGGGCGAGCGTGATGATGCCCATGGTCTTCTGCGCGTCGTTCGTGCCGTGGGCGAGCGAGACGAGGCCCGCGGAGGCGATCTGGCCCGCGCGGTAGCCCTTGGCGGTCGCCTTGGTGTCGGTGTTGCGGCCGATGCGGTACGTCAGGCGCGTGGCCAGCATCGCGGCGAGACCCGCCACGAGGGGCGCCGCTATGGCGGGCAGCAGGACCTTGGTGACGACCGTGCCGCCGTTGATCGACGACCAGCCCATCGACATGACCGCGGCGCCGATGAGGCCGCCGAAGAGAGCGTGGGAGGAGCTGGAGGGCAGGCCCACCAGCCAGGTCAGCAGATTCCAGAGGATCGCGCCGACGAGCGCGGCGAAGATGACCTCTGTCTTGAGGCCGTCCTCGTTGACGATGCCGCCGGAGATCGTCTTGGCGACTTCGACGGAGAGGAAGGCGCCGACGAGGTTGAGCACGGCGGACATGGCCACCGCCGTCTTGGGCTTCAGAGCGCCGGTCGAGATGGTCGTCGCCATCGCGTTGGCAGTGTCGTGGAAACCGTTCGTGAAATCGAACACGAGAGCGGTAACGATCACGATCCCGAGGAGAAGCGTGATGTGTTCCATTTACCCAGGCTTCTGTTGGACGTCAGTGGCATGTGGAACGTAGGCAACCTGGGTGAACGGAAAGTGAACTGGGTCGGGCCGTGCAGTGACCCGAAGCGGAGCGCCGTCACTCCGCATTCATCAGGTGCCTGACGAAGATCGTACGGAGTGACGGCGCGGGGCCCGGAATCTGGGCGGAGTGTCGGCCTCCGCCCTGCTGCGCCTACCCCCGGGCGAACCGCTTCAACTGGTTCGTCGAGCCGTTGAAGAGATTCTGGTCACCCGGCAGTCCGCCGCCGTTGTCGTACTGCCAGAACGTCCAGTACGACCAGCCCCTGGGCAGCGACCCGGTCGACGACGACCAGCGCGCGAGCCACAGGGCGTGGTTCGACGCGAAGGCCCGGCTGCCGCCGGTGCAGTCGTTCCACCACTTGGTGGTCGTGTAGATCACCGGGCGGCGGCCCGTCTGCCGCTTGACCTCGTTGCTGAAGGACTGGATCCAGTTGACCATCCTGGTCCTGCCGAGCCCGTAGCACTTCTTCTTGCCGTACGGGTTGTGCTCGATGTCCAGCGCGGGCGGCAGCGTCCGGCCGTCGGCGCTCCAGCGGCCCCCGTGGTTCATGAAGTACGCGGCCTGAGTCCTGCCGGAGGACTTGTGCGGCAGCGCGAAGTGGTACGCGCCGCGGATCAGGCCGGCGTCGCGGGAGCCGTTGTACTGCTGGGTGAAGTAGGGGTTGCGGTAGGTGTGCGACTCGGTCGCCTTCACGTAGACGAACCGCGCGCCCTTGCTCTTGGCCTTCTGCCAGTCGACTTTCTTCTGGTGCGAGGAGACGTCGTGCCCCCGCGGCTTGCCCGCGGCCGAAACCGGAATCTCGGTCAGGGCGGTCCCGCCGATGGCCACGGCCGCCACGGATGCCGTGATGAAGCGGGCGCGGCGACGGGACGGGTTGTGTTCACGAGCCATGGTTCCCCCCGGAGATGGCGACGTGCACGGCAAATCTCCCAGAGAGTACTGGAAGATCATCCGATGCCCGTCGATCGCCAGCCAATCATTGCCAGAGGCGGATGTATGCCCATATGTGGCACCGCGGACTCCCCGCGTACGGACTCCCGGGCACAGGCTCCGGCTGGCAGGATCACCGCATGACTGAGCAGCGGGGCAGGGAGCGGGACGTGATCGGGCAGGCCTGGCGTGAGCTGGTCGACGCGGCGTGCAGGACGGTGAAGGACGGCCTGGTCGTCGGCACGTCGGGCAATGTCTCGGTGCGGGTCGGCGACACGGTCCTGGTCACTCCGAGCGGGGTCCCCTACGACCGGCTGAGGCCCGAGGACGTGGTCGGCGTCGACCTCGAAGGCCGGCAGACCGTCGGCGGGCTCTCACCGACCAGCGAGCTGCCCATGCACCTGGCGATCTACCGCGCCACGGACGCGGGGGCGGTGGTCCACACCCACGCGGTGCACGCCACGGCCGTCTCGATGCTGGTCAAGGAGCTCCCGGCGGTCCACTACATGGCGGGCGTCCTCGGCGGCCCGCCCCGGGTCGCGCCGTACGCCCTGTACGGCACCGAGGAGTTGGCCGAGAACATGCTCAGGGCCCTGCGGGACCGCACGGGATGCCTCCTCCAGAACCACGGAACGGTCACATACGGAGACACCCTGTCCCAGGCGTACGACCGCACGGCCCAACTGGAATGGATGTGCCATCTCTGGCTCACGTCGAGCAGGGTCCCGGGCCACACCCCGACCCTCCTCTCCCCGGCCCAGCTGAGGGAAGCGGAGCAAAAACTACGGGGCTACGGCCAGAGCCGACCCTGAGCCCTGACCCAGTCGGCCCCGTTTGTGGGCAGGCGTTCCGCACGGCGGAACGGGTGGGCACAAACGCCCGCGGTCCGCAGACGACAAGGGGTCCGGGGCGGAGCCCCGAAGAACGGTGCCGGATCACCCCGCAGGCTCCGCCCACTGGCCGCCGGGCCCCTCGGCCCGGACACTGGACCCGTGCGCCCAGCCAAAGCGACGGCAGCAGCCGTAACCGTAGCCACAGGAGTCACCGCTGCTCTCGGCGCGGCCGCAGTCGCGGCGGGCCGTTTCGCCAGCGACGCCGCCCTCAAGGCCCCCGCGGGCCGCCCCCTGCCGACGGAGCCCCGCCTCACCGTCCACGCCACGGCCGCAGGCCAGATCACCCTGACCCGCGCCCTCGCCAGCCTCCGCCCGGGCACCTACGGCCTCAGCGGCAACGGCACCCACGCGATCGTCGGCCCCGTCCTGGACTCCGCCCCGCACGAGGCCGACACCGTCGTACGCCGCCTCGAAGCCGTCACCCACGGCTCCCTGGACCCCGGCGCCCGCGTCTGGCTCACCCCGCAGGTCCACATCGGCGACCCGCACGCCGCCCTCGGCATCGACCACGCCGACGTCGACGTCCCCGGCGAACTCGGCGCCCTGCCCGCCTGGTTCGTGCCCGGCGCCAGGGACACCTGGGTGATCACCGTGCACGGCCTGGGCACGACCCGTGAACACCCCATGGTCGTCATGGACTTCCTGCACCGCCTCCAGCTCCCGATCCTCGACCTCGCCTACCGCGGCGACCTCGGCGCGCCCCGCTCCCCGGACGGCCTCGGCCACCTCGGCGAGACGGAGTGGCGCGACCTGGACGCCGCCATCCGCTACGCCGTGCGCTACGGCGCCGAGCGCGTCATCCTGCACGGCTGGTCCACCGGCGCCGCCATGGCCCTGCACGCCGCCGCGCACTCCGCGCTGCGCGACCGCATCAGCGGCCTCGTCCTTGACTCCCCGGTGCTCAACTGGGAGACCACCCTGCGCGCCCTCGCCGCCGCCCGCCGCACCCCGGGACCGCTCCTTCCGCTTGCGGTCCGTGCGGCCCAGGGACGCACCGGGCTGCGCGGCGACCGCATCCTGGAGGCCGCGGACCCCGACGTACTCAAGGTCCCGACCCTCCTGGTGCACGGACCCGACGACGTCGTCGCGCCCTGGGCCCTCTCCCGTCAACTGGCCGAACAACGCCCGGAACTGGTCACGTTGCACACCGTCCAGGACGCGCCGCACGGCGCCATGTGGAACGCCGACCCCGCGGGGTACGAAGAGGCGCTGCGCCGCTTCCTCACCCCCCTGATGTGACCGTTCGAGACCCCTCTCGAACGCCCCGCGACCCCTCGCGCGCACGGCGTCCCGCAGGCCCCCGCCGCCATTCCGTTTGGGTTTTCGGACCGTCAACAGGAAGACTGCTCCCGTGACGTCCCGTACCCCGCGCGACTCCAGGCTCCGACTTGTCCGCGCGCCCCACCCGAGGGCCGAAAAGCGAGGAGACACCCAGCGCGACCCAGCGCGACCGCTGTCCGCCGCCCCCGGCGCGGTGAGCAACCGCCGCGCGCGCCGGTCCGCGCCCCGTCCCCCCGAGGGCACGCCCGCGCCCGCGGAGCTGGCCAGGGGAGCGCGTGCCGGCCTCGCCGACGCCGTACGGGTCGCCCGCTGGGCCGACGCCGCCCTGCGCCCCGGCCCCGGCCGCCGCACCGGCGCGACGCCGGACGGCAAGGGCACACTCTCCGACGCCACCGCCGAACGGGCCGCCGCCGAGCTGGGGCTGACCCCCGCTCAGGTCCGTGCCGACTGGGACACCGCGCGCCTCGCGGGCCTCATCGAGGTGCACGGCGACAGCGCACGCCCCGGCTGGCGGCTGCGCGCCTGGGACCGCGACGACACCGCCGTCCTGCGCGGCTGGGTCGCCCTCTTCGACGCCTGGTCGCTGGCCCACCCGGCACCCGACGCCCTCGCCCCCGCGGCGGTCGCCGAGGTCGTCGAGGCCATGCCGCAGGTCCTCTCCTTCCTGCAGCTGTCGGCGGGCCCCGTCCCCGTGCCGCAACTGCTCGACCTCCTGGACCAGCGCGTCACGGAACTGCGCACCGAGCGCTGCGAGATCCCCTACGGCCCGCAGCCCGAGCCCGCCGCCACCGACTGCCCCGCCGAGGAAGCCCCGCTGCCGGTCATCCTCGACTGGGCCCTGCACGGCCTCGCCGCCGTCGGGGCGCTGACCTTCGCCGACGGCCAGGCCACACTCACCCCGCTCGGCAGCTGGGCGGTCTGGGTCAAGCTGGAGCAGATCTGCGTCGCCGCGCAGAGCCCCGCCGGGCACTTCGAGCAGTCCGCGGAGGACATGCTGCGCGGCTGCGCCCGCCTGCGGCCCAACGCGGCCCGCGCCGAGTACCGCGCCTGGCTCGCCGCCCGCCCCGTCGGCAGCGCCGTCACCGACCTCCTGGCCGCCGCCCGCGGCGAGGACGCCCTGCTGCGCGGCCTCGCCTTCGAGGCCCTGCGCGTGGTCGGCGCCCCGGCGGAGGCGGAGGTCAGGGCCGTCGTCGACGAGGCCTCGCTGCGTCCCTACGCCCTGCTGTGGCTCGCCGAGCAGGAGGGCACCGACCCCGAGGACGTCCACCACGTCCTGACGCGGGAGGAGTCCACCTGGCTGTGGATCGACACCGCGGCGGCCGTCGCGGACCACGGGGAGGCCCATCTCCTCGTCCGGCACCTGGAGTCGGCGGTCCAGCCCACCGTGCCCGCCCTCCTCGACGAGGTGCGGCGCGCGGGGCACCCCCGCACCGTCCAGGTCCTTGTCGCCCTCGCGGCGGCCCACCCCGACCCGGCGCTCGCCAAGGCCGTGCGCCGCGCGGCCTTCCAGGTGCACACCGGCGGGGAGTGACGGTACGCCGAGGGGCCGGGGCCTGCCCGCGGGCTCAGGCCCCCCGTCGGCTCAGGTCCTTCCCGGCTCAGGTCCTTATCTCGGGGGCGTACGTGCCGAAGCTCCACACGTTGCCCTCGGCGTCCCGTGCCATGTAGTCCCGCGAGCCGTAGTCCTGGTCGGTCGGGGGCATCAGGATCTCCGCGCCGTGCTCCTTGGCGCGCTGGTGGTGGGCGTCGACGTCGTCCACCACGATGTACACCCCGCACGGCCCGGCGTCCTTCATCGCCTGGTCGTAGGCGCTGCCCGTGCCCTTGGAGCCGAGCATCACCGCGCCGTTCCCCTGGGCGAGTTCGGCGTGCACGATGCTGCCGTCCTCGCCCTCGTACACACTCACCTCGGTGAAGCCGAAGGCCTCCGTCAGCTGCTGGACCGCGGCCTTCGCGTCCGCGTACAGCAGCGTCGGGAAGACGCTGGGCCGCCCGTCGTCGCCTGCCATGCCGATCACCTCGATCAGATCCGTGCCACGCGTGCCGGGACGTGGAGAGTGACCTGCTCCACATCTGTTCCCAGTCTGGCACCGGGGTCCGACAACGCCCGGCCGAAGCCCCAGGCCGCTCAGCGGAAGGTGTTGCACTGCCCCATGTCGCCGGTGCGATAGCCCTGGTAGAACCACTGCTGGCGCTGCTCGGCCGAGCCGTGCGTCCAGGACTCGGGGGTGACCCGGCCCTGGAACTTCTCCTGGATCCGGTCGTCGCCCACCGCGGCCGCGGCGTCCAGGCCCTCCCGGATGTCGGCCTCGTCGAGGCTGCTGATCAGCGGCTTGCCCGTGCGGTCGTCCGGGCTGCGGGTGGCGTGCCGCGCCCAGACCCCGGCGTAGCAGTCCGCCTGCAGCTCGACCTTCACCGCGTTGCTGTCGCGGCCCGTGCGCCCGTCCTGGGAGCGCTGCAGGGTCCCCATGAGGTTCTGCACGTGGTGCCCGTACTCGTGGGCCACGACGTAGGCCTGAGCGAAGGGCCCGCCACTGGAGCCGAACTTCGTCCGCAGCTCGTCGAAGAACCCCAGGTCCAGATAGACCTTCCGGTCGCCGGGGCAGTAGAAGGGGCCGACCGCCGACGTCGCCGCGCCGCAGGCGGTGCCCACGCGGTTGGTGAACAGGACGGTCTGCGCGGGGGAGTACGAGGCCCCCCTGCGCCGGAACTCGGGGCGCCAGAAGTCCTGGACGCTGTTGACCACCGCCACGATGCGGCAGTCGTCCTTGGTGTTCGCGTCCCGCCCCGTGCGGCAGCTCTGCTGCACCTGCGCGAGGGACGAGGACGAGGCGGCGGGCTCCTCGTCGCCCGAGGAGAGCCCCAGCTGCTCGGGGCCCACTCCGAAGAAGAGGCCGAGGAGCAGCGCGATCAGGCCGGCGATGCCACCGCCGACGGTCGCCCTGCCGCCGGGGATCCGACTGCCGCGCACATCCTGCACCTCCGAGGTGTCCAGGTCGGCGTCGTCGTCGAACTGCATGGGCGCACCCCTCTGCCTGGCATCCGGGACGGCACACGTCGCCCCGCACCGAGCTATCGGTTCCTTCATCCTGATATGCGCGCCCACGCCGGGCGCCGGACGGAGGTCCGAACGGGGGACGCGCACCGCTCCCGGCGCCGTGTCGTCCCGCCACGAGGCGGCCGCCCGGACCCCCGCGGCTACGCTCTGCGCCTGATCCGTGGGCCCGTGGTACCGAAGGGGGGCGTCATGTCCACTCACCCGCTCCAGACGACCGCCCTGCCGCCGGGGACGGCGGCCGCGCAGCCCGTCGCGACCGTCCGGCGCGGCACCCGCTTCGCGCTGCCCGTGGCCCTCGCGCTGCTCGCGCTGCCGCTCGTCACCGCCGCCCACCACTCGCGGCCCGCCCCCTACGGAGACCACCTCACCGTCCACGCGCGCGTGACGGCCGCGGGCCCCGCCGCGGACCCCGGGCTGCGCACGAAGGGCCGGGCCGTGGAGGCGTACGACACGAAGAGCGGCACCCCGCGCTGGACCTACACGCGCGAGGGGCGCCGCCCCGTCACGCTCCTGCCCGCACCGGGGCACGCCCTCACGCTCTGGAGCGACGGCCTGGTCACCGACACCGCGCGCGCCGACGGCAGCTCCGTGCGCTGGCACCGCGCCATCCCGGCGAGCGCCGACTGGCTGCGCACCCCGGCGGCCCGCGGCGGCGCCGGAGTCCTCCAGCCGCTCACCCCGAACGCCCGCATGCTGGCCGTCGTCACCCCGCACCGCATCGCCGCCTACCGCACCGCGGACGGCGACCTGCGCTGGGTACTGCCCGCCCGCCCCGGCTGCGCCTTCGAACCGGCACGCTCCGTGCGCCGCGGCGGCGCCCTCCTGGTCGCCCAGCCCTGCGCGGGCCCGGCCACCCCCTGGACCGCCCAGGTCATCGCGGTCGACGACTACGGAAGAATCGTTCCCGGCCGCACGCCGCTGGGCAACGGGGACGCCGTGCGGGACACCGGGCAGGGTGCCGGGGGCAGCGGCGCCCAGAAAAACTAGTTGCGGTGGCCCGTTAGACTGGCTGCCATGGCAGCTCCTCTCCTCAGTTGGACGGCATAGACACCGGTCCCGAGCACCTCAGTCGTCCCTCTCGCCGTCCACTCTGTCTCAGGAGTACCCCGTGATCACCGCTTCCGGCATCGAGCTGCGCGCCGGCGCCCGCATCCTCATCGAGAACGCCTCCTTCCGCATCGCGAAGGGCGACCGCATCGGCCTCGTCGGCCGCAATGGCGCGGGCAAGACCACCCTCACCAAGTGCCTGGCCGGTGAGGGCATGCCCGCCGCCGGCACGATCTCCCGCTCCGGAGAGGTCGGTTACCTCCCGCAGGACCCCCGCACCGGCGACCTCGACGTGCTCGCCCGCGACCGTATCCTCTCCGCGCGCGGACTCGACGTACTGATCCGCAAGATGCGGGAGAACGAAGAGCGCATCGCCTCCGGCAAGGGCTCCACCCGTGAGAAGGCCCTCAAGCAGTACGAGCGCCAGGAGACCGAGTTCCTCACCAAGGGCGGGTACGCCGCCGAGGCCGAGGCCGCCACCATCGCCGCCGCGCTCAACCTCCCCGACCGTGTGCTCGGCCAGCCCCTGCACACGCTCTCCGGTGGTCAGCGCCGCCGCATCGAGCTGGCCCGCATCCTCTTCTCGGACGCCGACACGCTCCTGTTGGACGAGCCGACCAACCACCTCGACGCCGACTCGATCGTCTGGCTGCGCGACTACCTGAAGACGTACCGCGGCGGCTTCATCGTGATCTCCCACGACGTCGACCTCGTCGAGACGGTCGTCAACAAGGTCTTCTACCTGGACGCCAACCGCTCCGCGATCGACGTCTACAACATGGGCTGGAAGCTCTACCAGCAGCAGCGCGAGTCCGACGAGAAGCGCCGCAAGCGCGAGCGCCAGAACGCCGAGAAGAAGGCCGCGGCCCTGCACTCGCAGGCCGACAAGATGCGGGCCAAGGCCACCAAGACCGTCGCCGCGCAGAACATGGCGCGCCGCGCGGACAAGCTCCTCGCGGGCCTGGAGGAGGTGCGCCAGAGCGACAAGGTCGCCAAGCTGCGCTTCCCCGAGCCCTCGCCGTGCGGCAAGACGCCGCTGATGGCCGAGGGGCTCTCGAAGTCGTACGGCTCCCTGGAGATCTTCACCGACGTCGACCTGGCCATCGACAAGGGCTCGCGCGTCGTCATCCTCGGCCTCAACGGCGCGGGCAAGACCACCCTGCTGCGGCTCCTCGGCGGCGCGGAGAAGCCCGACACCGGCCAGGTCATCGAGGGCCACGGCCTCAAGCTCGGCTACTACGCCCAGGAGCACGAGACCCTCGACCCGGAGCGCACGGTCCTGGAGAACATGCGCTCGGCCGCCCCCGACCTCGATCTCGTCGAGGTCCGCAAGACGCTCGGCTCGTTCCTCTTCTCCGGAGACGACGTCGACAAGCCGGCGGGTGTGCTCTCCGGCGGTGAGAAGACCCGGCTCGCGCTCGCGACCCTGGTCGTCTCCTCGGCCAACGTCCTGCTGCTCGACGAGCCCACCAACAACCTCGACCCGGCGAGCCGCGAGGAGATCCTCGGCGCCCTGCGCACCTACAAGGGCGCGGTCGTCCTCGTCACGCACGACGAGGGCGCGGTCGAGGCCCTCCAGCCGGAGCGGATCATCCTGCTGCCGGACGGCGTCGAGGACCTGTGGGGCCAGGACTACGCCGACCTCGTCGCGCTCGCCTGAGGCCCCGGGACCTCCCGGGCCTCCCCGCGGGGGCGTCCATGTTGCTTGATCGAACCACTGATCCACTGCGTATGGATCATTCGGCCGATCCGTGATCCCTCATCTGTGTGAGCTGTCCTCGTACCGAGGTGTGGCATACACGGATTTCGGCGCCGACCTGCGATAAGGCTCGCCTCATCGCAGGGCAAGGCGCTGACCTGGCACTTCTTCGCGCAACCCGTTCGGCCGTACGTGAATCCACGTGCGGAATCGTTAATTCCGCTCGTGATGGCCGCTTCTGAAGAGGCAAACCCAGACGTACGGACCTTGCCGAATGGGTGGCCAGGAAGCCCATGAGGGGTGATCATGAGAAGTCCAGAGCGCACTTCCCATGAGGAGGCACGGGTGGCCGAGACTCTGAAGAAGGGCAGCCGGGTTACCGGCGCCGCGCGCGACAAGCTCGCGGCAGACCTGAAGAAGAAGTACGACGGCGGTGCGAGCATCCGGGCGTTGGCCGAGGAGACCGGCCGCTCGTACGGTTTTGTGCACCGGATGCTCAGCGAGTCCGGAGTCACGCTGCGGGGACGCGGCGGGGCGACGCGAGGCAAGAAGGCCGCCGCCGGCTGACAGCAGGCGGCACGCTGTCCAGTGGTCCGATGGTGACCACCCGGTCGTTCGACTGACCGACCGGGTGGTTACTGTGCAGTCACTTACGGGCGCTTCCATGCGTCCGGTCCGACTGCATCCCATCGGAGGCACCCATGGCTTCGTCCGACAGCGAGCTCGCACCGGTTCTCGACAAGGACGGCGTACGCCTCACCATCGACGAGGCCGTCGCCACGGTGACGCTGACCAATCCGGCCAAGCGCAACGCCCAATCTCCCGCGCTGTGGAGGGCGTTGACCGAGGCAGGTCAGCTGTTGCCCGGCAGCGTCCGCGTCGTGGTGCTGCGCGGTGAGGGCAAGTCCTTCTCCGCGGGCCTCGACCGGCAGGCGTTCACGCCCGAGGGCTTCGACGGCGAGCCGTCCTTCATCGACCTGGCGCGCGGCGAGGACGATGTCCTCGACGCGACCATCGCCGAGTACCAAGCGGCGTTCACCTGGTGGCGGCGCAGTGACATCGTGTCCATCGCCGCCGTCCAGGGCCATGCCATCGGCGCCGGGTTCCAGCTCGCGCTGGCCTGTGATCTGCGGATCGCCGCCGA
This sequence comes from Streptomyces sp. NPDC025651, assembly GCF_055558735.1. Classification (NCBI taxonomy): domain Bacteria; kingdom Bacillati; phylum Actinomycetota; class Actinomycetes; order Kitasatosporales; family Streptomycetaceae; genus Streptomyces; species Streptomyces sp. NPDC025651. Next base: position 1,654,243 of record NZ_JBVHLZ010000001.1, read on the forward strand.
CGACGTGCAGTTCGCCATGCGCGAGACCAGCCTGGGCCTGGTCCCCGACCTCACCGGCACGCATCCGCTCGTGGGGCTCGTCGGCTATGCCCGCGCGCTGGAGATCTGCGCCACCGGGCGCTTCGTGCACGCGGACGAGGCCGAGCGTGTGGGCCTCGCCAACCTCGTCGTGCCCGCGGACCAACTCGACGCGGCCGCCAAGGACTTGGCCGCCGCGCTCATTGCCGCGCCCCGAGACGCCGTCATCGAGACCAAGGCGCTGCTCCAGGGCGCGTCCGGCCGTTCCTACGAGGACCAGCGCGTCGCCGAGCGCGCCGCCCAGGGCCGCCGTCTGCGCGACCTCGCGGGCCTCGGCGACTGACGTGGCGCAGCGCCACAGCAGGACCTAGTCCAGCGCGGTGACGAGCACGGCCACCGAAGGGTGGTCCCGCAGCGCGTCACCGACCGCCGCACGGACCGCGAGCGCCACGTCCAGGGTGCGGTGCCCGCGGTCCGCCGCGAGCTCCACGCGCGCGTGGCGGCGCGGCAGCGCGTCCGCCGCCGGGTGCCGCTCGATGTGCACCGCCCGGCCCAGCACCCCGGTCAGCCGGGTCACACCCGGCACCGACAGGGCGGCCCGCGCGGCGCGCGCCTCGTCGTCGTCGCCCTCGGGCGCCCCGGCCGCCTCCGCCGCCTGCGTGCGGCTCTCCTCCGGGTGCACGTCCGCTGGGGCGTCGCCCTCGTCGAGGAGGGCCGTCACCCGCAGGTCCACGTCGTCGACCACGAGGCCGAGCCGGACCGCGGCCCCCGCGAGCTCGCCGCGCAGCCGGTCCGCCGCCGCGGGCAGCGGCCCGGTGGTGGCGGCCGCGAAGTCCGCGGTGATCCGCAGCGGCCCGGGCGGCAGCGCGCTCGGAGGCGCCGGCACGGCCGCGACGTACGTCCCCTCGGGATCGGCCGGGGCGATGCGCACCGCGCCCAGGCGCACGCCGGTGAGCCGGCGCACCGCATCGCGCAACGCGGTGTCCACCGCCGACTCCGTCACCCATGTGCCGTCTCCCGCGCCGCCCAGCGGCAGCACCCGCCCGAGGCCGAGCTGTCGGCGCACCGCCTGGGTCCAACCCTCACCCGTCATGGCTCCAGCCTGCCCCATTCCTGGCGCGCTGCGGCGCAACCGCACTTAATGTGGGCAAAGGAGCAGATCCTCTTGAAGGAGAAGATCCCCTTTCGAAAGGTACGGGACGGCGATGACCGACACCGGACAGCGGAAGACGTCTCAGACGCTGGAGAAGGAGTCCCCGGACGAGGCCGCGGCGAAGTCCGCGCCCAGACGGGGCGGCGGTGACCCCGCGAGCCGGGGCCGCACCACCATCGCGGACGGAGTCGTCGAGAAGATCGCCGGGCTCGCCGCGCGCGACGTCGTCGGCGTGCACGCCATGGGCGGCGGCCTCGCGCGGACCTTCGGCGCCGTGCGCGACCGGGTCCCCGGCGGCTCGAAGTCCGTGACGCGGGGTGTCAAGGCGGAGGTCGGCGAGGTGCAGACCGCGCTCGACCTGGAGATCGTCGTCGAGTACGGCGTGTCGATCGCCGATGTCACACAGGACGTACGGGAAAACGTGATCGCGGCCGTTGAGCGCATGACCGGGCTCGAGGTCGTCGAGGTCAACATCGCCGTCAGCGATGTGAAACTGCCCGACGAGGACGACGACGAGCCTCAGGGACGCCTCCAGTAGGACGTCCCGCCAAGGCGCTAAGGAGCGCACGATGAGCATGGCCGTGATCGGCATGGTGGCCGGAATGGCACTCGGCTTCGCCGGATACTTCGGCGGATTCGGGGCGTTCCTGCTGGTGGCTGCCCTGGGCGCCATCGGTTTCGTGGCCGGCAGGTTCCTCGAGGGGGACCTGGAACCCGGCGACTTCTTCCGCGCCCGCGGCGACCGGCGGCGGTGAGCGGTGGCGGCACAGGTCGCGCCCGGGGAGCGCGGCGCGACCCGGATCGCCGACCGGGTGGTCGCGAAGATCGCCGCACGCGCGGCGCGCGAGGCCGTGGCGGCCGTGCCGGTCGACGGTGCCCCGCCGCACGCCACGGTCTCCGTGAACCATGAGACCGCCCGCGTCCGCATCAGCCTGGAGCTGGACTACCCCTGCGACATCGGCGGCCAGTGCGGCGCCGTGCGTCGCCATGTCGCCCAGCGGGTAAAGGCGTTGGCGGGGATGGACGTGCCCGAGGTGGCCGTCCAGGTGGAGCGGCTGCACTCGGCGCAGGTACGCGCCGCGGCACAGGGGAGGACACGGTGAGCGAACCCCGAGCGGGCGGCGGCACCCAACCGCCGCCGGTCGTCGAGCAGGCGGAGAGCGAGTTCGGCCAGTCGGCCTCCGCGGCCGCCTACCAGCCGCTGCCCACCCTGTCGGAGGACGACGACAGGTCCGGCCGCTTCTGGTCGCAGCGCCGTGTGCCCGCGGCCGTCCTCGCGCTGCTGGTCCTCGGCGGCGCGGGACTTCTCCTGTACGACGTCGTCGCCGTGCGGGCCGACCACCCCGCGATGCGGTGGCGGCGCGAACTGGCCCACCAGCTGGGGGAGCGGCCCCTCGACGACATCGCCGTCCTCGCGGGAGCTGCCGTCGCCGCCCTCGCCGGGGTGTGGCTCCTCGTGCTCGCCGCGACGCCCGGGCAGCGCGCGATCCTGCCCATGCGGCACGCCCAGTCCGACGTACGTGCCGGTCTGCACCGGGGCGCCGCCGCCATGGTGCTGCGCGACCGGGCCATGGACGTGTCCGGCGTGCAGTCCGTACGGGTCCGCATGAGGCGCTCCAAGGTGGATGTGCGCGCCGTGTCGCACTTCCGTGAACTCGACGACGTACGCGGTGACTTGGACGCGACGCTGGCCGACGGCATCCGCGATCTGGGCCTCGCCCGCGCCCCCGGCCTCTCGGTGCATGTGGCCAGGCCGGGAAGAGCGGGGTCCTCCCTGCGCGAGCGCGGCCGAGAGCTCGGGAAGGGGTGAGCGGCATGCCGCGGACCGTGAACCGCGTGGTGCTGGCCCTCGCCGGGCTCGCGCTGCTCGTCCTCGGCGGCTCGGTGCTCGCCGTCGGGCTCGGGGTCTCCCCGCCCTCGTGGTGGATCCACGACGGGCGGCACGACGTGCTGGTCAGCGCCGCGGACCGGGCGCGCTGGCGCGACGAGGGATGGTTCTGGCCGACCGTCATCGGCGGCCTCGCCGTGCTCGTGCTGCTCGCGCTGTGGTGGCTCTCCGCCCAACTGCGCAGGCGCCGCCTCTCGGAGGTCCTGGTGGAGACCGGGGACGGCGAGGGCGCGCTGCTGCGCGGGCGCGCCATGGAGAACGTGCTGACCGGCGAGGCCGAGACGCTGGAGGGCGTCGAGCGCGCCCAGGTCGTCCTGACCGGGCGGCGCAGCACGCCGCAGGCGCGCGTGGAGCTCGTCCTCGAACCCCACGCCACGCCGTCCGACGTGCTGCACCGGCTCTCCGCACAGGCCCTCGCGCACGCCCGTGACTCGGCGGGCCTGGCGAGCCTGCCCGCCACGGTGCGGCTGCGCGGGGTCAAGCACCGCGCCGAACGCGTGAGTTGAGCCTCGCCGTTTGCTCAGGAGGCCGGTCAGGTGCGTCCAGGCGGCCGGTCGGGGTGCGTCAGAAGCCGCTGAGCGCCCCGCCGTCCACCGACACCATGATCCCCGTCAGGTACGAGGCCGCGGGCGAGAGCAGGAACGCGGCCGTGCGGCCGAACTCCTCCGGCGTGCCGTAGCGGCGCAGCGGGATGCGGGCCTCGTTGGCGGCGCGGGTGGCGTCCGGGTCGGGGGAGAGGCCGTCCAGTTGGCGCATGCGGTCGGTGCCGATCCGGCCGGGGAGCACGCCGAGCACGCGGATGCCGCGCGGGCCGAGCTCGTCCGCGAGGGACTTGGCGAACCCGGCGAGCCCGGGCCGCAGGCCGTTCGAGATCGTCAGGCCCGCGATCGGCTCGTACACCGAACTGGAGAGCACGAAGCCGATGACGCCGCCCTCGCCGAGTTCGGCGGCCGCGGCGCGGGCGAGTCGCACGGCGCCGAGGAACACCGACTCGAAGGCCGACTGCCACTGCTCGTCGGTGTTGTCCGCGACGAAGCCCGGGGCGGGCCCGCCGACGCTGATGAGGACGCCGTCGAAGCCGCCGAAGTGCTCGCGCGCCGCGGCGATCAGCCGGTCCGCGACGGCCGGGTCGGCGTTGTCGGCGGCGACGCCCACCGCGTTCGGCCCGAGCTCGGCGGCCGCCTCGGCGACGGTCTTCTCGTCGCGGCCGGTGACGACGACCTTCGCGCCGTCCGCGACCAGCTCGCGCGCGGTGGCGTTGCCGAGGCCACGGGTGGCGCCGGTGACTACGTAGACACGGTCTTTCAGTCCAAGATCCATGGCCCCTATCCTCCCGCGTCGGTGCCGAAGAGCGCGAGGGCGGTATTGACCAGCCCGATATGGCTGAATGCCTGCGGGAAGTTGCCCAGCTGGCGCCCGGCCACGGGGTCGTACTCCTCCGCGAGCAGCCCCACGTCGTTGCGCAGCTCGACCAGGCGCTCGAACAGCTCGCGCGCCTCCTTCGTGCGGCCCGTCATGTGCAGGGCGTCCGCCAGCCAGAACGAGCAGACGACGAAGGTGCCCTCCTGTCCGGGCAGGCCGTCGATCTCCCGCTCGTCCCCGCTGTAGCGGCGCAGGAACCCCTGGCGGCCGAGGTCGGCGCGGACCGCGTCGATCGTGCCGACGACGCGCGGGTCGTCGGTCGGCAGGAAGCCGAGGCGCGGGATGAGCAGGAGCGAGGCGTCCAGTTCGGCGGAGCCGTAGGACTGCGTGAAGGTGTTGCGCTCGGCGTCGTAGCCGCGTTCGCACACCTCGCGGTGGACCTCGTCCCGCAGCTCACGCCAGCGTTCCACGTCGCCGCGCAGCTCCGGGGCGGCCTCCAGGGAGCGCACGGTGCGGTCGGCCGCGACCCACACCATCACCTTCGAGTACACGAAGTGGCGGCGCGGGCCGCGCACCTCCCACAGGCCCTGGTCGGGCTCGCGCCACTTCTTGCGCAGGAACTCCAGCAGGCACAGCTGGAGGTTCCAGGCGTGCGGGCGGCGGGCCAGGCCCGAACGGTGCGCGAGGGCAAGGGAGTCGACGACCTCGCCGTACACGTCGAGCTGCAGCTGCTCAACGGCCTCGTTGCCGACGCGGACCGGGGCGGAGCCCGCGTATCCGGCCAGCCACGGAAGCTCGTACTCGGCGAGGCGGCGCTCTCCGGAGAGGCCGTACACGATCTGGAGGTCGTCCGGGTTGCCCGCGACCGCGCGCAGCAGCCAGTCGCGCCACGCCTCGGCCTCCTCCAGATACCCGGCCGAGACCAGCGCGCCCAGGGTGAGGGTGGCGTCCCGCAGCCAGCAGTAGCGGTAGTCCCAGTTGCGTACGCCGCCGATCTCCTCCGGCAGCGAGGTGGTGGGGGCGGCCACGATGCCGCCGGTCGGGGCGTAGGTGAGGGCCTTGAGAGTGATGAGGGAGCGGACGACCGCGTCGCGGTGCGGCCCTTCGTAGTGGCAGCGGGCGGCCCAGGACCGCCAGTCCGCCAGGCTGTCGCGCAGGGAGTCGTACGGGTCGACGAGCGCCGGGCGCGGCTCGTGCGAGGGGTGCCAGGTGAGGACGAACGCGACCTTCTCGCCCTCCTCGACGGTGAACTCGGAGTGGGTGCCGAAGGCATGGCCCCAGGTGTGCACCTGGGGCTCGCTGCGCAGCCAGACGGAGTCGGGGCCGGCGACGGCGATCCGGTGGCCGTCCTGCCTGCGCATCCACGGCACGACCGAGCCGTAGTCGAAGCGGAGCCGGAGCGTGCTGCGGACGGTGACGCTGCCCTTGAGGCCTTCGACGACGCGTACGACGTCGGGGGCGCGGTCGCGCTGCGGCATGAAGTCGGTGACGCGGACGGAGCCGTCCTCGGTGTCCCACTCGGAGTCGAGGACGAGGGTGTCGGGGCGGTAGGCGCGGCGGGTGCAGGGGCCCGCGCCCTTGGGGGCGACGCGCCAGTGGCCGTTCTCCTCGTCGCCGAGGAGCGCGGCGAAGCAGGCGGCGGAGTCGAACCGGGGCAGGCAGAGCCAGTCCAGGGAGCCGTCCCTGCCGATCAGGGCGGCGGTCTGGTGGTCGCCGATGAGGGCGTAGTCCTCGATGGGGTGATGCACGGTGGACGGGTTCCCGGAGCGGGGCCTCGTCAATCGGGGAGCCGGGCTGCGTTGATCGGGGAGCCGGGCTGCGGTGATCGGGCCCGTCAGACCGCTGCCGGCGCCGTCTCCTGCTCGGGTGCCTTCGCTGCGGCCGCGCGGTCGCGGACCTCCCTGCGGACCAGGACGACCCAGCCGATCGGGACGCCCGCGGCGAACAGCCACCACTGGACCGCGTACGCCATGTGGGCGCCGATGCCGCTGTGATCGGGCTCACCGATGAGTTCGGGGGAGTCGCTCTCGGGCGCGGTCAGCTCGATGTAGCCGCCGAGGACCTGCTTGCCGAGGGCGTCGGCCTGCTGGCCGCTGCTGATCAGCATGATCTGACGGTCCGGCAGACCGCGGACGTCCTTGATGCCGCTCGCCGCGGACGTCTCGTCGGCCATCAGACGGCCGGTGACGGTGACTTCGCCCTTCGGGGGCGCGGGGATCTTCGGGAAGGCGGTCTGCGGGCCGTCGGCGGGGATCCAGCCGCGGTTGACGAGCAGGACCTTGCCGTCGTCGAGGACGAAGGGGGTCAGGACGTGGAAGCCGACCTCGTCGTCGGAGTTGGTGCGGCGCCGCACGACGACCTCGTGCCGCGCGTCGAACGTCCCCTTGGCGCTCACCCGGCGGTACAGATCCGTCCTGGGCACCTCGTGGCCGGGCGAGGTGAGCTTCTCGGCCGGGACGGGGGGCGCGGCCAGCGCGTCGGCGATCCGCTGGTTCTGCGCGACGCGGTGCTGATGGCGGTGCAGCTGCCAGAAACCCAGCTCGACCATCACGGGGATGAGGACGAGGCCGATAAGGGTGAGGATCACCCACTGCCGGGACAACAGGAAGCGGTACACCCCACGACGGTACAACTAGGGCCGTGGGGTGTCCGAGGGTGGGGTCGGGTGAGCGGGCGGGCCGGACCGGAGCGTGTCGCCGGGCGGGGCAGACCGTGTCGCCGGGCGGGGCAGACCGTGTCGCCGGGCCGGGTCAGACCTTGTCGACGATGCCCACCCGCCCCTCCGCGCGCGAGCAGTGGGCGCCGCAGTACCAGTGGCCCTCGACCTCGACGCCCTGGCCGATGATGCGGCACCGGCAGTGCTCGCAGATGGGCGCCATGCGGTGGATGGCGCAGGAGAAGCAGTCGAAGACGTGCACCGCGCCCTGCGCGTGCACCTCGAAGGACATGCCGTAGTCGTTTCCGCAGACCTCGCAACGTGCCATGCGCCACAGGGTGGGACGCCGCGGCGGTGCGGGGCGAGCGGTCGGCGGGCGAGTCGTGCGGCAATCACCCGCGTGCGGCAATCAGCCGTCTGACCGTTACGCCTCCGTGGCCGGTGTCACGTCCTGGAGGAGCTGCCCGAAGGCCGCCTCGTCGATGACCGGGGTGCCGAACGAGCGCGCCTTGACGGTCTTGGAGGTGCCGGAGTCCGGGTCGTTCGTGACGAGGAGGCTGGTGAGGCGGGACACACTGGTGGCGATGTGCAGCCCGGCCTCCATGGCCCGGTCCTCCAGGAGCTCGCGCTCCACGGAGGTGTCTCCGGAGAACGCGACCCGCATGCCCTGCTTGAGCGGTTTGCCCGGTTCGTAACGCCCCGGGTTCGGGTACGGGCACGCCGGGCGCTTGCGCGAGGGGCGCCAACTCCCCGGCCGGTACGAGGAGGCGGGCGTCGGTCCCGTCGGCTGGCGGACGATGCGGGGCGCGCCGTCCGACCACTCGGTGAGGGGGCGGCACTCCAGGAGCGGCAGGCGGACGTTGCCCCCCGCGGCCGCGTGCAGGCTGGGGCGGAAGGCCTCGGCGAGCACGCGCGCGTCGTCCAGGGCGTTGTGCGCGTGGCGCTGCTCGACGCCGAAGTGCGCGGCCAGGGACTCCAGCTTGTGGTTGGGCAGCGGAAGCGCGAGCTCCTTGGAGAGCGCGATGGTGCACAGACGCTGGCGGACGGGGGCCGTGCGCTCGGCGCGCGCGTACTCCCTGGCGATCATCGACCAGTCGAAGACGGCGTTGTGCGCGACGAGGACGCGGCCGTCGAGGCGGCTCGCGAACTCCTCGGCGATGTCCTTGAACAGCGGCGCGTCCGCGAGCATCTCGCTGGTGAGGCCGTGGATCCAGACCGGGCCCGGGTCGCGCTGGGGGTTGACCAGCGTGTACCAGTGGTCCTCGATCTCGCCCTGGGCGTCCACGCGGTAGACGGCGGCCGACACTATGCGGTCGTCGCGGGCCAGGCCGGTGGTCTCCACGTCGACGACCGCGTACCCCGTTGGATACGCGGCCGGCCAGTGGGCTGCGGACGCTGCGGTCGTGCGGTCTTCGAGCATGGTCCATGAGGATACGGGCCGCGACTGACAGTCATGTCCCTGGGCCGAGTGACAGTCACCTCCCCGGGCCCAGAAGGCCGGAAACCAGTGCCTTGACGGAGGTGGTGAAGACGGCGTCCGCGTCGACCGGTCTGGCCAGCGCGCGGGCGAGCGCCGGGTCGTGTTCGGCGTTCCGCGCCGTCCACAGCTCCTCCTCGGCAGGACGCTGCGCGGGCGCGCGCTCGCGGTTGCGCTCGACCAGGACATGGCCGACGACGTGTGTCTGGACGGCGCGCACGGCGTCGGCCGCACGGGCGCCGCGCAGGCCCGCCGCGTGGACCTCGTGCACGAGCGCCAGCTGGGCGGGCAGGAACATCCTCTCCGTGAGGCCCCGTTCGTGGACCATCGCGACGAGGTGGGGGTGGTCCCGCAGCTGACGGCGCAGGGCGCGGGCCACGGAGACCACGCGCTGCGCGGGGGTGCGTCCGGTGGCGCGGATCTCGCCGAGGTCGGCGACGGTGCGCTCGACCAGGGCGTCCAGGAGCGACTCGCGGTTGCCGACGTGCCAGTAGATGGAGGTCACCGCGGTGCCGAGCTCGGCGGCCAGCTTGCGCATCGTCAGGGCCTGCGGGCCGTGCTGCTTCACCAGGCCCGCCGCGGCGTCGAGGACTTGCTCACGGTCCAGATGCGTACGCGTCCCTTTACCCTTCACGGGTCCTGTTGTAACTGTGTTACAGAACCGCCGCAAGTCCCGGCCGCGGACCCCGCTCCGCGCTGACGAAGGGTGGTACGACATGGCACGCGTACGCTACGGAGCGCGCTCCGAGGCGGAGATCAGCGCGGCGCGCTCCGCGAGTTCCAAGCTCCCCGACATCTGGTCCACGGGCGTGGTGGCCGTCTGGGAGACCGATCCGGACGCGGTCGCCGCGGTGCTGCCGCCGCCGCTGAAACCCACCGGGCGGCCCCTGGTGCGGGCGAACATCAGCAAGGTCGACCTGCCGGGCTATCCGCTGGGCGCGGGCTCGGTCGCCGTCGCCGCCGAGCACGGGGGAGTGGAGGGCTGGTATCCGCTGGTGATGCCGATGACCCACGAGCGGGCGCTGATCGGCGGGCGTGAGGTCTTCGGGGAGCCCAAGAAGCTCGGCGAGGTCGAGGTGGAGCGCGACGGCCTCGTCGTGTCGGCCCGCCTGGCCCGGCACGGCATCGCCTTCGTGGAGGTGCGCGGCGCGGTCAACGGCCCCCTGCCGCTGCCGGAGCCGACCCGGAAGACCGACTTCTACTTCAAGTTTCTTCCGGCGGTGGACGGTTCGGGCTTCGACGCGGACCCGGTGCTCGTGCACTGCGTACGCAACGAGAAGGTGCGCAAGCTGGAGGCCGTCACCGGGGACGTGGTCCTGCGCGAGTCGATGTACGACCCCGTGGCCGATCTTCCGGTGTGCTCCCTCGTCGAGATCACCATCGGCGAGAAGACCACCGACCAGCAGGGCCGCGTCGTCGAGCGCGTCAGCGCGCAGGCCCTGCTGCCCTACATCCACCAGCGCTACGACGACCCCGCGCAGATCCTCGACGGGCCGCCCGAGGGGAGCCTCTGAGATGGAGCTGCGCGAAGGGCAGGTCGCCGTCGTCACGGGCGCGGCGAGCGGCATCGGACTCGCCATGGCGCGGCGCTTCGCGGCGGACGGCCTGAAGGTGGTCCTCGCCGACGTCGAGGAGGGCGCCCTGGAGAAGGCGGCCGCCTCGTTGCGCGAGGACGGGGCGACGGTGCACGCGCGCGTGGTCGACGTCGGCGCGCGCGAGCAGGTCCTCGCCCTCGCCGATGAGACGTACGAGAAGTTCGGCGCCGTCCATGTGCTGTGCAACAACGCGGGCGTCGGCTCGGGCGCCGAGGGCCGCATGTGGGAGCACGAGCCGAACGACTGGAAGTGGGCCTTCGAGGTCAACGTCTGGGGCGTCTTCCACGGCGTCCAGGCCTTCGTGCCCCGGATGGTCGCGGGCGGCGAGCCGGGGCACGTCGTGAACACCTCCTCCTCGGACGGGGGCATCGCGCCGCTGCCCACCGCCTCCGTGTACGCGGTCACCAAGGCGGCCGTGGTGACGATGACCGAGTCCCTGTACGCCCATCTGAAGGCGGAGCACGCGCGCGTGGGCGCCTCCGTGCTCTTCCCCGGGCCCCACATGCTGCGCACCGGGCTGTGGGAGTCGCACCGCAACCGCCCCGACCGGTACGCCAAGTCCCGCCCCCGCAGGACCCCTTACCGCAGCCTCGACCAGTGGGAGGCCGCGATGAGGGCGGCAGGACAGGAGGTGGAGTTCACGCCCGTCGAGCAGGTCGCGGACTTCGTGGCCGAGGGCATCGAGGCAGGGCGCTTCTGGCTGCTCCCGCCGAGCGAGCACAGCGACCGGCAGATCGAGGCGAGGTCGCGCTCGATGCTGGAGCGGTCCGACCCGGCGTACCTCGAGAACTTCATCCTGGACTGAAGGGAGCCCACCGATGACCGCCCAGGACGACCCGTACCTGATCATCTCCTCCGACTGCCACGCCGGGCTCCCCACCGAGGAGTACCGGCCCTACCTCGACAGCCGCTTCCACCGGGCCTTCGACGACTTCCTCGGCGAGCGCGACGCCCGCCGCGAGGAGGCGACCCGGCTCGGCATCCGCAACGACGCGTTCGCCGCCAAGTGGTTCCAGGACAACGAGGAGGGGCTGCGCGGCGGTTGGGACACCGCGCAGCGCCTCAAGGAGCTGGACGGCGACGGGGTGGCCGCCGAGGTGGTCTTCCCCGACGCGGACGCCGTGGACAGCCGGACGGCCGCGCCCTTCGGCGTGGGCCTCGGCCTCTCCGGCGACCAGGACCCCGAACTCGGCATGGCGGGCGCGCAGGCGCACAACCGCTGGCTCGCCGAGTTCGTCGGCGGGCACGCCGAGAACGCGGCACGGCACTGCGGCGTCGCCCTGTTGCCCATCACCGGAGAGGTCGACCGTGTCGTCGCCGAGGTGCACCGCGCCAAGGCGTCCGGGCTCGGCGCGCTGATGATCCCCTCCATGTGGGTCGACAAGGCGCCCTACCACGACCGGCGTTACGACCCCGTGTGGGCGGCGGCGGCCGAGTGCGCGATGCCGGTGGTCACCCACTCCGGAGCGGCGCCCCGCCACGAGTACGGCGACCACCTCGGGATCTACGTCTCCGAAGTGACGTGGTGGCCCGCGCGGCCGCTGTGGTTCATGCTCTGGTCCGGTGTCTTCGAGCGCCATCCGGGGCTGAAGTTCGGCGTCGCGGAGTCGGGTTGCTGGTGGCTGCCGAACCTCCTGTGGTTCATGGACCGCCTCTATCTCGGCGCGCACGGCGGCAAGAAGCTCTCCCCGTTCGAGGAGCTCAAGCGCCCGCCGCACGAGTACCTGGACCGGCAGATCTTCGTCTGCGCCACCAACACCAAGCGCCGCGAGCTCGCCCAGCGCTACGAGATCGGCGTCGACAACATCCTGTGGGGCAGCGACTTCCCGCACCCCGAGGGCACCTGGCCCGACACGCGCGCGTGGCTGAGGAAGACCTTCCACGACATCCCCGTGACCGAGACGCGCCGCATGCTGGGGCTCGCCGCCGCCGAGGTCTTCGGCTTCGACACGGAGCAACTCGCGCCGCTGGCCCGCCGCATCGGCCCCACCCCGGCCGACCTCGGCCAGGACACCGACCAGACCGCAGTGGAGGCCTCCTGGGCGCGCTCGCGCGAGGTGGGCCGCCACTGGCTGACCGACCACGACTTCCCGACGCTGGGGGTGACCCGATGACCGAGGACCGCTACACCGTCATCTCCGCGGACTGCCACGCGGGCGCCGATCTCCTGGACTACAAGCCCTACTTGGAGTCCCGCCACCACGACGCGTTCGACGCGTGGGCCGCCACCTACGTCAATCCGTACGAGGACCTCCTCGCCGACACCGCCGACCGCAACTGGAACTCGGACCGCCGCGTCGCCGAGCTGGAGGCGGACGGCATCGTCGCCGAGGTCGTCTTCCCGAACACCATCCCTCCGTTCTTCCCCTCGGCCTCGCTGATGGCCCCCGCGCCGACCCGCGAGGAGTTCGAGCAGCGCTGGGCGGGGCTGCGCGCCCACAACCGCTGGCTCGCCGACTTCTGCGCGGCGGCTCCCGGGCGCAGGGCGGGCGTCTTCCAGATCCTCCTGAACGACATCGACCAGGCCGTCGACGAGATCCGCTGGGCGGCGAAGGCGGGCCTGACGGGCGGCCTCATGCTGCCCGGCACACCGCCGGGCTCGGGCCTTCCCGAGCTCTACTCGTCGGCGTACGACCCGATCTGGGCGGCCTGCGCCGAGCTGGGCATGCCGGTCAACCACCACGCGGGCTCGGCCTCGCCGCCGCTGGGCGAGGAGCCCGCCGCGCGCGCGGTGTTCATGGTCGAGACGACGTGGTTCTCGCACCGCGCGCTGTGGCACCTCGTCTTCGGCGGGGCCTTCCGCCGCCACCCGGACCTGAAACTGGTCCTCACCGAGCAGGGCTCGGGCTGGATCCCCGGGGTGCTCGACATGCTGGACTACTACCACTCGCGCCTGGTCGCGGCCGGCACGAAGGCGGACACCGCGGAGTCGAAGTTCGGCGCGGGCCTCGCCGAGGCGATGGGCAAGGGCCCCTCCGAGGTGTGGCGGGACAACTGCTTCGTGGGCGCCAGCTTCATGCGCCCCCACGAGGCGGCCCTGCGCGAGCGCATCGGCCTCGACAAGATCATGTGGGGCAGCGACTACCCGCACGACGAGGGCACCCACCCCTACTCGCGCGAAGGCCTGCGCATCGCCTACGCCGGCCTGCCCAGGGACGAGATCGCGGCCATGGTCGGCGGCAACGCGGCCCGCGTCTACGGCTTCGACCTGGCGCGGCTCGGGCAGATCGCCGCGCGCGTGGGACCCACGGTCCAGGAACTGGACGAGCCCCTCAAGGAGGCACCCGCCGACGCCACGAGCCCGGTGTTCGCGCCGGGAGGGTCGGTCCGCGTCTGGTGACTTCCGTGGTGCGATGCTCGCTGCGTGACTGAAGCGACGCATGACGAAACCGGAGCGACGCACGACGAAGCGCACGGCGGAGCCCTCGGCTCCCGGCTCAACTGGCTGCGGGCCGCCGTGCTCGGGGCCAACGACGGCATCGTGTCCACCGCGGGCCTCGTCGTCGGCGTCGCGGGTGCCACGGGCGACCGCGGCACCCTGCTGACGGCGGGCCTGGCCGGACTGCTCGCCGGGTCCATGTCCATGGCGGCCGGCGAGTACGTCTCCGTGTCCACGCAGCGCGACTCGGAGAAGGCCGCCCTGGCCATGGAGAAGCGCGAGCTGCGCGAGCAGCCCGAGGCGGAACTGGCCGAGCTGACCGACCTGTTGGAGGAGCGGGGGCTCAGCCGCGAGGTGGCCCGCGAGGCCGCCGAACAGCTCACCGAGCGGGACGCGCTGCGGGCCCACGCGCGCGTGGAGCTCGGCATCGACCCGGACGACCTGACCAACCCCTGGCACGCGGCCTGGGCCAGCTTCGTCGCGTTCACCGTGGGGGCGCTCCTGCCGCTCCTCGCGATCGTGCTGCCGCCCGCCGACTGGCGGCTCGGCGTCACGGTCGTCTCCGTCCTCGCCGCCCTCGCCCTCACGGGCTGGAGCAGCGCCCGTCTGGGCGCGGCGGACGTGCGCCGCGCCGTGCTGCGGAACGTGGCGGGCGGCGCGCTCGCGATGGCGGTGACCTACGGGGCGGGCGCGCTGCTGGGGGCGGCCGGGGTTTGACGCGGTGCCTTTGGCGGGGATCACCAACAACTGCTCCCGTACCGCCGGTAATACTTGTCGGTAACAACCCCTAGTCGCGGGCGACCTGCCGTTCTACGGTGCACGCATGTCCCCGAACCTGCCCGATGTCGTGCTGTGGTCCATCCCGGCGTTCGTGCTGCTCACCGTCGTCGAGATCGTGAGCCACCGGATCCATCCCGACGAGGGCGCCGCGGGGTACGAGACCAAGGACGCCGCCACCAGCCTCACGATGGGGCTCGGCAGCCTCGTCTTCGACTTCCTGTGGAAGATCCCGATCGTCGCGATCTACTCGGGCGTCTACGCGCTCACTCCGCTGCGCGTGCCCGTCCTGTGGTGGACGGTCCCGCTGATGCTCCTCGCGCAGGACTTCTTCTACTACTGGTCGCACCGGGGCCACCACGTCATCCGCATCCTGTGGGCCTGCCACGTGGTGCACCACTCCAGCCGCAAGTTCAACCTCACGACGGCGCTGCGCCAGCCCTGGACGAGCCTCACGGTGTGGCCGTTCTACCTGCCGCTCATCGCCTGCGGCGTGCACCCGGCGGCGCTCGCGTTCTGCTCGTCGGCCAACCTGGTCTACCAGTTCTGGATCCACACCGAGCGCATCGGGAAGCTGCCCCGCCCCTTCGAGTACGTCTTCAACACGCCCTCGCACCACCGCGTGCACCACGCCTCCCAGGGCGGCTATCTGGACCGCAACTTCGGCGGCATCCTGATCATCTGGGACCGCATGTTCGGCTCCTGGGTCGCCGAGACGGACCGGCCGGTGTACGGCCTGACGAAGAACATCAACACGTACAACCCGCTGCGTGTGGCCACCCACGAGTACGTCGCCATCGCCAAGGACCTGAAGGCGGCCGCCAGTTGGCGCGAGCGCGCCGGACGCGTCTTCCGCGGGCCTGGGTGGCAGCCGCAGGCCCCCGAGGCGCCCGCGGCGCCCCTGCGGGCCTCGGACGCGACGGTCCCGGAGCGGGCGGCATGACGGGGCGGCCGTCGCCGAGGCTGCTCCTCGGCGCCTTCGGCGTCGCCGCGCTCGGCGATCTCGTCGCGCTCCTCGCGGACTTCGGCCCCGGCCACGCCGTCTGCAAGCCGCTGCTCATGCCGCTGCTCGCGGCGTACGTCGCCACGCGCCGGGGCCCGCGGCTGCTGGTCGCCGCCCTCCTCTTCGGCTGGGGCGGCGACACCTTCCTGCTCTTCGACGCCGAACTCGCCTTCCTTGCGGGGATGGGCTCCTTCGCGCTGGGGCACGTCTGCTACCTCGTGCTGTTCAAGCGGTACGGCGACGCGCGGCGGTACGCGAGGGTCGGGAGCGGAGCCGGCTCGCCCCGCGCGCGTGGGGCGGCGCTCGTCGCCGTGTACGCCCTCGCGCTCGCCGTCACCGTGGCGCTGCTCTGGCCCGACCTGCCGGCCGACATGCGGGGCCCCGTCGCGGGCTACAGCCTGCTGCTCACCGCGATGGCGTTCGGCGCGACCACGCTCGGCCTCACGGCGACCGCCGGTGGCGCGCTGTTCCTGCTGTCGGACACCCTCATCGCGACCGGCGTCGCCGAGTGGCCGCAGCTGCCGAGGCCCGACTTCGCGGTCATGCTCACCTACATCGCGGCGCAGTTCCTGCTGAGCAAGGGTGTGCTCGCGGCGGCAGACGCACGGCCGGAGCCCGACCGCGCCGCGGCGGCGGAGGTCACCAGCGGATCGGCACCGGCACCGCGGTGAGCAGCGCCGAGAGCAGCACGACGACGCCCAGCGCGATCACCTCCCCGCGCGCGGGAACGTACGCCAGGACGCGGTCCCCCGGACCGCGCAGCCGACGGCGGGCCAGCAGCGCGAGCACCGCGACGACGGCCACGAGCAGCACCTTGGCCACCAGGGTGCGGCCGTAGGCCGTCTCGGTGAGCTGGTCGAGCACCGTGCTCGGCGGCATCCTGCGCAGCGTGCTGAGCGTTCCCGTCACGGTGATCGCGGCGAACAGGACGGCGGCCACGCGCGCGTAGAGCCCCAGTACGGCGGCGCCCTCCTCCGGAGAGGACGTCCGCCACCGCCGCAGCATGCGCAGGACGGCCAGCAGACCGCCCGCCCACAGCGCCCCGCACGTCAGGTGCACCAGCGTGAGTCCGCTGCCGACGAGCGGGGAGTCCTCCACCGGAGGGTGGGCCCGCAGGGCCTCCGCGACGACCACCGCGGCCAGGGGGAGCGCGGCGGACGCCGGGCGTCGCGAGCGCGCGCACAGGGCCGCCACGACGAAGGCGTTGACCTCCAGGAGGGCGAGCCGGCCGTCCCGGGTGTCGTACAGGCGCCCGATGTCCAGATCGGAGAGCTCCTGCGGGACCAGGTTGCCGTTCGCCACGATCGCGGCGAGCCCCAGCGCCGCGACGCACCCCGCCCACGCCGCGTACACCGCCCAGCCGCGCGGCGCCCGGTCCAGCGGCGCACCCGGGACCCGGCGGGCGAGCGCGGCGGCGAACACCTCGCCCAACTGCACGCACAGGGCGGCGAAGACGACCGCGCGCAGGGCCGTGATGCCGGCCGTGCCCGGAGCCTGCGCCTCACCGGTGCCGCGCAGCGCGGCCGACGGGCCGAGCAGCGGGATCAGCGCGGCGACGGCCACGAGGACGAGGACGGCCACCGCGCGCCCCACGGGCGGGCGGCGGCGCGGGGCGCGGTGCGAGACGGGGGCGGTGGTCGGTATGCCGGTCGTGGCATCGCCTCCGGGCTCGGCGGACGGTCTCACGGAGCTCACCACAAGATCTTCACCAGGGCGTCCCGGCACGGGCAAGTCCTGGTGGACAACTGGCGCAAAGGCGTTCCGATCGGACTGATCCGCTCAACACCGGTCATCGGTACCGGTCGACGGTCACCGCTCCCGGTCCGCTCCCGTTCCGCTCCCGGTCCGCCCCCGATCCCCTCAGCGCCACACAGGCGAGTCGGTCCCCCACCGCCCGGGCGGGGAAGCCCAGTTGACGGGCCCGTCGGCGAAGGACACCGGCGGCAGGGCGTGCCGCAGGCGGCCGAGGGGACTGTCCGTCTCGGCGAGCCAGAGGGAGGGATCGCCGTACGCCTCTTCGCCCCGGTCCCCGGCACCGCCTTCGCCCCGGTCCCCGGCACCGTCCTCGCCCTGGCCCCCGGCACCGTCCTCGGCCCCGAGCCCGTCCAGCAGCCACGCCGCGGTCCGCGCCAGCGCGAGTCGCACATGCCCGGTCCCGCCCCGCGCCGCCCGCTCGGTCAGCGTGCGCAGGACGGCCGCGGCCAGCAGATAGCCGGTTCCGTGGTCCAGCGCCTGCGCGGGCAGCGCGCCCGGCCGCTCCCGCGACCCCTCGACGGCGGCGATCCCGGTCGCGACCTGCACCAGGCTGTCGAAGCCCCGCCGCCGGGCCCACGGCCCGTGGTCGCCCCACGCCGACAGCTGGGCCAGGACGACGCCCGGCCTGCGCTCGGCCAGCGCCTCGGGGCCGAGGCCGAACCGGTCGAGGGCGCCGGGGCGGTAGCCGGTGACGACCACGTCGGCGCGGTCGAGGAGTTCGTCGAAGGCGCGCCGGTCCGCGCGGTCACCGAGGTCCAGCGCGGCCGACCGCTTCCCGAAGCCCGTGTCCGTGTGCTGGTCGGCGATCTCCGGCAGCCGGGGCGAGTCGACGCGCAGCACGTCCGCGCCGAGCAGCGCCAGGGTGCGGGTCGCGACGGGGCCCGCGATGACGCGGGTCAGATCGAGGACGCGCAGCCCTTCGGCGGGCCGCGAAGGACTGCCGGTGAGCGGCGGCAGCGGCCGCCCGGAAGCCCCGTCGGCGCCGATCGGTTCACGCCGCACCAGCGGCCGTGCCGCGACCGCGGCGCCCTGCGGATGCGCGGCCCACTCCTTGGGCGAGCGCAGCGCGACGGCGAGCCCTCCGGCGGCGTACACCGCCTCTTCCACGTCCGGGGCGGACCGCTCGGCCAGGCACGCGGCCACCGAGTCGACGGGCGCGTCGGCCGGGAGCCCCAGCGCGGCCGTCAACGCGGCGCGGTGGTGCGGGTAGTTGGCGTGCGTGCGGACCCAGCCGTCCGCGGTGCGCCAGAAGCGGGACAGGGGCGCGAAGGTGACCGGCGCGCGCCCGTCGACCAGGAGGTGCCGCTCGCTGGTGAAGGCGGTCGCCACGGCGCCGTCGTCGACCCGCACCCGGGGCACGTCCTGCCCGGTGCGCGCCGCGGCGAGCTCCGCCGCGGCCAGCGCGCAGACGCCGACGCAGGCGCGGGCGAGCCCGATGACGGGCAGCCGCGCGGGCAGGGCGCCCTCGCGTACGACGGAGGAGACACGGGAGAGGAGGGCGGGATCGCCGCCGAGCACGGCCCAGGCGGCGCGTGTGGCGTTCATCGGGACATTCATCGGGACGCCTCCCGGTCAGGCTCCGACGCCGCCGACCACCAGAGCCTGACCGACTCGCCCGGCGTGGAAGGCCGCAGCTCCCACCCCAGCGCGGCCGCGGCCTGGACGACGTAGTGCCCACCGCAGCCGCGGTACTCGCGCCGGAAGATCTCGCACTCGGAGGGCGGCCGAGGCTTCTTGGGCACGCGCGGCGCCGACGCCCGCTCCGTCCACCGGGCGAGTTTCCTGTCGACCCGCGCGCGGTAGTACTCGGCGTCTCCTTCGTGCCGCATCTCGGACCAGAGCACGCACCAGCGGGGGAGCGTGGTGATGCGCCCCATCGCCTGGTCCATGAACCGGTCGAAGGCCTTCTCGTACCTGGAACTCACCGCGGCGATCGCCTCGGTGACCATGCCGATGGCGAGGGTGCCGAAGAAGACCACGATCCCGAACGCGATCCACACCGGCATGAACAGCACCGTGGTGACGAATCGGAGCACCAGCTGCCACCGGGGACGGGGGGACCACGCCACCCACTGCTCCGTGCCGGAGACGACGAACTCGGAGTTTCTGTACTCGTACATGACACGGGATCCTCTCGCGTGCCGACGGGAAGGGCCGGGCGGCCCCCAAGCCGCCCGGCCCAACCCACCGCATTTCGGTGCTACTTGCGCACGGCGTCCAGCGCGTCGGCCATGCCCACGCCGTAGAAGCCGTTCTTGTTCTTCCCGCCCTCGCAGACCGCGTCGACCTTGCCGTCACCGTCGAAGTCGTACGGATCGGTGCACGCCATCGCGTCCGCCTGGCGGTACAGGAGCGCCTTGATCCGTGCCGGAGAGGCGTGCGGGTGCGTCGACTTGAGCAGCGCGGCCACGCCCGCGGCGTGCGGCGACGCCATCGACGTACCGCCCTTGTAGCCGAACTTGCCGCCCGGCAGCGTCGACAGGATCCTGCCGTCCACGGCCGGCGGGTTCGGCGCCTGGTACTTGGTGGCGTCGCCGCCCGGCGCCGCGATGTCGATGACGCCGTTCCCGTAGTTCGAGTACGACGCCTTGACGCCCTTCGCCCCGGTCGCGGAGACCGTCACGACACCCGGCAGCTGCGACGGAAGGTCGAGGCATTCCTCGGTGTCGATGGTCCGCGGCACCGGAGTGGTGTCGTTCGGGCTCGACTTGTCGAGGATCTCGTCCTGGGCGAGGTCGGTCTTCGCGTTGCCCGCGGCCGCGACGTTCACCGCGCCCTTGCGCTCCGCGTACCGCGCGGCCCGCCCGACGGCGTCGACGAGTGCCTTCTGGTCGTCGTCCGTCTTGCAGGCGAACAGCCACGGGTCGGTGTAGTAGCTGTTGTTGGTGACGTCGACGCCGTGGTCGGCCGCCCACACGAAGCCGCAGACCACGGCCTCCGTGTAGTACATGCCGGTCTTGGGCTCGGCCACCTTCAGGCTCGCCACCCGCACGCCGGGGGCGACGCCCGTGATGCCGGTGCCGTTCTTCGCGGCGGCGATCGAGCCCGCCACGTGCATGCCGTGGTCGCTCTCCTTGTCCACCGGACGCCACGCGTTGTCCTTCTGGACGGGCACGCCGCCCAGGCAGCTCGCGGACGCCCGGCGGTCGAAGTTGGGCGCGATGTCGGGGTGCGTGTCGTCGACCCCGGAGTCCAGGACGGCGACCGTGACGTCGCGGCTGCCGAGCGAGATCTCGTGCGCCTTGTCCGCCTTCATGGCGGGCAGGTCCCACTGCAGCGGCTCAAGATCGTCCTGCCCGGCCGACGCCCTGCCCGCCGCGGCCTTTGCCTCGGCGGCGGTCAGCGGCCGCTCGGACTCCAGCGCGTCGTCGGCCTGCGCGGACAGCGGGGCCGTCCGCGTCGCGCCCGCCGACTGGACGCCCTTCACCTCGCGGATCGTCTTCGCGAAGTCGGGGTTCGCCGAGTGGGCGACGATGACGCCGATCTTGTCGTACGCGATGACGACGTCGCCGCCGGCCTTGGTGATGGCCTTCTTCGCGTACGCCGAACTCCCCTTGCCGGGGCGCACGTTGACGACGTAACTCATGACGGAGGCATCCGACGCGGACGCCGACGCCGGGGCGTCCGGCACGGCGGCGGGCCGCGCCGAAGCCGTGCCCGGCAGGAACGCGACGGCCGAGACCATCGCGACGCCGAGCGGCAGGGCGAGCGCCCGGCGGGAGCGCAGGAAGGCGGCGGCGGTTCCGTGCTGCCTGGTTCTGTGGCGCTTGGTCACGTTCGCTCTCCCCGTCACTTCTTCTTCACGGCGTCGAGCGCGTCGACGAGCCCGCTGCCGTAGAAGCCGTTCTTGCCCTTGCCGCCGCTCCGGCAGACCGCGTCGACGTCGCCGTCACCGTCGGGGTCGTACGGCTCGCTCGGGCACGCCAGCGGGTCGGCCTGCTTCTTCAGGAGCCGCTGCAGTTCGGCCGGGCCCGCCTTGGGGTGCGTGGACTTGAGCAGTGCGGCGACGCCCGAGGCGTGCGGCGCGGCCATCGACGTACCGCGCAGCCAGCCGTACTCGCCGCCCGGCATGGTGGAGAGGATGTTGCCGTTCTTCGACGGGGTGTCGGTCGGCAGCTGGTACTTGTCGCCGCCCGGCGCGGTCACGTCGACGACGCCCTTGCCGTAGCTGGAGTAGGACGACTTGAGGTTCTTGACGCCCGTCGCGCTGGTGGTGACGACGCCCGGCAGCTGGGTCGGCACGTCGAGGCACTCGTGCGGGTCGATGGTGCGGGTCACCGGCGTGGAGTCGTCGGGGCTGGAGTCGTCGACGATCGCGTCCGAGTCCAGGTCGTGGTTGGAGTTGCCCGCGGAGGCGACGTTGAGGGTGCCCTTCTTCTGGGCGTACAGCTGCGCGCGGTTGACCGCGTCGAGGATCGCCCGCTGGTCCGGGTCGTCCTTGCAGTTGTACAGCCACGGGTCCACGTAGTAGCTGTTGTTGGTGATCTCGACGCTGTGCTCGGCGGCGAACACGAAGGCGCAGACCACGTTCTCCGGATAGAACAGCTCGTCGACCGGGTCGGCCACCTTGATGCCCGCGATCTTCACGCCGGGCGCCACGCCCGCGACGCCGACGCCGTTGCGCGCGGCGCCGATCTCACCGGCCACGTGCGTGCCGTGGTAGTGGTCCTTCTTCGCCGGACGCCAGGCCCCGGCGGAGGTGTCCGCCTTGCCGCCGACACAGCTCGCGGACTGCGAGGGCGAGAAGTTGGGGGCGAGGTCCGGGTGGGTGTCGTCGACGCCGGTGTCGATCACGGCGACGGTGACCTTCTTGCTGCCCGGGTTGATCTTGGCGGCCTTGTCGGCGCCGATCGCCCGAAGGTCCCACTGGTCGGCCTCCATCGGCTCGGCGCCCGGAGCGGCGCTCTGCTTCAGGGACGTGGCCTCAGCTTTGGAGAGCAGCTTCGCCTTGCCGTCGTCCGTGGTGGCGGCCGACTTCAGCGGCGCGGTGTGGCTCGCGCCCGCGGACTGGACGCCGCGGACCTTGCGTATCTGCTTGCCGAAGTCCGGATCCGCCGAGTGGGCGACGATGACGCCGATCTTCCTGTGCGTGACGACGACGGAGCCGCCGGCCTTGGCTATCGCCTTCTCGACGTACGCGATCGTCTTGTGGTCCGTGCGGGTGTTGACGACGAACGCGAAGACGGGGGCGTCCTTCGCGGCCTGCGCCGACACGGGGGCGGGCGACTCGTTCGGGGCCGCGGTGGCGGCGCCCGGCACGAAGCCGACCGAGGCGGCGAGCGCGATGCCGAGCGGCACGATGAGCGCCGTACGGCGTCTGGAACGCAGATGAGCCATGGGATCTCCACATCATCCGGAGACGGGAACCGCACGCGGAATCGCATACGGAACTGCCCGAACACAGGTGGTGCTCGGGCAGGTACATGACGGGCTGTTCAGGGTGAAGCTAACCCCGAAGCTCCCAGGCCAGCAATGAGTTCCCGAAGAAAACGGGGAGTTGGGCGACGACGGGCGTGCCGTCGTGACGTTGAGCAGGCAACGGAAGCAACATCAACCCCCTGTCGGATCACGTCCCGTGGCCTTAGCATCGCCAACCGTGGTTCACGTGATCCGCATCACGCCGGAAAGCGAGACCAGAGAGCCCCATGGAACAACTGTCCGTCCCCACCCCACCCGCACCACGAGGAGACTCCGTGGCCACCGACGCACCGCCCCCTTCGAAGGGTGGCGCAGGAGCAGCACCCGATCCCCAAGCGCCCTCCACGGAGGAGTTCATCCAGGTGCAGGAGAGTGCGGAGTTCGGTGAACTGCGCCGCGCGCACCGCTCGTTCGCCTTCCCGCTCACCGTCGCCTTCATCGCCTGGTACCTCGTGTACGTCCTGCTCTCCAACTACGCGGGCGACTTCATGGGCACCAAGCTCTTCGGCAACATCAACGTCGCCCTGGTGCTCGGCCTCGGGCAGTTCCTGACCACCTTCCTCATCGCCTGGTTCTACTCGCGCCACGCCGCGGCGAAGCTCGACCCCAAGGCCGAGGCGATCAAGTCCCGCATGGAGTCCCGCATGGAGACCCGCACGGAGGGCGACGCATGAGCCCCGCGCACACCGCCGTCATCGACCTGGCGGCCGCGTCCGACGCCTCCGAGCACCGGCCGCTGATCATCAGCCTCTTCGCGGCGTTCGTCGTCGCGACCCTCTTCATCACCGTCTGGGCCGGACGGCAGACCAAGAGCGCCGCCGACTTCTACGCGGGCGGCCGCCAGTTCACCGGCTTCCAGAACGGCCTGGCGATCTCCGGCGACTACATGTCCGCCGCGTCCTTCCTCGGCATCGCGGGCGCCATCGCCCTCTTCGGGTACGACGGGTTCCTCTACTCCATCGGCTTCCTGGTCGCCTGGCTGGTGGCGCTGCTCCTGGTCGCCGAGCCGCTGCGCAACTCCGGCCGGTACACGATGGGCGACGTCCTCGCGTACCGCATGCGCCAGCGCCCGGTCCGCACGGCCGCGGGCACCTCCACCATCGTCGTCTCGATCGTCTACCTGCTCGCGCAGATGGCGGGCGCGGGTGTCCTGGTCTCGCTGCTGCTCGGCATCACCTCCGACGCGGGCAAGATCCTCATCGTCGCCCTCGTCGGCGTCCTGATGATCGTCTACGTCACCATCGGCGGCATGAAGGGCACCACGTGGGTGCAGATGGTCAAGGCCGTCCTGCTCATCGCGGGCACGGTGCTCATCACCTTCCTGATCCTGCTGAAGTTCAACTTCAACGTCTCCGACCTGCTCGGCACCGCCGCCTCCAACAGCGGCAAGGGCTCGGCGTTCCTGGAACCCGGCCTCAAGTACGGCGCGAGCGGCACCTCGAAGCTGGACTTCATCTCGCTCGGCATCGCCCTGGTCCTCGGCACCGCGGGACTGCCGCACATCCTGATCCGCTTCTACACGGTGCCCACGGCCAAGGCCGCCCGTAAGTCCGTGAACTGGGCGATCGGCATCATCGGCGCCTTCTACCTGATGACGATCGTGCTCGGCTTCGGCGCCGCCGCCCTGCTCAAGCCCGGCGACATCATCGCCTCCAACAAGGCGGGCAACACGGCGGCTCCGCTCGCCGCCCTGGAGATCGGCGGCGGTGGCGACTCGACCGGCGGCGCGATCCTGCTCGCGGTGATCTCCGCGGTCGCCTTCGCCACGATCCTCGCGGTCGTCGCGGGTCTCACCCTGGCCTCGTCGTCGTCGTTCGCCCACGACATCTACGCGAACGTCATCCGCAAGGGCAAGGCCACCGAGAAGGAGGAGATGAAGGCGGCCCGCTGGGCGACCGTCTTCATCGGCATCGTCTCCATCGCGCTCGGCGCCCTGGCCCGCGACCTGAACGTGGCGGGCCTGGTCGCCCTCGCCTTCGCGGTCGCGGCCTCCGCGAACCTGCCGACGATCCTGTACAGCCTCTTCTGGAAGCGGTTCACCACCCAGGGCGCCCTGTGGTCCATCTACGGCGGCCTGATCGCGGCCGTCGGCCTGGTGCTGTTCTCGCCGGTGGTCTCCGGCAAGCCCACCTCGATGTTCCCCGACGCGAACTTCGACTTCTTCCCGCTGGAGAACCCTGGCCTCATCTCCATCCCGCTGGGCTTCCTGCTCGGCTGGCTCGGCTCGATCCTCTCCAAGGAGGAGCCGGACAAGGGCAAGTACGCCGAGCTGGAGGTCAAGTCCCTCACCGGCGTCGGAGCCCACTGACCGGGAAACGTTCACACGTCTGTAGCGGCCGCGTCGTAGAGTCCTACGACGCGGCCGCCTCGTTCCTCGTGGCAAATGGCCCATGGCGTTGTCAGAGGTGTCGCGTAAGGTCGAAACCAGTGGACCCATCGACAACCAACCGCCGGGGAGGGGGCCGCAGTGCTCATCGACACCTATGGCCGTGTAGCCACTGACCTGCGCGTATCACTGACCGACCGCTGCAATCTGCGCTGCACGTACTGCATGCCGGAAGAGGGCCTGCAGTGGCTGGCCAAACCGGACCTCCTGACCGACGACGAGATCGTCCGTCTCGTGCGCATCGCCGTCACCCAGCTCGGCGTCACCGAGGTCCGCTTCACCGGCGGCGAGCCGCTCCTGCGCCCCGGCCTCGTCGGGATCGTCGAGCGCTGCGCCCAGCTGGAGCCCCGCCCGAAGATGTCCCTGACGACGAACGGCATCGGCCTCAAGCGCACCGCGAAGGCCCTCAAGGCCGCAGGCCTCGACCGGGTCAACGTCTCCCTGGACACCCTCCGTCCCGACGTCTTCAAGACGCTCACCCGCCGCGACCGCCACAAGGACGTCCTCGAAGGCCTCGAAGCGGCACGCGACGCGGGCCTGACCCCGGTCAAGGTCAACACCGTCCTGATGCCGGGCCTGAACGACGACGAGGCCCCCGACCTCCTGGCCTGGGCCGTCGAGAACGACTACGAACTGCGTTTCATCGAGCAGATGCCCCTGGACGCCCAGCACGGCTGGAAGCGCGACGGGATGATCACCGCCGGTGACATCCTGCAGTCCCTGCGCACGCGCTTCGAGCTCACCGAGGAGGGCGCCGGCGAGCGCGGCTCGGCACCCGCGGAGCGCTGGATCGTCGACGGCGGCCCGCACCGCGTCGGTGTCATCGCCTCCGTCACCCGCCCCTTCTGCTCGGCCTGCGACCGTACGAGGCTGACGGCCGACGGCCAGGTGCGCACCTGCCTGTTCGCCACCGAGGAGACCGACCTGCGCGGCGCCCTGCGCGCAAATCCCGAAGACGGCACGGACAGCACGGACGGCTCGGACGAGGCCATCGCCCGCATCTGGAAGCTCGCGATGTGGGGCAAGAAGGCGGGCTCGGGCCTGGACGACCCGTCGTTCCTGCAGCCGGAGCGCCCGATGTCGGCGATCGGCGGCTGAGGCCCCGCGGACCGCCCGGCAGGGCAGTGGCGCAGAGGCAATGACGCGGAAGAGTTAACCCGAGGCGCCGCGCGCTGTACTATTCCCCCGTCGTGGACCGGTGTTCACCGCCCACGACGAAGGGCCCCGCTCCGGCAAGAGCGAGACCCTTCGCGCAGTAATCACGAGCCCGGTCGTCTACGACTCGACCGGGCTCGCTGCGTGTGCGGCGCCGGTCACGACCGTCTCTCATGGGTGGGCGCCCTACTGGACGAACTGGCCCACGCATCCGGTGATCGCTACGAGTAAGCCGAGCAGTCCGATGCAGACCTGCCACTTCTCGGGGCCGGTCCAGCGCTTGCGCGACTGCCGCTGGCGATCATTCATTTATCCACCCCCTTCACCTCACCGCGGGGACGCTCCGACGGGGGTTGCGGAGCGCGATCGGCAGTATGTCACGAGCCACCCGGACCAGTGCACCGGAACTGCATGATTGATCTGAGCTTTTCCTGAGCTTCCCCAACGGGCCCCGCGCGCCGGGGAGTTGGACCGGATCGCGGAGCGGTGTCAGTGCTCCGAGGTGCCGCTGTCGCGGGAGTTCCATTCGGCCAGCGTCACGACGTCCTTCAACATGCCGCGTACACCGAGGAATTGGGAGAGGTGCTCGCGGTGGTCGTCGCACGCGAGCCACGTCTTGCGCCGCTCCGGGGTGTGGATCTTCGGGTTGTTCCAGGCGAGGACCCAGACCGCGTCGACGCGGCAGCCCTTGGCGGAACAGATCGGGTTTTCATCACTCACAGTCGCGTCCAAGTGCCTTCGCGGTTGCGCCCGAGTGGTCGCAAAACAAGGCGACGCCGAGCAGCCACGGGGGGAGCTGCCCGGCGTCGGTCTGTCGCTCCGACGGGGGATGCGGAGCGCGTACGAAGTATGTCATGGGGGACCCGGTGACTGGCACCGGAACTACATGATTGATCTGAGGTTTTCTTGAGCTTGGCGGAACGTCGACGGTCGGCTCCGCTAGCGCGAACCGCCGCGCCGCTGGTCGTAGGAGGACCCCAGGGGATCTTCCGGGACGGATTCCGCCGGTCCCGCGGGAGCGGGCGGCGCGAGCATTGGCCGAGAAGGGGCGGGTACGAACGTCGACGGAAGCGAGGGGTTGCTCTCCCTGCCCGCGTTGGCGATGACCACGGAGATGTACGGCAGGAGAACTCCGAGCACCAGCGCGACGAGCGCGACGTGCCGCTCGACGTTCCACAACACGGCGGCGGCCACGACCGACACCGTCCTGATCGACATCGAGATCACATAGCGTCGCTGCCTGCCGCGCACGTCCTCGGCGAGACCCTGCCGGGCCCCCGTGATCCGGAAGACCTGGGCACTGCTCTGCTTCCGCATCACGTTCCACCACCCTGTCCGCTGTGCCGGACTCTCCTGGTGTCTGCCCCGGTCCGACCCGCTCCACGTTACGCCGCGGCTGCGCAGGCTACGAGACCGGGGCGGGCATCGACTCGGCGCCCCACCTGCGCCGTGCCACGTATGGGGGCGCCCGACATGCGCCGTATGGCGGACAGGCCGACACTGACCGTAACGCTCATGTGGAGCCGTACGAGGAGGCAGCTATGGGCTGGTTGTGGGCGATCATCGTCGGATTCGTGCTGGGACTGATCGCCAAGGCGATCCTGCCCGGGAAACAGCACAGTCCGCTCTGGCTGACCACGGTCTTCGGCATCATCGGAGCCGTCGTGGGCAACTCGCTCGCCGCGGCGATGGGCATCGACGAGACCAAGGGCATCGACTGGGGCCGGCACGCCCTGCAGATCGTGGCGGCGCTGATCATCGTCGGCGTCGGCGACATGGCGTACAAGGCGATCAAGGGCAACAAACAGTCGGCGTAGCCGGCGCTTCCGGCCCGGGAACGCGAAGAGGGGCCGGTCCACGCGGACCGGCCCCTCGCGCGTTCGTGCGGGTCAGGCCGCCGTGACCTCGACCGCGGCCAGGTTCTTCTTGCCGCGGCGCAGCACCAGCCAGCGCCCGTGCAGCAGGTCCTCACGGGCCGGCACGGCGTCCTCGGCGGCGACCTTGACGTTGTTCACGTAGGCACCGCCCTCCTTGACCGTGCGCCGGGCGGCGGACTTGCTCGCCACCAGGCCGACCTCGGCGAGCAGGTCCACGACCGGGCCGAGCTCGGCGACCTGGACGTGCGGCAGCTCGGAGAGCGCCGCGGCCAGCGTCGCCTCGTCGAGATCGGTGAGGTCGCCCTGGCCGAAGAGCGCCTTGGACGCGGCGATGACGGCGGCGCACTGGTCGGCGCCGTGCACCAGCGTGGTCAGCTCCTCGGCGAGCGCGCGCTGCGCGGCGCGCGCCTGCGGACGCTCCTCGGTCTGCTTCTCGATCTCCTCGAGCTCCTCGCGGGACTTGAAGCTGAGGATGCGCATGTACGTCGAGATGTCCCGGTCGTCCACGTTCAGCCAGAACTGGTAGAACGCGTACGGCGTGGTCATCTCCGGGTCGAGCCAGACGGCGCCGCCCTCGGTCTTGCCGAACTTGGTGCCGTCCGCCTTGACCATGAGCGGCGTCGCCAGGCAGTGCGCTGACGCCTCCGGCTCCAGGCGGTGGATCAGGTCGAGCCCCGCGGTGAGGTTGCCCCACTGGTCGGAACCGCCCAGCTGCAGCGTGCACCCGTAACGCCGGTACAGCTCCAGGAAGTCCATGCCCTGCAGGAGCTGGTAGCTGAACTCCGTGTAACTGATGCCCTCCTGGGACTCCAGGCGCCGGGCCACGGAGTCCTTGGTCAGCATCTTGTTGACGCGGAAGTGCTTGCCGATCTCGCGCAGGAACTCGATGGCCGACATCGGGGCGGTCCAGTCGAGGTTGTTCACCATGGTCGCGGCGTTCTCGCCGTCGAAGGTCAGGAACGGCTCGATCTGCCCGCGCAGCCGGGACACCCAGTTCGCGATCGTCTCCGGAGAGTTCAGGGTGCGCTCGGCGGTCGGACGCGGGTCGCCGATCTGGCCCGTCGCGCCGCCGACCAGGGCGAGCGGGCGGTGGCCCGCTCGCTGGAGGCGGCGCATGGTCAGGACCTGCACCAGGTGGCCGACGTGCAGGGAGGCCGCGGTCGGATCGAAACCGATATAAAACGTGACAGGACCGTCCGCGAGCGTCTTGCGCAATGCGTCCTCGTCAGTGGACTGGGCGAACAGCCCGCGCCACTTCAGCTCGTCGACGATGTCCGTCACGGTTCTGTGTCTCCTCGTACGTACCTGGTGATCGGTCCCAGCCAGTCTATGGGCGTCACACGCCCTGGCTGACCGAGCTCATGTTGAAGTCCGGCACCCGCAGGGCCGGCATGGCAGCTCTAGTGAACCAGTCGCCCCACTCCCTGGGCAGCGTCTTCTCCGTGCGCCCGGCCTCCGTGGCCCGGCCGAGCAGGTCCACCGGCGACTCGTTGAACCGGAAGTTGTTCACCTCGCCCACGACCTCGCCGTTCTCCACGAGGTAGACGCCGTCGCGGGTCAGGCCCGTCAGGAGCAGCGTGGCCGGGTCGACCTCGCGGATGTACCAGAGGCAGGTGAGCAGCAGCCCCCGCCCGGTGGCCGCGACCATCTCCTCCAGGGAGCGGTCGCCGCCGCCGTCCAGGACGAGGTTGTCGACGGCGGGCGTCACCGGGAGCCCGGTCAGGGCGGCGCTGTGCCGGGTGGTGGCCAGGTGAGCGAGCTCACCCTCGCGGATCCACTCGGTGGCGGTCAGCGGCAGGCCGTTGTCGAAGACGGACGTGTCACCGCCGGAGGCGTGGGCCAGCACGAACGGCGCCGACTCCAGGCCCGGCTCGTGCGGATCACTGCGCAGCGTCAGCGGCAGCTCGGCGAGCTTCTCGCCGAGCCGGGTCGCGCCGCCCGGCTTGGAGAACACCGTGCGGCCCTCGGCGGCGTCCCGGGCCGAGGACGACCACAGCTGGTAGATCAGCAGGTCCGCGACGGCGGTCGGCGGCAGCAGCGTCTCGTACCGCCCGGCCGGCAGGTCGACGCGGCGCCGCGCCCACCCGAGACGCTGGGCGAGCTCGGCGTCGAGCGCCGCCGGGTCGACGTCCTTGAAGTCGCGGGTGGCCCGCCCCGCCCACGCGGACTTGGTGCGGTCCGGGGACTTGGCGTTGAGTTCGAGGGTGCCGTTGGGCTGGTCGTGCCGCAGCCGGAGCCCCGTCGACGTGCCGAGGTAGCTGGTCACGAACTCGTGGTTCGCGAAGCCGTACAGCTCGCGTCCGCCCGCACGGGCCCTGGCGAACGCCTCGCCGAGCGCCGGGGCGAAGTCCGCGAACACCGCGGAGGACGTCTCCACGGGGGCCTCGGTGAAGTCGGGGGAGGCCGCGGTGCCGGTGACCAGCGGCTGCGCGTCCTCGGCCGGACCCGCTCCGCGCGCGGCCTCCTCGGCGGCCCGCACCAGCGGCTCCAGGTCGGCGGCGGTGACGGCCGCGCGCGAGACCACTCCGGACGCGGTGCCCTCCTTGCCGTCGACGGTCGCGATGACGGTGAGGGTGCGGCCGCGGGTGACGCCGTTGGTGGTGAGCGCGTTGCCGGCCCAGCGCAGGTTCGCCGACGACTCCTCGTCGGCGATCACGACGCAGCCGTCGGCGGTGGACAGGTCGAGGGCCCGCTCGACGATCTCGTGCGGCTTGGTGGCGCTGCGGCTCATCGACCGGCCTCCTGCGTGGTGTTCAGAATGTTCACGCCCCGGAACAGGGCGGACGGGCAGCCGTGCGAGACCGCGGCGACCTGGCCGGGCTGGGCCTTGCCGCAGTTGAACGCGCCGCCGAGGACATACGTCTGCGGGCCGCCGACCGCGGCCATCGAGCCCCAGAAGTCGGTGGTCGTCGCCTGGTAGGCGACGTCGCGCAGCTGACCGGCGAGCCGCCCGTTCTCGATCCGGTAGAAGCGCTGGCCGGTGAACTGGAAGTTGTAGCGCTGCATGTCGATCGACCAGGACCGGTCGCCGACCACGTAGATGCCACGGTCGACGCCCGCGATCAGATCCTCGGTGGAGAGCCCGCCCGGGTCCGGCTGGAGCGACACGTTCGCCATGCGCTGCACCGGCACATGGCCGGGGGAGTCCGCGTACGCACAGCCGTTGGACCGCTCGAAGCCGGTGAGCTTCGCGATGCGCCGGTCCAGCTGGTAGCCGACCAGGGTGCCGTCCTTGACCAGGTCCCAGGACTGCCCTGCGACGCCCTCGTCGTCGTACCCGATGGTGGCGAGCCCGTGCTCGGCGGTCCTGTCGCCCGTCACGTTCATCAGCGAGGAGCCGTAGGCGAGCTTGCCGAGCTGGTCGAAGGTGGCGAACGACGTGCCCGCGTACGCCGCTTCGTAGCCGAGCGCGCGGTCCAGCTCGGTGGCGTGGCCGATGGACTCGTGGATGGTCAGCCAGAGGTTCGACGGGTCGACGACGAGGTCGTACGAGCCCGCCCGGACGCTGGGCGCCCGCATCTTCTCGGCCAGGAGCCCGGGAATCCGCGCGAGCTCGTCCTCCCAGTCCCAGCCGGTGCCCGTGAGGTACTCCCAGCCCCGCCCGACCGGCGGCGCGATCGTGCGCATCGAGTCGAACTCACCGCTGGATCCGTCGACGGCGACCGCGGTCAGCTGCGGGTGCAGCCGGACCCGCTGCTGGGTGGTGACCGTCCCCGCCGTGTCCGCGTAGAACTTGTTCTCGTGCACGGTGAGCAGCGAGGCGTCCACGTGCGCGACGCCGTCCGCCGCGAGCAGCCGCGCGCTCCAGTCGGCGAGCAGTCCCGCCTTCTCCTCGTCCGGCACGGAGAAGGGGTCGATCTCGTACGAGGAGACCCACGTCTTGTCCGCGTGCACCGGCTCGTCGGCGAGCTCCACGCGCTCGTCGGACCCCGCGGCCTTGATGACCTGCGCCGACAGCTTCGCCATCGCCACGGCCCGGGACGCGACCTTCGCCGCCGCGTCCATCGTCATGTCCACACCCGAGGCGAAGCCCCATGTGCCGCCGTGCACCACACGGACCGCGTACCCGAGGTCGGTGGTGTCCGAGCCGCCGGCCGGCTTGGCGTCGCGCAGCAGCCAGGACGCGCTGCGCACCCGCTCCAGGCGGAAGTCCGCGTGGTCGGCGCCGAGCGCACGCGCGCGGGCGAGCGCGGCGTCGGCGAGAGCCCGCAGCGGCAGCGCCGTGAAGGCTTCATCGATGGAATGAGGCACGGATGTCTCCCTGCTGTCGGCACCGGTCAGGGTCGATCATGTCCTGATCGACGGCCCTGGTGCCAGACCTTGCCGAGGGGCCTTTCTGTAGGGACCCGACAGCGAGTCCTCTGCGCCACTGTCGGTCGCCGATTCTCCGTATCGCGGAAGGTACCGATAGGTTTTCGAGGTACCAGACCGCTATCGAAAGGGTGATCCGTTGAGCCGCTCGGTTCTCGTCACCGGAGGAAACCGGGGCATCGGCCTCGCCATCGCCCGCGCCTTCGCCGACGCAGGCGACAAGGTCGCGATCACCTACCGCTCGGGTGAGCCGCCGCAGGCCCTCGCCGACGCCGGTGTCCTCGCCGTCAAGTGCGACATCACCGACGCCGAGCAGGTGGAGCAGGCCTACAAGGAGATCGAGGACAAGCACGGTCCCGTCGAGGTCCTCGTCGCCAATGCGGGCATCACCAAGGACCAGCTCCTGATGCGGATGTCCGAGGAGGACTTCACGTCCGTCCTGGACACCAACCTCACCGGCACCTTCCGCGTCGTCAAGCGCGCCAACCGCGGCATGCTGCGCGCCAGGAAGGGCCGCGTCGTGCTGATCTCCTCGGTCGTGGGGCTCATGGGGTCCCCGGGGCAGGCGAACTACGCCGCCTCCAAGGCCGGTCTGGTCGGCTTCGCGCGCTCGCTCGCCCGCGAGCTCGGGTCGCGCAATCTCACCTTCAACGTCGTCGCCCCCGGTTTTGTCGACACCGACATGACCAAGGCGCTCTCGGACGAGCAGCGCGGGAGCATCGTCTCCCAGGTGCCGCTCGGCCGTTACGCGCAGCCCGAGGAGATCGCCGCAGCGGTGAAGTTCCTCGCGTCCGACGACGCCTCTTACATCACTGGAGCCGTCATCCCCGTTGACGGCGGATTGGGCATGGGTCACTGATCACCATGAGCGGAATTCTCGACGGCAAGCGCATCCTCGTCACCGGTGTGCTGACGGAGGCCTCCATCGCCTTCCACGCGGCCAAGGTCGCCCAGGAGCAGGGCGCCGAGGTCATCCTGACCGCGTTCCCGCGGCCCACGCTCACCGAGCGCATCGCCAAGAAGCTCCCCAAGCCCGCCAAGGTCATCGAGCTCGACGTGACCAACCAGGAGCACCTGGACGGCCTCGCGGGCGTCGTGAAGGAGGAGCTCGGCGGCCTCGACGGCATCGTGCACTCCATCGGCTTCGCGCCGCAGGGCGCCTTCAACTTCCTGGAGGCGACCTTCGAGGACGTCTCGACGGCGATGCACGTCTCCGCGTACTCCCTGAAGTCGCTCACCATGGCCTGCCGCCCGCTGTTCGAGGGCGGCGCCTCGGTCGTCGGCCTCACCTTCGACGCGCAGTACGCCTGGCCCAAGTACGACTGGATGGGCCCGGCCAAGGCCGCCCTCGAGGCCACCAGCCGTTACCTCGCCCGTGACCTGGGCAAGGAGGACATCCGCTGCAACCTCATCTCCGCGGGCCCGATCGGCTCCATGGCGGCCAAGTCCATCCCGGGCTTCGGCGAGCTCGCCGACGTCTGGAACTCCCGCTCCCCGCTGGAGTGGGACATGGCGGACCCGGAGCCCGCGGGCCGCGGCATCGTCGCGCTGCTCTCGGACTTCTTCCCGAAGACCACCGGCGAGATCATCCACGTCGACGGCGGCGTCCACATGATGGGTGCCTGACCAGGCATTTCGTACGTTCCCGAGGCCCCGTCCCCCGCAGCGCGCGGGAGGCGGGGCCTCGCCCGTTCGGCCCCCTTGCCGGGCGGTGGAGGGGGAGTGCCGCGCACCCTGAAGTGTGCGTCTTACCGGTGCGGTGCTCGTCGCTCTCGCTCTTGTGGTCGTCGCGCCGAGCGGCGTGCCGCAGGAAACCCCGCACGCGCGCGTGAAGGCGGAAGAACCCCGGCCGTTCGGCTCGGAGTGCCGCACCGAGGTCACCGGCTCACGGGCGCTCGCGCGCTGCCACAACCCCTACCCCGAGACCGACCGGGTCCGCCTCCACGTGGAGTGCGACCGGTGGTGGGACATCGACGTCGACGGCGCTCCCGTCGAGGCGGGGCCCGCCCAGACCGTGCGGCTCACCGGGCGGTGCTGGAAAGAGGTCCGCTCGGTCTGGGTCAGCCACGAGAAGTGAGGCGTCGGGGAGGGGGAGTCAGCCCCGGCCGCGGGACTCGGTGAACCGCTCCGGGCGGCACATGAAGGGGTAGCCCGCCGCCTCGGCCCCGGCCGCCTCCGCGTCCCCCGCGCGGATCGCGTCGACGAGCCGGGAGTGGTCCATGTGCGACTCGGGGGTGAGGTCCTTGCCGATGTCCTCGCGCAGCCAGTCGCGCAGGACCTCGCCGAGATCCGCGTACAGCGCCGTCATGACGTCGTTGTGGGACGCGGCGACGACGGCCATGTGGAACGTCGCGTCGGCGCTCACGAAGGCCTCCGCGTCCCCGGAGGCCCAGGCCTCCTCGCGGCGCACCATCAGGGCGTCGAGCTGCTTGAGGTCCCGTTCGGTGCGGCGCTCCGCGGCGAGCTTCGCCGCGCTCGACTCCAGGGTGCTGCGCAGCTCCGCGATGTGCCGGGGCTCCGCGTCGGCGAACCTGCGCTGCATCACGCCCGCCAGCTCGCTGGTCGCCACCACGTAGGTGCCCGAGCCCTGCCGGATGTCGAGCAGGCCGTTGTGCGCGAGGGCGCGCACGGCCTCCCTGACCGTGTTCCTGGCCACACCCAGCTGTTCGACCAGCTCGGGCTCGGTGGGGATGCGGGAGCCGACCGGCCACTCGCCCGAAGAGATCTGGTTGCGCAGCTCGGAGATGACCTGTTCGGAGAGTGCCGAACGGCGAGGAGTGGTCAGCGGCATGACGTTCCTTCGTGCGTGGCCGGGGTCGTGTGACGAGTCGTGTGACGCAAATGGATTGGACAGCCAATCATCCCATGATTCTATGATGGCTCCATGGCTAGTGAGGAAACCAGGACGATGACACCGACAGAGACACCCCACGTCCGTAGCGGGGCCGCGGAGAAACAGGCCCCCACGCGCGTGTGGGCGACGCGGCTCGTCACCGTCGGCATCGTCCTCGCGGCCCTCAACCTCCGTCCGGCCATCACCAGCCTCGGCGCCCTCCTCGAAGAGGTGCGCGACGGCCTCGGCATGAGCGGCACCCTCGCGGGACTGCTCACCTCCGTGCCGCCGCTCTGCTTCGCCGTCTTCGGCGTGATGGCTCCGCGCTTCGCCCGCCGCTTCGGCCCCGGCGCGGTGGTCTGCGTGGGCATGGCCGCGATCGCCGCGGGCCTGGTGATCCGCCCCTTCCTCGGCGGCACGGCCGGCTTCCTCGCCGCCACCGCGCTCGCCCTCATGGGCATCGCGGTCAGCAACGTCCTGATGCCGGTGATCGTCAAGCGCTGGTTCCCCGACCGGGTCGGCTCGATGACCGGTCTGTACTCGATGGCGCTCGCGCTCGGCACCTCCCTCGCCGCCGCCCTCACCGTCCCGATGACCGACGCGCTCGGCGGGCGCTGGCAGACCGGGCTCGCCGTGTGGGCCGCGCTCGCCGTCGTCGCCGTCGTGCCGTGGATCCCGCTCGTCCGCGACCGGGGGGCCTCCGGCGCCGCGGCGCCCGAGCACGTCAGCGCCGCCGTGCGGCAGGAGGACGACGGGCTGCGCATCACCCGCAGCCGCACCGCGTGGGCGCTCGCCGTCTTCTTCGGGCTCCAGGCCACGGCCGCGTACATCACGATGGGCTGGATGCCGCAGATCTTCCGCGACGCGGGCGTGCCCGCGAGCGAGGCCGGCGTGCTGCTCGCCGTCACGATGGCCATGGGCGTGCCGCTCGCGTTCGTCATCCCGAGGGTCGCCACGCGCCTGACCAACCAGGGTCCCGTCGTGATCGTCCTCGGCACGTGCGGCCTCATGGGGTACGCGGGTCTCTACCTCGCCCCGGCCGCCGGAGCGTGGGCCTGGGCACTGCTGCTCGGCATCTCCAACTGCGCCTTCCCGCTCGCCCTCACGATGGTCGGGATGCGCGCCAAGAGCAGCGTGGGCGTGGCCAAGCTGTCCGCCTTCGCGCAGAGCACCGGCTATCTGATCTCGATCCCGGGACCGCTCCTGGTGGGCGTGCTCTACCAGCACAGCGGCGGCTGGGGGCTGCCGATCGCGCTCATGGCGGGCCTGATGGTGCCGCAGATCGTCGTCGGCACCCTGGCGGGCCGCAACCGCACGATCGAGGACGAGGTGGCGGCCGGGGCCGAGGCGGCCTGACCCCGGCGGAGGGGGGACGGGCAAAGGGTGCGAGACTGGCCGTATGCCCGTCCTCGACCCGAACCCCCAGAACGGCCAGAAGAAGCTGCTCATCGT
This sequence comes from Streptomyces sp. NPDC025651, assembly GCF_055558735.1. NCBI lineage: Bacteria > Bacillati > Actinomycetota > Actinomycetes > Kitasatosporales > Streptomycetaceae > Streptomyces > Streptomyces sp. NPDC025651. The sequence continues at coordinate 1,690,738 of NZ_JBVHLZ010000001.1, forward strand.
GCTCGGCGCGATGCTGGCCATCACCGTGATCATCGGCATCGTCGCCTCCGTCGCCTCGCCGTGAACCCGTCGTGAACCGGTCGTGAACCGGTCCCCGGCGATGCGTCGGCGGGGCGTTGGTGGTGCTAGCCCCCCTATCCCCTAGGGGGTCAGTGTCAGGGTCAAGTGGGTGGATCTCCGGATGGGTTGAGGGGCGCCGATCACCTAACGTCGAGTTGTGCCCGCGAGGACGCGGCACGGATCGCTCGAGGACCACGGAGGCGGCATGTCGGCCCGATCGCACACCCGGCGAGACCCGGCGGAGTCGGGCGGCGTCGAGATCCAGCTCCCGTGGTGGGCCATCGCCCTGCCCGCCGTCGCCTTCGCGGCCCTGCTCCTGCTGATCCTGAACCCCGTGGACGCGCACGCCGCGACCAGCGAGCCCGCCATCACCAGCCTCCTGGAGCGCATACAGGCGATCGTCCTGCGTACGGCTCCGTGAGCCCCTCTTCGCCGGTGCCGTCACTCGTGCCGGGGGACCACGCCAACTCCCAGCGCCCTGTGGCGCGTTTCATGCGAAGCTGGGATGCATGAGCGTCGCAGAACCCCGCAGGATTGTCCTCTTCCGGCATGCGAAGGCCGACTGGCCGCAGGTGTCCGACCACGAGCGGCCGCTCGCGGAGCGAGGCCGCAGGGACGCCCCCGTCGCCGGGCGCAAGCTGGCCGACAGCGGTATCCCCTTCGACCTGGCCCTGTGCTCGACCGCGACCCGGACCCGCGAGACCTGGAAGCTCGCCGTCCAGGAGCTGCCACAGCGGCCGAAGACCGTCTACGAAGAGCGGTTGTACGAAGCCTCTCCCGGCGAGCTGATCGCCGTGCTCAACGAAACCCCGGACGACGTGCGCAACCTCGTCCTGATCGGCCACAACCCGGGGGTCCAGGGCCTGACCGACGTCCTCGCGGGCGAGGCCGAGGGCGACGCGCGGGTGCGGCTGAACCGCCGCGGCTTCCCGACCGCGACCTTCGCCGTCCTGACGTACTCCGGTTCGTGGAAGGCCCTTGAGCCCGGCGTGGCCACGCTCGTCGACTACTGGGCGCCGTCCGAGTAGCCCTGACCCACCATCGTGATGGGGCCCGGCACCGAAGCGGTGCCGGGCCCCATCGACGTACGCGTGGTGTGCGATGCCGTCAGTCGGTGTGGGTGTCCGCCGCCTCGACCTCTTCGCGGGTGATGCCGAGGAGATAGAGGACGGTGTCCAGGAAGGGGACGTTGACCGCGGTGTGCGCGGCCTCGCGGACCACGGGCTTGGCGTTGAAGGCGACGCCGAGGCCTGCCGCGTTCAGCATGTCGAGGTCGTTCGCGCCGTCGCCGATCGCGACGGTCTGCTCCAGCGGGACCCCGGCCTCCGCGGCGAAGCGGCGCAGCAGACGCGCCTTGCCCGCGCGGTCGACGATCTCGCCGGTCACCTTGCCGGTGAGCCTGCCGTCGGCGATCTCCAGGGTGTTGGCCTGGGCGAAGTCGAGGCCGAGACGTTCCTTCAGATCGTCGGTGACCTGAGTGAACCCGCCCGAGACGACGCCCACTTGGTAGCCGAGGCGCTTGAGGGTCCGGATCAGGGTGCGGGCGCCCGGCGTGAGCCTGACCTCGGACCGGACCTTGTCGACGACCGAGGCGTCCAGACCCGCGAGGAGCTCCACGCGCGCGTGCAGCGACTGCTCGAAGTCCAGCTCGCCGCGCATCGCGGCCGCCGTCACCTCGGCCACCTGGTCCTCGCATCCGGCGTGCGCGGCGAAGAGTTCGATGACCTCGTCCTGGATGAGCGTCGAGTCGACGTCCATCACGACCAGGCGCTGGGCGCGGCGGTGCAGGCCCGCGGCGACGACCGCGACGTCCACGCCGAGCTTCGCGGCCTCCGTCGCGAGCGCGGTGCGCAGCGGCTCGGTCTCCGTGCCGGACACCGCGAACTCGACGGCGGTGACCGGGTACTTGGCGAGCCGGAAGATGCGGTCGATGTTGCCGCCGGTCGCGGTGATGCGGGCGGCGATCGCGGCCGTCGACTCCGAGGTCAGGGGGTGGCCGAGCACGGTCACGAGCGAACGCCCGAGGCCGCGGGGCCGGTTGTCGCCGATGCCGGAGATGATCTCGGCCTGCATCTTCATGGAGTCCGCCCAGCTGTGGACGGTGGAACGCAGGTCGCCCTCCAGGCCGGCGGGCGGCTCGGTCACGAGCGCGCACAGCACGATCCGGCCGCGGGTGACGACCTGCTCGATGTCGACGACGTCGACGGAGTAGGCGGCGAGGGTGTCGAAGAGGCCGGCGGTGATGCCGGGGCGGTCCTTGCCGAAGATCTTGACGAGGAGCGTCGGGATGTCGGCGGGCTGCGGGGGCTGAGAAGCACTCATGGTGCCGCTTACGGTATCCGGCGCCCTCGGGTGGGTGCGTTCCCGGTCCGCGTGGCGGACACCTCCGCCGCCGCTTCGCGGTGGTCTTCTCCCACCGCCCGCTCGTTCACCCCACGTGTCAGGGCAGGGTGGGGCCCTGGGCGTCGCCCGCTCTGCCGGGGCACCGCTCAAGGAGGCGCCACTTCAATGCGGCGCCTCTTCAAAGAGGCGTCACTTCAAGGAGGCGTCACTTCAGCGAGGCCTGCGGGGAGGCCCCTTTTCCGGCGGAGGAGGCGGAGGCGGCGGCGGGGGAGGCCAGTCCCCCGAGCGGGACCGGGGCCGGGGGCGTGGCGGGGGCGGCGGCATCACCGGCCCCGCCACGGTCGGCGCACCGGACACGTCACGCGGCGCCTTGCGCTCCGCATCCCTCGGCTCCCTGGGCGGCCGCAGATACGGATTCGTGTCGGGATTCGGCGGACGGTACGGCACGCCCGGCTCGTACGGTCCCACCCCGGAGGGGACCGCAGCCTCAGCCGTGACTCCCGCCTCACCGGCCCCCCGCGCAAAGGGCGAAGCCGAACCCCCCGCCGCCCCCGACACCACAGCCAGCACCGCCCCCACGATCCCCGCCCCGAATCCCCACACCGCCCCCAGCAGCACCGCCGTCCCCACCCGCCCGTGCAGCTCGACGCCCGCCCCGAACGCGTCGAAGCCGAACACGGAGAGCGACGCGTCGGCGGACACCCCGGTCAGCCACACCAGCAGCGGAAGCCCCAGCGCTGTCACGCCCCCGAGCCGCACCCCGCACCGCCCCGCGAACCCGAGGACGGACACCGCACCGCGTACGAACGGAGTCCGCACGGCCGTCAGCACCCCGGCGAACAGCAGCATCACCACAGCCGCGACACCCAGCAGCCAGACCCTGCCGTCGAGTTCGGCGAGCCGCCCGAGCGTGAGCGCCTTGTCTGACGACCCCGAGAGCAGGTCGTCCACCGGGTCCGGCAGGAACCGCGTGAGCACCCCCGTGGCCTTGCCGTCGAACGGTACGAGGAGGCCGACGGGTATGCCGAGCCACACACCGTTCGGCGCCCCGAGCAGCGCGGCACCCGCGATCCGCCGGGGGTGCTCGTCGCCGACCATCGCGTACGCCGCCGCGGCGAGCCCCGCGACGACCGCCATCAGGACGACCGAGACCAGCGCGGAAGCCGCGGGCCGCACGACCCGGTGCAAGGCGTCGAGCGCGCGCGGCAGAGGCGTGCGCCGCGACGCGAGCAGCGCGACGAGCAGGACGCCGGCCACCCAGACCGTCCCGCCGAGCAGCGTCGGCGCGGTGTCCACGGTGAAGCCCACCGAGGCCTTCGCCTTCACCAGGTCCCCGAGCCGGTCGGGCAGGAGCCCGCCGATGTCCCCGATCCCGCCGGGCAGCTTGTCGCCGATGCCGCCCGGCAGCTGGTCGAGCCCTTCCTCGATGCCCTTGTCGATGCCGAGTTGCTCGCCGTCGATCGTGATGACGTCGTGCCCCACCCAGGCGAGCCCCGCGAGCATCGCGAGGAAGAGGGCGATCGTCGCGCCCGCGCGCGCGACGAGTTCGGCGGGCCTGACGACAGCCCCCGCCCCGCGCAAGGAGCGGAGGAAGAAGTGGGCGAGCAGCAACGCGCCCACGAGGGCGACACCGAGTGGCGCGATGTCGATCGCGGTGGTCGCCTCGGCTCCCTCCAGGCCGAACGCGGAGACGTCGCCGGACGGTGTGACCGACCCTCCCACGCCGAGCGCGACGGTCGCCGCCGTCATCGGTCCGAGCGAGCCCACCGCGTCCGCGTCCAGCAGGTGCAGTCCGAGCGCGGCCGTCCCCGCCATGCCGATCAGCGCCCAGCTCACCGCGGCGATCGCGGAGAGCAGCACGTCTCCCCATCGCACGCCGCGACGTTCGCCGTTGAATTCGCCGGCCTCCATGAGGACCCCCCGAGCCGCAGCGCTTTGCCCCAAAAAGCACCCAGTGCGCGGAACAAGCGCATTGTGATCAATGAGATCGATGAGGTGAATGCCGCCAATGAGCATGATCCGTATGCACTGATGGGTGCTTACTACTCTCCGGGGCGGTTTCTTCCGCGTCAACGGGGCAACCCTTCACCCCCGTACGCAGTCTTCACAAGGCCCGACTTTCGGTCAGAGCCCTCCGCCTGAAATAGTTCCTCCCGATGTTCGACATCCCTAGACTCCCCATCGATGGGGGCTAGCTCGGGGGACAACTCAGTGGGGCATGGAGTGCCGGAACTCGTACTGGAATTGAATGGCAGGACCTGGACGCTTGACGCGTCCAGGCCGTACACCCTCGGACGTGATCCGCAGGGGGATATCTCGCTCGACGACGCCAGGGTGTCCTGGCGGCACGCGACGATCAGCTGGAGCGGGCGCAGTTGGGTCATTGAGGACCACGGCAGCACCAATGGCACCTTCGTGCAGGGCCAGCGGATCCATCAGATGGAAATCGGCCCCGGTTCGGCCGTGCACCTCGGCAACGCGACCGACGGTCCGCTGCTGAACGTGTCCGGCAGCGCCGCGGGGGCGGCCGCCGCGGCGGTCTCCGCACCGCAGCAGCACGCCCAGCAGCAGGCCGCGCCGCAGCACGCGCCCCAGCAGCCCCAGCAGGAGGCGCCGGGCTGGGCCGCACAGGCCCCGCACCAGCAGGCACCCCAGCAGCAGGCCCCGTACCAGGCGCAGCAGCAGGGCTGGCAGCAGCACCAGCCGCAGCAGCAGCACCAGCCGCACGTGCCCCCGCAGCAGGGCGGCCCGTCCGAGCAGTACGCGCAGAAGACTCCGGGTTCCGGCGGCGTCGCGGGGGCCCCGCCGGTCTACGGCGACCGCAGCCCGACGACGTTCCACCAGCTGGCGCTCGGCCGCAAGATGCGCATCGGCCGCGCCCTGGAGAACGAGCTGGTCGTCTCCGACCTGCAGGTCTCGCGCCACCACGCGGAGTTCACGGCGACGCCCGACGGGCGCTTCGAGATCCACGACCTCGGGTCGCACAACGGCACGTACGTCAACGGCCAGCCGATCGCGAAGTCCTCGACGGTCCTGATCGGCCCGAACGACATCGTCGGCGTCGGTCACTCGACCTTCCGCCTGGTCGGCGGGCAGCTCGAGGAGTTCGTCGACACCGGTGACGTCTCCTTCTCGGCCCGCCACCTCACGGTCACGGTCGACGGCGGCAAGCAGATCCTCAAGGACGTCTCCTTCGGCGTCCCGGAGAAGTCGCTCATCGCGGTCATCGGCCCCTCGGGCTCCGGCAAGTCCACCCTGCTCAAGGCGCTCACCGGCTACCGGCCCGCCAACCAGGGCGACGTCCTCTACGACAACCGGAACCTGTACAAGCAGTTCGCCGAGCTGCGCCAGCGCATCGGTCTGGTCCCGCAGGACGACATCCTGCACAAGGAGCTGACCGTCAAGAAGGCCCTCAAGTACGCGGCCAAGCTCCGCTTCCCCGCGGACACCACGGAGGCCGAGCGCGAGTCCCGTATCGACGAGGTCCTGCGCGAGCTCAAGCTGGACATCCACAAGGAGAAGAAGGTCACCTCCCTCTCCGGTGGCCAGCGCAAGCGCGTCTCGGTGGCCCTCGAGCTCCTGACCAAGCCCTCGCTGATCTTCCTGGACGAGCCGACCTCCGGCCTCGACCCGGGCATGGACCGCGACGTGATGCAGCTGCTGCGCGGCCTCGCCGACGACGGCCGCACGGTCCTCGTCGTCACACACTCGGTCGCCGAGCTGGCGATCTGCGACAAGCTCCTGGTGATGGCGCCGGGCGGTTCGGTGGCGTACTTCGGCCCGCCGGAGGAAGCCCTCAACTTCTTCGGCTACAGCACCTGGGCCGACGTCTTCTCGGCGTTCGAGAACTACCGCGACTACGACTGGGCGGGCCGCTGGAAGGGCTCGCAGCACTACCAGATGTACGCCGCGGACATCGACGCCGTCGCCGCGCAGTCCGTACAGATGCCGCCGCCGCAGGCGGTCAGGCCGCCGAAACCGCAGGGCTGGGGCCCACAGCTGTGGACCCTGATCCGCCGTTACGTGTCGGTGATCGCCTCCGACAAGGGCTTCATGGGTCTGATGGTGATCCTGCCCGCGGTCCTCGGCATCGTCAGCGTCGTGATCCCGGCCGACTTCGGCCTGGCCCCGCCGAAACCGCCGGCCAAGTTCAACGGCGACGCGGGCACGATCATGCTGATCCTCGCGGTCGGCATGTGCTTCTCGGGCGCGGCCAACTCCGTACGTGAGCTGATCAAGGAACGGGTCATCTACGAACGGGAACGGGCGACCGGCCTCTCCCGCTCGGCGTACCTGATGTCCAAGGTCATCGTCCTCGGCATCATCACGGCCATCCAGGGCGTCATCATCTGCGCCATCGGCTTCGCCCCGCGCGAGCTGCCGGAGGAGGGCCTGATCATGCCGCCGGCCGCGGAGATCTGCCTGACGATCATCGCGCTCGGCTTCACGTCGATGATGTTCGGCCTGGTCATCTCCTCGCTGGTGAAGACCGCCGAGAAGACCATGCCGCTCCTGGTGATGTTCGCGATCGTCCAGGTCGTCTTCACCGGCGTCCTCTTCCAGGTCTACGGCTCGCCGGGCCTGGAGCAGTTCGCCTGGCTGATGCCCTCCCGCTGGGCCATCGCCGGCGCGGGCTCCACGCTGGACCTCGCGCACCTGATGCCGCCGTGGGACCCGAAGAACCCCACCGACCTGGACCCGCTGTGGGAGCACTCGGCGAGCCAGTGGGGCATCAACATCACGGTTCTGCTCGCGCTCGGCGTCATCTGCGGCATCGCCGTCGCGCGCCTGCTGCGCCGGCACGAGCCCGAGGTCATGCGCAAGTGAGCGCCTGAGGCATACGAGAAGGGCGGCACCCCCAGTGGGGGTGCCGCCCTTCGGCGTCCGTGGGCCTCGCCTTCGGCTGAAGAGGTCCGTTGATCAGGCGATCAAGGCTCAGTAGGCGCCGTTCACGTTGTCCATCGAGCCGTACTTGTCGGCGGCGTAGTTGGCCGCGGCGACGATGTTGGCGACCGGGTCGTAGATGTTCGTCGAGGTGCCCTCGACGTGGTACGCGTCGAACGTCGGCTGGATGACCTGGAGCAGGCCGATCGACGGGGTGCCGTTCTGGGCGTTGATGTCCCAGCCGTTCATGGCGTTCGGGTTGCCCGTGGACTCGCGCATGATGTTGCGGTGCAGGCCCTCGTAGGAACCGGGGATGCCCTTGGCCTTCATGATGTCCAGGGACTGGCGGATCCAGCCGTCGAGGTTGTTGGCGTAGACGGGCTTGCGGGCGGCGGCGCGGCTGGCGGCCTCCTTGGCCTTGCGCTCGTCCTCGGCCTTCTTCTTCGCGGCGGCCTCGTCGGCCTTCTTCTTGTCGGCGGCGGCCTTCGCGGCGGCGTCCTTGGCCTGCTTGTCGGCGTTGGACTGCTGCTTGGTGACGCTCGCGTGGACCGCCTGCTGCGCGTCGGCGGACGCGGCGAAGGCGACGGGGGAGACGTCGGCGGCCTGGGAGGTGGCCTCGGTGCCCGGCACGAGGGAGAACGCGAGGGCGGCGGCACCGAGCGTGGCGACACCGGCGATCGAGAACTTCTGGGTCTTGGTCACGGCGTGGCGACTATGACCAGGGGTGCTCTGCTTGGACATGCGGGATGGACCTCTTCGAATAGCGGAGGTCGCTCTGGTCCGGCGGGGACAGGTTGCTTCTCCGGCACAAACGCCGCGGTGCGAGGACCGCGGCGCCGAGCGACGGGAGCAATTCTTAGCGGCAGCAAAATTCCGTGGCAAAGGTGTGACGTACGATCCCGGGTAGTGGATCAGGGGGTGCGCGGCCGCCTGAGACGGCCATGCACCCCCCGTACATAAAGGGATTCCTTATCCACTAGGGACCTTCGTACGTGATGTGCGTCCTATGCGCGGGCTCACATCGGACGTGTAACAGTCTCACCAACAGTTGCCCCAGCAACGCTCTCAGTGAGGAGGGTCCTCCCGGAGGATGAGGTGGACGTCGCCGAACTCGTGCCACAGGTAGAGATGGCGTACCGCCTCCGCATAACCCCGCTCGATCGCCGCGCGGCCCGCGACGGCCTCCAGCATCAGCAGATGCGAGGCCGCCGGCTCGTGGAGCCCGGTCAGCAGCCCGTCCACCACCCGCACCCCGCGCTCCGGCGTCACCACGAGCTCGGTCCTGCCGGATGCCGCCCGCACCACGCCGTCGGCCCCCGCGGCGGACTCGACCGCCCGCACGGCCGTCGTGCCGACCGCGACGACCCGGCCGCCCCCTGCCCGCGCGGCGTTGATCAGCCGCGCCGACGTCTGCGGCACCTCGAAGAGCTCCGGGTACGGCGGCTCGTGCGCCTCCTGCGAGGCGACACCGGTGTGCAGCGTGACGGGCGCGAACTGCACGCCCCTGCTCACCAGCTCCGCCACCAGCGCCGCCGTGAACGGCCGCCCCGCGCTCGGCATCTCCGCACTGCCCGCTCCGTCCGCCGACGGCAGCGCGAACACGGTCTGGTGCGCGGAGAGCGGCTGGTCCCTCTCTGTATAGGGGTAACGAATGGGACGCCCGTGCCGCCGCAGCAGCTCCGGCACGTCCGCCGACACCCGCACCCACCACAGCCGCGGGCTCTGTGGCGCCATCGGCTCCTCATATACAAGGCGTACGTCTCCGGGGAGCCGCACGACCGAACCCGCGGGGCCACCGGCACGCGCGCGCGTGGTGCCCTTCCCGTCCGGGGCGCGCAGCTCCACCGCCCAGCGCCCGTCCTCGCCCCGTGTGGAGAAGTGCACCACCACGCGCGCGTGCCCGAGCCGCCCGTCCACCGCAGCGGGCAGCGTCCGCGACGTGTTGACGACGAGCAGGTCGCCGGCCCGCAGCAGCGCGGGCAGCTCCGTGAACGCGTGGTGCGTGACCTCGGTGCCGTGCGACACGAGCAGCCGCACCGCGTCCCTGCCGAGCCCCGGGCCCCGCTGCTCGACGGGCACCCGGGCGGTGAGGGAGTCCGGCACGCACAGCCGCGTACCGAGCGCGCTCACCGGGCGTCCCGGGCGTCCTGAAGGAGAGCGGACGCCGTGTAGCGGCCGCTGACCGGCCGCTCGGCGAGCAGCCGCAGGAACGCGGGCACCACGGTCTCCGGCAGCGGCCGCCCCGACATGTCGTCCACGGGCACCGCCGCCTGATACAGATCCGTCCGCATGTCCCCGGGATCGACGGCCCACACCTGGATCCCGGGCTCCTCCGCGGCGAGGACCGCGGAGAGATGGTCGAGGGCGGCCTTCGAGGCGCCGTACCCGCCCCATGTCTCGTACGCCTCGACAGCCGCGTCGGAGCTGACGTCGACGACCGCCCCCGCGGACTCCCGCAGCAGGGGCAACGCCTCCTGGACGAGGCCCAGGGCCGCCACCACGTTCGTCTCCAGCGCCGCCCGCAGCCCGTCGAGCGCGAGCCCGTCCAGACGTACGAGAGGCTCCGCGCCCAGCGAGCTGGCGTTGTTCACCAGCAGGTCCAGGCCGCCGAGCCGCCTCGCGGCCGCGACCAGCTCCGCGCGGTGCCCCGCGTCGGCGACGTCCCCGGCCAGCGCCTCCACGCGCGTGCCGTACTCGCCCAGCTCCCGTGCCGACTCCGCAAGGACCCCGGCGGTCCTCGCGTCGAGCACGAGGTCCCACCCGCTCTCCGCGAGCGCCGCGCCCAGCGCCCGCCCCAGCCCCTTCGAAGCCCCCGTGATGATCGCTACCGGCATGACATCCGTCCCCTCGGGTCGCCCGGCCGTCCGTCCATCCGCCCGGCAGGCACATCGGCCGTCCCGCCGGGTGGATCCACCGTAGGAACGGCCCCGCGGCGGACACCTCGTGCCCGAGCCGCAACTCCTCGGGTCCCTTCGCCCTAGTCCCGGCCTGCGGCCCTAGGCCCCTGGCCCTAGTCGGAGGCCGCCACAGGTCGGATACGCGCTGTCACACCTCGCCGGTACGGTGTGGCCATGAGTCAAGGACCCCGATCCGGCCTGAACGCGGTGAGTGCCGCGCTCCTCGCCATGAGCAGGCACCTGGAGGTGCGCGACGTCCTCAAGACGATCGTCGCCTCGGCCCGCGAACTGCTCGACGCCGAGTACGCCGCGCTCGGAGTCCCGGACGACCACGGAGGCTTCGCCCAGTTCGTCGTCGACGGCGTCAGCGACGAGCAGTGGAAGGCCATCGGCCCGCTGCCCCGCCAGCACGGCATCCTCGCCGCGATGCTGCAGAAGGCCGAGCCCGAGCGCCTCGCCGACGTGCGCGAGGACCCCCGCTTCGGCGGCTGGCCCTCGGCCCACCCGGACATGTCCGACTTCCTCGGCCTCCCCATTCGCTACGGGGACGAGACCCTCGGCGCGCTCTTCCTCGCCAACAAGAACTGTCCCAAGCCCCAGGGCAGTTGTGGCTTCACCGCGGACGACGAGGAGCTCCTCTCCATCCTCGCCCAGCACGCCGCCATCGCCCTCACCAACGCCCGCCTGTACGAGCGCAGTCGAGAGCTGACCATCGCCGAGGAGCGCTCCCGCCTCGCCCACGAACTGCACGACGCCGTCAGCCAGAAGCTCTTCTCGCTGCGCCTGACGGCCCAGGCCGCGGCCGCCCTCGTGGACCGCGACCCGTCCCGGGCCAAGGGCGAACTGCAGCAGGTGGCGGTGCTCGCGGCCGAGGCGGCGGACGAACTGCGCGCCGCCGTCGTGGAGTTGCGCCCCGCGGCCCTGGACGAGGACGGCCTGGTGGCCACCCTGCGTACGCACACGCAGGTGCTCCACCGCGCGCACTCCGCGCAGGTCACCTTCGAGAGCAACGGCGTACGGGCGCTGCCGGCCTCCCAGGAGGAGGCCATGCTGCGCGTCGCCCAGGAGGCCCTGCACAACGCCCTGCGCCACTCGGGCGCCGAGTGCGTCGCGGTGGTCCTGGACAAGCGCGGCGCGGGAGCCGTGCTGCGCGTCGTCGACGACGGCTCGGGCTTCGACCCGAAGGCCATACGGCGCGCGGGACGGCACTTGGGTCTGGTCTCCATGCGGGACCGGGCGAGCGGGGTCGGCGGACGGCTGACCGTGGAATCGGAGCCCGGCAAGGGCACGACGATCGAGATGGAGGTCCCCGGTGGCTGACGCCGCGCTCAACGCGAAGACAGGGATTCGGGTGCTGCTGGTCGACGACCACCAGGTGGTCCGCCGCGGTCTGCGTACGTTCCTGGAGATCCAGGACGACATCGAGGTCGTCGGCGAGGCCTCCGACGGCGCCGAAGGAGTCGCGCAGGCCGAGGAGTTGAAGCCGGACGTCGTCCTCATGGACGTCAAGATGCCCGGCATGGACGGCGTCGAGGCGCTGCGCAGGCTCCGTGAACTGGCCAACCCCGCGCGCGTGCTCATCGTCACCAGCTTCACCGAGCAGCGCACGGTGGTCCCGGCCCTGCGCGCGGGCGCCGCGGGGTACGTCTACAAGGACGTCGACCCGGACGCCCTCGCCGGAGCCATCCGCTCCGTGCACGCCGGGCACGTCCTGCTGCAGCCCGAGGTCGCGGGCGCGCTGCTCTCCCAGGAGGAGGCGGGCGGCAGCCAGGGCAGGGCCGGTTCGCTCACCGAGCGCGAGCGCGAGGTCCTCGGCCTGATCGCCGACGGCCGCTCGAACCGCGAGATCGCCCGCGCCCTCGTCCTGTCCGAGAAGACCGTCAAGACGCATGTATCGAACATCCTGATGAAGCTGGACCTCGCCGACCGCACCCAGGCCGCGCTCTGGGCGGTGCGGCACGGCGTGACCGGCTGATCAGAGCGCCGGCGGGCGGCTCCGGCGCACGGCCGCCGGGGTCAGAGCGGACCGTCGCCTTCCGGGCCGAGATTCATACCGTCGTGTGAGTGTCACCCGGGCGGCGCATCCTGCGGCCCGCCCGGCCGTTCTCCAATGCGTGCTGCGACGGCTGGTCGCAGCGATCGCAAGGAGGGTCTAAGAAGTGAAGAACCTGAAGAAGGCCGCGGCCGTCACGCTCGTAGCGGGTGGCCTCGTCGCCGCCGGTGCCGGTCTCGCCTCCGCCACCAGCGGCGCGCACGCCGACGGCGAGGCCGTCAAGTCGCCGGGCGTCGGCTCGGGCAACCTGGTTCAGGCGCCGGTGCACGTCCCCGTGAACGCTGTCGGCAACACCGCGACCGTCATCGGTGGCCTCAACCCGACCTTCGCGAACGACGGCGTCAACCGCTGACGAACGCCCCAGGTCCAGCAGTGACCACCGGCCCCCCGGGTGCTTCCCGGGGGGCCGGTCCGCGTTCCGGGACCGTGGCGCGGACATTCCGCACCGGGCCTTCCGTAACGCCTGTCGCGCCCGCAAGTTCCGCAGATCGTCGGCCTATTGATCCAAACGGGGGCATCGCCTACCCGCCCCGTGTCATCCGGACGGCCCAGGCGTTTTCCAGCGTGCGACCCCGCGGCTGGGGTCGCTACGAATCAGCAGGAGGAACACTTCCCATGAACATCGCCAAGAAGGCCGCCCTGGCCGTCGCCGTCGCCGGTCTCGCCGCGGGCGCCTCTGCGGGTGCCGCGTTCGCCGACTCGGACGCCAACGGCTCGGCCACGCAGTCTCCGGGCGTCGGCTCCGGCAACCACGCGCAGGTCCCCGTGCACGTTCCCGTCAACGCCACGGGCAACAGCGCCAACGTGATCGGCGCGCTCAACCCGACCTTCGACAACGAGTCGTCGAACGGCTGACGCACCGCCTCTCCAGGCACGGAAGGCCCCGCCGGACCACACGGTCCGGCGGGGCCTTCCCCCTTTGCGGGGGCCTGGTCGAGTTCGCCGGGAGAGCCCGGACTCGGTTTCGTCGGGAGAGCCCGGACTCAGTGCCGCTCCCGCTCCTCCACATACGCGTTGTACGCGGCCACTTGGGCCCGCCGGGCGGTCCGTTCCACCGGGCGCAGGGCCTGAGCCCTCGCCGCCATCTCCGAGGCGCTGACGGCCCCGCCGTGGCCGTTCTCGTACGCGAGGGAAATCAGCAGCCCGACCCGCTGGGCCAGCTCCAACACCCGTACCGCACGCGGCGGATACCCGGGGGCGAGCACCTCGCGCCCCTGCTCGGCACGCGCGCGGTACGCGTCGACCGCGGCCTCGGCGACCGGGCCCGAGCCCGCGACGTCGAGCCGGGACAGGATCTCCGTCGCGTCCCGCAGCGCCTCCGCGAGCTCGCGCTCCGCCTCGCCGAGGGACGGCACGTCGGCGGGCGGCGCCTCGCGCACGGGCAGGCAGTGCCAGACGACCTCCACATGCACGTCGCCCTCGGGCCCCGCCTCGTACACCTCGGGAACCAGCCCGTACGGAGCGCCGAACGCGACGACCGCCTCCTCCGCCTCCAGGGCGCGCGCGTTGAACTCCGGGGGACCGCTCAGCCCGAGCGGATGCCCCGGCGCGGGCAGCGCCACCCGAAGGCCCGTCACCCCGAGTCTGCGCAAGCGCCCCATCGCGAGCGTGAGCCCGACCGGGCCCGCCTCCCCGGGAAGGCCTTCGACCCGGTGCGCCGCGTCCTCGCCGACCATCGCGAGCACCGCGTCATCCGGGGAAACAAGTCCGGCCAATAGGGCATTTCCCCATGCGGCCAGGCGTCCTGAGCGTGGTTCCGAGAGCATGCACACAGCCTAAGGACCGGGCTCACGACAGGAACGGTCGGCCGGTGGCGTAGGTTTTATTCGGGGACCGCGTCCACCGACGCGAGCGACGACCGAGACTGCAATGGGAGACAGCGCGCTCATGAGCGATGTACTGGAGCTTGAGGACGTATCCGTGGTCCGCGAGGGCCGGGCTCTGGTGGACCAGGTCTCCTGGTCGGTCAAGGAGGGGGAGCGCTGGGTCATCCTCGGCCCGAACGGCGCCGGCAAGACCACGCTCCTCAACGTCGCGTCCAGCTACCTCTTCCCGAGCACCGGCACCGCCACCGTCCTCGGCGAGACCCTCGGCAAGCCCGGCACCGACGTCTTCGAGCTGCGCCCGCGCATCGGCGTCGCCGGCATCGCGATGGCGGAGAAGCTGCCCAAGCGCCAGACCGTCCTGCAGACCGTGCTCACCGCCGCGTACGGCATGACCGCCGGCTGGCACGAGGACTACGAGGACGTGGACGAGCAGCGCGCCCGCGCCTTCCTCGACCGCCTCGGCATGAGCGACTACCTGGACCGCAGGTTCGGCACCCTCTCCGAGGGCGAGCGCAAGCGCACCCTGATCGCCCGGGCCCTGATGACCGACCCCGAGCTGCTGCTCCTCGACGAGCCCGCCGCGGGCCTCGACCTCGGCGGCCGCGAAGACCTCGTACGCCGCCTCGGCCGCCTCGCCCGCGACCCGATCGCCCCCTCGATGATCATGGTCACGCACCACGTCGAGGAGATCGCCCCCGGCTTCACCCACGTCCTGATGATCCGCCAGGGCAAGGTCCTCGCCGCGGGCCCGCTGGAGCTCGAACTCACCTCGCGCAACCTCTCCCTCTGCTTCGGCCTCCCGCTGGTCGTCGAGCAGAAGAACGACCGCTGGACGGCCACGGGGCTCCCGCTCAGCTGATCCGCGCCCTGTCCCCGAAGGGACCCGCGGTCCTACCATGACCATGTGGACATCGACGCATGGGTGTGGTGGCTGATCGGCGCCGCCGCGCTCGGAATCCCGCTCGTACTGACCGCGATGCCGGAGCTCGGCATGCTGGCCGTGGGCGCCGTCGCGGGCGCCGTGACCGCGGGCCTGGGCGGTGACACGGTGCTCCAGGTCGTCGTCTTCGCCGCGGTCTCGGTCGCGCTCATCGCCGTGGTGCGGCCCGTCGCGGCCAGGCACCGCGCCCAGCGACCAGAACTGGCCACCGGTGTCGAGGCGTTGAAGGGCAGGACGGCCGTCGTCCTCGAACGGGTCGACGCGGGAGGCGGACGCATCAAGCTCGCGGGCGAGATCTGGTCCGCCCGCGCGCTCGACACCGACCGCACCTACGAGGCGGGCCAGGAAGTGGACGTCGTCGAGATCGACGGAGCGACGGCCGTCGTCATGTGAATGCCCCACAGGCTGTGACGCGAATGCCCCACGGGCTGTGCGACGGTCTGACAGACTCGACCAGCAAGATCTTCGCCGAGGCATGAAGGGTACGGGGAACCGCGATGGAACCAATCATCATCGTCCTGATCATTCTGGTGGTGCTGGTCTTCATCGCCCTGATCAAGACCATCCAGGTCATCCCACAGGCCAGCGCGGCCATCGTCGAACGCTTCGGCCGCTACACGAGAACGCTGAACGCGGGCCTGAACATCGTCGTCCCGTTCATCGACTCCATCCGCAACCGCATCGACCTGCGTGAACAGGTCGTGCCGTTCCCGCCGCAGCCGGTGATCACCCAGGACAACCTGGTGGTCAACATCGACACGGTCATCTACTACCAGGTGACCGACGCCAGGGCCGCGACGTACGAAGTCGCCAGCTACATCCAGGCGATCGAGCAGCTCACCGTCACCACCCTGCGCAACATCATCGGTGGCATGGACCTGGAGCGGACCCTGACATCGCGCGAGGAGATCAACGCGGCGCTCCGCGGCGTCCTCGACGAGGCCACCGGCAAGTGGGGCATCCGCGTCAACCGCGTCGAGCTCAAGGCGATCGAGCCGCCGACCTCCATCCAGGACTCGATGGAGAAGCAGATGCGCGCCGACCGCGACAAGCGCGCCGCGATCCTCCAGGCCGAAGGTGTCCGGCAGTCGGAGATCCTGCGCGCCGAGGGCGAGAAGCAGTCCGCGATCCTGCGCGCCGAAGGTGAGGCCAAGGCCGCGGCGCTGAAGGCCGAGGGCGAGGCCCAGGCGATCCGTACGGTCTTCGAGTCCATCCACGCCGGCGACGCGGACCAGAAGCTCCTCGCCTACCAGTACCTCCAGATGCTCCCGAAGATCGCCGAGGGCGACGCGAACAAGCTCTGGATCGTGCCCAGCGAGATCGGCGACGCCCTCAAGGGCCTGTCGGGCGCCATGGGCAACTTCGGCCCGATGGGCGGCGGCCCGAGCACCCCGCCGGCGACCGAACGCCGCGAACAGCCGCCGATCGACTGATCGATGCGTACGCGAAGGGCCCGCCTCCCCAGGGGAGGCGGGCCCTTCGTCTCTGTGCCGGGTCAGGCGGCAGGCTGCGCCAACCACTCCGGCAGCGAAGCCAACTCGTCCTGGCCAAGGGCCAGCAACATCGCGTCGGCGGGCGTCGGCTCGAACGGCTGCCGCAGCAACGGCATCCCCGCCTCCTCCGGCGTCCGGTCCGCCTTGCGGTGGTTGTCCGTCGCGCACGAAGCGACCGTGTTCAGCCAGGAGTCCGTACCGCCGTGCGACCGCGGCACCACGTGGTCCACCGTCGTCGCCCGCCTGCCGCAGTACGCGCACCGGTGCCGGTCCCGCACCAGCACACCCCGCCGGGACCACGGAGCCTGTCTTCGGAACGGCACGCGCACGAACCTGCACAGTCTGATCACCCGAGGCACAGGGATGTCGATCGTGGCCGCGCGCAGACGGAGTCCGGGGTGCGACTGCTCCACCACGGCCTTGTCCTGGAGCACCAGGACGACGGCTCGGTTGAGCGTCACCGTCGAGAGCGGCTCGAAGCTCGCGTTCAGCACCAGCGTGTCCCGCATCAACCTGCCCACCTCCCGTTATGCACCGGCCCACCGCCTGGCGGGCTGGGATCAACTCTGGCCGGGCACGCCGAGATGGACAACGCAATAAAAAATGCCCGCCCCTGATCACTTCCATGACCAGAGGCGGGCAAACAATCGGTGAACCCTCAGTTCACGACGGTCGCTCAGCTCTCGGGGAGAGCGGCGTACTCCGCGATCACCTGCGCACGAGCGAGCGTGTGGAACCGGAGGTTGAAGCCCACGACCGCGGGAGAGGCGTCCGAGTCAGGACCCAGCTTCTCCTGGTCCACCGCGTACACGGTGAACACATAGCGGTGCGCCGGGTCACCGGGCGGCGGCGCGGCACCCCCGAAGTCCTTGGTCCCGTAGTCGTTGCGCACCTGCACCGCGCCCTCGGGCAGACCCTCGAACTTGCCGCTGCCCGCACCGCCCGGCAGCTCGGTCACCGAGACCGGGATGTCGAAGACGGTCCAGTGCCAGAACCCGCTGCCCGTAGGGGCGTCCGGGTCGAAGCACGTCACGGCGAAGCTCTTGGTCCGGGGCGGGAAGCCCTCCCACCGCAGCTGCGGCGAGGTGTTCCCGGCCGCGTAGACCTGAGCGTCCTTGAGGACCGCCCCCGGCTCGAAGTCCTCGCTCACGACCGTGAACGACGGCACGGGCGGATGGAAGTCATGGGGAAGCGGCGGCCTCTTGAGCTCGCTCACGTCGGCACCTCCTGGTTGATTGCTGGTTCCTCGCTGATCCTCTCGGGTCGAGCCTAGAACCAGTTGCGCTTGCTGCCGACCTGGGACAGCCACTCATTGAGGTACGCGGCCCAGTCCGTGCCCTGGAAGTCGTTCAGCCCCACCTTGAAGGACCGGAACGAGTCGCTGCCCTCGCTGAACAGACCCGGCTTCTTGTCCATCTCCAGGACGACGTCCATCTCGCGGTCGTCCGCGACGAAGCTCAACTCGACCTGGTTCAGGCCGCGGTACTGCTGCGGCGGGTAGAACTCGATCTCCTGGTAGAACGGCAGCTTCTGCCGCGTGCCACGGATGTGACCGCGCTCCATGTCGGCGCTCTTGAAGCGGAAGCCCAGCTGGATGAAGGCGTCCAGGATGGCCTGCTGCGCCGGCAGCGGGTGCACGTTGATCGGGTCCAGGTCGCTCGAGTCCACGGCGCGCGCGATCTCCAGCTCGGTGGTCACACCGATGTTCATGCCGCGCAGCTGCTGACCGTCGATGCTGGTGACCGGCGTCTCCCAGGGGATCTCGAGGCCGAACGGCACCGCGTGCACCTGACCGGCCTGCAGCGTGAAGGCGCCACCGAGCCGCACCTTGATGAACTCGATGTCCTGCTTGGTCTCCTGGTCGTTGCCCTCGACCTCGACGCGGGCCTGCAGACCGACGGAGAGCCCCTCGATCTGCTGGTCCACCGACCCGCCCTGGATCCGCACCTCACCCTGGACCACGCCACCCGGAACCACGTTGACCTCGGTCAGCACGGTCTCGACCGAGGCACCGCCGGCCCCCAGACTCGCGAGCAGCTTCTTGAACCCCATGACTCTCCATCCCCAGGCCGCCGCCTGTGGCTCGTCTCCACTTGAATCCTTGATCGGTACAAACGCGAGTTGACCGTGCCCGGTTCCGCGCCATCACCCTGGCAACGGAGCGGCCCGATGGCCACCCGCGCGCGTAGAACCAAGTGCACTACGCTCGTACGGCATGATCGCGGCCCCTGACCGTACGCCCCTCACCCGTGACTTCTTCGACCGCCCCGTCCTGGAGGTCGCCCCCGATCTCCTCGGCCGCGTCCTCGTACGCGACTCGCAGGACGGTCCGATCGAACTCCGCCTGACAGAGGTGGAGGCCTACGCGGGCGAAGCCGACCCCGGCTCGCACGCGTATCGCGGCAGGACGCCCCGCAACAGCGTGATGTTCGGTCCGCCCGGACACGTGTACGTCTACTTCACCTACGGCATGTGGCACTGCATGAACCTGGTGTGCGGTCCGGAGGGCATGGCGGGCGCGGTCCTGCTCCGGGCCGGCGAGGTCACGGCCGGCGCCGAACTGGCCCGCAAACGTCGACTATCGGCCCGCGCCGACAAGGAACTGGCCAAAGGCCCTGCCCGCCTGGCCACCGCCCTTGACGTGGACCGCAGCCTCGACGGCAGCGACGCCTGCGGGGAGAAGGCGGACCCCTTCCTGGTGCTGACGGGCACTCCGCCCCGCCCCGACCAGGTCAGGAGCGGTCCCCGCACGGGAGTAGCGGGGGAGGGCGGCGTCCCCCCATGGCGCTTCTGGACGGCCAACGACCCTACGGTGAGCCCTTATCGGGCCCATACGCCCCGACGCCGCCGAACTTGACGCAGCCTTGGTGCCTCCGTAACGTAGTCCGAGCCGCTGAACCGGGTACGACAATCTGTCGGCAGCCGGAAGCGGCCAACCACTACCTACGACTTCCCCTCGGCGGGGTCCTATTTCGCATGCCCGCATGTCGAAATTCGAACTCGCGAGACTCGATTATGAGTTGCGGAGGGAATCCGCTAACGTAGTGAACACGCCGAAAGGCAAAGGCCCTCCAACGGCCACCGGAAATGAAATCCGAACCGGGAACGGAACGGAAAACGGATCTGGTAAGGTTGGAAACACGAAATACCGAAGGGAAGCGCCCGGAGGAAAGCCCGAGAGGGTGAGTACAAAGGAAGCGTCCGTTCCTTGAGAACTCAACAGCGTGCCAAAAGTCAACGCCAGATATGTTGATACCCCGTCTACTGGACGCCATGTCCGGTGACGAGGTTCCTTTGAAAAAGTCCTTCCACGGAAGGCACACAGCGAGGACGCTGTGAACGGTCGGGATTATTCCTCCTGATCGTTCCGCTCTCGTGG
>NZ_JBVHLZ010000002.1:0-946723 GCF_055558735.1 Streptomyces sp. NPDC025651
TTTCTTCTGTTCTTGCGTTTCCGACTCTATCAGACTCTTTCGTGTCCGATTTCCTCGGTGCCTTTCCGGTTCCCGGTCCGGCCTTTCGGCCTTCCCGTTTCCCTTTCCGGCGGTTCCGACTCTATCAGATCCTTTCGGGCCTGATTCCCAGTCAGCGGGAGTTGCCTTCGCGGCTGTTGGGCCGTTCCGACGAGTGAGACTTTAGCGGAATCCTGGCTCCCGACCTAATCGGGGGCGTCCTTTCGAACGCCGATTCCTCATTTCGCAAATACGCATGAAAACGGAACGAAGGCGGGCCCCACGAGGGAACACGACGTCGATCGTTTGAATGGTTGTTGCGGAATGGCTGTCCGGGGACCGACCGGGTGGTGCTTGGTCGACGCTCACGTCGGACAACTCGGAGAACACTACGTTCCGCCTCGGGGAGTGTCAACTCCCACCCACGAGGGCCTCGACAGGGCTACCCTGGGAGACGTGACTACACGTGCGTACGCCCAGCTGTGGTGGGCCGCCTGACGGCGGCCGTACTTACGCATGTACCCAACGGCCGCCGCCTCGGCGGCCGTTCTTGTTTCTCCCCCTGGAGGACCTGGAGCCCGGCCGCCGGGACGGCGGTCCTGACCAGGAGGCGGAGAGATGACGAGGATCTTCAGCGGGATCAAGCCGACGGGGCACCTGACCCTGGGGAACTACCTGGGAGCCGTCCGGCGGTGGGCCGAGGTCGACCAGCACCGGGCCGACTCGCTCTTCAGCATCGTCGACCTGCATGCCCTCACCGTGGACCACGATCCCGGGCGGGTGCGTCGGCTCAGTAGGCAGGCGGCGACGCTGCTGCTCGCCTCGGGGATCGATCCCGAGCAGGCCACCGTCTTCGTCCAGAGTCATGTGGACGAGCACGCCAGGCTCTCGTATCTGCTGGAGTGCGTCGCGACCGACGGCGAGATGCGGCGGATGATCCAGTACAAGGAGAAGTCCGTGCTGGAGCGGTCGCGGGGCGGGAGCGTGCGGCTGTCGTTGCTCACCTATCCCGTGCTGATGGCGGCGGACATCCTGGCGTACGGGGCCGACGAGGTGCCGGTCGGGGAGGACCAGACCCAGCACGTCGAGCTGACGCGGGATCTGGCCGAGCGGTTCAACCAGCGGTACGGACAGACGTTCGTGGTGCCGCGGGCCACGCCGCCGAAGGTGGCCGCGCGGGTCATGGATCTGCAGGACCCGACGTCGAAGATGGGCAAGTCCCACGATTCCGGGGCCGGGATCGTCTATCTGCTGGACGAGCCGGACGTGGTGCGCAAGAAGATCCTGCGGGCCGTCACGGACAGCGGCAGCGAGGTCGCGTACGACCGGGAGGCGCAACCCGGGGTCTCGAATCTGCTGGAGATCCTTGCGGCTTGCCAAGGTGGGAACCCCGAGGCGCTGAGCGGTGTATATGAGTCGTACGGCGCACTGAAGAAGGACACCGCCGAGGCCGTGGTGGAGCTCCTCAGGCCCGTGCAGGAGCGGCACAAGGAGCTGGTGGCTGATCCCTCTTATGTGGAGGAGGTGTTGCGGCGGGGAGCCGAGCGGGCCAGAGGGATGGCGAAGCCGACGGTGGACGGCGCCTATCGGGCGATCGGGCTGCTGCCGCCGGTGAGCGAGGCCCCGTAGGTAGACAGGTAGGTAGGTAGTCAGGGGGTGGGGGCGTGAGCTGGTGGTGAGGGCGGGGCCTTCGGTGGGCCCCGCCTGTGCCGGGGGCTTCGGTGGGCGTCAGCTGTTGTTGCCGGAGGCCAGTTCGCGGCTGCGGTCGCGGGCTGCTTCCAGGGCGGCGATGAGGGCCGCGCGCACGCCGTGGTTCTCCAGCTCACGGATCGCGTTGATCGTCGTGCCCGCGGGGGACGTGACGTTCTCGCGGAGCTTCACCGGGTGCTCGCCGCTGTCGCGGAGCATGACGGAGGCGCCGATCGCCGCCTGGACGATCAGGTCGTGGGCCTTGTCGCGGGGCAGGCCGAGCAGGATGCCCGCGTCGGTCATGGCCTCGACCAGGAAGTAGAAGTACGCGGGGCCCGAGCCGGACAGGGCCGTGCAGGCGTCCTGCTGTGTCTCGGGGACGCGGAGGGTCTTGCCGACAGCGCCGAAGATGTCCTCCGCGTGGGACAGCGCGGCGGCGGAGGCATGGCTGCCGGCCGAGATGACGGACATGCCCTCGTCCACGAGGACGGGTGTGTTCGGCATGACGCGGACAACCGGGGTGTTCTCGGCCAGGCGCTCTTCGATGAAGGAGGTGGTGATGCCCGCGGCGGCGCTGATGACCAGGCGGTCGGGGGTGACGTGCGGGGCGAGTTCGTCGAGCAGCTTGGTCATGTCCTGCGGCTTGCAGGCGAGGATCAGGGTGTCGGCCTGCTTGGCGGCGTCGGCGTTGCTGACGGGGGTGACGCCGTAGCGGGTGCGGAGTTCGTCGGCGCGTTCCTGGCGGCGGGTGGTGACCAGGAGGTCGGCGGGTGCCCAGCCGCCGCGGATCATGCCGCTGAGCAGGGCTTCACCGATCTTTCCGGTGCCGAGGACTGCGACTTTCTGGCTCGTCTTGCTGCTCATGCGCGGGGCCTCCGGGGTTGCGTCGTTCGGGGGCCATCCTCGCACTGGGGGATCGGGGGCAGCGGGGCTGTCCGGTGGGCGGACCTCCGCTCACGGGGTGGGGCGGGCGCTCATGCGGTGCGGCGTCGCAGGGTGGCCGCGCCCAGGCAGAGGACCAGCAGGGCACAGGCCGCGACGATGACGGCGTCGCGTACGAAGTCGCCGGTGACGTCGGGGTGGTGGAGGACTTCGTTCATGCCGTCGACGGCGTACGACATGGGGAGGGCGTTGGAGATCCATTCCAGGACGGGCTGCATGGCGGCCCGCGGTGCGAACAGGCCGCAGAGCAGGAGCTGGGGGAAGATCACCGCCGGCATGAACTGGACGGCCTGGAACTCGGAGGCGGCGAAGGCCGAGACGAAGAGGCCGAGTGCGGTGCCGAGCAGGGCGTCGAGCAGGGCGACCAGGAGGAGCAGCCAGGCGGATCCCGTGACGTCCAGGCCGAGGGCCCACAGGGCGAGGCCGGTGGCGAGGGCGGACTGGACGACGGCGAGGGTGCCGAAGGCGAGGGCGTAGCCGGCGATGAGGTCGCCCTTGGCGAGGGGCATGGCGAGGAGGCGTTCGAGGGTGCCGGAGGTGCGTTCGCGGAGGGTGGCGATCGAGGTCACCAGGAACATCGTGATGAGGGGGAAGATCCCGAGGAGGGAGGCGCCGATGGAGTCGAAGGTCTGCGGGCTGCCGTCGAACACGTAGCGCAGGAGGAGCAGCATCACGCAGGGCACGAAGACCATCAGCGCGATGGACCGCGGGTCGTGCCGGAGCTGCCGCAGCACTCGGGCGGCGGTGGCAAAGGTGCGGTAGGCGTTCATCGGGGGCTCCGGTTCAGCTTGGGCTCGTTGTCGTGGAGGGCCTGTTTGTCGGGGGCTCTTGGTCGGTGGGAGGTGGCCCGGCATCGAGGGGGGCGTCTTCACCGGGAGCTCCGGCTCGGTGGGGCCGAGGCGCCCGGCCGGACCCCCGCTGTCGCGAGCTCCCTCTCTGTCGGCGGCTCGTCTTGTCAGGGGCTCGTCGTCATCGGGGGCTCGTCGTCACCGGGGGCCCCTGGTCCGTGGTGCCCGGTGGCTGTGCTGCCGGGGTCGCCGCGTCCACCAGGTGCAGGAACGCCTCCTCGACCGTCGGTGTGTGCGTGCGGGTGCGGAGGGATTCCGGGGTGTCGTCCGCCAGGAGTTCGCCCTCTCGCATCAGGAGGAGGCGGTGGCAGCGTTCCGCTTCGTCCATGACGTGGGAGGAGACGAGGATCGTGGCGCCGCGGTCCGTGGCGATGGTGTGGAAGAGGTTCCACAGGTCGCGGCGGAGTACGGGGTCGAGGCCGACCGTCGGCTCGTCGAGGACGAGGAGTTCGGGGGTGCCCAGGAGTGCGACCCCGAGGGAGACGCGGCTGCGCTGGCCGCCGGAGAGGTTGCCCGCCAGGGCGTCGGCGTGCGAGGTGAGGGCGACGTCGTCGAGGACGCGGGTGACGTCGGCGCGGCGGCGTTCGGCGGCGGGGCCGCGGCCCGGGTCGAGGACGGCCGCGAAGTAGTCGAGGTTCTGGCGGACCGTCAGGTCGTCGTAGACGGACGGGTCCTGGGTGACGTATCCGATGCGGGAGCGCAGGGCGGGGGCACCCGCGGGGTGGTCGAGGACCCGCAGGGTTCCCGTGACCTTGGCCTGGGTGCCGACGATCGAGCGCATGAGCGTGGACTTGCCGCAGCCGGAGGGGCCGAGGAGGCCGGTGATCTGCCCGCGGGGGACGGTGAAGTCGAGGCCTCGCAGGACGGTGCGGGGGCCTCGGACGACGGTCAGGCGCTCGGCCAGGACGGCCGGGCTTCGAGCCGGGTTCCCGGTCGGGCTTTGAACCGGGTTTCCAGCCGGGCTTCGATTATTCATCATGTGATGAATAATCCTCCTGGGGGCAGGACCCGTCAAGGCACCGCGCGCCCACCGAGCGGGCACCGAGCGGGCACCGCGCGTTCAGGGGGCGCGGGAGTGGAGCGGGCCGCGGGGCGCGACCCCGCGCTTCCGGTGCGGGAGTGACGGGGCTCTCGGCCCGCTGTGCGATCAACTCCCTTACGCGACAATGGGTTTCAGTGCCGGGCCCTCCCCCGCCCCGACACTCTTCGACACTCCTCCCCCACGCATCTCCCGATCGCCCGTGCTCACGTACGCGTTCACCACTGGAGGTGCCCCTTGCCGATCCGCCCTGTCCGCACCGCACGCGCCCGCACCGCTCGCGCCGATCTCGTCGCCTCTCTCGTCGTCTTCCTCGTCGCCCTCCCCCTCTGCCTCGGCGTCGCCGTGGCGTCCGGCGTGCCCGCCGAGCTCGGGCTCGTGACCGGCATCGTCGGCGGGCTCGTCGTCGGGCTGCTGCCCGGCAGCAGCCTGCAGGTCAGCGGGCCCGCCGCCGGTCTGACGGTCCTCGTGTACGAGGCGGTGCGGGCGTACGGGCTCGCCGCGCTCGGCGTCCTCGTGCTCGCCGCCGGGCTGCTGCAGATCGGGATGGGGGTGCTGCGGCTCGGGCGCTGGTTCCGCGCCGTCTCCGTCGCCGTGGTGCAGGGCATGCTCGCCGGCATCGGGCTCGTGCTGATCGCCGGGCAGCTGTACGCGATGGGTGATGTCGCCGCTCCGGCCGGCGCGGGCGGGAAGATCGCCGGATTCCCGGGTCTCGCCGGAGCCGCCGAGCCCGCCGCGTTCGCCGTCGGTGCAGGAACGATCCTGGTGCTCGTCCTGTGGCCGCGCTGGCGGGCGGCCGCGCGGATCCTGCCCGCGCCCCTGGTCGCGGTCGCGCTGGCCGCGGCGGTCACGGCGCTGCTGCGCCTGCCCGTGCGCAGGATCGAGGTGCACGGGCTGCTGGACGCCGTGCGGCCGCCGGGCGCGGGCGGGTTCGGGCGCCTCACGGAAGTGGCCGTGCTCGGGACCGTGCTCGCGTTCGCCCTGATCGCGTCCGCCGAGTCGCTGTTCAGTGCCGCGGCGGTGGACCGGCTGCACCAGGGGCCGCGTACGGACTACGACAAGGAGCTGATCGCGCAGGGCGCGGGGAACGTCGTCTGCGGAGCCCTCGGCGCGCTGCCGATGACCGCCGTGATCGTGCGCAGCGCGGCGAACGTACGGGCCGGGGCGCGGACCAAGGCCTCGCGGGTCCTGCACGGCGTGTGGCTGCTGCTGTTCGCGGCCGCGCTGCCCGCCGCGCTCGCGCTGATCCCGGTGGCGGCGCTGGCCGGGCTGCTCGTGCACGCGGGGTGCAAGCTCATTCCCGTACGCGAGATGGTGCCGTTGTGGCGTGAGCATCGCGGGGAGGCCGTGGTGCTCGGGGTGACCGCCGTGGCGATCGTGGTGACCAACCTCTTCGAGGGGGTCCTGATCGGCCTCGCGCTCGCCGTCGGCAAGACCGCGTGGGACATCAGCCACGTCCACGTGGAGACCGAGGACCGGGGCGCGGCGGGCCTGGTCGTCCGCGTGGTCGGCAACGCCACGTTCCTGCGCCTTCCCAAGCTGCTCGACGCCCTGGAGGCGCTGCCGGCCGACCGGCAGGCGCGACTCGACCTCGCGGGGCTGCGGCACGTCGACCACGCGTGCGCGGCGGCGCTCGAGGGGTGGGCGCAGCGGCGGGGGCCGCGGCCTGCGGACGGGGTTCAGGCGGGGCGGGTCGCGACCAGCAGGTCCACGACGTAGCTCTCCTCGACCACCGCGTCCGGGAAGACCTTGAGCAGCTCCGCGCGCTCCTCGGCGAGGAAGACCGCCGTGCGCTCCTCGCCGAGGACGAGGAACGCCGAGTGCGTGCCGAGGTTGGCGAGGTGGGTGTCCAGCGGGACGCTGCGGCTCCAGCGGAGGCGGTCGCGGCGGAAGTCGAGGGCGGTCGTCACCTTGCCGGCGCGGTCGGCGGTGTGGCGGGCGTCGTCGTCCATGCCGAGGAAGCGGGCGACGCGCTCGGTCTGGGCGTCGAACCACGGCGTCTCGTTGTCCGGGATGTTCCACCACACGGCGAGGGCGCCGCCGGGGCGCAGCACGCGCAGGACTTCGGGCGCCGCGCGCTCCTGGTCGGTCCAGTGCCAGGCCTGTGCGTACGTGATGAAGTCGGCCGACGCGTCGGCGAGCGGCAGCGCGTTGCCGTCGCCGCGTACGACGGGGATGTGCGGCAGCGTGCGGCGGAACTGTTCCGCCATGCCGTCGCCCGGCTCGACGGCGAGGACGTCCGCGCCCCGGTCGGACAGCAGGGCGGTGGCGATGCCGGTGCCCGCGCCCACGTCCACCACGCGCGCGCCGGCGAGGGGGTGGCCCGCGAGGCGCTCGACGGCGTCGAAGAGGGCGGGCGGGTAGGAGGGGCGGTACGCCGCGTACTTGGCGGCGGCGGAGTTGAAGGAGTGGGCGCGGGACGGGGCATGCGTCATGGGGTCATCGTGGCCCCGGGGCGCCGGTCCGGGAAAGCCCGTGTCAGCGCTTGCGCTTCTTCCTGGACGGGTTGCCCGTGCGGCGTGCCGTGCGCTTCGCGTACTGCTCGCGCGCCGTCTCGTACTCCTTGCGGTGCAGTGCCTCGCCCGGGGCCTCCGTCAGGGAGCGGAAGAAGTAGGCGAGGAGGCTGCCGATGAAGCCGATCGTCATCAGGCCGCGCATCGAGGCCTGCGACGCCGGGTCGTGGCGGCGGGTGAACCCCTCCCAGGTGCGGCGGAAGGCGAGGGCGCTGCAGATCGCGAACATCACGACGACCAGGAGGTTCACGAACGTGCCGACGTCCGCGATGGTCAGGCCCTCGTAGGCGAAGCGGAGCACGAAGCAGCCCGCGGCCGCCGCGAGCAGCGAGCCCGCGGCGACTCCGGCGCGGCGCGCGCCGTACCCGCCGTCGTGGGCGACCCAGGTCGTCCCGAAGAAGCGGATGGGCTCGGGCTGCGGGCCGGGGGCGGTGCCGGTGGGGCCGGTGGGGCCGGTGGGGCCGGTGGGGCCGGTGGGGCCGGTGGTGGCTTCGGTTTCTGCGGTGCCTTCGGTGCCCGTGGGGCCTGGGGTGCCGGATTCTTCGCTCACCGTTTGATTATCGCCTGCCGGGGCGGACGGACCGCCGTCCCCGGGGGCCGGGGCACGCCCTATTCGTCCCCCGCCTTGCCAGGCCGCACCGCCCGGCCGCTAGTTTGGCCGTGTAAGGCGTCGCCGGGAACTGATGCGCAACCGGAGAACACGGGGGAGGTTGGTGCGGGTGTCGCTCCGCGGAGGAGACCCGGAGGAGATCGGCGGCTATCCGCTGGAGGCACGCCTCGGTTCGGGCGGCATGGGCACGGTCTTCCTCGCGCGGACGGCGTCGGGGCGCCCCGTCGCGATCAAGCTGATCCACCAGCAGTTCGCGGACGACGAGGAGTTCCGGATCCGCTTCCGGCAGGAGGTGGCCGCGGCCCGGCGGGTCAGCGGTGCCTTCACCGCGGCCGTGATCGACGCCGACCCGGAGGCCGAGCACCCCTGGATGGCCACGGCGTTCATCGAGGGCCACACGCTGGCGCAGCGCATCGCCAAGCAGGGACCGATCGGCGGCGCGGAGCTGCGCACGCTGGCCATCGGGCTGACCGAGGCGCTGCGGGACATCCACCGCGCGGGCGTCGTACACCGGGACCTCAAGCCGTCGAACGTGGTCCTCTCCCCCGAGGGCCCGCGGGTCATCGACTTCGGCATCTCGCGCGCCGCCGACCAGCAGACGCTGACGATGACGGGGCGGGTGATCGGCACGCCGCCGTTCATGTCGCCGGAGCAGCTGCAGACGCCGCGCGGGGTCGGGCCGCGCTCCGACGTCTTCTCGCTGGCCACCCTGCTCGTGTACGCGGCGACGGGGCAGGGCCCCTTCGACGCGGACAGCCCGTACATGACGGCGTATCAAGTGGTGCACGAGGCACCGTCGTTGGGCGCGGTTCCGGACGCCCTGCGCCGGGTGGTCGAGCCGTGCCTCTCGAAGGACCCCGAGGACAGGCCCACGGCGGACGAGCTCCTCGTACGGCTGCGGGACCTGCCGTCCGACCTGGGCGGCGCGAGCCCGGCCGCGCCGGCGCGCAGCACGCGCGAGACGGACACGCAGCACCATCTGTCGACGGACGACACCCCGGCACCGAATTCACCGGACGCACCACACACACCGAACGCGTCACACGCACCGAACACATCACACGCACCGAACGCCACCCCCGCACCGGCGCCCTCGCTCGCCAAGAGCGACGACACCGGCACCTTCATGAGCCGTCATCTGCGCCGCCGTCGGCGTCCGGTGCTCGCGGCCGTGGCCGCCGTGGTCGCCATCGCGGGCGGAGTCGCGCTGATGAACTCCGGCTCGTCCGGCGGTTCGGGCGGCACGGACGACAACGGCGGCAACGTCGCGGCGACCGGCGCACCACTGCCCCACGGATTCGAGCCGTGGAAGAAGTCGGTGCTCGGCGGCCGCGAGGACATCCCGGACGAACTGCGCTGTCTGTCCCGCGGCGACGCGCTCTACTGCGGGGGCGGCGGGGTCGTCGCGGCCAGGCTGCGCGCTGTCGACGGCTCCCGCGTCTGGACCGAGAAGAGCCCCGGCGTCCCGGTCCAGGGCATGCACCTGGTGGGCGCGACCGACGACACGGTGCTCGGCTACCGCTTCGCGGCCGAGGACGCGCCGGGCGACCCGGCCACCGAGGTGGTCGCGATCGACGCGGACAAGGGCAGGGAGCTGTGGGCGGTGCCGTCCGGCGCCCAGTCGACGGCCGTCACCGGGCAGACGCAGGACGCCGTCGTCGTCGACTCCACCGTCGTGACGGTCGACGCGTCGACCACCCGCTTCGAGGGACGCCGGGCGCACAGCGGCAAGGTGCTCTGGCGACAGCCGTTCCCCGCGGGCACGCAGTGCTCCCCGGTCCCCTCGGGCACCCTGCTGTACGCGATGTGCGCGCCGAACGCCGAGGTGTCGGCGAGCGCGGTGCGCCACCCCACCCTGCACGTCGTCGACCTCGCCTCCGGGACGCTCGGCAAGGCCATCGCCCTCAAGGGCCCCGCCCAGCCGGTCGGCGCCGCCGACGGCAGCCTCGTACTCCTGCACCGGAACGAGCAGAGCCTCGCGACCGTCGGCTACGACGGCGTGATGCGGGTGGACCGTGACACGCACGAGGTCACGTACTCCCGGCTGCCGAAGACGTACGCGGGGACGCCGGGGATGGCGGACGGAACCGTCTTCGTGAGCGGGCAGACCGGGCTCGTCACGGCCCTCGACCCGGCGACGGGGCGGAAGAAGTGGTCCCGGCAGACGGGCGTGGAGGGCGCCTCCGGGCCGGTGGCCGGGGACGGCGACGGCGACAGCGACGGCGCCCTGTACTTCAGCTCGGCCAGCGGACGCGTCGTCGCGCTCTCCTCGCGCGGGGGCAAACCGCTGTGGACGACGAACCCGCGGGCCGACGGCCTCGCGGGCGAGGTGAACGCCAGCGCCCGGGTGACCGTCATGGGGCGCATGGTGGTCGTGACGGCCGCGGAGAACACCGTGTTCGCCTTCGACTCGACGAAGCCGCCGAAGTCCGGCTGACGGAGTCGAGCCGGGCCTCGGCGGCCCGAGGTGCCGTCAGCAGCGCGGCGCCACGTACCCGTCGCTGCCCGTGCGGACGTACGTGTCCGAGACGTACCGGCCGCTGCCGATGCGGTCCCACAGCTTCGACGTGCCCGTCGGGCCCGTGACCGTCTCGCCCGGCTTCTGGCAGGCGATGGTGACGCGGGCGCCCGCACGCAGGCGGCCGACCTTGGCGTACGAGGTGCCGGGGCCGGAGCGGACGTTGACGTCCGCGACGATCGCGTACGTCCTTGCGGCCATGGCCTCGACGGCCTCAGGCGCCCCTGCCGTGTCCTCGGGAACTATGACGTTCTCGCTCACCGTGCTCTCCCCCCGTAACGGGCGACGCGGGCCGCCCTCGGCATGTTCCTCACACCAAGGACGCACCCGCGCCGCACAAAGGTTCCCGTGAACCTTCCGGGGTCAGCCCGGCTTCGACGTTCAGCCCAGCTTCGACACGTCCCGGACCGCGCCCTTGTCGGCGCTCGTCGCCATCGCGGCGTACGCGCGCAGGGCGGCGGAGACCTTCCGCTCGCGCGCCTTGGGGGCGTACACACCACCGAGGGCCTCGCGGCGGGCGGTCAGCTCCTCGTCGGACACGAGGAGTTCGATGGAGCGGTTCGGGATGTCGATGCGGATCCGGTCGCCGTCCTCGACCAGCGCGATCGTGCCGCCGGAAGCCGCCTCGGGCGAGGCGTGGCCGATCGACAGACCCGACGTACCGCCGGAGAAGCGGCCGTCGGTGACCAGGGCGCAGACCTTGCCGAGGCCGCGGCCCTTGAGGAAGGAGGTCGGGTAGAGCATCTCCTGCATGCCCGGGCCGCCCTTGGGGCCTTCGTAGCGGATGACGACCACGTCGCCTTCCTTCACGACCTTGTTGAGGATCTTCTCGACGGCCTCTTCCTGCGAGTCGCAGACGACCGCGGGACCCTCGAAGGTCCAGATCGACTCGTCGACGCCCGCGGTCTTCACGACGCAGCCGTCCACCGCGATGTTGCCCTTGAGGACGCCGAGGCCGCCGTCCTTGGAGTAGGCGTGGGCGACGTCGCGGATGCAGCCGTTCGCGGCGTCCGTGTCCAGGGTGTCCCAGCGCTCGGACTGCGAGAAGGCCTCGGCGGAGCGCTTGCAGCCGGGCGCCGCGTGCCACAGCTCCAGGGCCTCGGCGGACGCGGAGCCGGAGCGGATGTCCCAGGTGTCCAGCCACTCCTTGATGGAGGGCGAGTGGACGGTGTGCACGTCCTCGTTGAGCAGACCGCCGCGGTACAGCTCGCCGAGGAGCGCGGGGATGCCGCCCGCGCGGTGCACGTCCTCCATGTAGTACGTCGTGGTGGGCGCGGCGTTCGGGGCGACCTTGGCCAGGCACGGGACGCGGCGCGAGACGGCGTCGATGTCGGTCAGGTCGTACCCGACCTCGGCCTCGCGGGCCGCGGCGAGCAGGTGCAGGATCGTGTTCGTCGAGCCGCCCATGGCGATGTCGAGCGCCATCGCGTTCTCGAACGCGGCGTGCGTGGCGATGCTGCGCGGCAGGACCGAGGCGTCGTCGCCGTCGTAGTACCGCCTGGTGATGTCGACGACCGTCTGCCCCGCCCGCTCGTACAGCTCCTTGCGGGCGGTGTGCGTGGCGAGCACCGAGCCGTTGCCCGGCAGGGAGAGGCCGATGGCCTCGGTCAGGCAGTTCATCGAGTTGGCGGTGAACATGCCGGAACAGGAGCCGCAGGTCGGGCAGGCGTTCTCCTCGATGCGGAGGATGTCCTCGTCCGAGATGTTCTCGTTCACGGCGTCGCTGATCGCGTTGACCAGGTCGAGCTTGCGGACCGTGCCGTCGACGAGCGTGGCCTTGCCGGCCTCCATCGGGCCGCCGGAGACGAAGACCGTGGGGATGTTGAGGCGCAGGGCCGCCATCAGCATGCCGGGGGTGATCTTGTCGCAGTTGGAGATGCAGATCAGGGCGTCGGCGCAGTGGGCCTCGACCATGTACTCGACCGAGTCGGCGATGAGGTCGCGCGAGGGCAGGGAGTACAGCATGCCGCCGTGGCCCATCGCGATGCCGTCGTCCACGGCGATCGTGTTGAACTCGCGCGGGATGCCGCCGGCCTCGCTGATCGCCTCGGAGACGATGCGGCCGACGGGGGCGAGGTGGGTGTGGCCCGGCACGAACTCCGTGAAGGAGTTGGCCACCGCGATGATCGGCTTCCGCCCGATGTCGGCCCCGGGTACACCGGAGGCGCGCATAAGGGCGCGGGCGCCCGCCATGTTGCGGCCGTGGGTGACTGTGCGGGACCTGAGCTCGGGCATCGTCGCTCGCTCCTTCAGAGAGTTGAGACTGCTGCCTGGCTGGACTGAGGGACCGCTCGATGAAGCCCAGGGCATGAAGGCGGTCACACATACGACTCACCGAAGACGGCGCCGAGCCCAAGTACTCGCCGAGCGTGCGGAGGTTGATCCCCTCGGCTCCGTCCAGGGCGAACAGCACACGCAGCTGTGACGACGACACGGGTGCCGTCGGCGCGATGTCCCTGCCCCTCCCCCAGAGCACTTCGAGCAGTTCGATGACTTCCCGGGCAGCATGCGCGGCCGCATCCTGGTCGCCCCCGCCGGAAGTTTCGGAATCCATGCCCTCAACTGTGACACTTCGCAATGGCCCTGTCAGTCGCTGAGGCATGGCAGGCCGACGACTCCTTCTCGCACTCTCATCCCGATCAGAACCCACACGCTCATCCGAACCCACACGCTCATCCCGATCCGAACAGGAACAGGTGGTACCGGACAGTTGGACAGATTCACGGCTGTGGAGCGCGCCGTTCGCCACGCCGCGCCGCACGCTCTCCTCGAAGCGGTTCAGGACGCACTCGCCGTCCACTACACGGCCCGCTCCGTCGACCTGCTCATGGCCGACTACGCGACGACCATACTCCAACCGGTCGACGCGCTTCCGCACACCGCGCACCCCGTGCCGGTCCACACCAGCGCTCCGGGACGCGCCTTCGCGCGCCAGGAACCGCACGTCGAGACCGACGGCCACGAGGGGGTCAGCACCGTCCATCTCCCGGTCAGCGTGCGCGGCGACCGCATCGGCATCCTGACCGTGCGCCTCCCCTCCCCCGCCTGCGACGCCGCCACCGTGCGCGAACTGACCGACGTGGCGGAGGTGCTCGGCCGCGAGATCGTCGTGGCCGAGCGCGACACCGACCTCTACCTCCAGGCCCGGCGGGCCGACCGGCTCACCCTCGCCGCCGAGATGCAGTGGCAGCTGTTGCCCGGACGCTCCTGCTCCCGCCCGGAGTACGACATCGGGGCGCAGCTGGAGCCCGCCTACGCCATCTACGGCGACAACTTCGACTGGTCGGCCTCCGCCGACCATCTGACCCTCACCGTCACCAACGGCATGGGAGAGGGCATCGAGGCCGCCCTGCTCACCAATCTCGCCGTCAACGCCCTGCGCAACGCGCGCCGCGCCGGACTGTCGCTCGTCGATCAGGCGTGCCTCGCCGACCAGGCCGTCTACGGCCACCACCAGGGCGAGGTCCATCTCTCCACGCTGCTCCTGCGCTTCGAACTCGCCACGGGGGACGCGGAGGTCATCGACGCGGGCTCACCGAAGATGTGGCGCCTTCGCGACGGCAGGGCCGAGCCCGTCGAGCTGGACGCGCAGCTTCCGCTCGGCATGTCGGAGGACACGCCCTACACCGCGGAGCACTTCCACGTCCGGCCCGGGGACCGGCTCCTGTTCGTCAGCGACGGCGTCTACGACGTGGCGTCCCCCACGGGCGAGCGCTACAGCGAGCGCGCGCTCACGCGGGCGATGGCCGGCACCCGGCTGCTGCCGCCCTCGCAGGTGCCGCGCGCGGTGCTGCAGGAACTGTCCGGGTACCGCGGCCCGATCGACGCGGACGACGACGCCATGATCGTGTGTCTCGACTGGCGGGGGCGCCCCTGAGGGCTGCCATGCCCGCGGGTCAGCCCGCGGGGGTGAGCATGCCCGCGCGCAGACGCTTGAGCGTGCGGGCCAGCAGCCGCGAGACGTGCATCTGCGAGACGCCCAGGCGCTCGCCGATCTGCGCCTGCGTCAGCTCGTCGACGAAACGGAGGTGGAGTATCTGCCGGTCGCGCTCGCCGAGTTCGGCGAGCAGCGGCGCCAGGGCGTGGAAGTCCTCCACGAGTTCCAGGGCGGGGTCCTCCTCGCCGATGAACTCCGCGAGGGCCGCCTCCCCCTCCTCGGGGTCGCCGTGGACGGGGGCGTCCAGGGAGGTGGAGCTGTAGCCGTTGGCGGCGACCTGGGCCTCGACGACCTCTTCCTCGGTCAGGTTCATCAGGGCGGCCAGCTCCGCGACCCGCGGGGCACGGCCGAGCCTGGTGGCGAGCTCCTCCTTGGCCTTGGCCAGCTCCACCCTGGCCTCCTGGAGGCGCCGCGGCACGTGGACGGCCCAGGAGGTGTCGCGGAAGAAGCGCTTGATCTCCCCGACGATGTAGGGCACCGCGAACGTGGCGAACTGGGTGTCCCTGGACAGTTCGAAACGGTCGATGGCCTTGATCAGACCGATCATGCCGACCTGGACGATGTCCTCCATCTCGTCGGCGCGGTGCCGGAAGCGCCCGGCCGCGTAGCGGACCAGGGACATGTTCATCTCGATCAGGGTGTTGCGCGCGAGCTGGTGCTCGGCCGTGCCTTCTTCCAGGGCGGCGAGCCGACTGAAGAACAGCTTCGACATGTCCCTCGCGTCCTGCGGTGCCATGGCCTGTGGGGCGGTGATCTCCGGAAGCTGCTCGGTCCCGGTCCTGACCTGTGTTCCCGTCGCCATCGTCACGTCGCCCTCCATCGTCGGCCGGCTCTGCATGTCCTCTTGTCCTCGTAACGCCGGTGAACCACGCGTACCCCGTGGTGATCACTTCATGTCGCCCGATCCCAGGGGGCATTGAACCCGCCAATTCGGGGCAAGAGATCCACTCGTACGGCCAACACCTGATAAGGCCACCGCGATGAAGGAGGAGGCTGATGCGGACGCAGCACATACCGCTGGAGACCTCACCGCTGGAGACGGCCACCTTCGCCAAGAGGCCCGAATCCGTCACCGACGCACGGGATCTCACCCGTGAATTCGTCGCCGGACTCACCCCGGCCGTCGGCGCCCAGGCCGCCGCGACCATCGAACTCGTCGTCTCCGAGCTCATCACCAACGTCGTGCGGCACGCGCGCGGAGCCCTGTGCTCCCTGCACCTGCAGGCGCAGCACGACGCCATCACGATCTCCGTCTCGGACGCGGATCCACGACCACCGCGGGAGCGCGCTCCCGACCTGGAGGGCGGCACGGGCGGGTTCGGCTGGCCCATGGTCCAGCAGCTGGCCAGGGCCGTGAGCGTCACGCGGTACGCGACCAGCAAGACCATCCGGGCCGAGCTGGCGAGGTAGCCCCGCCGCCGGGCCGCACCGGCCCGGCGCCTGTACGGACGCCACGGGTTCACGGTGGGGTCCGAGACCGGGTGGGGTCCGAGACCGGTGGAGCCCGAGACCGGTGGAGCCCGAGAACCGGTCACCGTCTTCATGGTGCGGGCGCCGGTACCCGCCTGACCTGCGGCCGTTTCCGGCCGCCGGGTAGCCTCCCGATCATGTTCATTCTCGAATTGACCTACACCGCGCCGGTCTCCGCCGTCGACGAGCACCTCGAAGCCCATGTCGCCTGGCTCGACGAGCAGTACGGGGCCGGGGTCTTCATCGCGTCCGGACGCAAGAACCCGCGCGACGGCGGCGTGATCATCGCCGTCGCGGACGACCGCGCCCGGATCGAGGAGATCACCGCGGCGGACCCGTTCACGATCGCCGGGGTGTGCGCGTACCGCATCACCGAGTTCTACGCGACGAAGACGGCCCCGGAGCTCGCCCCGTACCGCGAGCAGCTGCCCGCCTGAGGACAGCCGCTCCGCCGCCCGCGGACGCTATCCGCGCTCCAGGCGGGCGATCCGCCCCTTCTCCCCGGAGGCCCAGCAGCTCCGGTCGGCGGCGCAGTCCACGGTGTCGTACGAGCCCGTGTCGACCGTGCGCCAGGTCCGCCCGCCGTCCCGCGTGAGGTCCGTGCCCGTCGGGCCGACCGCGAGCGCCGTGGTGCGGCTGTACGGGAACCAGGCCACGCCCGACCGGTAGGCGGGCGGCGGCCGGCCCGCCGGGTCCCAGGTGCGGCCGCCGTCACGGGTGACCGCCCCGGCCTTCGGCGACGCCTGGCCCGCGCGGTAGTCGCCGCCGACCGCGATGCCGTGCGTACGGTCGCGGAAGGCGAGCCCGAAGACGCCGCGGGCAGGGTCGCCCGCGGGGATCGGCGCGTCGGTGGCCGTCCAGGTCAGGCCCCGGTCCGCGGAGTGCAGGACACGCGCGCGTGCCGCCCCGCCGGTGGCCAGCCACACGTCGCGCGGCCCCGAGCTCACCAGGCACTGGCCGCTCGCCGCGAAGGCGGACTCGCCCTCCTGCGCGGCGGGCATGCCGGCGTTCGGCAGGACCTTCCAGGAGCGGCCGCCGTCGGCGGTGGACAGGATGCGGTACCTGCCGTCGACCGGGTCGCTCATCGCCAGGCCGTGGCGCCGGTCGAAGAAGGTCATGCAGTCGTAGAACGCCTTGGCGTCGGTGTTGCGGAAGGACTCCGTCCAGGTGGCGCCGCCGTCCTCGGTGCGCAGCACCCGCGAGGCCTCGCCGTCGCCGATGGCGAGCACCACCGCGCGGCGGCCGTCGAAGGCCTCCACGTCCCGGAGTTCGAGATCGGACGCGCCCGGCGGGGAGACATCGCGCCAGGTCTTGCCGCCGTCGGAGGTACGCAGCACGGTTCCGCCGGAACCGGCCGCCCAGGCCGTGCGGTGGCTCACCGCGGCGAGTCCCCGGAAGCGGGCCTCCGTGCCCGTGTCCTTGAGCTGCCAGCGCGGACCCCCGTCCGGGGTGCCTCCCGACCCGTCCGCCAGAGCGGTTCCCTGCGCCGCGAGAACGGTCCCGGCGAGCGCCGCCCCGCACAGTCCGGCCAGTACCGTGCGCCTCATCGACTTCGACTTCCCCATGCCCCTCATGGCGGGCGAAGCTAGCCGACCCGCCGGGCCTCGTCCAGATGGCCAGAAGGCGTCCCCCCTGAGGCAGGCCCCGGGAACCGCGGGGGCCTCCACGGTGTCGCGGTGACAGAGGTCACTCGGTCTCACCCGCTCTCCGTGTGCACGGATCTCGTCATTCCGTCGTCTAGTCAGGTGCCGACCCCAGTCGTCCAGCAGTCAG
Organism: Streptomyces sp. NPDC025651; assembly: GCF_055558735.1. Classification (NCBI taxonomy): domain Bacteria; kingdom Bacillati; phylum Actinomycetota; class Actinomycetes; order Kitasatosporales; family Streptomycetaceae; genus Streptomyces; species Streptomyces sp. NPDC025651. Next base: position 17,358 of record NZ_JBVHLZ010000002.1, read on the forward strand.
TGAGGGAGCAGGCGTTGTCCACCGTCATCGAGCAAGCCGTAGAGGCCCGCCTCGTCGCCGCCGCGCCGCGGATGCCGACCATTCCCGCGACGCTCCACTACGACCGGCGGGATCCCTTCGCCGTCCGCATGAGCTTCCCCGCGCCCGCGACCCTGGAGGGCATCGAGGTGTACTGGACCTTCGCCCGCGAGCTGCTCACGCACGGCGTCGAGCGCGCGGTGGGCGACGGCGACGTACGCGTGCGGCCGTACGGTTTCGACCGCACCGTCCTGGAGTTCCACGCGCCCGAGGGGACCGCGATCGTCCACATCCGGACCGGGGACCTGCGCCGCTTCCTGCACCGCACGACGACGCTGGTGCCGGTCGGCCAGGAGTACCGCCACGTCGACCTGGACGAGGACCTGGCCGAGCTGATGCGGGACGCGTGCTGAGACTCCGGGACTCCTGCTGAGACGGCGGGACACCAGACGGCTGGACACTGCTGAGACAGGGCTCCTCCCTCGCCCTGCCGCGCGCCTGTCCCCCGCTGCCCCGCCCTGCCCCGCCTTCGCCCCGCCCCCTTGCCTCCTCGCCCCGCCCGCCCTGTCAGCCCCCTCCGCTGCCGGACCGCGCCATCTCCGCCGACGCGACCGCCGAGGCCAGTGCCTTGCGGAGGTTGCGCATCAGCGCCCGCAGCTCCGGCGAGGCACCCGCGCCGCGGTCGGTCAGCTCGGCGAGCCGGTCCTTGTACTGCCTGCGGTCCTTGCCGGTGACGACGGGGCTCAGCTTGCCGGTGGCCGCACACACGACGAGCGCCGCGTCACGCTCGTCGACCTCCTCGACCGGCTGCGGGCCGCGCAGCACGGCGAGCGCCTCCGCGTGCAGCGCCTCGGCGTACCCCGTGCGCTCCAGTTCCCAGCTGCGGTGGGGAAAGAGCCCCAGGACCCGCCTGCGCTCCTCCCGGAGATAGCCGTGGGCGGCCAGCTGGTCCCGCACCGCTTTCAGGGTGGAGCCCGAGCGGTGGGTCATCCAGCCGTACCACTTGCGCGGCCGTGACTGCTCGATGAGTTCGACGAGGGCGTCGAGCGCCGTGTCCCCGGTGCGCGCGCCGACGACCGGGGTGACGATCCCGTCCGACTCGACGAGCAGACCGCGCTGGGCGAGTTCGGCGAGGGCACCGGCCCGGACCGCGAGATGCAGGTCGGGACCGCCGGTGAACCTGCCCTTGTCCGGGTGCCATGCCAGGAGAAAGAGCTTCGCGGGCAGGGACAGTGTTCCGAAGTGCACGGCGCCTCCTCTTCCGGGCCTGTGCTGCCGGGGTCGTTCGATAAAACGTTGACACACGCCGGGGACCTTCCTACGGTGTACAACGGTTCTGTTGCCGTCGATAGGAGAAGGACGTTGCTCGTCTGAGGTCATGAGACACCGCGTCACGCAGCCTTCGCTGCCGTGTACGTCGCGTGTGACCTCGGCACATGAGCCGTCCCGTCCCCCGGCACAGGCCTTTTCCCTTTTCTGGGCCTCACCCCCGCCGCGGTGTCTCGAACGCGTTGCCCCCGACCACGCTTCACACCACGCAACCGCGAGGCCTGTATGTCTACTTTCCCCACCTCCATCACCTGTACGTCGCTCTCCTTCGCCTGGGCCGACGGCACCGACGTCCTCGACGGTCTGCAGATGGCCTTCGGACCCGGCAAGACCGGGCTCATCGGCGTCAACGGCTCGGGGAAGTCAACCCTGTTGAAGCTGATCGCCGGTGAACTCACGCCGGCCGAAGGCACCGTCAAGGTCACCGGCGAGGTCGGCTACCTGCCGCAGAACGTCACCCTCGACACCGGTCTGCGCGTCGACGACGTCCTCGGGATCGCCGCCACGCGCGCCGCCCTGCACGCCATCGAGGCGGGCGACGCGCGCGAGGAGCACTTCACCGCGGTCGGCGACGACTGGGACGTCGAGGAGCGGGCGCGCGCCACCCTCGACCAGCTCGGGCTCGGCCACATCGGCCTCGACCGCACCACGGGCGAGGTGTCGGGCGGCGAGTCGGTGCTGCTGCGCCTGGCCGCGCTGCTCCTTCGCCGTCCCGACGTCCTGCTGCTCGACGAGCCGACCAACAACCTCGACCTGTACGCCCGCCGGCGCCTGTACGAGGCCGTCGAGGCGTGGTCCGGGGTCCTGGTCGTGGTCAGCCACGACCGTGAACTCCTGGACCTGGTCGACCAGATCGCCGAGCTGCGCGAGGGTGAGGTCCGCTGGTACGGCGGCAACTTCAGCGCGTACGAGGAGATCCTCGCCACCGAGCAGGAGGCGGCGGAGCGCATGGTGCGCGTCGCCGAGTCCGACCTGCGCAAGCAGAAGCGCGACCTGGCCGACGCCCAGGTCAAGTTGGCCCGTCGCAAGCGCTACGGCCAGAAGATCCAGGACAGCGGAAGTCTGCCGAAGATCCTCGCGGGCGCGCGCAAGCGGGCCGCGCAGGAGTCGGCGGGCAAGCACCGCATCATGCACCAGGAGAAGCTGGCCGAGGCCAAGGAGCGCCTGGACGACGCCGTGGAGGCGGTCAGGGACGACGACGAGATCCGCGTCGACCTGCCGCACACCCTGGTGCACCCCGGGCGCACGGTGCTCACCCTCAGCGGCCTCGAACTGTGCTACGGGGCCCGGGTGAAGGGCGAGTTCGAGTTGCGCGGCCCCGAGCGGATCGCGCTGATCGGGCGCAACGGCGCGGGCAAGACCACGCTCTTGCGCACCGTCGCCGGCGAGCTGGAACCGGTCGCGGGCGAGGCACGGACGCACGTCCCGACGCGCTTCCTGCCGCAGCGGCTCGACGTGCTCGACGACGAGCTGACCGTCGCCGAGAACGTGGCGGCCTACGCTCCCGAGGCCACCAGGAACCGGATCAGGGCACGCCTGGCCCGCTTCCTGTTCAAGGGGGCCAGGGCCGACCAGAAGGCCGGGACCCTGTCGGGCGGCGAGCGGTTCCGCGCGGCGCTCGCGGCGCTGCTCCTCGCGGAGCCGGCGCCGCAGCTGCTCATGCTGGACGAGCCGACCAACAACCTCGACATGGCGAGCGTGAAGCAGCTCTCGACGGCCCTGGAGTCGTACGAGGGGGCGCTGATCGTGGCCAGTCACGACCTGCCGTTCCTGGAGTCCATCGGCATCACGCGATGGCTGCTCCTGGACGGGGAGATGCAGGAGATCACCCAGGAAAAGAAGACAGAGGCTGTCGGGTATTCCCACTAGCTTCGCGTGTATGCACCACGACACGCACGCCTTCATCACCATCGCCGGAGCCCGCGAGAACAACCTCAAGGAAGTGGACCTGCGCATCCCGAAGGGCCGTCTCACGGTCTTCACCGGGGTGTCCGGGTCCGGCAAGTCGTCGGTCGTCTTCGACACGATCGCGGTCGAGTCGCAGCGCCAGCTGAACGAGACGTTCACGTGGTTCGTCCGCAACCGGCTGCCGAAGTACGAGCGGCCGCACGCGGACGCCATCGAGGACCTCGCCCCCGCGATCGTCGTCGACCAGAAGCCGATCGGCGGCCACTCCCGCTCCACCGTGGGCACGATGACGGACATCTACTCCGTGATCAGGGTGCTGTTCTCGCGGCACGGGACGCCGAGCGCGGGCCCGGCGACGGCGTACTCGTTCAACGACCCGTCGGGCATGTGCCCCGAGTGCGACGGCCTCGGGCGCACCGTGCGGCCCGACTACGACCGCATCATCGACCCCGCCAAGTCCCTGGCGGACGGCGCGATCCTCTTTCCGCCGTTCGCCGTGGGGACCTGGCAGGGCCAGACGTACACCAACACCACCGACCTGGACACGCACAAGCCGGTGGGTGAATTCACGGCCGCCGAGCGGGAGTTCCTGCTGCGCGGCGGCCGTGACAGCAAGAAGGTCAACGTCGACAACACCGGCGGCGTCCGGGACATCGACTACGAAGGCCTCGCCGACCGCTTCGAGCGGCTCTACCTCAACCGCGACCTGTCGGCGCTCTCCCAGAAGACCCGCGACCTGGTGCAGGGCTTCCTGGACGAGGGCTCCTGCCCGTCCTGTCACGGGGCCCGACTCAACCCGGCGGCGCTCGCCACCCGCATCAACGGCCTGGGCATCGCCGACTGCACCCGGATGGAAGTCACCGACCTCATCAGGGAGTTGGAACGCGTCGACGGCGCGGTGGCGGGTCCCATCGCGCGCGCCGCCGTGACGGCCCTGGAGCGGATCGAGGCGATCGGCCTCGGCTATCTGAGCCTGGACCGCGAGACGTCCACGCTCTCCGGCGGCGAGGGGCAGCGCCTGAAGATGGTGCGCCACCTCGGCTCCAGCCTCACCGGCATGACGTACATCTTCGACGAGCCGAGCGTCGGACTGCACCCGCGCGACGTGGGCCGCCTGAACGATCTCCTCCTGCGGCTGCGCGACAAGGGCAACACCGTTCTGGTCGTCGAGCACGACCCGGACGTGATCGCGGTCGCCGACCACGTCGTCGACATGGGCCCCGCGGCCGGCACGGACGGCGGCCTGGTCGTCTTCGAGGGCACGCCGCAGGAGCTGCGGCGTGCGGACACCCTCACCGGCCGCCATCTGCGCCGCGCCACGGGCATCAAGGAGCACCCGCGCGAGCCGGTCGGCGGGCGCTGGGTCAAGGGCGCCGATCTGCACAACCTCAAGAACGTGAGCGTACGGGTGCCGACCGGGGTGCTCACCGCGGTCACGGGTGTCGCGGGCTCCGGCAAGAGCACGCTGGTGTCGAAGGCGTTCACCGAGGCGCACCCGGACGCCGTGGTCGTCGACCAGTCGTCCATCGGCATCTCGGGCCGCTCCACCCCGGCGACGTACCTCGGGATCATGGACACGGTGCGCAAGCTGTTCGCGCGGGAGACGGGCGCGAAGGCAAGTCTGTTCAGCTTCAACTCGCACGGCGCGTGCGAGAGTTGCCAGGGCCGTGGGATCATCTACAGCGACCTCGCGTTCATGGACCCGGTGACCACGACGTGCGAGGCGTGCGAGGGGCGCCGCTTCAAGGAGGAGGTGCTGCGGCTCACGGTCGACGGCAACTCCGTGGTGGACGTACTGGAGATGACGGCCGATCAGGCCCTGGAGTTCTTCGGGCGATTCGACGACACCTCCATCCGGCGCCGGCTGCAGGCGCTGCGGGACGTGGGGCTGACCTACCTCACGCTCGGGCAGCCGCTCAGCACCCTCTCCGGAGGCGAGCGCCAACGCATCAAACTGGCCACGCAGTTGCACCGCACCGGCACGACGTACGTCCTGGACGAGCCGACCACCGGACTGCACATGGCGGACGTCGACGGGCTGCTCGCGATGCTCGACCGGCTCGTCGACGCGGGGAACACGGTGCTCGTCGTCGAGCACAACCTCGACGTCGTCAAGCACGCGGACTGGGTGATCGACCTCGGCCCCGACGGCGGCAAGCACGGCGGGCGGATCGTGTTCGAGGGGACGCCCGCGCAACTCGTCGAGGCGCAGGGGTCGTTCACGGCGGAGCATCTGCGAGGCGCTCTGGGCGGGGAGCGGTCGCGGGCCGCATGATGTGCGGCACGCCCCGCCCGGCTCGGGCGGCGGCGCCCCGCCCGCGTGAGGAGAGCCGACCGTGCCCAGCAAGAAGGCCCTGATCCGCCGCCCGAGCCCGCGTGTCGCCGAGGGCCTGGTCACCCACCTGGAACGCACACCGGTCGACGTGGGACTGGCGGTGCGGCAGTGGGAGACGTACGTCGGGGTGCTCGGCGCGCACGGCTGGGAGACCTTCGAGGTGGCGCCCGCGGACGACTGCCCGGACTCGGTGTTCGTGGAGGACGCGGTGGTCGTCTTCCGCAACGTCGCGCTGATCGCCCGGCCGGGCGCGGCGTCCCGGCGGGGCGAGACGCCCGGCGTCGAGGAGGCCGTCGTCCACCTCGGCTGCTCGGTCAACCGGGTGCGCGAACCCGGCACGCTCGACGGGGGCGACGTGCTCAAGGTCGGCGACACGATCTACGTGGGACGCGGCGGCAGGACCAACGCCGAGGGAGTGCGGCAGCTGCGGGCCGCCTTCGAGCCCCTGGGGGCGCGGGTCGTCACCGTACCCATGGCCAAGGTCCTGCATCTGAAGTCCGCGGTGACGGCGCTGCCCGACGGCACGGTCATCGGGTACGAGCCGCTGGTCGACAGCCCTTCGCTCTTCCCCCGCTTCCTCCCCGTACCCGAGGAGGCCGGTGCGCACGTGGTGCTGCTCGGCGGCGCGAAGCTGCTGATCGCCGCGAGCGCGCCGAAGAGCGCGGAGCTCTTCGGCGATCTCGGATTCGAACCGGTTCCGGTGGACATCGGCGAGTTCGAGAAGCTCGAAGGGTGTGTGACGTGCCTCTCAGTCCGACTCCGGGGACTGTACGCCTGACCAGCGACGAGGCCTTGGCCGCCCGGGAAAGGGGTACCCCCCGGATTTCCGGCCTCTTTACGGAGGGCTTAACCTACGGCAACGTAACCTACGACACCGTAGGTAGGTGGTGCACCGCTCGCACCGCCGGTACGCACCTCTGTTGCCCTCTGCCCCGTCCCCCTCTGGAGCCCTCGTGACGATCACCTCTCCCCACCTCGGCAGCACGGACAGCTGGACCGACGCCCGGCTGCTCTACGCGCTGGAGGAAGTGGTCGAGCGTGAGCTGAACCGCCACCTCAAGGTCGCCAAGGACTGGATGCCGCACGAGTACGTGCCGTTCTCCGACGCCCGCAACTTCCCCGGCCAGTTCGAGGACGGCGAGGCCTGGGAGAAGGGCCAGTCGCCGGTCACCGACATCGGGCGCATCGCCCTGGTCGTCAACCTCCTGACCGAGGACAACCTCCCGAGCTACCACCACGAGATCGCCAGCCTCTTCGGCCGCGACGGCGCCTGGGGCACCTGGGTGCACCGCTGGACGGCGGAGGAGGGGCGGCACGGCATCGTGATGCGCGACTACCTCCTCGCCTCGCGGGCCGTCGACCCGGACGAGCTGGAGCGGTTCCGGATGGCGCACATGAGCGAGGGCTTCGAGTCGGACAACCGCCACTCGATGCTGCACTCGGTCGCGTACGTCGCCTTCCAGGAGCTCGCGACCCGCATCTCGCACCGCAACACCGGCCATCAGTCGGGCGACCCGGTCTGCGACCGCATGCTGGCGCGCATCGCGACCGACGAGAACCTCCACATGGTCTTCTACCGCAACCTCCTCAAGGCCGCCTTCGAGCTCGCCCCCGACCTGACGATGCAGTCCGTGCGGGACGTGGTCGTCAACTTCCGCATGCCGGGGCACGGCATGCCGGGCTTCGAGCGGGCCGCCGCGCAGATGGCCATCGGCGAGGTCTACAACCTGCGGATCCACCACGACGACGTGCTGCAGCCCGTGCTGCGCTTCCTGAAGGTCATGGAGATCGACGGGCTCGGCCCCGAGGGTCAGAAGGCCCAGGAGGAGCTCGGCTTCTTCATGGGCGGGCTCGACTCGGAGGCGTCGAAGTTCGACGAGAGGCTGGCGGCGCGCAAGGCCCGGATGGCGGCGCGGCGCGGCTGATCCGCGCCGCTCCCGACGGAGCCGTTTGCCCAAGGGTGCGGCGGGCGCCGCCCGCGATGTGGCCCCTGGATCGTGGCCAGGGTCGCATGCCTGTGTCGCATCGGTTTTCCCGGGCGGCACCCCCCGCCTCAGTGGCCTCAGTGGCCTCAGTGAGTGAAGACGGTGCTGGCCAGGGCCACGTGGACGGCGGTGCCGCCGAGGATGCTCAACAGCGCGTTGCGGCGCCAGAGATGGAGGCCGACGGTGACGGCGAGGGCCGTCACCGGGGCCAGGGCGGACGCCCCCGCGAAGGGGAGGTCGCGCAGGCAGTAGATGACGAGGATCACCATGACCCCGGCGGGCATGCGGGCGGCGAGGTACTGGACGGTGCCGCTCTCGCGCAGCGGGGCGAGGGCGGCGAAGGGCAGGGCGCGCAGGGCCCAGGTGACGGCGGCGGTGACGAGGACCGCGGCTATGGCGTATCCCGCGTCATGCATGGCTCGGCGTCCTCCGGGTGGCCAGGTGGCGGGCCAGGAGCCCGAGGGTGAACAGGGCGAAGGCGGCCAGGAGCAGCTCGCCGGGAAAGACCAGCCGGGCGAACAGGGCGCTGAGCAGGGCGAGTACGGGTGTGGGCAGATCACCGCGCAGGTCCCGCACGGCGTCGACGGCGAGCACCGTGAACAGGGCGGTCAGCGCGAAGTCCAGGCCCGTGACGCTCTCCGGGATGAGCGAGCCGAGCAGCGCACCCGCGATCGAGCCGACCACCCAGTAGAGATGCAGGAGGAGCTGCAGTCCGAGGATGCGCCGCCCCGGCCAGGAGCGGGCCTGCTCCCCCGAGGTCAGGGCGAACGCCTCGTCGCTGAGCGCGAAGGTGCCGTACGCCTTGCCGACCCGCCCTTCGACGCGGTGCAGCGGATAGGACAGCGCGTAGAACACATGCCGGACGTTCACCATGAAGGCGGTCGCGGCGATCGAGGCCAGCGGGGCGACTGCGGCGACCATGCCGATCAGCAGGAATTCGAACGAGCCCGCATAGACGAGCGCGGCGGACAAACCGGCCCACCACCAGTCGAGCCCGGACTGGGTGACCAGGGCCCCGAAGGCGAGACCGAGCGGCAGGAACGCGAGCCCCACGGAGGCGGTGTCGCCGAGCGCGGTCCGCACTCCTGACAGGGAACGTGCAGGTGGGACGGGGGTGGACACAGGGGGATCGCCGACAACGGGTGGTGCTGTACGCATGCCGACATTTTATGAAGATCCACGCCTAATTTGATTGCCGATAGTGGCTCTATGATGACCCGGTGAGCAATGAAATCCGCCTTGATGCCCTGGACCACGAAATTTTGTTTCACCTGCGCCAGGACGGCCGTCTCACCAACGTCGAGCTGGCCAAACGCGTCGGCCTGACCGCGCCTCCCTGCCTGCGCCGGGTCAAACGCCTGGAAGAGGCGGGCGTCATCGCCGGCTACCACGCCGTCATCGACACCGCCGCGCTCGGGCGCGGTCTCGAAGTCCTCATCGACGTCGAGGTCAGCGCCAACGACCGCGACACGTACCTCGAGTTCGAGGAGGTCGTGGCCTCCTACGAGGAAGTCATAGAGGTACGGCGCATGTTCGGCCGCCCCGACTACTTCATCCGCGTCGCGGTCGCCGACCACGCCGCCTACGAGGCCTTTCTCACCGGCAAGCTCACCGGCCTCCCCTGTGTCCTGCGCGTCGACTCGCACCTGACGATGAAGACGGTCAAGCCGGGACCCTGACCGAGACACCCGATTTACGAACGCCTCGCGCGGTGCAACGGTGGGCAGCGGGGGTGGAACCCATGGTGCAGACCCATGAGTGGATGTTCTACGAGGTCATGTGGCGCGGCTGGGCCGGGCGGGCACAGGTGCCCTATCCCGTGCCCTGGTGGGCGCAGCAGGCCTTCCGGCGCTGGAGCGACGACTTCGACTCCGGGACGTACGAATCGAAGGAGGCCGCCCTGGCCTCCAACGCCCTGTACCGCTACTGGCACATGGTGGGCGTGAAGGACCACCGCCAGGAGTCCCTGATCGGCCAGGCCGGCGAGATCGAGCCGGTCTACGACAAGTACTGCCTGTCGTTCTTCCTCTACGACCCGGCGACGGGCGCGCTCCACCTGCCGCAGCTCACCGACGGCGGCGCGGTCGGACAGCGCATGGAGGCCCCGCACCTGCCGGTGGTCCTCACCGACTTCCGCGCGCCGGACGGCGTCGAGTTCGTGCAGCGCACCTTCGCCACGGCGATCGGCGCGCGGCAGCGGGACCTGGTGGTGACCCGGGTGACGGTGGGCACCACGACCGGGCGGCCGCGCGAGGGCTGGCTGTGCGCGGCGGTGATGCCGGCGGGGCCGAGCGGCTTCCAGCGGCACGACCGCAACGGCCGGCAGATCACCGACCGGAGGCTGACGTTCCTGCGGCATCTGCCGGAGGAGAACCGGGTGGAGACGAACAGCGGCTGGGGCCCGGTGTTCGACGCCGAGACCCCGCCCGAGCACTACGGCGTGTACGGCAACCCCGACTTCAGCCACGACCCGAACACCTACCTGACGCACAGCCCGTTCCACGACCTGGCCGTGGGCGGCAAGCTGAACGGCGCGCGCCAGGCGCAGGACCAGGTGGCGGGGTTGTGCAGCGCGGTGTTCGCATGGCCCTTCACGGTCGTCGACGACGACGTGTTCGAGGTGGACGTGCGGCTGCCCGTCGATCTGTACAGCGGGGCCGCCGACCTGACCGAGATCAGGGCGACCCCGGTGGGCGAACTGGAGGACGCCAACCGGCGGTTCTGGACGGCCAAGCTGGTCGACCAGGGCCTGCAGCCGGAACTTCCGCGTCCCGTCGCGCACTTGACGGACCTGTTCCGCGAGTCCCGCTCGCAGCTGCTCATCCTCTCCGACCACGGCGAGATCCATCCGGGCCCGACGGTGTACGACTCGTTCTGGATCCGCGACTCCTCGGTGGAGGCCACGGCCTGCTCGCTGGTGGGCGACCAGGCGCTCGCCGAGCACCAGTTGGGCACGCACTACCCGCTGAAGTTCAACCGCGGCACCGGCCGGATCGGGCCGTGCGCCGAGTACGGCTTCTACGGCGGCCCGCACGAGCGGGACGACCGGGAGTGGGACAGCAACGGCCAGGCGCTGTGGGCGATCGGCCGCTTCGACCGCACGAAGGGGCGCTCCGCCGCGTTCGGCGCGAAGCTCTACACCCCGTACGTGATCGACGGCGCCCGGTGGCTGCGCGACAACCGCGACCAGTACGGCCTGCTGCACAGCGGCTGGAGCGCCGAGCACCTGGGCGAGCGCGACAAGCCGCACTACTGGGACGACCTGTGGGCGCTCGCCGGTCTGTACGAGGCGGCGCGGCTCGCGGAGCGCATCGGCTCGCCGGACGTGCCCGAACTGTGGGCCGCCTTCGACGACGTGAAGCGCGCCACTGGGGCCTCGATCCGCTGGGTCCTGGAGGAGCAGCGCGGGCGCGGCGCCTGGGAGACGTACATCCCGACCGGGCCCGCCGACGTCGGGCGGCTCGACTCGACGATGATCGGCGCGGCGGCGTTCTTCCATCCGCTGCGGCTGCACATGGGCAGCAAACTGGGCACGGACATCGACCGGGCGGCGCGCTTCACGCTGGACACCATGTACGCCCACTTCGTGTCCGGCGGCTACCGGCACAAGGCCGCCTGGAACGCCTACGGCCCTTATCTGACCACGCAGTTGGCGCACGCGTATCTGCTCGCGGGCGATCCGGTGCGGATGGACGCGCTCCTCGGCTGGATCGTCGGGGCGTCCTTCCCGCGGACGCAGGAGCGGGCGGTGGCGCTCGGCGCGTGGAACGAGCAGCACGCCTTCAGCATCGCGTCGGACTTCCGCGAAGTGCCGTCCCGCCACTGGTACATGGGCGACATCCCGCACGGCTGGGCGGCCGCCGAGTATCTGCTCCTGCTCCGCGACATCCTGCTCTTCGAGGCGGACGAGGACCGTGACCCGCATGTCTACATCGCGCCGGGCGTGCGTCCGCACTGGGTGCCGGACGGGGACACGGTGGCCGTGGAGTCCGCGCCGACGCTGTTCGGTGCCCCCTTCGGCTACCGGCTCACCCATGACGCGGGCGACCGGACCGTGACGGTGGAGGTCACCGAGGCCCCGGAGCGGGTGCGGTACGTCTACCCCTGCCGGTTCGGGCAGGTGCGGTCCGTGTCGGCGGACGGGCGCGAGCTGCCGGTCTCCGGCGACGACGTCCATGTCCCCGCGGGGACGCGGCAGTTCACGGTGACGTACGCCTGAGGGGGTCGAGCGGGCCTGAGGAAGTCCGCCGCGGTTCCCCGCGCCCCTCTTCGGGGCGCGGGGAACCGCGCGCTCAGGCGCGCGGTTCGCGTCTGAGGGCGTACCGCTCCTTCTCGGAGAGGCCGCCCCAGACGCCGAACCGCTCGTCGTTGGCGAGTGCGTACTCCAGGCAGGCCGGGCGCATCTCACACATCTGACAGATGCTCTTCGCCTCGCGCACCGAACTCCCCGGCTCGGGGAAGAAGAAATCAGCTCCGGTCTGGGCGCACAGGGCCTGCTCCTGCCAGGCGAGTTCGGGCTCGGCTGTCATCTCGATCTGCATGCCGCCGATGCTGCACCACCGCGCGAAACAAGCGATCAACGAACGATCAACAACCGCCCGGCCGGTGTTTCGCGACCGGTCCGCCCGCGGCGAGGCCCCGCTGAGACTGCCCCTCGGGCAACACGCCCAAACACCGGCCTGGCACAAACCGTCCGGCCCCCTACGCCAGACCGGGCAACCAACCGTCCGACCACCAGCCACCGTCCGTCGTCCGACCACCGGCTGTCCGGCTTCCGGCTGGCCCGGCGTCCGACTGGCCCGGCGATCTGGCATCCGGCTGGTCCGGCCGTCCGGCTGGTCCGGCGGTCCGGCATCCGGCTGATCCGGCTGGCCCGGCCGTCCGGCATCCAGCTGGTCCGGCCGTCCGGCTGGCCCGGCGGTCCGGCATCCAGCTGGTCCGGCATCCGGCGGTCCGGCTGGCCCGGCCGTCCGGCTGGCCCGGCCGTCCGGCTGGCCCAGCCGTCCGGCATCCAGCTGGACCGGCATCCGGCGGTCCGGTCCATCGGCGGTCCGACATCCGGCTGGTCCGGGCGTTCCGGCACCCGGCACGCAGCCTACGCCTCCATCGGCTCGCCGGGAGGCGACGGCTGGAGTACCGCGAAGCGCGCGCCCGACGGGTCCGCGAGCTTGGCGAAGCGGCCCACGCCCGCCATCGAGATGGGCTCCATCCGCACCGTGCCTCCGCCGCGGCGCGCCTTGGCCACCGCCTCGTCGCAGTCCTCTACCTGGAAGTACGGGAGCCAGTACGCCCCCGCGCCCGCCTCCGAGGGGTCGCCGGCCAGCGGCACGACGCCGCCGAACATGTCGTCCTCGGTGCCGTCCGCCGGATGCACCATGGTGTAGCTGCCGCCGGGGAAGGCGGTCTCCGAGGTGCCCCAGCCGAACACGGAGCCGTAGAACGCGAGGGCCTGCTGGACGTCCGGGGTGTAGAGCTCGGTCCAGACCAGCGAGCCCGGTTCGTTCACCACATCAAGGCCCTTGAGCCGGCCCTGCTGCCAGACGGAGAACGGGATCCCGGCGGAGTCGGTGAGGCCCGCCATGCGGCCGAGGTCCTGGATGTCCACCGCCTCGAACAGGGTGCCGCCGCCGGCCTGCTCGGCCGCCTTCACCGTGGCGTCGACGTCCGGGGTGCGGAAGTAGACCGTCCAGCTCGGCGGGGCGTCCTCCGCGGGGACGGCCATCGCGCCCGCCGTGGTCCTGCCGCCGAGCTGATACTGGCTGTAGCCGCCGAACTCCTCGCCACCCTGCTGGAGCTCCCAGCCGAACAGCTCTTGGTAGAAGCCGCGGACGTCTCCGAGGTCGGGGGCGCACATGTCCACCCAGACCGGAGCGCCCGTGGCAAAACGGGTATTGAGCATGATCGACTCCTTTGTCGCATCTCTCTTCCGTCCTCACGAGTCTGGCACCCGCCACTGACAATCCGCCCGCCGCGGCGGGAAACCCTCCTCCCACGCCGCCATTTCATGAACGGACAACATTTCTGAGAGCGCTCTCAGCCATAAGTCTTGACGCCACATTCGCCCGCCGCGACAGTGGTGCACCACCCCCCACCTCCCCCCACACCCCACCGTGCAGGAGACCTTCCGTGATATCGCGACGAACGTTCCTGACCACCGCGGCCGGCGCCGCGGGCGCCCTCACCCATCCCGTCTGGGGGAGCGCTCTCAGCCCCCGTGCCCGGGCGGGCGGCAGGGCCGCGCCCGCCACCTGCGAGCTGGCCCTCGCGAACAAGTCGCTCCCCGGCCAGGTGCGCGCCTACGTCACCGGGCACGAGCAGGGCACCGACCGCTGGGTGCTGCTCAAGCCCGACGGCGGCGTCTACCGACCCGAGTCGCCCTCGGCGCCGCAGACCCCGCTGCCCGTCGACTGCGCCATCCCGCTCGGCGCGGCGGGATCCGCCCCCAAGGTGCTGACCCTGCCCCAGATGTACGGCGCCCGCGTCTACTTCGTGCGCGACGACAAACTCGACTTCTTCCTCAACCCCGGCCCTTCCCTGGTCGAGCCCGCCTTCGCGACCCGCGAGGACCCCAACTACGGCCGCACCTGGTCGTTCTGCGAGTTCACCTTCAACCCGCAGCAGCTCTACGCCAACATCAGCTACGTCGACCTCGTCACCGCCCTGCCCATCGGCCTGACCCTGGAGGGCGACGCCACGCACACCGTCGCCCCGCTGCCCGAGGGCGCCGTCGACAAGATCGCCTCGGACCTCGCCGCGCAGGCGGCCGAGGACGGGCAGCCGTGGGACGACCTGGTCATCCGGGGCGACGGCGGCGTCCTGCGGGTCATCTCGCCGCAGAACCTCATGGCGCCGTACTTCGACAGGCCCGACCAGATGCCGTTCCGCGACGTGTGGAACGGCTACATCGACCAGGTGTGGGACAAGTACCGCTCGACGGACCTCAGGATCGATCTCCAGGGCGGCCGCGGCGTGTTCACCGGGCGTGTGAGCGGCGACGTCCTCACGTTCAACGGCGGCCACTCCTTCGCCAAGCCCACCTCGAAGGACATCTTCACCTGCAACCACGGGCCCTTCGCCAACAACCCGAACGACCCGGACGACAAGAAGGGCCTCCTCGCCAGGCTCGCCGCCGGCTTCAACCGCAGCATCATGCTCACCCACCCCGAGCAGCCGAACGGCGCGACCTCGGCCGACTACTACCGGGACGCGGTGACCAACCACTGGTCACGCGTGGTGCACGCCAACTCCCCGATCGGGTACGCGTTTCCGTACGACGACGTGCGCCCCGACGGACAGCCGGACGTGTCGGGAGCCGCGCACGACGGGAATCCGCGGCGGTTCACGGTGAGCGTGGGTTCCTGACCGCCTCACCGCCTGACCGCCTCACCGCCTCCGCGGCCGAAGCCGTGCCCCGGCCGCGGAGGCGTGCCCCGGCCACGAAGCCGGGGCACGGCCGGACCAGACCCGTTATGCCGACGCCCTGCGCACCAGGGCCGTCGGCAGGACCACCTGCGCGGGACCGGCCCCGGCGCCCTCCTCGCCTCTGCCGCGCAGGATCATGTGGGCCATCAACCGGCCCATCTCCTCGATGTCCTGACGGACCGTCGTCAACGGCGGCTCGGTCCCCTCCGCCACCGGCAGCATGTCGTCGAAGCCGACCACCGCCACGTCGTCCGGCACCCTCCTGCCCCGCTCGCGCAGCACGCGGAGCGCACCGGACGCGGACAGGTCGTTGGCGGCGAAGACGGCGTCCAACTCCGGTACGCGGTCCAGGAGTTCCCGCATCGCACGCTCGCCGCCCGCCGGGGTGAAGTCGCCCTCGGCGACCAGCCGCGGATCCACGTCGCCCAGCACGTCACGGAAGCCGTCGAGCCGGTCCACCGCGGACGTCTGGTCGAGGGGGCCCGTGATGTGCGCGACGCGCTCGCGGCCGAGGCCGACCAGATGGCGTACCGCCTCGCGGGCCCCGCCGCGGTTGTCGCAGTCGACGTACGGCGCGCCCGGGCCGGACTCCTCCTCCGGCCAGCCCGGGCGCCCGCCGAACACGGTGGGCACCCCGGCGCGCCGGATGATGCCGGGCAGCGGGTCGTCGAGGTGCAGCGAGAAGACGAGCGCGCCGTCGACGTGACCGCCCGCGAGATAGCGGCCGACCCGCTCGTGGTCGTCCCGCCCCTCGGTGAGCAGCAGTACGAGCTGCACGTCCTGCGCGGTCAACTCCTTGCTGATGCCCCGCAGTTGCAGCGCGAAGAACGGGTCGGCGAAGACCCTCGTCTCCGGTTCCGCGATCACCACGGCGACCGCGTCGTGGCGCCGGGTCACCAGGCTGCGCGCGGCGCGGTTGGGGACGTAGCCGAGTTCGTCGACCGCGTGTCTCACCTTCTCCGCGAGCGCCTCCCGCACGCCGGGGTCGCCGTTGACGACGCGGGAGACGGTGGCCCTGGAGACCCCGGCACGTGCGGCCACGGCCTCCAGGGTGGGACGCGGTTCCTCGGTCACCTTCGCTCACTCCTCCCTGACGGTGTCTGGAGGCATCCTTCCGTACCGGCCGCGCCGGGGGTCCGGCGAGGGCGTTTCCGCCCTGCGCATACGCTGCCCGTCATGTTCAGGAGGCGCAGAGAGCGCAAGCGGGCCGAACTGCACGAGCGGCTGGCCGCGGCGCTGCGGGACCCGGACGTGGCGGTCCGCGCCGAGACGGCGACCACGGCCGCGGAGTCGGCCCGGTTGGAGTGGGCGCTGCGCGAGCTGGCGCGGGCCGTGGCGCGCGAGCCCTGGACGGACGCCTTCGACGAGACCGTGGTGGACGGGTTCGCGGTGGCCCTGCGCCGCGAACCGGGGATCCGCTCGCGCGCCGAAGGGCTCGTCGCCGGGCACCTCGGCGACCCCGAAGGCTTCCTGCGGGCCTGGACCGCCTTCGTGGCGGAGCTCGGCGGGCCCCCGGCCCTCGAGGACATCGGCGAGGACCTCCGCGACGACATGCGGGAGCGCCTGACGTATCTGCGCGACAAGGGCTGGACCGCCGAGGGCATCGCCGGACTCGGGCGGCCGGGCGACTTCGCGCGCGACCTGGCGTTCGACCTCGCGGTGATGCTGGCGTCACTCGTCGTGCGCCGGAACGAACCGCTGCCCGCGGACGAGGCCGAGCGGGTGCGCTCCGGGATGCGCACCGCCCTCACCGAGGTGCTGCCCCTGCCTCCGCGGGGCAGGGAGCGCACCGACGCCCTGGCCGACCTCACCGAGGCGCCCGAGGAGGAGTCCTGGACGGAGCGCGCCCGCGTCGGCGTGATGGTCGACGAGGCGCTGGCGCTGTGCGCCGACGAGGACCCCGGCCGGGTCGTGCTGGGCGCCCAGACGCTCTCCCACCTGCTGCTGTTCAACGGCGTGTTCAGGTACGGCCGCGTCCGGGAGACCTTGGACCGCCTGGTCGCGGACGGCCCGGACGCGCTCGTCCTGAGCGAGGTGATCCGCTGCCACGACTGGCTCCACCTCCAGCACCCTCTGGACGAACCGCCGTACCAGCTCCTCCTCGACGGACTGCGCCACCCGGACGCCCTGGTGCGCAAGGCCGCCGCCGAGGCCCTCTATCCGATGGCCGAGGGGTCCCCGGCGGAGCGAGCGGCCGTGGACGGTCTCGTCGAGCTGCTGGAGCACGATGCCGACCGCCTGGTCCGCGTGAGCGCCGCCGGGTCGCTGGCCGAACTCGACTGCGGCGACGCGCGCAACGCCCGCGCCGCCGCCGACGCCCTGAAGCGCGGCGCCGACTCACCGGTCCCCGAAGTGCGCGCGTTCGTCTTCAGCGACGCGCTCGGGCGCGGCGAGGCCGTCCCGTACGACCGGCTCCTCCAGGAGTTCCGATCCCCGGACGTGCACTGGGACTTCGTGTCGGGTCTCGTCGAGACGGCGGCGGACCTGGACTCCCGGATCCCCGACGACGTGCGCGCGAGCCTCGTCCGAGACCTGGAGCAGCTGGAGGCGTCCGACTGGGTCGACCGCTGTGAGGTCTCGGAGGACGACGGCCTCGGCCCGGAGGGTCGCGCCAGGGCCCTCGCCGCACTCCTGGAGAGGCTGCGCGCCGGAGGCTAGTGGTGGTCGTGCCCGGACGTCTGCGACTTCTCCCCCGACTTCCGCGCGCCCTTCGCGGCCCCCGCGTGGTGCGGCTCGTAGTCCGGGATCGTCCCGTCCGGCTTCCTGACCAGGAAGAGTCCCGCCATTCCCATGTCCGAGTGGCTCTGGACATGGCAGTGGTACATCCAGGCGCCCGCGCCCACGCCCTCGCCCGCGACGACCTGGAAGCCGAAGGAGTCTCCCGGGCCCGTGATCTTGTCGTCGAGGATCTGGCTCGGGTCGTCGGGGCCCGTCAGCATGCCCGTGCGGTTGTCCGCCCAGCGGTGACCGTGCACATGGAACGTGTGGTAATACTCGCCGTGCGTGATCGACACGAACTCGACCCGATCGCCCACAGTGGCCTCGAAGGTGGGGCTGTCGTGACCCGCCTTGTTGTTGATCGTCATGTCGTTGAAGACGACGGTGAAGGTCTTGTCCGGCAGCAGGTCGCCCTTGCGCCGCACGATCAGCGCGCCGTAGAGGCCCTTGCGTACGCCGCCGGTGCCGTGGTCCGTGCCGACCACGTGGTCGTGGTAGTGCCAGTAGCCCGCGGTGCCGGGCCGCCACGTGCCGTCCTTGCGGCGCCCCGGGGCGTGCGTACGCCAGGTGTAGGTGCGCTTGCCGCCCGGCTCGACGTGGCTCCTCGTGTGCCGGGTGCCGTCGCTGGAGATCTCGTAGTCCATGCCGTGGACGTGCAGGCTGGCGTCCACGTCCATCGTGTTCTCGAACTCGATGTGCAGGGTGTCGCCCTCGTTCAACTCGATGAGCGGGCCCGGTATGGAGGCCTTGCCCTTCTCCAGGCCGTAGCCCATCTGCCCGTCCGGGAGCTTCTCCGCGTACATCTTGATGCGCTTGACCTCGCCGCCCGCGGGGGCCGTCTTCGGCGGCGCCTCGGCCGTGCGCGCGTCGGGCGCGTTCGCGAGCGACAACGATGTCACCCCGGCTGCCGCCGCCGCGCCGCCCGCGAGCATCCTCCGGTTGAAGCTCCGCCTGTCCATGCCGGAACCGTCCGGGCCGGAACCGTCCGGGCTGAAACCGTCCAGGCCGGAACCGTCCGTACCGGCCCTGTCCATGCCGCGTCCAACCATGCCGAACTCCCCACTGCGGTACGGAGACTGACGGGGCGCGAGAGGCCCCGGGGACGGCCACACGGTATCGACGGGATCTTCGTTTATCCACACGCAGGACAAAGTTCGCGCTATCGCGGTGATACCTATTGGCGAGTTGCGGAAAGAGGTCTAGCTTCGTCGGCGCTGTTGCTGTGACCGACGAGGGGTGGGTGTACTCATGCGGCTCACACCGCATCAAGAACCCTTGGGCGTACGAGGGTTGAGCAGAGCACGACGCAGACCGGACCGCTCGCGCAGGGCCTGGGCGGCCGCCCTGCTGTCCGGCGCCCTGGTCACCGGCGCACTGTCGGCCCAGGCCGCCTCGGCGCGGCCCTACCCGGAACCGCCGTTGACAACGATGTCCCTGCCGTCGCCACCCGGCGGCGCGAACGTGAAGGTGCTCGTCTTCCACGGCTCGGCGGCGGACGGCGACGAGTCCCCCGTCGTCAACGCGGCCATCGAGGCGATCGAGAAGATCGGCCGGTCGGGCCCGGCCGCCCAGCGGTTCAGGATCGAGGCGACCGACGACCCGGCCGTCTTCACGGACGAGGCCGAGCTCGGCACGTTCAATGCCGTGACCTTCGTGACCGGCGGCGGCGACGTCCTCGACGCCGAGCAGGAGGCGGGCCTGGAGGCCTACATGGAGGCCGGCGGCGGCTTCCTCGGCATCCACGACGCGGCCCGCGCGGAACCGTACTCGAACTGGTTCACCGGGCTGATCGGCGCCCGGCCCGCGGATTCCGGCCCGGCGAACGTCCAGCGGGCCACCGTGGAGGTCGGCGACCGCGAGAACCCGGCGACCAAGGACCTGCCCCTCCAGTGGAAGCGCCCCGACCGGTGGCTGAACTGGACGAAGAACCCCTCCGGTGAAGTGCATACGGTCGCCCGTGTACGGGAGACGACATACCAGCCGGGCGACAGCAAGAACGGCTGGGACCACCCGGTTTCGTGGTGCCGCGACTACGACGGCGGACGCTCCTTCTACACCGGCATGGGCGGCACGGCGGCGTCGTACGACGAAGCGGACTTCCGCGCCCATCTGCGCGGCGCCCTGCTGTGGACCAGCCGCATCGCGCGCGCCGACTGCAAGGCGACGATCGACGCCAACTACAAGGCGGAGCGCCTCACCCAGCCCAACAAGCCGGGCCAGAACGACCAGATCGGCGAGCCGCACGGCCTGGTCACCGCGCCCGACGGGCGGGTCCTCTACATCGGCCGCGGCGGCGCCGACTCCTCCCAGCCGGTGGTCACCGACTGGAACAACCCGGACATCGGCAAGGGCAGGGGCGAGATCCACGTCTACGACCCCAGGACCAAGAAGGTGACGCTCGCGGGCACCCTGTCGGTCTTCGGCAACAAGGGCGGCGGCGATGAACTGATCAAGGTGGAGGAGGGCCTGCTCGGCATCGAGCTCGACCCGGAGTTCACGCGGAACGGCTGGGTGTACCTGCACTACACGCCGCACGCGAAGATCAACCGCGAGACGCACATGGCCGAGCGGTACGTCTCCCGCTTCACCCTCGACCAGGCCACCGGCAAGCTGGACATGGCCAGCGAGAAGGTGCTGCTCAAGTGGCCGGTGCAGATCCACAGTTGCTGCCACGCGGGCGGCGGGATGGCCTGGGACTCCAAGGACAACCTCTACATAGCGACCGGCGACAACAACTCCTCGGGCTTCACGGACGGTTACTCCGGCAACAACCCGCAGCCCGACTTCAAGGGCGTCTCCTTCGCGGATGCCCGCCGCACCGCGGGCAACACCAACAACCTCAACGGCAAGATCCTGCGCATCCACCCGGAGCCGGACGGGACGTACACGCTCCCCGAAGGAAACCTCTTCACCGGCAAGGAGCAGGACGAGGGCGGCGGCAAGACGCGCGGCGAGATCTATGTGATGGGCGTCAGGAACCCCGCCCGCATCTCCGTCGACAAGAAGACCGACACGCTGTACGCCGGGTGGGTCGGCCCCGACGCACCCGCGCCGTCGACGACGTGGGGCCCCGCGAAGTACGACACGTTCGCCGCGATCACCCACGCCTCCAACCGCGGCTGGCCGTACTGCATGGGCAACAACCAGCCCTACCGCGACCGCAATCTGCCGGATCCGACGAAGCCGCTGGGCTGGTACGACTGCAAGAACCTCAAGAACGAGTCGCCCAACAACGACGGCCTGGTGAACATCCCGCCGGCCGAACCGAACACCATCTGGTACTCGCCGCAGGGCGGCGGCGTCGACTACCCCAGGGACGCGAACGGCGTGCCGAGCTACAGGACGGAGGAGCAGAAGCTACTCCTGCCGTGGCTCAAGGGCGGCGGCCAGGCCACGATGAACGGCCCCGTCTACCGCTACGACGCGGCGAACGCGAGCGCCGACAAGTGGCCCTCCTACTGGGACGGCAAGTGGTTCGTCGGCGACTTCTACGACGGCGACCAGCCGCGGCACGCGGTGCTCACCGACCCGAAGACGGTGGGCAGCGGCGGGCTCCCGGTGCACGCCGAATCCCTGAAGAAGATCATTCCGATCGGCAACGACGGCATCAAGAACCTCATGGACTGGAAGTTCGCGCCGGACGGCTCGCTCTACGTCCTCGACTACGGCAGGGGCTTCTTCACCTCGGACGCCAAGTCGGCGCTGTGGCGCGTGACGTACAAGGGCGGCGCGCCGACCCCGGCTGCCGACGACCTGGCGAGGAAGGCGGGATGATGCGGGCGTCCTGGAATGCGATCGGCGGTACATCGCGTACGACGTACCGAACATCGCGTACTGCATCCGGAAGACGAAGACTGTATACAGCGCTGCTCGCCGCGCTCCTGATGGTGCTCGGCCTGACCTCCACCACCGCGACCGCGCGCCCCGACAACACCGGGCTCGCCGCGGCGCAGACACTGACCTGGACCGCCGACAACGACATCACCAAGTACAAGTCGGCGCCCACCACGGCAGTGGCGGGACAGACGACGATCGTCTTCGAGAACAGCGAGGCGACCGGCAACACGACCGGCATGCCGCACACGCTGACGTTCGACGTCTCCGACCCGGAGTACAACAACGACGTGCCGCTGAACATCCTGGCCAACCCCAACGACGAGCAGGGCGGCAAGCACACCGCCGAGGTCACGCTCACCCCGGGCCGCTACCGCTACCACTGCACCATCCCGGGCCACGGGGCGATGCAGGGCATCCTCGTCGTCACCGAGGGCGGCGGCGAGGACACCACGCCTCCGGAGGCCTCGGCCAAGGTCGAGGGGGCGACCAACGCCGACGGCGCTTACGTCGGTTCGGCCTCCGTGGCGGTGACCGCGACGGACGAGGGTTCGGGCGTCGACAAGGTCGAGTACGCGGTCGGGGCGGACGGCGCGTGGCAGCCGTACACCGCGCCCGTGGTCGTCGACCAGGTCGGCACGCACAAGATCCGCTACCGGGCCACCGACAAGGCGGGCAACGTCTCGGCGGAGAAGGCCGTCGACTTCACGGTCGTCGCGCCGCCGACGGACGACAGGACGCCTCCGGAGACGTCGGCCACGGTGACCGGCGAGAAGAACGACCAGGGGCAGTACGTCGCGATGGCCACGGTCACCGTCACCGCGTCCGACACCGGCTCCGGTGTCAACAAGATCGAGTACGCGATCGGGGACGGCGCCTGGACCACGTACTCCGCGCCCGTGATGGTCCACGAGGCGGGCACCCACAAGGTCCGCTACCGCGCCACCGACAAGGCGGGCAACCAAGCCGCGGAGAAGGCCGAGGAGTTCACGGTCGTCGCGCCGCCGGTCGAGGACAGGACGCCTCCGGAGACGTCGGCGAAGGTGACGGGCGACAAGGACTCGGACGGCGCCTACCTCGGCAGGGCGAAGGTGACGGTCACCGCGACCGACGCCGGCTCGGGCGTCGCCGAGGTCGAGTACTCCCTGGACGGCGGCCCCTACCTCGCCTACGAGGCACCGGTCGTCGTGGACCGCGCGGGACGCCACTCCGTGGCCTACCGGGCGAGCGACAAGGCGGGCAACACGGCGGAGGCGAAGAGCGTGTCGTTCACCGTCTCCGAGGGCGGCGGGGTGCCCGCCCCCCACTGCCCCGAGTTCGACGAGCGGTCGACGGTGATCGTGGGCACGGTCGACACGGGCATCCCGAACCGCGTCACGAACAACCGCTGCCGCATCAACGAACTGATCGAGGACGAGAAGGAGTGGACCTCGCACGCGCTCTTCCTGAAGCACGTCAAGGGCGTGACGGACAAGCTCCTGAGGGCGGGTGAGGTCGACCGGCGCGAGTACGACAAGATCAACCGCGCGGCCGGGCAGTCCGGCATCGGCAAGCCCGGCCAGACCGAGGGCTACCGCAAGCTCTTCGACGGCACCAAGGAGAGCTTCGAGAGGTGGGAGCAGGTGGGCGGCGGCGAGTTCGGTCTCAACACCGACGGCACCCTCACCAGTTCCACCACGGTCCAGGGCATGGGGATGCTGTGGTTCCCGCAGCGCAAGTACGGCGACTTCTCGCTGAAGCTCCAGTGGCGGGACGACGCACCGGGCAACGGCAACGCCAACTCCGGTGTCTTCGTGCGCTTCCCGCAGGTCCACGACCACCCGGAGGAGCCGCGCCCGGAGTGGGTCGCCATCAAGTACGGGCACGAGGTGCAGGTGCTCGACCGTCCCGACGGCGACATGTACAAGACGGGGTCGGTCTACGGCTTCGACCGGGTGGGCCTCGCGGGCGCCGGCGTCACCCCGAAGGGCACCTGGAACGACTACGAGATCCGCGTGGTCGACCAGCACTACTCGGTCTACCGCAACGGCGTCCTGATCAACGAGTTCGACAACGTCGGCGGCCAGGAGTTCGTGCCGCCGCGCGGCGACGACCCGGGCACGGACGGGCGCCGGTACGCGTCCGGCTACCTCGGGCTCCAGGTCCACGGCGTGACGGACGTGGTGTCCTACCGGGACATCAGGATCAAGGAGTTGTAACACCAGGCGCGGCGCCACCGCGCTCGGTGCCCTCGCCCCCTCGGGGCGGGGGCACCGTTCTACTCCTCGTGTTTCGCCCGGCTCGGCTGCACCCGCTTGGGCTCTCCCGGCATCTTCGGGTACTCCGGCGGGTAGGGCAGGTCGCCGAGTCCGCGGTCCCGCTCGTCGCGGTCGGCCAGTTCGAGGAGGGCGTCGAGCGTATGGGCCCGGTCGTCCATGCCCGCGTGGACGTCACCGAGGCGCGCGAAGCGGTCCGGCATCGTGGCGATGTCGAAGTCCTCGGGCACGGCGTCGTCGACCTCGTCCCAGCGCAGCGGCGCCGAGACCGGTGCGTGGGGGCGGGCCCGTACCGAGTAGGCGGAGGCGATCGTGCGGTCGCGGGCCGTCTGGTTGTAGTCCACGAAGATCCGTGACCCGCGCTCCTCCTTCCACCAGGCCGTCGTCACGGCGTCCGGCATCCGCTGCTCCAGCTCGCGCCCGCAGGCGATGGCGGCCCTGCGGACCTCGGTGAAGGTCCAGCGCGGCGCGATCGGCACGAAGACGTGCAGGCCACGGCCCCCGGAGGTCTTGGGCCAGCCCTCCAGGCCGCCGAACTCCGCGAGGACCGCGCGCAGTTCGTGGGCTGCGCGCACCGCGTCGGCGTAGTCCGTGCCGGGCTGCGGGTCGAGGTCGACGCGGAGTTCGTCGGGGTGGTCGGTGTCGTCGCGGCGCACGGGCCAGGGGTGGAAGGTGAGGGTGCCGTACTGGGCGGCCCAGATGACGGCGGCCACCTCGGTGGGGCAGATCTCGTCGGCGGTGCGGCCGCTGGGGAAGGCGATGGTGCCCGTGGGGATCCAGTCGGGCAGGTTCTTCGGGGCGCGCTTCTGGTAGAAGGACTCGCCGCTCACACCCTCCGGGTAGCGCTCCAGGGTGGTGGGACGGTTCCTGAGCGCGCGCAGGATGCCGGGGCCGACGGCGACGAAGTACTGGGCGAGGTCCAGCTTGGTGAACCCCCGCTCGGGGAAGACCACCCGGTCGGGGCTGGACAGGCGCACCGTCCGCTCCCCCGTGTCGATCTCCACGGCCGTGCTTCTGCCCTTCGCTGCACCCATGCGAGCCACGCTAAACGCGCCGGACATACACCGCACACCGGGCGGTACATCGCAAAGCACCGCAGAATCGAGGCATGGATCTGCCGGTGATGCCTCCCGTGAAGCCCATGCTCGCCAAGCCCGTGGCGAAGATCCCGCCGGGCATGCAGTACGAGGCCAAGTGGGACGGCTTCCGCGCGATCGTCTTCCGCGACGGGGACGAGACCGAGATCGGCAGCCGCACCGGAAAGCCGCTGACCCGCTACTTCCCCGAGCTGGTGACGGCCCTGCGCGAGCGCCTGCCGGCACGCTGCGTGATGGACGGCGAGATCGTCATCGCCGGGGACGGGCGCCTCGACTTCGACGCGCTCACGGAACGTATCCATCCGGCGGCCTCGCGCGTCGCGCTGCTCGCCGAGCGCACCCCTGCCTCGTTCGTGGCGTTCGACCTCCTCGCCCTCGGCGACGAGGCGCTGCTCGACGTGCGGATGGCCGACCGGCGCGCCCTCCTGGTGAAGGCCCTGTCCGGCGTCACGGCCCCCGTCCACGTGGCCCCCGCGACCACGGACCCCGACGTGGCGCGGGAGTGGTTCGAGCAGTTCGAGGGCGCGGGTCTGGACGGCGTCATCGCCAAGCCTCTGGACCTGCGCTACCGCCAGAACGAACGCCTCATGTTCAAGATCAAGCACGAGCGCACGGCGGACTGCGTGGTCGCGGGCTACCGCTTCCACAAGAGCGGGCCCGTCGTGGGCTCGCTCCTTCTCGGCCTCTACGACGACGAGGGCGCCCTGCAGCACGTGGGGGTCGCCGCGGCCTTCCCCATGAAGCGCCGCGCCGAGCTCGTCGACGAGCTGGAGCCGCTGCGGATGGAGTCCGCCGACGGGCACCCGTGGGCGGCCTGGACGGACGAGGCCGCGCACGACAGCGCCCGCATGCCCGGCGCCCCGAGCCGCTGGTCGGGCAAGAAGGACCTCTCCTGGGTGCCGCTGCGCCCGGAGCGGGTCTGCGAGGTGGCGTACGACCACATGGAGGGCGGACGCCGCTTCCGCCACACGACTCGCTTTCGCACCTGGCGCCCCGACCGCACCCCGGAGAGCTGCACCTACGCCCAGCTGGAAGAGCCGGTGAGCTACTCCCTGGCGGACGTCCTGGGCCCGCCCGCCTGACCGTCGCCCCCCCCCACCGGCCAGGGCAGTCGCACACGCGACAACAGCCACCCCCGGGCGCTGCAATCACGCCAATGTTCGACTCGGCTCCCGGGCACCTTCCGCCCCAGTGATCGCGACCGTATGCTCCTGCGCCTGACACGTCAGTTACCGACGGTAAGGGGGACGGGGCATGGGGCACAGTCGTGCCGAGGGAAGCACGCGGCGGGGGTTCGTCGCGGGGGCCGCGGCGATCGGCGGTACGGCCGCGCTCGGCGTGGGCGCGGGGGCGCTGCCCGCGGCGGCGGCAACGCCGGACGCGCCACGGGCGAAGCAGACCGTGGCCGTGCTCGGCGGCGGCGTCGCAGGACTCACGGCCGCCCACGAGCTGGCCGAGCGCGGCTTCGCCGTCACGGTCTACGAACGCAGGGAGCTCGGCGGCAAGGCCCGCAGCATGGACGTGCCGAACAGCGCGAAGGGCAACCGCAAGCCGCTGCCCGGCGAGCACGGCTTCCGCTTCATCCCGGGGATCTACCACAACCTCCCGGACACGATGCGCCGCATCCCCTTCGCCGGAAACGCGAACGGCGTGTGGGACAACCTCGTCGCGCCCCACGAGATGTCGTTCGCGCGCACCGGCCGCGAGGACATCCGCATGCCGATCCCCTGGCCGGGCAGCGAGCCGGAGAAGCTCACCCTCGACGACGTCCGGCGGGCCCTGACCGCGCTGCTCGACACCGCGTTCAACCTGCCCGCCCACGAGGTCGCGTACTTCGTGAACCGCGCCCTGGTCTTCCTGACCAGCTGCGACGAACGCCGTGACGACGACTGGGAGTCGACGCCCTGGTGGGAGTTCGTGCGTGCCGAGCAGATGTCCAAGGACTACCAGCGCATCCTCGCGATCGGCGTCACCCGCAACATCGTGGCGACGAAGGCCGAGGAGGCGAGCACCCGCACCGTCGGCACGCTCGGCGAGGCCTTCGTCTTCAACGCGCTCGGCCAGGGCGCCGACGGCCCGCCGGACCGGATCCTGAACGCGCCGACGAACGAGGCGTGGATCGACCCGTGGGTGACCCATCTGAAGTCGCTCGGCGTGGAGTTCAAGGTCGGCTGGACCGTGCGCGAGCTGGCGTTCGGCGGCGGCCGCATCACCAAGACCGTGGTCGAGGAACCGAACGGCGCGCGGCGCGACATCACCGCCGACCACTACGTCCAGGCAATGCCGGTGGAACACGCGCGCCGGACGTGGAGCGCCGAACTCAAGGCGGCTGACCCGCAGTTGGCGCGCTGCGACAAGCTGGAGACGGACTGGATGACAGGCATCCAGTTCTATCTGACCGAGCGCCCCGCCACCGTGAAGGGGCACTTCAACCTCATCGACTCGCCCTGGTCGCTGACCGGCATCGCCCAGGCGGCCCACTGGCCCGAGCGGAACTTCCCCGCCGACTACGGCGACGGCGTGGCCGTCGACTGCCTGTCCGTGGACATCTCCGAATGGGACAAGCCGGGGATCCTGTACGGCAAGACGGCCAAGCAGTGCACCCGCGACGAGGTCGCCAAGGAGGTATGGGCGCAGCTCAAGGCCGCGCTGAACGACACCGGCAAGACGGTCCTCAGCGACAGCAAGCTGCACTCGTGGTTCCTCGACCCGGGCGTCGACGGCCTCGGCACGCCGAACCCCACCAACCAGGACGAGCTCCTCATCCACCCCGTGGGCACCCTGCACAACCGCCCGTCGGCCGCCACGAAGATCCCGAACCTGTTCTTGTCGGGTGACTATGTCGCCGTGGACATCGACCTGGCGACGATGGAGGGCGCCAACGCCTCGGCGCGCCAGGCGGTCAACGCCCTGCTCGAACGGGTGGGTTCGGACCAGAAGCCGTGCACGGTGACCCCGCTGCACCGGGTCCCCGCGATCGAGCTCCTCAAGCGGCACGACCGCACCCGCTACCGGCTCGGCCTGCCCAACGCCCTCGATCTGGGCTGAGGGTCGGGGCCTGAGGGCTGGGAGAGGGTGCGTGCGGGGTAGGACTTCCCCATGAGACGGCTTTCCGCGGGACGGCGGACACGCGCGCGCGTACGGACCGGGGCGGCGGTGGCGATCGCTCTCGCCGCCCTGGCGTCCGGCTGCACGATCGACCCCGACGGGACGGACGGCAAGCATCCGCCGGGGTCGGGCGGCGGCACCGTCCTCGCCGTGAAGATCGACAACGTACGCCCGGCGCGTCCGCACACCGGCCTGGACGCCGCGGACCTCGTGTACGTCGAGCAGGTGGAGACGGGGCTGAGCCGGCTGATGGCGGTGTACGCGTCCCGCCTGCCGGCCGCCGTCGGCCCCGTACGCAGCGCGCGGGAGACGGATCTCGAACTGCTGCGGCAGTTCGACCGGCCCGTACTCGCCTTCTCCGGAGCGCAGTCCAAGCTGCTTCCGCTGATCGACGACGCTCCCGTGCGGGCCGTGCCGCCGGGCAGGGCGCCCGGCACGGCGTACTACCGGGGCGGCGGAAAGGCCGCGCCGCACAACCTCTTCCTGCGCCCGGACGCCTTGAAGGTCTCCCCGCGCGCGGGTGGCCTCGAAAGGGCGGGGATCCGGTTCGGGCCGAAGCCCGCGGGCGGTACGCCCGAGACCCGGCGGACCGTGCGCTTCCCCGCGGCCCGTTTCACCTTCGACTGGGTGGAGTACGAGGGCCGTTGGCGCATCGCCATGGACGGCGAGCGGGCACGCACGTCGGGCGGCAAGGAGCTGAGCGCGTCCACCGTCGTCGTGCAGTACGTGAAGGTGCGGCCCTCCCGCTTCCACGACCGCTCGGGCAACGTGTCGCCGTTCACCGAGACGGTGGGCGAGGGCAGGGCGCGCGTCCTGCGCGAGGGGCGGGCCTACGACGCGCGCTGGAAGCGTCCCACGGCCGAGGACGGCACGGAGTTCACGACCGCCGACGGCAAGCCCCTGCCGTTCGCGAAGGGGCAGGTGTGGGTGGTGTACGCGAAGGCGTGAGCGCGATCGGGCCCGGTGCCGTCAGGCCCTGGGTGCCGCGAGCGGCTCCTCGGGGTTGCGCAGCCCCTCGGCGGCGTCCGCCACGCGCTGGAGCAGATCGAAGAAGACGGCCTGCTCGTCACCGGAGAGCGGGGCGAGGAAGACCTGGTTCATCCGGGCCGTCCGCACCGTCAGCTTGCGGTGGGTGCGCCTGCCCTCGTGGGTGAGGCGCAGCTGATACCGGCGCCCGTCCTGCGGGTCGCGCACCTTGTCGAGCAGTTCGCGGCGGAGCAGCCGGCTGATGACCTCGGCGATGGTGGACCGGTCGAGCCCCACCCGCTCGCCCACCGTGCGCTGGTCGAGGCCGGGCTCGGCGACGAGGGCGTTGAGGACCGCGAACTGCGGCGAGGTGATCTCCTCGGACACCATCGTGTTCCACAGGAGGTAGTGCGCCTGCTGGAGTCGCCGGGCCAGGTGCCCGGGGTGGGTGGCAAGGTCCACCGCGGCCATGGGGTCCTCCGCTTCGTCGCCATCTTTCGTCGGTGCACTGAACAATACCTGGCGGCGTCGCCCCATACTTCCCGCTCTTGTCACGCGGTTCGGCTGCTCCTATCCTCGCCGAAATAGTCAGTGCCCTGAGCAATTGGGCAGAAGGAGAGACGAGGGAGAGGGGACCGCGCGCATGGACAAGGTGGTGGCCACGGCCGCCGACGCGGTGGCCGACGTCCGGGACGGGGCGTCGCTCGCCGTCGGCGGCTTCGGCCTGAGCGGCGTGCCGAACGAGCTGATACGGGCGCTGTACGAGTCCGGGGTCTCGGGCCTGCGGGTGGTGTCCAACAACTGCGGGGCGCTGGACTCGGGCCTCGCGGTGCTCCTCGCGGCGGGCCGCATCACCCGCGTGACCGGCTCCTACATCGGCGCCAACAAGGAGTTCGCGCGGCAGTACCTGGGCGGCGAGCTGGAGGTCGAGATGATCCCGCAGGGCACGCTCGCCGAGCGGCTGCGCGCGGGCGGCGCGGGCATCCCCGCGTTCTACACCCCGGCCGGCGTGGGCACCCAGGTCGCCGACGGCGGGCTGCCGTGGCGGTACGACGGACAGGGCGGGGTCGCGCTCGCCTCGCCGCCCAAGGAGGTGCGGGAGTTCGACGGCACGGCCTACGTCCTGGAGCGCGGGATCCGCACGGATGTCGCGCTGGTGCGGGCGGCCAAGGGCGACCGGCACGGGAACCTCGTGTTCAGCAGGTCGTCGCGGAACTTCAACCCCCTTGCCGCGATGGCCGGTCGCGTCACCGTCGCCGAGGTGGAGGAGCTGGTGGAGCCGGGCGCCATCGACCCCGACGAGGTGCATCTGCCGGGGATCTTCGTCCAGCGCGTACTCGCCCTCACGCCGGAGCAGGCGGCGGACAAGCGGATCGAACGGCGCACGCTTTCCGATTCCCCCGCACGGCCGTCCGGCCCTGCGGCACGACCGTCCGGCCCTTCGGCACGAGGGGCGGTGAACGGCTGATGGCCTGGTCCCGCGAGGAGATGGCCGCCCGCGCCGCACGCGAGCTTCAGGACGGCCAGTACGTGAATCTGGGCATCGGACTGCCCACGCTGATCCCCAACCACCTTCCGCCGGACGTCGAGGTGGTCCTGGAGTCCGAGAACGGCGTCCTCGGAGTGGGCCCCTACCCCACCGAGGCCGAGGTCGACCCGGATCTGATCAACGCGGGCAAGGAGACCGTGACCGTCCTGCCCGGCGCCTCCTTCTTCGACTCGGCGCTCTCCTTCGGGATGATCCGCGGCGGCCACATCGACGTCGCCGTACTGGGTGCCATGCAGGTCTCCGCGCGCGGGGACCTCGCCAACTGGGCGGTCCCCGGCAAGATGATCACCGGGATCGGCGGGGCGATGGACCTCGTGCACGGCGCCCGCACCGTCATCGCCGTCATGACCCACACCGCCAAGGACGGCTCGCCGAAGATCCTTCAGGAGTGCGCGCTGCCGCTGACGGGACGGGCCTGCGTCAACCGGATCATCACCGACCTCGGCGTCCTCGACGTGACCGGACAGGGACTGGAGCTGGCCGAGCTCGCGCCCTCCGTGACGGTCGAGGAGATCGCCTCGAAGACCGCCGCCGAGATCCACGTCCTCCGCTGACCCGCCCCGTCACGCCCCCGCTTGCCCCGCCCCCTGCCACGAACGCCGTCACACCACCACGGAGACGCACCGGATGACCACCACCGCACCTCTGCCCGACGGGCTGAGCCAGGACGCGATCGACGCCGAGGTCGCCGCCGCGCAGGCCGCGTCGACCGCCGAGCACCACCCGCCGCGCGACTACCCGCCCTACCGCAGCAGCCACTTCCGCCACCCCGAGCAGCCGCTGATCCCGCTGCGCGACCCCGAGGCGGTGGAGCTGAGCGGCCCCGCGTTCGGCGTCACCGACGTCACCGCCCTCGACCGCGACCTGACGCGGCAGCACGCGGGCGAGCCGCTCGGCGAGCGGATCACCGTCAGCGGGCGGGTCCTGGACCGTCAGGGGCGGCCCGTGCGCGGCCAGTTGGTGGAGCTGTGGCAGGCCAACGCCTCCGGCAGGTACGCACACCAGCTGGACCGGCACCCCGCGCCCCTGGACCCCAACTTCACCGGGTTCGGCCGCTGTCTGACCGACGACGACGGCACGTACTCCTTCACGACGATCAAGCCCGGCGCCTATCCGTGGCGCAACCACGTCAACGCCTGGCGCCCGGCACACCTCCACTTCTCCCTCTTCGGCACGGCGTTCGCCCAGCGCCTGGTCACGCAGATGTACTTCCCCGGGGACCCGCTCTTCCCGTACGACCCGGTGCTGCGCTCGGTGACCGACGAGGCCGCGCGCCAACGCCTCGTGTGCGCCTACGACCACTCCCTGTCCGTGCCCGAGTGGTCGCTCGGCCACCGCTGGGACATCGTCCTCGACGGCCCGTCCGCGACCCTCTTCGAGGAAGGCGAGCACCACTGATGGCCACGTACCCGCCCACGCCCTCCCAGACCGTCGGGCCCTTCTACGGCTACGCGCTGCCCTTCCCGCGCGGCGGCGACGTGGCGCCCTGCGGGCACCCGGACACGATCACGCTGCACGGGTACGTGTACGACGGTGCGGGCCGGCCCGCCCCCGACGCCCTGATAGAGACCTGGCAGCCCGCCCCCGACGGCTCGCGCGCGGGCGCGCCCGGGTCGCTGCGGCGCGACCCCGTCACGGGACAGGTGGTGGGACGCGACGGCGTCGCGTTCACCGGGTTCGGCCGGGTGCCGACCGACGCGGACGGCCACTGGGCGGTGCGGACGCTGCCGCCCGGCGGTGTCTCGTACATCTCGCTCGCCGTCTTCGCGCGCGGGCTGCTGCACCACCTGTACACGCGCGCGTACCTGGTGGACGAACCCGGCGACACGCTGCTCGCCGCCCTGGACCCGGAGCGGCGCGGCACGCTCATCGCGCGGGGCGAGTCACCTCGTACGTACCGCTTCGACATCCGTCTCCAGGGGGCGGGCGAGACCGTGTTCCTGGACTTCGCCCGCTGCGCGGACTCCGCGCCGGAGCCCTCGTGAGCGGCCTGTTCTCGCCCGGCTCGGCCGGCTCCCCCGCCGAGGAGGCGACCGGTGACCGCGCCTTCCTCCAGGCCCTGTTGGACGCGGAGGCAGCGCTGTGCCGTGCGCAGGCGGGGGTGGGCATGGTCCCGCGGGAGGCGGCCGCGGTGATCGCCGAGGCGGCCGCCGACGCGAGCCGCTTCGACGTGCGCGACCTCGCGCTCCGCGCGCGGGAGGGCGGAAACCCGGTGATCCCGCTGGTGGCGGAATTGACGGCGGCGGTGCCCGCCGACGCCGCGCCGTACGTCCACCGGGGCGCGACGAGCCAGGACGTCCTGGACACGGCCCTGATGCTGCTCGCCGCGCGCACGCTGGACCTGGTCCTCGCCGATCTGGCGCGCACGGAGCGGGCGTTGGCGCGGCTCGCCCGCGCGCACCGGGACACGGTGATGCCGGGCCGTACGCTCACCCAGCACGCGGTGCCGACGACGTTCGGCCTGAAGGCGGCGGGCTGGCGGTCGCTGGTCCTCGACGCTCGGGACCGGGTCACGGCGGTACAGGAGAGCCTGCCGGTGCAACTGGGCGGCGCCGCGGGCACCTTGGCGGCCTTCCACGCGTACGGGGGCGCGCGCGGCGCCGTGGAGGAGGTCCGGTCCGCCTTCGCCCGTGAACTCTCGCTGGGCGTGCCGGTGCTGCCCTGGCACACGCTGCGCACGCCGATGGCCGATCTCGCCGCCGCGCTCGCCTTCACCGCGGGCGCCCTCGGCAAGGCCGCGGCCGACGTGCTCACGCTCTCGCGCACCGAGATCGCCGAGCTCTCCGAAGGCACGGGTGGCGGCTCGTCCGCGATGCCGCACAAGGCGAACCCCGTCCACGCCACGCTCGTCGCCGCCGCCGCGCGCCGGGCGCCCGCCCTCGCCGCCGTCCTGTACGGCTCGCTGGCCGCCGAGGACGAGCGGCCCGCGGGCGCCTGGCACGCCGAGTGGGAGCCGCTGCGCGACCTGCTGCGGCTGGCCGGCGGCGCGGCCCGTGACGCGGCGGAGCTCGCCGAGGGACTGCGCGTCCACCCCGGGGCGATGCGTGAACACCTGTACCTCACCGGCGGGTTGATCGTCTCGGAGCGCCTCGCCGCCGAGCTCGCGCCGCTCGTCGGGCGGGCCCGCGCCAAGGAACTCGTGACCGACGCGGCACGGCGCGCCCGCGCCGAAGGGCACTCGCTCGCGGACGTCCTCGCGGGCGAACCCGCCCTGAAGGGCGTCGACCTGGCCGAGCTCACCGACCCCACCCGCTACACCGGCTCCGCCGGTACCCTCACCGACCGCGCCCTGGAGCGACGTTGACCATCGAACCGAGCGGCGGACTGCCGCACCACACCGTCGAGGGGGCACCCAGCGCTCCCCCGCTCCTCCTCGGCCCCTCCCTGGGCACCTCCACGGCCCTGTGGGACGCCGTCGCGCCCGAACTCTCCACCACCCACCGGACCGTGCGCTGGGACCTGCCGGGACACGGCGGCTCCCCCACCGGGCTCATCGGGCCCGGCGCGACGGTCGCCGACCTCGCCGCTCTCGTCCTCGCGCTCGCCGACACCCTGGACATCGACCGCTTCGCGTACGCGGGGGTCTCGATCGGCGGCGCCGTCGGACTGCATCTCGCGGCCCACCACCCCGCGCGCGTGAGGAGCCTGGCTGTGATCTGTTCCTCGGCGCACTTCGGCGGCGTGGAACCGTGGCGGGAACGGGCCGCGCTGGTGCGCCGCGAAGGCCTGGCCGGGCTCGCGGAATCGGCGCCGCGGCGCTGGTTCACGCCCGGGTTCACGGTGCCGACCCTGGTCGCGGACCACCGGGCCGCCGATCCTGACGCGTACGCCGCGTGCTGCGACGCGCTGGCTTCGTACGACATGCGGGAGGCCCTGTCGGCCATCTCCGCGCCCACGCTGGTCGTCGCGGGGCGTGAGGACCCGGCGACACCGCCCGCCCACGCCCGGGAGATCGCCGACGCGGTGCCGGGCGCCGCTCTCGTGGAGCTCGCGGGTGCCTCGCACCTGGCGCCCGCGGAGCGCCCCGACGCCGTGACGGCCGCGCTGCGCGCCCACTTCACCGCGGTGCCGGGCGGCGGCGTCGCCGAGCGGCGCGCGGTGCTCGGCGACGCGCACGTGGACCGGGCACAGGCGGACACCACGGCCCTCACGGCGCGCTTCCAGGACTTCATCTCCCGCTACGCCTGGGGCGAGATCTGGACCGACCCCACGCTGGCGCGCCGCGAGCGCAGCATGATCACCCTGACCGCGCTGGTCGCCCACGGCCATCTCGACGAACTGGCCCTGCACGTCCGCGCGGCGCGCGGGAACGGCCTCACCCCCGAGGAGATCGGCGCGGTCCTTCTGCAGACGGCGGTCTACTGCGGGGTGCCCGCGGCCAACGCGGCGTTCGGGGTGGCGCGGCGGGTGCTGGCGGAGGAGGGGGCGGGGAACGCCTGAGCGCTCCGCTCGAAGCGCTGGGTCTGCCGTCGGTGGCCTGCCGCACCGTCGTGGCCGGTCGCGCACTTCCCCGCAACCCCTCAGGGCGCTGCCGAACCGCAGCGGTCCTCGCCCGCCCGGCTCAGAGCCCGGCGCGCCACGAAGAGGGAGCGCAGGTGGGCCAGGCCGCGCTCGGCCAGGGGCCGCAGGGCCGGGGCGGCGCCGCGGGCGTCGGCGCGCAGCTTGTCCGTGGCGTCGGGGCCGAGCGCCTCGGTGGCCTCGGTGACGAAGGACGGCTCGGCGAGCCAGGCGTCCAGGAGACCGGGCGTGACCTCCAGGTGGAACTGGAGCCCCCAGGCCACGGGTCCCGCCCGGAAGGCCTGGCACTCGGTGGTGCCGGTGCGGGCCAGGACGCGGGTGCCGGAGTCGGGCACGATGCGGTCGCCGTGCCAGTGGAGCACGGCGGGGGCGTCGGCCAGCGGGCCCACGACCGGGTCGGCACGGTCCACGTCGCTCAGCGGGGCCCAGCCGATCTCGCCGTCGCGGCCGAGCTCGGCGCCCGTGCGGACGGCCAGGCCCTGGGCGCGGGCGAGCAGTTGGGCTCCCAGGCACACGCCCAGCGTCGGGACCTCGGCCCGCAGCGCGTCAGCCAGGAGGTCCCGCTCCAGCTTCAGCGCGGGGTGCCCCGCCAGGTCGTCGGCGTTCATGGGACCGCCCATCACGACGAGCCCCGCGAGCTCGGACACCGGCGGCAGATCGTCGGCCGAGGCGTCGGAGGAGCCCGGGGCGCCGAGCAGGTTCCGGACGTCGACGTCGAGGCCGCTGCCGTCCAACGCGTCCAGGATGAGGCCGGGCTTCTCGACCTCGACGTGCTGGAGGATCAGGACGGTGCGCGGGGGCATGGGATGGGCTCCTAGGGGGTGCCGGGCAGGGGGAATCAGCCTAACGCGGCAGGTCAGGGCGGGGAGCCGGAGCATCGGAGCCTCCGTCGGCGAGGCCGGCGCGCGTGCGGAGGCAGTCGGTGCGGCGGGGTGCGCCGAATCGGCCGGTCTGCCGGGAGAGGTGTTCGGCACGGGCCCGCGCCGCGACCCGAGCCCGCGACGGGCCGGCCACGCGCGCGTGAGCGGCCCCGGCGCGGGGCCCCTGCGAAGGCCGCCACGCGCACGCGTGCGTCATGCGTGGGTACGGGCCCGGGTGCGGGACGCACTCGCCGGTGCCGAGGCGGCCACGCGCACGCGTGCCTACGCGGCTCAGCGCGCCCCGTACACCGGCTGCGGCACCTCCGCGGCGGCCAGCAGTTTCAGTGCCGTCTCGCCCGCTTCCGCCGGGGCCCGGCGCGCGCCCTTGTCCTCGGTCGGGCCCGGGCGCCAGCCCTCCATGACGGTGATGCGGCCCCCCTCGGCCTCGAAGACGCGGCCGGTGACGCCGGCGGAGGCCGTGGAACCGAGCCAGACGACGAGCGGTGACACGTTCTCCGGGGCCATCGCGTCGAAGCCGCCGTCCTCGGGGGCGGCCATGGTCTCGGCGAAGGTCCGCTCGGTCATGCGGGTGCGGGCGGCGGGTGCGATGGCGTTCACCCGGACTCCGTAGGAGGCCAGTTCGGCGGAGGCGACCATG
Source organism: Streptomyces sp. NPDC025651 (assembly GCF_055558735.1). NCBI lineage: Bacteria > Bacillati > Actinomycetota > Actinomycetes > Kitasatosporales > Streptomycetaceae > Streptomyces > Streptomyces sp. NPDC025651. The sequence goes on from NZ_JBVHLZ010000002.1 coordinate 53,918, forward strand.
GTGAGGCCCAGGATCCCGGCCTTGGCCGCGCTGTAGTTGCCCTGCCCGACGCTGCCCGACAGCCCCGCGCCCGAGCTGGTGTTGACCACGCACGCCTGTGGCGCGCGGCCGGCCTTCGCCTCGGCCCGCCAGTACGCGCCCGCGTGCTTCAGCGGGAGGAAGTGCCCCTTGAGGTGGACCCGCATCACGGCGTCCCAGTCGTCCTCGTCGAGGTTGACCAGCATCCGGTCGCGCAGGAACCCCGCGTTGTTGACGAGGGTGTCGAGGCGGCCGTACGTGTCGAGGGCGGCGGCCACCAGAGAGGCCGCGCCCTCGGACGTCGCGATGTCACCGCCGTGCGCCACGGCGTCGCCGCCCGCCGCGCGGATCTCCGCCACGACGTCGTGCGCGGGCCCGCCGGACTCCCCCGACCCGTCGGGGCCGACACCGAGGTCGTTGACGACGACCTTGGCGCCTTCGGCGGCGTACGCGCGCGCGTGCGCACGGCCGAGGCCACGGCCCGCGCCCGTGACGATCACGACACGGCCCGCGCAGATTCCGGACGTGGCGGCTGACGTGGCGGCTGAAGTCATGCGGCAACTCCCTTGGCGAGGTTCAGTGGTTGACGGACGCGGCATCCAGGAACGCGGGGCGCTCGCCGCCGCCGTGCAGCTGGAGAGCGGCCCCGCTGATGTACCGGGCGCGGTCGGACGCGAGGAAGACGCAGGCGTCACCGACGTCGGACGGGTCGGCGAGGCGGCCGAGCGGGACGGTGCGGGCGACCTGTGCGACGCCCTCCTCGTCGCCGTAGTGGAGGTGGGCGCTCTCGGTGCGGGCGAGGCCGAGGACGACCGTGTTGACGCGCACGGCGGGAGCCCATTCGACGGCCATGGTGCGGGCGAGGTTCTCCAGGCCGGCCTTCGCGGCGCCGTAGGCCCCGCTGCCCGGCGAGGGCCTGGTGCCGCTGACACTGCCGATCATCGTGATGCTGCCGCCCGCCTCCTGACGGCGCATCACCTCGTACGCGCCGAGCGAGGCGTACAGCGGGGCGAGCAGGTTCAGTTCGACGATCTTCGCCTGGCGGGCCGGGGCGGAGTCCGCGAGCAGGCCGAACGGCGTGCCGCCCGCGTTGTTCACGAGGGCGTCCACCGTGCCGTGGTCCGCGGCCACGTGGCGGAAGAACTCCTGGGCCGCCTCCGCGTCGCGCAGGTCGAGCGGGCGGAACTCGGCGGTGGCGCCCGCCGCTTCGACCGGTTTCCCGGGCGGCCTGCGGGCGCAGACCACGACGGACGCCCCGGCGGCGAGGAAGCTGCGGGCGATTCCGGCGCCGACGCCGCGGGTGCCGCCGGTGACGACGACCACCTGTCGCGTGTCAGTCATCGCTGCTACCTTTCCAACTAACAAATGTTTGGTTGAACGTGTGATTGAAAGGTAGCGGATCCTCTGATGCCTGTCTCCACCTCCGTCCCGGACAAGGGCGTGGCCGTCGTCACCGTCGACCACCCACCTGTCAACGCCCTTCCCGTACAGGGGTGGTACGACCTGGCGGACGCCGTGCGCACCGCCGGGCGCGACCCCGAGACGCGCTGCGTCGTCCTGGCCGCCGAGGGGCGGGGGTTCAACGCGGGCGTGGACATCAAGGAGATGCAGCGCGACAGCGGGCACACCGCCCTGATCGGCGCCAACCACGGCTGCGCCGCCGCGTTCTCCGCGGTGTACGAGTGCGAGGTCCCGGTCGTCGCCGCCGTGCACGGCTTCTGCCTGGGCGGCGGGATAGGCCTCGCGGGGAACGCGGACGCGATCGTGGCGAGCGAGGACGCCACGTTCGGCCTGCCCGAGCTGGACCGGGGCGCGCTCGGCGCCGCCACACATCTGGCCCGCCTCGTCCCCCAGCACCTGATGCGCACCCTGTACTACACCTCGCGGACGGCGACGGCCGCCGAGCTGCATGCGCACGGCTCCGTGTGGCGGGTCGTCCCGCGCGCGGAACTGCGCGATGCGGCCCTGGAGTTGGCGCGCGAGATCGCCCGCAAGGACGGCACGCTGCTGCGCCTCGCGAAGTCCGCGATCAACGGCATCGACCCGGTCGACGTGCGCCGCAGCTACCGCTTCGAGCAGGGCTTCACCTTCGAGGCGAACCTCAGCGGCCTGGCCGACCGCATCCGCGGGGACTTCGGAACGCAAGGGGAGGGCAGGTCATGACCGGCACACCTGAGGATCCGACCGACAGGAGCGGAACAGTAGGCGGGAGCGGGACAGTCGGCAGGACCGGCAAGAGGATGACGCCCGACGAGATCGTGGGACGCCTGGAGAGCGGGATGACGCTCGGCATCGGCGGCTGGGGCTCGCGCCGCAAGCCGATGGCCCTGGTGCGCGCCCTGCTGCGATCCGACGTCACGGACCTGACCGTCGTCTCGTACGGCGGCCCGGACATCGGCCTGCTCGCCGCCGCGGGCCGGATCCGCAAGCTCATCACGGCCTTCACGACCCTCGACTCGATCCCCCTGGAGCCGAACTTCCGGGCGGCACGCGAGCGTGGCGCCCTCGAACTCGTCGAGCTGGACGAGGCGATGTTCATGCAGGGCCTCACCGCGGGCGCCCAGCGGCTGCCGTTCCTGCCGATCCGCGCGGGGCTCGGCTCCGACGTCCTGCGGGTCAACCCCCGGCTGCGAACGGTCACTTCGCCGTACGAGGACGGGGAGGAGCTCGTGGCCGTGCCCGCCCTGCGGATGGACGCCGCCCTGGTCCACATGAACCGCGCCGACCGCTTCGGCAACGGCCAGTACCTGGGCCCCGACCCCTACTTCGACGACCTGTTCTGCGAGGCCGCCGACACCGCGTACGTCTCCTGCGAGCGCGTCGTGGAGCCCGCCGAGCTCACCGAGCACGCGGCGCCGCAGACCATGCTGATCTCCCGGCACTCCGTGACGGGCGTGGCCGAGACGCCCAAGGGCGCGCACTTCACGTCCTGCGCGCCCGACTACGGCCGCGACGAGCCCTTCCAGAAGGCCTACGTCACCGCGGCGGCGGACCCGGATGCCTGGGAGGCCTTCCGCGCACGCTTCCTCGCCGGCACGGAGCGGGACTATCAACTGGCCGTCCAGACCTGGCACAAGGAGCAGCGATGACGCCGACCACCGAGCGGACCGTCACCCGCGCCGAGTACTGCGTCATCGCCTGCGCCGAGGCCTGGCGGGACAACGGCGAGATACTGGCCTCCCCCATGGGGACCGTTCCGTCGATCGCGGCGCGGCTCGCGAAACTGACCTTCTCCCCCGACCTGTTGCTCACCGACGGCGAGGCCCTGCTCATCGGCGACGTCCCGGCCGTCGGGTCCGCGTCCGCGGTGACGGAGGGCTGGCTGCCGTACCGCAGGCATCTGACGATGGTGATGGGCGGCAGGCGGCACGTGATGATGGGCGCCAGCCAGATCGACCGGTTCGGCAACCAGAACATCTCGTGCATCGGCGACTGGGCCCGCCCCAAGAGGCAGCTCCTCGGAGTGCGCGGCGCCCCGGTCAACACGCTCAACAACCCCGTGAGTTACTGGATCCCCCGGCATTCGACGCGGGTCTTCGTGGAGAAGGTCGACATGATCAGCGGCGTCGGGTACGACAGCGCGGCCGCCGCGGGGCCCTCGGCGACCCGCTTCCACGACCTGCGCCGTGTCGTCTCCGACCTCGCCGTCCTCGACTTCGCGACGCCCGACCACGCGATGCGCCTGGTCTCCCTGCACCCCGGCGTCACGCTCGACCAGGTGCGCGAAGCCACCGGGTTCGCGCTGTCCGTGCCGGACGACGTCCCGTACACCCGCGAGCCGACCGACGAGGAACTGCGGCTGATACGGGACGTGGTGGACCCCCGGGGGCTGCGGGAGCGCGAGGTCCGCTCATGACGCGGGAGCCACCGGAGGCGATGGTCCCGCGGTCCGGGGTGCCCGCCATGGCGACTGCGCTGACCGAGCTGGTCGGCGTCCGGCACCCGATCGTGCAGACCGGCATGGGCTGGGTGGCGGGGCCGCGCCTCGTCTCCGCGACCGCCGAGGCCGGGGCGCTCGGCATTCTGGCCTCCGCGACCATGACGGTCGAGCAGCTGCGCTCGGCCGTGCGCGAGGTCAAGTCCCGTACGGACGCGCCCTTCGGGGTCAATCTGCGGGCCGACGCCACCGACGCGCGCGACCGCGTCCGGATCATCGTCGACGAGGGGGTGCGGGTCGCGTCCTTCGCGCTCGCGCCGTCCAAGGAGCTGATCGCCGAGCTCAAGGACGCGGGCGTGGTGGTCATCCCGTCGATCGGCGCGCGCCGGCACGCCGAGAAGGTCGCCGCGTGGGGGGCGGACGCGGTGGTCGTGCAGGGCGGCGAGGGCGGCGGCCACACCGGCGAGGTCGCCACGACCGTCCTGCTCCCCCAGGTCGTCGACGCCGTGGACATCCCGGTGATCGCCGCCGGCGGTTTCCACGACGGCCGCGGCCTGGTCGCCGCGCTCGCCTTCGGCGCCGCGGGCGTGGCCATGGGCACCCGTTTCCTGCTCACCTCGGACTCGACGGTGCCGGACGCGGTCAAGGCCCGCTATCTGGCCGCCACCGTCAAGGACGTCACGGTCACCACACGCGTGGACGGGCTGCCCCACCGGATGCTGCGCACGGACCTGGTGGCGTCCCTGGAGACGTCGGGCCGCATCGCCTCCCTGGCGCGGGCGGTGCGGCACGCGGCGGCGTTCCGGAGGATGTCCGGCATGGGCTGGGGCCAGATGGCACGCGACGGACTCGCGATGAAGCACGGCAAGGACCTCACCTGGAGCCAGGTCCTGCTCGCCGCGAACACGCCGATGATGCTCAAGTCGGCGATGGTGGACGGGCGTCCGGACGTGGGGGTGATGGCATCGGGACAGGTCGCGGGTCTGATCGAGGACCTGCCGTCGTGCGCGGAGCTGGTGGAACGGATCATGGTGGAGGCGGCCGAGATCACGGGACGGCTGGGGGCGGCCGTGCCCGCCGGGCAGGGCTGACCACGGCTGCCGAGCGCCGAGGCCACCGGGCGCTCGGCGCTTGAGAGTGTCCGGTCCCGATATCCGGCGTACGGGGCCGGAGTTCGGGGCGGAGCTCTGTGCCGTACGGCACCGGACTCCGGCGGCCGGGCCGCGCCAGGCGGTGGCCGTCGGGCGTGACTGACGAACGCCGGGCTCGCCGGAGGCCACGGGGGCTGAGCTCCGAACCCCGGAGCTCAGCGCTGCGGACCAGGCACAAGCGCCACACCCCGCCCCAACTCGCAAGGTCCACAACCAAGGCCGGGGCCCGCTCAGCGCCTGACCAGGGCCAAGTGGTCCAGGGCCTGGTCGACCAAGCCGTCCGCGCCGCAGGCTCGTGCCAGGGCCAGGCCCCGCTCCAGTTCGGGTACGGAGTCCGCCGCGATGCCGTACTCGACGCGGGCGACGGCGTGTTCGTACGCGCAGGGCGAGGCCTCCAGGTACGTGGCGGCGCGGCGGTACAGCTCGACCGAGCGCTGCCCGGTCTCCAGGGCCGCCGCGCACCGCAGGGCCTCGCCGATCGCTGTGTCCGTGCCGAACCGCTCGGCCTGCATCCGGGCGTCCGAGACGAGGTGCGCCGCCCGCTTGGGGTCCTCGTGGACCAGGGCACGGGCGAGGTCGTACGCCCACGGCGCGAGGACGGTGTTGTACTGGCCGCGCGCGGTCAACGCCTTTGCGGTGGCCTCCAGTTCGTTGAGTCCCTCCTCCGTGCGTCCGAGGGCGAGCAGGAGTCGGCCGCGGACGGACGGCGCGTCGGGCACGTAGATCGTGGAGGTGGAGGGCGGCGCGAAGCCGTACTGGTCGGCGACGGCGCCCGCCTCGTCGACGTGGCCGCGCGCCAGGAGCGTGTCGATGAGCATGCTGGCCGCCTCCCAGTGCATGGGCAGGCCCTGGCCGACGCGGTCGGCCAGGCGCAGGCTCTCGCGCAGGGATCGCTCGGCGTCGATGAGGCGTCCACGCCTGCGGTACACATAGCCGAGGAAGGCGTGCGAGAGCGAGAGGTGCCCGCCGCTCCACCCCGCGGTCTCGTAGGCACGGACGGCCTCGGTGAACAGGCTCTCCGCGCGGTCGAGCCGGTCCGAGAAGGCGTACGACCCGCCGAGCATCAGGCGGAGTCGAAGCTCCACTCCGTGTCGGTCCAGCCGAGCCCGGGCGCGAGGCGGCCGTTGACGAGCGCGCGGTCGCAGAGCTCGACGACCAGTTCCGCGCTCTCGCCGCGGGTCATGGCGTCGAAGGCGCGCAGGATCAGCAGGGCCCGCTCGGAGTTGTTCCGGCCGGAGAGCGGTCCCGCGAGCGTGGCGAGCCGCCGCGACCTTCCCGGCGAGTCCTCCTCGCCCGCGTGGATGCCCTCCCACATGAAGTGCACGGCCTGCAGACGCAACCGCGCGGGACCTTCTTCGAGCCGACCGGCCTCCTCCGCGATGGCCCGCAGGCCTTCCTCCAGCTGGTCGTTGTGGACGAGGGCCTGCGAGAGGCGGCAGACGGCGTCGACGCGCAGTTCCTTGTCGAGGCCGCGCATGGAGAGTGCGTCGCGCAGGTGCCCGATGGTGGTGACGGGTGAGGTGAGCAGGGTGGCGCAGCCCAGTTCGTAGAGCACGCGCGCGTGGATGTCGGGCAGGGGCGGCTCGCGCAGGGCCCGTTCCAGACAGCGGCGGGAGGCGTCGGGCGCCCCGACCGCGAGATGTTCGGCGGCGGCCTGGCGCAGCTGCTCGACGAGCTCGGGGTCGTCGTCCGGGTGGACTTCCAGGAGGTGCCGGGAGGCGGCCGCGGCGCCGCGCCCGGATTCGGTGACGACGGAGGCGGCCTGGCCGTGCATCGCGGTGCGGGTGGCGGCGGGGATGGAGTGGTAGACCGTGGTGGCGATCAGGGGGTGGACGAACTCCAGGCCCTCGTCGCCGTCGGCCAGGATGCGCGCGGCGCAGAGCCGCTCCGCGCACCGCTCGGCGTTGTCGTGGGACATGCCGGCGAGCTTGGCGGCCAGGTCGAGGTCGATGGCGCTGCCGAGGATGGCGGCGGCCCAGGCGAAGCGGGTGGCGTCGGTGCCGAGCCCTTCGAGGCGGGCGACCAGACCGCGGCCGCGTGCCGTGCGGTTGAGGGCGCGCAGCTCGTCGGCGGAGCTCTCCACCGGTTCGAGCTCGCTGTCCTGCACCTTGGCGAGGAGTTCGACGGACTCGTACGGATTGCCGCCGGTGACCGCCCACACCTCGCGGCAGAACGGGGCGTCGGCGTGCTCCCCGAGCGTGGCCCGGGTCAGCCCGGCCGCGGCGTCGGGGGTGAGGGCGCGCAGCGTGCTGAACGAGCGGGCCGTGGCGGCGACCGACGCGAGGTGGCGCGCGCTCTCCCCGCTCGCCTCACCGGGCCGGTGGGCGACCACGACGAGCACGGGAAGTTCGTCCAGGCGCTGGGCGAACGCGGCCAGCCAGTGCAGGGTTTCCTGGTCGGCCCAGTGCGCGTCGTCGATGACCAGGACGAGCGGCCAGTTCAGACGCGCGAGACGGGAGACGGCCTCGACGAGACCGTCGCACACGCCCTGCGGGTCGGCCTGGCGCCCGCCGGGCTCGGCTATGCCGAGGGCGGGGCCCGCGATGTCGTACCAGTCGCCGAGGTACTCGCGGGCCTCTTCGGGGGTCAGCTGGACGAGTGCGGGTTGCAGCAACTGGCGTACGACGTTGAAGGGGACGGAGGTGACCGTCTCTCCGCCGCGCGCGGTCCAGACCGTGGCACGGCCCTCCGCGATGCGGCGCACCTCGGCGAGGAGCGCCGTCTTGCCGATGCCGGCCTCGCCGCTGAAGGCGAGCAGGCCGCCCGCGGTCGTCGAGTCCGCGCAGAGCTCCTCGACGGCCCGGGCCGCCGCGGCGAGTTCGACGTCGCGCTCCCACAGCGGGGCCCAGGCGGCCCCTCCGGGCCGTCCCTGCGTCATCGCGCTACCTCCCGGGGTCGCTCAATCGACGTACAGAAGTCGAGACTAGCCGGGTCGGGGCCACCTTGGAGACCGGTCCGGGCAGGTACTCCCGCAAGGGGTGAGGAAGAGTCCATTTCGAGGACGCACGGCACCTTCTTGCGGGACCGTCCCCGCGCGCGACCGCTCGTGCCGTCAGAGGCGTTCGATGATCGTCACGTTCGCCTGGCCGCCGCCCTCGCACATCGTCTGGAGTCCGAACCGGCCTTCGGTGCGCTCCAGTTCGTGCAGGAGCGTCGTCATCAGCTTGGTGCCGGTCGCGCCCAGGGGGTGGCCGAGCGCGATGGCGCCGCCGTTGACGTTGACCTTGTCCGGGTCGGCGCCGGTCTCCTTGAGCCAGGCGAGGACCACGGGCGCGAACGCCTCGTTGATCTCGACGAGGTCGATGTCGTCGAGGGTCATGCCGGTCTTCTTGAGGGCGTACGCCGTGGCGGGAATCGGCGCGGAGAGCATCCGGATGGGGTCCTCGGCGCGCACGGAGAGGTGGTGGACGCGGGCGCGGGGCGTCAATCCGTGCTCCCGCACGGCGCGTTCGCTCGCGATCAGCATCGCCGCCGCGCCGTCGGAGACCTGCGAGGAGCAGGCGGCGGTGATCGTGCCGCCGTCGAGGACGGGCTTGAGGCCTGCCATCTTCTCCTGTGTCGTGTCCCGGCGCGGGCCCTCGTCCTGGGTGACGTCTCCATAGGTGACGATCTCGCGGTCGAAGCGGCCTTCGTCGATGGCGCGGACGGCCCGCCGGTGGGAGCGGAGCGCGAACTCCTCCATGTCACGGCGGGATATGCCCCACTTCTCGGCGATCAACTGGGCGCCGTGGAACTGGTTGACGGGCCGGTCGCCGTAGCGTGCGCGCCAGCCTTCGCTGCCCGCGTAGGGGCCTTCGGTGAGGCCGAGGGGTTCGGCGGCCTGCCGGGACGCGAAGGCGATGGGGATCATCGACATGTTCTGTGTGCCGCCCGCGACGACGAGGTCCTGGGTGCCGGACAGGACGCCCTGCGCCGCGAAGTGCACGGCCTGCTGGGACGATCCGCACTGCCGGTCGACCGTCACACCGGGCACTTCTTCGGGGAGCCCGGCCGCCAGCCAGCAGGTGCGGGCGATGTCCCCGGCCTGCGGGCCGATGGTGTCGAGGCAGCCGAAGACGACGTCCTCGACGGCTGCGGGGTCGACGCCGGTGCGCTCGACGAGCGCCTTGAGGACATGGGCTCCCAGGTCGGCGGGGTGGACCTGGGAGAGCCCTCCCTTGCGCCTGCCGACGGGGGTGCGGACCGCTTCGACGATGTAGGCCTCGGCCATGGCTGTGTACTCCTCGGTCTCCTCGGTCGTGCGGCGCCGCGCTGCTACGGGCCGCTCACGTGCGTACGGAGATGCCGTCCAGGACCATCGACAGGTACTGGCGGGCGATCTCCTCGGGGCTGTGGCCTCCGCCGGGGCGGTACCAGGACGCGGCGACCCAGACGGTGTCGCGCACGAAGCGGTAGGCGAGCCGGATGTCCAGGTCGTCGCGGAAGACGCCTTCCGCGACGCCCCGTTCCAGCGTGGTGAGCCAGGCCTTCTCGAAGCGCTGCTGCGAGTCGGACAGGTACTGGAAGCGCTGCTGCGCGACCAGGTGCTTGGCCTCCTTCTGGTAGATCGCGACGGCGGCGCGGTGCCGGTCGATCTCCCGGAAGGACTCGGTGACGAGGGCCTCGAGTGTGGCGCGGGGGTCGAGCTGGGCCCGGAGCACGGAGTCGTACCCGTCCCAGAGCTCGGTGAGGAAGGTGCGGAGGATCTCTTCGAGCATCGACTCCTTGGAGTCGAAGTGGTAGTACAGGCTGCCGGCGAGCATGCCCGCGGCGTCGGCGATCTTGCGGACCGTGGTGGCGTTGTACCCCTGCTCGGCGAAGACGTCGGCGGCGATGCCGAGCAGCTCGCGCCGGCGCTCGGGCGAGGGGCTCACCGGGGGCTTCTTCCTGGCGGTGGGCTGACCACTGGTGCTCTGTTTCGGTTTCGACACACGGCCATTCTCCGCCCCGACGCTTCGCTGGATTCACCGTGGGAAGCTGCGGGTCGTTCGTGGCTGATCGCGCAGTTCCCCGCGCCCCTTACGGGGCGCTCCTCCTAGGCTCGCTGACTGCTGACCGAGACCGTCTCCCCCGTCATGTACGAGGAGTAGCCGCTGGCCAGGAAGACGATGACGTTGGCTATCTCCCACGGCTCGGCATGCCGCCCGAACGCCTCGCGCGCGGTGAGCTCCTCGAGGAGTTCGGGCGAGGTGACCTTCGCGAGGTGGGGGTGCAGGGCGAGGCTGGGCGAGACCGCGTTGACCCGGATGCCGTGGGGGGCCGCCTCGATCGCGGCGCAGCGGGTGAGGGCCATGACGCCGGCCTTCGCCGCGGCGTAGTGCGCCTGGCCCGCCTGGGCGCGCCAGCCGAGCACCGAGGCGTTGTTCACGATCACGCCGCCGCGGTCGGCGGCTCGCAGGCGGCGCAGGGCCGCACGGGTGGAGCGGAATGTGCCGTTCAGTGTGACGTCGATGACCTTGTCCCACTGCTCGTCGGTCATCTCGGCGAGCTCCGCGGTGCCGCCGAGGCCGGCGTTGTTCACGACGACGTCGAGGAAGCCGTGGCGGTGCTCCGCCAGGTCGAAGAGCGCCTGCACCTGCGCCTCGTCGGTGACGTCGCACGGGATGCCGTCGACGCGGTCGGCACCGAACTCCTCGGCGAGCGCGGCCACGGACTCCTTGGTGCGGCGCGGATGGGCGTCGCCGATGACGACGCGTGCGCCCTCCTCCAGGAAGCGGCGTGCGGTGGCGCCGCCGATGCCCGCTCCGGCGGCCGCCGTGATCACGGCAGTGCGCCCCGCGAGCAGGTCGTGCCCTTGCACATAAGCGGGTGCGTCCATGCGCGGTCCCCCCGGCTCTCGATCGGTTCCGGTTTCCAGCCCTCGACTCGTCGGCTCCCCTCAGGGTAATCTACCAAACACTTGTTAGGGAAGGCGCGTCAAGGACCGGACCGGGAACGAGAGTTGAACCGAGAAGTGGAGAGGTGAGCCGCCGATGGACCTCGACTTCACCGCCGACGAGGAGGAGTTCAGGCTGCGGGCACGCGCATGGCTCGCCGCGCACGTGCCGGCCGCGCCGCTGCCCTCGCTGGAGACCGAGGAGGGCTTCGCGGCCCACCGGGAGTGGGAGCGCGAACTCGCCGCCGACCGCTGGTCGGTGGTGTCCTGGCCCGAGGAGTACGGCGGGCGGGGCGTGGACATCGTCAAGTGGCTCCTCTTCGAGGAGGAGTACTACGCGGCGGGCGCGCCGGGCCGCGTCTCGCAGAACGGCATCAACCTGCTCGCGCCGACCCTCTTCGACCACGGCACCGAGGAGCAGCGCGCCCGGGTGCTGCCCTCCATGGCGACCGGCGAGGTGGTCTGGGCACAGGCCTGGTCGGAGCCGGAGTCGGGCTCGGACCTGGCGTCCCTGCGCTCCACCGCCCGCCGCACGGACGGCGGTTGGCTGCTCAGCGGGCAGAAGACCTGGTCGTCGCGGGCCGCGTTCGCCGACCGCGCGTTCGGCCTGTTCCGGAGCGAGCCGTACGAGACCCACAAGGACAAGCCGCACCGGGGCCTGACGTATCTGATGTTCCCCCTCGACGCGGACGGGGTGACGGTCCGTCCCGTCGGGCGCCTGGACGGCAAGCCCGCCTTCGCCGAACTCTTCCTGGACGACGTCTTCGTGCCCGACGAGGACGTGATCGGCGAACCGGGCCGTGGATGGCGGATCGCCATGTCCACCACGGGCAACGAACGCGGTCTGACCCTGCGCTCCCCCGGCCGTTTCCTCGCCGCTGCGGACCGTCTGGCCCGGCAGTGGCGGGACGGCGCGGACCCCGCCGACTCGGCGCTGCGCGACCGGGTCGCCGACGCCGTCATCGGGGCGCGCGCTTATGAGCTGTTCACCTGGGCGAACGCCGCACGCTTCGCGGCCGGCGAGAGCATCGGCGCCGAGTCCAGCCTCAACAAGGTGTTCTGGTCGGAGTACGACATCGCGCTCCACGAGACGGCGCTGGATCTGCTGGGCGCGGAGGGCGAGTTGACCGACCTCGCCGCGGCGGGCGGCGCCGAGCTGACCGAAGGCCACGGCCGGACCGAAAGTCACGGCCGGACCGAAGGTCACGACTGGGCCGAAGGCCACGGCCGGACCGAAGGTCACGACTGGGCCGAAGGCCACGGCCGGACCGAAGGTCACGACTGGGCCGAAGGGTACGTCTTCTCGCTCGCCGGGCCCATCTACGCGGGCACCAACGAGATCCAGCGCGACATCATCGCCGAGCGACTGCTCGGACTGCCGAAGGGACGCCGCTGATGAGGTTCCTCCTCGACGACGAGCAGCGCGAGTTCACCCGCTCGCTGGACGCGATGCTCACGGCGGCCGACACGGTGGCGGCCACGCGCGCGTGGGGCGCGGGCGACCGGGCGCCGGGCCGCGCGGTGTGGGCACGGCTCGCGGACGCGGGGGTCTTCGCGCTGCCGGTGCCCCAGGAGTACGAGGGGGTGGGGCCGCTCCCCGTCGAAACGGCCGTCGCGTTCGTGGAGTTGGGGCGGCACGCCGTGCCGGGCCCGGTGGTCGAGACGGTGGCGGCCGCCGCGCTCCTGACGCGCCTCGCCGAGCGGGGCGAGGGAGAGGGAGAGGGAGAGGGCGAGCCCGCGAAGCGGTTCCTGCCCGCGCTGGCCTCGGGCGCGGCGAGCGCGACGCTGACGCTGCCCGCGTCGCTGCCCGGCGCGGGCCCCTTCGCCCTGGACGCGGACACCGCGGACCTGGTCCTCACCGCGACCGACGGCGAACTGCGGCTGGCCCCCGGGCACGCGCGCGTGCGCCGGTCCCTGGATCCCGCCCGGCACCTCGCCGCGCCGCTGCCCGGCGGGGAGTTGCTCGCCTCGGGCCCCGCCGTGGCCGACGCGGCGCGGCACGCCGTCCGGTGGGCCGCGCTGGCCACGGCCGCGCAGGCGCTGGGCGTCGGGTTCGCGCTGCTCGACAGGACCGTGGCGTATGTGAGGCAGCGCACCCAGTTCGGGGTGCCGATCGGGTCGTTCCAGGCGGTCAAGCACCGCCTCGCGGACGCCCTGGTGCGCCTGGAGTTCGCCCGTCCGCTGGTGCTCGGCGCCGCGACGACCATGGCCCCGGGTGACATCGCGGCGGCCAAGGTGACGGCGTGCGAAGCCGCGTACGGGGCGGCCCGTGCCGCGCTCCAGCTGCACGGCGCGATCGGGTACACGGCGGAGTTCGACCTGTCCCTGTGGCTCACCAAGGCACGGGCGCTGCGCGGGTCCTGGGGGGATCCGGGGGTGTGGCGGAAGCAGGTCCTCGCCGCGCGGGAATGACCGGGCCACGACCGGGGAATCACGGGGGAACGCGCCGCGGCCCCGCTCACGCGCGGCTGCACCCCGTGCCTCATTCCGGGAAGACGCGTCGCCCGCCGCCCACGAGGTGCGATGATCAAGCGCATTGGTGAGCCGACCGAGAAGGAGGCCCCACGTGCGCGTGATCGGGCTCATGTCAGGGACCTCGTACGACGCGATCGACGCGGCAGCCGCCGACCTGATCCTCGACGGGGACCGGCTGACGCTCACCCCGCTCGGGCTGATCAGCCGTGGCTACGACGACGGGCTGCGCGCCGCCCTCGCCGCCGCGCTGCCGCCCGCGGGCACCACCCTCGCGGAGGTCTGCCGTCTGGACACCCGCATCGGGCGCGCCTTCGCCGCCGCCGCGGTCGAGGCGGACCGCGAGCTGTGCGACGGACAGGCCGAGTTGGTCGCCTCGCACGGCCAGACCGTCTACCACTGGGTGGAGGACGGTCAGGTGCACGGCACCCTGCAGATCGGCCAGCCCGCGTGGATCGCCGAGGCCACGGGCCTGCCGGTGGTCGCCGACTTCCGCCCCCGTGACATCGCGGCGGGCGGCCAGGGGGCGCCCCTGGTCAGCCTGGTGGACCGGATGTGGCTGCGCGGTCGGCCCGGCGCCCCCGCCGCGCTGAACCTCGGCGGCATCGCCAACATCACCGCCCCCGACGGCACCGCCTTCGACACGGGCCCCGCCAACGCCCTCGTCGACGCCGCGGTGAGCGAGGCGACGGACGGCCGCCTCGCCTACGACCTGGACGGCGAGCTGGCCGCGCGCGGCACGGTCCACGACGGGCTGCTCGACCGCCTGCTGGCCGAGCCCTACTACGGAGCCCCCGCGCCGAAGACGACGGGCAAGGAGCTCTTCCATCTGCCGTATCTGCGTACGGCGTTGCAGGGGTACGAGAAGCTGTCCACCGAGGACGTCGTCGCCACGCTCACCGCCCTCACCGCCCGCACGGTCGCCGACGCCGTCCGGTCGGTGAAGGCCTCCGAGGTCGTCGCCTCCGGCGGCGGGACGCGCAATCCGGCGCTGATGGCCGCGCTGCGGGCCGAGTTGGGCGGGATTCCGTTGCGCACCTCCGACGAACTGGGCCTGCCGTCCGCGGCCAAGGAGGCGTACGCCTTCGCGGTCCTCGGTTTCCTCACCCTGCACGGGCTGCCCGGGACCGTTCCGCAGAGCACGGGGGCGCGGCACGCGAGCGTGCTGGGTTCGATCACGCCCGGGCGGCGCGGAACGCCCTGGCCCGAGGTGGCGGCGGGGACACAGGGGCCGGTGCGTCTCGTGGTCAACGGCCATGGGCACGGCGGCCGGTAGAGGGGGCCGAATCTGCGGCCCCCTCTCATCCGGCTTTCACGCGGAGCTCATACTCTGGCGGCCATGACCCAGATGACTCCCCCAGGCTGGTACCCCGACCCCGGCCAGATCGCCGGCGGTCCTCCCACCGAGCGCTGGTGGGACGGGAACGCGTGGACGGATCAGGTGCGCGCCGCCCAGGGCACCGCGGCGTACCCGACCCAGCCGGCCTTTCCGGCCCACCCCGGACAGGCCCCCGCCCCTCGGCGCCGGCTGCGCGTCGCGATCGCCACGGGCGTGGTCCTCGTCGTCCTCGCGGGGATAGGCGGGGGCGTGTACGCCCTGACCGCCGACGACGGTGACGGCGGCGGGACCGCGGGTGATCAGCCGTCGACCGGCGCCCCGCGGAACCCCGGATCCCCCGAGCCCCGGACGCCGCAGCAGTCACCGGGCGCCCCCGGGGATCCCGAGGCCCCGGAGCAGGACCCGGGCTTCGCCACCGACACGGAGAGCGGCATCAAGATCCCCGTGCCGGACGGCTGGTCGGGCGGGACCACGGTGAAGGGCGCCGGGGTGCAGACGCCTCCGATCCCCTGCCCCGGCAACACCAACGAACAGTGCACCCGCGGCAGCGCGTACTCCATGACGGCCTACAGCCTCAAGCTCGACGCCAAGACGCCCGAGGCGGCCGCCAAGGAGGACATCAAGGACAACGCCGAGCAGGGGTACGGCGGCAAGACCTACGGAAAGATCACCTCGCACAAGGTGCTGGAGTCGAAGCCGATCACCGTGGCGGGCCAGAAGGGCTATCACGTCCGGTGGAAGGCGGTCACGCAGAAGAGCGACGACGGCTACGTCGAGTCCCTCGCCTTCCCGTCCCCCGCCGACAAGTCGAAGATCGTCATCGTCCGCATGGGCATCGACGACAACCCCAAGGCCCCGTCGCCGTCCGTCATGGACCAGATCGCCAAGGGGATCAAGGCCGGTCCGACCGGCGGTGGCGGCACCGGGCAGGACGTGTAGAGCGGTACGCGGAACGTACGAACGCACTGCGCGGAACGTACGGACACACGGGGCCGGGCGGGGTTCCTCGCCGCTCAGGAGGAACACCGCCCGGCCCGGGGGTGCGCGCCGCCCCCGTCCCCACGGTGCGGCGCGGGCAGGCCCGGGTCCCGTCATCCAACAGACCCGGGCCCACGATCAGGTGAGGCCGAGCGCGGGCAGCACGCAGGCCTCGACGAAGCGGGTCAGATACTCCTCGTCGGCGTAGGCACCCTCCAGGACCGGCCTGGCCCGCACCACGCCGAACAGCTGCACCGTGACGAACTCCACCGCCGGGTGCCCCTCGGCGATCTCGCCGCGCTCGACACCGCGCCGCATGATCGCGGCCATGGCCCGCAGCTCCGGCTCGACCAGCGTCTCGCGCAGCACCCGCTGCAGGTCCTCGTCCTGCAGGACCGCGTGGCTGAGCGCCTGGACCAGCATCGTGTCCCGCCCCGACTGCTCGCCCGCGGCCCGCGCCGCCTCGCGCAGGTCCCCGGCGA
The DNA here is from genome assembly GCF_055558735.1 of Streptomyces sp. NPDC025651. Taxonomy (NCBI): domain Bacteria; kingdom Bacillati; phylum Actinomycetota; class Actinomycetes; order Kitasatosporales; family Streptomycetaceae; genus Streptomyces; species Streptomyces sp. NPDC025651. The sequence continues at coordinate 70,089 of NZ_JBVHLZ010000002.1, forward strand.
GGCTGCCGGTGTCGATGCCTTCGAAGCGCACGCAGCGGTTGGCGCGCAGCGCGGCGGCGACGAACTGGGGCTTGGTCTTCCACTGGCGGTAGAGCGTGGACTTGCTGCACCGGGTGCGGGCGGCCACGCCCTCCATCGTCAGGGCCTCGTAGCCGCACTCGCGGAGCTGGTCGAGGACGGCGTCGTAGAACTCCTGCTCACGCTCCGGCGTGATCTTCGAGCGGCTCGACGTCGACGTCATGGCTCTTCTCCTCGGTACGGCGGCCGATCGGGCTCTCTCGACCCCTAGCGATACGCCAGTGTACCGGTACGCCTGCGTATCGGTACACTGGCGTATCGATGAGTGGGGCGATCCCTCGCTCAGCACCGCACTACCCAGTCATCACGCAAAGGGGCCGGGGGATGGAATCCCGAACCGAGCCTGCCGAACGGGAGCCGGACATATCGGTCCGGGAGCCGGACGCCACCGCCGTCCGGAAGCCGGACACATCTGCTGCCCGACCGCCCCTCGTCCGCGAGCTCCTCCTCGTCGCAGGACTCTTCCTCGTCTACAAATTCGGCAGGCAACTGGCCAACGGCCACACCGGCGAGGCCTTCCACAACGCGCACCGCGTGTGGGACGCCGAGCGGGCGCTGCGCCTGCCCGGCGAGGGCGCCGTACAGAACGCCCTGCTCAGCAGCGATACGTTGATCCACGCCGCGAACACCTACTACGCGACCGTGCACTTCCCCGCGACGCTGCTGTTCCTGGTCTGGCTGTATCTGCGCCGCCCGCGGCACTACGTCTGGACCCGCCGGGTGCTCGCCGCGCTGACCGCGGCCGCGCTCGTGCTGCACCTCGGCTTCCCGCTCGCGCCGCCGCGGATGCTGGACGCCGCGCACCTCGTGGACACCGCGCAGGTGTACGGGCCTTCGGTGTACGCCTCCGAGCCCGCGACCGACACCATGGCCAACCAGTTCGCGGCCATGCCGTCCCTGCACTTCGGCTGGGCGCTGATGCTCGCCGTCGGGATGATCGTCGCCACCTCCTCGCGCTGGCGCTGGCTGTGGCTGCTGCACCCCCTGCTGACCCTGCTCGTGGTGGTGGGCACCGCCAACCACTACTGGCTCGACGCGATCGTGGCGACCGCGCTGCTCGGCATCGCGCTCGCGGTGATCCGGCTGCCGCGCCCCGGCGCCTCGCTGGTCGTGCGCCGCTCGGGGCCCGCGCGCGAGCCTGCCGCCTCGGAGCCTGCCGTCTCGGGGGCCGACCGGTGAGCGCCACCCTCCTCGCCGTCGCGCTCTCCCTCGTCTCCGCGGCCGCGTACGCCGCCGCGGCCGTCGCCCAGGAGCGGCTCGCCTCGCGCGTCACCGAGGGCGAGAGCGGGGTCCTGCGGATGCTCGGCAGCGGGGCGTGGTGGTCCTCGGTCGGGCTCAACGCGTCCGCGGCACTGCTGCACGTGGCGGCCCTGAAGTACGGGCCGCTCACGCTGGTCCAGCCGCTGGGGGCGCTCACCCTGGTCGCCGCCGTGCCGCTCGGCGCGCGCCTCGCGGGGCGCCGGGTCACGCGCCTGGAGTGGCGCGGCACCGGGCTCACGCTCATCGGCCTCGGCGCACTGCTCCTGACCGCCTCGGGCCCCGCGCCCGACGACACCCTGACCGTGCCGGAGGCGCTGGTCGTGGCCGCCGCGACCATGGCCGTCATCGGGCTGCTCTCGCGGCCCGGCACCCGCCCCGGGCTGCGCCACGCGACGGCGTCCGGCTTCGCCTCCGGGGTCGCCTCGGCGCTCACGCAGACCGTGACGGTCGCCGTGACGGACCGCTCGGGTCCGCTGCTCAGTCCGCAGGTGGTGGTCGTGGCGCTGCTCGTCGCGGCGTTCGCCGCCGGTGGCCTGCTGCTCTCGCAGACCGCCTACCGCGGCGGCCTCGGCGCGCCGCTCGCCGTGGTGACGCTCTCCAACCCCGTCGCGGCCTCGGTCATCGGCGTGACGCTGCTCGGCGAGCGCCTCCAGGGCGGCATCGTCGGCATCCTCCTCGCGGTGGCGGGCGCGATGGTGGCGGCGTACGGGGTGGTGGTCCTGACGCGGTCGCCACGTGACGTGGTGGTCGGTCCCGAGGTCGACCTGCTGCCCTCGATCCCCGGCCAGGGCCTGGCGCCCGAAGGGGCGCGGGGAACTGCGTCACCAGCCACATCAGGCCTGCGGCGCGCCTGAGACATCCAAACACAACGGCGCCGGTCGCCCCTACGGAGGGGACAACCGGCGCCGCTCACACACCAGACGTCACCCGAAGCCCCGCGCATCCTGCTTCAGCGCCGTGTCAACGGTCAGCGCCGTCGCCACGACCAGGCTGAGCAGCGGCTCGGGCAGCTGGTAGTGGATCTGCAGGACGTAGTTGTCCGCGGTGGTGAACATCGTCTTGGCGAGGCCCTCCCAGGTCTTCGTGATCCGGGCGACCTCGTTGTCCGCGTGGTCGACGATCGAGAAGTTCCAGGCGCGCCAGTTCTCCGCCTTGATCGCGCCGACCTGCTGGCCGTTCACCATCATCGCGAAGTTGATCTTGCCGATCATGTTCTGCTGGACGATCTCGCCGATCGGCTGGCCGTCCGCGCGCTCGACGATCACCCGCGACTTCATGAACTTGCGGGGGCGCGTCAGCATCAGCTGCGGCTGGCCGTACGCGTCGCGGATCTCCAGCTTGTGCGTCATGAACTGGTCGACGCTGGAGACGAAGCGGGCGACCTTCTTCAGCGTGCTCTGGCCGACCTGGACGACCGAGCCGAGCGTGTTGCCCGACTGGTCCATGACGCTGTACTCGTTCGTCAGCTCGATCAGCTTGGCCTTCTGGTTCACGACCAGGACCGGCTCCGTGAACAGCGAGCCCCCGCCCTGCGCGGCGGGCGCGACACCGGCCTGCTGCTGCACCTGGCGCTGCACCTTGGCCTGGTCGAACCCCGGCGCGGGCTGGGCCTGCGGCTGGCCGAACTGGCCCTGCGGCTGACCGAACTGGGCCTGCGCGGGCTGCGCCTGCGGGGCCTGCGCCTGCTGCGGGACCTGCTGGGCCTGGGCCTGGGCGGCCTGAGCGGCCTGGTCCTGCGGGGCCGGGTTGGTGTGGTCCGTCCACTGGGAGCCGTCCCACCAGCGGAGCAGCTGGGCTGCGCCGTGCGGGTCCGGGTACCAGCCTGCAGGAGTGTTCGAATGCGTTGTCACCCGGGTGACCCTACCCCCCGGGTCCGGGCCGCCCGCCAGTCCCTGACGGGGTTGTGATGTCCGACTCATCCGGCGGGTGCGTCGTGGCTGATCGCGCAGTTCCCCGCGCCCCTTGCGGGGCACACCCGGCTCCCTCAGAACGAGACCCGCACCTGCAAGGCCCCCTCTCCTTCCCGCAGCTCCACCGACCCGATCCTGCCCGCCGCCCGGACGTCGTCCCGCGCCGCCGCGAAGCGGTCGAGCACGGGACGGTCCGCCGTGACCGTCACCCTCGCCACCTCCGCCCGCATCGACACCTTCTCCTGCGACTTGGCCTTGCGGACCGCCGCGATGGCCTCCGACGCCGTGGCGAGGACCGCCGCGTCGCCCGCGTGCTCGCGCAGTTCGGCCGCGCTCGGCCAGGCCGCGCGGTGCACCGAGCCCTCGCGCCACCACGACCAGACCTCCTCCGTGACGAACGGCAGGACCGGCGCGAGGAGCCGCAGCAGCACGTCGAGCGCCGTGCGCAGCGCCGCCCGCGCCGAGCGGGTCGCCGCCGCGTCGCCGTGATCGCCGTACGCGCGGGCCTTGACCAGTTCGACGTAGTCGTCGCAGAAGCGCCAGAAGAGCTGTTCCGTGCGCTCCAGGGCGCGCGCGTAGTCGAAGGCCTCGAAGGCAGCGGTGGCCTCGTCGACCGTCGACGCGAGCGCGGCGAGCAGCGCCCGGTCCAGCGGCTCGGTGACGGCGGCGGGCCCGGAAGCGGCAGGCCCGGAAGCCGCGGGCCCGAAGGCATCGCCCGCGCCCACCTCCCCCAGGCTCAGCACGAACTTGCCGACGTTCAGCAGCTTCATGGCGAGGCGGCGGCCGATCTTCATCTGTCCGGTCTCGAACGCCGTGTCCGTGCCGGGGCGTCCGCTCGCCGCCCAGTAGCGGACCGCGTCCGAGCCGTGCTGGACGAGGAGGTGGCCGGGCGTGACGACGTTCCCCTTGGACTTCGCCATCTTCTTGCGGTCGGGGTCGAGGATCCAGCCCGAGATCGCCGCGTGCCGCCAGGGCAGTGCGCCGTGCCCGGTGTGGGCGCGCACGACCGTGGAGAACAGCCAGGTGCGGATGATCTCGTGGGACTGGGGGCGCAGGTCCATGGGGAAGACCCGCGCGAACAGGTCGGGGTCCGAGAGCCACTTCCCGGCGATCTGCGGCGTGAGCGAGGACGTCGCCCAGGTGTCCATGACGTCCGGGTCACCGATGAAGCCGTGTGGCTCGCCGCGCTGCGCCGCGTCGTAGCCGGGCGGGGTCTCCGCGCTCGGGTCGACGGGGAGCGCCGCGCGGTCGGGGGTGATCGGGTGGTCGTAGTCGGGCTGACCGGCGCCGTCCAGTGGGTACCAGACGGGGATCGGGACGCCGAAGAACCGCTGGCGGCTGATCAGCCAGTCGCCGTTGAGGCCGCCGACCCAGTTCTCGTAGCGGATCCGCATGTGCGGCGGATGCCACGCCAACTCTTCGCCCCGGGCGAGGAGTTGGTCGCGCAGGGCGGCGTCCCTGCCGCCGTTGCGGAGGTACCACTGGCGGGTGGTGACGATCTCCAGGGGCTTGTCGCCCTTCTCGAAGAACTTCACCGCGTGCGTGACGGCGCGCGGTTCGCCCCTGAGGTCGCCGCTCGCGCGCAGCATCTCGACGACGCGTTCCCGCGCGGTGTGCGCGGTGGCGCCCGCCAGTTCCGCGTACGCCGCGACGGCCTCCGGCGCCTCGACGCCGCTCGGCGGCTGCGCGAGGAAGCGGCCGTCCCAGCCGATCACCGGCCTTGTGGCGAGCCGCAGTTCGCGCCACCACGTCACGTCGGTGGTGTCGCCGAAGGTGCAGATCATCGCGATGCCCGTGCCCTTGTCGGGCGCGGCGAGGCGGTGGGCGACGACAGGGACCTCGACGTCGAAGAGCGGCGTGCGGACCGTCGTGCCGAACAGCTCCTGGTAGCGCTCGTCCTCCGGGTGGGCGACCAACGCGACGCAGGCGGGCAGGAGTTCGGGGCGGGTCGTCTCGATCAGGACGGTACGGTCGCCGGCTCCCCGGAAGGCGAGGCGGTGGTACGCGCCCTGACGCTCCCTGTCCTCCAGCTCGGCCTGGGCGACCGCCGTGCGGAACGTGACGTCCCACAGCGTGGGCGCCTCGGCGACGTACGCCTCGCCGCGCGCGAGGTTGTCCAGGAAGGCGAGCTGCGAGGTGGCGCGGGCGTCCGCGCCGATGGTCTGGTAGGTGCGCGACCAGTCGACGGAGAGGCCGAGCCCCCGCCACAGCTCCTCGAAGGCCTTCTCGTCCTCGACGGTCAGGCGCTCGCACAGCTCGATGAAGTTCCGCCGGGAGATGGGAAGTTGGCGCTTGCCCGGCTTCTCGGGCGGGGTGAAGCCGGGGTCGTACGGAAGGGCGGGGTCGCAGCGGACGCCGAAGTGGTTCTGGACGCGCCGCTCGGTCGGCAGGCCGTTGTCGTCCCACCCCATGGGGTAGAAGACTTCCTTGCCGCGCATGCGCTGGTAGCGGGCGATGGTGTCGGTGTGCGTGTACGAGAAGACGTGGCCGACGTGCAGCGAGCCGCTGACCGTGGGCGGCGGGGTGTCGATGGAGAAGACCTCGTCCCGCGGCCTGGTGCGGTCGAAGACGAATACGCCCGACTCGTCCCAGCGCCTCGACCATTTCGCTTCGAGCCCGTCGAGAACGGGCTTGTCGGGGGCCCCGGAAGGGGGCGGGGAGGTGTTCGTCATGCCTCCGGATGCTATCCGTGGCGGCGGGACGAGCACCTCCCCATTTCCGCTGGTGGAGCCGCGCGGCTCAGCGAGGGGCGACCGCGTGGCTCAGCGCGTGGCGATCGCCGGGTCGCTGACGCCCTTCTCGCCGGTCTCGACGTGGCCCGCGAGGCGCCGCAGGAAGCCCGCGTCGGCGTCGGACTTCACCGTCAGGTCGTACCAGCGCTTGGTCCCGCGCAGGTCGACGGTGTGCTCGACGGAGCCGCCCGCCTTGACCTTGAAGGTCTGCGCCGCGCCGCCGTAGGCGTTGGCGACCGTGAGGTTCACGTCTGCGCTGCCCGCGTTCTTCAGGGTCAGCTTGATGTTGCCGGTCGTCGCGTCGTGGCGGGCGACGACCTCGGGTCCCGCCTTCTTGCCGGGGCCCTTGAAGGTGCGCAGGAAGCCGTTCGGGCCGAACACCGACAGGTCGTAGACGTCCTTGGAGTACGCCGAGTTCCAGGTGTCGGCGACCGTCTTGCCGGCCTCGGTGGTGTACGTCCAGGGGCCGTCGGTGCGGTTGGCGGAGCGCACGTGGAAGCAGACGCCCGCCTTGTCGCCGCCGCTGAAGGTCAGCGTGAACTTCCCCGCGGCGGCGTCCGCGGCGCCGTCCACCAGCGGCGCGTACGGCAGCGCGCGGGTGGGCCGGGATCCCGCCTCCTGCTTGGGCAGCGCCGGGTTGGCGGGCGCCTTGGGCACGTAGTCGGGGTGGCGCTCGTGGTCCGGCGGCTCGTAGGCGGCCGTGTCGGGCAGCTCGGCGGGGTCGGTGTCCTTGCCGCCGAAGTCGAAGGCGGAGGTGAGGTCGCCGCAGATCGCGCGGCGCCACGGCGAGATGTTGGGCTCCTCGACGCCGAAGCGCTTCTCCATGAACCGGATGATCGACGTGTGGTCGAAGACCTCGGAGTTCACGTAGCCGCCGGTGCTCCACGGCGAGACCACGATCATCGGGACGCGCTGGCCGAGGCCGTAGTGCCCGGCCGCGTAACTCGCGTTGCCCGGGAAGTAGTCGAGGGTCGTGTCGACCGTGGACTTGCCCTGGTTCGCGTCCTTGGGGACGTACGGCGGGACGATGTGGTCGAAGTAGCCGTCGTTCTCGTCGTACGTGACGAACAGCGCCGTCCTGGCCCACACGTCGGGGTTGGCGGTGAGGGCGTCGAGGACCTGCGCGATGTACCAGGCGCCGTAGTTCACCGGCCAGTTGGGGTGCTCGGTGAAGGCTTCGGGGCAGGCGATGTAGGAGACCTGCGGAAGCCTGTCCGCCTTGACGTCGGCCTTGAGGATGTCGAAGTAGCCGTCGCCCGCCTTGGCGTTGGTGCCGGTGCGGGCCTTGTCGTAGAGCGGGTCGCCCGGCTTGGCGCCCCGGTACTTGTTGAAGTACAGCAGCGAGTTGTCGCCGTAGTTGCCGCGGTAGGCGTCGTCGATCCAGCCCCACTTGCCCGCGGCGTCCAGGCCGTCGCCGATGTCCTGGTACACCTTCCAGGAGACGCCCGCCTGCTCCAGGCGCTCGGCGTACGTCGTCCAGTCGTAGCCCAGCTCCTGGTTGCCGAGGACCGGGCCGCCGCCCTTGCCGTCGTTGCCGACGTGGCCCGTGAGCATGTAGTAGCGGTTGGGGTCGGTGGCCCCTATGAACGAGCAGTGGTAGTCGTCGCAGACCGTGAAGGCGTCGGCGAGGGCGTAGTGGAACGGGATGTCGTTCCGCTCCAGGTACGCCATCGTCCGCTCGGACTTCGCCGGGATCCACTGGTCGTACGCGCCGTTGTTGAACGCCTTGTGCCCGCCCGCCCAGTCGTGGTCCAGACCCGCGATGAACTGCATGCCGAGGTTCTCGGCGTCGGGGTGGAAGGGCAGGATCTCCTTGCCGCCGCCCTGCTGGTGCCAGACCGGCTTGCCGCTGGGCAGGTTCACCGGGCGCGGGTCGCCGAAGCCGCGTACGCCCTTCATCGTGCCGAAGTAGTGGTCGAACGACCGGTTCTCCTGCATCAGCACCACGACGTGCTCGACGTCCTTGATGGTGCCGGTGGCGCGCCTGGCGGGGAGCGACGCGGCGCGCGCGATGCTCTGGTTGAGCATGGCGAACGTCGCGGTGCCTCCGGCCAGCTGCATGAAGCGGCGCCGATTGAGTTCAGGCATGAGTATTCCGACCTCGTGTTTTGTGGGGGACGCGAGCGGGGTGAAGTGTGCCAAGGGGAGCAAGGGCTATGGAAGGGCCTGTGACGGGCGTGTGAAGAGAAGTCCAACCTCTGACGGGCAGGACACAAGTCCCGGACTTTTCGGGACCAAAGTCCCACATTTGACATAGGGGAATACGCGTGACTCACTTGGCCGTGCACCGTTCCGCGGTGCGTTCTTCTCCGTCCCGCGAGTGCAAGGAGGTGTTCGGGATGAGTCCCGAAGGAAGTCCTTGCGTCAGCGGTGACCTCTTCTGAGGCCGCGTTCCGCTTCTGAAGCCGCGTTCCGCCGCTTCTGAGGCCGCCTCGCGCCGCCGTTCCCCCTTCTCCGCCGCGCCGACGCCGCGGCGATGCCCCCGTCCCGCCCACGGCCGTGCGCCGTCGGCACAGCCGGGTTTCTTTCACACCACATTCACACCGTCACGTCCTCGTGCCCGGGCCTGCTTCGTCATGCCCGGGCACGGAGGGAGGTCTGCCATGAACAAGCTGATTCCCCAGGTGCGCCTGGCCCCGCCAGGCGCGAACCCCCGCCCCACGCCCCGCGCCCGCAAGGCCGCGGAGCTGGACGCCCGCACCCGTGAGGTCGGCGCCCGGCTCGCGAGGCTGAGCTCGCTGCCCGCCCGCGACGTGCTGCGCGAGGTCAACTCCGGCACGCGCGGCCTGCGTCAGGACCAGGTCCTGGAGCGCATCGAGCGGTTCGGCGAGAACACCGTCGCCCACGAGCGCGTCCCGCACTGGACCGCGCAGCTCGCCAAGTCCTTCCGGAACCCCTTCATCGGGGTGCTCGTCGTCCTGGCCGCCGTCATGTACTGGCAGGACCCCGCCGACCCCGGCGTCTACATCCTCACCTCGATGGTGCTGATCAGCGCGCTCCTGCGGTTCTGGCAGGAGTTCCGCTCCACCCGCTCCGCCGAGGCGCTCAAGGCCCTCGTCACCACCTCCTGCGCGGTCCAGCGGCGCTGGAGCGAGACCGCGGCCACCGAAGAGATACCGATGGAGCAGGTCGTCCCGGGCGACCTCGTCAAGCTCGCCGCCGGCGACATGGTCCCCGCGGACCTGCGGCTGCTGACCGCCAAGGACCTGATGGTCGGTCAGGCCGCGCTGTCCGGCGAGTCGCTGCCGGTCGCCAAGGCCGACACGCGCGCGCATGACCTCGGCCAGCAGGACACCGAGGACCCCGTCGAGGCCGACAACCTCTGCCTGATGGGTACGTCGGTGACCTCCGGCACCGCGACCGGTGTGGTCGTCGCGACGGGCTCCCGCACCTACTTCGGCTCGATGGCGAGCGCGCTGTCCGGCGACCGCCCGCAGACCGCCTTCGACCTCGGGGTGCGCCGGGTCAGCTTCCTGCTGATCCGCTTCATGCTGGTGATGGTCCCCGTCGTCTTCGCGATCAACGGCTTCACCAAGGGCGACTGGGACCAGGCGCTGCTGTTCTCCCTCTCCGTGGCGGTCGGGCTCACCCCCGAGATGCTGCCGATGGTGGTCTCGGCGAACCTGGCGCGCGGCGCCGTCGCGATGTCGAGGCACAAGGTCGTCGTCAAGCAGCTCAACGCGATCCAGAACCTCGGCGCGATGGACGTGCTGTGCACCGACAAGACGGGCACGCTCACCGAGGACCGCATCGTCCTCGACCGCTACCTCGACGCCCGGGGCGAGGAGGACCGCGAGGTCCTCGAATACGCCTACCTCAACGCGCACTTCCAGACGGGGCTGCGCAACCTCATGGACCAGGCGGTCATCGACCGCGTGGACGAGGCCGAGGAGGTTGTCGTCGACCACCTCTTCACGAAGGTCGACGAGATCCCCTTCGACTTCGCCCGCCGCAGGATGTCCGTGGTCCTGCGCCGCGACGAACTGACGGGACCCGCCGCCGAGCACACGCTCGTCACCAAGGGCGCGGTCGAGGAGGTGCTCGACCGGTGCGGCCACATGACGGACCGCGGCCAGCGCGTCGAGCTGACCGGCGAACTGCGCGCCCACGTCAGGCATCTGAGCGAGCGTCACAACCGGGAAGGGCTGCGGGTCCTCGCGGTCGCCACCCGCACCTTCCCCGTCGACCCCGACGCGGCGGAGCGCGAGACCTACTCCGTGGCGGACGAGACGGAGCTGACGCTCATCGGCTTCCTCGCCTTCCTCGACCCGCCGAAGCAGGACGCGGCGGACGCGCTGCGCGCGCTCGCCGAGAACGGCGTCGCGGTCAAGGTGGTCACCGGGGACAACGAACTGGTCGCGGCGCGCGTCTGCGCGGATGTCGGCCTGGACGCGAGCGAGCTGGTCACCGGCGCCACGGTCGACCTGGTCGACGATGCGGAACTGATCGAACTGGCCCGTACGACCACGGTGTTCGCGAAGGTCAACCCGGTCCAGAAGGCGCGGATCGTGCGCGCCCTGAAGGCCGACGGGCACACGGTCGGCTTCCTCGGCGACGGCATCAACGACGCGGCGGCGCTGCGCGAGGCCGACGTGGGCGTCTCCGTCGACACGGCCGTGGACATCGCGAAGGAGTCCGCGGACATCATCCTGCTGGAGAAGGACCTGACGGTCCTGGAGCAGGGCGTGCTGATGGGGCGTCAGACGTTCGGCAACACCATCAAGTACATCAAGATGACGGCGTCGTCGAACTTCGGCAACGTCTTCTCGGTCCTGGTGGCCTCGGCGTTCATCCCCTTCCAGCCGATGCTCGCCATCCACCTGCTCGTGCAGAACCTCTGCTACGACATCAGCCAGCTGGCGATCCCCTGGGACCGCATGGACAAGGAGTACCTGAGGAAGCCGCGGACCTGGGACGCGAAGGGCATCGGCCGGTTCATGATCCGGATCGGCCCGATCAGCTCGGTCTTCGACATCACGACGTTCCTGGTGATGTGGTACGTCTTCCAGGCCGACTCCCCCGAGCGGCAGACCCTGTTCCAGACGGGCTGGTTCGTGGAGGGGCTGCTCTCCCAGACCCTCATCGTGCACATGATCCGCACGCGCAAGATCCCGTTCGTCCAGTCCCGCGCGTCCCTGCCGGTCCTGGTGATGACGGGCGCGGTGATGGTGTTCGGCCTGTGGCTGCCGTTCTCGCCGCTGGCGTCGGCGCTCTCGATGGAGCCGCTGCCGATGAGCTACTTCCCGTGGCTGATCGGGACGCTGCTCGCGTACTGCGCGCTCACCCAGGTGGTGAAGGGCTGGTACGTCCGGCGCTACCACGGCTGGCTGTGACGGGCGCCTTGCCGGGTCGACCGTGACGGGCGCCTCGCCCGGACGGCCGTGACGGGCGTCTTGCAAAGGTAGGTGCCGTGGGCAACCATGCGCGTCATGACACTACGCGTCCACGGCACCTGCGCCCCCGGATTCGAGGGCGTGCGCGAGGAGTTCGAGCGGAACTTCACCGAGCGCGGCGACCTCGGGGCGGCCGTCGCCGTCACGCTCGGCGGCGAGCTCGTCGTCGACCTGTGGGGCGGTGACGCGGACCGGACGGGCACCCGCCCCTGGGAGCGTGACACCCTGGTGCACGTCTACTCCACGACCAAGGGGCTGACCGCGCTCTGCGCCCATCTCCTCGTCGACCGGGGCGAGTTGGACCTGGACGCGCCGGTCGCCCGGTACTGGCCGGAGTTCGCGCGGGCCGGCAAGGCCGACATCCCGGTGCGCTGGCTGCTCAGCCACCGCTCCGGCCTCATCGCGCCGAGCGAGCCCATGGAGACGGGCGCGGTGTGCGACTGGGAGAAGGTGACCGACGCCCTCGCCGCGACGCCGCCGTGGTGGAAGCCGGGCACCGCGCAGGGCTATCACGCGGTGACCTTCGGCTTCCTGGTCGGCGAACTGGTGCGGCGCGTCAGCGGTGTCTCGCTCGGCTCCTTCCTGCGCACGGAGGTGACGGGGCCGCTCGGCGCCGACGTCTTCGTGGGCACGCCCGCGAGCGAGCACGGGCGGTGCGCGGACATGGCGCCGCCCGTGCCCGCGACCGGCGGGACGTCGTCGTCACGTCGCGCGTTCGGCGAATCCCCCGAGCCACCGGTCGGCGGCGTCACCGAGCACCCGCTGGCGCCGGTCACGCTCGCCATGCGGTATCTGCCGCTCGGCGACGTCAACGGCGCGCCCTACCGCAGCGCGGAGATCCCGGCGACCAACGGCCACGCGACCGCGCGCGGACTGGCCGCCGTGTACGGGCAGTTGGCGTCCGGCGGGCTGCTGTCCGCCGACGCCCTGGAGCGCCTGCGCACGCTGCAGAGCGCGGCCGACGAACCGGATCTGGTCCTGCGGGCGGGCACCCCGCTCGCGGAGACCTGGTCGTGGGGCCTCGGCTACATGCTCAACCAGTTCGGACAGGCGGGCCCCAACCCCCGGGCGTTCGGACACGGCGGCCTCGGCGGCTCCTACGCCTTCGCCGACCCGGAGAACGGCATCGGATACGCGTACACCATGAACCGCATGGGCGCCGGGACCTCGGGCGAGGACCTGCGCAGCATCCATCTGGTCGGGGCGCTCTACAAAGGGCTGCGCGACCGGGGGTGAGCGCGCCAGGCCCGTCGACTTCCTGCGGGCGCAGCGCACGACCCTTGAGCTCATGTGCGCCGGTCCGGAAAGGGAGTCGGACCGGCGTGCCGTGGCGCCCTCCACGCTGTCGCCGCTCGGCCCGGTGCGGCACCTCGCCGACGTGGAGCGGCGCTGGTTCCGCCGCGGCCTCGCCGGACAGGACGCGCATCCGCCGTAGGGCACGCCCGAGGCCCCCGACCAGGACTTCGACGGCGCGGTGGGGCTGTGACGCGTGCGGCGGGAGGGCGGTACGCCGCCGCCGATCCGCGCGGGGCCGCCGCCGTGGAGGCGGCCCTGGCCCGCTTCGCGCAGGCCGGCCGGCTCGACGCCTCGCTCGCCGCTGCGCGGAGTTGTCCCGGGCGCAAGGCTTTCGACCCGTTCGACGTCCGTGGGTTGCGGGGCCGTGAACGGACCCTTGAGCGCGTTGCGGCCTCGTGAACGCCGCGCCGGGCCGGGAATAGCCGGGCGATCTTGCTCGTCGTCCTTGTACGGAAGCCGATCGATCCGAGCGAGGGAGCACCATGCCCAAGGCGTACGCATTCACCGAACACGGCGGCCCCGAGGTGGAGGCCTTCCTCGATCTCCCCGAACCGGAGCCGGGACCGGGGCAGCTGCTCGTCGCGGTCCGCGCGGCGGGCGTCAACCCCGTCGACTGGAAGCTGCGGGCCGGCAAGCGGCGCCCCGGCCAGGGACCGCTGGTCGGCCACGAGGTCCTCGGCAGCGAGGTCGCGGGCGTCGTGAAGGCGGTCGGCCCCGGCGTCGAGGGGTTCGCGGTCGGCGACCCCGTGTTCGGCAACCCGGTCACGGGCGGGTACGCGCAGTTCACGCTGGTCCCCGCCGCCATCGCCGCGCACAAGCCGGACGCGCTCTCCTTCACGGACGCGGCCGCGCTGCCGGTCGCGGCGGCGACCGCGTACGACGGGGTGCGCCAGCTGGACCTGCCCGCCGGGTCGACGCTCCTGATCACCGGGGCCGGTGGCGGTGTCGGGGTGGCCGCGACGCAGATCGCCGTGCACTTCGGGCTGCGCGTGGTGGGCACGGCGAGCGAGGGCAAGAAGGAGTTCGTCGAGTCGCTCGGCGCGATCCATGTGCCGCGCGGGCCCCGCCTCGCCGAGCGCATACGCGAGGCGGCGCCGGACCGGCGCGTCGACGCGGTCTTCGACCTGGTCGGCGGGGCGGACCTGGTCGAGGTCGCGGAGCTCCTGACCGACCGCAAGAAGCTGATCACGGCGGGCGCCAAGGAGACCGTGGGCGAACTGGGCGGTGCCCCGGTGGCCCGTGCCCGCACGGCCGCGGTCCTGGACGAGGTGGCGCTGCTCGCCGTGGCGGGCGTGCTGCGCCCGCACGTGACGGCGACGTACCCCCTGGACCGCGCGGACCAGGCGCTGCGCGCGGTGGAGGACGGCCACGCCCGCGGCAAGATCGTGATCGAGGTGGCCCCGTGAGCGAGGGCACGACCGCCGCGCCCCCGCCGACGAGGACGGCCCCTGACGAGCGGGCGAGGCCGCCGGCCGCCCTGCCCCCCGAATCCCCGGTCGGCTCCGCACGCGCGGCGCGCGGCGCGCATCCCCTCGACAACCCCGCCTACGCCGCTCTCACCGGCCCGCACGCGCGCTTCGCCGAGTGGCGGGGCCGCGTGGTGCGCTACCCGCTCGACGTCTCGCCGTGGCTCGCCCTGCCCGACGACGTCACGGACGCGGACTGGGCGGACCTGGCGGCGCTCGCCGGGCCCGGGCAGGAGGTGCCGCTGCCCGGCGTGACGCCGGATCCGCCCGCCGGCTGGGAGCTGACCTTCGAGATGCCCGGCGTGCAGCTCGTGGACGACGGGGTCGCGGCCAGGCCCGACGCCGAGGCCGTGCGGCTGGGGCCCGACGACGTGCCCGAGATGCTCGACCTGGTCGAGCGCACGCAGCCGGGGCCTTTCCTGCCGCGCACCGTCGAGCTCGGCACGTATCTGGGCATCCGCAGGGAGGGCGCCCTCGTGGCGATGGCCGGGGAGCGGCTGCGGCCGCCGGGCTTCACGGAGATCAGCGCGGTCTGCACCGACGCGGCGTACCGCGGCCACGGCCTCGCGACGCGGCTCGTCCTCGCGGTGGCGCACGGCGTCAGGGCCCGCGGCGAGGTGCCGTTCCTGCACACCTCCGCGCGGAACACCGACGCCATCCGCCTGTACGAGTCGCTGGGGTTCCGGCTGCGGCGCACCACCGAGTTCCGTGCCGCGCGGGTGCCGGGGCCGGGGGCGGCCGGGACGACGGGAGGGGTGGCCGCCGGGGAAAAATGACACGACGGTTCGACGGGGCCGTTGATACCTTCCGGATCATGAAGCCCGTCAGTGAGAACGAGATCCGCACGTCCTTTGTGAACTGTTCCAAGGGCGAGGCCCGCAGACTCACCCTCCCCGCGGGATTCGCCGACACCCCCTGGTCCGACCTTGACTTCCTCGGCTGGCGGGACCCGAAGGCGCCCGACCGCGGCTATGTGGTGACGTGGCGCGACGACGCGCCCATGGGCATCGCCCTGCGCGCCTCGACGGGGGCGCGCAAGAGCCTGCTGAAGTCCAGCATCTGCTCGGTCTGCGTCACGCCGCAGTCCGGCTCCGGCATCACGCTGCTCGTGGCGCCGAAGGCGGGGGCGGCGGGGCGTCAGGGCAACTCGGTCGGTCTGTACATCTGCGCGGACCTCGCCTGTTCCCTCTACGTACGCGGGAAGAAGACGACGGCACTCGCGCGTCGCTTCGAGGAGAGCCTGACGCTGGAGGAGCAGAACGCCAGGACCGTGGAGAACTTGAACGGCTTCCTGGACCAGGTGCTCGCCGGCTGAGAGACCGGCCGGGGGCCGGCGCGGCGCGACCTCACACCGTACGGGGATCCACCAACTGCAGCGCCAGCGTGGCCGACGGCTCGGCGATGCCCGGACCGCCCGCCTCCGCCCAGCTGATGACCTCCTCCAGGGACGCGTCGTCCGTGACGAAGCCGACCCAGGAGGCGCGGCCGCCCCGTCTGCGGCCCTCGGGGGACGGCTGGACGACCACGATGTTCGCCTGGCCGCACGGCCCGAGGCAGTCGCTCGTGCGGACCGCGAAGCGCCCGCGGGAGGCCGCCGCCGCGGCGCGCATCCGCTCCAGCTGCCAGGCGTGGTCGACGCCGGGGTTCTTGCGGGCGTCGCCGCAGCAGCACCCCCGGCAGACGACGAGGGTGCAGGGGCGGCGGGCGGCTGCTCCGATGGAGACGACGGGGCTCATCCCATGATCATGTCAGGCCGGTCCCGCTACCCGCGGCCCAGGTAGGCGAGGCCGGGGTGTGCCTCGCGGTAACCGTCCACGAGGCGCCGGGCCACTGTCACGGAGTCGACCAGCGGGTGCAGCGCGAACGCCTTGACGGCGGTGGCGAGGGAACCGCTGTCCGCCGCGGCGAGCACCTCGCGCTCCACGGCCTTGACCGCGCACACAAGGCCGGTGGCGTGGCCGGGCAGCTGCGCCACCGCCATGGGGTGGGCCCCGTTGGCGTCGACGGAGCACGGCACCTCGATGACGGCGTCGGCGTCCAGGGCGGAAAGGGTCGTGCCGTTGCGGACGTTGAGGATGAGCGTCGCCCGCTCGTTCCGTGCGACGGCCCGCATCAGGGCGAGGGCGACCTGCTCGTACCCGCCGGACTCCAGGTCCTCCTCGGCCCGCTCCCCCACGCCCGCCGCTTCCCTGTTCTCGGCCATGTACGTCGCCTCGCGCTCGGCCCGGGTGGCGTCCCAGGTCTTGAGGGCGGGGGCGTCCGCGCGGCCCATCTCCGCGTAGAAGCGGGCCTGTTGGTCGCGGAGGAAGGCGCCGCGGGTCTGCTCGGCCTCCTGGTAGGCGCGCACCGCCTCGCGGTTGAAGTAGTAGTAATGCAGGTATTCGTTGGGGATCGCGCCGAGCGACCGGAGCCACTCCGTGCCGAAGAGCCTGCCCTCCTCGAAGGAGCCCAGGAGGGCGGGATCGGCGAGCAGCCGCGGCAGTTCGTCGCGGCCCGCGATGCGCAGGCCGCGCAGCCAGCCGAGGTGGTTGAGCCCGACGTAGTCGATGAACGCGTCGTCCGGGTTGCCGCCGAGCACCCGCGCGACCCTGCGGCCGAGGCCCACCGGCGAGTCGCAGATCCCGATGACGCGCTCGCCGAGGTGGCGGGCCATGGCTTCGGTGACCAGGCCCGCGGGGTTGGTGAAGTTGATGACCCAGGCGTCCGGGGCGAGTTGGGCGACGCGGCGCGCGATGTCCACGGCGACGGGCACCGTGCGCAGGCCGTACGCGATGCCGCCCGCGCCGACCGTCTCCTGCCCGAGGACGCCCTCCGCCAGGGCGACGCGCTCGTCGGCGGCGCGGCCCTCCAGGCCTCCGACGCGGATCGCCGAGAACACGAAGTCGGCGCCGCGCAGCGCCTCGTCGAGGTCGGTGGTGGCGGTGACGGCGGGCGCGTCGGGCACTCCGGCGGCCTGTTCGGCCAGGACGCGGGCGACCGCGCCGAGCCGTGCCGCGTCCAGGTCGTGCAGGACCACGTCCGTGACGCGGCCCTCCGCGTGGTCGCCGAGCAGCGCCCGGTACACGAGCGGGACGCGGAATCCACCGCCGCCGAGAATGACCAGCTTCACGCCTCAACCACCTTCTGTCGGAACACGTATCGGCTGCTCTCACGTTACGTACGATTGCGCCGCAGCGACCCGACCCCCCACGGAGGTACGCACCGCGATGACCCCGAAAAGATCACTGAAGGCATCGGCCGCCCTGCTCGGCGCCGTGGCTCTGGCGGTGACGACGGGCGGCACGGCGTCGGCCGCGCCGGCCTCGCCCGGCGGCTGGCAGGAGTCGGGCACCTCGCACGTCAACTCCCTCACGGGCAGCCAGGGTCTGGCCAGTCGCGCGGACGGCAGCCTCCTCTACCGGGGGATCGGGTCCATACCCCTCGATCTGCGTGTCAGGGGCTGGGGGCACATAGGCGACCCCGACATCGCGAACGGCCACACCTTCGACGCCTACCAGGGCGGCGACGGCGCCACGTCGAAGATGTTCGCGGTCACCACACCGGGCGGGCAGCGCTACCTCTACGAGCACCCGCTCGACGCGGGCGAGAAGCTCAACAACTCCTTCGCGGCCGTCTCGCCCGACGCGCGGTGGCTGGTCTCGGGCGAGTGGGGCGACCAGAACCGCCTCCAGGTCTTCCCGGCCCCGCTGCTCAACTCCTCGACCCCGCCCACCGGGGGCTCGCTCCCCCAGGCCGGGCAGATCTCGCTCGACAAGCCCGTACGGGACATCCAGGGCTGCGACTTCGTCTCGGACACACGCCTGGTGTGCGCGTCCGACGACGCGTCCGAGGAACTGTTCCCCGTGGACCGCCCGGTCCTCCAGGTCGACCTGGAACGCCCGCTGGACGGCGGGCCGGTGACCGGCCGCGTCTCCCCTCTCTTCGCCGCGCCGCAGCGCAGCGTCTGCTCGGGCACCTTCGAGACCGAGGGCGTCGACTACGACTCCGCGCGCCGCACCCTGCGCGTGGAGGTGGTGCCGCCCGCGCCGTGCCTGGTGACGACGGCCGTGTACGCGTACCAGCCGACGACGGGCTGACGCCGGGGCCGGTGTCCGGCTGACGGACGGTACGTGTGGGGCGCCGCCACGTGGGGGAAAGTCGTGATCATGACACAGCACGACCAGCAGGTGACCGACCCCGCACCCGCCCGCGAGCGGCGCCCGATACGGCAGTTGCTCGCCGCGTCGGTCGGCAACGCCGTGGAGTGGTACGACTGGTACGCGTACACCTTCCTCGCCACGTACATCGCCGCCCAGGTCTTCCCCAAGGGGTCGGGCAACTCCCTGGTGCCGCTGCTCTCCACGTTCGCCGTCTTCGCGGTGGGCTTCTTCATGCGGCCCGTCGGCGGACTGCTCATGGGCGCGGTCGCCGACCGGCGCGGGCGGCGGGCCGCGCTGACCGTGACGATCCTGCTGATGGGCGGCAGCAGCCTGCTGGTCGGCCTCACCCCGACGTACGCGTCCGTGGGCGTGCTCGCTCCGGTGGTGCTCGTCTGCGCCCGGCTGCTCCAAGGCCTGTCCGTGGGCGGGGAGTTCGCCGCGTCGACGACGTTCCTCGTGGAGTCGGCGGGCCCGGGACGACGCGGCCTCTTCTCCAGTTTCCAGTACGTCTCCACGAGCGCGGGCCAGCTCGCGGCGTCCGGCGTCGCGGCCCTGCTCGTCGCCACGCTCTCCGACGGGCAGATGGACGGCTGGGGCTGGCGGCTGCCGTTCCTGCTCGGCGCGCTGCTCAGCCTGGTGGGCTTCTGGATCAGGCAGGGCGCGTACGAGACGCACGACGCGCCCGCCGAACCCGCCCAGCGGCCGGGCCTGTTCGACGCACTGCGCCACCATCCGCGCCAGTCGCTGCTGATCTGCGGCATCACCGCGGGCGGCACCATCGCGTACTACACATGGACGTCCTACCTGCCGACGTACGCCGAGCTGAACACCGGCATCGGCAAGAGCGAGGCGCTGCTCGCGGGGACGATCTCACTCGCGTTCTTCGCGCTGTTGCAGCCCGTCGGCGGGCTGCTCTCGGACCGGTTCGGGCGCAGGCCGCTGCTGCTGTTCTTCGGCATCGGGTTCGCCGTCCTGAGCGTGCCGCTGCTCAAGTCCCTGACCGGTTCCTTCGGTTCGCTGCTGCTCGTGAGTTGCGCGGGCATGGTGCTGCTGACCGGCTTCACGTCGATCTCGGCGGCCGTGAACGCGGAGGTGTTCCCCGCGCGGGTGCGGGCCGCGGGGATCGGGTTCCCGTACTCGCTCACCGTCGCCCTGTTCGGCGGCACGGCCCCGTACATGGGCACCCTGTTCAAGGAGATCGGCTCCCCCGGGCTCTTCCCCGTGTACGTGGCCGTGCTGTGCGTCGCCTCGTCGGTGGTGTATCTGCGGCTCCCGGAGACCGCGCACAACGAGCTGGAGCGCTAGGGCCTCTGCCCGGAGGCAGTTCACGGAGTGCGCGGCGCCCCGAGGTCGGTGCGCTGCCGCGGCGCAGGCTCGGACTCGGGCCTCGGCCGGGACCCCGCCAGCCACAGGCCGGTGCACACCGCGGCGGCCAGGGTGACGGCTCCGGCCACGGTGAAGGCGCTGTCGAGTCCGGCCTCGAAGGAGGCGCCGCCGGACTGGCGGGCGCGGACCACGGCCCCGAGCACCGCCACACCGAGCACCGCGCCGATCTGCCGCGTGGTGCTGCTGATGCCCGAAGCGAGGCCGCCCTCGCGCGGGTCGACCGCCTGGATGGCGGCGCCGGTCAGCGGGGACATGGCCAGGGCGAAGCCGACGCCGACCGTGGCGAGCCGCCACCACACGTCGGCGTAACCGGTGTCGGCGTGCACCCTGCCCAGCGCGAGGAGACCGAGCCCGGCCAGCGCCAGACCGCCGGTGACGACGGACCGGTAGCCGTACGTGGCGGCGAGGCGGCCCGCGAAGGGGCTGACGACGACCATGGCGAGGGACATGGGCAGGGTCTGCAGTCCGGCCCGCAGGATCGAGCTGCCCTGGACGTACACGAAGAACTGCGAGAAGAAGAACGACGAGCCCATGAGCGCGAACCCCACCACGGTCATGGCGGAGTTGGAGACGGTGAACAGCCGGCGGCGGAACAGGCCCAGCGGGAGCATCGGTGCGGGGTGCCGCCGTTCGACGGCGACGAACGCGAAGAGGAGGACGGCCGCCGCGGCGAAGCCGCCGAGGATCACCGGTGAGGTCCAGCCTCGCGAGCCGCCCTCGATCAGGGCGTAGGCCAGGGTGCCGACCCCGAGGACGGACAGGATCGTGCCCGGGACGTCGAGGGCGCGGGCGTCCGGGTTGCGGGACTCCTTGAGGACGCGGCGGCCGGCCACCAGCAGGACCACGCCGATGGGCACGTTGACCAGGAAGATCGCGGGCCAGCCGAACGCCTGCGTCAGGACGCCTCCGGCGACGGGCCCCGCGGCCAGGCCGATGCCGCTGAGCCCTGCCCACAGCCCGATCGCCCTGACCCGTTCCCGCGGGGCGGGGTGCGCGGCCACCAGGAGCGCGAGCGAGGCGGGGCTCAGGGCCGCGGCCCCGACCCCCTGCAGCACCCGCCCGGCCACCAGCCAGCCGACCGAGGGGGCGACGCTGCACACCACGGACGCGACGGTGAACACCGCGACGCCGCTCAGGTACACGCGCTTGCGGCCGAAGCGGTCGGCGAAGACCCCGCCGGACAGCAGCAGCATGGCGACCAGCAGGACGTAGGCGTCGACGATCCACTGCAGGCCGGTCAGTCCCGCGTCCAGGCGGTGCTGCATGTCGGGCAGTGCCGCGCCGACGATCGTGTTGTCGAGCAGCACCATGAACTGCCCCAGGCAGGTCACCACGAGCATGACGTCCCCTCTCACTTAAAGCAGCCAGCGGCTGCGTTAGGCGAGACCGTAGAGCGGACGGGTGCACAAACGCAAGTCCGGGCTGCTTTAAGATGGGAGGCATGGACGAGCAACAGCGCACCCGGCGGCCCGGTGGACGCAGTGCCCGGGTCGGCGCGGCGGTGCATCAGGCCGTCACCGACCTGGTGGGCGAACGCGGGTACGGCGGATTCACCGTCAGCGAGGTCGCGGCCCGCGCGGGCGTCGCCGACACCACCGTCTACCGGCGCTGGGGCAGCCTCGAAGCGCTGCTCACCGACGTGACACTGACCCGGCTCAACGCGCGGTCACCGATGCCCGACACCGGGGACCTGGAAGGCGACCTGCGCACCTACGCGGCCGCCGTGGCCCGCGAGATCACCGGACCCGACGGCCTTGCCGTGCTCCGCCTGGCCGTCGCCCTGTCCGGCTCCGGACCCGAGGGCCTGCGCCTGCGGGACGGCTTCCTCGCCGAGCGCGCCCGGCAGATGGAGTCCATGCTCGACCGGGCGCGCGAGCGCGGGGAGCAGCCTCCCGACGCGCTGACCGTCGTCGACCACGTCATGGCCCCGATGTACATCCGCGTCCTGTTCGGCGCGGGCCCGCTCACCGCGGAGTACGTGGACGGCCTGGTCGACCGGCTGCTGCGCTGACCGCCGGGCCTGCCGGGGGGCGGCCGTTCCCTAGGCCTCCGGAGGGCGGCCGGTCTGCCGCTGCCAGTACTGGATGAGCTGGGAGGACTCCAGCGAGAACCGCGCACTGGTCGTGCCGTCGTCGCCGGGCACGGTCAGCCTCGCCTTGCGTCCGTCGCGCCGGACGACGATCACCGCGCGGCTGGCGCCGCGTCGCCCCACGGCTTCCCTCCGCTCGACGTGGATGTCCCCGACCTCGTCCCAGGACCAGGACTTCCGCAGGAACCCCAGGCGGCGGATGGTGATGCCGCGCGGGTCGGCATCGGTGAAGTCCCGGGCGAAGACGGCGTACGCGAGGATCAGGAGGACGGACAGGGAGCCGGTGGCGAGCGCGTGCGTGAGGCGCTTGCCCTCCACCGGCCCCGGGACCACGATCGACAGCCCCGAGAGCAGGGCGAAGAACGCGGCGCCCATGAGCATCGGCGTCCGCCGGTTCGACGGCATGGAGAAGTGCAGTGAGCCGTCCGGCCGCTCCACACGGTGCCCGGCGCCCCTGGCGCCGGACGTGGCCCGTGCGCGACCGCCTTCCTCGTTCATGGTGCGCATTCGACATCAGCCGTGCCGTGATGACATGTGGCCACATGCGCAAGGAAGTCCGGTCCGTCCTTTCCTGATCCCAGCAATCACCTCATCCGGGCAATCACCTCATCCCTGCGGTCACCTGATTCCGGCGGTCGAAGGGGCGGCTCTAGGAACGGCCGCCCTTCTTGGAGACGGTGCAGGTGGCCGTCGCCGTCTTCTTCGGGTCGCTCACCGAGCGCGCGGTGAGGGTGAAGTGGCCCCGCGGGTGGGCGTCCGGCTTCGCGGCGACGGCGAGGTCCACGTCGACCGTGGAGCCCGCCTTGGCGGTGGCCAGCCTGCTCGGCAGCCAGGCGGACCAGCCGCGCCCCGAGGCCTTGGCGGAGAGCCGGTAGACGTCGGAGTCGAGGTGGCGCGCGGCATCCTCCGGGTGCTCCCCCGGCGGATCGGCGAGCGCGCGGCCGGTGTTGGTCAGCGGGAAGGTGCAACTGGCGCGGCCCTTGGCCGGGTCGCCCGCCGCCTCGCCGCGGCGCAGCCCGGCCCCGCGGCGCTGCGGGCCCGCGCCGTCCAGGGACTTGACCGCGATGGTGTACGACAGCACGCCCGCGCGGGTGCGGTGGATGTCGGTGACGTAGAAGTGCAGGCGGTTGGCGCGGTCCACGTACTCGTAGGAGCTGCCGGAGTCCGCTCCCGCGTGGAAGAGGGCGTCGCTGAGCTGACGGTAGTCACCCATGGTGATCTTCTGCTCGGTGCCGTCGGGGCGCTTGAAGTCCACCATGTCGATGTCCTCGGGGTGGGCGTCGATCACCCAGGCGAACGGGGCGCGGTCCTCGTTCTTGGTCTTGGTGATGAGCACGCCGTTGTCCGGCGTGAAGGAGTCCATGCCCATGCGGTCCACGACCTCGACGGTGTAGTTCTGGTAGCCGCCGCCGTCGCACAGCGGGTCGGTGTTCCGGTCGCAGGTGGGCGAGAGGTCGCGGGACATGGCGATGTTGACGCCGGACAGGCCCTTCGCGCCGGGCGGCGCGGCGCGGGCGGTCACCTTCGCGACGGCCATGCCGGAGTCCGCCAGCGCGTCGCGGTCCAGGCGCAGCACGTTCTTCTCGTCGACGATGCCGAGCTTCAGCTTGTCGCGCAGGATGTGCTGCGAGCCCATCGAGCCGCCCTCGGTGGCCGGGATCTTCCAGCGGGTGTGCGGTCCGCCGGGGCCGTTGAACGAGCCGCGCGAGAGCATGCTCCAGATGCCGGTGTAGGCGCGGCTCAGGGGCTTGCCGTAGGGGTTGTTGTAGTTGTCGCCGATGCCCAGGATGTGGCTCAGCTCATGGGCGTACACCCCCATGCCCGAGCTCTCGGCCTGGGTGGAGGAGCCGGTGACGGCGTTGGGCCAGATGCGGGCCGCGGACTGCCAGGAGGTCCACGGGACGTAGCGGGTGGCGGCGGCGTTGCCGCCGGTGGGGATGGGGGCGGGCGGCCCCCACGCGGCCGGGACCTCGCGCTCGGAGCCGAACTTCATCTGGCCGAACTCCTGCCAGGTGGAGGACTCGTCCTGGCCCGCGGTGAGGTAGAAGACGAAGTCGTACTTGGCCGCCTCGGCCTCGCCGACCTGGTCGATCCAGGCCGCCCTGCCGTCGGTGCGGATGTTCTTGCCGCAGGTGGTGCCGGCCGGGCAGGCGCCGGGGTTCATCGTCGTCGGCTCGATGCCGTACTGGAAGGACTTGAACGGCATGCGGTACACGCCGAAGGCCTTCAGGTCGACGCCGACGCGGCCGCCGGAGTCCTCCATCCAGTACTCGTTGATGGTGTGGCCGCGGTTGAGCGCGCCCGGCTTGTTGAGAAAGTCCTCGTAGAACTGCGGCAGTTGGGCGCGCGGCACGTTGGAGGCGGTGGTCTGGGGGTTGCCGAAGACGGTCGAGCCGGGTGCCTGGCTGACCGTGAACTCCTCGTCGGGGTAGTCGAGCAGCACCAGCGCGCCCTTGAACGTCCGGTCGGTGGGCTCGACTTCGGGGTTCGCCCAGTCGGTGCCGGGCACGGAGCGGTACTCGCTCCAGGTCATGTCGTCGGGGTTGCGCCAGTTCTGCGGGTCGACGGGCCGGACCAGGGACAGCCGGGACCGATCGGCATCGGCTGCCCGACCGGTATCGTCGGGCGTCGCCCGGGCCGTGCCGACCGCGGCGGCCGCCAGAGCGGCGAGGACGGCGGCGACAACGGTGGTGCGACGGGCCGGGCCGCGGCGCCTGCGGGCGCGCGGGGGATGTCTGTGACGGAGGAACATGGCTCACCTCGTGCATCTTGCCGGGACAAAATGGACACGTGCATGACAAGCCGTTCACGTGGTGCCGGTGGCGCGTACGCCGCGACGCGGGCGACGCGGACACCGTGCTGCGAGTGGCGCGTACACCGTCCTGCGCACGGTGCGTGCTCCGCTGCCAAGGTAGGTCTCCGGAAGCGGTGATGCCAGAGCGCCTGCCGGTCACGGCGGGGTGCCAGTGTCCGCCGAGCGGACACCGGCACCCGGGCCGTCAACTCGCCTTCGGCACCTGGGCGATGGAGCGGCCCGCCCACTCGGGGGCGGGTTCCGTCAGGGCGACGAGGCGCTCGCGGATCGCGTCGGGGAAAGGCGCCGAGCGGCCCGCGTTCTGGTCCACGTGCACGGCGAGCAGCTCCGTCGTCGCCACCGGGGAGGCGGCCGCGGTATCGACGGCCTCCTCCCCCGCGTCCTCGACCACGTACATCTCGTGCGTGAAGCGCGCCTTCTTGGCGTCCGCGCCCAACAGGCGGGTGCGGACGGCGAGATGGGCGCCTTCCGGCACGTCGTTCAGATAGCGGACGTGTGCCTCGACCGTGTAGAGGGAGCAGCCGGTGGACTCGCGGTACCCCGCGTGCAGGCCGGTCTCGATCATCATGGCGTCGGTGGCGTAGCCGAAGACGAGGACGTAGAAGGCCTCGCTCATATGGCCGTTGTAGTCGATCCACTCGGGGCGGACCTGCTGCCGGAGCAGCGGCAGGGGCTTCGGAGGAAGGGGCGCGGTCACTTCCTGCCCCCGTTCAGCCGGCCGGTGGCGCGCAGGACGTCGATGACGCCCTGGTCGCGCTCGGCGACGAGGTCCGCGATGGTGCGGCCCGCCGCCTCCTCGTCGCACCCCGCGACCACGGCGTCGTACAGCTTCTTGTCGAGCTCGGGGGCTTCCAGGCGCGTCCACGGCGACTTCAGGGACGGGCCGAAGTGGTCGAGCATGTGCGCCATGCCGCCCTCGCCGCCCGCGAGCGCGAAGGTGAGCATGGGGCCCATGAACGCCCAGCGCAGGCCGGGGCCTTCGGTGATGGAGTCGTCGATCTCCTGGACGGTGGCCTCGCCGTTGGCGACCATGTGCAGGGCCTCGCGCCACAGGGCTTCCTGGAGGCGGTTGGCGATGAAGCCGGGCACCTCGCTCTTCATCGTGATCACGGACTTGCCCGCGACCTCGTAGAACCGGGACGCCCAGGCGACCGCGTCGGCGTCGCTGCGCTCGCCGCCGACCACCTCGACGAGCGGGATGAGGTACGGCGGGTTGAAGGGGTGTCCGACCACGAGACGTCCGGGGGTGGCCGCCTGCGTCTGCATGTCGGTCATCGGGTAGCCGGAGGTGGAGGAGGCGACGACGACCCCGGCGGGCGTGGCGGCGTCGATGTCGGCGAGGAGGCTCCGCTTGAGCTCCAGCTTCTCCGGCGCGCTCTCCTGCACGAACTGGGCGTCGGCGACGGCCTCTTGGAGCGTGGCGGCCACGGTGAGGCGGTCCTGCGAGGCGCCTTCGGCGAGGCCGAGCTGCGTGAGCGCGGGCCAGGCGGCCTCGACCAGGCGGCGCAGCCTGTGCTCCGCGTCGGGGGCGGGGTCCCAGGCGGTGACGTCGTAGCCGCGGGCCAGGAAGTGGGCGACCCAGCCGCCGCCGATGACTCCGGCGCCTATGCAGGCGACGCGACGGACTTCTTCGGGAGGGGTGGTGGTCATGGAGTGGGGGTTCCTCTCGTTGCTTCGCGGGGGGGGGGCGGACCGCCCCTTGAGGGGCGCGGGGAACTGCGCGACCAGCCAGGGACGGCCCGCGGAAGAGGCACTACGAACGCGGCCGCAGGCCAAGCTTCGCCCGCGCCTCGTCCGCCGTGGCGACCCGCGACCCGAGGTTCTCCGTGATCTGCACCGCACGCTCGACGAGCTGCGCGTTCGTGACCTTGTTGCCCTTGCCGAGGTAGAGGTTGTCCTCCAGGCCGACGCGGACCTGGCCGCCGAGCAGGATCGACTGGGCGACCCACGGCATCTGCATGCGGCCGAGCGCGAAGCTGGCCCACTGGGCGCCCTCGGGCAGCATGTTGACCATGGACTGCAGGACACCCGGGTCGGCGGGCGCGCCCCACGGGATGCCCATGCAGAGCTGGAAGACGGTCGGGTTGTCGAGCAGGCCCTCGGCGAGCAGCTGCTTGGCGAACCACAGCTGGCCGGTGTCGAAGATCTCCAGCTCCGGGCGGACGCCCAGCTCCTGGATGCGCTTGGCACCCTGGCGGAGCATGTCGGGCGTGGAGATGTAGAGGTTGTCTCCGAAGTTGAGGGAGCCGCAGTCCAGGGTGCAGATGTCGGGCAGCAGGTCCTCGACGTGCGGCAGGCGGTCCAGGCCGCCGACGAGGTCGGTGCCGGGCAGCTCGCCGAGGTCCTTCAGCGGCTGGACGGGGTCGATGACCAGGTCGCCGCCCATGCCGGCCGTGAGGTTGATGACGACGTCGGTGCCGGTCTCCTTGATGCGCTCGACGACCTCGCGGTACAGGCGCGGGTCGCGGGAGGGGTCGCCGGTCTCGGGGTCGCGGACGTGGATGTGCACGACGGCGGCGCCCGCGTCGGCGGCCTCCACCGCGGAGGTGGCTATCTGCTCGGGCGTCACGGGCACGTGTGGGCTCTTGCGCACGGTGTCGCCGGCGCCGGTCAGGGCGGCGGTGATGATGACGTTGTCGTTCACGGACGTCGGGGGCATACAGAACTCTCCCTCGGGGGTGGGGTGTTGCGTACAGGGAAGGGCCGTACGGTCCGTACGGGAAGTCAGCGCGCGGTCAGCGTGGCGTCGACGTACGCGATGAGGGCCTCGTGCATGTCGTCGGGGCTCGTGCCGGGTCCTTCGGGCGCCGAGGCCAGGACCTGGGTGGCGAGGCCGTCGATCAGCGCGGTCAGGCGCAGCGCGGCGGCGCCGGGGTCGGCGAGCCGGAAGACGCCCTCGGCGACGCCGCGGCGGATGACGTCGGCGACGGTGGTGCGCCACTGCCGGTAGTAGTCGGCGTGCAGGCGGCCCACGGCGGTGGAGCGCGCGGCCTCCGCCCACAGGTCGAGCCAGACGCTCCACTGCCAGCGCTGCTGCGGGGTGCGCGGGATCTGCAGCTCGATGAGCTGGCGCAGCTCGTCGGCGGTGTCGGCGGCGTCCGCGACGCGCGCGGCCCGGCGCGCGGTGTCCTCGTCCATGCACCAGCGCACGGCGGCTTCGAGGAGGTCGTCGCGGCCGGGGAAGTGGTAGTGGATGGCGGCGGTGCTGGTGTCGCAGGCCGCGGCGATGTCCTGGACGCGGACGGCGTGGAAGCCGCGCTCCGCGATGAGCCGGACGGTCTCGCGGACTATCTGCAGGGGGCGGCCGCCCTCGGGGGCCGCGACGCGCTCGCGCCGCGACGCGGGCTCCGGGGTGCGGGCGGCGCCGAGCAGCCAGCCCGCGTCGACCCCGCCCGTGTCCGCGATGCGGGCGAGCTCGGCGGCCGTGAAGCGCCGGGTGCCGCCCAGCGAGCGGGAGAGCTTGGAGGGGTCCATGACGATGCGGCGCGCGAACTCGCGCTGGGTCACACCTGCGTCGGCGATCACCTTGCGGACGCGGTCCGCCACCTCGGGGTCGTGCTGCATGGTGCGCCACCGTACCCATGCGTTGCGATGAACGCAACGTACGGGCCATGAAGGGGCAGGTAGATCAAGGCATTGAGATTCTGACTGATGTATCAGTCACTGCGGACCAACAACAGATCGGCGCTCTTCACGGGCCCGCGCCTCGCCGGCCCCCTGGAACTCGCCGAACGGCTCGACTCCGGGAACCGCAGAGCGACTTGAGGCACTCTTCTTCCCGTGTCGTACGCATCTTCGCTTCCCCCGCAGCGCCCGCCGTTCCCGACCGGCGGCCACATGGTCGTCTGTGGCGGCGACAACGCCCTCGCCCACCGGCTCGCCGCCGAGCTCAGCGGTCTCCACGGCGAGCAGGTGGTTCTCGTCGTCCCGCCGTCGGGACGCGGTGAGCGGAGCCGGCTGACCGGGCGGGCCATGACCACGGCGCTGCTCGGGCGGATCACCGCCGCGGTCTCACGCACCACCGGGAACGGGAACGGGAACGGAGACGGGGCCGGGGACGACGCAGGTGTTCCGCGCAGTCTCGAGGCCGCCGAGCTCACCGACGAGGTGCTGGCCGAGGCGGGCGTCCCGCAGGCCTCCGCGCTCGCGCTCGTCCATGACGACGACGAGACCAACATCCGCACCGCGCTGGCCGCCCGGCGGCTCAACCCCCGGCTGCGCCTGGTGATCCGGCTCTACAACCGCAAGCTGGGCCAGCACCTGGAGGAGCTGCTCGACCAGGCCGCGGCCGTGGCGGGCCTCGCCACCACCGACGCCGGAGTCACCGTCCTGTCCGACGCGGACACCGCGGCCCCTGCCCTCGCCGCCACCGCCGTCGCGGGGACCAGCAAGGTGGTGCACGCCGACGGGCTGCTGCTGCGCGCGGTGGAGCGTACGCCTCCGGCGCCGGGCCAGGTGGCGCCGCGCGGCCTCGCCACCCTGGCGCTGCTCTCGGCCACCGCCAACGACCCCGCGGGGGCAGAGGGACCGGAGGGTGCCGCCAGCGGCGCGGGACCGCAGCTGCTGCCGGACGACGCCGCCCTCGCCGCCGCTCCGGGGCGCGACGCGCTGGTCCTGGAGGCCGTCTCGTACGCGGGATCGACGCCGCCTCCCGGGTTCCTCGCGGGGCGCGGCGTGCCCCTGCGCCAGCTGTTCTCGCGGCGCCTTCGCTGGTCGGTTGCCGGGTTCGCGGCGGCCGTCGTCGGCATGGCCATCGCCTCGATCGTCACCACCGAGGACACCAGCCCGCTGCACGCCACGTATCTGACGCTCCTCGACCTGTTCTCCATCAACGACCCGGCGACCGAGGGCCCGATGAGCCGCCAGATCCTGCAGCTCCTCGCGGGGCTCGTCGGACTGCTGCTCCTGCCGATCCTCTTCGCCGCCGTCCTGGAGGCCCTCGGCACCTTCCGCACCGCGTCCTCGCTGCGCCGCCCGCCGCGCGGCCTCTCGGGCCACGTGGTCCTGCTCGGCCTCGGCAAGATCGGCACCAGGGTGCTGGCCCGGCTGCGCGAGCTGGACATCCCGGTGGTGTGTGTGGAGGCGGACCCCGAGGCACGCGGCATCTCGTTGGCGCGGCGGCTGCGCGTGCCCACCGTGATCGGCGACGTCACGGAGGAGGGCGTCCTGGAGGCGGCGAAGGTGCACCGCGCGCACGCCCTGCTCGCGGTGACGAGCGCGGACACCATCAACCTCGAAGCGGCCCTGTACGCGCGGTCGGTGAAGCCGGACCTGCGGGTGGCGCTGCGGCTGTACGACGACGAGTTCGCGACCGCCGTCTACCGCACCCTGCGCGCCGCGCACCCGGGCGCCCTCACCCGCAGCCGCAGCGTCTCCGCGCTGGCGGCGCCCGCGTTCGCCGGGGCGATGATGGGCCGGCAGATCCTTGGCGCGCTGCCCGTCGAGCGCTCGGTGCTGCTCTTCGCGGCGCTCGACGTCTCCCTCCAGCCGCAGCTGACCGGCCGCAGGATCGCCGAGGTGTTCCGGCCCGGCACGTGGCGCGTGGTCGCCTTGGAGCGCTCGGCGGGCCAGGAGTCGGGGCCGCCGTCGGGCTTGGAGTGGGAGCTCGACCCCGACTACGTCCTGCGCCCCGAGGACCGCGTCGTCCTCGCGGCCACCCGTCAGGGCCTGGCCGAACTCCTCGCCCGCAGACCGGTTCCCGCCCCGTCCTGACCCGGGCCGCGCGTCGCCCCGGCCCGCCTCAGTTCCGGTCCTGCGCCGGCAGGATCTGCCGCAGATGCGGGTCGGGGTGGAAGTCCCTGCGCCACTCGCGCGGATAGCCGACGGACGCCTCCACGTGCGGCACGCCGTCGTGCCAGGTGGTGCGCGGAATGTGCAGATGGCCGTAGACGACGGCGGCCGCGTCGTACTTCACGTGCCAGTCGGCGGTCAGCTCGGTGCCGCACCACAGGGCGAACTCGGGGTACCGAAGGACCCGGGTGGGTTCGCGCAGCAGCGGCCAGTGGTTGATCAGGACGGTCGGCATGCCCGCGGGACGCTCGGCGAGGCGCTCCTCGGTGAGCTTGACCCGCGCGCGGGACCAGTCGTCGCGGGTCGCGTACGGATCGGGGTGCAGGAAGTACTCGTCCGTGCAGACGACGCCCGCCTCGTGGGCCGCGGCAAGCGCCGTCTCCTTGGTGTGCGTGCCTTCGGGGCGGAAGGAGTAGTCGTAGAGCAGGAAGAGCGGGGCCACCACGGCGGGGCCGCCCGCGCCGCGCCAGACGGGGTAGGGGTCCTCCGGGGTGGAGACCCCCAACTGGCGGCAGAGCGCGACCAGATGCTGGTAGCGCTCCTCGCCGCGGAGCTGGACCGGGTCGTCCTTGGGCGTCCACAGTTCGTGGTTGCCCGGTGACCACACCACCTTGGCGAAGCGCCCGGCGAGGGTGCGCAGCGCCCACTCGATGTCGGCCATGCGCTCGGCGACGTCGCCGGCGACTATGAGCCAGTCGTCGTCGGTCTGTGGTCGGATGGACTCGACGTACGTCCTGTTCTCGGCGTACGCCACGTGCAGGTCGCTGATCGCCAACAGCTTCGGAGTCTTCTCGGATGCCATCACCGTGTGAGGCTAACCGAGTCGCGGCACGGCCGTCAGTGATGATCGTCGCCTCGCTGGATCGCGAGGTACTCCTCCGGTGTCGCCTTGGGCACCTGGGCGTGGGGCCCGTACATGGCGCGGGAGAGCCGGGAGCGCAGGCGTTCGGAGCGGGGCACCTTGCGGGCCACGCCGTTGGCGTCGACCACGGGTCCGATCTCGTAGGGCTGGGGCTGTTCGTGGGCGGTCAGGGTGTACAGCTCGGCCTGGGTCAGCGGTTCGTGGATCTCCACGTACTCGCCGTGCGGGAGGCGTTTGATGGTGCCGGTCTCGCGGCCGTGCAGCACCTTCTCGCGGTCCCTGCGCTGGAGCCCCATGCAGATCCGGTGCGTGACCAGATAGGCGAGGACGGGTACGACGAAGAAGCCGATGCGCACGAACCACGTGATGGCGTTGATGGAGAGGTGGAAGTGGGTGGCCCACAGGTCGTTGCCGCCGCCGATCATCAGCACCGCGAACAAGGAGAGCCAGGCGACGCCGAGCCCGGTGCGCACCGGGGCGTTGCGCGGCCGGTCGGCGATGTGGTGCTCCCTCTTGTCGCCCTTGACCCAGGCCTCGACGAACGGGTAGACGCCGATGGCGAGCAGGATGAGGGGGAAGAGCATGAAGGGGATGAACACACCCAGTTCGAGCGTGTGGCCCCAGGCGTTGATCTCCCAGCTGGGCATCACCCGGATCAGGCCCTCGGAGAAGCCGAGGTACCAGTCGGGTTGGGCGCCGGTGGAGACCAGGTCGGGCCGGTAGGGGCCGATCGCCCAGACCGGGTTGATCGACGCCACCGCGCCCATGATCGCCAGGGCGCCGAAGACGAGGAAGAAGAAGCCGCCGGCCTTGGCGATGTAGACGGGCAGGAACGGCGCCCCGACCACGTTCTTCTCGGTTCTGCCGGGACCGCCGAACTGCGTGTGCTTGTGGTAGAAGACCAGGATCAGATGGGCGACGACGAGCCCGAGCATGATCCCTGGCAGCAGCAGGACGTGGATCGGATAGAGCCGCGCGATGATGTCGTCGCCCGGGAACTCCCCGCCGAACAGGAAGAAGGAGATGTACGTCCCCACGACGGGGATGGAGAGGATGGCGCCCTGCGCGAAGCGGATGCCGGTGCCGGAGAGCATGTCGTCGGGCAGTGAGTAGCCGGTCAGTCCCGTGATGATGCCGAGGAACAACAGCGTCCAGCCGAACACCCAGTTGACCTCGCGCGGCTTGCGGAACGCGCCGGTGAAGAACACCCGCATCATGTGCACGAGCATCCCGGCGACGAAGACGAGCGCCGCCCAGTGGTGGATCTGCCGGATGAGCAGGCCACCGCGCACTTCCATGCTGATGTCCACCGTGGACTCGTACGCGCGGGAGACCAGGAGGCCCTTGAGCGGGACGTAGGGGCCGTCGTAGGTCACCTCGGCCATGCTCGGTTCGAAGAACAGGGTCAGATAGACACCGGTCAGGATCAGGATGAGGAAGCTGTAGAGGCAGATCTCGCCGAACATGAACGACCAGTGGTCGGGGAAGATCTTGCGCATCTGGGTCTTGGCCAGGGTGTGGATGCCGAGTCTGCCGTCCGCCCAGTCGGCGACCCGCTCCCCCTTTCCCGGCCGTGTGGGTCGCCCGCTCGTCCCGGTTCGCTCGATGCGTCCGCTCATGCGCGACTCCCTTTCAGGCGGCTATCCAGACTAGGTCGCCCTTATGACGGATCCAACGGCCCGGATGTGACAACCGGCGGCCCGGAGAGGCGAGTTCACGGCAGGAGGTAACGCTCGCACCTCTCGCCCCGCAGGTGTCCCTCCGGCAGGCGGCGGCCGTACGCGACGAGGAGGAGGTCCTGGGCGGCGCCGTGTACGGGGGTGCCGCCGCCGAAGGTCCAGTCGAGGTCGTCGGCGCGCAGTTCCACGCCGGTGAGGTCGGCCCCGAAGAAGCGGGCGCTCTTGGGGGTGACGTGGTCCAGGAGGATGCGGAGGCGATCGGGCGGGACCTCCCGGTCCAGGCCGAGGGCGACCGTGGCGTCGAGGCCGTGCACCACGTCGTGGCCGAGGGCCGAGGGGTAGCCGCCGACCGGGGGCGTCCAGGGGTGGTGGGCGTGGTCCCTGAGCAGCGCGGCCAGTTCGGCCGTGGTGAAGGCGGCGGCGTCCTTGCGGGCGCAGCGGTCGGTCATGCGGTGCAGGCTTCCGCGCGCCTTGACGAGTTCGGCGAGCGTCTTCGGCAGGGAGTGCCGGAAGCCGAGGGACATATGGGCCACGACCTCGCGTACGCGCCAGCCCGCGCAGAGCGAGGGCGCGTCCCACTGGTCGGCGCGCAGCCCGTCGAAGAGGTCGGCAAGGTCGCGGCGTTCGGCGGCGATCGCGGCCCTGATCTCGGTGTCGTCACGCGTGGTTCGGTTGCCCGTGGATCCGGTTCGGTTGCCCATGGATCCAGCGTGATCAAGCAACGGCCATAAGTCCAAGAGCGGTTGCTTCCCGCCACTAGCATCATCGGTTATGGAACTTCGGCAGCTGCAGTACTTCGTCGCCGTGGTCGAGGAGGCCAACTTCACCCGCGCCGCCGCCCGGCTGCATCTGGCGCAGCCCGGTGTGAGCGCGCAGATCCGGCAGCTGGAGCGGGAGTTGGGGCACCGGCTCCTGGACCGCTCGGGGCGGACGGTGACGCTCACCGAGGTGGGCGGCGCGGTCCTGCCCTACGCACGCGCCGCGCTCGCCGCCGCCGAGGGGGCGCGGCGGACGGCGGACGAGTTCACGGGGCTGCTGCGCGGGCAGGTCGCCCTCGGTCTCGTGTCGGGCGCCGCGGTCCACGAGTTCGACGTGGTGTCGGTGCTCGCCGACTTCCACGACGCGCATCCGCGGGTGGAGATCTCCGTGACCGAGGAGGCGTCCGACCGGATGCTCGCCGCGCTGCGCCGGGGTGAACTGGACATCGCACTGCTCGGCCTGGCCTCGGACCAGCCACCGGCGGACGTCTCGCTGGACCTCGTGGTCGACGAGCCGCTGGTCGCCGTCGTGGCCCCCGGCGACCGGCTCCTGGAACCCGAGGGCCGCACGAGCGTCCCGCTGGCCGAGCTCGCCGACCGGCCGCTGATCAGCCTGCCGCGCGGCACCGGGGTGCGCGCGGCCCTGGACCGGGCGTTCGCCGAAGCGGGCATCCGTCCGCGCATCGCCTTCGAGGCGGCCGCCCCCGCAGTCCTGACCCGGCTCGCCGTACGCGGCCTCGGCGTGGCCGTGCTGCCCGCGCCGAGCGAGGAGGCGCTCGCCGCGCTCGGCCTGCGGAAGCTGGCGCTCACCGATCCGTGCTCGCGCGGCAGGATCGCGCTGACCTGGCGCACGGACGGCCCCGCGAGCCCCGCGGCGCGTGCGCTGCTCGACAGGCTGCGGGCCTCGCTGAAGCCGGCGGCATCAACCGACCCTTCCTGAGGGCGCGTTGCTCCTCGGCGCCGGAGGCGCACCGTGCACCTCACACCCTCGGCTCCAACCGGTGCAGTCTGAGGGCGAGTTGTATCTCCAGGGTGCGGGACGGCGTGTTCCAGTCGTCGCCCAGCAGTCGCGCGACGCGCTCCAGACGTTGCACGACCGTGTTCACGTGGACGTGCAGCGCGGTCTTGGCCTTGGTCAGGCTGCGGTCCTTGCCGAAGTACGCCTCCAGGGTGCGCACCAGCTCCGTGCCGCGTTCGGCGTCGTAGTCGAGGAGGGGGCCCAGGGTGGCCCGTACATAGCCGCCCAGGTCGGCCTGTTCACCGATGAGCAGCCCCACGAAGCCGAGGTCGGCGAGGGCGGCGCCGTGCCCGGTGTGGCCGAGCGCCCGCAGCGCGGAGAGACAGCGCAGGGCCTCGCCGTGCGCTGCGGGCAGCCCCGCGGGTTCCCCCGCGGGGCCCGCGGCACCGACGGTGACCGGCGCGCCCACGGCCTGGCCCAGCTCGGCGGCGAGCGTGCGGGCGCCGGGGCCCGGCGCGTCGGTGGGCGTCACGATCACCACGTCGTCGTGCTGGAGCCCCGCGAGGCCGCTGCGCGCGCGGGCCGCGCGGTGCGCGGCGGTGAGCAGCCGCTGCCGGGGCACGCTCTCGCCGTGGGCGACGAACACCGTGTGCGGCCGGTCGAGCCGGACGCCCAGGCGCCGGGCGCGGCCCGCGAGGCCCGCGGGGTCGCCGGTGGTGGAGAGCAGGTCGCCCAGGAGTTCGCCGCGCACCCGGTCCTCGGTCTCTGCCACCGAGCGGCGCAGGAGCAGCAGCAGCGCGGTGACGACGCTCGCGCGCTCGAACAACCGCCGGTCGGCGTCGGCCAGTTCGGCGCGTCCGGTCAGGGCGATGCTGCCGAGGAGCTCGGGCCCGGCGAGGACCGCGCACACCCAGGTGCCGTCCTGCGGGACGGCGCGGCCACTGGCGCGCGAGGCGGCGACGGCCTGGGCGGGCGGGGGCAGCGGGTCGGACGCGGTGCGGGCCAGTTCGACGCCGTCCGCGTCGTGGATGAGGACGCCGCCGCCGAGGAGGGCGGCGATGCCGTCGGCGACGTCGTCCGCGCCGCCGCCGCGCAGCACGAGGTCGGTGAGCTGGTCGTGGGCCTGCTCGGCACGGCGCATGACCTGGCTGTGCGCGCGGATCGTCTCGGTGGCGGCGTTGAGGTCGACGAGCGCGGCCCTGGTCTCCTCCAACAGGCGCGCCCCGTCGATGGCGATGGCGGCGTGGTCGGCCAGCGAGGAGAGCAGCACGATCTCCTCCGTGGCGAACTCGCGGGCGGCGCGGTCGGCCGCGTACAGCACGCCGATGACGCGCGAGCCGAGCCGCAGCGGCACCCCGAGGATCGCCCGCAGCCCCTCCTGGAGGACGGCGCTGTCGATGGCGTCGGTGTGGTGGAAGCGGGGGTCCTGCTGGTAGTCGCCGGTGACGTAGGGGCGTGCGGTCTGGGCGACGAGGCCGCCGAGCCCCTCTCCCATGCCGAGCCGCAGCTGCTGGAAGGCGGCGGCCACGCTGCCGTCGGTCACGCGCATGTAGGTGTCGCCCGCCGTCTCGTCGTTGAGCGAGAGGTACGTGACGTCGGTGCCCAGGAGCAGCTTGGCGCGGCGCACGATGGCGCGCAGGACCGCGTCCGCGTCCCGCAGCGCCGCCAGGTCGCTCGCGGTGTCGAACAGGGCGGTGAGTTCGGCCTCGCGGCGGCGGTGCGCGCCCAGGGTGCGGTGGATGCGCAGCGCCACGTCGGTGGCCTCGTCGAGCGCCGCGAGGTCGGCGGCCGTGACACCGGCCTCGCGGGCGCGGGCGGCGGGCCGCGCGAACTCCTCGGCGGCCGCGCCCCGGTCGAGCAGGTCGAGCAGGCTGCGCAGACCGGCCTGGAGTTCGGCCCGGCCCGCGCCCTCGGTGGTGGGGAGCATGGAGCGATCGTCTCCCGGCGGGGTAGGTGCGGTCGATGGTCCGCCCCTGGTTCGGGGCGGACCGGTGGGGGCGACGGCCCGGCCCGGGTACGGGAGGGGGCCGGGGGGTGGTGGTCCGGAGAGGCTGCAGGGGAGACGGGGGCAGCGGACCCGAACCGCTGCAGGAGAGACAGGGCAGCGGACCGGAGAGGCGGCCGTGGCGTCGTCGCCCCGCGGACGACGGGGCGGTCTCGCCGCGGACGACGGACCCGTCCCACCGCAGGCGGCGGGACGGCCGCCCGGTGAGCCGCAGGCTCTGTCTCACCGTCAGCCGCCCAGCCGTACCTTCCCTGCGCGCTCGGCTGCCGGACGCGGGGCGGGTCCTCCGGCCTCGTCCGCGGACAGGTCGCGCCCCCTGGTCTCCCTGGCCAGGCGCACGGTCACGGCGGTGACGAGGGCGGCGAAGCACATGTACAGGGCGACCGGCAGCGCCGAGTCGAAGTCCTTGAGCAGCTCGACGGCGATGATCGGGGCCAGCGCGCCTCCGACGATGGAGGCGAGCTGGGAGCCCATCGAGGCGCCCGAGTAGCGGACCTTGGTGTCGAAGAGCTCGGAGATGAAGGCGGCCTGCGGCCCGTACATCGCGCCGTGGAAGAGCAGTCCGACGGTGACCGCGAGCGCGATGACGGGGAAGGAGCGCGAGTCGAGCATCGCGAAGAAGGCGAAGGCCCAGCCCGCCATCCCGAGCGCGCCGATCAGCGTGACCGGGCGGCGCCCTATGCGGTCGGAGAGGGCGCCCCACAGCGGGATGGTGACGAAGTGGAACGCGGAGCCGATGAGCACGGCGTTGAGCGCGTCGCTCTTGGGAAGCTCCAGGTGCACGGTGACGTAGACGAGGACGAAGGCGGTGAGGATGTAGTAGGAGATGTTCTCGCCGAAGCGGGTGCCGATCGCGGTGAGCACCTCGCGCCAGCTCCTGCGGAACACCTCGACCACCGGCGGCTGTTCGGCCACCCCCGCGGTGGCGTCCGCCTCCGCCTTCTTCTGTGCCGCCAGGAAGACCGGTGACTCGGTGACGGAGATCCGGATCCACAGGCCGATCATCACGAGGACCCCGGAGAGCAGGAAGGGGACGCGCCAGCCCCAGGCCTCGAAGGCCTCGTCGGACTGGACGGCGGCGAGCAGCGCGAGCACACCGGTGGCCAGGAGGTTTCCCCCGGGGGCGCCGGCCTGCGGCCAGGAGGCCCAGAAGCCGCGCCGCTCGTCCCCGCCGTGCTCGGACACGAGCAGCACGGCGCCGCCCCACTCGCCGCCGAGCGCGAAGCCCTGCACCAGGCGCAACACGGTGAGCAGGATCGGGGCGCCGACGCCGATGCTCGCGTGGGTGGGCAGGAGGCCCATCGCGAAGGTGGCGCCGCCCATCATCAACAGGCTGACGACGAGCAGCTTCTTGCGTCCCATCCGGTCGCCGTAGTGCCCGAAGACGACCCCGCCGAGGGGGCGGGCCGCGAACCCGACGGCGTAGGTGAGGAAGGAAAGGAGCGTGCCGACCAGGGGGTCGCTGGAGGGGAAGAAGAGGGTGTTGAAGACGAGCGCGGCGGCCGAGCCGTAGAGGAAGAAGTCGTACCACTCGATGGTGGTGCCGACGAGGCTCGCCGCCACGATGCGGCCGATTCCCGCGCGGGTCGGCGGAGCGGATCCTTGCGAGGCCATGTGCACCACTTCCAGATGTTCTGCGGGGACGCTTCCGTACCGGCACAAGGTAGGAAACCGCAGATCAGTGGCGTATATGGCGGAGCACCATGGTTCGCTGTCCGGCCCTGTGCGCCACCGACATGCCCGGGCCATCGGGCAGTTGTGACACCGCGTTATCACTTGATCCACATTCGCCTGGCATCTTCATGATCACGAGGGCCGCACGACCGGCGGCCCTGCCATGGAGGGGAAGGTGAGCACGTCACCCATGCGTACAACACCCAGGAGAACCGCGGGACTTCGCAGATCCGCCCTACCCGGCGCGGCACTGCTCGGCGTCGCGGCCCTGCTCGCCGCGGCGGCACCCGCCGCACAGGCCGCGGAACCCGCCGCCCATGCCGCCGACCCCGGTCCCGATCCCGCGCCGGAGCTGATACCCGGTCAGCGCACCGCGACACCCGCCCTGGTGAACGGCATCGAGGAGCCCGCGCAGGACTCGGGCAGCGCGGCGGAGGCCGCCAAGAAGCACCTCGAACAGAAGAAGAGCCGCTACCGCATATCCGACCCCCGGCGTGACCTGACCGCCGGGAAGACGGTGCACGGCAGGACCGGTGACGCGGTCCGGTTCCAGCAGAAGCACAGGGGCATTCCGGTGCTCGGCGGCCAGTACCTGGTGCGCCTGGCAAAGAAGAAGGGCGGCGACCGGGTCGTCACCGGCACCTCCGGAAAGTACTTCACCGGCCTGACGGTGGGCACCGAGGCGAAGGTGTCGCAGGACACGGCCGTCGAGCGGGCCACCGCGGCCGCCCTCACGGGGCTCTCCGAGGGCGGGGCCGGCAGCCTGACCAGGCTGAGCGGGCCGGATGCGCCGGGGCACGAGGGCGCCGCCAAGAAGCAGCGGGGGAAGGCCACTTCGCTCAAGGGGAAGTCCCACGGCCTCGTCGTCCTCCCCCAGGGCAAGGGCGTCCTGACGTACCACGTCACCGTCACCGGGCAGGACCCGTCGACCGGGGCGCCGGTCAAGCAGGAGATCTACGTCGACGCGGACGCCGGGTTCCCGGTGCTCAGCTACTCCGGCATCCAGGCCTTCGACGACGCCCCGTCCGGACACCCCGGTTCCCAGGGCTCGGGCGTGAAGCTGGACGGCGGCAAGGTCTCCCTCGACGTCACCGAGGACGCGAAGTCCGGGACGTACGGGCTGATCGACCAGCGCCGCCAGTGGGGCGGCAGCAAGAACCCCATCACCACGTACGACGCGCGCGACGTGGACGCGAACGACGCCTCGGGCACGTGGCCGAAGGGCCTCAAGGACGTCACCTCGCCGACGCCCGAGTTCGGCAAGGACGCCACCGAGTCGGGCGCGGTCGACGCGCACTGGGCCGCCGGTCAGGTCTACGACTACTACAAGTCCAAGCACGGCAGGGACAGCCTCGACGGCAAGGGCATGGCCATCAACTCCCTGGTGGGCGTGACGGATCAGGGCCTGCCCTTCGTCAACGCCTTCTGGGACGGCCAGAAGATGGTCTACGGAGGCGGCGACGAGGAGAACAAGGTCTTCTCCGCCGACCTGGACGTGGTCGGCCACGAGATGACACACGGCGTCGTCGAGCACACCGCGGGCCTCGTCTACACCGGCCAGTCCGGCGCCCTGAACGAGGCGGTCGCCGACTACTTCGGCAACGCCATCGACGTCACCGCCACCGGCAACGAGGACTCCCCCGAGGCCTCGCTGATCGGCGAGAACCTGTGCCGCACGCAGGGGCCGAAGGACTGCGCGATGCGCGACCTGAACGACGGCCGCACCACCGGCAAGGACTTCCTCGGCGTCACCTACGCAACCGACAGCGGGGGCGTGCACCTCAACTCCACCATCTTCTCGGGCGCGTTGTGGGACATCCGCGAGGACCTCGGCGGCGACCGCGCGGACCGGATCGTCTACAAGGCGCTCACCGAGTACCTCACCCCGCTCGACGGCTTCACCGAGGCGCGGAGCGCGGT
The DNA here is from genome assembly GCF_055558735.1 of Streptomyces sp. NPDC025651. Classification (NCBI taxonomy): domain Bacteria; kingdom Bacillati; phylum Actinomycetota; class Actinomycetes; order Kitasatosporales; family Streptomycetaceae; genus Streptomyces; species Streptomyces sp. NPDC025651. The sequence goes on from NZ_JBVHLZ010000002.1 coordinate 110,299, forward strand.
GGTCGCCGCCGCCAAGGACCTCGGCACCAAGGGCAGGGACCTGCGCGCGGTCAACCGCGCCTTCGACGCGCACGGCATCGTCAAGGGCTGGGAGAAGGCCATCGGCGCCGACTCCGACAAGCTGCTGGGCGACCTGAACATCAAGCGGACCGGCGCGGGCGCGGGCGGCGGCTGGTGGGCCACCTCCAAGTCCGACGAGGAGGGCGGCGAGCCGTACTCGGTCCACGCGGGCCGCACGGACGGCAAGGGCACCCCGAAGCTCCTGAGCCCCAACGACGGGCGTTTCCACGTCTATCCGGACACCGACGGCAAGACGGTGGCCTGGGCGGCGTACGGCGCGGACAGCGTCGAGATCCTCTCCCGCCCGCTCAGGGGCGGCCCCGTCAAGAAGCTCTGGTCGGCGGGCACGACCGTCGGCAACGTCAGGGTCTCGGGGAACACCGTGGCCTGGCAGGAGTCCAGCCCTTTCGGGCAGCAGCGCGTCGCGTACATCAAGCCCGGTGAGCGCGAGCCGCACTTCGTGGACGGCGGCCGTTACGACGTACTCACCGCGCTGCCCACGCTCCAGGGCGACAAGCTCGGATACGCCAAGGCCTACACCGACAAGGACGGCATCGACCAGATCTCGACCGAGATCACGGACGTGCGTACGGGCAGGCAGACGCTGGTCCCGGCCAAGGAGAGCCGCCTCGGCATCTCCACGCCCACGATCAACGGCACGTACCTGTACTGGCTGGTCGACGACATCGCCGACGACAACCGGCAGGGCCTGCGCCGCGCGAAGCTGGACGGCACGGGGCTGACCGACGTCATTCCCGAGGACGGCAAGGACTCCTACTTCTGGGGTGTGGACGCCTCCGACACGGCGCTGACGCTGACCCGGTGGAAGCCCGAGCGCGGCTGGAGCAACAGCAACCTCACCAAGCTCGTGCAGACGGACCTGGACGGCAAGGGTCTGTCGCGGGTGTCCTGCAACCGCGGCGAGCAGAGCTACGCCGCGGCCGACACCGGCAGGCGCGTGGTATGGATCGACGGCACGACCGGCCACACCGACCTCGTCACCCGGGCCCGGCCGGCGGGCAACTGCACGTAGTACCGCCTGAAATTACCCACAGGTAGGGCGTGACTTCCCATGCCGACGGCAGTAGAACTCGTTTCCGTTCACTCAAACGTGAGGAAGATCACATGAGTGCATCCACCGTGCGTGACACCGGATCCGAGGGTGTGTCACGTCGAAGATTCATCGCTGGAACGAGTTCTCTTCTGGGGGGCGTGGCCCTGGCGGGCCACGCCCCCGCTGCCGCTGCCGCCGCCCCGGCCCGTGTCCCCGCCCTGGTGATCGGCACCGGGTACGGCGGCTCCGTCGCCGCGCTGCGGCTCGCAGAGGCGGGCGTCGACGTGCACATGGTCGAGATGGGCATGGCCTGGGACACCCCGGGCTCCGACGGCAAGATCTTCGCCAACACGACGAGCCCGGACGTCCGTTCCTACTGGTTGCGCACCAGGACCAAGCAGCCCATCAGCAACTTCCTCGGCTTCCCGCTCGACAAGGACGTCCCGCGGTACACCGGGATCCTCGACGCCGAGGAGTTCGGCGGCATCATCGTCTACCAGGGACGCGGCGTCGGCGGCGGTTCACTGGTCAACGGCGGCATGGCGGTCACGCCGAAGCGGGAGAACTTCGCCGCCGTACTGCCTTCCGTGGACGCGGCGCAGATGTACGGGACCTACTACCCGCGCGCCAACGCGGGCCTCGGCGTGAGCACCATCGACCCCGCCTGGTTCGAGACCGCCGAGTGCTACCAGTACGCCAGGGTCGGCCGCAAGCACGCGCAGCGCTCCGGCTTCGGGTTCGTCTTCGTGCCCGACGTGTACGACTGGGAGTACATGAAGCAGGAGGCGGCGGGCACCGTCCCCAAGTCGGCGCTCGCCGGAGAGATCCTCTACGGCAACAACCACGGCAAGAAGTCGCTCCAGCAGACCTACCTCGCGCGCGCCAGGGCCACCGGCCGTGTCACCATCTCCCCGCTGCACAAGGTCACTTCGGTCGCCCCCGCGTCAGGCGGCGGCTACCGCGTCACCATCGACCGGCTCGACACCGGCGGCGCCACCACCGCCACCGAGGAGGTCACCGCCGACAAGGTCTTCTTCGCCGCGGGCAGCGTCGGCACCAGCAAGCTCCTGGTCGAACTGAAGGCCACCGGCGCGCTGCCGGGGCTCAACGACGAGATCGGCAGGGGCTGGGGCGACAACGGCAACGTCATGTGCGGACGCGCCAACCACATGTGGGACGCGACCGGCAAGCTCCAGTCGTCCATCCCCACGGCGGGCATCGACAACTGGACCGCGGGCGGCGCCTTCGCCGAGGTCGCGCCGCTGCCCACCGGCATCGAGACGTACGCGTCGTTCTACCTGTCCATCACCAAGAACCCGAACCGCGCCCGGTTCACCTGGAACGCCACCGCCCGCCGGGCCGAGCTGAACTGGCAGACCGCCTGGAAGCAGCCCTCGATCGACGCCGCCAAGACGATCTTCGACAAGATCAACGCCAAGGAGGGGACGATCTACCGGACCGACCTCTTCGGCACGTACAAGATCTGGGGCGACCACCTCACGTACCACCCGCTCGGCGGCGCGGTGCTCGACAGGGCGACCGACAACTACGGCCGCCTGCACGGGCATCCGGGGCTCTACGTCATCGACGGCTCGCTCATCCCGGGAAACACCAGCGTCAACCCGTTCGTCACCATCACGGCGCTCGCCGAGCGGAACATCGAGAAGATCATCGCCACCGATCTGTGAGCCGACTACCCACGTGACGACGGGGGTTGAGACATCAGGACTTGGGCAGCACGCACACCGTGTCGAGGCCGAGCACGTGGTTGAGCCGGCCGAACGCGAGCCAGGACCCGATGCTCATGCTCAGCTCCACGATCTCGGCCTGGCCGTAGTGCGCGGTCATCCGCGCCCAGAACTCCTCGTCCAGGCCCAGGTGGTCCAGGGCGTACCGCTCGGCGTACTCCGCGGCCAGCCTCGTACGGTCGTCGAAGGCGTCGGTGGTGCGCCACTGGGTCACCGCGTCGGCGAACCCCTCCTCGACCTTGTGCCCGTCCCGCTCGGTGCGCCAGTCCAGGCAGAACGCACAGCCGTTGATCTGCGCCACGCGCAGCCGGGCCGCCTCGAACTCGCGCAGGCCGAGCGTCGTGTGGGCGTACACCGCGAGCGAGAAGTTCGACGCGGCCTGCCCGATCTCCGGGACCATGTCGCCCCACACATAGGGGATCGGGTCCTGGCCCTCGGGGATGTCGATGCGCAGCGCTGAGCCCATGGGTCACTTCCTTCCGAGTCGGCCCGCCGCCGGGCGCAGCGGGACGTCGAGCGCGTCGTACAGGCCGGGTTCGGCGTCCACGAGCCAGTCGACGGCGTTGACCAGACGGCCCACCGCGGTGGCGTTGCCGCCCGCGGAGCGGTTCTCGTCCTCGTCGGTGGCCTCGACCGTGACCACGATGCGCGGGCGGCCCTCGACGATCACGCGGTGGGCTCCGTCGCCGTCGCCCGGCGGGGTGGGCCAGTGGGGTGCGGCGGAGGGGTGGATGCGGGTGATGTGCTCGATGACGATGCGGGGTTCGCCGCCGACGACACCCTGCACCTCGAAGCGCACCGCGCCCTGGGTGCCCGCGGCGAACTCCCCCATCGTCCGCGTGCGCACCCCCGCGTCGAGGGCGTGCCGCTCCAACGTCTCGCGGATCTCGTCGAGTTCGACGCCGAGCGCCCGCGCCATCAGGCGGATCTGGCCGCCCCACACCAGCGTCGGGACCGAGGGCGCGAGCATCGGCGGCTCGTACTCCATCGGGTGCCCCATGCCGATCAGGTCGCGGACCGCGGCCTCCTGGTCGTACGTCGAGTAGTCGAAGATCTCCTGGCAGCGGATCGCGTCGACGGCGGAGCCGAGGCCGCTGATCAGCAGCGGCAGCACGTCGTTGCCCCAGCCTGGGTCGACGCCGGAGACGAACAGCGAGCCCCCGCCCTCCGCGACGGCCGCGAGCACCGGGTCCCTGAACTCCGGTGGCGCTCCCCGCCGGTCGTAGAGCGGGTACAGCGCGGGCGTGACGACGACCGCACCGGCCCGCACCGCCCTGACGACGTCGGCGAGCGCCTCGTCGGGGCGCAGGTCGCCGGAGGCCGCGTACACCACGGCGTGCGGCCGGGCGGCGAGGACCGCGTCGACGTCACCGGTCGCGGCGACCCCCAACCGGCGCTCGAGACCCGCGAGTTCACCTGCGTCACGGCCGATCTTGGCCTTGCTGTGCACGAGCACGGAAGCGAGCGAGAGCGCGGGATGGGCCTCGACGGCGCGGACGGCCGCACGGCCGACATTGCCGGTGCCCCAGACCACCGTGGGAATCATGCGCGGAGGGTAGCGAGGGGTGCCTTCGGTTGACAGAGGCACGACCCGAGAAGAAAAGAAACGTCTTCCTCCACGCCTCTCCGAAGTCGTGTACCGCCGGTACGCTGAACGCATGCTCCTGGGGCGTTCCGCGGAATGTGCTCGTCTTCTCGCCCTCATCGACAAGGCACGCGGGGGCGAGAGCGGCGCCCTGCTCATTCGCGGGGAAGCCGGGATCGGCAAGACAAGCCTGGTGAGTTACGTCGCCGAGCAGGCCGACGACCTGCTGCGGCTCGGCACGCGCGGCGTCGAGGTCGAGTCGGACCTGCCCTATGTGGGCCTCGCCGATCTGCTGCGGCCCGTGCTGCACTTCCTCGACCGCATCCCCGAGCGCCAAGCCGCCGCGCTCACCGGCGCGTTGGCCCTCGGACCGGCTGTGGCCCAGGACCGCTTCGCGGTGGCCGCGGGCACCCTCAGCCTGCTCGGCGCGCTCGCCGAGGAAGGCCCGGTCCTCGTCACCGTCGACGACGCGCAGTGGCTCGACCCGTACTCCCTGGACGCGCTCGCCTTCGCCACCCGCAGGCTGGGCCGCGAGGGCGTCGTCGTCCTGTTCACCACCCGCGACGAGCTGGAGGAGGCCGCCACCCGGCTCGCCGCCATCGACACGCTCACCCTCGTCGGCCTCGACACCGAGTCCGCGCAGCGCCTCATCGCCGAGGAGGGCACCGCCGAGCTCACCGACCAGGAGACCGCACGGCTGCTCACCGAGGCGCGCGGCAACCCCCTGGCCCTGATCGAACTGCCCGCGCTCCTCGCCGGCAGCGGCGCGGGCGACGAGACGGCCGACTCCGGGGCGCCCCTGCCCATCGGCGAGATGCTGGCCCACACCTTCGGCAGCGCGGTGGCCCGGCTGCCCCAGGAGGCACAGGACGCGATGCTGCTGCTCGCGGTCCTCGGCACGCGGCCGCTGGCAGGGACCGAGGCGGCGCTGCGGGCGCACGGGCTCAGCTACGAATCGCTGGAGGCCGCCGAGGCCGCCGGCCTGGTCGTCGAGGAGCAGGACGGGTACGCCTTCCGGCACCCGCTGGTCCGCTCGGCGGTCTACCACGGCGCCACGCCCGTGCGCAGGCGGCGGGCCCACCACGCCATCGCCCGCTCCCTGCAAGGAGCCACCGCCCCCGCCCTGGAGCAGTACGCCTGGCATCTGGCCGCCTCGGGCGCGGAGCCGGACGAGCACGTCGCCTCCCTTCTGGAGAACGCCGCCGCCGGGGCCCCCGAGACCCTCGCCTACCCCCTGGCCTCACGGCTGTACGAGCGGGCGGCGCGGTTCACGCCGGAGGGGCAGCGCAAGGCGGAGCGGCTGCTGTGCGCGGCCCGCGCCTCCCAGGCGGCGGGGTCCCTCAACGAGGCGGCGGCGATCCTGGACCGCGCGCTGGAACACGCCGAGCAGCTCGGCACCCAGCTCGACATCCGCCAGCTGCGCTGCTACATCGACGTGCAGCGCGGCCAGCCGATGCGCTCGCGCGAACTGCTCAAGTCCGCGGTCGACGAGGCGGAGAAGGTCGACCCGGCGCTCGCCGCGGTCATGCTGGGCGGCATCGCGCTCACCGAACTGGCGGTCGGCGACCTCACGGCGGCCCGCGGCAGCTCGGCCGCGGCGATGGAACTGGCCGACTCCGCGCACGAGACGCTCCTGCCCGTCCGTCTGCTGCGCACCCTGGTGCTGCTGCTCGGCGGGGACGCCGAGGCGGGCCGTGCCCTGCTGCGCGAACTGGCCGAGCCCCTCGCCTCGCCCGACCCGGCCTTCCCCTACCCGCTCTCCGGGGTGGGCGGCCTGTGCCACCTCGCGGCCGAGGAACTCGACGAGGCGCACAGCCTGTTGGACCGCGCCGCGTACACCGCGCGCAGCTCCAGCGCGGTGGGGCTGCTCTCGCATCTGCTGTGCACGCTGTCGGTCGTGGAGTTCTGGCGGGGCCGCTGGACGCCGTCGCTCGCCCACGCCGACGAGGCGGTGCGGCTCGCCGAGGCCACGGGACGGCTGATCGAGGTGCCGCGCGGGCTCGCGGCGCTGGCCAGGACCGAGGCCGCCCTCAACCGCGAGGACGACTGCCGGCGGCACGCGGCTCAGGCCATGGAGTGGGCGGCCTCCACCGAGCTGCCGATGGACGCGGCCCGGGCAGGCGGCGCGCTCGGCCTCCTGGAGCTGGGCCTCGGCCGCTTCGAGGAGGCGGTGCACCGCCTGGAGGAGGTGCGGTCCTTCTCCCAGCGGCACGGCAGGGGCGACGGCCTGTATCTGACGTGGGCCGCCGACCTCGCGGACGCGTACGTCCATCTGCACATGACCGCGGAGGCCCGCGAGGTCCTCGCCGTCCTGGAGTACGAAGGGGGCCGCGGCCACCGCCCCGTCACCGCGGGCGCGGCGGCGCGCTGCCGCGGGCTGCTCGAACCGGACGACGCCGAGGGGCACATGAGGCGCTCCCTCGCGCTCCTCTCCGAGCGTCCCGTGCCCTTCGAGCGGGCGCGCACCGAGTTCGCGTGGGGCGAGCAGCTGCGCAGGCAGGGCAGGCGCAGCGAGGCCCGGCGGCTCCTGGAACGGGCCCTCGCCACGTTCGAGCGGCTCGGCGCGTCCGGGTGGGCGGCGCGGGTGGCCGCCGAGCTGCACGCCGCGGGCGGCACCGAAGTGCGCCCGGAGCGGGCCCCGTTGGAGCGGCTGACCCCGCAGGAGCTGCAGGTCGCCCTGGTGGTCGGGCGGGGCCTGACCAACCACGAGGTGGCGGAGCGGCTCTTCCTCAGCGTCAAGACCGTGGAGTTCCATCTGAGCAACATCTACCGCAAGCTCGACGGGGTGCACCGCAGGGCGCAGCTGGTCCGGCTGCTCGCTCAGGCCTCGGAGGCGTCGCCTGTGTGACCCGGCCCACCGGCGGGACCTTCGCCGACTCCTGCGTCCACGCCACCGCGGGGGACGGCGGTCGCCGCGGTGGTCATGTCCGGTCCTCCGGGGACGGCACAGGCGCTTCCGGCGGATCGGGCACGTCGGCGAGCAGGCCCGCCGCGGCGAACGCGTCGGCCGCTCCCGGCAGTTCGAGGACTCCGGTGTCCCGGAACAGGCGGACGCTGTGGCGCGCGGTGGAGCGCAGCGCCGCCTTGCTCCGCGGGGTGTGGTAGCTGTCCGCGATGACCTCCCGCACGGCGTCGTGGTCGAGCCCCGCCACGGTCAGCGCGGCGCCCACGGGCCGCAGGTCGGGCGTGAGGCTGGTGACGATCAGCTCGGGCAGGCACCGCGCGGCACGCCGCTTGAGCGGTGTCGGCAGGTCGCTCCACAGCCGTTCGAAGAAGCGGGAGAAGTACACGTGGTGGTGCCCCTCGTCCCGGGCGTGGTCGCGGACGATCTCCCGGACCACGGGCAGCACCGCGCGGTCCTTGGGCACTTCGTTCAGGACCGATGTGACGAGCGTCTCGAAGACGACGACCTGGAGCAGCTGCGCCAACACCGGTTCCCCCGCGAGGAGTTCGGCGCCGATGCCGTCGAGCTGGGACAGGAACGGGTCGAAGGCGTAGGGCAGCGGCGGGATGCCGGTCGCCTCGGCGATCTGCTCGACGACCTCCAGGCTGAACAGGGCGTGGTAGCCCTCGTCGCAGTAGATGCGGTAGGCGTCCAGGCGCACCGCCGCGGGCAGGACGAGGCCGGTGCGGCCGTCCGCGATGCGCTCGGTGGCGCGGTTGACCACGCGTGTCTCGAAGTGCGCGGTGAACGTCAGGTAATGGAACAGGTGCCGGGCGAGGAGTTCGTGGCGCCGCCGGTCGGGCAGCGCGCGGACCAGCGGGTGGTCCCAGTACGGGACCAGGTGGTGCGGGAAGAACCGGGTGGCGGGGTCCAGGGGCCCGCGCACGGTCCGGTGCGGGCCGCTGCGCACCCCCGACCGCTCGTACCAGTCCGGTGTGGCGTTGTCCGTCATCTCTTCTCTGATCTCGCGGTCCGGGCCCCGAGGCCTCTCCGCCCCGGGACCCGGGGTTCGGTTCGGCCTCAGGGCCCGGGGTCGGTTCGGCCTCAGGGGTCGCGGTCGGGGTCGGGGTCGGGACAGTCTCAGGGCCCGGGGTCGAGACGGTCTCAAGGCCCCGGTTCGGAACGGCCTCAAGGCCCGGGGTCGAGACGGCCTCCAGGCCCCGGTTCGGGACGGCCTCAAGGCCCGGGGTCGGGTCGCTCCTGCTCGGCAGCGGAGTCGCCTGCGGGTTCGGTGACGGTCACGTCGCGACCCGCTCACCGAGCACCGACTCCAACGGCCTTTCGTCCAGGCGCGCTTCGGCCGCCGCCTCGCCCAGCCGGGCGGCGGCGCACACGGTGGGCGTGCCGGCCGCGCCGTCAACGGGGTTCATCGGTCCTCCTCGGCCGGTGTCTCGCGCCGGGGCAGGGCCACGCACTCGGGCGCGGACCCGAACCCCTGCTCGCGGCAGAAGCCACCGGAGTGGTTGCCCAGGCGCACGTCGAACCTGACGTCGGGGTGCGGCCGGCTGACCCGGCGCAGGAGTTCGCTGCCGATGCCGCGGCGCCGCCGGTCGGGGTGGACGACCAGGTCGGCGACGAGGGCGTTGAACGACAGGTCGGTCAACACCCTGATGAGGCCGACCAGTTGCCCCTCCACGCGGGCGGTCATGAGGTGCGGGGAGGTCTCCAGCATCCGGCGCATGCGCTCGGCGTCGCCGAGCGGCCCGTTCGGTACGGCGGCGCGGAAGAGCTCCGCCACCTCGGCGGCGTCGGGGAGTTCCTCGGCGTACGCGACGGACGAGGGCCGCGCGCACGAGGGCGTCGCCAGCGAGGGCGACGCGAGCGGAATCCGCTCCCCCGGCCCTTCCCCGGCGGCGACGAGACCGGCCTCGAGCCCGTCGAGGATGCGGTAGGTGTCGGCCTTGAGGGTGGCGGCGTCCTCGGCGGTGACGTACGCGATGCCGCCGATGCCCGGCTCGGCGGACGCGGCGTCGTAGCGGGGCATGACGGCCCCGTCGGGGATGGTGCCGCCCTCGACGACCTCCACGGTGGTGCCCGGCGACACCAGTGAACTCCAGTTGAACGTACGCCAGTTGAAGCGCGGCAGCGTCTGCCACGGAGTGCCGCGGGAGTCGGTGGCGATGAGCGTGAGCGACGCCGCGGCCCGGCCGTCCGCGGCCACCAGCATGCGCTCGGGGTACTTCTGGGGCTCGCCGAGCGCCTCGCGCGCCTGCAGGGTGATCAGATCGACGCCGAAGACCTCCGCCACCTCGCGGGTGACCATCGCGCCGCCGACCCGGGCGGCGGTCTCCAGGAGGGTGACGCGCTCGTCCGCCATCAGCATGAGTTCGGTGTGGGTGGCGCAGGTGTCCAGGCCGAGCGCGTCGACGGCGCGGCGCGCGTGTTCCTCGACGACGCGTTGCAGCCGTTCGGGCAGGACGCACGGCGCCTGGTTGCCCAGCTCGGTGAAGGGGGCGACGGTGGGCAGCCGGCCGGTGACGCAGACGGGGTGGTAGGCGCCGCCCGCGACCATGCCTTCGACGCTCACGCAGTCGCCGTAGCCGCGCGTCCCGTCGTCCTCGGTGCCGTACCAGGACGCGGTGGTGGAGGCGATGAGCTCCTCGGCGACGAACGAGGGCGCGCGTTCGCCCGGCGTGTAGTCGCCGAACCCGTCGCGGCACGCGGCCCGGTCTACCTCCAGGGACCGGTGCCAGACCGCGGCGATGTCGGTTTCCTCGTCGACGATGACGTGGCCGATCGAGTCCGCGCCGTCGGCGCGCTTGAGGAGGAAGGGCGCAGCGAGCCGGTCCTTGGCACGCTGCAGGTCACCCAGGCTGCCGACCTGGCGGAAGCGCGGCACGGGCACGCCCGCGCGCTGCCAGCGCAGCCGCATCAGCCACTTGTCGCGCGCCCGGACGGCGTTGACGCCGGGGCCCGGCAGGCCGAGGCGCAGACAGGCCTCGGCGACGGGCCGCACGGCGTACTCGGAGAACGTCAACAGGCCGTGGGCGCCGATCAGTTCGGCGTGTTCGGTGAGCGCCGCGACCGGGTCGGGGTCGTCGCCGCGGTCGATGACATCGACGCAGTGGCGGTCGAGCTGTCCGCGCGCGAAGGCGTCGACGGGCGCGAGGAGCACCGCGTGCACGGACGCGGTGGCGGCGAGCAGCGGCAGGGCGTAGTCCAGGGGCGGGCCGCTCCGGCCCGCGACGAACAGCAGTCGTTTCACAGTCTTCTCCGTGATGCCTTGTCCGTGATTCCGTCTCCGTGGTGCCGTCTCCGTGGCGCCTTCTCCGTGGTGCACGGGATGCGGGTCCGTGGAGACGCGGGCGGCGTCAGCGCTTCAGCGCGGTCCCCAGGCCCCGGTGGCGGGCGATCCTGAACACCCGGTGGGCCAGCGCGATGTCCTCGACGGCGAGGCCGAAGGGGTTGACGACGATCAGCTCGTCATCGGACTCGCGGCCGGGGCGCGCTCCCGTGAGCAGTTCACCGATCGTGGCGGCGTCCTCCTCGCGTACGCGTCCCTCGCGCAGGAGCCGGCCGAGCGGGCGGTGCGGGTCGTCGCGGATGAGGCCCCGGTCGTCGACGTACACCTTGTCGGCGCCGAGCAGGACTTCCTCGGTGAGGTCGTCGAGCGAGACGTTCACCGCGAGCGCGCCGGGGGCCAGCCAGGAGCGCTCGACGTAACCGCGCCGGGTGCCGGTGCAGGCGATCACCACGTCGGCGTCCCGCGCGGCGCTCCGCGCGTCGTCGGCCGCCGTGATCTTCACGCCGTACCCGGCGAGGGCCGCTCCGTTGTCCCGTTCGAACTCGGCGACGCGGCCCGGCACGGCGTCGTACACCGCGATCTGTTCCAGGCCCGGCATCCGGCGGGCGAGCATCAGGGCGTGCTCGCGGGCGATGACGCCCGCGCCGTAGAGCGCGGCGGTGCGGGTGCCGGGCCGCGCGAGGCGGCGGACGGCGAGCACGGAAACGGCGGCGGTGCGCAGGGCGCTGATGTACGCGCCCTCCATGACGCACAGCGGCCGCGCGGTCCTCGGGTCGAAGAGCACGGTCAGGCCGCTGGCGCGCGGCAGGCCGTGGTCGACGTTGCCCGGGTTGGCGTTGATGATCTTCGTCCCGGCGGCGGTGAGGCCGCCGTTCACAAGGCCGGGCATGGTGATGCTGCGGGCCTCGCCGCCGCCGGGCGGCTCCCAGCCGAGGCAGGCCCCGGGCGGCAGGACCGTCCTCCCCGCGGCGTGCGCGACGAGCGTCTCGTGCATGCAGGCCAGCGGGTCGATCTCGGCGCAGGCCTGGCGGACCTCCTCGCCGCAGAGATAGGTGAGCGTGTCGGGACGGCGCGTGATGGTGCCGTGAGCGGGCATGGTGATCTGGTCCCCCGTTGTGGTGCGCAATGCATGTCGTACGTGGTGGTCTGCTGTCAGGCGAGGAGCGCCGCGTCGACAGCGGGGCGCGCGGCCGCGGTCCCCATGAGCCTCTGGTCGTGCAGCCGGGCCGCGCTGTACACGGTGTCCTCGTGGCGGTCGGCGCCGTCCGCGCGGAGGCAGACGACGCGTCCGGTGTCCGGGTGTTCGGCGAGATGGCGGGCCGCCGCGGCGAGCACCGCTCCACCGGAGCCGCCGACGCCCACGCCGGTCGACGCGCGCAGCCCGCGGCAGGCCGCGACGGCTTCGGCGTCCGGGATGTGCCGCACCTCGTCGCAGTCGGCGGGGCGGGCGAACGCGGAGGGCCTGCCCGCGCCGATGCCGGTGAGCACGCGGCGCCCCGGCGTGCCGCCCGGCGCCTCGGAGCCGCGGACGTCCACCGCGACGACGCGGCACTCGGGGGCGGCCATGCGCGGGTACGGGGAGACGCCGGCCAGGGCGCCCCCGGTGGAGACGGCGACGAAGACGGCGTCGGGTCCGCCGCGCCCGTGGCGCAGGATCTCGGGCCCGGTCTGTTCCCGGTGGGCGACCAGGGCGTAGGCGGTCCGGTCCGTGACCGAACCGCCGCGGTTGAACTGCTCCGGCTTCAGGCCCGCTTCCCGCCACCGTCCGGCCACCCGCAGCCGCACAGAGAGCAGGGGGGTGCGCCCGAACCCGGAGACGTCGCGCACCCGAGCGGGGGTGCCTTCCCCGGGCACCCCCGTCCCCCACCCTCGCGACGGTCGCTCCCCCGGTCCCGGGCGGCCCGTCCGTGCGTACACCCCCGTAGTACGTCCGGTCACCGGCTTCCTTCTCCCCCGTATCGGTGTTTCCAGGTCCGCCGCGGCTCCGCGACCGTGGCTCCACCTTGGCCCCGTACGGGGGTGGGGGCGACCGTGAAAACCCTGGGGTCTGGCGGCGGGGGCCGGGGTGGGCGGCCGGGGCGGGCGGGCCGCACGGTGCGGGCGGGGCGAAGACGCACGCGCCGGGGCCCGGTGAGCCGGTGGTTCCGCTGTTCAACCACTGCGTACGGCGGCCGAACCCAGGGTTTTCCTCGGGCGGTTCGGGGTGGTCAGCTCGCTCCCCAGCCGCCGTCGAGAGACAGCGAGGCGCCGGTGAGATGTCCGGTGTGCGGTCCGCAGAGCCAGAGCGCGAGGGCGGCGACCTCGGCGGGTTCGATGAGCCTCTTGATGGCGGAGCGGTCGAGCAGGACGTCTGTGACGACGTCCTCGGGGGCGATGCCGTGCACGGCGGCCTGGTCGGCGATCTGGCCCTCGACCAACGGCGTACGCACATAGCCGGGGTTGACGCAGTTGCTGGTCACACCATGTGCGGCTCCTTCGAGTGCGGCGACCTTGCTGAGCCCTTCCAGGCCGTGCTTGGCGGCGACGTACGCCGATTTGTAGGGGCTGGCCCGCAGCCCGTGCACGCTGGAGATGTTCACCACGCGTCCCCAGCCGCGCCGGTACATGTGCGGCAGGGTGTTGCGCAGGAGCAGGAAGGGCGCGGTGACCATCAGGCGTTGGATCAGCTCGAAGCGGGCGGGCTCGAACTCCTCGATGGGGGCTACGTGTTGGGTGCCCGCGCTGTTCACCAGGATGTCGACGGCGGCGGGCAGAGCGGTGATCGCGTCGCCGTCGGTGAGGTCCACGGCGTGCGGCACGCCGCCGGTCGCGCCGGCCACGGCCTTCGCCGACTCCGCGTCGATGTCGACGACGTGGACGAGGGCTCCCGCGGCGGCGAACGCCTCGGCGCAGGCCCGCCCGATGCCGCTGCCGCCGCCGGTCACCAGGGCGGTGCGGCCGGTGAGGTCGTGTTCGCTCGTCATGCCAGGAACGCTAGGGATACGGGGCGCGCTCCTCCCATGGTCGCGGCCACCACAGTGCGCGGCGGCGGGGTGTGGGCGGGCGCCGTACCGGGGCGGGCCCCTCGGCTAGCCGCGGCGGCCGAGTTCCCTGGCCCGCGTGTGGGACCAGCCCGCGAGCAGCACGCCGACGGCGGTCAGGGCGGCGTACGCGACGATCAGCACCGCGAAGCCGCCGGGGAGCGGGCCGAGGAGGCCGGTGTGGTCGTGGTCGATCAGGAGCCGGACCGCGCCTTGCCCGAAGGTCACCATCAGTACGGCACCGAGGATCTGCAGGATGTCGTATTTCACGTTACGAACGTACCACCGGGGAAACACCAAGAAGCCTTTTACACCGGCCTGACCTCGCCTTTCGTCACACTTTTCACGTTCTACAATGGGAAATGTGCGTGACGAAAAGAGAGCGAAGGACGCGGCGGAGAACAGGGCGAAGGGGTGCCGGACGTGCGGCGCCGCCCTGCCCGCGGGGCGGCGCGGCCGGCCGGCCGTCTACTGCTCGCGGAGCTGCCAGGCGCGGGCCTACCGCCGGCGCAGGAACCCGCCCGTCCCCTCGCCCGCCGCGGCGCGGGCCGAGCCGACGGACACCGGGGCCCGCAGGCGCCGTCTGATCGCCGAGGCGGTCTGGCGCATCGCCGCCGAGCGGGGCCTGGAGGCGGCCAGCATGCGGGAGATCGCGGCCGAGGCCGGAGTCTCCCTGCGCGTCGTGCAGTACCACTTCGGCAGCAAGCACCAGCTGCTCGTCGCCGCCCTGCGGCTGCTCCACGAGGACAACGACCGCGGCGCGCGCTCCCGCATCCCCGCGGGCCTCACCGACCCCCGCGCCCTCCTGCGTGCCGTACTCGACGAGTTTCTCCCTCTTGACGGCCAACGGTCCGATGCGCTGCGGGTGTTCGCCGCGTACTACGCGCGCAGCCTCACCGACCCCGAGCTCGCGGCCGTCTTCCTCCACGACGAGCAGCCGCTGGAGCGGCTCGTCGCCGACCTCATCGCGGCGGGCGGGGCCGCGGCGGGCCTCGACCCACGGCACGAGGCCGATCTGCTGGTGTCCGGAGCCACCGGACTCGGCATGGACGTGGTGCACGGACGCCGTTCCCTGGCCGATGTCCGCGAGGCGCTCGACTACCACGTCGGACGGATCTTCGAACAGACCGGCGGCGCGGATTCCGCCATCAACTCCCGGGTTGTCTAGACCCGTTGACAGCCATTCGAGGGCTCCCTAATGTCCCAAGGACCGCCTCGAACAACGTCACCGCACATCGATCATGCGTGGGGGGTTCGTGAACAGCACATCCGGTTCCGGCGACATCAAAATGGCAGCCCCCCAGAATCGAGAAGGACTGCCCGACGTCAGTCTCGACCAGGCGCATTCGCCCCAGAAGGTCCTCGCCCACGGAGAATTGCTGCGGCGCTTCGTGGCGGACGAGGAGATCAAGCCGGTCCATATGCGGATCGGCATCATGGGCGCCTGCAACATGCGGTGCAATTTCTGCAACTTCCACTCACCGAACGAAGAGCAGTTCTACGACCTGTTTTCCTTCAAGGACTCCATCGCCACCGACAAGGCGGTCACGCTGCTGCGCGAGTTCGCCGCGAACGACGGGCGCGCCGTGACCTTCTGCGGCAGCGGCGAGTGCACCATCCACCCCGGGTACACGGAGATCTGCCGCGCCGGGCACGGAGCCGGGCTGCGCATCGGACTGATCACCAACGGCTCGCGCCTGGGCCGCCCCAAGGTCGCGGACTGCGTGGCCAAGACGCACACCTGGGTCCGCATCGGCCTCAACGCGGGCACGGAAGCGACGTTCGACGACATCACACGGGACCGCGAGCAGACGTTCTCGAAATTCATCGGATCGGTCGGCAGGCTCAGGGAGAGGGCCGTCGACCCCGACTTCCGCATCGGCTTCAACTACGTCATCACCCTGCAGAACTACCGGGAGATCATGGAGGCGGCCCGTATCGCCCGTGATTCCGGGGCGCATTACGTGCGCTTCGAGCCCGAGTTCTACAGCGCGCTCGGCCACGAGACCATCGAATCCGTGATGCCGGAGATCTCCGCGTCCCTCGTCGAGGCCGCCGCGCTCTCCACCGAGGCCTTCGAGGTGTCGGTGCCGAAACTGGACCGCGGCCCGATGGACCAGGTCGAGGACGTCGAGGGCGACTTCGAGCGCTGCCATTACAGCCGTTTCGTCACGGCGGTCGGCGCCGACGGAAATCTCTATCCGTGCCCTCAGGTGCATCTCAACAGCCGCTATCTGATCGGCAATGTCGTCGAGCAGGGATACGCCGAGGTCCTTGAGGGCGGCCCGCGCGCGGAGTGGGAGGCGTCCAACCCGCGCAGGACCGATCTGTGCAAGTCGTGCTTCTACCGCCCGCAGAACGAGCTCCTGGAACTCCTCAAACGCGGCCAGATCAAACTCGACGAGGCCCTGGACGCCTACGCCTTGGAAGTGCCGAGCACCCTGCACGGCGATTTCGTCTGAGGGCGCATGCAACTACGCCACCTCCGCGCGCTCCTGGCCGCCGAGCCCGCCCTGCGGCACACCAAGGGGGCCGCGGAGCACGCGGCCCACGCCCGTCACGTACGCGCCGTCGTCGAGCGGCTGGCGCGTGTCGAACGGGCCGCGCTCACCACCGTCGAGTCCACCGCTTCCGTACGCGAC
Source organism: Streptomyces sp. NPDC025651 (assembly GCF_055558735.1). Lineage (NCBI taxonomy): Bacteria > Bacillati > Actinomycetota > Actinomycetes > Kitasatosporales > Streptomycetaceae > Streptomyces > Streptomyces sp. NPDC025651. Next base: position 126,596 of record NZ_JBVHLZ010000002.1, read on the forward strand.
GGCCTGCACCGCGAACACCTGGTGCTCGCCTCTTCCGTACGCGGCTCCTTCCACGCCACCCTCCTCGCGCCGCCCGACGCCGCGCCGGGCCCCGCCGTGCTCGTCCTCGGCGGCAAGAACGCCCGCCTGGACCAGCTCACCGGCGACGTGCCGCCCGACCACCCCGACCGCAACGTCGCCGAGCACCTGGCACGGGCGGGTTTCGTCACCCTCTCCTTCGACCACGGCATCGGCGGCGGCATGGACGCCGGGCTCAGGGCGGGGCGGGACGAAGGGACGCTGCTGGCCCACGCGTTCGCGCTGACCGGCCGCTCCCTGCTCGGCGCCCTCACCGGCGACGCCCTCGGCGCGCTGGACGTCCTCGCCGCGCATCCGCTCGCCGACCCCGGCCGCGTCGGCCTGTTCGGCCACAGCCTGGGCGCGGCGGTCGCCCTGCACACCGCGCTGCTCACCGACCGCCGCTGCGTCCCGCTCTGCGCGGCGAGCCACCTCGGCAGCTACCGGGCCCTGTACGAACGGCTGTTGACCGGACACGAAGGCGCGGTGCTCCCCGGCATCCTGGAGTACGCCGACCTGCCCGACCTGTACGGCGCGCTCGCCCCCGCCCCGCTCCACCTCCAGTACGGCACCGCCGACTCCTACCTGGAACCGGCCGACGCGCGGGAGGCCGCCGGGACGGTCCGCGAGGCGTACGCGGCCGCCGACGCCGAGGCGGAGATCCACGAACTCCCCATGGGGCACGGCACCCACGTGGGCCACGCGGCGGACTTCCTCACCCGCGCGCTGGCCGCGCCCGACGCCACCGGCGCCCACGTGCCCGCCCAGCGCGTCCACTTCGAGGTGGCGCAGCGGCGCGCCGTCCTGGACCGGGTCGACGCGGCGCTCTCCTCCGGCATCCTCACGCAGGGCCCGCAGGTCGCCCGCTTCGAGGAGCTCGCCCGTCCCTGGACCGGCACACGGTCCGCGGCGGTCGCGTCGGGTTCGGCCGCGCTGGAGATCGCGCTGCGGATCATCGGCGTGGCGGGCCGCACGGTGCTCGTGCCGGTCAACACGTTCTTCGCGACGGCGGCGGCCGCGGTGCGCGCCGGGGCGGCCGTGCGCTTCGTCGACATCGAGCTCGACGGCCTCGGCATGGACCCGGACGCCCTGCGCGCCGCCCTCGACCGGCACCCCGACACGGCCGCCGTCCTGCCGGTGCACATCGGCGGCATCGTCTCCCCCGCGCTCGACGCGACGCTCGCGCTCTGCCGCGGGCGGGGCGTCCCCGTGGTGGAGGACGCCGCGCACGCCTTCGGCGCCACGCTCGACGGCCGGCCCGCCGGGAGCTTCGGGCGGTTCGGCGCGTTCTCCTTCTTCCCCACGAAGGTGGCGATCAGCGGCGAGGGCGGGCTGCTGTCCGCCGCGCTCGCGGGCGACCTGGAGCAGGTGCGGCGCTGGCGCGACCACGGCAAGAGCGCGCAGGGCTCCACGCTCCACGACCGCCCCGGCGGCAACTGGCGCCTGAGCGAACTGCACGCCGCCGTCGGCACGGTGGACCTGGAGCGCTTCGACCGCACCCTGGCGGTGCGCCGCGAACTCGCCGTGCGCTACGACGCGTTGCTCGCCGACGTGCCCGGGATCCGGCCGCACGCCGTGCCCGCCGCGGCCGGCAGCAACTACTACAAGTACCTCGCCTATCCGGACCCCGACGGCCCGCTGGACCGCGCGCTGCTCAAGAAGCGGCTGCGGGAGCGGCACGGCGTGGCGCTGGCCGGTGAGGTCTACGACCATCTGCTGTGCGACCACCCCCACTTCGCGCCGCAGCGCAGGCAGCACGCGCGGGACGGAGCGTTCGAGCGGGGCCGCTGGTTCGCCCGCCACCACGTGGCGCTGCCGCTGTACCCGTCCCTCACGGAGGCCGAGCAGATTCGGGTGGTCGCCGCGCTCCGCAGCGAGCTGTCGTGACGGCGGTGGTCTCCGCGTTCCGCCGGGGCGAGTGGCGGACGTCCCTGGACACCGTCGCGCTGCCGGGGCCGTCGGAGTCCGGGCACGGCCTCGCCCTGGTCCCGGAGATCGTCGCGCACGCCGACCGCCGGTGGTGGGACGACACCGGACGCCACTCCCCCTTCGTCGCCACGACCCTCGCTCCGGGCAGCCGCCGCGAACTCCTCCTGTTCGCCCTGGACTTGTTCGAGCACGGCACCGTGACCGTCGGCGGCCTGGGCCCACAGGGCGCGGGCGAATTTCACCTGGCGCTGTGGCAGATCGCCGGAGTGCCGCGCCCGCTGACCAAGCGCTGGACCGGGATGCTGCGCGAGGGCCTGTCCCGGCGCAAGGCCCCCCGCCCGGACGACGCGCTCGCCCTGGTGTCGCTGCCCGGCAACACCTTCACCTGCCTGGACTCCGTCCTCGACCAGGCGGAGCGCTCCGCGGGCGTCTGGGTGCGCCCCAGCCGCCGCGAACCGCTGTCCGCCGCGCGGCTCGTGGCCGCGATGCTCGCGGCGGGCTGGCCCCCCGACCGGATCGGCCTCTACCCCACCGAGCAGCGCACGCTGCACGGCCTGGTACGCCTGACCGACCGTCAGGTCGTGTACGGCGGCGCGGGACTCGCGGCGTCGGTGCTCGGCTCCGAGACCCTCACGCTGCACGGGCCGGGCCGGGGCTGCGCGCTCGTGCCCGCCGGGATGCCCGTCGAGGAGGCGGTGGACTGGCTCCTGCCGCTGATCGCCGCGGACTCCGGGCGGTTCTGCAGCAACGTACGCACGGTGGTGTGCGCGGACGCCCCAGGCGGTGCGCGTCAGGATCCCGAACCCCTGGCGACCGCGCTGGCCGCGGCGCTCGACACGCTGCACCCGCGGCCGGGATTCCACGAGGAGCTGGTGGCGTTCCGCGAGTTCGGCGCGGCCGACCTGATCCAGGGCGCCGTCCGCGACCGCCTCCGCCCCGGCGACCGCATCCTCACCCGCCGCCCCGCCGCCGTCCTCGGCGCCGAGAGCGGGGTCTACGCCAGGCCCCAACTCGCCCTTCTCGACGAACATTTCAGGGACGGCGCCGCCGCGACCCACCCCTTGGTCGGCCACGAGGTCCCCTTCCCCTTCGCCGCCGTCCTGAGCGCGTCCCCCGAGGCCGTGCGGGCCGTCACCGCCGCGTCCCTGTTCGTGCACCGCCCAGCGAAGTGAGGCCCCGCATGACCACCACCTTCGACACGCTCCCCGACACGCTGCGTGCCCGCGTCCCCGAGCTGGGCATCGACCTCGACACCTGGACCCGGCGCATGATGCGCTGGCACTTCGAGCCGGAGACCGGCAGCCCCTTCTGGGTCACGCGGCGCGAGAAGCTCGGCTTCGACCCGGTGAAGGACATCGGCGGCTACGCCGACCTGGCGCGCTTCGGCCTCTTCGACAAGGCCGAGCTGCGCGCCGCGAGCGCACGCGACCTGCGCCCGCGCGGCTACCGCGACCGGCCCTTCCGGGTCTTCGAGACCGGCGGCACGACCGGCGCGCCCTGCCGGATCGTCAACGTCACGCGCCTCGCGTACGACGTGGAGATCTACCGCACGGTCCTGGAGGCGCGCGGGGTGGCCGGCGGCGACGTGCTGGCGATGACGCCGAGCGGGCCGCACGCGTACGGGCACTTCGTGGAGGGCCTCGCCGACAGCTGGCACGGCGCCGTGCACGCCATCGACTTCGATCCGCGCTGGGTGAAGGCCGCGCTGCGGTCGGGCGGCGAGGCGGACGCCTACACCGCGCACCTCGTCGACCAGACCCTCGTCCTGCTGGCCGCCGAGCGCCCCTCGCTCCTGTTCACCACGCCGCGGCTGCTCCTGGAGCTCGCGATGCGGCTGCCGCGGCCCCTGCACACGTACGGCATCCGCGCGGTCTGCACGGGCGGCACCTCCTGCACCGCCGCCGAGGCGGAGTTCCTGCGCGAGGAGCACCTGCGGGGGGTGCAGTGGATCGACACGTACGGCAACACGCTGGTCGGTCACGCCCTGCAGGCCGACGCGTCGGCGGGCACGGTGGCGGGCGCGCCCGAGCTGCCCGGCGGCACCGGGCACTCCTACCATCTGCCCCCGCCCTTCGCGGTGTTGACGGTCGTCGACCCCGCGGACCCCTGGTGTGAGGTCGAGGTCGGGCAGCGGGGCCGCGTGCGCGCCACGACGCTCCTCGAAGACCTCTTCCTGCCGGGCCTCCTGGAGCGGGACAGCGCGATCAGGACGGGTCCGCACCCCTGGTTCCCCTGGGACGGGGTGGCGGCGGTGCGGCCCTTCCATGACGGCGCGGACGCGCAGGAGGCGGTGGAAGGCGTCTACTGACCCGAGGATCGAGGGACACGCATCGTGAACCTGTCGTCGAACGGCCTGCCCGTACCCTTCACGCCGGAGCTCTTCGGTCCGCTCCGCTCCAGCGCGGACCTCCTTGAGCCGAGGGATCCGCCGGCGCTGCGGGAGCGGCTGCACGCCGACGGCTATCTGTATCTGCCGGGGCTGCTGGAGCGCGCGGAGGTGCTGCGGCTGCGCGGCTCGTACTTCTCGCTGTTCCCGCCGGGGCTGCTCGCGCCGGGCAGCGGGCCCGAGGACGGTGTGTTCTCCGGGCGAGTGCCTGCGGGCGTTCCGGAGTACGGGGTGGCGGGGCATCCGGCGTACGCCTTCGTGCGCTCGGCGCCCTTCGACCACTTCGTGAGCAACCCCGCCCTGTCCGAGCTCGCCTCCCAACTCCTGGACGCCAAGGCCGAGATGCTGCCGCGCCGCATCCTGCGCCACTTCCACCGGGGCACGCGGCGCGCCTCCCGCGCCCATGTCGACCTCGACTACATGGACGAGGGTTCGCCGCGCGTGGTCACCCTGTGGATCCCGGTCGGGGACTGCCCGCCGCGGACCGGCGCGCTGGTGTACCTGGAGGGCTCCCACCGGCTGCCCGCCGAGGCGTACGCCCCGCTGCGCGACGTCACCGACCGGCCGGGCGAGCGCCGCCAGATCTGCCACGACCTGGAGCTGACCGCGCGGACGCTCGGGCGCCGCTGGCTGTACGCGGACTTCGCGGCGGGCGACGTGATGGTGCATCTGCCGCGCGTCATCCACGCGTCCCTGAACACGACGACGGATGCGATGCGGCTGTCCGTCGACACCCGTTTCGTCCGCGCCGGCGACACCCCGGACCCGCGGTGGCTGCGGCCTTGGGCGGCGGACGACGGGGCGTGAACTCCTCGTGCCACAGGGCGTGTTCAGCCCCAGGGGCGGACCGGGAGGCCGCCCGCCGCGGCCGACCGGTCCGCCGCGACGATCACGTCGTCCACCAGGCGGGCCTCGGCCGCAGGGCACACCGGCGGCGTGCCGGTCGTGACGGCCCTCGTGAAGTCGGCGAGCAGGGGCAGGTGCGGGTTGGGGTCCGGGGGGAGGTGGAGCGGTGCCGCCGTCCCTTCGGCGAGGCGGCCCGAGTCGAGCGGGTCGAGGGTCACCGCGCGGCCGTCGGCGGTGAGTTCGATGCGGTCGACCGGGGGGCCGTCCGCCCACTCCATGAGGCAGTGGGCCCGCGTCCCGGACCGCCAGCGCAGGGCGAGTTCGGCCCGCCGCTCGGCGCCTTCGGGGAAGCGGCGGTCGAGCCGCGCCGTGATCTCGTACGGCTGCCCGAAGAGATGGAGCAGCAGGTCGATCCGGTGGCTTCCGGCGTCCGCGAGGACCCCGCCGCCCGACACGGCGGGGTCGGTGCGCCAGCGCATCGGATCGTCGGGGCCGGGGTCGAAGGGGCAGCGGAACCGCACCTCCACCCGCGCGGGCTTCCACGCGCCGAGCTCCGCGCGCAGCCGTCGCACGGCGGGCGCGAGCCTGCGGTAGTAGGCGACGCCGGCGCACCGCCCCGCCGCGTCGAGCGTGCCGCCGCCCGCGGCGAGGCCTCCGGCGAGCGGCTTCTCGATCAGGACGGGCAGCCCGGCGTCCACCACGGCCCGGGCGAGCGGCACATGGTGGACGACGGGTGTGGCGACGTACACCGCGTCGACGTCGCGGAGCAGGACGTCAGGGGCGGCGCCCGACCTGGCGATGCCGTGCTCCTCGGCGGTGCGGGCGGCGCGGCGCGGGTCGCGGCCCCACAGCGCCGCAGGTTCCTCGCCGAGCGCGCGCAGGGCGGGCAGCACGCGGCGCGTCACGATGTCGCCGTATCCGGCGATGCCCCACCTCATGCGACGGCCTCCTGCCGCCTCAGGGGACGATCGCCACCTTCAGCGTCTCGCGCGGCGGGCCGTCGTAGGGGGCGTGTTCGGCGTCGGGGTAGAGGGAGCGGCTCGCGGAGAGCTGCTCCATGGCCTTGGGGAGTTCGTCGAGAGGATAGGTGTGCGTGTGGAGGTCGGGCAGGCGCAGGGCGTCGGTGCGGCGGTGGGCGAGCCGTTCGGCCACCGCGAGCGCCTCCACGCGGGCTGTGTCCACGGGTTCGGCGGAGCTGTGCACCCGCAGGCCCTTGCGCTCCCAGGTGACGAGGTCGACGGTGACGTGGGTGTCGACGTGGTGCGTGCCGAGGAGGACGACGAGGCCGTTCTGCCGTACGAGACCGACGCAGGCGCCCAGGGTCGTGGGCGTGCCGACGGCGTCGACGGCGACGTCGAAGTCCGCGCCGACGGCGGCCAGTTGCTTGCGGCTGCCGTCCACGCGGCGCACGGCGTCGGCGCCCGCGGCGGTCGACCGCTCCAGGCGCCAGTCGTCGAGGTCGACGGCGACGACCTCGGCGGCGCCGCGGGCCACCGCGACCCGCAGCGCCATCTGCCCGACGGGCCCCTGCCCGACGATCGCGACACGGTCGCCGAGCCGGATGCCGCGCGTGGCGTGCACGGCCAGCGGCAGGAGCTGCAGGATCGCGCCCTGCTCGAAGGGCACCTCGTCGGGCAGCGCGCCCACGGATATCTCACGGGCCAGGGCGAATTCGGCGTACCCGGTGGTGAGCGGGGTGCGCACGAAGACGCGCTGTCCCGGCACCACCCGGCGCACGCCCGCGCCGGTCGCCTCGACGACCCCGGCGATCTCGTGGCCGAAACAGCCCTGCGCGCAGTGCTCGCGCAGCCCGTGGTAGTGGAAGTAGGCGAGGTCGCTGCGATTGCAGACGGTGCAGGCCCGCACGCGGACGAGGACCTCCCGCGGCCCGGGTTCCGGCACCGCGACGTCGGTGACCAGCCTGATGTCGCGCCTGCCGACGAGCTCGTACCTGCGCATGACCCTCTCCCCTCAGCGGATGCGACCTGCGGAAGTTCCAAGGATTCCCCAACTCGCGCCCCATGATGTTGGATTCGCCCGTCTCGACCGGTTCCGACTCCTTGACAGCCCCGACGGGGCCGAGCCAATATCCACTATCCGAATTGGCCTGGACCAATCAGCAGGCGCCCCGTCGGACACGTCGCGCACCACGCACACCGGACACCACGCGCCACGCACCCGCACCAGCCACGTACCCGCAACTTCGGAGGTCGCGCCATGGCACCGAGCAGTGACCCGACCCTGGAGCGCCTCGCCAACTCCGTGCTGCAACCAGGCTTCGAGGGCACCACGGCCCCCGACTGGCTGCGCCGCAGGATCGCCGAGGGCCTGGGCTCCGTCGTGCTGTTCTCGCGGAACATCCGCACGCCCGAGCAGGTGGCGCGGCTCACCGCGTCGCTGCGGGCGGAGAACCCCGACCTGATCGTCGCCATCGACGAGGAGGCGGGCGACGTGACGCGCCTGGAGGCCTGGACCGGCTCGTCGCGGCCCGGCAACCTCGCGCTCGGCGCGGTCGACGACATCGACCTGACCGAGCGCGTGGCGCACGACATCGGCCGCGATCTGCACGCCGCGGGCGTCTCACTGAACTTCGCGCCCAGCGCCGACGTGAACTCCAATCCGCTCAACCCGGTGATCGGCGTACGCTCCTTCGGCTCCCGCACCGACCTCGTCTCGCGGCACACCGCCGCGTGGATCCGCGGTCTGCAGCAGGCCGGTGTGGCCGCCTGCGCCAAGCACTTCCCCGGCCACGGCGACACGATCGTCGACTCGCACCACGGTCTGCCCCAGGTGCAGGGCTCCGCCGAAGAGATCGCGCTCACCGCGCTGCCGCCGTTCATCGCGGCGATGGAGGCCGGCGTGCGCGCGGTGATGACCGCACATCTGCTCGCCCCCGCCTACGACCCCGACCTGCCCGCGACCCTCAGCCACCGCATCCTGGTGGAACTGCTCCGCGGCGAGCTGCACTTCGACGGGCTGCTCGTCACGGACGGCATCGAGATGGGCGCGGTCACCGACCGCTACGGCATCGACGGCGCCACGGTCAAGGCGGTGGCGGGCGGCGTGGACGCGGTGTGCGTGGGCGGCGAGAGCGCCGACGAGGCCACCTTCGACCTGCTCTCCACGGCCCTGGTCAAGGCCGTGCTGGACGGCACGCTCCCCGAGGAGCGGCTCGCCGAAGCCGGCCTGCGCGTACGGGAGTTCGCGGCCTGGTCCGGCGAGCGCTCCCGCGCGGTGGGCCGCGCGGCGGAGCCCTCCGACATCGGCCTGGTCGCGGCACGCCGCGCGGTGCGGGTGCGTCACCGCTCGGGCTCGGTGGACGCCGCGCTCCCCCTCGCCGGCGCCGCGCACGTGGTGGAGCTGTCCCCCACGATGAACCTCGCCGTGGACGGCCGCACCCCCTGGGGCGTCGCGGAACCGCTGCGGGACCTGCGCCCCGGCACCACGTCCGTGCGCCTGACGGAGCCCGAACTCGCCCACGGCGCGGACCTCCTGGACCACGAGGTCCTGACCCCGGCGGCGGGCCGGCCCCTGGTGGTCGTGGTCCGCGACGCGGCCCGCCACCGCTGGATGACGGACACACTGACCCGCCTGCTGCGCAGCCGCCCGGACGCCCTGGTCGTCGAGATGGGCGTCCCCGCGGGCGACGCCCTCGGCGCCACCCACCTGATCACCCACGGCGCGACCCGTGTCTCGGGCATCGCGGCGGCGGAACTTCTGGCGGGCGCGGCGGGCTGATTGCGTCGCGGCGGGCGCGGCGGGCTGATTGCGTCGCGGCGGGCGCGGGCGGTCAGTCCGCGGGCAGCAGCTCCCTCAGCATCTCCTCGTACTCGTCCGCCGTGGGCGGCTCCTCGGCCAGCAGGCCCTGCAGGAGCAGGCCGTCGTAGGCGTGCGTGAAGAGCTTCACGCGTACCGGGTCGTCGGTGAAGTGCCGCGCGAAGGCCGCGAGGGCCCCCTTCCAGCGCCGTGTCGCCGTGCGCTGCTCCGGGCGGCGCACGGCGAGCAAGCACATCTCGAACTCGGCGAGGAGATGGCCGGGGGCGGCGAGCAGGTTCGCCATCAGCAGGGCAAGCGCCCTGATCCGGTCGGCGTTCCCCAGTTCGTCCGGCGACGCCTCGACCAAGTGCTCGATGCGCGCCGAGTCCTCCTCCATGCAGCTGGTCAGCGCCGCGGTCAGCAGGTCGCCGATGCTGTCGAAGTAGTACGTCGTGGCGGTGGTGGGCAGCCCCGCCTCCTTGGCGACGCTGCGGTGCGTGACGCCCGACGCCCCCTCGCGCGCGATCACGCGCACGGTGGCCTCGATCAGTGCGCGGCGACGGAGTTCGCCCTTGGCGCGGCGCCCGTCGGTGATCGGCGCGGTGTCCGACATGGTCCGTGTGACTCCCCTGGCCGGTGCGTTCTTCCTCGCCGACGGTACCCCGGCGGATCCACGTGATAGAAAGTGGAACGTACGTCCCACTTGTTTTCCGTGCGGCGCGCCGGGCCCCCGCATGCCCGCGCGCCCGGAGAACCGACCCCGGAGACAGGTCACGCCATGCCGAATCCGTACCGCGAGATCTTCGCCGCCCCGGGCGCGAAGGCCTTCAGCTCCGCCGGCCTCCTCGCCCGGCTCCCCCTGCCGCTCACCCACATGGGCATCCTCACGATGCTCTCCGAGACCACCGGCGAGTACGCCCTCTCCGGCCTGGTCGCGGGCACCTTCACCTTCTCCATGGCGCTGCTCGGACCGCAGGTCTCGCGCGCCGTCGACCGGCACGGGCAGAGCAGGGTCCTGCCGATCGCCACGGGCATCAGCGTGCTCGCCCTGGCGGCCCTGCTGCTCTGCGCCACCACCGACGCCCCCACCTGGACGCTGTTCCTCTTCGCGCTGCTCTCCGGCCTGATGCCGAGCATGGGCGCGATGGTCAGGGCCCGCTGGACGGAGCTGTACCGCGGCACGCCCCGCCTCAACACCGCGTACTCGCTGGAGTCCGTGGTCGACGAGCTGACCTACGTCATCAGCCCGGCGCTCGCGGTCGTCCTGTCCACCGCGCTCTTCCCGCAGGCCGCGCCCCTGGCCGCGGGCATCCTGCTGGTCGTCGGCGTCGCGCTGTTCGTCCCGCAGAAGCGCACCGAGCCGCCGGTGCCGCCCCGCGCCGAGCACTCCGCCTCGGGTGACTCCTCGGTGATCTGGTCGCCGCCGGTGCTGCTGCTCGCGCTCACCCTGCTCTTCGGCGGCGCGATACCCGGCATGGTCGACACGATGGGCCTGGCCTTCGCCGAACGGCAGGGCGACAAGGCCCTGTCCGGCATCGTCTTCGCGGCGTACGCGGTCGGCTCCGGCGCCGCCGGGCTGCTCTTCGGCGCCCGCGGCCCGGACGTCCCGCTGCCCCGCCTGCTCCTGATCGGCGTCACGGGCACCGCACTGACCACGCTGCCCTTCCTCTGGGTGGACTCGATCGCCGCCATGGCGGCCGTGGTGTTCGCCGCCGGTGTCTTCTTCGCGCCCACCATGGTGGTGATCATGGGGATCGTGGAGCGCACGACACCCGAGCACCGGCTCACCGAGGCCATGACGTGGATGATCGCGGGCCTGCAGAGCGGCGTCGCGATCGGCGCGGCCGTCACGGGCGTCGTCCACGACAACCGGGGCTCCACGGCGGGCTTCTCGGTCGGCATCGCCGCCGGGGCGGCAGCGCTGCTGCTCGCGCTGTGCGGCCTGCCGATGCTGCGCGGCCGCCTGCGGGACGCCTCCGGGGCCCCCGCGTCCGCCGCGGGAGCCCCAGGGACCTCGGAGGCCGAGCTCACCCCTTCAGCGGGCCCTCACAGCTGAAGTCCGCCGTGCCCGCACGGCCGTTGGACCAGATGTCCACCTTCCCGAACGAGCAGTTCATGTCGGTCAGGTTGTTGTCGCCGGCCGCTGCCCGGTCCAGGACGAAGTAGTCCACGGTCTCGGACATGTCCTTGAAGACGGCGTCGGGATTGCCGGACGCGCCGAGGTTCGCGGTGATCCTGCTCTTACAGGTGAACCGCGGACGCTCCGGCGCCCCGTTCGACGCACACACGGGCGTGATGCCCGTCGTCGCCGTGAAGGAGGCGCGCACCTGGTCGGCCGAGGTGTCGCGCAGCTCACCGACCGGCACGTACGTCGTGTCGGGCACGAAGAGGTCGTCGACCCGCGCGATCTGCTCGTCGAGGAAGGCGTCGTACGCGCTCTGCAGACCGCCGTCCCTGCCGAGCCTGCCCCGCCAGGCGTCGAAGCCCGCCGGGTCGTCCGCCCGCAGATACCCGTACATCTCCTTGATCAGCGCGGGGCGTTCGGTCCACAGGAACTCGAAGAACGTGCCCGCGTAGTTGTAGAAGCGGAAGCCGTCGCCGTCGTACGTGGCGTGCAGGATCCGGTCCACGCTCATCCGGGGGCCGCCGTTCGCCGTGTCGGCGATGATGCCCTTGACCAGCGACTTGCGGACCTTGATGCCGTCGTCGCGAGTGGCGCCGTCGAAGAACTCGGCGGTGCCCTCGTCCATCGCGGTGGTCCGGTCGCCCTGGTACCACGCCCCCTCGCCGAAGAAGCCGGGCACCGCCCAGCGGCCGTTGAGGTAGTGCGTGTACTCGTGACGGAAGAGTTCCTCCAGCGTCAGCGAGGAGTCCTGCGGGACGCGCCGCTGGTAGGTGTAGAAGGTCGCGCCGCGCTCGATGTAGATGCCGCCGTTGTTCGTGTCCATCCCGGTGAGCAGCGGATGGTAGTTCTCGTACTCGGCGCGCGAGGCGTAAAGGACCGTCGTCAGCGTGGTGTTGGGGTCGCCCGCGAGCGGCTCCTCGGTGCCGACGACCCGGTGGAACTGCGCCTTGACCTGCTTGCTCGCGTAGTAGAGCTGGTCGACGGTGCCCCGGTCGAGCGCCGTGCGGACCTTCATGCCGCCCTTGTCGTAGGTGTACGTGTGCGGGAAGAGCCGGCGCTCGATGTCCGCCCTGCAGACCTGGTACGGCGCACAGGCGTCGAACTCGTTCAGCCAGGTGGCGACCTTCGCCCAAGGGGCGCTGCCCTCGCCGAAGTTGCGGGCCGTGACGTCCACGAGGGTACCGAGGCCGGAGACGATCTCGGCGGTGAGCCCGTCGATCTGGCCGAACCTGCCGTACTCCAGGAGCGCGTCGCGCACGACCCAGGCGTTGCCGGTGCCCTTGAGGTGGGTGTGCCCGCCGAAGGCCTTGAAGGCCGCGCGGTAGGAGGCGTCGCCCTTGACCGCCGCGTGGAAGGCGGTGTCCCTGTTGCCGGGGTAGACGCCGAGGTAGCTCACGGAGAGCGCGGCGAGCGCGGAGCCCGCCCAGGCCGTGTCCTTGGCCGTGTCGGGGTGGGCGGCGTCCATGGTCGCCAGAACCCGCTTGATCAGCGGGAGTTGGTGCTGACGCAGGCCCGGCGCACTCGCCGCGTACAGCGCCTCGCGCAGCGAATCGGCGTTGGTCCGGGTGACGTCGAAGGTGCGGGGCGCCGAGCCGAAGGCGGCGACGGCGCGGCGCATCGCGTCCACGGTCGGGCCGTCGGTGACGTCGATCTCGTCGTGCGAGAAGTCCTGGTACGCGACGGCGTGGAGATAGGTGAGCATCTCCAGGAGGTTGCTGCCGTTCTTTCCGTCGTGGGCGGCGGCGAGCCGGGCGACGCGTCCGGAGACCGCCTGGACGTGGGCGTCCGACATGACCGGCGCGAGGCGCGCGTCCCAGGTCCAGATGAGCGTGCGCAGACAGCCGTCGGCGGTGACGGCCGGGTCGGCGAGGAAGTCGGTGAACCGCTCGGGCGTCAGACCGGTGACGCCGTCGAGGGTGCAGGGCGCGGCTTCGGGCGCGGCCTTCGCCCGGGCGGCCTTCGGCTTCGGCGTGCGGGCGCCCGGGGTGCCGCCGCCCGAAAGGCCGCCGGGCGCGGGGATCTTGAGGGTGTTCGGCTTGGGGGCCTTCGCCTTGCGTTCGACGACGTCCAGGGGGTTCGGCCCGGCGGGCGCGGAGGTCGTGGAGGTCCCGGAGGTCGCGGCCGTACGGGACGTGTCCGCCGCGGGCTCGGCCGCCTGCGAGTACGGGGCGGCCGTCACGCAGAGGGCCGCCGCTATCGCGCCGACGAGCACGGATCTGCGCAGCGTTCTTCGACTGGCTCTTCGGCTGGTTCTTCGACGTGGTCGGGTCACCGATGGCTCCTGGGTGGCGGGGTGGAAGGCGCCGCGGCGGTCAACCGCGGCGCGCTCGGCGGTAGTTGAAGACTCACCGCTGAGTTATGTGATGCGTAACGTAGTAATGTGAAATTGCACTGACAACCCCTGAGGGCCCGGCAACCTCGACGGGATCCGGACCCCCTGGTTCAGCGTCCTGCTTCAGCGGCGCGGCGCCGCGTCCGCCCCTGGCCGCGGGGCACCGTCCGCTCCCGGCTCGCGCAGGGTGCGCAGCAGGAGCCAGCCGAGGGCGGGCAGCGCGATCAGCGGCATCAGGGCCGTCCGCAGGGAGGCGGCGTCGGCGACGGCTCCGATCAGCGGGCTCATCAGGCCGCCGACGCTCACGGTGAGCCCCAGGGTGACGCCGCTCGCGGTGCCCATGCGCCGGGGCAAGTAGTCCTGGCCGAGGGTGATGTGGAGGGAGAACGGCACATACAGGCCGGCCGAGGCGAGCGCGACGAACACGAAGAGCGGCGGGCCGGGGACGAGGACGACGCCCGCCACCGCGAGGACCGTCAGGGCGTACGACCACCGCACGACCGGGAGGCGGCCGTGACGCGCGGCGAGCTTCCCGCCGGCCACCGTGCCGACGGCGCCGCCGAGGTAGAGCACGAACAGCGCGACGGTGCCGGAGACTTCACCCCCGTCGGTGCGCTCCCGCACGTACAGGGCGATGAACGTGCCCAGTCCGGTGAAGACGATCGAGCGGCAGATGATGGCGCCGGTCAGCCTGGCGAAGGACGGCCAGTCGTCCTCGGCGTCGGCCGGGGTCCGCGCCGCGCCCTTGTCGGACGCGGCCTCGGCGGCCCGTACGCCGCGCAGCGCGGCCACGCACAGCGCCGCCCCCGCGAGGGCGGGGACGACGAGGAGCGGCGACGCGCGCAGTCCCCCGGCGGCGACGACCGCGGAGACCATCAGGGGCGCGGCGGCGAAGCCGAGGTTGCCGCCGAGCGAGAACCAGCTCATGGCGGTGTGACTGCCCCGGCTCGCCTGCCGGGCCACGCGCGCGGCCTCCGGATGGTAGGCGGCGACGCCGATGCCGGACACGGCGACGACCAGCAGGGTCAGGACGTAGTTCCCGCTGACCCCGGCGAGGGCGACGCCGGCGCCGCCCACCAGCGTGCTCACCGGAAGCAGCCACGGCAGGGACCACTTGTCGGTGAGCGCGCCGAACAGCGGCTGCACCACCGAGGAGAGCAGGGACGCGGCAAGGACGACGCCCGACGCGGCGGCATAGGTATAGGCACGCTCGGACACGAAGTACGGGACGAGGGCGGCGACGGCGCCCTGATAGACGTCGACACAGGCGTGACCGAGGGAGAGGAGGGGGATGGGGCCGGTGCGGGGCGACTTGGACTGGGCCCGAGCCTGGCTCTGAGCCTGGGCCGGGGTCCGAGCCTGGGTCTGGGTCTGGGTCTGGGCCGAACCCCGCTGTTGGGCCGAACTCCCCTGCGTACGTGAGGTCTGATTCGCTGACACCGCCTCATCGTCGCCACGCGCCGCCCTGGCGCGCTTCCGATAAAGTGCCAACCCGTGCCGAAGATCCGCCACACCCCCGAAGCGCCCACCGCCGTCCGTGAACTGGCCCCGGGCGAGCTCATCGACGCGCACCGCCACGACGACCACCAGATCATCTACGCGGGCTCGGGCGTCGTGGCCGTCACCACCGACGCCGGCACGTGGTTCGCGCCGGGGACCCGGGCCATCTGGGTGCCCGCCGGATGCGTCCACGCGCACCGCGCCCACGGCCACCTCGCCCTGCATCTGCTCGGCCTGCCCGCGCGCACGAACCCGCTGGACCTCGACGCCCCGACCGTCCTCGCCGTGAGCCCGCTGCTGCGCGAACTGATCCTCGCCTGCACCCGGGGCCCGCATGACGACACCCCCGAGCGCCGCCGCCTGCGCGCCGTGCTCCTGGACCAGCTCCGCGCCTCGCCCCAGCAGCCCGTCCAACTGCCCGCGCCCTCGGACCCCCGCCTCGCGGCCGTCTGCGACCTGCTGCACCGCGACCCGGCCGACCCGCGCGGCCTCGCCGAACTCGCCGCCACGGCGGGCGCGGGCGAGCGCACCCTCAGCCGGCTCTTCCGCCGCGACCTCGGCATGACCTTTCCGCAGTGGCGCACCCAGCTGCGGCTGTACCACGCCCTGCGCATGCTGGCCGACGGCACACCGGTCACCTCGGTCGCGCACCGCTGCGGCTGGTCGTCGACCAGCGCCTTCATCGATGTGTTCCGCCGGGCCTACGGCTATACGCCCGGCACCCACAACCGGCGCGACTGAACCCCCAACTGGCCACGTCACCTTGTACTTTGGTGATCAGTTCGGGCGCGGGGACCACCGGAGGGATCACCATGGGCCACCTGAAGCAGAAGAACCTCATCACCACCCGGGAGCGGCTGCGCGACCAGGTCGGCCACGCCCTGCGCGCCGCCCTGATCTCCGGCGAACTGCGCCCCGGCGAGATCTACTCCGCGCCCGGCCTGGCGGAGGACTTCGGGATCTCGGCGACGCCGGTGCGCGAGGCGATGCTCGACCTGGCCCGCGAGGGTCTGGTCGAACCCGTACGCAACAAGGGATTTCGGGTCACGGAGGTCAACGAGCGCGACCTCGACCAGTACACCGAGATCCGCGCCCTGATCGAGGTCCCCATGATCGGCCGCATCACGCGCAGCGCCGCCCGTGCGGACCTGGAGGCGTTGCGCCCGGTCGCGCAGGAGATCGTCCGTGCCGCCCGTGACCACGACCTGATCGCCTACCTGGAGGCGGACCGGCGGTTCCACCTCTCCCTGCTCGCCCTCTCCGGCAACGACCGCCTGGTCGAGACGGTCGGCGACCTCCGCAAGCGCTCCCGCCTCTACGGCCTCACCGCCCTCGACGAGCGCGACCAGCTGACCCCGTCGGCCGAGGAGCACGTCGAACTCCTCGACCTGATGCTCGCGGGCGACGCGAAGGCCGCGGAGAAGTGCATGGCACGGCACCTGGGCCACGTCCGCTCACTGTGGGCCGAGGACGAGGCGTCGAACGCGCGGTGACGCGCCAACACCGGGTCCCACAAGGCGACATGAGGGTCTGTCAGGCCCACGAAAATGCTTCCGCCGCCAGTTGTGACAACGCAACTCCCTTGTTTTACTGAGCGGGCCGACAGATACCCCCATGGAGTACTGAGTACCGAGTACCGAGTCAGCCCAGGGAGAAGCATGGACATGAACGCCGTCACGGATCCGCGGAGCTTCATCGAGGACCTGCACAACAGGTACCACCAGGATGTCGTCCACGGCGACGAGGATCCCGCCACGGTCATCGACCGCTACTACTCACCGGACATCGAGCTCGTGAGCGACGGCATCAGCATGGGACGCGAGCGCCTCATCAAGCACGTCAAGCCCGTACGCAAGAGCGTCGTGGGCGGGCACTACGAAGCGCTGGAGGCGATACGGGACGGCAACCGGATCGCCGCCCGCCTCATCATCCACGGCGAGATGAAGACGGGGACGACCAAGCAGATCGAGGTCATCGAGTTCTGCGAGATGACCGACGACGGCAGGTTCGCCAGCGTCACCTCCCTCACCCGCTCCCTCGGCGACTGACCCCGGGCGTCAGGCGCGGCCGGCCATCTCGTACCCGATGTCGTCGAGGGCCTGATCGACCGCGCTCTCCTCGAGCTCACGCTCGGAGCTGACGACCACGCGACCGCCCTGGACGTCGACGTCCACGTCGCGCACGCCGTCGAGACCGGTGAGCGCCTCGGTCACGGAGGCAGCGCAGTGCCCGCACACCATGCCTTCGACCAGATACGTCACGGTGACACCCCCTGCCGCGGAGGCGCCGCCACCGGGGGGAGTTCCAGAGGGATCCATGAGCCACTCCTGTCGTCGTCGACACCGCGGTTCATCACGCCGCCCGCGAGGATGGACGGGGGCGCATACCTGGGGAGGGTATCCCACAGGCATGAACGAAAGGAACGGCGTCGGCCACACCACGGCAACACCGCGGCCGCACAACGCGAAGTGCCGGCCGGGATCTCTCCCGACCGGCACCAGTCGTCCTGCTCTGTGTCCGAGGGGGGACTTGAACCCCCACGCCCGATAAAGGGCACTAGCACCTCAAGCTAGCGCGTCTGCCATTCCGCCACCCGGACTAGGTGTCTGCCGCTTCGCGGGGTGTTCCCCGCGGCGACATGGACAACAATACCAAGGTTTCGGAGTGCCTTTCACCTGCGTATCCGCCCGTCGGCCGTGGGATGCCGGGTGACCTGGACCACCCGGCCTACAGTCTCACCATGAGTGACGGGTTGTTTACGGAGATGGCCGGAGCGCTCGGCGACGTGAAGGTGCGCCGACCCCGGATGCTGTCTCCCCTGCGGGAGCATCTGCGGGACACCATGTGGTTCGCGCCGACGGCCGGGCTCGTCGGGATCATGCTCCTGTGGTGGGTCGCGGCGGAGCTGGACGCGGAGATCGTCTCGGCGCTGCGGGACAGCGGCGACCACGACACGATCAAGGACCTCATGGGGGTCGCCGACGACGCCAAGGCGGTGATCAGCACCATCGGCAGCGCCATGATGACCTTCATCGGTGTCGTCTTCAGCATCTCGCTGGTGGCCGTGCAGATGGCCAGCGGGCAGTTCAGCCCGCGGGTGGTGCGGCTGTACGTACGGTCCCGCATCACCAAGATCACGCTCACCGTCTTCATGACGACGTTCCTCTTCTCGCTCCTGACGCTGACGTCGTTCGACAGCGAGCGGGATCCGGCACTGCTGACGAGCGTCCCGCTGATCGAGTCGGTGCTCGCGCTGCTGATGGTGCTGCTGAGCCTGTTGCTGTTCGTGGCGTACGTGAACGGGACGGTCCGGATGATGCGGATCGGCTTCGTCATCGACCGGATCGCCCGGGAGTCGTTCCGGGTCGCCGTGAAGCAGCCCACGGAGCTGCCCGTGGACACGGAGCAGCTCGGACCCGAGACCGCCCGGATCACCCATCACGGCAGGGCGGGCGTCCTGCGGGACGTGAACATCGCGCGCGCCGTGCGGGCGGCCCGTCGCCAGGGGGCCGTACTGCGGCTGATCCCGCGGATCGGCGACTTCGTGGTGCCGGGAACGCCCGTCTTCACTGTGCACGGCGGGGCGGCGCCGTCGCGGCGCGCCCTGCGCTACACCGTGTCGGTGGGGGTGGAGCGGACCTTCCACCAGGATCTCGGGTTCGGCCTGCGCCAGCTGTCCGACATCGCGCTGCGCGCCCTGTCCCCCGCGGTGAACGATCCGACCACCGCCGTGCAGTCCCTGGACCGCATCGTGCAGTTCCTCGCGTCGATCGCCCCGTACCCGCTGGGGGCGCTCGGTCACCGTGATCGGCGCGGGGCGCTGCGGCTCGTGCAGTCGGTGCCGGACTGGACGGCGCTGGTGGATCTCGGGTTCGCCGAGATCCGGGGGTGCGCGGTCGGCAGCCCCCAGGTGACCCGGCGCATGCTGGCCGGGCTCGACGACCTGCTGCTGCTCGCCCCCGAGGAGCGCCGCGAGCCGCTCCTGCGGCACCGGGAGCTCCTCGCGCAGGCCGTGGAGCGCTCGGTGCCCGAGGCAGCGGACCGCTCGTTCGCCCTGCGGCCGGACCGGCAGGGCATCGGGTGACTCGGCGGGCGCGCCGGGCACCGGCCGGGGCATGGCCCGCCCCGACCGGTGCCCGCGCGTGCGTCACGCCACGAGGTGGCGGCTCGGGAAGTTCCCCGGTGGCCGCTCCCCCGCCGCGCCCCGGGTGACGGCGCGCACGAGCAGCTCGCCGCCGACGAACGCCCCGCGCCAGGACGCGCCGAAGCCGCCGAAGAGCTCCTCGCGGTCACCGCGCGAACGCGGTGTCCCACGGCCCACCTTGAAGGCGCGGATCTGCGGCGCGAGGCGTTCGTACGTCGCCGGGTCGTCGGTGGAGAGCGTGGCGACGAGCGCGCCGTTCGACGCGTTCATGGCGGCGAGCAGCTCCGCCTCCGTGTCGACCAGGACGATCGTGTCGACCGGGCCGAACGGCTCCGCGTGGTGCAGCGGTGAGGACGGCGGCGGGTTGAGGAGGGTGACGGGCTGGAGGTACGCGCTCGTGTCCTGGCCCGGCAGGAAACGGTCCGCCTCCCGCGCGCCGCGGTGGAGCGGCACGGCACCCCGGTCGACGGCCTCGGAGACCTGGTCGGCGAGCTCCTTGGCCTTGGCCGCGTTGATGAGGGGCCCGAAGTCGAGCGCGGGGAACGGGTCCTCGGGGTGGGCGACCGCGAGCGGATGCCCGACGCGTACGGTGCGGACCGCCGGGAGGTACGCGGCGAGGAACTCGTCGAAGAGGGCGCGCTGGACGACGAAGCGGGGGTACGCGGTGCAGCGCTGCTTGCCGTAGTCGAAGAGCCCCGGAACGAGCGCGGCGAACGCGTCCCAGTCGGTGTGGTTCCAGATACCCCAGGTGTTCAGTCCTTCCTGTTCGAGGATGTGCCGCTTGCCGAGGTCGGCGACGGCCGTGGCGACCGCCGCGCCCGTGTCGCGGCCGCCGACGAAGGAGACGCAGCCGATCTCGGGCGCGCGCACGAGCGCTTCGGACAGCTCGCCGCCGCTGCCGCTGACGAGGGTGAAGGGAAGCCCTTCGCGGGCGGCGAGGGCGCAGGCCAGGGTGAGGCAGGCGACGCCGCCGTCGGTCGGGGTCTTGGCGACGACCGCGTTCCCTGCCAATGCCTGTACCAGCATGGTGTGAACGAGCACGCTCATCGGATAGTTCCAGCTCGCGATGTTGGACACGGGACCGTCCAGCGGGGCCCTGCCCTCGACCATGGGTTCGATGCCGTCGACGTACCAGCGCACGCCGTCGACGGCCCGGCCGACGTCGGCCTGGGCGAGACGCCAGGGCTTGCCGATCTCCCAGACGAGGAGCAGCGCGAGCAACTCCCTGTGCCGGGCGAGGGAGTCGAGGGTGGCCGCGACGCGGGCGCGCCGCTCCGGCAGGGCGGTGTGCCGCCAGGCGCGGTGCTGGTCGAGCGCGGCGCGCACGGCCTGCCGTGCGGTGGCGGCGTCGAGGCGGGGCGGTCCCGCGATGGGGGTGCCGTCGACGGGGCTGGTGGCGGGCAGGGCGTGGCCGTCGGCCTGCCAGGTGCCGTGCCACAGGTTCAGGACGCGGTCGTCGCGGAAGGCCTCGGGCGCGGCGGCGAGGCAGCGTTGCCAGGCGTCGGCCCAGGCGGTGCCGGCCTTGAGGACGCGGGCGTCCGGGGCGGTGTTTCGGGGTGTCATCTGGTTGTCTCCGCTCGCGGTGGGCGGTCGGGGCGGGAGCAGGGGTCGTTTCCTCCGGAGCTCGGGGTCACTTCCCCTGGAGATCAGGGGTTGTTTCGCCGGACGGTCAGGGGTTGCTCACTTCGCCAGGAGGTCGAGCACGAGCCGCGCCGTCTCGGTGGGCGTCCTTCCCACGCGTACGCCGACGGCTTCCAGCGCGGCCCTCTTCGCCTGCGCGGTGCCCGACGAACCGGAGACGATCGCGCCCGCGTGGCCCATCGTCTTGCCCTCGGGGGCGGTGAACCCGGCGATGTAGGCCACGACGGGCTTGCTGACGGCCCTCTCGATGTACGCGGCCGCCCGTTCCTCCGCGTCGCCGCCGATCTCCCCGATGAGGACGACGAGTTCGGTGTCGGGGTCGTCCTCGAAGGCGGCGAGGCAGTCGATGTGCGTCGTGCCGACGACGGGGTCGCCCCCGATGCCCACGCATGTGGAGAAGCCGATGTCGCGCAGCTCGTACATGAGTTGGTAGGTGAGCGTGCCGGACTTCGAGACCAGGCCGATGCGTCCGGGCTTGGTGATGTCGGCGGGGATGATGCCCGCGTTGGACTGCCCGGGGGTCGTCAGGCCCGGGCAGTTGGGGCCGATGACACGGGTGCCGCGCTCTCTCGCGTACGAGAGGAACGCGACGGAGTCGTGGACGGGGACGCCCTCGGTGATGACGACGGCGAGTCCGATTCCGGCGTCGGCCGCCTCGGTCACGGCTGCCTTGGTGAAGGCGGGCGGCACGAAGACGACCGTGACGTCGGCGTCGGTGGCGTCCATGCCGTCGCGGACCGTGCCGAAGACGGGGACGGCTCGGTCGTCGAAGTCGACGGTGCGGCCGGCCTTGCGGGGGTTGACGCCGCCGACGACGTTCGTGCCCGCGGCGAGCATGCGTCGCGTGTGCCGCGTGCCGACCGCGCCCGTCATGCCCTGGACGAGGACCTTGCTCCCCTTGGTGAGGTGGATCGCCATGTCCCGGCTCCTTAGGGTGCGTCGGTCGCGTGGGCGGGGCGGGGTGTGTGGGGCGCATGAGGTGCGGGGTGGGCGCCGGCGAGTTCGGCGGCGCGGCGTGCGGCGCCGTCCATGGTCGTGGCCTGCTGGATCAGCGGGTGGGCGCGGCCGTCGAGGACGGCGCGGCCTCGGGCGGCGCTGTTCCCGTCGAGGCGGACCACCAGGGGTTTGGCCAACTGGACGGTCTCCAGAGCCCGGACGATGCCGTCGGCGACCGCGTCGCAGGCGGTGATGCCGCCGAAGACGTTCACGAGGACGGACCTGACGGAGGGGTCGGAGAGGACGACAGAGAGGCCGTCCGCCATGACCTCGGCGGAAGCGCCGCCTCCGATGTCGAGGAAGTTGGCGGGACGGGCGCCGCAGCCCGCGACGACGTCGAGCGTCGACATGACGAGTCCGGCGCCGTTGCCGATGACGCCGACCTCTCCGTCCAGCTTCACGTAGTGGAGGCCCTTGGCCGCGGCCACCGCCTCCAGGTCGTCGTCGTGGGTCTCGTGTTCGGCTCCCCAACGCTGCTGGCGGAAGCGGGCGTTGTCGTCGAGGGTGATCTTGCCGTCCAGGGCGAGGATCTCCCCCTGGGTGGTGCGGACGAGTGGATTGACCTCCACCAGGAGGGCGTCCTCACGGATCAGAACGCGCCAGAGTCGGACCAAGGTGTCGACCGTGTCGGCGGGGAGGCCCGCGGCGGCCGCGATGTCGGCGGCCTTCGCCCGCGTCACTCCTTCCTTCGGGTCGATCGCGAGACGGGCCACCGCCCCGGGGCGCCTCGCCGCGACCTCCTCGATCTCCGTGCCGCCCTCGGCCGAGGCGATCGCGAGGAAGCGACCCTCGGCGCGGTCCAGCACATAGGAGACGTAGAACTCGGCCTCTATGTCGACGGGTTGGGCGACCATGACCGTGCGCACGGTGTGGCCCTTGATGTCCATGCCGAGGATCTGCCGTGCCGTGATGTGTGCCGCCGCGGGATCCTCGGCCATCTTCACGCCGCCCGCCTTGCCGCGTCCCCCGGTCTTGACCTGGGCCTTGACGACGACGCGGCCGCCCAGGCGCTCGGCGGCCGCGCGTGCTTCCTCCGCCGTGTCGGCGACCTCGGCGCGCGGCACCAAGATGCCGTTTTCTTCGAAGAGTTGCCGTGCCTGGTGCTCGAAAAGGTCCATTCCGGCTCCTGACCGAAAGTGCCGCACGCCCCCTGGACACCACCCACCGGATGCGGGATAACAAGCTTCATACAGTATTCGTCGACTGTATGCAATCCACTGCGAGGGCGCCCCCGAGAGCGTGCGAGCGCACTCCAACTTCCCTACGAAGGGACAGGACTTCGCCATGCCCGACGACAACAGCCAGCAGCACATCTCCGGTGGACACCTGGTCGCCAAGGCGCTCAAGGCGGAAGGCGTGGAGGTCATCTACACCCTCTGCGGCGGCCACATCATCGACATCTATGACGGCTGCGTCGACGAGGGCATCGATGTCGTCGACGTACGCCACGAACAGGTCGCCGCCCACGCCGCCGACGGCTACGCCCGCATCACGGGCAAGCCCGGCTGTGCCGTGGTGACGGCGGGCCCCGGCACGACGGACGCCGTCACCGGGGTCGCCAACGCCTTTCGCGCGGAGTCCCCCATGCTGCTGATCGGCGGCCAAGGCGCCCACACCCAGCACAAGATGGGGTCGCTCCAGGACCTGCCGCACGTCGACATGATGACGCCCGTCACCAAGTTCGCCGCGACCGTGCCGGACACGGCCCGCGCGGCCGACATGGTGTCGATGGCGTTCCGCGAGTGCTACCACGGCGCCCCGGGCCCCTCCTTCCTGGAGATACCCCGTGACGTGCTGGACGCCAGGGTGCCGGCCGACAAGGCCCGCGTCCCCGAGGCCGGGCGCTACCGCGCGTCGACCCGCTCGGCCGGCGACCCCGAGGCCGTCGAGAGGCTCGCCGACCTCCTCGTGCACGCCGAGAAGCCCGCCATCCTGCTCGGCGGCCAGGTGTGGACGACCCGTGGCACCGAGTCCGCCGTCGAACTCGTCCGCACCCTCGACGTGCCCGCCTACATGAACGGCGCGGGGCGCGGCACCCTGCCGCCCGGAGACCCGCACCACTTCCAGCTCTCGCGGCGCTACGCCTTCTCCAACGCCGACCTCATCGTCATCGTGGGCACGCCCTTCGACTTCCGCATGGGCTACGGCAAGCGGCTCTCGCCGGACGCCACCGTCGTCCAGATCGACCTCGACTACCGCACCGTCGGCAAGAACAGGGACATCGACCTCGGCATCGTCGGCGACGCCGGGCTGATCCTGAGGTCGGTCACCGAGGCCGCATCGGGGCGCGTCAACGGAGGCGCGTCCAAGCGCAAGGAGTGGCTCGACGAACTGCGCGCCGCCGAGCAGACGGCCGTCGAGAAGCGCCTGCCGAGCCTCAGGTCCGACGCCTCGCCCATCCATCCGTACCGTCTGGTGAGCGAGATCAACGACTTCCTCACAGAAGACTCGATCTACATCGGCGACGGCGGCGACATCGTCACCTTCTCCGGGCAGGTCGTCCAGCCCAAGTCGCCCGGCCACTGGTTGGATCCCGGCCCCCTCGGCACGCTCGGCGTCGGCATCCCCTTCGTGCTCGCCGCCAAACAGGCCCGCCCCGACAAGGAAGTGGTGGCCCTCTTCGGAGACGGCGCCTTCAGCCTCACCGGCTGGGACTTCGAGACCCTGGTGCGCTACGACCTGCCCTTCGTCGGGATCGTCGGCAACAACTCCTCGATGAACCAGATCCGTTACGGCCAGAAGGCCAAGTACGGGCAGGAGCGCGAGCGGGTCGGCAACACCCTCGGCGACGTCCATTACGACAAGTTCGCGCAGATGCTCGGCGGTCACGGCGAGGAGGTCCGCGACCCCGCCGACATCGGCCCCGCGCTGCGCCGCGCCCGCGAGTCCGGCAAGCCCTCCCTGATCAACGTATGGGTCGATCCGGACGCGTACGCCCCCGGAACCATGAACCAGACCATGTACAAGTGAGGAGCCCTGACAGCCATGACCAAGGCTCTTGAAGGCATTCGTGTCCTCGACATGACGCACGTCCAGTCCGGCCCCTCGGCCACCCAGCTGCTCGCCTGGCTCGGCGCCGACGTGGTGAAGCTGGAGGCACCCACCGGAGACATCACGCGCAAGCAGCTGCGCGACCTCCCCGACGTCGACTCGCTGTACTTCACGATGCTCAACTGCAACAAGCGGAGCATCACCCTCAACACCAAGACCGAACGCGGCAAGGAGCTCCTGACCGAGCTGATCCGGCGCTCGGACGTGATGGTGGAGAACTTCGGTCCTGGCGCCGTGGACCGCATGGGCTTCACCTGGGACCGCATCCAGGAGATCAACCCGCGCATCGTCTACGCCTCGATCAAGGGCTTCGGAGAGGGCCCGTACACCAACTTCAAGGCCTACGAAGTGGTCGCCCAGGCCATGGGCGGTTCCATGTCGACGACCGGCTTCGAGGACGGCCCCCCGCTCGCCACCGGCGCCCAGATCGGTGACTCCGGAACGGGCATCCACGCCGTCGCGGGCATTCTCGCCGCCCTCTTCCAGAGGGAGAACACCGGTCGCGGGCAGCGCGTGAACGTGGCGATGCAGCACGCCGTACTGAACCTGTGCCGGGTCAAGCTGCGCGACCAGCAGCGCCTGGCGCACGGCCCGCTCGCGGAGTACCCCAACGAGGACTTCGGGGACGAGGTACCGCGCTCGGGCAACGCGTCGGGCGGCGGGCAGCCCGGGTGGGCCGTCAAGTGCGCGCCGGGCGGGCCCAACGACTACGTGTACGTCATCGTGCAGCCCGTGGGCTGGCAGCCGCTCACCGAACTCATCGGGCGACCGGAGCTGGCCGACGATCCCGACTGGGCCACTCCGGAGGCACGGCTGCCCAAGCTCGGCAAGATGTTCCAGCTGATCGAGGAGTGGTCCTCCACGCTGCCCAAGTGGGACGTCCTGGAGCGGCTCAACGCCCACAACATCCCCTGCGGTCCGATCCTCTCCACCAGGGAGATCATCGAGGACGCCTCCCTGGTCGCCAACGAGATGGTCGTCGAGGTCACCCACCCCGAGCGCGGTTCGTTCACCACCGTCGGCTCCCCGCTGAAGCTCTCCGACTCCCCCGTGGACGTGGTCAGTTCACCGCTGCTCGGCGAGCACAACGAAGAGGTGTTCATCGGCGAGCTCGGCCTCGGCGACGAGGAACTGCGCCTGCTCAAGTCGGACGGAGTGATCTGAGTGATGGCCGATGACCGCCTGCTGAGGGTGCGCGCCCTCCTCGACTCGGTGCGCGCCGAGGGGCGCACGTCGCTGACCGCGCCCGAGGGAAAGGTGATCGCGGACGCCTACGGAATCGCCGTGCCCGGCGAGGAGCTCGCGACCGACGTCGACGAGGCCGTGGCGCACGCCGCGCGCTTCGACGGACCCGTGGTCATGAAGATCGTCTCCCCGGACATCCTGCACAAGACCGACGCGGGGGGCGTGGTGGTGGGCGTGACGGGCTCCGCCGACGTGCGCGCGGCCTTCCATCGGATCGTCGAGAACGCCCGCGCGTACGCCCCCGAGGCCCGTATCGACGGCGTGCAGGTGCAGGAGCTGCTGCCGGGCGGGCCCGCGGCCCAGGAGGTCATCGTGGGGGCGGTGACCGATCCGACGTTCGGGAAGGTCGTCGCCTTCGGACTCGGCGGTGTCCTGGTGGAGGTCCTCAAGGACGTCACGTTCCGCCTGGCACCCGTCGACTCCGACGAGGCCGCCTCCATGCTGGACTCCATCAGGGCGGCGGAGGTGCTGCGCGGAGTGCGCGGCGCGGAGCCGGTGGACCGGTCGGCGGTCGCCGAGCAGATCCGCCGCGTCTCCCAACTGGTCACCGACTTCCCCGAGATCGCGGAGGTGGATCTCAACCCGGTGATCGCCACCCCTCAGGGAGCGGTCGCGGCGGACATCCGGATCATCCTCTCCGAAGAGGCCCCCAAGGCACGGCGCAGCTACACGCGCGCGCAGATGCTCGCTTCGATGCGCCGGCTGATGCGGCCCCGCTCCGTCGCCGTCATCGGCGCCTCCAACGAGCCGGGCAAGATCGGCAACTCGGTGATGCGCAACCTCATCGACGGCGGCTTCTCCGGAGAGATCCATCCGGTGAACCCCAAGGCCGATGACATCGTGGGCCGCAAGGCGTACAAGAGTGTCACGGACGTTCCCGGTGAGGTGGATGTGGCGGTCTTCGCGATCCCCGCCGCGTTCGTGGCGTCGGCCCTGGAGGAGGTGGGGCGCAAGGGCATCCCCAATGCCGTCCTGATCCCCTCCGGGTTCGCCGAGACAGGCGAACACGCCCTCCAGGAAGAGGTCGTGGCGATCGGCGAGCGCTACGGGGTGCGTCTTCTCGGGCCCAACATCTACGGCTACTACTCGACGTGGCAGGACCTGTGCGCCACGTTCTGCACCCCGTACGACGTGAAGGGCGGGGTCGCCCTGACGAGTCAGTCGGGCGGCATCGGCATGGCGATCCTCGGCTTCGCACGCACCACGAAGACGGGTGTCTCGGCGATCGTCGGGCTCGGCAACAAGGCGGACCTCGACGAGGACGACCTGCTGACGTGGTTCGGCGAGGACCCCCACACCCAGTGCATCGCCATGCACTTGGAGGACCTCAAGGACGGCCGCGCGTTCGTCGAGGCCGCGCGGGCGACGGTCCCCAGGAAACCGGTCGTGGTCCTGAAGGCGGGACGCACGGCGGCGGGCGCGAAGGCCGCGGGATCACACACGGGCGCGCTGGCGGGCGACGACGCCGTGTACGACGACATCCTGAAGCAGGCGGGCGTCATCCGGGCCCCCGGTCTGAACGACATGCTCGAGTACGCGCGCGCGTTGCCGGTCCTGCCCACCCCCAAGGGCGACGACATCGTCATCATCACGGGGGCGGGCGGCTCGGGCGTGCTGCTCTCCGACGCCGTGACCGACAACGGCCTGCGGCTGATGGACATCCCCGAGGACCTGGACGCGGCCTTCAAGGCGTTCATCCCGCCCTTCGGGGCCGCGGGCAACCCCGTCGACATCACGGGCGGCGAGCCGCCCTCCACGTACGAGGCGACGATCAGGCTCGGCCTGGAGGACCCCCGCGTCCACGCGCTCGTCCTCGGCTACTGGCACACCATCGTCACCCCGCCCATGGTCTTCGCCGAACTCACGGCCCGCGTCGTCGCGGAGTTCCGCGAGCGCGGCATCGAGAAGCCCGTGGTGGCCTCCCTCGCGGGCGACGTCGAGGTGGAGGAGGCCTGCCAGTACCTCTTCGAGCGGGGCGTCGTGGCGTACCCCTACACGACCGAGAAGCCGGTCGCCGCACTCGGGGCCAAGTACCGCTGGGCGCGTGCGGCCGGACAGTTGGGGGGCGGTCGATGAGGTGACCGGTGCGGTCCTGCCGGCGGTGCGCGCCGGCCGGACCCGGGACCCGTGCGCACACGAAAGGGACAGGACAGGGGGCGCTGGCCGGGATCTTTCCGACGCAAGGGGTGCTGAGCGACATGACGACCACCGACATACCCACAGCCGTCCCGTACCGGGAGGTGAGGGACGCCAACGGCCGGACGTACCGGG
The DNA here is from genome assembly GCF_055558735.1 of Streptomyces sp. NPDC025651. Taxonomy (NCBI): domain Bacteria; kingdom Bacillati; phylum Actinomycetota; class Actinomycetes; order Kitasatosporales; family Streptomycetaceae; genus Streptomyces; species Streptomyces sp. NPDC025651. The sequence goes on from NZ_JBVHLZ010000002.1 coordinate 154,875, forward strand.
TCGGCGAGACCGACATCGACATCATGGGCCGCAAACGCAAGTGGATGGTCATCCTGCCGTGGGTGGGCATGATGGGCATCAGCTCGGCCGAGTACGCGTTCGCCTCCGCCGAGGACACGCTGCACACCGCGCACCACTGGAGCAGCCTGCACATCTTCTGGATGCTCGGTGTCTGGGTGTTCTTCCAGGCCGCGGTGGCCTTTCCCGCGGGCAAACTCCGCGAGAGCGGAAAACTGCCCGCCCGCTGGGCGATGATGCTCGGTGCGCTCGGCACCTTCTTGGGCTATCTGTCACTGGCTTTCGCGCCGCACGTGATCGTCGCGTACATCGGTTTCGGCATGTTCAGCGGCATGGGCGCCGGAATGGTCTACGCGACCTGCGTCAACATGGTCGGCAAGTGGTATCCGGAGCGGAAGGGCGGAAAGACCGGATTCGTCAACGGCGGATTCGCCTATGGCTCGGTTCCTTTCGTGTTCCTCTTCACCGGCTACATGGACCTCACGAATTTCCGGTGGGTCCTGGTCTCCGTCGGTGTCCTGCTCGCGGTGGTGGTCGCCGCGGCGGGCCATTTCTTCCAGGACCCGCCGAAGAACTGGTGGCCCGCCGACGTCGACCCGCTGCGCCCGCCGGACGACCCACGGGCCCGTCGCGCACTGCGGATGAACCCGCCCGCCGTACGGCAGTACACCCCGAAGGAGGCCTGGCAGACCGGCCGCGTCGCGCTCATGTGGTTCTGCCTGCTGTGCACGTCGGGCGTGAACATCTTCGGCATCGCATTCCAGGTGGACATCGGCGAGGAGGCCGGATTCGCCGGCGGAATCGTCGCCACGGCCATGTCGCTCAAAGCCATCGTGAACGGCACGGGCCGCGGCGTCATCGGCTGGCTCTCGGACCGCTACGGACGGAAGCGCTGCCTGATCTTCGTCTGCGTCGTCCTCGGCCTCGCGCAGTACGGAATTCTCTGGTCCGCGAACATCAAGAGCCTTCCGCTCTTCCTGATCTTCTCCAGCGTCTCCGGGTTCGGTGGCGGTGCCATCTTCCCGATGTTCGCGGCCATGACGGCGGACTACTTCGGCGAGAACAACAACGCCTCCAACTACGGCCTGGTCTACAGCTCCAAGCTGGTCTCCGGGCTCCTCGGCTCCGGCATGGGCGCCGTGGTGGTGAGCCACTGGGGCCACACCGGGGCCTTCACCCTGGCCGGCTCGATCTCCCTGTTCGCAGGGTTCGTCGCACTCTTCCTGTCGCAACCCGGCAGGCCGAAATCCAAGGACATCAGCCCCAACCCGCAACCCCTCGGTGAGGAGATGGCTTGACATGACGGCGGAGCCCATCGCCGGACAGCACGCGCCGGTCGACCCCGACACGACGTACAGAGAAGTCGTGGACGCGCGCGGCCGCGTCTACCGCATCGGCGAGAGCGACCGGGAGATCCTCGGCCGACCACGCTGGACGATGGTGGCGCTGCCCTGGGCGGCCATGCTCGCCATCAGCGTCTTCGAGTACGCCTACGGAGCGGCCGAGGACACCCTGTCCGCCGCCCACCACTGGACGTCGTCGAACACATTCTGGGTGCTCAGCGTCTGGATCTTCTTCCAGGCCGCCGTCTCCTTCCCCGCGGGCAAGCTGCGCGAGAAGGGCATCCTGAGCAGCAGGGCGGCGATGCTGACCGGTTCGGTCCTGTCCCTGCTCGGCTTCGTCAGCCTCAGCCACGCGTCGAGCGTGGCGATGGCCATGGCCGGCTTCGGCCTCCTCGGGGGCGTCGGCTCCGGGCTGATCTACTCGACCTGCGTCAACATGGTCGGCAAGTGGTATCCGGAACGGCGCGGCGGCAAGACGGGTTTCGTCAACGGCGCCTTCGCCTACGGAGCGGTGCCGTTCATCTTCCTGTTCTCGTACGGCTTCGACACGTCCAACTACCGGACCGTGCTGGACCTCGTCGGTTTCTACGTGCTCGCGGTGACCCTGGTGGCGGGCCTGTACTTCAAGGATCCGCCGAAGAACTGGTGGCCGGCCGACGTGGATCCGCTGCGGCTCGACGGTGACACCCGCACGGCGACGGCCCTGGCCAAGAACCCGCCCGCGGCACGGCAGTTCACCCCTGGGGAGGCCCTGCGCACCGGGGTGATCCCGTTGATGTGGGTGTGCATGCTCTGCTGCGCGGGCGTGTCGATCTTCGGGATCTCCTTCCAGGTGCCGTTCGCGAAGGAGATGGGCTTCGGTCCACTCATCGCGGCGTCGTCGATGGGCGTGATGTCGGTGATCAACGGCACGGGGCGCGGCGTGGTGGGCTGGCTCTCCGACCGGCTCGGCAGGCGGCACACCCTGACGTACGTGTGTCTGGTGCTCGCGGTGGGGCAGTTCGGAGTGCTGTGGGCGGGCGAGATCGGCCATCAGCCGCTCTTCCTCGTCTTCGCGTTCCTGTCCGGCTTCGCGGGCGGCGCGTTCTACCCCCTGTTTGCCGCGCTGGTGCCCGACTACTTCGGAGAGAACAACAACGCCTCCAACTACGGCATGGTCTACAGCGCCAAGCTGGTCTCCGGGCTGTTCGGCGGCGGCCTGGGCGCGATGGTCGTGAACTCCTGGGGCTACGTCGGCGCCTACACGACCGCCGGGGTGGTGTCGTTGCTCGCCGCGGGCCTCTCCTTGCTGCTGCGCCAGCCGACAGCGCCACGCGCGCGTGACGCTCTCGTCTGACCTCGGCGCCTGCGCTCGCCGACGGGGCCCTTCCGCCGCCGGGCGGGAGGGCCCCATCGGTGTCCTCGCGCGGTCAGTCGCCGCAGCGGCCGCCGCGCAGCGAGTGCAGGTGCTCGCTGGACTTGCGGGCGAAGGCGTAGGACTCGACGGGGTTGTCGTGCTCGGTCTGCCAGTGGTGGTAGCGCCGCCCCTGGTGGGTGCGGGCGGTCACCTTCGACAGGAACCTCTTGTAATCGATGTCGCCGTCCCCGACGTCCGTCATGCGGTAGCCGTCGCGCGTCGTCTCGTCGCGGACGCCGTCCTTGACGTGGAACAGCGGGTAACGGTGGGGCCGCTTGAGTACGTAGTCGAGCGGATCGAAGGGGGCGGGCCTGCCGTCGGGCCGCTTGCCGAAGCGGAACTGGGCGCAGTAGGCCCAGTAGATGTCCATCTCCAGGTACACGAAGTCGGGGTCGGTCTCGGCGAGCAGCACATCGTAGAGGCGGACGTTCGGCTTGTCGGTGGCGAAGGAGAACTCCTCGGCGTGGTTGTGCTGGTAGAACTTCATGCCGCGTTGGCGGGCTGCCTCGCCATAGGTGTTGAAGTCCTCCGCCGCGCGCTTCCACGCGTCGACGGTCGTGCCGTAGCGGAAGGGCCCTGACGCGGTGCCGATGTGCTTGAGGCCGAGGGCCTCGGCGTCGTCGAGGACCTTGGTGAGGTTCTGCGCGAACGTGTACGCGCCCGGGTTGTTGTCGTCGTAGTAGCCGACGTGGGAGCCGATGGGGTGGAGTCCGTGGTCGCGGGCGAGCGCCTTGAGCTGGGCGAGGGTGATGGCGCCCGCCGAGCCCTGGGTGTATCCGGCGAACTCGATCTCGTCGTATCCGTACTTCTCCAACTCGGCGAAGACAGGGGCGAATCCGACGGTGGAGACCTTGTCGCGGAGGCTGTAGAGCTGGATGCCGAGCCGGCCGGGCGGCAGGACGGGGCGGCCGTGGCCCTTGCCCGCGGCCGCGGCGGAGGCAGCGGCCCGGGTGGAGGCGGTGGCCGGGGTGGCCGCGCCGATGAGCGCCGCGGCGGCGGCACCGGCGGCCACGCCGAGCGCGCCGCGTCTGCTGAGTCTGTGGGCGAGTTCGGGGTCGGCGGAGGCGGGCTTGGGGCTCATGCGGTCTCCCGGGGTCACATCAGGGATGGGTTCGAATACGGGATCAGGGATCACTCGGGGTCGGGCCCTGATGGCAGGGCCCGCGTCATCTGGTTCAGTGGAGATCACGCGGGATTTCAGACCGGATTCGGGTCAGACCGGATTCAGACCAGTCCCGCGAGGTGGAGCAGGAGCGATTTCACTTCGGTGGCCGCGACACGGCCGCTGACGGCGCGGGGGGTGGAGCACAGGATGAGCGGACCTTCGTTCTCGCTCGCGGGAAGGCGGCCATGGCTGCCGCGAATAGGTGACGGGTCCAGCGGAACGACCGCCATGCGGTAGCGCATGCCGAGCTTCTTGCGGGCCAGCGCGCCCGCGGCCTTGACGCGGACGTAGGGGTCCTGCGGGTCCATGAAGAGCTCGACGGGGTCGTAGCCGGGTTTGCGGTGGATCTCGACGAGCTGCGCGAAGTCGGGCGCGCGGTCGTCGTCGAGCCAGTAGTAGTACGTGAACCAGGCGTCCGGCTCCGCGACGGCGACGAGTTCACCGGAGCGCGGGTGGTCCAGGTGGTGGGCCTTCTTGCCCTCGTCGTCGAGGAGTTGCTCGACGCCGGGCAGATCGCTCAGGGCGGCGCGGGTGGCGTCCAGGTCTTCGGGGCGGCGGACGTAGACGTGGGCGATCTGGTGGTCGGCGACGGCGAAGGCGCGGGAGGCCATCGGGTCGAGGTACTCCATGCCGTCCTGGGTGTGCACCTCCAGCAGGCCCGCGCGGCGCAGGGCGCGGTTGATGTCGACGGGCCGGTTCGCGCGGGTGATGCCGTACTCGGAGAGGGCGACGACGGTTCGGCCTTCCGCTTTGGCGTCGTCGAGGAGGGGCGCGACGGTCGCGTCGAGGTCGGCGGCCGCCTGAAAGGAGCGCGGGTCGTCGGGGCCGAAGCGCTGCAGGTCGTAGTCGAGGTGGGGGAGGTAGCACAGGGCCAGGTCGGGGCGGCGGGTGTCGATGATGTGGCGGGTCGCGTCCACGATCCAGCGGCTGGAGACGATGTCGGCGCCGGGCCCCCAGAAGTGGAAGAGGGGGAACGTGCCCAGTTTGTCGGTGAGTTCGTCGTGCAGCGAAGGGGGGCGGGTGTAGCAGTCGGGTTCTTTGCGGCCGTCGGCGTAGTAGACGGGGCGCGGGGTGACGGTGATGTCGGTGTCGGCGCCCATGGCGTACCACCAGCAGATGTTGGCGACGGTGTAGCCGGGGTGCGCGCGGCGTGCGGCGTCCCACAGCTTGTCGCCGGCGACGAGACCGTTGTGCTGACGCCACAGGAGTACGTCGCCGAGTTCGCGGAAGTACCAGCCGTTGCCGACGATGCCGTGCTCGGCGGGTGTCGTGCCGGTGAGGAACGTGGACTGGGCGGCGCAGGTGACGGCGGGCAGGACGGTCCCGAGCGGGGCGCGGGAGCCGGACTGGCCGAGGGCTTTGAGGTGCGGCATGTGATCGAGGAGGCGCGGGGTGAGGCCGACGACGTCCAGGACGAGGAGAGGGGTGGGACCGCCACCGGTCGGGGTCATGGGAGCTCCTTCAGACCGAGGTCCGTCAACAGGTCGCGGGCGAGGGCGAGTTCCGCGGCGATGCCCTCGGCGAGCTGGGGGCGACCGCGCGGGCGCAGCTCGGGCGGCAGGGCCTGCCAGGTGTAGGTCTCGACCTCGAGATGACGGGTGAGGGGGACGGGAGCGCCGACGAGGCGGGCCAGGGCGTCCTGGAGCACGGGGAGCGTGGAGGTGAGCGGCGCGGCGGGGGCCGCGTGCAGGGGGACGTGGAAGTGGGCGCGCCAGGGGGCCGTGTCGGGCAGGGCGTGGGCGGTGAGGGCCTCGCCGAGGTCGTCGGTGCCGCGCAGTCCGGCGGCGGTCAGGGTGCGGGTCTGGTGGAGGAAGCGGGGCTCGTCGAAGGCGGCGAGGGCCTCGCGGACCTCGGGGAGGCGGGGGTGTTCGGCGTGCAGGGCGGCGGAGAGCTGCGACTTGACGACAGGGATGCCCGCGGCGGCGAGGGCGTCGAGGGCGGTCTTCGGATCTTCGAAGGAGGTGGCGAGGTGACAGGTGTCGACGCAGACACCGACGCGGTCGTGACCGACCGCGGTGAGCGGACCGATCGCGTCGGCGGTCGTCTCTACGGTGCAGCCCGGTTCCGGTTCGAGGCCGATACGGATCGAGCGGCCGGTCAGTTCGGCGAGGGCGTCGAGGCGCCCGGCAAGCGCGGTCAGGGCCGTGCGGGAGGTCTCGGCGCGGGCGGCGTCGAAGGGGGTGCGCCAGGCGAGCGGAAGGGTGGAGATGGTGCCTTCGGTGACGTCGTCCGGGAGCAGGGCGGCGAGCAGCCTGGCCAGGTCGGTGGTGTGGGTGAGCCGCTCCGGATCCGTCCAGTCCGGCTTGTACACGCGGTACTTGACCTGTTCGGCGCCGAAGCCCTCATAAGGGAAGCCGTTGAGGGTGACGACCTCCAGGCCCCGCCGGTCGAGTTCGGTGCGCAGGCCGCGCAGCGCGGCGGGGTCGGTGACCAGGGCCTGGGCGGCGCCCCTGGCGAGCCACAGGCCGATGCCGAGGCGGTCGCGGCCGAGCCGTCTGCGCACGGGCTCGCAGTGCTCGCGGAGTTGGGCGAGGACACCGTCGAGGGTCTCGGCCGGGTGGACGTTCGTGCAGTACGCGAGGTGGACGGTGGAGCCGTCGGGGTGCCGGAAGCGCATGGTTCACGCACCGCCGCGCAGGATGGAGTTGCCCTCGTGGCTGGCTCCCGGCTCCTGGACGTCGAGGGCGAGGCGGCCGCTGAGCGAGTAGAAGGCGACGGGGTTGCGCCACAGCACCAGGTCGACGTCGTCCTCGCCGAACCCGTCGGCCAGCATCGCGTCGGCCACCTTGCGGGTCTTGAGAGGGTCGCTCTTTCCCCAGTCGGCGGCCGAGTTGACCAGGACCTTCTCGGGGCCGACGTCCCGCAGGATCGCGATCATCCGCTCCTCGTCCATCTTGGTGTCGGGATAGACGGAGAAGCCGAGCCAACAGCCGCTGTCCTTGGCCTCCTTGACGGTGGTCTCGTTGAGGTGGTCGATCAGGACGCGGTCCAGGGGCAGCGCGGACTCGCGCACGACGTCGATCGTGCGGCGCAGCCCGGCGAGCTTGTCGCGGTGGGGGGTGTGCACCAGAGCGGGCAGTTCGTGGTCGGCGGCCAGCTGCAGCTGGGTGGCGAGCGCGGCGTCCTCGGCCGGTGTCATGGAGTCGTAGCCGATCTCGCCGACGGCGACGACGTTGTCCTTGACGAGATAGCGGGGGAGTTCGTCGAGGACGGGGGTGCAGCGGGGGTCGTTCGCCTCCTTGGGGTTGAGGGCGATCGTGCAGTGGTGGGCGATGCCGTACTGGGCGGCGCGGAAGGGTTCCCAGCCGAGGAGGGAGTCAAAGTAGTCGTAGAACGAGGCCGGCGAGGTGCGGGGCTGGCCGAGCCAGAAGGCGGGCTCCACGACCGCGCGGACCCCCGCCGCATACATCGCCCGGTAGTCGTCGGTGGTGCGGGAGGTCATGTGGATGTGGGGATCGAAGATACGCATCAGGACTCCTGCTTCTCGCCGGTGGAAGGTGCCGCGGGGCCGGAGGCGGGCCCGGGGGCGGTCAGGGCCAGGGCGCGGTGCAGGTCGCCGGGGACGGTGCGGCCCGCCGCGGAGCGTTCGCTCGCGTAGTCGCCAAGCATGCGGGCGAGTTCGGCGTCGCCGCGGGCCCGCCTCGCCAGGTCGGCGACGGCGTCCACGGGGACGCCGGTGAACAGGCACTTGAGGACGGCGTGCCGCCAGTCGTGCGGGGCGAGGTGCGCGGCGGCGTACGGGCCGACGGCCGCTGCGACGAGCCGGGTGTCGTTGGTGCGCAGGGCGTCCTCGACCAGGGGCAGGGCTTCGGGCCCCGGCACCAGGTGGGGCAGGGCGTGCAGGACGGCCCGGCGCTCGGCGGCGGTGCCCTGGGCGTAGACACGGGCCAGGGTGTCCGGGGTGGCGTGCGCGGCGTGCAGGAGCAGGACGCGGGCGGGGTCGGCGTACTCGGGGCCGCAGCGGCGTCCGGCCTCGGCGAACCTCACCTCCCAGGTGGGGACCGGGCCCCGGCCCTCGGGCTCCGGCCGGCCGCCGTGGGCCGCGGCCTCGGCGGTGGCCTGGTCGAGCCAGGCCCGCGCGGCGCCGCCGAGCTCCGCTGCGAGGTGGGTGCGGAGGGCGGCGATTCCGGGGGTGTCGGTCACGGGGTTCCTCCTTCGGCGAGGGCGGCTTGCGGGGCCGCGGTGGTGTGCGGCGTCGCGGAGGCCTGCGGCTTCGCGGTGGCTCGCGGGGCCGCGACGGCTTCGGCTGCCTCAGCCGTTTCGGCAACCTCAGCCGCTTGGGCACCGGCAGCACCGGCGGCATCGGCGGCGCTGTGCAGGAAGTCGATGGAGTGTGCGGCGAGTTGGGGGCCCGCGTGGGAGTGGCGGGGCAGTTCGACGACGGTCAGCCCTTGGTAGCCGGTGGCGGCGAGGGCTTCGAGTACGGGTGGGAAGTCGATCTCCCCGTCCCCGAACGGCAGGTGTTCATGGACGCCGCGGCGCATGTCCTCGATCTGGACGTGCCTGAGCCAGGGCGCGGCGGCGCGTACGCAGTCGGTGGGAGGGAGCGGTTCGAGGCACTGGCAGTGACCGATGTCGAGGGTGAGGCCGAGGAGCCCGGGGTCGGGGTCGCCGAGGACCTCACGGAGGCGGTGGAAGTCGGCGAGGGAGGAGAGCAGATGGTCGGGTTCGGGTTCGACGGCGAGCGGTACCCCGGCGCCGGAAGCGGCGTCGAGGACGGGGCCGAGCGCGTCGGCCAGGCGCCGCCAGGCGATGTCGTCCGGGGTGTCCGGCGGGGTGATGCCGCTGAAGCAGTGCACGGCGTGGGCGCCCAGGTCGGTGGCGACCTGGACGGCGCGGATCAGCAGACGGACACGGTCGGCCCGCCGGGCCGGGTCGGGATCGAGGAGGGAGGGGCCGTGCTTGCGGCGCGGGTCGAGCACATAGCGGGCGCCCGTTTCGACGGTGGCGGTCAGGCCCAGGTCGGCGAGTCTGCGCGCCACGTGGCGGGTGCGGGCGGCGAGGTCGTGGGCGAGGGGGTCGAGGTGCATGTGGTCGAGGGTCAGGCCGACGCCCGCATAGCCGAGGTCGGCGAGGAGGCCGAGGGCGTCGTCGAGGCGGAGGTCGGTGAGGCCGTTGGTGCCGTACCCGAAGCGGAGTCCGCCGTGCGGGGGGCGGTGGGCCCGGGGCGCTGTGCGGCTCATGTGACGCTCACCTTCCGTGCGAACTTCCGGGCAGCGGGTGCGAGGGCGGCCGTCAGCAGGGCGGTGCCCACCGCGCCGGCGCGGGCGGCGAGCGCGGCCTGCAGCGGGATCATGGCGCGGATGCCGCCGCCGACGGCGCGTTGCATGAGGGGGGGTGAGGGGTTCAGGGCGGCGTGGAAGAGGGGCTTGGCCGCGGTGCCGACGTAGGCGAGGGCGAGCGCGCCGCGGAGGGCCTGTCGGCCGGAGGCCTGGTTCGATCCGGCGTCGGAGGCCCTCCCCAAACCCCGCCTCCCGCCCACCACTTGACCCAGCACGGTCGTCGCCGCCAGCGCGGTCAGCGGGGTGGTGGAGGAGCCGCCCTGGGCCTCGTGACGGGAGACGGCGGTGACGGCGAGGGTGTGGGCGGCGAGGATCCCGGCGGAGGGGGCGGCAGCCTTGGCGCTCGGGCGGTGGGGCGGGCGGTGGCTCGGACCACGGGTCGGGCGGTGGCCAGGGCGGTGACTCGGGCCATCGTTCGGGGCACGGTTCAGGCCTCGGCTCCGACCGCCACCACCGCTGCCACCGCCACGGTCGACGCCGCCGGTCCGACCACCCGCGCCACGGTTCACGCCGCCGCTCCGACCACCGCCCCGCCCCACCGTGGCGGTCGCGCCCAGGAGCAGGTCGAGGCCGCGGGCCGCGGCCATGGCTGCCGGTCCTGCCGGAGTGTGCTTCACGCCGAGGTCGTAGGCCCACACCGTCCCGGCGAGGGCACCCGCCACCGCGAGGGAGGAGCGGCCCGCGGCGGAGGCCAGGGTCAGGCCCGCGGCCGTGAGGGCGGCGGCTGCGGCGAGGGCCGCGGGTGGGGTGATGCGGCCGGAGGGCAGGGGCCGCTCGGGGCGCTCGACGGCGTCCTCGGCACGGTCCGCCCAGTCGTTGAGAGCCATGCCGGCCTCGTACAGGCAGAGGGAGGATCCGATGGCAAGGAAGGTGCGGTGGTTGGGGCGCAGTCCGGTCGCCGCCGCCCCGGTGAGCGCGTCGCCCGGGACGGTGAACAGGGCGGGGACCCGCAGCAGTTCGGCCCAGTCGCGCGCGACGCTCATATGCCCTCCCCTGCCGGGACCGGGCCCAAGTCCGAGAACACACCCGAACCCACATCCGTATCCGCATCCACACGCACATCCGCACCCGCACCCGCACCCGCACCCGCACCCAGGCTCCCCCCTGAGCCCCCCAACACCCCTGCGAACCCCACCAGTTCCGCGAACTGCTCCCCCAGCGCGGACGGCGCGTCCCCCACCGGGTCCTTGAAGTAGAAGGCGAGGGCGGGCAGCGGGCCGGTGAGGCCTCGGGTGTGGGCGCGGGAGGTGAGGCGGGCGAGGTCCAGGATCAAGGGGGCCGCGAGGGCCGAGTCGCAGCCCTGCCAGGTGGTCTGCAGGACCATCCGCGTGCCGAGGAAACCGTCGAAGGCGATGTGGTCCCAGGCCGTCTTCCAGTCGCCGAGGGACGGCACGTCGTCGATGTGGACCTCGCCCTCGGGGGCGGAGCCCAGCGTGTCGGCGAGGACGCGTTCCTTGCCGGCGTTCTTCGCGGCGGCCGCGGCCGGGTCGGCGAGGGCCGCTCCGTCGCCGCCGCCCAGGAGGTTCGTGCCCGACCAGGACCGCACGGCGAGCGCCCGCTGCGCGAACATCGGGCCGAGCACCGAGCGGAGCAGCGTCTGGCCGGTCTTGCCGTCACGGCCCGCGGAGGGCAGGCCGCAGGAGAGGGCGGCGTCGGCGAGGCGGGGGTGGTGCAGGCCCGCGGAGGGGGTGAAGTTCACGTACGGGCAGCCGGCCCGCAGCGCGGCGGCCGCGTAGAGCGAGCTGGCGGGCAGCCGCGGGTCGCCGTTTGCGGGCAGGGGCTCCGTCGAGGCGACGTTCACGACCACCGCGTGGGCGAGGCCCCGGCGGCGTACGAAGTCGCGCAGGTCGGCGGTGAAGGCGTCGATCAGTTCCTCGTCGCTGCGGGAGTCGCCCGGCAGCGGTCCGCCCGGGCGGATCTCCGCGTCCGCCGCGGCGAGTTCGGCGCCCACCGCCGAGGGCAGGCCGTGCGGCAGGACGCCGCCGGAGGCGAGTTCCTCGGCCCGTTTGGGCAGGGGGCAGTTGACGGTGTCGTGGCCACCGAAGACGAGCGACGACAACGTCGGCAGCCCGCTGCCCGTGAAGGGAGGTGTCTCGGTCACCATGCCGGTGGGCGGCCGCAGTCCCGCCGCGACCGCCGCGCACCCGGCGACGGCCGTGGTCGCGACCGAACCGCGCGCCCCGATCAGCCAGACCCCGACGAGTGGCGTCCCGGCGGAAGGGGCGGAAGGGGCGGAAGTAGGGGACGAAGTAGCGAGCGCGGATGTGGACACGGCTGCCTCCTGCCTTGGCTCTTGGACACACGTGCGGGTGAACGACACGGACGCACACCCACCCGAGCCGCGCAGGTGCACGACGATCCGTGCAGGCGCACGGCGATCCGTGCAGATGCACGACGGTCCGTGCAGGTGCACGGCGATCCGTGCTGGTGCACGCGGACGCACGCCCGCGCGAGACCCGGAGGCCGCACGCGGATGTGCGAACGCGCCGATGGTGAAAGACGGCGGGCGGAGGTCCGGCGTCCTCCGCCCGCCGCCGTCTAGCGCCCCGCGCCCGAGCCGGACGACGCGGCTGGACCGGAGGGGTGTGCGGGCGGTGCGGGCAGGTCCTTCAACCGGATGTTCCGGAAGGAGACCTCATCGGCGTCGCCGTGGTTCTGGATGCCGATGTGCCCTTGACGCAGGCTCCGCGCCGGATCGGAGTTGGTGAAGTCGTTGATCTTCACGCCGTTGAGATACACGCGAAGGCGTTCGCCCTCGACGCGGATCTCGTAGGTGTTCCACTCCCCGGGCGGGTTCAGCGCCTTGTCGCGCTTCTTCAGGTCGGCGGACTTGAAGCCGTAGACGGAGCCGGTGGTCTTCGCGGGGACGTCCGTGGCGTCGATCTGGATCTCGTAGCCGTTGTTCACGGCCGACCAGGGGTCGTCGGAGGCCGGGAAGCCCACGAAGATCCCGGAGTTGTCGTCGCCCCGCATCCGCCAGTCGAGCTTGAGCGAGTACGAGCCGAGCTCGCGCCGTTCGTACCAGAGCATGCCCATGCCGCCGGTGGTCGTCAGCGTGCCGTCGTCCTCCTTCAGCGCGAAGGAGCCGGGGCCCGCCTGCTTCCAGCCCTCCAGCGAGGCCGCCGTTCCGTCGAAGAGCGGTGTGTGGCCCTTCTCCGGGCGGCAGTCCGCCTGGGCCGCGCCGACGGCCCAGCGGATCCCGCCCGACAGGTGCTGCCGGAAGGCGGGTTCGGCGTACGACTCCTTGGTGTGGCCGCCGCCGGTGTAGAAGGCGCGCCCGCCCTGGTAGTCGCTCTGGCACCAGGCGATGGGGTGGTCCCCCGCCATCGTGCCGCCCGTGTACGAGGACTCGTCGAGGGAGGCCAGGACGCGGGCCCGGTCGCGCGGGTTGGAGCGGTAGTTGTACCACTCGTCGGTGCGGCCCCACGTCCCCGCGCCCAGGTGGGCGGTGGCCGGGTGGGCGTGGTCCTCGACCTGGACCTTCGCGGGCTGGATCGCGGGGTGGGACTGGAAGTAGGCGCCCGCGAGCCCGCCGTAGAAGGGCCAGTCGTACTCGGTGTCGGCGGCGGCGTGCACCCCGACGTAGGCGCCGCCGCCCTTGACGTACGTCTCGAACGCCGTCTGCTGCGCGGCGTTCAGCACGTCTCCGGTGGTCGAGAGCCAGACCACGGCGTCGTACCGCGCGAGGTTGGCGTCGGTGAAGGCGCCCGCGTCCTCCGTGGCGTCGACGGCGAAGCCGCCCTCGGCGCCCAGCTCCTTGACGGCCGCGATGCCGGCGGGAATCGAGTCGTGCCGGAACCCGGCGGTCTTGGAGAAGACCAGCACCTTCTCCCCGGCCTTCTCCCCCGCCTTCTGCCCCGGCGCCGTCTCCCCCGCCGTCTTCGGCGGCTCGGGCTTCGACGCCGCGGGCCCGGAAACACAGCCGATGAGCAGGGCGGCCGCGGCCGTCGCGGTGGCCAGCCGTGCGGATGCGCGCATGTGCCGACCCCTCTCAGCTCGTCGTGAAGGTGAAGTCGTCCACGTCATAGAGCGCTCCCGTGCCGGAGCCCTTGAAGACGAAGTACAGCGTCGTCGTCTTCGCCGGCGGCTTGGAGATGGCGGTGCTGACGTCCGTGTACGTCTCCCACCCGCCGGTCGGCGCGACCTTCGCGGTGCCGAGCAGCCTGCCGCCGACCGATCCGCTGCGCACCTCAAGGGTGCCGCCGGACCCGCCGGACGCGACCCGCGCCGTCAGCTTGGTCGCGTTGCGGAGGATGTACGGCTTGAAGGAGATCCAGTCGCCGTTGTGGATGTCGCCGACCGTCTTGCCGCCGTGCGCCGGGGTGTGGTTGACCACGGAGACGCCCTTGGAGTCGCCGTAGTGCTCGCCCTGGCGGTGCTTGGGCTGGACGACGTTCTGGTCGTGGGTGGTCAGCGCGGGCTGGCCGTTCGCGCCCTTGTCGGTGTACTCGGCGTCGAAGACCCCGAAGATGTTGGCGTTCGGGTCGTGCTCGCCGTCCGCCGACGTCTGGATGGTGCCCTCGCAGCCGTTGGCCGAGGTGACCGGGTGGCCGTGGCTGTCGTGGCCGAGGATGTGGGTGACCTTGACCTTGGCGCAGTCGATCGCGCCGTCCTCCGGGTCGGTGACCTTCACCTTGAAGGGCACCTTGTCGCCGAAGGTGAACAGCTGCCCGTCGCCGGGGAGTTCCAGGGTCACCTTGGGCGCGGTGTTGCCGACGGTGATGTGCGCGCTGGCCGAACCGGTGCGCCCGGTGGAGTCCTTGACGGTCACGGTCGCGGTGTGGACGCCGTTCTTCTGGTACGTGTACGTGGGGTTCTGCCGGGTCGACGTGCCGCCGTCCCCGAAGTCCCACGCGTAGGTCAGGGTCCCGCCGTCCGCGTCGGTGGCCTTCGCCGTGAACGTGGTCCGCAGCGGCGCCTGGCCGCTGGTCCTGGAGGCGGTGGCCTCGACGACCGGCGAGTGGCCGGTGGTGGCGTTCTCGATGCGGTAGAGGCCGGAGTTCTCGTCGCCGCCGAACCAGGCGGTGCCGTAGTCGAGGACGTAGAGGGCACCGTCGGGGCCGAACTCCATGTCCATGACCTGCGTACCGGTCCACGGGAACGGGTTGATCTTCGAGACGGTGCCGTCGGCGCCCTGCTCGATGCGCTTGATCCAGCGGCGGCCGAACTCACCGGCGAAGAAGTCGCCGTCGTAGGCCTCGGGGAACTTCACCGGGGAGGTGTTCGCCGCGTCGTAGCGGTAGACGGGTCCCGCCATCGGGGACTCGGATCCGGTGCCGAACTCGGGGACGGAGCCGCCGTCGTAGGGGATCCAGGCCTCCTCGGCGGGCGGCAGGTCGGTCAGGCCGGTGTTGTGCGGGGAGTCGTTCTTGAGCGCCTTGCAGTCGAAGGCCGCGCCGGAGGTGCCGGTGGCGAAGTCGTAGTCGACGTAGGGCTCGTTCTTGCCGGTGCAGAACGGCCAGCCGTAGTTGCCGGGCTTGGTCACGCGGGCGAACTCGACCTGGCCCGCCGGTCCGCGCTTGGGGTCGGCGGCACCGGCGTCCGGGCCGTAGTCACCGACGTACACCGTGCCGGTCGGCTTGTCGACGCTCATCCGGAAGGGGTTGCGGAAGCCCATCGCGTAGATCTCGGGGCGGGTCTTCTCGGTGCCCTTGGCGAAGAGGTTGCCGTCGGGGACCGTGTACGTCCCGTCGTCGGCGACCTTGATGCGCAGGATCTTGCCGCGCAGGTCGTTGGTGTTGCCGGCGCCGCGGCGCGCGTCGTAGGCGGGGTTGCGGTTCGCACGCTCGTCGATGGGCGTGAAGCCGTCGGAGGCGAAGGGGTTGGAGTCGTCGCCCGTCGAGAGGTAGAGGTTGCCGTCCTTGTCGAAGTCGATGTCACCACCGACGTGGCAGCAGATGCCGCGGCTCGCGGGGACGTCGAGGACCTTCTTCTCGCTCGCGGCGTCCAGGGTGCCGTCGGCCTTCAGGACGAAGCGGGAGAGGCGGTTGACGCCGTCGAACTTCTTGAAGTCCTCCGCGGTGCCCTCGTTCGGGGCGTCTCCGGCGGGGGTGTCGAGCGGCGGCGCGTAGTAGAGGAAGATCGCGCGGTTCTCGCTGAACTTCGGGTCGACGGCGACGCCTTGGAGTCCCTCTTCGTCGTGTGTGTAGACGGGTATCTTGCCCGCGATCCTCGTGTTGCCCGCGGAGTCCGTCAGGCGCAGCGTGCCGTCGCGCGAGGTGTGCAGGACCGAGCGGTCGGGGAGCACGGAGAGCGTCATCGGCTCGCCCGTCTCGGGCTCGCCCTTGGCGAGGGTGACCTGCTGGAAGTCCTCGGCGGCGGGGGCGGCCGCCGAGGGCGGGTCCGCGGGGACGGCGCCGGCCTGCGGCAGGGCGAGGGTCAGCGACGCACCGGTCAGGAGCGTGCCGGTGAGCAGGGCGAGCGATCTGCGGAGTCTTTGGCGTTTCCAGTGCACGGGGTTCCTCCGGGAGGGGGACGGTCGTACGCGGGTGTGTGCGCCGTGCGCCGGGGTGCGCCGTCACCCCGGACGTTTCATGTCCTGTACACATCAGGGACGGTAGCGAGCTTTGTACGTGGCCGAAAGCCCTTGTGCGGTACCAGAGTTCTGCTTCTTCCTCGGACAGGACAAAGCCGTGGCGGGGCGGGAGGTCACTCCGAGCCGAACGCCGCGTCGAACGACGCGCTCGGCGGCTCGAAGTCGTACGCCTTCAGGCGGGCCAGCGCCTCCGGCGCGCCCTGGAGGCGATCCATGCCCGCGTCCTCCCACTCCACCGAGATCGGACCTTCGTACGCGATGGAGCGCAGCATGCGGAAGACGTCCTCCCAGGGGACGTCCCCGTGGCCCGCCGAGACGAAGTCCCAGCCACGGCGCGGGTCGCCCCACGGCAGGTGCGATCCGAGGCGGCCGTTGCGGCCGTCCAGGCGGCGCCGGGCCTCCTTGCAGTCCACGTGGTAGATGCGGTCGCGGAAGTCGTGGAGGAAGCCGACCGGGTCGAGGTCCTGCCACACGAAGTGCGAGGGGTCGAAGTTCAGACCGAAGGCCGCGCGGCGGTCGACTGCCTCCAGGGCCTTGTGCGTCGTCCAGTAGTCGTACGCGATCTCGGACGGATGCACCTCGTGGGCGAACCGCACGCCTTCGGCGTCGAAGACGTCCAGGATCGGGTTCCAGCGCTCGGCGAAGTCCTCGTACCCCCGCTCGATCATCGCGTCGGGAACCGGCGGGAACATCGCGACCAGATGCCAGATCGAGGAGCCGGTGAAGCCGACGACGGTCTCGACGCCGAAGGCGGCGGCGGCACGTGCCGTGTCCGCCATCTCCGCGGCGGCCCGCTGCCGCACGCCCTCCCCCTCGCCGTCGCCCCAGATGCGGGACGGCAGGATCGCCCGGTGCCGCTCGTCGATGATCGCGTCGCAGACGGCCTGGCCCACCAGGTGGTTGGAGATCGCCCAGCACGTGAGCCCGTACTTGTCGAGCAGGGCGTGCCTGCCGTCCAGATAGGCGGGGTCGGCGAGGGCCTTGTCGACCTCGAAGTGGTCGCCCCAGCAGGCGAGTTCGAGACCGTCGTAGCCGAAGTCGCGGGCGAGCCTGCAGACCTCTTCGAGCGGCAGATCGGCCCACTGGCCGGTGAAGAGCGTGAACCTACGGGGCATGACGGGGCCTCCTCAGGCGGTTCTCAGGCGGTTCTCAGGCGGTTCTCGGGCAGCTCTCGGGCGGTCCTCAGGCGGGAATCGTCGTGTACACGGAGTTCTTCGTCGCGCTCTCCTCCGCCGCCGCGAGCACCCGCTGCACGGACAGGCCGTCGGTGAAGGAGGGTTCGGGCCGCGTCCCGGTGGCGATGGCGTGCAGCAGGTCGCGGGCCTGGTGCACGAAGGTGTGCTCGTAGCCGAGGCCGTGGCCCGGCGGCCACCAGGCGTCCAGGTACGGGTGGTCGGGCTCGGTCACCAGGATCCGGCGGAAGCCCGACGAGGCAGCCGGTTCGGTGTGGTCGTGGAAGGAGAGCTCGTTCAGCCGCTCCAGATCGAACGCCAACGAACCGTCGGAGCCGTTGAGTTCGACCCGCAGCGCGTTCTTGCGCCCGGCGGCGAACCGCGTCGCCTCGAAGGAGGCGAGGGCGCCGGACGGGAAGCGGGCGGTGAAGACGGCCGCGTCGTCCACCGTGACCGCGCCGCGCAGGGTGCCGCCCGCCGCGGTGAGCCCGCCGGAAGCGCCTGCCGCCTCGTCGACGAGCGGCCGCTCCCGCACGAAGGTCTCGACGAGCGCGGACACCCCCGCCACCGGCTCCCCCACCAGGTACTGCGCGAGGTCCACGATGTGCGCGCCCAGGTCGCCCAGGGCGCCGGAGCCCGCGCGGTCCTTGCGCAGCCGCCAGGTGAGCGGGAACTCCGGGTCCACCAGCCAGTCCTGAAGGTATGTCAGGCGTACGTGACGCAGCGTTCCGATACGGCCCTCGGCCACCATCCGCCGGGCGAGCGCGAGGGCCGGCACCCGGCGGTAGTTGAAGCCGACCATGGCCATCTGCCCGCGCGCATGGGCGCGTTCGGCGGCCTCGGCCATCGCCTCGGCCTCCTCGACGGTGTTGGCGAGGGGCTTCTCGCACAGCACGTGCTTGCCCGCCTCCAGGGCGGCGACGGCGATCTCCGCATGGCTGTCGCCCGGCGTGCAGATGTCGACGAGGTCGACGTCGTCCCTGGCGATCAGGGCCCGCCAGTCGGTCTCGGCCGCGGCCCAGCCGAGCCGGTCGGCGGCGGCGCGCACGGCGGCGCCGTCGCGACCGCAGACGGCCGAGAGCACGGGCCGCAGCGGCAGGTCGAAGACGCGCCCCACGGTGCGCCAGCCCTGGGAGTGGGCGGCGCCCATGAAGGCGTAGCCGATCATGCCCACCCCCAACGGCCGCTTCCCCGCCTCGGGTTCCGTCTCACGCATGCGGTACTCCTCCTCGTCGACGCTCGGTGGGGGGTGCTGAGCACCCCTCTGGATGTGCCGCGATGTGCCCTCGACCGTCTGCGGCGCCGTCGTGGCTGGTCGCGCAGTTCCCCGCGCCCCTGCGGGGCACCACCGCATCGCAGTGGGCTTCCCCGGCCCCGCTTGACGCGCGCATCACTTGAAGCCGGTGGACATGTACTGCTCGACGTTGTCCTTGTCGACGACGGCCGAGTAGCAGGTCACGAAGGACGGGATCTCGAACTCCGCCATGCCGCTGACGCCCTTGCCCTGGCCGAGGGCGCGCGCCAGGTCGATCGCGGACGCAGCCATGGTGGGCGGGTAGAGGACGGTGGCCTTCAGGACGCCGTCGTCGGCGTCGATGGCCTGGAAGGCGGAGAGCGCGCCCGCGCCGCCGACCATCAGGAAGTCGTCGCGTCCCGCCTGCTTGATGGCGCGCAGGGCGCCCACGCCCTGGTCGTCGTCGTGGTTCCACAGGGCGTCGAAGTTCTTCTGGGCCTGCAGGAGCTGGGACATCTTCGACTGGCCCGACTCGACGGTGAACTCGGCGGCCTGGCGTGCGACCTTCTTGATGTTCGGGTAGTTCTTGAGGGCGTCGTCGAAGCCTTTCGTGCGCTGCTTGGTGAGTTCGAGGTTGTCGAGCCCGGCCAGCTCCACGACGCGGGCGTTCTTCTTGTCCTTGAGCTTCTCGCCGATGTAGTGGCCCGCGCTCAGGCCCATGCCGTAGTTGTCGCCGCCGATCCAGCAGCGGTAGGCCTGCGGCGAGGCGAAGACGCGGTCGAGGTTGACGACGGGGATGCCCGCCCTCATGGCCTTCAGGCCGACCTGGGTGAGCGCCTTGCCGTCGGCCGGCAGGATCACCAGGACGTCGACCTTCTTGTTGATCAGCGTCTCGACCTGGCCGATCTGCGCCGCGGTGTCGTTGGAGCCCTCGGTGGACTCCAGCGTGACGTCCTCGTACTTCTCGGCCCGCTTCTTGGCGTTGTCGTTGATGGCGTTGAGCCAGCCGTGGTCGGCCTGCGGTCCCGCGAAGCCGATGGTGACCTCCTTGCCCGGCTTGTCGTCGGCGACCTGCCGTTCGTCGTCGTCCGATCCCTCGTCCTTGGGGTCGTTGCTCGTGCAGCCCGCGAGCAGCGCTGCGGACGACAGGGCGGCGGCTCCGAAGAGGAGCCCTCTGCGGCTCGTGTTGGTTGGCATGGTGAACCCCTCGACTCAGGTGGTGTGGGCCGTACGTCGTTGGACGAGCACCGCGGCGACGATGATCGCGCCCTTGGCGATCTGCTGGGTCGCGGTCTCCAGGTTGTTGAGCGCGAAGATGTTCTGGATCGTGGTGAAGATCAGCACGCCGAGCACGGAACCGGTGATGGTCCCGCGGCCGCCGCTGAGCAGGGTGCCGCCGATGATCGCCGCGGCGATGGCGTCGAGTTCGTAGAGATTGCCGTTGGTGTTCTGTCCCGAGCCGGACAGGACGATCAGCAGGAAGGCCGCGATGCCGCAGCACAGCCCGGAGAGCAGATAGAGGTAGAGGCGCTGCCTTCGTACGTCGATGCCGGCGAGGCGCGCCGCCTCCGCGTTGCCGCCGACCGCGACGGAGCGCCGTCCGAAGGTGGTGCGGTTCAGGAGCAGCCAGCCGACGACGGTGACGGCGGCGAAGACCAGGGCGAGCGGCGGGATGCCGAGAATGTACGAGTCGCGGTAGCCGAGGTCCAACACCCCTTCCACGGTGACCATCTGGGTCTTGCCGTCGGTGATCTGCAGCGCGAGTCCGCGGCCCGAGGCGAGCATGGCGAGGGTGGCGATGAACGGCACGATCCCGCCGTACGCGATGAGCAGGCCGTTCACCAGGCCGCACCCCATGCCGACGACCACGGCCGTGAAGAGGATGCCCGCGAAGCCGTACTCCTGGGTGGCGACGGTCGTCGCCCACACCGAGGCGAGCGCGACGATCGCGCCGACGGAAAGGTCGATGCCGCCGGAGATGATCACGAACGTCATGCCGACGGTGACGACGCCGATGACGGAGGCCTGGGTGAGGATCAGCTGGAGGTTGTCGGTGTCGAGGAACGACTCGGGCTGGGTGATGCCGCCGATCAGGATCAGTACGGCGAGCACGCCGACCAGGGAGAGCGTGCGCACGTCGGCGCGGGCCACCGCGGTGCGCCACGGCCCTTTGCCGTCGGCGGGGCTGCTCTTGCGGGTGGCGGCCTCGGCCGCCGGTGCCGGCTGGGTCATGCCGCCGGGCTCCCTTCGATGACGAGGTCGAGTACGCGGTGTTCGTCGAGGTCACGGGCGGGTGCGGCGTGGACGACGCGGCCCTCGCGGAGGACGAGGACGCGATCGGCGAGGCCGAGCACCTCGGGCACCTCGCTGGAGACGAGGAGCACGGCGAGGCCGTCGTCGGCGAGGCGGCGGATCACCGCGTACAGCTCGGCGCGGGCACCGACGTCGACGCCGCGGGTGGGTTCGTCGAGCAGCAGGACGCGGCAGCCGCGCAGCAGCCAGCGGGCCAGGACGGCCTTCTGCTGGTTGCCGCCGGAGAGGGTGCGCACGGGCGTGGACGGTTCGTCGGGGCGCAGCGACAGCTCGCGGGTCGCGGTGCGGGCGGCCTCGCGTTCGGCGCCCCGGTCGAGCCAACCGCCGCGCGCGAAGCGGGACATGGAGGAGACCGACACATTGCGGGTGACGGACTCCAGCATCAGGAGGGCCTGCGCCTTGCGCTCCTCGGGGGCGAGGCCGAGCCCCGCGCGGACGGCGGCGCGGACGCTGCCGGGCTTCAACTCACGTCCGTTCACGCTCACCTGACCGCTGGTCGGCCTGCGCGCCCCGTAGATCGTCTCCAGGATCTCGGAGCGTCCCGAGCCGACGAGTCCGGCGAGGCCGACGATCTCGCCGGGGCGCAGGTCGAGGTCGAGGGGTTCGAACTCGCCGCGGCGGGACAGGCCGCGCACGGTCAACACCGGGGGCACGTCGTCCTGTCGGGTGTGCCATGCCGGCCGGTCCGGGAAGACGTACTCGACGTTGCGGCCCGTCATCAGCGCCACGACGTCCTTGGTCGGCGTGGTCTTCGCGGGGAGTCCGCCCGCCACGGCGCGGCCGTCCTTCAGCACGGTGACGCGGTCGCCGATGCGGCGGATCTCCTCCAGCCGGTGCGAGATGTAGACGACGGCGACGCCGTCCGCCGTGAGGTCGGCGACGATGCGGAAGAGGTTGTCGACCTCGTCGGGGTCGAGGGCCGCGGACGGCTCGTCCATGACGATGAGCCGCACCTCGTGGGAGAGGGCGCGGGCCATCGAGACGATCTGCTGCTGGGCAGCGGAGAGGTCGCCGACGAGCCGCCCCGGGTCGATCTCGCCGTGCCCGAGTCGCTTGAGCAGGGCGGCGGTCGCGTCGCGCGCCGTTCGTCCGCGCACCACGAATCCGGCGGCGGTCGGCTCGTGCCCCAGGTGGACGTTCTCGGCGACGGACAAGCCCTCCACCAGGTCGAGTTCCTGGTAGATGGTGGCGATGCCGAGCCGCATGGCCGCGATGGGCGAGCGGAGCGTGGTGCGTTCGCCGCGCCAGGCGATGTCGCCGCCGTCGGGCTGGTGCACGCCCGCGAGGACCTTGATGAGGGTGGACTTCCCGGCGCCGTTCTGGCCGAGGAGGCAGTGCACTTCCCCGGCCTGCACCTGGAGGTCGACGCCGTCGAGGGCACGGACGCCGGGGAACGACTTGGTGATGCCGGACATGGTGAGCAGCGGTGGTTCTGGTGCCATGACGGTTCCCCTCGGCGGCGGCCGCAGCAGGGCAGGACGGATTCAGGGCAAGGCTGATTCAGGGCAAGGCCGGCTCAGGGAAGGCCGGCTCAGGGAAAGTCCGGTTCAGGTCAGGGCTGATTCAGGTCAGGGCGGAGCAGTGCGCTGTGCGGAGTGGTGTTCGCCCGACGGTGGTGCGCGGGCGAGAGCGTTACGCGGGCGAGAACAGGTGGTCGCTGATGAGCCGGGCGCCGCCGATGACTCCGGCGGCGGGGCCGAGCTCACCCAGGACGATCGGGAGGTTGCCGGTCGCCAGGGGCAGCGACTGGCGGTAGACCTGGGTGCGGATCGCGGCGAGCAGCGTGTGGCCGAGGCCGGTCACACCGCCGCCGATCACCACGAGGCCGGGGTTGAAGAAGCTGACGAGCCCCGCGATGACCTGGCCGGTGCGGTTGCCGCCGTCGCGGATGAGGTCGAGCGCGGTGGCGTCGCCCGCGGCAGCGGCCGCCGCGACGTCGACGGCGCTGAGCCGCCCCGCCTCGTCGAGCCGTCCCGCGAGCTCCGGCGAACGCCCCTCCCTGGCCGCCTCCTCGGCGTCGCGGGCGAGCGCCGCGCCACTGAAGTAGGCCTCCAGGCAGCCCCTGTTGCCGCAGGCGCAGGGGCGTCCGTCCGGTTCGGACTGGATGTGGCCGATGTCGCCCGCGCTGCCCGTCGTCCCGCGGTGGACCTCGCCGCCGACGACGATGCCGCAGCCGATGCCCGTGCCGATCTTGACGCAGAGGAAGTCGCCCACGGAGCGTGCGACGCCCGCGTGCTGCTCCCCCATCGCCATGAGGTTCACGTCGTTGTCGACCATGACGGGGCAGCCGAGGTCCTGGCTGAGGGCCTCCCTGACGGGGAAGCCGTCCCACCCGGGCATGATCGGCGGCGCGACCGGCACGCCCTCGGGGAAGCGGACCGGACCCGGGACGCCGATCCCGGCGCCGTCGAACCCTTCCGCGAGCCCGGACGCCCTCAACTTGGCGGCCATGGCGAGGACTTGCTCGAAGACCGCGACCGGGCCCTCGCGCACGTCCATGGGCTGGTTGATGTGGCCGAGCACCTCCAGCTCGGCGTTGGTGACCGCGACGTCGACCGAGGTCGCGCCGATGTCCACGCCGAGGAAGCGGAGGGCGGGGGCCAGGCGGATGTTGTGGGAGCGGCGGCCGCCGCGCGAGGCGGCGAGCCCGTCGGCGACCACGAGTCCGGTCTCCAGGAGCCGGTCGACCTCCACGGCCAGCTTGGACCGCGAGAGGTCGACCTGGTCGCCCAGCTGGGCGCGGGAGTTGGGGCCCCCGTCGCGCAACAGCCGCAGCAGCCGCGCCTGGTGCGCGTTGGCGGGTCGAGCCGTCATACGTCTCACGCGCCCCTCCCCGCCTCATCGGGCTTCCCGCGCCGTTGCCCTCGGGCTCCAACAGCCGTGCCTTCGGGCTTCCTTCACGCTTTCGAGGGGAACGTAGCAGTGCCTGCCGGGGGTGGGAAGAAGTTGCGCGCGAATTACCCATGACTTTCTCCAGTCACAGGACAAAGGGTGGGTGCCGGGCCCCCGGCGGGCGCTCCGGCCGCCGTACCGCTACGCCTTGGGCTCCCGGAGCATGCACCACGTACGCGGGCCGTTGTCGGGCAGGCGGACGTCCGCCGTGACGGCGAAGCCGAGCCGTTCGTAGAACGCCACGTTGCGCTCGGTCGAGGTCTCGAGGAAGCACGGGTGCCCGGCGCGGTCGGCGGCATCGAGGCCCGGTCGGATCACCGACTTGCCGAGCCCCTGACCCTGCGCGTCGGGGTGGACGCCCACCGTGGCGAGGAACCACACGGGGCGCCGCGGCCGGTACGGCGCCAGCGTCCGGTCGGCCGAAGCGAACCAGGCCGCGCGGTCGCCCGCGAGCTCGTCGACGAGCGGGCCGATGGCGGCGAAGCCGGGGCCGGGGTCGCGCTCCGGCGTGGTCCAGACGGCGACGGCACGCCCGGCGCCCGCGACCCAGACCCGTCCGTACACCATGCCGATGCGGGTCAGGAAGAGCTCCTGGAAGCGGCGGACCCGCTCCTCGTGCCCTTCGGCGGCGACGACGTGGCGGGTGAAGGCGTAGTCCGCGAAGGCCTGGGCGAGGGTGTCCACGGCCAGCGGTACGTCTTCCTTGATCAACGGGCGTATGCGGTGGTGCGTGGCCATGTCTGCTCTCCCGGTCGTTCGGCGGCGCGCTCCCGCCCCTGCGGTCCTACCTCCGGGGTAATCGACACGTCGGGACCCGTGGCGCGACGGTGGTGTTCCCCGGCACCCTCGACGGAAGGTCACCCCATGTCGGACACCCTGCCTCAGGACGAGCGGCATGCCCAACCGCTCACCATGGTCCCCTTCGCCGCGCACCTCGGCGTCTCCTTCGCCGAAGCCGGCCCCGAGCGGGTCGAAGGCACGCTGGAGTGGTCGCGCGAGCTGTGCACGGCGGGCGGCGTGCTGCACGGCGGGGCGCTGATGTCGCTCGCCGACACGGTGGGGGCGGTGTGCGCGTTCCTCAACCTGCCACCTGGCGCGGGCACGTCGACGGTGGAGTCCAAGACGAACTTCTTCCGGGCCGTGCGCTCCGGCACGGTCCGTGCCGTGGCCCGGCCGCTGCACGTCGGGCGGTCCTTCGTCGTCGTACAGACCGATGTGTACGACGACGGGGGACGGCCCGCGGGTCAGACGACGCAGACGCAGGCGGTGCTTGCGGGCGCGGGCACCTGACCTGAGGCGGCCTTCCCGCCGGCCGGGTTCCTGCCCTGCGGCGGACTTCCCGCCGGCCGAGGTCCTGACCGGCGGTGGGGCGCTCAGTCCCGCTCGCGCTCGTGGTACGTCTTGCGGGTGTGCTCGGTGTGGGCCCGCATGATCTCCGTGGCCCGCCGCTCGTCGCGCTCCGCGATGGCCGCGATCAGTTCGCGGTGCTCCAGCCAGGACTGCCTGCCCCGCTGCCGGGCGACCGGGGTGTAGTACCAGCGGACCCTGCGGTCCACCTGCCCGGCGAGCTCGGCGAGGACCACGTTGCCCGCGAGCTCCATCACCTTGGCGTGGAAGGCGGCGTTGAGGGCGACCACCCGCTCCACGTCGCCGTCCGCCACGGCCTGTTCGCCCTGGGCGCAGAGCTCGTCCAGGGCCGTGATGCCCGCCGTGCCGGTGTTCGCCGCGGCGAGCCGCGCCGCCTCGGCCTCCAACAGCGTGCGCACGGTGAGGAGTTGGTCGGCCTCCTCCTCGGTCGGCTCGTGCACGAACGCGCCCTGGGCGGGCCGCAGGTCGACCCAGCCCTCCGTGTTCAGCCGCTGCAGCGCCTCGCGCACCGGCTGCCGCGACACCCCGAGGTGCCCGGCGAGTTCGCTCTCGACGAGGTGCTGTCCCGGCTGCAGCGAGCGGGTCGTGATGAGTTCGAGCAGCGCCTCGTAGACCCGCTCCCTGAGCGGCCCGGGGCGTTCGAGCCGGGGCACCGCCCCCTGCGGAAGTCCTGTGGACAACATCGCGGTCCCCTCCTCGACGATTGCCTTTTGTCTACAGTCTACGAGCTACAAGGGCCAGCACCAGGGGGAGTTGAGCCGGTCACACCGGACGGGCAGGCCGGATCAGGGGCAGCGCACGACCTGTCCCGCGTACGACAGGTTCCCGCCGAAGCCGAACAGCAGCACCGGGTCCCCGGAGCGGATCTCCCCGCGCTCCACCAGCTTGGACAGCGCCATCGGGACGCTCGCCGCCGAGGTGTTCCCGGAGTCGACGACGTCGCGCGCGACGACGGCGTTCACGGCGCCGATGCGCTCGGCGAGCGGCTCGATGATCCGGAGGTTGGCCTGGTGCAGGACGACCCCCGCGAGGTCGGCCGGGGCCAGCCCGGCGCGCTCGCAGGCCTGGCGCGCGAGCGGCGGCAGCTGGGTCGTCGCCCAGCGGTAGACGCTCTGCCCCTCCTGGGCGAAGCGCGGCGGCGTGCCCTCGATACGGACGGCGTTGCCCATCTCGGGCACCGAGCCCCACAGCACGGGGCCGATGCCGGGCTCCTCGCCGGGCCCGCAGGCCTGGACGACGGCGGCGCCCGCCCCGTCACCGGTCAGGACGCAGGTGGTGCGGTCCGTCCAGTCGGTGACCTCGGACATCTTGTCCGCGCCGATGACCAGGGCGCGGGTCGCCGCCCCCGCCCGCACGGTGTGGTCGGCGGTGGCGAGGGCGTGCGTGAAGCCCGCGCACACGACGTTGACGTCCATGGCGGACGGCGAGGGGATGCCGAGGCGCGCGGCGACCCGGGCGGCCGTGTTCGGCGAGCGGTCGATGGCCGTGGAGGTGGCGACCAGGACCAGGTCGATCGCGTCCGGGGCCAGGCCCGCGGCGGCGAGCGCCTTGCCGCCCGCGTGCGCGGCCAGCTCGTCGACCGGTTCCCCGGGGCCCGCGATGTGCCGTGTGCGGATGCCCACCCGGGACCGGATCCACTCGTCGCTGGTGTCGACCATGCCCGCGAGCTCCTCGTTGGTGAGGACCCTGGCGGGCTGGTAGTGGCCGACGGCGGCGATGCGCGAGCCGTGCATGGACGGGTCCCCCTTGTTGCCGGAAGTGCGGGACCGTCCAGTCTGGTCAGCGACTCACGAGTAACGGTGCACGTAAAGCGACAGGAAAGGCGCGCCGGGTTTGGATGCTTCTCATGAGGCCGTCACCCTCTGAAGAGCTGTGTGACCTTCTGTACGAGTTCGTAGAGGCCGTAACCGAGCGGAAGACCCACCCAGAGCCACGCGAACACGATCAGGGCGCGACGGTCGCGTGGTGGCGAGCCCTCACGTGGTGGCGTGGTCACCGGCGGCCTCCTTCGGGGCGGGGACGTGGTGGCGCGGATGGACGGGGCGGACGAGCTCGTTGGCGACCAGGCCCACGACCAGGAGACCGATCATGATCGCGAAGGAGAGGCCGTAGAGCCCCGAGCCGTGCCGGCCCGCCTCCTCCTGGTGGTCGGCGACCCTGTTCACGATCAGCGGCCCGAGGACTCCGGCCGTCGACCATGCGGTGAGCAGCCTGCCGTGGATGGCCCCGACCTGGTACGTGCCGAAGAGGTCCTTGAGATATGCGGGGACCGTCGCGAAGCCGCCTCCGTAGAACGACAGGATCACCAGCGCGCAGCAGATGAACAGCGGCTTGGAGGTGTCCCCGAAGCGGGCGATCAGGAAGTACATGAGCGCGCCCGCGCCGAGGTAGACGCGGTAGACGTTCTTGCGGCCGATCAGGTCCGATGCCGAGGACCAGCCGATGCGCCCCGCCATGTTGGCGGCCGACAGGAGCGCGACGAAGCCCGCCGCCGCGGAGACCGACACGGGCGTCCCGCTGTCCGCGAAGAAGTCCGTGATCATCGGGGCGGCCTTCTCCAGGATGCCGATGCCCGCGGTCACGTTCATGCACAGGACGACCCACAGGCACCAGAACTGCGGGGTGCGGACGGCCGACCGCGCGGAGACCTGGGGACCGTCGAGCGCGCCGGGACCGCCGGGCCCGCGCGCCCCCTCCGTACGCGGCACCCGCACCAGGAGCACGCCGAGCGACATGAAGACGGCGTACGTGAGGCCGTGCACCAGGAACGCGAGCGCGATGCCGTCCGAGTCCGTGCCGAAGGAGTCCAGCATCTGCGCGCTCCAGGGCGAGGCGATGAGCGCGCCGCCGCCGAAGCCCATGATCGCGATGCCGGTGGCCATGCCGGGACGGTCGGGGAACCACTTGATGAGCGTGGAGACGGGCGAGATGTAGCCGATGCCGAGGCCGATCCCGCCGACGAAGCCGTAGCCGAACACGATGAGCCAGTACTGGCGGGTCGCGGCGCCGAGCGCGGCCAGCAGGAAGCCCGAGGAGAAGCAGACCAGGGCGACGGACATCGCCCAGCGCGGGCCGTTGCGCTCGACGAGGGTGCCGCCGAAGGCCGCGGACAGACCGAGCATGACGATGCCCAGCTGGAAGGGGAGCGCGCTCTGTGTGCCGCTGAGGTGCAGCGCGGATTCGAGGGGCGGTTTGAAGACGCTCCAGGCGTAGGCCTGGCCGATGGACAGATGCACCGAGAGGGCGGCGGGCGGCACGAGCCAGCGGCTCCACCCGGGTGGTGCGACGAGGGGCCTCATGATCCCGAACGGTAGGAAGCGGGCGGGGGTGTTGGGAAGGGGGCGCACGTACGGGATTCAACGACGTGCGCGAACCCTTGCCGCCCCAACTTCCATACTGTAGACAATATTCCGTTGACGTCTTCTGTCGTCAGTCTCCTGTCGTCAGTCTTCTGTTTTCTCCATACGCTCGTTCGTCAACTCCCCTTCTCCATACGTTCCTCGGATCCCTCGACCGAATGGAGCGCCCCACCGTGAAAGTCGCAGTCCTCGGCGCCGGTGCGATCGGCGCCTACGTCGGAGCCGCGCTGCACCGCGCAGGCGCCGACGTCCATCTCGTCGCCCGTGGACCGCATCTGACGGCCATGAGGCAGCACGGCGTACGCGTGCTGAGCCCGCGCGGCGACTTCACCGCACGGGCCCGCGCCACCGACGACCCGGCCGAGATCGGCCCGGTCGACTTCGTCTTCCTGGGCCTGAAGGCCAACGCGTACGCGGCCTGCGGGCCGCTGATCGAGCCGCTCCTGCACGAGGCGACCGCGGTGGTCGCCGCACAGAACGGCATCCCCTGGTGGTACTTCCACCGGCACGGCGGCCCGCACGACGGCCACCGCGTCGAGAGCGTCGACCCGGGCGGCGCGGTCAGCGCGGTGCTCGCGCCCGAACGGGCCGTGGGCTGCGTCGTCTACGCCGCCACAGAGCTCGAAGGCCCCGGCGTCGTACGCCACTTGGAGGGCACCCGCTTCTCCATCGGCGAGCCCGACCGGTCACGCTCGAAGCGGTGCGCCGCGTTCAGCGAGGCCATGGTGGCGGGCGGTCTGAAGTGCCCGGTCGAGACGGAGCTGCGCGGCGACATCTGGATCAAGCTGCTCGGCAACATCTCCTTCAACCCGATCAGCGCCCTCGCCCGCGCCACGATGCGCGAGATGTGCCGCCACGGCGGCACCCGCCGCGTCATCGAGATCATGATGAACGAGACGCTCGCGGTGGCCGCGGCCCTCGGCTGCGAGCCGGACATCTCCGTGGAGCGCCGCCTCGCGGGCGCCGAACGCGTCGGCGACCACCGCACCTCCACCCTCCAGGACCTGGAGCGCGGCAAGCCCCTGGAACTGGACGTGCTGCTCGCGGCCGTCGTCGAACTCGCCGACATCACCGGGGTTCCGGTGCCGACGCTGCGCACCGTCCACGCCATCTCGGACCTGCTCGCCCTGAGGACCGCCGCATGACGACACGCGACCGCACCCCCAAGACGTACACCCGGCTCACCCACCCCCTGGTCCGCGACTCCCGCGCCGAGCCCTTCCGCAGGGCGACCTGGGAGGAGGCGCTGGCCCGCGCGGCGGCGGGCTTCCGGGCCGCGCGCGGCGCCTTCGGGATGTTCTCCTGCGCCCGCGCGACCAACGAGATGAACTACGTGGCACAGAAGTTCGCCCGCGTGGTGATGGGCACCAACAACGTCGACTCCTGCAACCGCACCTGCCACGCGCCGAGCGTCGCGGGACTCTCCGCGGCCTTCGGCTCGGGCGGCGGCACCTCCTCGTACGAGGAGGTCGAGCACACGGACGTCATCGTGATGTGGGGCTCCAACGCCCGCTTCGCGCACCCGATCTTCTTCCAGCACGTCCTGAGGGGCATCAGGAACGGCGCGCGGATGTACGCCGTCGACCCGCGCCGCACCAGGACCGCCGAGTGGGCGGAGAGCTGGCTCGGCCCGAACGTCGGCACGGACATCCCGCTGGCGCACGCGATCGGCCGCGAGATCATCCACGCGGGCCTGGCCAACCGCGCGTTCATCGAGCGCGCGACGACGGGACACGAGGAGTACGCGGCCCTCGTCGAGCCCTGGACGCTGTCGCTCGCCGAGCAGGTGACGGGCGTACCGGCCGCCGCCATAAGGGAGTTGGCGCATGACTACGCGCGCGCGGAGCGGGCGCAGCTGTGCTGGACGCTCGGCATCACCGAGCACCACAACGGCACGGACAACGTCCGCGCGCTGATCAACCTGTCGCTCCTGACGGGCCATGTGGGGCGGTTCGGCTCGGGGTTGCAGCCCTTGCGCGGCCAGAACAACGTGCAGGGAGGCGGCGACATGGGCGCCATCCCCAACCGCCTTCCCGGGTTCCAGGACATCCTCGACCCCGACACGCGCCGGAAGTTCGAGTCGGCCTGGGACACGGTCATCCAGCCGCGCTACGGCCTCAACCTGACCGAGATGTTCGAGGCGATGGAGGAGGGCGGCCTGAAGGCCGTCTACTGCATCGGCGAGAACCCCGCGCAGTCGGAGGCGGACAGCGGACAGGCGATGCGGCGCCTCGGCGCGCTGGACTTCCTGGTGGTGCAGGACATCTTCCTCACCAGGACAGCCGAGCTGGCGGACGTGGTGCTGCCCGCGACCGCCGCGTGGGCCGAGACCGACGGCACCACGACCAACAGCGAGCGGCGCGTGCAGCGGGTGCGCAAGGCGGTGCGGCCGCCCGGTGAGGCGCGCGAGGACATCGACATCCTCTGCGAGCTCGCCGGGCTGCTCGGCCACGACTGGAAGTACGCGGACGCGCGGGCGGTCTGGGACGAGTTGCGGTCCGTGTCGCCCGACCACTATGGCATGACGTACGACCGCCTGGAGTCCCTGCAGGGCATCCAGTGGCCGTGTCCGGACGAGGAGCGGCTCGAACCGACGTATCTGCACGGCAGGTTGTGGGACCCGGACCCGGCGCGGCGCGGCCGCCTCGCCCCCTTCGGGCTCGTCGAGCACGATCCGCCGGTCGACCTGACCGACGAGGCCTACCCGATCCGGCTGACGACGGGGCGGCGCCTCGACTCGTACAACACCGGCGTGCAGAGCGGGAGTTTCGCCTCCCCGCTGCGGCGCGGCGAGTACGTCGAGCTGTGCCCGGAGGACGCCGAGCGGTACGGGGTCGTGGCGGGCGAGCGGGTCCGGGTCTCCTCGCGGCGGGGCGCGGTGGTGGCGCCGGTGTGGGTGGACCCGGGGCTGCGGCCGGGGCTTGCCTTCATGACCATGCACTTTCCCGACGAGGTCGACACCAACCAGCTGACGATCGAGGCGAACTGCCCGATCTCGGGGACGGCGGAGTTCAAGGCATCGGCGATACGGATCGACAAGCTGACGGCGGCTGTGAGGTTGTGAGGTGACGTCAAGTGGATCTGCGCTTCGGTGACAGCGAACCGACGGACGAGGAGCGGGCGGCCGTCGACGCGCTGCTCGGACCTCCCGGGTCCGCGTGGGAGGGGGCCGACGACCGCAGCGACGCGGACCTGCGGTGGGCGCGGGGCGGGCGGGCGGCGCGGGAGCGGCGGGATCTGCTGCTGCCGGGGCTGCACGCGCTCAACGACCGCGTGGGGTGGGTGAGCGAGGGGGGCCTGGACTACCTCTGCCGTCGTCTTACGGTGCCGCCGGCGGAGGGGTACGGGGTGGCGACGTTCTACTCCATGTTTTCGGTGCGGCCGCGGGCGCGGACGGTGGTGCGGGTGTGTACGGACGTGGCCTGCGGGGGCGCTGCGCTGGCCGAGCGGTTGGGTGCCGTGCCGGGGGCGACGGTCGAGCGAAGCCCTTGCCTCGGGCTCTGCGAGCGGGCTCCGGCGGCGTTGGTGGTGCGGGCGGGCACGCTTCTTTCCCCGACCCCGCCCCTTCCCGAGACCAAGGGGCGCCACCCCCTGGACCCCCGAAATCGCCCTTCGGGCTCGTCCTCAATCGCCGGACGGGCTGAATGTTCAGCCCCTCCGGCGATTGAGGAGCGGGGTCTGGGGCGGAGCCCCGGTTCGGGAAGGGGCGGGGTCGGGGAAGAAACCCACGCCACCGCGACCATCGCCCCGGCCGCACCCGATACCCTCGCCCGAGCCGCCGCCGACCCCGACTCCGCCCCCGCCGAACCCCCCGCCTCCCACGCCGTCCCCCAAGCCGGTCAGGACGGCCTGATCCTGCTCAAGAGGATCGGCGCCGTGGACCCCTCCAGCCTGGACGACTACCGCGCCCACGGCGGCTACACCGCCCTGCGCCGCGCCTTCGCCATCGGCCCAGCCGAGGTCATCCGCGAAGTCACCGACTCCGGACTCGTCGGGCGAGGCGGCGCCGCCTTCCCCACGGGACGCAAGTGGCAGGCCACCGCCGCCCGGCCCGACCACCCGCACTACCTCGTCTGCAACGCCGACGAATCCGAGCCCGGCACCTTCAAGGACCGTGTGCTCATGGAGGGCGACCCGTACGCGCTGATCGAGGCGATGACCGTCGCCGGGTACGCGACCGGCGCCCACCACGGCCACCTCTACCTCCGCGGCGAGTACCCCCGCGCCCTGCGCAGGCTGGAGCACGCCATCGCACAGGCCCGCGCCCGCGGCCTCCTCGGCGACGACGTCCTCGGCCAGGGCTACGCCTTCGACATCGAGATCCGCCGCGGCGCGGGCGCCTACATCTGCGGCGAGGAGACCGCCCTGTTCAACTCCATCGAGGGGTACAGAGGCGAGCCGCGCTCCAAGCCGCCCTTCCCTGTCGAGAAGGGCCTGTTCGGCAGGCCCACCGTCGAGAACAACGTCGAGACCCTCGTCAACGTCCTGCCGATCCTGACCATGGGTGCGCAGGCGTACGCCGCCATCGGCACCGCGAAGTCCACCGGCCCCAAGCTCTTCTGCGTGTCCGGCAGCGTGGCCAGGCCGGGCCTCTACGAGCTGCCCTTCGGCGCCACCCTCGGCGAACTCCTCGACCTCGCGGGAGGACCCGACAACCTCCGCGCGATCCTGCTCGGCGGAGCCGCGGGCGGCTTCGTGCGCCCCGACGAACGGAACATCCCCCTCACCTTCGAGGGGACCCGGGCGGCGGGGACGACCCTCGGCTCCGGCGTCGTCCTCGCCCTGGACGACAGCGTGCCGCTCCCGCGGATCCTGCTGCGCATCGCGGAGTTCTTCCGCGACGAGTCGTGCGGCCAGTGCGTGCCCTGCCGGGTCGGCACCGTCCGCCAGGAGGAGGCCCTGCACCGCCTCCTGGAGCGGACGGGGGCGGACGCCGCCGACGACATCGCGCTCCTGCGGGACGTCGGGCGCGCCCTGCGGGACGCCTCGATCTGCGGCCTCGGGCAGACCGCGTGGAACGCCGTGGAATCCGCCATCGACCGCTTGGGGGCGTACGCATGACCGCGCACAACGACAGGGAGGCGACCGACGCATGACCGCGACACCGCTCCAACCGCCGCGCCGCCTCGTCGAGTTCACCCTCGACGGCCAGGAGGCACGGGTCCCCGAGGGGTCGACCCTCCTCGACGCCTGCCGCGCCGCGGGCACGGACGTGCCGACCCTCTGCGCGGGCGACACCCTCGCCCCCAAGAACGCCTGCCGCCTGTGCGTCGTGGAGGTGGAGGGCGCTCGCACCCTCGCCCCCGCCTGCTCCCGCAGGGCCGAGCCCGGCATGCGTGTCCGCACGGACACCGAGCGCACCCGCCACAGCCGCAGGCTCGTCCTCGAACTCCTCGCCTCCTCCGTCGACTTGTCGACGACACCGAAGGTCGCCGCCTGGCTCGAGGAGTACGAGGCGAAGCCCGACCGCTTCGGCCCGGACGCGGCCCGCCTGGACGAGGAGCCGAAGGTCGACAACGACCTCTACGTCCGCGACTACGACAAGTGCGTCCTCTGCTACAAGTGCGTCGACGCCTGCGGCGAGCAGTGGCAGAACACCTTCGCGATCTCGGTGGCCGGGCGCGGCTTCGACGCCCGCATCGCCGTCGAGCACGACGCGCCGCTGACCGACTCGGCGTGCGTGTACTGCGGCAACTGCATCGAGGTCTGCCCGACGGGGGCGCTGAGCTTCAAGTCGGAGTTCGACATGCGCGCGGCCGGTACCTGGGACGAGTCCGCACAGACGGAGACGACGACCGTGTGCGCGTACTGCGGAGTCGGCTGCAACCTGACGCTGCACGTGCAGGACAATGACATCGTCAAGGTCACCTCGCCGCACGACAACCCTGTGACCCACGGCAACCTCTGCATCAAGGGCCGCTTCGGCTACCAGCACGTACAGAACCGGGACTGATCAAGACATGGGACGAGTCACGGAGCGACGCAAGGTGATCCGGATCCGGGACGGGCACGTCTCGGAGCGTCCTGACACCCTGGTCGCCGAGGAACCCCTGGAGATACGGCTGAACGGCAAGCCGCTCGCCATCACCATGCGCACCCCGGGCGACGACTTCGCGCTCGCGGCCGGGTTCCTGGTGAGCGAGGGCGTCCTCGGCGGCGCGCAGGACCTCCAGAACATCGTGTACTGCGCGGGGGCCACCGAGGACGGCTCGAACACGTACAACGTGGTCGACGTGCGGACCGCGCCCGGCGTCGTCCTGCCCGACATCACCCTCGAACGCAACGTGTACACCACGTCCTCGTGCGGCCTCTGCGGCAAGGCGAGCCTGGACGCCGTCCGCACCACGGCCCGCTTCCCGATCGCCGACGCTCCCCCGGTCCGGCTCGACGTCGACCTGCTCGCGAGCCTGCCCGACCGGCTGCGCGCGTCCCAGCGCGTCTTCGACAGGACCGGGGGCCTGCACGCGGCCGCGCTCTTCTCCGAGGAGGGCGAGCTGCTCGACACGAGGGAGGACGTGGGGCGGCACAACGCCGTGGACAAGCTGGTCGGCCGCGCCCTGCAGAACGGCGGGCTCCCGCTGTCCCGCGCGGTCCTGCTCGTCTCGGGCCGCGCCTCCTTCGAGCTGGCCCAGAAGGCGGTGATGGCGGGCATCCCGGTGCTCGCCGCGGTCTCCGCGCCGTCCTCGCTCGCCGTCGACCTGGCCGCGGAGACCGGCCTGACGCTGGTCGGCTTCCTGCGCGGCTCCTCCATGAACGTGTACGCGGGCGAGCACCGCGTCGCCCTGCGGGCCGCGGCCTCCCAGGACTGACCCGGGGCCACCCGCCGCACGGCGGCGGCGCCCCGGCCGGCGGGGAGCGCCCCCTGCGCCGGCCGGGCCCCCTGCCTCAGCTTTCCGGCGCCCGCACCCCGGAGATCCTGCCCAGCATCTCCAGGAACCGCTCCCGCTCCGCGGCCGAAAGGGGCGCGAGGAGTTCGGCGTTGGCGCGGTCGGCCGCCTCCGCACAGCGGGCGACCAGGCGCTTCCCCTTGTCCGTGATCGTGATCGCGTTCTTGCGCCGGTCCTTGGGGTCGGGCGTGCGCTCGACGAGCCCGTCGGCCTGCAGGTCGTTCAGGACGCCGACCATGTCCTTCGGGTCGAGCGAGACGCTGCGGCCGAGCTCCGCCTGGGCCACGGGGCCGAGATCCGCGGCGGCGGACAGCACCACGTGGTGCCACATCCTCAGGCCCTCCCCGGCCAGCGCTTCGGCGACCAGGCCACGGCCTCTGGCGGCCGCGCGGCCGAGCAGCCAGCTGGGCAGGGTGCGGATGGTACTGGGGGCGGACGGTGTCGTGGGCATGGGGGAAGCCTAGCGAAGAATCATTGGACTTCCCAACGGTATCTGCTCTACCGTGAGGTCATCGTTGGACCTCCCAACGATTCCTGGCCATGGAGGTGGTGCGGATGCGTCGCGTCCGGTACGAACACAGCGGCGGCCCCGAAGTGCTGTTCCTGGAAGAGGCCCCCGTCCCCGAACCCGGCCCCGGCGAACTCCTCGTACGCGTCGAGGCGATCGGCGTGACCCTGCCCGTCGTCCGCAAGGTCCGCGAGGCCCGCGATCCGATCGCGCTCGGCGGGGAGATCGCCGGTGCGGTGGTCGCGCTCGGCGACGGCGTCACCGGGTACGCGCCGGGCGACCGCGTCACGGGACTCGTCTTCGGGCACGGTTACGCCGAACACGCCCTGCTGCAGACCGCGATGGCCTCCCCCGTCCCCGCGGGCGCGAGCGCCGTCGACGCGGTCGCCCTGGTCCGCTCCGGCCTCGTCGCGTACGGCGCGCTCGAAGCGGCCCGCCCCGCGCCCGGCGAGTCCGCGCTCGTCACGGCGGCCGCGAGCGGGGTCGGCCATCTCGCCGTGCAACTGGCAAGGGCGAAGGGCGCGTCGCGGGTCGTCGGCGCCGTGTCCGACCCCGGCAAGGCGGACTTCGTGCGCGGGCTCGGCGCCGACGAGGTCGTCACGTACGACCGCGAGGAGTGGGGCGAGCCCGTCGACTACGCCCTGGACGCGGTCGGCAGCGACCTCCTCGCGCCCGCCGTCAAGTCCCTGGCCCCGCACGGCAGGCTGGTGGCCTTCAGCTCGGGCGGCGGCACGGTCGCGGCGTACGACCTGCTCGTCGGCGCCAAGTCCGTCATCGGCTTCCAGATGGCGCTGATCGCGCGGGGACGGCCGGATCTGTACGAGCGGTGGCGCGGGGAGCTGTGGCGGCTGTTCGCCGCGGGCGAGCTGCGGCCCGCCGTGCACGCGGAGTTCGCGCTGGAGGACGCGGCGAAGGCCCATGAGGCGATCGAGACGCGGAGCAACAGGGGCAAGGTCGTCCTGATCCCCTGACGCACGCTTCTTGTGGGGTGCCGAGGCCTCCAAGTAGCGTCTGTGGCGCGCACGTCGGACGTGGGATGTCAGGATGTCCGCTCATCCTCGGTCCGGCGCCGCCGTCATGAGTCGCCGTCGCCAGGAAAGGCGGGCCGCACCATGCCATCGAGTCTCCGTGTACGCCTCAGATCGCTCCGCGCCGCCGCCGCTGCCGTGACCGCGGTGACCGCCGCCGCCCTGCTGCCCGCGCCCTTCGCGCGGGCCGAACAGGACGTGCGGACACCGCAGTTCGAGCAGCAGGTCCTGTTCAAGGCCTCCCAGGACCCGGGGTACGCCTGCTTCCGCATCCCGGCCGTCGTGCGGACCACGAAGGGCACGCTGCTGGCCTTCGCCGAGGGGCGGGTCGACGACTGCAGCGACGCGGGCGACATAGACCTGGTGCTCAAGCGCTCGCACGACGGCGGCCGCACCTGGGGCCCGCTCCAGGTGATCAACGAGGGCGCTGGCGACACGCACGGCAACCCCGCGCCGGTCGTGGACCGCGAGAGCGGCCGCATCCTGCTCGCGGAGACCTACAACACCGGCCGCACGGACGGCAGGAACTGCGACGTGCCGTGCGACCGCACGCCCCACCTCCAGTACAGCGACGACGACGGCCGCAGCTGGTCCGCGCCGCGCGACCTGAGCGAGGAGATCCTGCCGAAGGACTGGAACTCCTGGTACGCGACCGGGCCCGTGCACGGCATCCAGCTGACCCGCGGCCGGCACGCGGGACGGCTCGCCTTCGCCGTCAACGCCGAGACGTGGAACGGCAGTCGGGTCACCGCCAACCACGCCGCGCTGATCGTCAGCGACGACGGCGGCGACCACTGGAGGATCGGCGCGACGGACTCGTACCCGATCGCCGACGACGGCACGTTCCGCCAGAAGCCGTCCGAGATGACGATCACGGAGCGGCCCGACGGAGCGGTCCACGTCAGCGGCCGCGAGCAGGACGGCACCGACCTCGGCCACCGCACGCACGCGATCAGCCGTGACGGCGGCGACTCCTTCGCCGCGCCCTTCCGCGCCGTCCCCGACCTCTACACGCCCCAAGTGCAGGGTTCCACGCTCCAGTTCGGCAAGCGGATGCTGCTCGCCTGCCCCGGCGACCCCGACCGCCGCCGCACCATGCAGATCCGCTCCTCCTACGACGGCGGCCGCACCTGGGACAGCGTCGACCGGGGCACCACCGTGACCGCGGACTGGTCCGGCTACTCCGACATGGTGCGGGCCGACCGCTCGCACGTGGGCCTGATGTACGAGGGCGGCGCGGTCGACGCGCGCGACGAGATCCGCTTCGCACGCTTCACCGAGGACTGGCTGGCGCCGCGCCGCGGTCCGGACCCGACGACCCGCGACCACGCGCCGGGCGCCCGGGCCGCCGCGGTGCTCGGCGGGGCCCGGGAGACCGAGGGGCGCTTCGACGGCGCGCTCGCCTTCGACGGCGCCGACGACGCCGTACGCCTGCCCTTCCGCACCCGACTGCCCCTCGGTACGCGGGACTTCACGGCCTCGCTGTGGTTCCGCTACTCCGCGACGACCGGCGAGCAGCCCCTGCTGTGGATGGGCGGCATCGGCACCAACCAGCCGCAGGTGTGGCTGCGCGGCGAGCCCGCGAGCAACCGCGTCACCGGCCTGATCACCACGCGGGACGGCGCGGCGCCCCCGAGGTCCGCCTCCGTGCGCACCACGAGCGCGTACAACGACGGGCAGTGGCACCACATCGCACTGCGCCGCGGCGCCGGGCAGCTGACGCTCTTCCTCGACGGCACACCGATCACCACCGCCGACGTGCCGGGCTCGGTCAGCCGCAACTCGCCCTTCGGTGTGCACGTGGGTCAACGGCTCGACAGCCGCGCCCACTTCACCGGAGCCATCGATGAAGTACGGGTGTACGACCGGGCGTTGAGCGACACCGAAATGAGCTCTCTGCGCACCAGCGATGCCCCTGTGACACGGGACACCGTCGTCCGACTCCCCATGGACCGCGTGCGCGGCAGCAACTAACGTCCCGGGCGTGCCCGTCCGAGAACGCCCCGCAGCACGGCCGCGCAGGCTCTGGCTCGTCCTGCTGCTCGCCCTGGCCTGCGCGGCCGTGCTGCTCATCGCCCTCCCGGAAGAGGACCGGGAGGGCGATGCGGCATGCCGGCCCCGCACCGTGGCGTCCTGGCGGGCGGACGAGAAGGTCACCGGGGAGTTCGCGCGCTACGGCGACGACATGACCCGCACCGACGACTGGACCGGCGGGGACGGCACCCACTCGGTGCGGCTCCCCGACGGGCGCGTCCTGTGGCTGTTCTCCGACACCTTCCTCGGCCAGGTCCACGCACCCCCGAACCCGGCGGGCCAGCCGCACACCTGGCGCGACACGAACACGCCCATGGTGCGCAACTCGGCCGTGGTGATGTCCCGTTCGGGCACCCTGCAGCGCACGCTCGCCGCGCCGCTCTTCCCCGACCCCGCGCCCCAGCAGTGGCGCTGGCCGGTGGCGGCGCGCGTGGAACCCCGCTCCCCCGGCGCGGACGAGCAGGTCGTGCGCGTCCTGCTGTGGACCCGCATGGCGAGCCAGGGCCCCTGGATCTACGGCGTGCCGATCGCCACGGAGGTCGCCACGCTCTCGCTGCCCGACCTGCGCGTCGAGAACATCGTCAAGGTCTCCGACCAGCAGTCGGTGGGCGACCCGGAGAAGCGGGTCCTGTACGGCACGACGACGGTCGACGACGACGGCTGGACGTACGTCTTCGGCGGCACGGACGCCCAGGCGACCTCGCGCCCGACCTCGCACGCCCACGTCGCGCGCGTCCCGCACGGCAGGCTCGCCGAGGCCTCGGCGTGGGAGTACTGGGACGGCGAGGAGTGGGGGCCGGGCAGGGCCTCACGGTCCGTTCTCGGGGACGGCAGGCGCAAGGGGGTGGGCAGCGCGTTCACCGTGGTGCGGGACGAGGGGACGTACGTCCTGTTCACCATGGCCGCGGGCGCCGAGGGCCTGACGACCGTCACGTCGTACTGGTCCTGCTCCCCCACCGGGCCGTGGCACGGCCCCTCCAAGGGCTTCGAGGCGCCCCTGCCGAAGGACGGCGCGGCGCGCCAGGACACCGCCGCCTACAACCCGCAGGTCCACGCGGCGCTCGGCGGCGACGGCCGTGTCGTCCTCAGCTACGACGTGAACTGGCTGGACGCCACGCCCGCCAACGCCCAGGCCAACATCAGCCGGAACGTGTCGCTGTACCGGCCGCGGTTCGTGTCGCTGCGGCTCGCGGCGGCTCGCTGACGAACTCCTCCGGGTCCCGCGAACGGCGCTTGGCGATGACCGCGCAGACCATCAGCTGCATCTGGTGGAAGAGCATCAGCGGCAGGACGGCCAGCGAGGCCTGCGCCCCGAACAGGACGCTCGCCATGGGCAGGCCCGCGGCCAGGGACTTCTTCGACCCGGCGAACTGGATCGCGACGCGGTCGGCGCGGCCGAAGCCGAGCTTCTTCGCGCCGTACCAGGTCAGGGCCAGCATGGCGGCGAGCAGCACCGCCTCGACGCCGAGCAGCGCGAGCAGCCGCAGCGGGTGCACCTGGTGCCAGATGCCCTGCACCATGCCTTCGCTGAACGCGGTGTACACGACGAGCAGGATCGACCCGCGGTCGACGTACCCGAGGACCTTCTTGTGCCGGGCGATGAAGCCGCCCACCCACCGGCGCAGCAGCTGCCC
Source organism: Streptomyces sp. NPDC025651 (assembly GCF_055558735.1). Lineage (NCBI taxonomy): Bacteria > Bacillati > Actinomycetota > Actinomycetes > Kitasatosporales > Streptomycetaceae > Streptomyces > Streptomyces sp. NPDC025651. Next base: position 195,043 of record NZ_JBVHLZ010000002.1, read on the forward strand.
GGCGACGAACGGCACGAGCAGCTGCAGCACGATCTTGAGGAGGGAGTCCGCCGAGAAGCCGCCGCCGCTGTTGCCGAGCAGCGCCGCCGCGAGGAGCGGGGTGAGCACGATGCCGGCGAGCGAGGAGAAGGAGCCCGCGCAGATCGCCGCGGGGACGTTGCCGCGGGCCATCGACGTGAAGGCGATGGACGACTGGATCGTCGAGGGCACCAGCGTGAGGAAGAGGAAGCCGCTGTACAGGGCGGGCGTCAGGACGTACGGAACGAGGCCCTTCGCGGCGAGCCCGAGCAGCGGGAAGACGACGAACGTACAGGCGAGGACCGTGACGTGGAGCCGCCAGTGCTTGAGCCCGTCGAGCGCCTCGCGGGTGGACAGACGCGCTCCGTAGAGGAAGAAGAGCAGCGAGACGGCCGCGGTGGAGGCGCCCGACGCGACATCGGCGGCGGTGCCGCGGGCGGGCAGGAGTGCCGCGATTCCCACGGTCGCGAGCAACGCCACGATGTACGGGTCGACCGGCATCCAGGACGGCCACTTCAGGCGTTTCACGGTGCTCCATGCTCTCGGTGCGGGGTCGTGCCCTCGCCATGATCCTCCTGTTCCGGGCGATCGGGAATCCCGTACACCGCTCTGACTGTCATCACGGTTCGCGATGAGCGGGTCTACGCTTGCCTCCGTGTACGACCCTTCGCAGCTCCGCACCTTCCTCGCGGTCGCCCAGACGCTGAGCTTCACGCGGGCCGCCCGCCGCCTGGCCCTGCGCCAGTCGACCGTCAGCCAGCACGTGCGCCGCCTGGAGGACGCCGTCGGGCGGCAGCTGTTCACGCGCGACACCCACAGCGTGGAGCTGACCGAGGACGGCGAGGCCATGCTCGGCTTCGCCCGCCGGATCCTCGCGGAGCACGAGCAGGCGGCGGCGTTCTTCACCGGACGGCGGCTGGGCGGGCGGCTGCGGTTCGGGGCCTCGGAGGACTTCGTCCTGACGCGCCTCACGGACATCCTGGAGTCCTTCCGGCACGACCACCCGGACGTCGACCTGGAGCTGACCGTCGAGCTGTCCGGCACGCTGCACAAGCAGCTGGACGCGGGCAGGCTCGACCTGGTGCTCGCCAAGCGGCGCCCTGAGGATCCGCGCGGCGAGCTGGTCCGGCAGGACGACCTGGTCTGGATCGGCGCCGAACGGCTCCGCCTCGATCCCGAACGCCCGGTGCCGCTGATCGTCTATCCGCCGCCGGGCATCACCCGCGCCCTCGCCTTCGAGGCGCTGGAGCGGCGCGGCCGCGCCTGGCGCGTGGCCTGCACGAGCGGCAGCCTCAACGGCCTGGTGGCGGCGGCCCGCGCGGGCCTCGGCGTGATGGCGCACTCCCGCGGCCTCATCCCGCCGGGCCTGGTCCGCGTCCCCGACCGGGCGGGCCTGCCGGAGCTCGGCTCGGTCGACTTCGTGCTCCTGCACGGCGAGCGGCGCGCCTCGGCGCAGGAGGCGGCGGACGCCCTGGCGGCGGCGATCCTCGCGAGCGGGGACCCGCTGCGGCGGGGCAGGCGCTGACCTTCCGGGGCGGCGGCCGTGACGGCTAGCGCAGCGGCTGCGGATAGGTGAGTTGCTTGAAACGCCGCAGATAGGGCGCGGACTCCACATGCCGTACGCCGTCGAGCGACCCCAGTGCGCCGCTCAGGTAGGCATAGAGCTCGCCCGTGTCCCGGGTCACGACGCTCGCCATCAGGTTCGCGGGGCCCGTGATCGCGGAGACGTGGGCGATCTCGGGGTGCCCGGCCATCGCCCTGCCGACCGCGTCGAGCGCCGCGGGGTCGACGGTGACCCAGAGCATCGCGGCGGTGGAGAAGCCGAAGCGCGCGGTGTCGTACTCGGTGTCGATGTAGAGCGCGCCGGAGTCGAGCAGCGCCGTGAGCCTGCGCTTGACGGAGGACTCGGAGCGGCCGGTGAGCCGCTGGAGTTCGGGGTAGGTGACGCGGCCGTCGCTCTTGAGCGCGGCGATCAGGGGGTCGTCCTCGGGGGTGGTGCGGGCCGGTCCGGGGGCGGCTCGCGGCGGGGCGGGGCGCAGGGCGGCGACCTGCTCGTCGGTGAGCGGGCGCTGCTTGCCGATCCAGCCGGTGCGGCCGCCGTAGAAGCGGTGCAGGAGCTGGTGCGCGGTGATCTCGATGATCTGCCGGGTGCGCAGGAGCTTGCCGAAGAGCAGGTCGTCGTAGTCCCCGGGGTTGCGGGGCAGCGACATGCAGACCACTTCCGTGCCCGCCGACGTGAGGTGCACCCAGGCCGTGTCGGGGCGGCGGGCCAGGGCCGCCGCGATGGCCTCGGCGCCGTCGGGCGCGCAGCGCAGGCGCAGCATCCACTGGTCGCGGCCGAGCCGTTCGGGGTCGCGGACGCCCACGACGCGCAGTCCGGCCCCGGCGCACATGCGGCGGTAGCGGCGGGCGACGGTCTGGTCGGAGACGCCGAGGACGTCCGCGATCCGGCTGAAGGGCGCCCTGCCGTCGACCTCCAGGGCGTGCAGGAGCTTGTGGTCGAGCTCGTCGAAGACTTCGGATTCCCTCACCGGGCCACCCCTCGATGTCGGATTACGGCGCCGCGGACTCCCTCGGCACCGGGATCGTCCGTCAGCACCTCATCGTACGAGGGCAGCGTACGCTTCCGCTCCAAGATTCGGACAGGGTGTCCGGATGCCGGGACGGGCATCTCGGTCGACGAACAGGCCGCCGAACGGGCCGACGAACGGTCCGCCGGACGGGCTTCCGGGGACTGCGAACAGGCTTCCGGAGACGGCGAACAGGCTCCCCGGTTACGTCCCCGGGCTCACGCCCCCGGCACCCTCACGCCCCGGTCAGATGCCCCTGTACCACCGGAGCCACCCGCGCCACGATCTGCTCCACGTCCGCCGAAGCCAGCGGCTCGACCTTGATCACGTACCGGAGCATGGCGATCCCCACCAACTGCGCGGCCGCGAGCTCGGCCCGCAGCTCCGCGTCCGGCAGGTCGAGGCGGCGCGCGATGCGGCCCAGGAGCTGGGCGGCGACGAGGCGGCGGAAGACCGACGCGGCCGTTTCGTTGTTCATCGCCGAGCGCGCGATGGCCAGCAGCGGGGCGCGCGTCGCGGGGTTCTCCCAGATGCCGAAAACGAACCGGGTCAGCCGCTCGCCGACCCCGTCGAGCGGCCCTTCCTCGACCGCCGCGGGCGCCTGCAGCGCGGGCGCGAAGGCGACCGTGACGGCCGCCTCGAAGACCTGCTCCTTGGTGCCGAAGTAATGGTGCACGAGCGCCGGGTCCACGCCTGCCGCCTTGGCGATGCCGCGCACGGAGGTCTTCTCGTATCCCCGTTCGGAGAACTCGTCGCGGGCCGCCTGCAGGATTTGGTCGCGCGTCGCGGGTCCGGTCTCCGACTGCGTACGGGACGGGCGTCCCCGGCGGCGCGGGGCGGTGGCTCCCGACGGCGGGCCCGCGGTCATGAGCGCGCTGCCCTGTTCATGAGCGGGGCCCTGTTCACGAGCGGGGCACCCGCACGGCCGACGCCAGGTGCAGCCGCGTGAAGGCGAGCGCCTCCGCGAGGTCGGCCTCGCGTTCGGCGCTGGACATCGCGCGCCGCGTGTTGACCTCGATGACGACGTGCCCGTCGAAGCCGGTGGTCGCCAGGCGCTCCAGGAGCTCGGCGCACGGCTGCGTGCCGCGGCCGGGCACCAGGTGCTCGTCCTTGGCCGAGCCCTTGCCGTCGGCGAGGTGGACGTGGCCGAGGCGGTCGCCCATGCGGTCGATCATCTCCATCGCGTCCGTGCGGGCGGTCGCGGTGTGCGAGAGGTCGACGGTGAAGTGGCGGTAATCGTCCTTGGTGACGTCCCAGTCGGGTGCGTACGCGAGCATCTCGCGGTCGCGGTAGCGCCAGGGGTACATGTTCTCGACGGCGAACCGCACGTCCGTCTCGTCGGCCATCCGCCAGATTCCGTCGACGAAGTCGCGCGCGTACTGCCGCTGCCAGCGGAAGGGCGGGTGCACGACGACGGTCGACGCGTCCAGCTTCTCGGCGGCGGCCTTTGCGCGCTGCAGCTTGACCCAGGGGTCCGTGGACCAGACGCGCTGCGTGATGAGCAGGCAGGGCGCGTGCACGGCGAGGATCGGGATCTGGTGGTAGTCGCTCAGCCTGCGCAGGGCCTCGATGTCCTGGCTGACCGGGTCGGTCCAGACCATGACCTCGACGCCGTCGTAGCCGAGGCGCGCGGCGATCTCGAAGGCCGTCGCCGTCGACTCCGGATAGACGGAGGCCGTCGACAGGGCGACCTTCGCATCCGGGACGCGCACCACTGGTTCTGCCACGAAGGACAGCGTACGGGCCCCGTCCGGGCGCCGGGCAGGTGGCCTCATGACGGCCTGCCCAGGAGCGCCACGGCCGCCCCGCCCGGCCCGCTCAGGGGCTTCACGACGCCGGCAGGTGGTCGAGCCTGCGCAGGATCACGCCCTCCCGCAGCGCCCACGGACAGATCTCCAGCGTCTCGACCCCGAAGAGGTCCATCGCGCCCTCCGCGACGAGCGCCCCCGCGAGCAGCTGCGCGGCCCGCCCCTCGGAGACGCCGGGCAGCTCCGAGCGCTCCTGCGAGGTCATCGCGGCGAGCTGCGGCACCCAGTCCTCCAGGGACTTCCGCTTGAGTTCGCGTTGTACGTAGAGCCCCTCGGCCGAGCGGGCCGCTCCGGCCAGGCGGGCGAGCTGCTTGAACGTCTTCGACGTGGCCACGACGTGGTCGGGGGCGCCGAAGCGGGCGAACTCCCCGACGGTACGGGCGATCTGGGCGCGCACGTGCCGCCGCAGGGCCTTCACGTCCGAGGGGTCGGGCGGGTCGGCGGGCAGCCAGCCCGCGGTCAGGCGCCCGGCGCCGAGCGGCAGGCTGACCGCGGCGTCCGGCTCCTCGTCGATGCCGTACGCGATCTCCAGCGAGCCGCCGCCGATGTCGAGGACGAGCAGCTTGCCCGCGGACCAGCCGAACCAGCGCCGGACGGCGAGGAAGGTCAGCCTGGCCTCCTCCTCGCCGGAGAGGACCTGCAGGTCGACGCCGGTCTCGTCCTTGACCCGGGCGAGCACCGCGTCGGCGTTGCTCGCCTCGCGGACCGCCGAGGTGGCGAACGGCAGCACTTCCTCGACGCCCTTGTCCTCGGCGGCCTGCATGGCCTCGCGCACGATCGACACCAGGCGGTCGACGCCCTCGGGGCCGATCGCCCCTGCGGGGTCGAGGAGTTGGGCCAGGCGCAGGTCGGCCTTGTGCGAGTGGGCGGGCAGCGGGCGCGCGCCGGGGTGGGCGTCGACCACGAGCAGATGCACCGTGTTCGACCCCACGTCGAGGACACCGAGTCTCATATAAGGAACGCTACGCCGCGTGGGGAGATCGTCTGGCCTCGGGCGGTCCACCGCACGCATACCCTGGAGACGTGCCAAAGACGAAAAAGGCGAAGACCGACAAAACGAAGTCGGGGAAGTCGTCGACGAAGCCGCCCAAGTCGCAGAAGCCGAAGAAGCAGGGGAAGCCGGGGAAGTCCGGGAAGCCGGTGTCGGACGAGAAGGGCCTGGACTTCGCCCGTGCCTGGGTGGAGTTCCCTGATCCCGCGGACGACGAGCAGGTCTTCCGCTGCGATCTGACATGGCTGACCTCTCGCTGGAACTGCATCTTCGGAAGCGGCTGCCAGGGCATCCAGGCGGGCCGCGCCGACGACGGCTGCTGCACTCTTGGTGCCCATTTCTCGGACGAGGACGACGAGAAGCGGGTCGCCGGATACGTGGAGCGGCTCACGCCCGACATCTGGCAGCACCACGACATCGGCAGGGAGACGGGGTGGATCGCCACGGACGAGGACGGCGACCGCCAGACCCGTCCGTACAACGGCTCGTGCATCTTCCAGAACCGCCCCGGTTTCGCGGGCGGCGCCGGCTGCTCGCTGCACATCCTGGCGCTCAAGGAGGGCCGCGAGCCGCTGGAGACGAAGCCCGACGTGTGCTGGCAGCTGCCGGTGCGGCGGACGTACGAGTGGATCGACCGCCCCGACGACACCCGCATCCTGCAGGTGTCCATCGGTGAGTACGACCGGCGCGGCTGGGGCCCCGGCGGCCACGATCTGCACTGGTGGTGCACGTCGGCGACGTCGGCGCACGGTGCGGGGGATCCCGTGTACGTCTCCTACCGCCCCGAGCTGATCGAGCTGATGGGCAAGGACGGCTACGACCGCCTGGTGGAGCTGTGCGAGGAGCGCCTGGCTTCCCAACTGCCCTTGCTGGCACCGCATCCGGCGGATCCTGCCCCGTAAGGGGCGCGGGGGACTGCGCGACCAGCCACATCGAACCCGCAGACGAAGAACCGGCTGTCGGAGCAGTCAACTCGGGCTCGGTCCGCCGCTGCCCTCACTCGGCGGCGGCGTCGAGTCCGAAGGCCCCGGGTCCGAGGGCGTAGGCGTCGGATCCGGCGGCGTCGGTGTGGGGTCGGGGTCCGAGGGCCCCGGGTCCGACGGCCCCGGATCGGTCGGCTTCGGGTCGGGACCGGGGCCGGGGTCGGACGGCCCGGGATCCGTGGGCCTCGGCGTCGGCCGGGGCCCGGGCGGGCGCCCGTCCCCATGGCCGTCGATCGAGATGACCGCGCCGGACGGCGCGACCGAGACCCGTGCGCGCCAGTGGCCCCACGGCTCGCGGTCGTGGTCGACGTACACCTGGAGGGTGACGGACTCCCCCGGCGCGAGCGTCCCCGACGAGCGGCTCAGGTAGAGCCAGGACGCGCTCTCGCTCACCGACCAGTGCACCGGTGAACCGCCGGACGCCGTCAGCGTGATGAGGGTCGTGTCACCGCTGGGCTGGGCGTCGACGGTGAGGCGGCCGGGGCCCGTGGACGAGCGGGACGGGGGGCCGCCGCCGCTGATGACCTCCACGGAGACGTCGGGAGAGCGGCTGCCCGCTGTGAAGCGGGGCTCGGGTCCCGTGCGGGCGTTGCCCGCGTTCTCGTAGCTGTCCCTGGCGCGGTCGCTGCCGAGGCCGTCGGGGCCCTCTCCCTCGCTCGCGGTGACCGAACTCCCGTCGTGGCCCTCGCCGGTGAGCGGGCCTCGGTACGCGGCCCACAGGGCGAGCACCGGGGCGGCCACGACGGTGGCGACGACGGTCGTCGTGACGGCACGCGCGCGCAGGCGCTCGCGTCGGGCGGCGTGGTCCTTGGGGTCCATCGGGAAACCGCGCCGGTCGTAGCGGGGATTGCCGCCCCGCGCGCGGGGGACGTGCGCCATCGCCACGTGGATCGCGGCGCGCGGGGCCTCCACCACGGGGAGGGCGGCCGGGCTCACGGCCGTGCCGGGCCAGGCGCTCGCTCCGGCGCGCTCGGCGGTGCGGCGGCAGCGCGGGCAGTCGTCGACGTGCCGGACCAGTTCGCGGCGCAGGGCCGTGCCGAGCAGGAGTTGGTTGTCGCCGGTGAGGCGGGCGACGACGGGGCAGGTGCCGGTCTCCACCACGGCGAGCGCGGCGCGGGTGCGCTCCACCTCGCAGGCGGCGGACGCGAGCAGGCCGCGGGCCTTGGCGAGGTCCATGCCGAGGACGGCGGCGACCTCGGCGGGGGCGAGCTGGTGGCGCACGGCCAGTTCGAGCGCCTCGCGCTGCTCGGGGGTCGTCCCCGCAGCCTCGGGCCAGGCCAGCTGGGCGAGTTCGCGGCGGCGCCGCCGCTCGGTCTCCTCCGAAGGGGCCGCGGATTCGGGGCCTTTGGAAGCGCGGGGACCTTTGGGGGCGCGGGCTTCGGCTTTCGCGCCGTGCGAGGGGGCGTGCGCGTGCGCGCCCTGGCGGTTGCGCTTGGCCTCGGCGAGACGGCGCAGACAGACCCAGCGGGCGAGGGCGTAGAGCCAGGCCCTGAGGTCGGCCTCGGCCTCGGGGCCGCGCGAACCGCGCCGCTCGGCGAGGTGGAGCACGTCTCCCAGGGCCGCGGTCGCCGCGTCGTGATCGCAGAGGACGGACAGGCAGTACGTGAACAGGCCGTCCAGACACGGTTCGTAGCGCGCGGGCGGCGTCGTCCGGGGCGCCGGGCGGGGCACCACGCGCTTGCGCGCGTCACGGTGCGCCCGGTGCGCGCCGGTTGTGTTCGTGGAGGTTTCCGGCCTGCTGCTCATCACCCGTGCGAAGGTAGGCGGATGATGCAGGCCCCTTCCTCCGTCTTGCGCACATTTAATCCTTACGGGTGAACAGATCCCTCAAAAGGGGACAGGAACCCTCCATTCCGTGGCCTTGGCTCCTACGCGCGGCGAACAGAAGGAAGCCGCCGGAGGCGGGCCGGACCGCGGCGGACCGCGTTGTCAGTGGGCTCGGCTACGGTTTCGACCATGGCTGCCCGTACGAAATCCGCCAAGGACAGGCCGTCCTACCGCTGCACCGAGTGCGGCTGGCAGACGGCCAAGTGGCTCGGCCGCTGCCCCGAGTGCCAGGCCTGGGGCACGGTCGAGGAGTACGGCGCGCCCGCCGTCCGCACCACCGCCCCCGGCCGCGTCACCTCCTCCGCCGTCCCGATCGGGCAGGTCGACGGCCGCCAGGCCACGGCGCGCTCCACCGGCGTGCCCGAGCTGGACCGCGTGCTCGGCGGCGGCCTGGTCCCCGGCGCCGTGGTGCTGCTCGCGGGCGAGCCCGGCGTCGGCAAGTCCACGCTGCTCCTGGACGTCGCGGCGAAGGCGGCGAGCGACGAGCACCGCACGCTCTATGTGACCGGCGAGGAGTCGGCGAGCCAGGTCCGCCTGCGCGCCGACCGCATCGGTGCCATCGACGACCACCTGTTCCTCGCCGCCGAGACCGATCTGGCCGCCGTCCTCGGCCACTTGGACGCGGTCAAGCCCTCGCTCCTGATCCTCGACTCGGTGCAGACGGTGGCCTCCCCGGAGATCGACGGGGCGCCGGGCGGCATGGCGCAGGTCCGCGAGGTCGCCGGAGCCCTGATCCGCGCCTCCAAGGAGCGCGGCATGTCCACGCTCCTGGTCGGCCACGTCACCAAGGACGGCGCCATCGCGGGCCCCCGCCTCCTGGAGCATCTCGTCGACGTGGTCCTCCAGTTCGAGGGCGACCGCCACGCGCGCCTGCGCCTCGTCCGAGGCGTCAAGAACCGGTACGGCACGACGGACGAGGTCGGCTGCTTCGAGCTGCACGACGAGGGCATCACCGGCCTCGCCGACCCCAGCGGCCTCTTCCTCACCCGCCGCGCGGAGCCCGTCCCCGGCACCTGCCTGACCGTCACCCTGGAGGGCCGCCGCCCTCTGGTCGCCGAAGTCCAGGCGCTCACCGTCGACTCGCAGATCCCGAGCCCCCGGCGCACCACCTCCGGTCTGGAGACCTCCCGCGTCTCGATGATGCTGGCCGTCCTGGAGCAGCGCGGCCGGATCACCGCCCTCGGCAAGCGGGACATCTACAGCGCGACGGTCGGCGGCGTGAAGCTCTCCGAGCCCGCGGCCGACCTGGCCGTCGCCCTCGCGCTGGCGAGCGCCGCGAGCGACACCCCGCTCCCCAAGAATCTCGTCGCGATAGGGGAAGTGGGCCTGGCGGGCGAGGTCAGACGGGTCACCGGCGTCCAGCGCAGGCTCGCGGAGGCGCACCGCCTGGGCTTCACCCACGCCCTCGTACCGGCCGATCCGGGCAAGATCCCCGCCGGTATGAAGGTCATCGAAGTCGCCGACATGGGGGACGCCCTGCGTGTCCTTCCGAGGTCCCGTCGCCGAGAGGCCCCACGGGAGGAGGAAGAGCGCCGGTAGACTTTGCCCTGGTCTCGCCCATCCGTACGAAGCAGGGCGTGCGCTCCGTACGGAGCGAGCGTGCGGCAGAGGCCCGGACAACCTGCGACCGAGGGAGTGCAGTGGCAGCCAACGACCGGGCAGCGTTTCCCGGCAAGCCCGGTTCGAGCTCCGGTGCCGATGGGCTGATGCGCGCCTCCCTGAGCGCCGTCGCGCCCGGCACGGCACTCCGCGACGGCCTGGAGCGCATCCTCCGGGGCAACACCGGCGGACTGATCGTCCTCGGCTTCGACAAGACCGTCGAGTCGATGTGCACGGGCGGCTTCAACCTGGACGTGGAGTTCACGGCGACGCGCCTGCGCGAGCTGTGCAAGCTCGACGGCGGCATCGTCCTCGACAAGGACATCACCAAGATCCTGCGCGCCGGCGTGCAGCTGGTGCCGGACCCGACGATCCCCACGGAGGAGACGGGCACCCGCCACCGCACGGCGGACCGGGTGAGCAAGCAGGTCGGCTTCCCCGTCGTCTCCGTCTCCCAGTCCATGCGCCTGATCGCGCTGTACGTGGACGGCCAGCGCCGCGTCCTGGAGGACTCGGCAGCGATCCTCTCCCGCGCCAACCAGGCCCTCGCGACCCTGGAGCGGTACAAGCTCCGTCTCGACGAGGTCGCGGGCACGCTCTCCGCCCTGGAGATCGAGGACTTGGTGACGGTCCGGGACGTCACGGCGGTCGCGCAGCGCCTGGAGATGGTGCGCCGCATCGCCACCGAGATCGCCGAGTACGTGGTGGAGCTCGGCACGGACGGCCGCCTCCTCGCCCTCCAGCTGGACGAGTTGATCGCGGGCGTCGAGCCCGAGCGCGAACTGGTCGTCAGGGACTACGTCCCCGAGCCCACCGCCAAGCGCTCCCGCACGGTCGACGAGGCGCTGCAGGAGCTGGACGCCCTCACCCACGCGGAGCTCCTCGAACTCCCCATCGTGGCCCGCGCCTTGGGCTACACCGGCTCTCCGGAGGCCCTGGACTCCGCGGTGTCCCCGCGGGGCTTCCGCCTCCTGGCCAAGGTCCCGCGCCTCCCCGGAGCGATCATCGACCGCCTGGTCGAGCACTTCGGGGGCCTGCAGAAGCTGCTCGCCGCCAGCGTGGACGACCTCCAGACGGTGGACGGAGTGGGCGAGGCCCGGGCGCGCAGCGTCCGCGAGGGCCTGTCCCGTCTCGCCGAGTCGTCAATCCTGGAGCCGTACGTCTGACGCTCCGCCGAGGCGGGTTCTTCGGCTGCGGGTGCTTTGTGGCTGGTCGCGCAGTTCCCCGCGCCCCTTACCGGGGCGCGGCCTTGCCCTCAGTCCTTCTCAAGCACGAACGAAGCGCGGGCCGTCCCCAGGCCGGGAGCCTTCGCCTCGACCAAGTACGTGCCCGGGGCCGCCGATCCCGCCGAAGGCGTCGCGCACTGCGGGGCGCTCGCCCGGCGGTCCCACTGCACCGCGTGCGTGACGCGGCCCTCCGCCGGCACCCGCAGCAGCAGGCTCCCGCTTCCTGACGGGCAGTCGGCCGAGGACCAGAACTCCTCGTCCCCCTCGGCCTGAGTGATCGTCACCACCGTGCCCTTGCCGCCGAGATCGATCTTGCAGGCCTTGCCGCCGCTGTTCTCGGCGATCAGCTCGAACTTCGGCTTCTCGTCGATCCCGTACTCGTTCTCGACGCTGCGCACCTTCAACTTCACGTCGCCGCTGGTGCAGTTGGGCAGCTTCGTGCCGGCCGGCAGCCGGTCGCCCGAGCCGCCGCCGCCCTTGGCGCCGTCGTCGGATCCGCCGCCGGACCCCGCCGAGCCGCCGGAACCGGAACCGGAGTCCGAGCCCGATCCCCCGGAACCGCCCGAGCCGGAACCGGAACCGGAGTCGGAGCCCTCGCTCGACTCGTCCCGGCCGCCCGGGTGTTCACTGATCGCGGGCCCGGATCCGGAGGGTCCCGGAGTGATGGACGTGGCGGGGCCGTTGCCGCCGGGGCCGTCGGCGCCGTTCTTCTCGCCTCCGCCACCGGAGGTGACGACCCAGACGACGAGCAGCACCAGCAGTCCGAGCACGGACAGCAGAACGGCCCTCCGACGCCAGTAGATGGTGGAGGGAAGCGGCCCGACCGGATTGCGCAGAGATCCCACGCCCAAACCTTACGAGAGATCCGCTGCTTCTCCTGCCCCACCCGCCGCCTTGGGCGACAAAGTTTGCGGATCATCATCCCGCAGACGCCCGCCGCCCCCTGTCCATCGACAGGGGCGTGACGGGTCGATCGCCAGATGTGACGATTCGGCCGCACTCCGTACCGTCCGTAATCATGGACACCATGACCGACGATCTCTACCGCGACATCACCGGCTTCGCCCACGACACGCCATCGTGGTTCCAGCACCTCGCGGAGGTGTGGACGGAACTCGGGCTGCTGCTCTTCGGCGTGCTCTTCATCGTCGCCTGGTGGCGGGCCAGGAGCGGGGAACCGCGTTCCCTGGCGATCGCGGTCCTCGCTCCGCTGGCCACCGCGGTGGCTTATGTGTGCAGCGAGTTGTTCAAGTCCGTGATCGAGGAGGAGCGGCCCTGCCGGGCGGTGTCCGGCGCGCTCACCCCGCTCGTCGAGTGCCCGCCGCACGGCGACTGGTCCTTCCCGAGCAACCACTCGACGATCGCGGGCGCCGCGGCCATCGGTCTCGCGCTGGCCTGGCCGCGGATCGCCGCCCTCACGGTGCCGATGGCCGTGCTCATGGCCTTCTCGCGGGTCTTCGTCGGTGTGCACTACCCGCACGACGTGGCGGTGGGTCTCGTCTTCGGCGCGGTCGCCGCGTTCGTCGTCGTCCGGGTCTCCACGCGTCCGGTGGCGCGGATCGGGCAGGCGATGCGCGGGTCGAACACGGGGATCGTGCGGTGGTTCGCGGGACCGGGCCCCGCCCAGGCCCCCGTCACGCTTCCGGCACAGGCCCCGCTGCAGAACCAGCCGCGGTATCCGGGGCGGAACCAGCCGCAGTACCCGGGCCGGCACCAGGCCCAGTACCCGGAACAGCACCAGGCCCAGCACCCCGAGCAGCATCAGGGCCAGCAGCCTCAAGGGCAGCCGCAGGCTCCGTACGACCCGGCCGCCTACGACCAGCCGACGATGACGTTCCGCCGCCACGACTCGCAGCAGCACTGAGCCGAGCGGCTCGCATCCGGGCCACGGGGCTCGTTCCGACGGCGTCTACGCCTCCGGGACGAGCCCCGCCTCGTACGCGACGATCGCCGCCTGGACGCGGTTCCTGACCGCGAGCCGGTCGAGGACCGCGCTCACGTACGCCTTGACCGTGCCCTCCACGAGATGCAGCCGGGCCGCGATCTCCGGGTTGGACAGGCCCGCGCCGACCAGGCCGAGCACCTCGCGCTCGCGCGGCGTGAGGACCTCGACGCGGGCGCGCGCGGTGGCGGCGCGGCCGAGGTGCCGGGCGCCGAAGCCGTCGATGACGTGCCGGGCGACCTTGGGCGAGAGGAACGCGGCGCCGTCCGCCACCGCCCTTACACCCGCGATGAGTTCGTGCGGATCACCGGACTTCAGCAGGAAGCCGGTGGCTCCGCCGCCGAGCGCGCGGGCGACGTACTCGTCCTCGGAGAACGTCGTCAGCATCGCGACCGCGGCGCCTGGCACCGTACGGACGATTTCCTCGCCCGCGGCGAGCCCGTCCAGGCGCGGCATGCGGATGTCGAGCAGCGCCACGTCCGGGCGGTGGGCCCGGGCGAGGTCCACGGCCTCGCGTCCGTCGGCGGCCTCCGCGACGACCTCGATGTCCCGGCCCGCGCCGAGGATGGCCCGCACGCCGGCGCGGATCATGGCCTCGTCGTCGGCCAGCAGGACCCGGATGGCGCGCCGCGCCCCGCCGTTCCACGTCTCGTCCACCGTGCTCATTTCCTCTCCCGGTCCTCGGCCTTGTCGTCGGTCTCGCCCGCCGTCGGGATGACGGCCTTGTCCACGAGCCGGTCCTTCATGGCGCCGCCCGTGCCGAAGCAGACCCTGAAGTGCGCGACGGCGGTGAAGAGTTCATCGCTCGCGCGGTAGTACGCGCAGTCCGCGTCCGCGGGCGGCGGGGTCGGCGCGCGCTCCAGCGGCGGGTCGGCGACGGTCCGCTCCGGCAGCACGCGCCCGGCCTCGGCGCGCGGCTCGCCGACGCGCAGGCGCGCGTAGTCGGCGGGGTCGAGGACGGAGTGCGTGCGCGAGTACGCGTACCAGGCGAAGGTCCCGCCGACGAGCAGTACGCCCGTGGCGACGGCGGCGCCGAAGGCCAGGGCGGTGCGGCGTCGTGCGTACGCGATGCCGGAGCCGGGGTGCGGCGGCGCGGGCGCGGCCGCCCGGTCCGGAAGGCGCGCGGTGACCCGGAAGCCGTGGCCGTGGGGGCCCGCGTCCAGAGTGCCGCCGAGATCCGTGACGCGGGTGCGCAGGCCGCGCAGTCCCGAGCCGCCGCCGGACGCGGGCGGGGCGCCCCGGCCCGAACCGTCCGCGCGGGGGCGGCCGTTGGTGACGGTGACCGTCGTCGTGGCGCCGTCGCGGGCCACCGTGACGGCGACGTGGGCGCCCGGCGCGTGCTTGGCGGCGTTGGTCAGCGCTTCTTGGACGACGCGGTGGACGGTGCGGCCGGTCAACCCGCCGCCCGCCGGGTCACCCGGCGCTTCCGGAGTACCGCTTGCCCCGCTTGCCTCCTCCTCGTCGTCGGCGTACGTGATGTCGAGACCCGACTCCGCGGCGCGCGCGACGAGGGCCGCGACGCTCTCGCCTGCCGGGGCGAGCGGGGCCTGTTCGTCGCCCTCGTCGCGGAGCAGACCGATGATCGCGTGCAGCCGGTCGGTGGCCTGCGAGGCGGCGGCGCGGAGGTCGGCGGCCGCCTCGCGGTGCGGTTCCGGCAGGTCGGGGGCGACCTGCAGGGCGCCCGCGCGCACGGCGATCAGGCTCAGCTCGTGGCCCAGGGAGTCGTGCATGTCCTGGGCGATGCGGGCCCGTTCGCGCAGCCGGGCGCGGTCGGCGACGATGCGCTGCTCGCGCTCCAGCTGGTCGGCCCTGGCCCAGCCCGCGGCGGCCAGCTCGCGGCCCTGGCGCCAGTAGCGGCCCGCGAGCCACGGGAAGACCGCGCCGAAGACGAGCGTCCCCATGAGGACGAGCCACTCGACGACCGGGTCGACGTCCCGCACGGCGATCTTGACGGTGCCGGCGAGGGCGATGCCCCCGAAGGCGATCAGGGCGGGCCGTGCGCGGAACGCCCGGCGGCCGAGGAGCAGCGCGAGGACGGCGAAGGCGGGGCCGTACGAGAGGGTGAAGAGGGAGGAGGCGGTGGCGAGGCCGAGGGCGGCGGCGAGGAGGAACGCGAGAAGGGGACGGGACCGCCGGACGGCGACCGCGACGGCGAGGACCGCCAGGGCGACGGCCTGTCGCGCCGCGGAGCTGGGCTCGTTCAGACCCATCCGGTCCACCGTCAGGACGGGCACCGCGAGCGCCCCCCACAGCAGCAGGTCCCCCGTACGTCTTTCCACGCCCCCGACGCTACGTGCCGACGCCCTTCACCACCCCTGCCGATCGTCAGGTCCCTGGGCCGCGACCCGGGAAACCGTCGAGGCGAGCCGCGCGGTTGGCCCGTGGCCCGCCGCCCCCGTGGCAGGATCGGATGTGCCATGACTGCGCCCACGAAGCCCATGCCGAACAGCCCCGCCCAGGGGGAAGCCCCCGAGCCCGCCGGGGAGGAGCTGCACACCCCCGTCATCGCGTGGTTCGACGCGCACGCCCGTGATCTGCCGTGGCGTCATGAGGACGCCGGGCCGTGGGGCGTGATGGTCAGCGAGTTCATGCTCCAGCAGACGCCGGTCAGCCGCGTCCTGCCCGTGTACGAGCAGTGGCTCGCCCGCTGGCCCCGCCCCGCCGACCTCGCCAAGGAGGCGCCGGGCGAGGCCGTCCGCGCCTGGGGGCGGCTCGGCTATCCGCGCCGCGCCCTGCGGCTGCACGGCGCGGCCGTCGCCATAACGGAGCGGCACGGCGGCGACGTGCCCACCCAGCACGCGCAGCTGCTCGCGCTGCCCGGCATCGGGGAGTACACAGCGGCCGCGGTGGCCTCCTTCGCGTACGGCCAGCGGCACGCCGTGCTCGACACGAACGTACGCCGGGTCTTCGCGCGGGCCGTGGCCGGCGTGCAGTACCCGCCGAACGCGACGACGGCCGCCGAGCGCAAGCTCGCCCGCGCCCTGCTGCCCGAGGACGAGCGCACCGCGTCCCGCTGGGCCGCCGCCTCCATGGAGCTGGGCGCCCTGGTCTGCACCGCCAAGAACGAGAACTGCGCGAAGTGCCCGATCGCCGCGCAGTGCGCCTGGCGCGCGGCGGGCAAGCCCGCGCACGAGGGCCCGGCCCGCCGCGGCCAGACGTACGCGGGGACGGACCGCCAGGTGCGGGGCAAGCTGCTCGCGGTGCTCCGCGAGGCCGTGGCGCCGGTGCCGCAGGCCGCGCTCGACCGGGTGTGGGACGAGCCGGTGCAGCGGGCCCGCGCGCTGGACGGCCTCGTCGCGGACGGTCTCGTCGAGCCGCTTGCGGACGGTTTCTACCGGTTGCCCCTGACCTGACCGGCGACGACGCCTGTCAGGACCGTCAGCCGCCTTCGACCTGACGGCAGGGGCGCCAGGGGCCCTGGTAAACGCAGGTATTTACGCGAGACCTACTTCTGTTACACAACCGACGTACAGCCGTGCGCCCGCCGCTGGCTCCTCCGCACAACCTCGTGACAACGCCTCCGTAGCTTCTTACCTGTACCGCACAGGCAGGGAACGGCGGTCGCTAATGGGGACGGAACGGAGGCGGTTTGGTATGGCGCACGGCGAGGTGCTCGAGTTCGAAGAGTACGTCCGCACTCGGCAGGATGCCCTGCTGCGCAGTGCCCGGCGCCTGGTCCCGGACCCCGTGGACGCACAGGACCTGCTGCAGACCGCGCTCGTACGGACGTACGGCCGCTGGGACGGCATAGCCGACAAGCGGCTCGCGGACGCGTACCTGCGCCGCGTCATGATCAACACGCGTACGGAGTGGTGGCGGGCCCGCAAGCTCGAAGAGGTGCCCACCGAGCAGCTGCCCGACGCGAGCGTGGAAGACTCCACCGAGCAGCACGCGGACCGCGCGCTGCTGATGGACGTCATGAAGGTGCTTGCACCCAAGCAGCGCAGCGTCGTCGTGCTGCGACACTGGGAGCAGATGTCCACAGAGGAGACGGCCGCCGCCCTCGGTATGTCGGCCGGAACGGTCAAGAGCACGCTGCACCGGGCACTGGCCCGGCTCCGTCAGGAGCTGGAGAGCCGGGACCGCGAAGAGCTGGTCGCAAGCGCGCTCGAACGTGAGGAGCGGGAGAGTTGCGCGGCCTAGGCCCCCGGGTCAGAAAAAGCGTCAAGGCGGTGAGCGCGGCGGTGGCCGCGGTCGCCGCCCTCGGCCTTTTGCTCTCCGCCTGCTCGACGGGCGGTTCCGGCGCGCGCGACGAGGGCCCGGCCCGCAGCGAGCCCGTGGTGTCCGCGTCGCCGTCGACGTCGCCTTCGGCCCCGCTGCCGACGAAGAAGATCGACGCGGTGCGGCTCGTCAAGAACGACCCGAAGGTCAGCCCGGACATCAAGCGGGACCTGAAGCCGTGCACCGGGAACTCCTACCCGGTCGACGTGACGTACGGGAACCTCACCGGCGGCCAGGCCGCCGACGTCGTGGTGAACGTCCAGACCTGCGCCGACGCCGTGGGCATCGGCAGCTACGTGTATCGCGCCGAGGGCGATAAGTACGAGAATGTCTTCAGTGCCGAGGAGCCCGCTTCCGTCTACGCGGAGATCGACCGGGGCGACCTGGTCGTGACGAAGCAGATGTACGAGAAGGGCGACTCGGTGGCCTACCCCTCAGGCGAGGAAGTGATCACGTACCACTGGTCGGCCAACCGCTTCACCGAGACGCAGCGCACCCGCAGCGACTTCAGCAACTCGGTGGGCGGAGAGCCGACCGCGCCGTCGGCGGACTGACGGCCCCGCAGCACACGACGCAGACGCACGCACCGAGAAGGACTGAGAGCACCCGATGGCAGAGCAGACCCACGTCCTGTTCGTCGAGGACGACGACGTCATCCGCGAGGCCACCCAGCTCGCCCTTGAACGCGACGGCTTCGCGGTGACCGCCATGCCCGACGGCCTCGCGGGCCTTGAGGCGTTCCGCACGAACCAGCCGGACATCGCGCTGCTCGACGTGATGGTGCCCGGCATGGACGGTGTCTCGCTGTGCCGCCGCATCCGCGAGGAATCCACGGTTCCGGTGATCATGCTGTCGGCGCGCGCCGACTCCATCGACGTCGTGCTCGGTCTGGAGGCCGGCGCCGACGACTACGTGACCAAGCCGTTCGACGGCGCCGTCCTGGTCGCCCGCATCCGCGCGGTCCTGCGCCGCTTCGGGCACGCGGGCGGGCACGGCTCGGCGGCCTCCGGCGCGGAGGAGAGCTCCGCGGCGGACGGCGGCGTGCTGAACTTCGGCGACCTGGAGATCGACACGGTCGGCATGGAGGTGCGCAGGGACGGCGCCCCGGTGGCGCTGACGCCCACCGAGATGCGCCTGCTCCTGGAGTTCTCGTCCGCGCCCGGCACGGTCCTCTCCCGCGACAAGCTCCTGGAGCGCGTGTGGGACTACGGCTGGGGCGGTGACACCCGCGTCGTCGACGTCCACGTGCAGCGGCTGCGTACCAAGGTGGGCCAGGACCGCATCGAGACGGTCCGCGGCTTCGGCTACAAGCTCAAGGCGTGACGGGACACACGTGAGGAACGACGGGCCGCGGCTGCGGCGATCCAGGGGAAGCGGATGCGGGGGACGGCTCATATGAACGGGGGGCACAGTGCGGTCGAGCGCGTCCGCACCCTGTTCCGGTCCGGCCTGCGCACCGGGATCCGCTGGAAGATCGCCGCGGCCATCGCACTGGTCGGCGCGCTGGTCGCGGTGGCCCTGAGCCTGGTCGTGCACAACGCCGCGCGGGTCTCGATGCTCGACAACGCGCGCGACGTGCAGGACGAGCGCATCCAGTTCGCCCTGCGGCTCTACTCCTCCGCCTCCCAGCGGCAGACCCTGCAGTTCGGCACGAAGGTCGACGACCCGGAGCTGCCCGAGGAGCTGCGGCAGAAAGTCCTCAAGGGCCGCCGCGCCACCTTCGTCCAGGAGAAGCCCGACGGGGTACCGGACATCTGGGCGGCCGTGCCGCTCGCCGACGGACACGTCCTGTCGCTGCACTCCCGCTTCACCGACCGCAGCGCCACCGTCATGAAGGACCTCGACCAGGCCCTGGTCATCGGCTCGATCGCGGTCGTCTTCGGCGGCTGCGCGCTGGGCGTGCTGATCGGCGGGCAGCTGTCGCGGCGCCTGCGCAAGGCTGCGACGGCGGCGAGCGAGGTCGCCCAGGGCCAGACGGACGTGAGCGTCCGCGAAGCGATCGGCGGTGTCGTCAAGGACGAGACCGACGACGTGGCGAGCGCCGTGGACGCCATGGCCGACACCCTCAAGCAGCGCCTGGAGGCCGAGCGCCGGGTGACCGCCGACATCGCGCACGAGCTGCGGACGCCGGTGACCGGGCTGCTCACGGCGGCCGAGCTGCTGCCGCCGGGGCGCCCGAGCGAGCTGGTCAAGGACCGCGCGCAGGCGATGCGCACGCTCGTCGAGGACGTGCTCGAAGTGGCGCGCCTGGACTCGGCGGCCGAGCGGGCCGAGCTGCAGGACATCACGCTCGGCGAGTTCGTGAGCCGGCGCATGGCCGCCCTGACCACGGACGTGACGGTGACGGTGGTGCACGAGTCGGAGGTCACCACCGACCCGCGCCGCCTGGAGCGCATCCTCGGCAATCTCGTCGCCAACGCCACCAAGCACGGCAAGCCGCCCATCGAGGTCAGCGTCGAGGGCCGGGTGGTCCGGGTGCGCGACCACGGGCCCGGCTTCCCCGAGGCGCTCCTGGAAGAGGGGCCGAGCCGCTTCCGCACCGGCAGCACCGACCGGGCCGGGCACGGCCACGGCCTCGGTCTGACGATCGCCGCGGGCCAGGCGCGGGTGCTCGGGGCACGGCTCACCTTCCGCAACGTACGCCCGGCGGGGGCGGCGCCCGACGAGCCGGCCGAGGGCGCGGTCGCCGTGCTGTGGCTGCCGGAGCACGCGCCGACGAACACCGGGAGCTATCCGGTGCTGCAGCTGCCGGACAACTTCTGAGGGTGGCGGGCGCGCGGACGACCGCGAGGGCGGCCGGGCCTCAGCAGGCCCAGTCCTTGTCCAGGTCGAGGCCCGACTCGCGGCGCTGCGTGAACGAGAACCAGTTGCCCGAGTCGTCGCGGAACAGCGCCTCGGTGCCGTAGGGCCGCTCCTGCGGCTCCTGGAGGAACTCGACGCCGCGTGCCTTCAGCTTCTCGTAGTCCCCGTGGATGTCGTCGGTGACCAGGACGCCCGCGCCGAGGATGCCCTTGGCGACCAGCTTCCTCATGGCCTCGGCCGACTCGGGGTCCATGGCGGACGAGCCCGGCACCATCAGGGTGAGCTCGACGTCGGGCTGGTCCTTGGCGCCGACCGTGAGCCAGCGCATGCCGCCGTCGCCCATCGTCATGTCGGTGCGGACCTCCAGGCCCAGCTTCTCCGTGTAGAACTCCTTGGCCCGGTCCTGGTCCAGGACCCAGACGGTGGAGATGGCGAGTCCCTTGATCATGTCGTGCTCCAAGTGCGGCGTGGGGAGGGGTGGGGGGGGGCTGCCTGCGGTGGTGTTCCGCCCTGCCAGGCCACCGTAGGCAGGGCCGTCCTCATCCCGCTTCTTCAGAATTGCGGGCCTCGTCCGGGGCCCCGCGCGCGGGGAAGCCGCCGGCCCACAACATCGCGTAGCACCCGGGGATGAGGGCGGCGCCGCGGCCCACGTGCCGGGTGCGGTAATCGCTGGGGGTCAGGCCCGTCCGGCGCTTGAACGTGGACGAGAAGGTGCCGACGCTGCTGAAGCCCACGAGCATGCAGATCTCCGTGACCGACAGGTCGGCCGAGCGCAGCATGTCCTCGGCCCGCTCGATGCGACGGCGCGACAGATACTGCCCCGGCGTCTCCCCGTACACCTCCTTGAAGGCGCGCAGGAAGTGATAGCGGGAGTACCCCGCATGGGTCGCCACGGCGTCCAGGTCGAGGTGCGGGTCGGCCCAGTCGCGGTCCATGGCGTCCTTGGCGCGGCGCAGCTGCCGCAGTCTCTCCACCTCTCCGATGCTGGCACGCGGCACTGACAACGGCCCCCGGTGCGCGGGGCACCGGGGGCCGTGGGTCGTGCGGGGCGACAGGCGGTTACTCGGCGGCCACCGGGCTCTTGTCCGCGGGACCCGAGCCGCGCAGCGGGGTCTCCTTCACGAAGAAGGAGGCGAGCAGCGCCGCGACGCCGATGACGGCACCGAGCAGGAAGGCCGAGTGCGTGCCGGAGGACACCGCGTGCTGGTAGGCGTCGCGGACGGCGTCCGGCAGCTTCGCGAGGCTCGCCGCGTCCAGCTGCGCCGACTTCTCGGTGACCTTGTCGCCCAGGGCCCCCGCGCGCTCGGCCATCACGTCCTGGACGCGGTGGTTGAAGAGCGCGCCCATGATCGCGACGCCGAACGAGGAGCCGAGCGTACGGAAGAGCGTGGCTGAGGACGAGGCGACGCCCATGTCCTTCATCTCGACGCTGTTCTGCGCGACGAGCATGGTGACCTGCATCAGGAAGCCCATGCCCGCGCCGAGCACGGCCATGTAGAGGCCCGAGACGAAGCGCGTGGTGCCGGTGTCCATGGTCGACAGGAGCAGGAAGCCGGCGACCATCAGGACGGTGCCGACGATCGGGAAGATCTTGTACTTGCCGGTGCTCGTGGTGATCCGGCCCGCGACCATCGAGACGGCCATCATCGAGAGCAGCATCGGCAGGAGCAGCAGACCGGAGTTGGTCGCCGAGGCGCCCTGCACCGACTGCTGGTAGAGCGGCAGGAAGAGCATCGCGCCGAACATCACGAAGCCGGTGATGAAGCCGATGACGGCCATCAGCGAGAAGTTGAGGCTGCGGAAGATGTGCAGCGGCATGATCGGCTCGGCGGCCTTCTTCTGTACGAGGACGAAGCCGATGAGCGCGACGACGCCGATCGCGACGAGCTCCATGATCACGGCCGAGCCCCAGGCGTACTCCGTGCCGCCCCAGGTGGTGACGAGCACGAGCGCGCTGATGCCCGCGGTGAGCAGGGCCGCGCCGAGGTAGTCGATGCGCCCCTGCGCCTTCTTCTTGGGCAGGTGCAGGACGGCGGTCACCATGGCGAGGGCGACGACGCCGAGCGGCAGGTTGATGTAGAAGGCCCAGCGCCAGCCGAGGTGGTCGGTGATGGTGCCGCCGACCAGCGGGCCGCCGATCATGGCGACCGCCATGACGCCGGTCATCATGCCCATGTACTTGCCGCGGTCACGCGGCGGCACCAGGTCGCCGATGATCGCCATGACGCCGACCATCAGACCGCCCGCGCCGAGCCCCTGGATCGCGCGGAAGCCGATGAGCTGCGCCATGTCCTGCGCCATGCCGCTCAGCACGGAGCCGGCCAGGAAGATCACGATGGAGGCGAGGAAGGCGCCCTTGCGCCCGTACATGTCGCCGAGCTTGCCCCAGATGGGGGTGGAGGCCGCGGTCGCCAGGGTGTACGAGGTGACGACCCAGGACAGGTGCTCCATGCCGCCGAGGTCGCCGACGATCGTCGGCATCGCGGGGCTCACGATCATGTTGTCGAGCATCGCGAGCAGCATCGCGATCATCAGCGCCATCAGCACGACGCGGACGCTGCGCGGCTGCGGCCCGGCCTTCGCGGGCCCGGCCTGCGCCCCGGCGCCGCTTCCCGACCCGGCCCCCACCGGATCCTGCGCCGTCTGCGGCCCGGCTTTCACCATGGACCTTTCGGACATGTTCCCCACTCCCCGCACTTCCGTGACCCGCCGAGCGCCCTTACTTGCCGCCCGGCTAGTTGACTACACTGGGGGAAGGTAGACCCCTAACTAGCCGGGCGTCAAGTAAGTTAAGCGGAGCCGAGGAGCACCCGATGGGCACGGGAACGAGCACGGGCAAGCAGCAGCGCCGCGGGAACACCCGCCAGCGCATCCAGGACGTCGCCCTCGAACTCTTCGCCGAGCAGGGGTACGAGAAGACGTCGCTGCGCGAGATCTCCGAGCGCCTGGAGGTCACGAAGGCGGCGCTTTACTACCACTTCAAGACCAAGGAGGACATCCTCGTCAGCCTCTTCGAGAACCTGACGGCCCCCATCGACGAGCTCATCGCCTGGGCCAAGGAACAGCCGCGCTCCCTGGAGACCAAGCAGGAGGTGCTGCGCCGCTACAACGTGATCTTCACCGAGGCCACGCCGCTCTTCCGCTTCATGCACGAGAACCAGGCCACCATCCGCGACCTGAGCATCGGCGAGTCATTCAAGCAACGCGTGATCGGCATGGTCAACGTGCTGCGCGACCCGGATTCTCCGCTCACCGCCCAGGTGCGCTGCTTCAGCGCGCTGACCACGATTCACGGCGGAGCAATCGCCCTGCGGGACGCCGAAGGCGACCTCGAAGAGAAGCAGGAAGCCACTCTCGAGGTCGCCATGGAGCTGGTGACCCGGGCCCACGAGGAGTCCTGAGAACCCCTCGGGCGACCCGACGGCACAGAGGTCAGACGCGCACGCCCTCCGAGCGGAGGAAGGCGACCGGGTCGACGGCCGAGCCGTAGTTCGGGGTCGTGCGGATCTCGAAGTGCAGGTGCGGGCCGCTGGAGTTGCCGGTGTTGCCCGAGAGGGCGACGCGCTGGCCCGTGGTGACGTTCTGGCCCACCCGGACGTCGACCTGGGAGAGGTGCGCGTACTGCGAGAACGTGCCGTCGGAGTGCTTGATCACCACGGCGTTGCCGTACGCGGGGCCGTCACCGGCGCCGTTGGGGCCGGCCTTGACGACGGTGCCGGAGTGCACGGCCTCGACCTGGGTACCGATCGGCACGGCGAAGTCCTGGCCGGAGTGCTTGTGGGACCACATGCTGCCGCCGAGGCCGAAGCTCGCGGAGAGCGTGTAGTTGTTGACCGGGTCGACCCAGGACGCGGCCTTCGCGGCGGCGGCACGCCGGGCGTCGGCGGCCTTCTTCGCCTCGGCCTGCTTCGCCTTCTCGGCGGCCTTCGCCTGGGCGGCGACCTGCTCCTGGACGGAGTTCACGGCGGCGACACCGGGCAGCGCGGCGCTCTTGGCGTCGTCCGCAGCGACCGAGACCCCGGCCCCGAGAACCGCCGACGCTCCGATGCCGGCGGCGACGACGGCCGTCCGGGCGCGGAACGTCGACGGGCGGGGATGGTGGGACTTGGTGCGCTTCGACATGGGGGCTGTCCTCCGGGGTGAGACGACTGCTGCGAGACGGCTGCCGCGACGGTGCCGCGCCGACTTGAGGGGGCATGAAGGGACCCGGCTGGCTCACGTGAGGTCACGCGGTCGCCGGGTCGGCCATCCCTTGGTAACCCCCACCGCGGCCCGCGCCCAAAACGCCCGTCTACTACCCGAAGCCGTAACCGCGGACCGTGATTTCGCCGCCTTGACACCATCAAATCCGGACAATTACCCCTCGGCCCGGTAACGGAATTTCTCCCGCCGCGGAGGTTTGGCCCCACGTCGGGCGCCCCTTCGACGCCCCGCCCGGCCCGGCCGCCGCGCCTCGCCGCCGGACGCGACCAAGGTCCCGGAGGTTGCGGGCCGAAGGTCCCGTGTATCGATCTTGCGGCTTCCACTATTCCGCCTAGTACCGGACAAAACGCCTGTGCGTCATGTCACCGGCCCCCAAGATCCACCCCATTCCGAATGTGACCCCCGCTACGCTCACGCCCATGGATCCCGCGGTCATAGGCACCCGCCTGGCATCGAGCGCCGTAGCCCCCCTGATCAAGAAGCTGTTCGTGCGGGAGGGCCCGGGCGCGGGGCTCGTGGAGAAGCCCGTGCGGCTGGCTTCGCTGGTGTCGTTCAGGGGGGAGAAGCGGAGCCTGACCGAGAAGGACGTGCGGCGGCTCGCACGGCGGCTGGTGGAGGCCTCGCTGGACTCGCCCGGGGAGCCTCCCTTCCCCGCCGACGAGAGCCAGGCGGTCACGGACGCCCTGGCCCGCGTACTCCTCGCGCTCGGCGAGCTCGACATGGACGACGTCCAGGCGGTCCGCCTCGGGCACCAGAGGCTGGCCCGCGAGCTCCTCCACCGGGCGCGGCCGCAGGGGCGTACCGCCGCGTCCGCGCTCTCCACGGACGCCGCCCTCTATCTCGACTCCGTCACCGCGTGGGCGTGCCTGCACATCCTGCAGTTCTTCACGCAGCGCTCCACGTTCGTGGCGGCGACACTGGTCGCGCAGAGCCGCGGGCAGGACGAGCTCATCGCGAAGGTCGACGCGCTGATCGCCCGGCACCCGGTCGCCGGCGCCGAGGACCTCGCCTTCGAGCGGCACTACCTCGCGTACGCGGCGAGGAAGCACGGCAAGCTGACGATCTTCGGCATCGATCTGGCCAGCTCGCCGGGCAAGTGGCCGCTCGACGCCGCGTACATGTCGCTGGAGGCGTCGGTCCCCGAGCGGGTGGCGACGATCCGCACCCCGGACGGCACCGAGGAGGTGGAGCTGGTCGGGCACGCTCCCCCGCTCCGCGCCGACCAGGCCCTCGCCACCCACGACCGGGTCCTGCTCCGCGGCGAGGCGGGCTCCGGCAAGACGACGCTCGTGCAGTGGCTCGCGGTGAGCGCGGCCCGCCGGGACCCGGCCGACGACGGGCGCATGGCGTACCTGCGCGACCGCGTGCCCTACGTGCTGCCCCTGCGCACCCTCACCCGCCACGGCGAGCGGCTGCCCGCGCCCGCGGACTTCCTGGCCGCCGTCGGCTCCCCGCTCGCCGGCACCCAGCCCGCGGGATGGGAGTCGCGCGTCCTCGCGGCGGGCCGCGGGCTCCTCCTGATCGACGGCATCGACGAGATCCCGGACGCCGAACGCGCCCGCACGCGCGCGTGGCTCACCGACCTCATCGACGCCTTCCCCGGAAACCGCTGGCTGGTGACCTCGCGCCCCTCGGCCGTGCGCGAGGACTGGCTTGCCGAGGAGGGCTTCACCGAGCTCACGCTCTCCGCGATGACGAAGGCGGAGGTGACGGCGTTCATCGAGCGGTGGCACACCGCGGCGGCCACGGGCTCCCCCGAGGAGGACACGGAGCTCCTCGCGTACGAGAGTCAGCTCCTGGAGGCGGTACGGTCCAAGCCCGACCTGGGCCGGCTCGCCACCAACCCCCTGATGTGCGGCCTGATCTGCGCCCTGCACAGGGACCGGCGCGGCTTCCTGCCGCTGGGCCGCAAGGACCTCTACACGGCGGCGCTCTCCATGCTCCTGCTCCGCAGGGACCGCGAGCGCCACATGGCCCTGCCGGAGCTGCGCGAGGAGCCCCAGCTGCAGCTGCTGCAGCGGCTCGCCTACTGGCTGATCCGCAACGGCCGTACGGAGATGGACCGTTCACGCGCCGAGTCGATCATCGCGGACGTGCTGCCCGCCGTGCCGGAGCTGGCCGCGCTCGGCGACGCCCGCGCGGTGTACACGCACTTCCTGCACCGCAGCGGCCTGCTGCGCGAACCCGGCCCGGACACCGTCGAGTTCGTCCACCGCACCTTCCAGGACTTCCTGGGCGCGCGGGCCGCGGTCGACGAGGGCGACTTCGGGGTGCTCGCCCGGCATGCGGCGGACGACCAGTGGCAGGACGTCATCCGCATGGCGGTCGCGCAGGCCAGACCGCGTGAACGGGCGGAGATCCTGGAGGAGTTGCTCGACCGCGGGGACCAGCACCCGGCGGGCAGGGACCGCAACCGGATCCACCTCCTCGCGGCGGCCTGCCTCGAACACGCGGCGGAGCTGGCGCCCGCGGTGCGGGAAGAGGTACAGCGGCGCACGGCTTCGCTGATCCCGCCGCGGAGCGCGGAGGAGGCGCGGGAGCTCGCGCGGGTCGGGACCATGGTGCTCGATCTGCTGCCGGGGCCCGAGGGGCTGGACGACGAGGACGCGCGGCATGTGGCGACCGCGGCGACGCATGTCCTGTCGGACGCCGCGATCCCCTTCCTCGCGCGGTTCGCGCGGCACCCCGGCATCGGGGCGCGCGGCCAGCTCATGTGGGCCTGGAGCCGCTACGAGTGCCGGTCCTACGCCGAGCAGGTCGTCGCCCAACTCGACGACGGGACGACGCACTTCATTCTCCGCAACGACGAGCAGGTGGCGGCGGTCGAGGAGCTGGGCCTGCGACCGAAGCACCTGGACATCCGCGAGGACGTCTCCCCCGAGGCCGCCTCGCGTCTGATCGCGGCCTGCGCGCCCACCTTCCTGATGCTGGAGATGAGTCCGGCACGCCTCACCGCACAGGCGCTCGCCGCGTTGCGCGGACTGACGACGCTGCGCCTCTTCGGCATCGACGAACCCTGGGACCTCTCCCTGATCCCGCCAGAAGCGCCGCTGCAGGCCCTGGGCCTGTTCGAATCCCTCGACCAGCTGGCCGACTTCTCGCACATCACCACCTGGCCGGGGCTGGAATGGGTCGCTCTTGGCACCTCCGACCACCTGAACGGCGCCACGCAGTGGGAAACCCTTGCCCGGCTCCCCGGCCTCCACACGCTGACCGTGTCGTCGGCCAGCCTCGCCTGCGCCCCTGAGGGACTGACCCTGCCCCGCGTCAAACAGCTGCAACTGGCGCCGCTGCCGGGCTCGGCATACAACACCGCCCGCATCCCGAGCCTCCTGCCGGGACTCATGACCTTCGTCGTGCAGCTACCCATCGGCCGGACGACGCTCGACGCAGCCCCGCTGGCGGCCCTCCCTTCCCTCACCCGCCTGCGCGTCCCTCCTGCCCCCATCACCTCCGGCCTGGACGCGCTGCCCGCCCACATCGAAGTGGACACCTTTGGTACGGCAGCCAACTCGCCGCACACTCGGCTCAGTTGACCTACCCTCGACACATGGTCGACCCCGGAACCCTAGGAGTGCGCATAGCGTCCAGCGTGGTGACGCCTCTCGTGAAGAAGCTCTTCGTGAAGGACCAACCGGGCGCCGCCCTGGTGACCGAGCCGGTGCGGATCTCCGCACTCGTGTCGTTCGGGCGGGAGAAGCGGAACGTCACGCCGAAGGACGTCGAGAAGATCGCGGACGAGCTGGTGCGGCGTGCGCTGAGGGCCGCAGGGCCCGGCGAGCGCCCCGTGGAGGCCGGGGAGGCCGTCGCCGTGCGCAACGCCCTCGCGCACTCCCTGGCCGCCCTCGGCACCCTCACCATCGAGGACTACGAAGCCGTGGCCCTCGGCCCGGAGGAGTTCGCCCGCGAACTCCGCGCCAACACCGTCGCGAGCATCGCCTCCTTCGCCCTCAGCCGCGACGCCGAGCTGTTCTACGAACGGCTGCTGCACACGGCGTCCCTGCACATCCTGAACTTCTTCACGCAGCGCTCCACCTACGTCGCCCGCCTGCAGACCACCCAGAGCCAGCAGCTCGCGCGGCTCGTCCAGGCCATCGACGTACTCGTCGAACGCCTGCCGTCGCAGTCGGGCGAGGACGCCGCCTTCGAGGGCCGGTACGCCGCGCACATCGCCCAGCGGCACGGCGCGCTGACCATCTACGGCCTGGACACCGGCACCGGCGAATGGCCGCTGGACACCGCCTACTTGAGCCTGGAGGCGACCCGCGAGCGCGGCGCCCCGCGCGGCACGGCCCCCGCCCCCGGCGACAACCACTCCGGCACCCACATCCCCGCCGAACGCGTCCTCGCCCAGCACGACCAGGTGCTGCTGCGCGGCGTCGCCGGATCCGGCAAGACCACCCTCGTCCAGTGGCTGGCCGTGACGACGGTGGACCGGACCTACGAGCACGGCCTCACGCACCTCATCGGACGCGTCCCCTTCGTGCTCCCGATGCGGCGGATCGCCCGCCCGGGGGCCGAACTCCCGGTGCCCGGCGACTTCCTGAAGGCCGTCGGCTGCCCGGTCGGCGGCGAACAGCCGCGCGGCTGGGTGGAGCGCGTACTGCGAGCCCGGCGGGGCGTCCTGCTCGTCGACGGGATAGACGAAATAGCCGCCGACCGGCGCGAGTCCGCGCGGCGCTGGCTGCGCGAGCTGACCCGGACCTTCCCCGGCAACCTGTGGCTCGTGACCTCGCGCCCGTCCGCCATCCCGGAGAAGTGGCTGGACACGGCCGGGTTCAGCGAGCTCACGCTGTCGCAGATGTCCCGTGACGGCGTGGCCACGTTCGTCCGCCGCTGGCACCGCGCCGCGGGCGCCGACGAGGCCACGGGCGCGGCACTCCTGCAGGCCGTGCGCGGCACCACGGAGCTGAACCGCCTCGCCACCAACCCGCTGATGTGCGGCATGCTCTGCGCCCTGCACCGCGACCGCAGGGGCTTCCTGCCGCAGGACAGGAAGTCGCTGTACGAGGCGGCCCTGACGATGCTTCTGGAACGGCGGGACAGGGAACGGGAGTTACCGCCCGACGGCGTGCGCATCCCGTACGCGATCCAGGTGCAGCTCCTGCAGAAACTCGCCTGGTGGCTGATCCGCAACAGCCGCCTGGAGATGGACCGTTCGGACGCGCTGCACATCATCGGGCAGGCCGTCCCCTCGGTGAACCTCACCGCGAGCGCCGAGGAGGTCTACACCTCGCTGATGCTGCGCTCGGGCCTGCTGCGCGAACCGGCCGACGGCCGCGTCGACTTCCTGCACCGCACCTTCCAGGACTACCTGGGCTCGCGCCTCGCCGTGCAGGAGCTCGACTTCGACCTGCTGCTGAACAACGCCGACAAGGACCAGTGGGACGACGTCATCCTGCTCGCCATCGCCCACGCGCGGCCCAAGGAGGCCGAGCAGATGCTGCGCCGCCTCGTCGGCCAGGGCACCTCGCGCAGCAAGCTCCTCGCGGCCGCCGGGCTGCCGTTCGCCGCCGAGGTGGACCCCGCGGTGCGCGTCCTGGTCCAGGAGGGGGTGAGCTCGCTGATACCGCCCGACTCGCTCCCCGAGGCCAGCGAACTCGCGCGCGCGGGCGGCGATCTGGTGCTCTCGCTGCTGCCGGGCCCCAAGGGCCTCGACGACCAGATGGCGGACCGCGTGGCCTGGACCGCCGCCCAGGTCGGCTCGGAGGCCGCGCTGCACTTCCTGACCCGCTTCCGCAAGCACACCAGCTCCGTGGTCCAGGCGACCCTGACCGAGGCCTGGCAGCACTTCGAGCGCGATCCGTACGCCCGCGACATCCTCGCCCACCTGCCGCGCCAGCACACCGTCGACGTGCGCGGCACGGAGGACCTCCAGTCGCTGCGCGCCATCGGCGGCTGGGAGGACATCCGGATCCAGGGCGCCTACCGCGTCGAGGACCTCACGGAGTTCATCGTGCGCGAGCGGCTCGTCCACCTGTGGCTGGAGGCGCCCCACCCCGTCGAGGGCCTGGCCTGGCTCTCCGCCTTCCCGCACCTCAAGAGCATCTTCGTGCCGACGGAGGTGCCGCCCGCCGTGGCCGGCCAGGTACCGGAGTGGATCACGCTCATCACCCAGCGCGCCCGGCGGGGCTGATCGAGGCACGCAAAAAAAGGGGCTGCCCCGGAACCGTACGAAACGGTCCGGGGCAGCCCCTTCAGGCGTTCAGCTCGCGAGGAGCGTCACGCGTCCTTGCTCAGGTTCGGGCCACCGCCGGCGGCCGACTCGATCGGCGGCACGTCCGGAAGCGCCGCCTTCTCCTCGCCGCGGAAGGTGAACGTGGCGTTGTCGCCCTCGCCCTCCGTGTCGACGACCACGATGTGGCCGGGGCGCAGCTCGCCGAAGAGGATCTTCTCGGAGAGGGTGTCCTCGACCTCGCGCTGGATCGTGCGCCGCAGCGGACGCGCGCCCAGCACCGGGTCGTAGCCCTTCTTCGCGAGCAGCTCCTTCGAGGACTGGGAGAGCTCGATGCCCATGTCCCGGTCCTTCAGGCGCTCGTCCACCTTGGAGATCATCAGGTCGACGATCTGGAGGATGTCGTCCTGGCTGAGCTGCGGGAAGACGACGACGTCGTCGACGCGGTTCAGGAACTCCGGGCGGAAGTGCTGCTTCAGCTCGTCGCTGACCTTGTTCTTCATCCGCTCGTAGTTGGACTTCGTGTCGCCCTGGGCCGCGAAGCCCAGGTTGAAGCCCTTCGAGATGTCACGGGTTCCAAGGTTGGTCGTCATGATGATGACCGTGTTCTTGAAGTCCACGACGCGGCCCTGGGAGTCGGTCAGGCGACCGTCCTCCAGGATCTGCAGGAGCGAGTTGAAGATGTCCGGGTGGGCCTTCTCGACCTCGTCGAAGAGGACGACGGAGAACGGCTTGCGGCGGACCTTCTCGGTCAGCTGGCCGCCCTCTTCGTAACCCACGTATCCGGGCGGGGAGCCGAAGAGACGCGAGACCGTGTGCTTCTCGCTGAACTCCGACATGTCGAGGGAGATCAGCGCGTCCTCGTCGCCGAAGAGGAATTCGGCGAGCGCCTTGGACAGCTCGGTCTTACCGACACCGGACGGACCGGCGAAGATGAACGAGCCGCCGGGACGCTTCGGGTCCTTCAGACCCGCACGCGTACGCCGGATCGCCTTCGAGAGCGCCTTGACGGCGTCCTTCTGGCCGATGACGCGCTTGTGGAGCTCGTCCTCCATGCGCAGCAGGCGGCTCGACTCCTCCTCGGTCAGCTTGAAGACCGGGATGCCGGTCGCCGTGGCCAGGACCTCGGCGATCAGCTCGCCGTCGACCTCGGCGACGACGTCCATGTCGCCGGCCTTCCACTCCTTCTCCCGCTTGGCCTTCGCGGCGAGCAGCTGCTTCTCCTTGTCGCGGAGAGAGGCCGCCTTCTCGAAGTCCTGGGAGTCGATGGCCGACTCCTTGTCGCGGCGGACGCCCGCGATCTTCTCGTCGAACTCGCGGAGGTCCGGCGGCGCGGTCATCCGGCGGATACGCATCCGGGAACCGGCCTCGTCGATCAGGTCGATCGCCTTGTCCGGCAGGAAGCGGTCCGAGATGTACCGGTCGGCCAGGGTCGCGGCCTGGACGAGGGCCTCGTCGGTGATGGACACACGGTGGTGCGCCTCGTACCGGTCGCGGAGGCCCTTGAGGATCTCGATGGTGTGCGGCAGCGACGGCTCCGCGACCTGGATGGGCTGGAAGCGGCGCTCCAGCGCGGCGTCCTTCTCCAGGTGCTTGCGGTACTCGTCGAGCGTGGTCGCACCGATGGTCTGCAGCTCACCGCGGGCCAGCATCGGCTTGAGGATGCTGGCGGCGTCGATCGCGCCCTCGGCGGCACCCGCACCCACCAGGGTGTGGAGCTCGTCGATGAACAGGATGATGTCGCCGCGGGTGCGGATCTCCTTGAGGACCTTCTTCAGGCGCTCCTCGAAGTCACCGCGGTAGCGCGAGCCGGCCACCAGGGCACCGAGGTCGAGGGTGTAGAGGTGCTTGTCCTTGAGGGTCTCGGGCACCTCGCCCTTGACGATGGCCTGGGCGAGTCCCTCGACGACGGCGGTCTTGCCGACGCCGGGCTCACCGATGAGGACCGGGTTGTTCTTCGTACGGCGGGACAGCACCTGCATGACCCGCTCGATCTCCTTCTCGCGCCCGATGACCGGGTCGAGCTTGGACTCACGAGCGGCCTGGGTGAGGTTCCGGCCGAACTGGTCGAGCACCAGGGACGTGGAGGGCGTGCCCTCGGCAGGACCGCCGGCGGTGGCGGTCTCCTTGCCCTGGTAACCGGAGAGCAGCTGGATGACCTGCTGCCGCACCCGGTTGAGATCGGCGCCCAGCTTGACCAGGACCTGGGCGGCGACGCCCTCGCCCTCGCGGATCAGGCCGAGCAGGATGTGCTCCGTGCCGATGTAGTTGTGGCCCAGCTGAAGGGCCTCGCGGAGCGACAGCTCCAGGACCTTCTTGGCACGGGGGGTGAAGGGGATGTGGCCGGACGGGGCCTGCTGCCCCTGCCCGATGATCTCCTCCACCTGCTGGCGGACCGCCTCGAGCGAAATCCCGAGGCTCTCCAGGGCCTTAGCGGCGACACCCTCGCCCTCATGGATCAAGCCCAGGAGGATGTGCTCGGTGCCGATGTAGTTGTGGTTGAGCATCCGGGCTTCTTCCTGAGCCAGGACGACAACCCGCCGCGCGCGGTCGGTGAACCTCTCGAACATCGTTAATCGCTCCTCAGAGCGGTCAGGCAGTAAGGGGTCGGTCCCCTCCCTGTCCTTCCGCAGCTTAGTCCCGCAAGCGGGGACCGCTCATTCCAACTGCCGACACCCGGCCCCCTTCCCAGGGGAAGTCCTGACCTCGAACGCCGACAACTGCTCCAACCCGATGGTGCGAGACGATGTTCCCGCAGGCCAGGCAGTTACCCCCACCATCACTACGCCGATGGCGAACGTGAGACGCCAAAGCCCGCGTGTCGCCCCTCCCCACTAGGGATGTCTTACCCGTAAGGACTGACACTCCATGCGGCGCGCCCCGGTTCCCTCCGCTACGGGCGAACACTCTTGCGCCGCCGAACACGCCCGTACGCCCCCTTTCCGGACACCGTACGCGGTCGGATCGCGACCCTGCGTAACCCCGGCGCCCTTCCGGCTGTTGCTCGGACATGGCCCCCACGGTTCCTCATCCCCGGACACCGGTCGAGCAGAGCGACCCGGTGCGTCAGTGGTACGAGAACGAACTCGGCTGGGCGACCGCGCCCGAGCCCGGTCCGGTGCGCCTGGTGACGGGGCTGCGCTTCGACGTCCTCGAACTGCCCGCGGAGGCGGGGTTCGCGGCGCTGCGCCATCTCGGGCCGAAGGCTCCGGTGGCACTGCGCGGGGAAACGATGCGGCTCCTGGTGACCGCGGGAAGCGCGGACGAGCTGCCGGGGCTGCTCGACTGGCTGGAGTGGGGGGACATCCCCCTCGACCTGATCGCGGTCGGTGCGGGCGGGCGGATCGACGCGCCCACGCCGCCGGGATGGTCCGGCTCTCGGGGGGCGGCCGTGTGGCTGCGACCCCCGGAGCCCGGGTGCGAGGTGGAGCCGACGCTGCCGGCGCTGCCGTCCCTGCCCTGTGTGGGGGGAGGCGGGACCGCGCCCCACAGCGACCCCGCCGTGGGCTCCGATCTCGTACGACTTGTGGACACGGCGGCAACGCAGTGCCACCGGGTCCGGTTGCGGCGTCGCAGCCGTCAGCCGTTGGCCTTCTCGTAGGCCTCACGAATGGACGCGGGAACACGGCCGCGGTCATTGACCTCGAAACCGTTCTCCTTTGCCCAGGCACGGATCGCCGCGGTGTCCTGACCGCTGCTCGCCGCCGCCGCACGCGCCTTGCCGCGGCCGCTCGAACCGCGGCCTCCCGTACGCCGACCGGCCTTGACGAAGTCCTCAAGGGCGCCACGGAGCTTGTCCGCGTTGGCCGTGGTGAGGTCGATCTCGTAGGACTTGCCGTCCAGCGCAAACGTCACGGTCTCGTCCGCCTCGCCACCGTCGAGGTCGTCGACAAGAAGGACCTGAACCTTCTGTGCCACCGGATTTCCTTTCATCGATAACTTCTAGGCCGGACCACACGGCGCACGCCGCCGATTCACGGCCCCTGTTATATGCAGTACTGCAGTACGTCGGAAAGCAAACCGCTTTTGCTGGAAAAACACAAACCCCTGGGAGAGACTGGGCACCCCGAGAAGCCTGGAAACGTGCGCGTTTCGGACATAGGCCACCGGGGCAGGAGGCGGCCCGGAATACCACAGAGGCGATCACAGATGCAGAAGCATCCGACTGTTGCCCAAGGTGTTCGGTTTCACTCGTTCGAGGCCGAGGAACTCCGCGACACCCTCGTCATAGGAACGAAGGAGCTCGCTGTAGACATCTCCGTCGACCGGAGTGTCGCCGATCTCCACGAAGCCGTGCTTCGCGAAGAAGTGGACTTCGAAGGTGAGACAGAAAACCTTGCGGACACCGAGCCACCGTGCGGTCCGCAGCAACTTGTCCAACAGCTGATGCCCCACCCCGGCCCCCTTGACCTCGGGGTTCACCGCGAGCGTGCGCACTTCCGCGAGGTCTTCCCACATCACATGCAGAGCGCCGCAGCCGACCAACTCGGCGTTGTCGTCGCGTTCCGCCACCCAGAACTCCTGGATGTCCTCGTAAAGCGTCACCGTCGCTTTGTCCAGGAGGATCCGCTCGCGGACGTAGGAGTCGAGGAGCCGGCGCACGGCCGGCACATCGGAGGTTCGCGCCCTGCGGACCGAGACCGCTTTTGCGCTGAGTTCGCTGAGTTCGGGGACCTCTGGAGCCATGAGCGGACGCTATCGCTCTGCCTCGCGCTCCGCCGCGCCGGGGTTCTCCGGGCCTTGGACGATACGCATCGCGTCGCTCAGCGCTTCCCGCTGTTCCGGCGACATCATGCCGAAGAAGGCGACGAGAGCGGCGGCGGGGTTGTCGCTCCGCGACCAGGCTTCGTTCATCAGTGCGGCGGCGTAGGCGGCCCGAGTGGAGACCGCCTCATATCGATAGGCGCGCCCCTCCGCTTCGCGACGCACCCAGCCCTTCTGATGGAGATTGTCCAAAACGGTCATCACGGTCGTGTAGGCGATGGACCGTTCCTGCTGTAGGTCTTCCAGGACTTCTCGAACGGTCACGGGGCGGTTCCACTTCCACACCCGCGTCATGACTGAGTCTTCGAGTTCTCCCAATGGACGAGGCACAGCTGAACAATAGTGGGAGACGTCACTATTGGCGTGATGCGTGAGGGACGTGGCGTACCACTAATTTCTGCAACAAAAAGGGCGTACGACTCGAAAGGCATGCGAGTCGTACGCCATGGTGCATGGCCGGGCACAGCGGGTGACCTTCACAGGTCACCCTCGGCGGCTCGGCCGGGTGCCGCGCCCAGGGGTCAGGCGCTGCCGGTCTTCGGGGCCTGCTGGACGGCTTCGGCGCGGGAGATCGCGGCGTCCACCGCCGCGTCCTCCTTGGCCTTGTTGGCGCCGCCCTGGGTCTTCACGATCGTCACGATGAGACCGGTGAAGAACACGGCCATCACTACGGGGGGCACGAGCGCGGAAACGTAGTCCATGCCCCCAGGGTAGCTAGCCCGCGACGAGCTGATGCGGCGGGTCCTTCGGCGTCGCGGGCTCCGCGGGGCGGCGCTTGGGAGGGAAGACCTCGGCCGGGGTGGGGACCGGACGGGACGGCTCCGGGGCGGCCGGGCGTTCGGACGGCGCCTTGGGCTCGGGGGCGGTCGGGCCCTCGGCGTCGGCGAGGCCGCCGGGCAGGGCGAGCAGCCGGGTGCGCGAGGCGGGGACGGCCGCGCGGCGCGCCTGAGGAGCTGGGGCCGCCGCCGGGACGGCACGGCCCGCGAGGCGGGCGCGTACGGCCCGTTCGGCGAGGGCGCGGCAGCGGTCGAGGAGGGCGGCAGCGGCGGCGTTGCCGCGCAGGGCCCGCAGGGCGGCGAGGTCGCCGGGGCCCGGCTGGTAGCCGGCGCCGAGCACGTCCTCGAGGAGCGCGAGATAGCCGGATGCGGTGCCGGGCAGGGCCGCCCGGTAGCGGGCGAGGTCGGCCATCAGGAAGGCGCGCAGCCTGGCGCCCTCGCGCACCGCCTCGTCGACCGATTCGGCGAGCCGGAGACAGTCCTGGACATCCTCGTCACAGACGGGGCTGGGGTGCAGGGCGAGCGCCAGAGCGCGACGGAGCACACGCAGCTCCTCCGCGCTGAAGGCCATGCCGCCCCGGGATCCGTATGGCGTGGGCATGGCCTGACGATACGCGCCAATCGGACAAAATCGGCTTAACGCCAATTCGTGGCGCGGCGACTGGTCCGTGGCGCGGCGGCTGGTCCGTGCCCCCGGCTGGTCCATGCCCCGTCAGTCCGCGCGGCGGCGGGCCATCGCGTAGGCCACGGCTCCGATGCCCAGCGCCGCCACCGCAGCCACCGCCAGCCAGGGGAGGACGCCCGCCCCCGCGCCCGCCATCGCCGGGGAGGGGGGCGCGAGCGCCCTGGCCGTCGTCGCCGGACCGAACATCACGCCCGCCAGCGCCGCCACCACCACCGCAGCCCGAAGTCGTCCCTTGCGCCTCATGCTCCCCAGTCCGCCCGACACCCGCTCAAGTCCCGTCCCTGCACAGACTCTTGCAGGATATGGGGGGTTGCGCACGCGCGGCGTCGGATCAGCGGCGGATACAGGTCAGCTGCGGGAGACGTTCCGCTCGTAGACGAGCCGGAGACCGATCAGCGTCAGCCACGGTTCGTGCTCGTCGATGACCGAGGCCTCGCCGAGCACCATGGGGGCGAGACCGCCGGTGGCGATCACCGTCACGTCGTCCGGGTCGCCGCCCGCGCCCGCCAGTTCGCGCGCCATGCGGTTCACGACGCCGTCGACCTGGCCCGCGAAGCCGTACAGGATGCCCGCCTGCATGGCCTCCACGGTGTTCTTGCCGATGACGCTGCGCGGGCGGGCCAGCTCGATCTTGCGGAGCTGGGCGCCGCGTACGCCGAGGGCCTCGACGGAGATCTCGATGCCGGGGGCGATGACGCCGCCGGCGTACTCCCCGCGCGCGGAGACCGCGTCGAACGTCGTCGCCGTACCGAAGTCGACGACGATCGCCGGGCCGCCGTAGAGCTCGACGGCCGCGACCGCGTTGATGATGCGGTCGGCGCCGACCTCCTTGGGGTTGTCCATGAGGATCGGGACGCCGGTCTTGATGCCCGGTTCGACCAGGACGGCCGGGACGTCGCCGTAGTAGCGGCGGGTGACCTCGCGCAGTTCGTGCAGGACCGAGGGGACCGTCGAGCAGATCGCGATGCCGTCGATGCCGTCGCCCAGCTCCTCTCCGAGGAGAGGGTGCATGCCCATCAACCCGTTGAGGAGCACGGCGAGTTCGTCCGCCGTGCGGCGGGCGTCGGTGGAGATGCGCCAGTGCTCGACGATGTCCTCGCCGTCGAAGAGGCCGAGGACGGTGTGGGTGTTTCCTACGTCGATCGTCAGCAGCATCAGTCCCGCACCGCTTCCCGCAGGTCGAGGCCGATGTCGAGGATCGGGGAGGAGTGGGTCAGGGCGCCCACCGCGAGGTAGTCGACGCCCGTCTCGGCGTACGCGCGGGCGTTCTCCAGAGTGAGGCGGCCCGAGGACTCCAGGAAGGCGC
This sequence comes from Streptomyces sp. NPDC025651, assembly GCF_055558735.1. Taxonomy (NCBI): domain Bacteria; kingdom Bacillati; phylum Actinomycetota; class Actinomycetes; order Kitasatosporales; family Streptomycetaceae; genus Streptomyces; species Streptomyces sp. NPDC025651. The sequence continues at coordinate 232,939 of NZ_JBVHLZ010000002.1, forward strand.
GGCCCGCCACGACGGCGACGGCCTCCTCGGTCTCGCCCGGCGTGAAGTTGTCCAGGAGGACCAGGTCCGCGCCCGCGTCCACGACCTCGCGCAGCTGGTGGAGCGTGTCGACCTCGACCTCGATGGCCAGGCCGGGGAACTGCTCGCGCACGGCCTTGAAGGCCTGCGCGACGCCGCCCGCGGCCACCACGTGGTTGTCCTTGACCAGGGCCGCGTCGGAGAGCGACATGCGGTGGTTCACGCCGCCGCCCATGCGCACCGCGTACTTCTCCAGGGCGCGGTAGCCGGGCGTCGTCTTGCGGGTGTCGCGGACCTTCGCCTTGGTGCCGTCCAGGACGTCCGCCCACGCGCGCGTGGCGGTCGCGATGCCGGAGAGGCGGCACAGGATGTTCAGCGCGCTGCGCTCGGCGGTGAGCAGGTCGCGGGTGCGGGTGGTGACGCTCAGCAGGACGTCGCCCGCCTCGACGCGGTCGCCGTCCTCGACGTGCCGCTCGACCTCGAACTCGTCCTCGCAGACCACCGAGACGATCGCCTCGGCGACGCGCAGGCCCGCCACGGTGCCCGCCTCGCGCGCGGCGAAGTCGGCGGTGGCGACGGCGTCTTCGGGGATGGTGGCGACCGTCGTGACGTCCACACCGCCGGCCAGGTCCTCCTCGATGGCCATGTGCGCGATGTCCTCGATCTGCACGGGGTCGAGGCCCGCCTCGGTCAGGAGCTGCGCGAGCGCGGGGTCGAGACCGCACTCCATGGGGTCGAACGCGTCGTCCCCGCCGCAGCCGCAGGCATCGCCGCAGCCGCCGCCGGTCGGGGCGAGAGGGAGGTCGTCGGGGGTGCTCACGGTCACTGCTCCTGGGGACTGGGGCTGGGGCTGGTCGGCGGGAAGTCGTGGGTCTTTGTCGTGTACGCCGCGAGGGTCCTGTCCGGGTTCAGGCGTACGACGATGTGGCGCCGCCAAGCCGCGTCGTCGCGGTCGGCGTGGTCCTCGCGCCAGTGGCAGCCGCGGGTCTCCTCGCGGCGCTGGGCGGCGGCGACGAGGACGCGGGCGACGCACAGGAGGTTGGTGGTCTCCCAGGTGTCGACGCCGGGTTCGGCGGTCTTGCCCTCGTCCGCGAGCGCGCCCGCGGCCTCGGCGTGGATCCGGGCGAGGCGGGCCGCCGCTTCGGCGAGGGACTCCGCGGAGCGCAGGACTCCGGCGCCCTCGGTCATCACGCGCTGGATGGCGAAGCGGGCCTCGGGCGGCAGCAGGGGGTGGGCGGGCGTCTCGGGCTGCGCCACCGGCGCGGGCACGCGCGCGTGGAGGGCGTTCTCCGCGTGCCGTGCCGCGATGTCGGCGGCGATGCGCTCGGCGTAGACCAGGCCTTCCAGAAGGGAGTTGGAGGCGAGGCGGTTGGCGCCGTGGACGCCGGTGCAGGCGACCTCGCCGCAGGCGTACAGGCCCGGGACCGTGGTGCGGCCGTGCGGGTCGGTGCGGACGCCTCCGGAGGCGTAGTGCGCGGCCGGGGCGATGGGGATGGGCTCGGTGACCGGGTCGATGCCGTGGGCCCGGCAGGCGGCGAGGATCGTCGGGAAGCGGTGCTCCCAGGTGTCGGCGCCGAAGTGCCGGGCGTCCAAGTACATGTTCTCGGCGCCCTGTTCCAGCATGCGGCGCGTGATGCCCTTGGCGACGATGTCCCGGGGCGCGAGCTCGGCGAGCTCGTGCTGGCCGACCATGAAGCGCACGCCGTCGGCGTCCACGAGGTGCGCGCCCTCGCCGCGGACGGCCTCGGAGACCAGCGGCTGCTGGCCCTCCGCGTCCGCGCCGAGGAAGAGGACCGTGGGGTGGAACTGCACGAACTCCAGGTCGGAGACCTCGGCGCCCGCGCGCAGGGCGAGCGCCACGCCGTCGCCCGTGGACACGGACGGGTTGGTGGTCGCCGAGAAGACCTGGCCCATGCCACCGGTGGCGAGGACCACCGCGGGAGCGTGGACGGCGCCCACGCCGTCGTGCTGGCCCTCGCCCATGACGTGCAGGGAGACACCGGCGGTGCGGCCGTCGGCGTCGGTCAACAGGTCCAGGACCAGGGCGTTCTCGACGGTCGGTATGCCTCGCGCGCGGACGGCCTCGACCAGGGCGCGGGAGATCTCCGCGCCGGTCGCGTCGCCGCCCGCGTGCACGATGCGGCGGCGGTGGTGGCCGCCCTCGCGGCCCAGCTCGATGGCGCCTTCGGCGTCGGTGTCGAAGAGGGCGCCGGTCTCGATGAGGCGGCGCACGGCGCCGGGGCCCTCGGTGACGAGGGTGCGCACGGCCGCCTCGTCGCACAGGCCCGCGCCCGCCACCAGCGTGTCGTCCAGGTGCTGTTCGGGGGTGTCGCCCTCGCCGAGCGCCGCGGCGACGCCGCCCTGGGCCCAGCGCGTGGAGCCGTCGTCCAGGCGGGCCTTGGTCACCACGACCGTCTTCAGACCGGCGGCCGCGCAGCGCAGGGCGGCGGTCAGTCCGGCCACTCCGGAGCCGACGACCACGAGGTCGGCGTCCAGGGACCAGCCCGGGGCGGGGGCGTGCAGCCGTATTCCGGTGGCACTCATACAGCGGCTCCGAAAGTGAGCGGGATGTTGTCGATCAGCCGCGTCGCGCCGACCTTGGCGGCCACGGCGAGGACGGCCTCACCGGTGTGGCCGGGGCGGACCTCGGTGAAGTCGGCCGGGTCCACCAGCGCCACGTAGTCGAGCTCGAGCGGGGGCCGCATGCGCGCGGCCTCGTCGAGGACGAGGCGGGCCGCGGCGACGACGGCGGCGGGGCCACCGGTCGTGGCAGGCGGCGCGGAGTGCGCCACGGCGTGCGCGTCGGCCGCCGCGCGGGACTCGCCGATCGCGCTCAGGGCGACGGCACGCGCGCGTGTGGCGGGGGCGCTGGCGGCACGCGCGCGCAGGGCCTCCTGGGCGGCATGCCGGTCGCGGCCCGCGAACAGGGCCCGGGAGAGGGCGAGTGCGGTGCGCCGCTCGTCCGGGGAGAGGTAGCGGTTGCGGCTGGAGAGGGCCAGTCCGTCGTCCTCGCGGACGGTGGGGGCGCCGACGATCTCCACGTCGAAGTTGAGGTCGCGCACCATGCGGCGGATCAGGGCGAGCTGCTGGGCGTCCTTCTGCCCGAACAGCGCCACGTCAGGCCGGGTGAGGTGCAGCAGCTTGGCGACGACGGTGAGCATCCCGTCGAAGTGGCCGGGGCGCGTGGCCCCTTCGAGGACCGTGCCCATGGGGCCCGCGCCGATACGGACCTGGGGCTCGCCGCCCGGGTAGACCTCGTCCACGTCAGGGGCGAACACGGCGTCCGCGCCCGCCTGTTCGGCGATCTTGACGTCGGCTTCGAGGGTGCGGGGGTAGCGGTCCAGGTCCTCGCCCGCGCCGAACTGCAGAGGGTTCACGAAGACCGTGACGACGACCTCGCCCTCGGCTCCGGCGATACGCCGGGCGGCGCGGATCAGCGAGGCGTGCCCGTCGTGCAGGGCGCCCATGGTCATGACGACCGCCCGGCGGCCTTCACGCGTGCGCGTGCGCAGTGACGCGGCGGTGTGCAGGAGCGTGGTGGTCATCGGCTGCCTCCTTCGGCACCGCTGATCCCGCCCGCGCCGTGGGCGAGTACGCCCAGGAGGTCCTCGGCGAGCTCCGGCTTGAGCAGGCCGTGCGCGAGGGCGCGGTCGGCGGTGGCGCGGGCCATCGCGAGGTAGCCGGCGACGGTCTGCGGGGCGTGCTTGCGCAGCTCGGCGACGTGGGCGGCGACGGTGCCCGCGTCCCCGCGCGCGACGGGACCCGTGAGCGCGGCGTCGCCCGAGCGCAGGGCGTTGTCCAGGGCGGCGCCGAGCAGCGGGCCGAGCATCCGGTCCGGGGCCTCGACGCCCGCGTCGCGCAGCAGCTCCATGGACTCGGCGACCAGCGTGACCAGGTGGTTCGCGCCGAGGGCGAGGGCCGCGTGGTAGAGCGGGCGGTTCTCCTCGGCGATCCACTCGGGCTCGCCGCCCATCTCGATGACCAGGGCCTCGGCGGCGAGCCGGAGCTCCTCGGGCGCGGTCACGCCGAAGGAGCACCCGGCAAGGCGCTGCACGTCTACGGGGGTGCCGGTGAACGTCATGGCGGGGTGCAGCGCGAGCGGCAGGGCTCCGGCCCGCAGGGCGGGCTCCAGGACCTTGGTGCCGTACCGCCCGGAGGTGTGCACGAGGAGCTGGCCCGGGCGCACGGCCCCGGTCTCCGCGAGGCCCTCGACCAGGCCCGGCAGGGCGTCGTCGGGGACGGTCAGGAGCACCAGGTCGGCGCGCTCCAGGACCTGGGCGGGCGGGACGAGGGGGACGTCGGGCAGCATGACGGCGGCCCGGCGCACGGAGGTGTCGGACACTCCGGACGCGGCCACCGGGCGGTGCCCGGCGAGCTGCAGCGACGCGGCGAGCGCGGGGCCCACACGGCCCGCTCCCACCACCCCCACGGTGAGCCTCGCGGGACGGTCCCGCGGGTCTGGCTGATGCGATGCGTTCACGCGATGACGCCTTCCGTTCCAGTCCGCTCGGGGTACCGGACGATTTCTCGTCATGCTAACGCGATTGGTTGGCGCCGCGTCTTCCGCTGTCCACAGGCTGTGGTTATTCATATGACTGGTGGCGGAGGGCGGGCCATCCTCGGAGCATGGCCTCCAACAGCGCAGCACAAGAACAGCCGGGATCCCGGGAGCAAGAGCAGTCGAAGCCGCGGGAACAGGAGCAGCCGGAGCCGCGGGAGGCGGACGCGTACGCCCTCCAGTCGGCCCGGCGCCGTGCCGCGGCCCAGGGCGCCGCACGGACCCTGCAGCGCTCGCCCCTGTTCGTGCCGCTCGTCGAGCGCTTCGCCGCCCTCGCGGCGGCCGCCCCCGAGGTCGTCGGCCCGGAGGACCCCTCCGACATCTACGGAGACGCGGTCGTCGCCACGTTGGAGGAGGAGGTCGCGCGTCTGCTCGGCAAGGAGGCCGCCGCCTTCTTCCCGACCGGCACGATGGCCCAGCAGGTCGCGCTGCGCTGCTGGGCGGGGCGTACGGGGAACGCGACGGTCGCCCTGCACCCGAAGGCGCATCCCGAACTCCACGAGGGGAGCGCCTTCTCCGCGGTCAGCGGGCTGCGCACGGTGCACCCGACGGACGAGCCGCGCCTGCCCACGGCCGACGAAGTGCGGGACTTCGAGGAGCCCTTCGGGGCGCTGATGCTCGAACTGCCGCTCCGGGAGGCCGGTTACGTCCTGCCGACCTGGGAGGAGCTGGAGGCGGTGGTGGACGCGGCCCGCGAACGGGACGCGGTGGTGCACTTCGACGGCGCCCGCCTGTGGGAGTGCACGCCGCACTTCGGCCGCACCCTCGCGGAGATCGCCGGGCTCGCCGACTCCGTGTACGTGTCGTTCTACAAGTCCCTCGAAGGGATCAGCGGCGCCGCGCTGGCCGGTCCGCGCACGCTCGTCGAGGAGGCGAGGGTGTGGCGCCACCGCTACGGAGGCCAGCTGTTCCAGCAGTTCCCGACCGCGGTGTCCGCCCTGCTCGGCCTGAAGCACACCCTGCCCCGGCTGCCCGATTACGTCGCCCACGCGCGCGTGGTGGCCGAGGCGCTGCACGAAGGGCTCGCGGCGGCCGGGGTTCCCTGGGTGCGCGTGCACCCCGAGCGGCCGCACACCCACCAGTTCCAGGTGTGGCTGCCGTACGCGCACGACGTACTGAACGAGGCCTCCGTGGGACAGGCCGAGGAGAGCGGGACCCTGCTCTTCGGGCGCTGGTTCCCCGGCGGGCCGCCCGGTCTCTCGGTCACGGAGGTCACCGTGACCGAGGAGGGCCTGAAGTGGACGGCCGACGACGTCAGGGAAGCGGCCGCGGAGTTCGTGCGACGCCTCCCCCGCTGAGGCCTCCCCCGCCGAGCCGGCCGCCGCGTGCGAGCCGGGCCAGGGCGGCGCGGAAGCGTCCGTGGGCGGGGCGTTCGGCCACGACGGCACGGAAGCGGCCGTAATCGCGGACCTCGCGGACGACCTGCCAGTCGTGCTGCCCGGGCGCGGGCGGCGTCGGCTCGCCGTGCTGGGCGGCGCGGTAGGTGTCGAGCAGGTACTGCTGGGTGACGCTCATGACGGAACACCTCTCGGAATAAATGGTATGTAACGGACATGTCGGGGTCACGGAGACCCAGGGTCCGGAACCCGGAGATCCGGGCGCGGCTCGAAGGGCGAGGGAAGGGGATCCGAAGGCTTCGGCGGCTCCGGCGATGACCACAGACTGCGCCCGCCGCCCCGCCCGCGTCGCGTCGATTGACGAGCGCCGTCAATCGACGGCCCGGCTGTCGGTGGCGAGGTGCACCATGGGGTCATGAGCGTGAGCATCGACATCAGCGGGCTGTCCCAGGACCGGATCCACGTCGTGCCCTCGCCCCTGGCCGAGCTCGGCATGGCGCTGCACGCACTGTCCGAGCCGGGCCACCACCCGGGGCTGCAGGGCTGGGCGACCGCCGTCTCCACGCGCCTGGACCCGTGCCTGGCCGACCGCATGTGCGAGGCCGACTTCCTGTGGCGCTCGACGTTCTCGGACGTGTTCGCGCCGTTCGCGGGCATCCCCGGGCTGAGCGCCCTCCCGGGGGCCACGCTCGCCGAGGAGCTCGACCTCCTGGACAAGCTGACCGACGAACAGTTCGTGGACGCCGCCCTGGAGTTCACCTGCCAGTCGACGTACTCGGAGCCGAACCGCCAGCTCCTGTCCGACCCCGCCGTGCAGCAGCGCGCGCTGGACCTGGCCGCCGCCCGCGGCCCCCATCAGGTGCTGTTCACCAAGCGGCTCCTGGACGACCCGCCGGCCGTGCGCGCCTGGCTGCGCAGCCTCCTGCAGGACTGCGACGAGGCGTTCTTCGCCGACACCTGGGCCCGCCTGAGCCACCAGCTCGCCGCGGACGCCCGGCACAAGACCGAGCTGCTGCGCCGCAAGGGCCTGGCGGAGACCCTGAAGGCCATCTCCGGAGCGGTGTCCCTGGACGAGAGCGGCGGCCTCATCACCGTCGACAAGATCACCTCGGGCCGCACCACCACGGGGTCGGGAGGCCTGGTCCTCGTGCCGACCAGCCTCGGCTGGCCGCACCTCATGGTGCTGCACCGCAAGGGCTGGCAGGCCTCGATCACGTACCCGATCAGCGCCCCCGGCCTGACCGCGCCGCCCACCGTGGAGCAGCTGACCCGCCGCATGTCCGCGCTCGCCCACCCGGTGCGGATGCGCCTGTGCCGCCACCTCGCGCGCGGGGCGTACACCACGAGCGAGCTCGCGGACGCGCACGGCATGACGGCGCCGGAGATATCCCGGCACCTGAGCGTCCTGAAGAAGGCGGGCCTGATCACCACCCGGCGGCGCGGCCGCTATGTGCAGCACCAGCTGGACATCAGCGTGGTGTCCCGCCTGGGCAGCGACTTCATCGAGGGCGTGCTGCGCTAGCCCCCGCTCCCTCGGGCCAAGGGGTCAGGAACCGCCCCCGGCCCGCACGAGGCCCGTCTCGTAGGCGAGGACGACCACCTGCACCCGGTCCCGCAGATCCAGCTTGGTCAGGATGCGGCCGACATGGGTCTTCACGGTCGCCTCCGACAGGACGAGCCGCGCCGCGATCTCGCCGTTCGACAGGCCCTGCGCGACCAGCACCATGACCTCGCGCTCGCGGTCGGTCAGCCGCTCCAGCTGCTTGAGCTGCGGCTGCCCGCCGGCGTTCGGCAGCATCGGCGCGAAGCGGTCCAGGAGCCGCCGCGTGGTGGACGGCGCGACCACCGCGTCACCGCTGTGCACGGAGCGGATCGCGGCCAGCAGATCCCCCGGAGGCACGTCCTTGAGCATGAACCCGGACGCACCGGCCTTCAGCCCCGAGAAGGCGTACTCGTCGAGGTCGAAGGTGGTCAGGATCAGCACCTTCGGCGGGTTCGCGTCCTGGCAGACGCGCCGGGTCGTCTCCACGCCGTCCAGCTTCGGCATGCGTACGTCCATCAGCACCACGTCGACCTTGGTCGCGCGCAGCACCTCCAGGGCCTCGACACCGTCGCCCGCCTCCGCGACGACCTCCATGTCCGGCTGCGCTGCGAGCACCATCCGGAACCCGGTGCGCAGCAGCACCTGGTCGTCGACGAGCATCACGCGGATCGACATCGAGGAGTCCCTTCGGGGAAGTTCGGGGGGCGGGAGATTCAGGAAGTCCGGTGACAGGTGTCATCGCCGGACATGGTCAGGTTCAGTGTGCAGGCTTGAGCGGCAGCAGCGCGCTGATGCGGAATCCTCCGCCGGGGCGCGGCCCCGCGTCCAGCGTGCCGCCGACCATGCCGACGCGCTCGCGCATGCCGATCAGACCGTGCCCGCTGCCGTCGGCTCCGCCGTCCTCGTACAGCTCGTGGGGAGCGCCCTTGCCGTCGTCCTCGACGAGCAGCCCGAGGCCGTCGTCGAAGTAGACCAGGCGCACGCTCGCACCGGCGTTCTCGCCGCCGTGCTTGCGGGTGTTCGTGAGCGCCTCCTGCACGATGCGGTACGCGGTGAGCTCCACGCCGCTGGGCAGCGGGCGCGGGGTGCCCTCGACCTTGAAGTCGACGGGCAGCCCTGCCGTGCGCACCTGCTCGATGAGGTCGTCGAGCTGCTCGACGTCGGGCTGCGGCACGTACTCGCCGCTCTCCTCGGGCTCGCCGGTGCGCAGCACGCCGAGCAGGCGGCGCATCTCGGCGAGCGCCTGGCGACCCGTCCCCGAGATCGTCTCCAGGGCCTTCTTGGCCTGGTCGGGGGCGGTGTCCAGGACGTAGGCGGCGCCGTCGGCCTGGACCACCATCACCGAGACGTTGTGCGCGACGACGTCGTGCAGCTCGCGGGCGATCCGGGCCCGCTCGGCCGCCACCGCGACCTTCGACTGCGCCTCGCGCTCCTTCTCCAGGCGGTCGGCGCGCTCCTCCAGCTGTGCGAGGTAGGCGCGGCGGGTGCGGATGGAGTCGCCGAGGACCCAGGCGAGCGCGAAGGGCACGATCTGGAAGATCGTGAAGAGGACGTTGCCGAAGACGCTGGTGTTCTCCGTCGGCCAGCGCATCATCGACAGCGGCGCCGCCGCCAGACCGCCGATCAGCGCGAACCGCGAGGCCCACCTCTCGCCGTCGGCCGCCGCGGTGTAGATGACCACCAGCATCGCGAAGTTCGCCGGCATCGTCTCCACGTCGAAGACGAGCTGGAAGAGCCCGATGGCCGCGGCGAGCACCAGCATCTGCTCGGTCCAGCGCCGACGCAGCGCGACGACCAGGGAGAGCCCGATGGCGACGGGGACCGCCGCGATCTTCGGGTCGTAGCCGTTCGCCTCGGACATGGCGACCAGACCGAGCCCGGAGATCCCGAGCAGGACGAGGGCCCAGAAGCCGTCGACCCATGTCGGGTGTCTGCGGAGGAAGTCATAGAGGCGCTGCACGTAACCCAGCGTAGGCAGCCCCGCGGTGCCCCGGGGTCAACCGGAGGTTCGATCCGTATCGAGCACATGTACTCCCCAAGGTGGAGGCCCGCTTAGCCTGCAGGCTGTGACGAACGACGACGAGAGGGCCCGACGAGGCTCTCCACGCGGCTGGCGCGAGGCCACGGAGGCCGCCCTGTACGGCCCTGACGGCTTCTACCGGCGCCCCGAGGGACCGGCCGGGCACTTCCGCACCTCCGTGCACGCCTCGCCCCTGTACGCGGGCGCGGTGGCGCTGCTCCTGCGCCGCCTGGACGCCGCGCTCGGCCACCCCGCCGAGCTGGCCTTCGTGGACATGGGCGCGGGCCGCGGCGAACTGACCGCGGGCGTCCTGGCCGCGCTCCCCCACGACGTGGCGGCACGCGTGCGTGCGTACGCGGTGGAGCGCGCGGAGCGCCCCGCGGACCTCGACGCGCGCATCGAGTGGCGGCCCGCGCCCCCGGCCGGCGTCACGGGCCTGCTCTTCGCCAACGAGTGGCTGGACAACGTCCCCTTGGACATCGCCGAGGTGGCCGCCGACGGAACGCCCCGCCATGTGCTCGTACGCGACGACGGCACCGAGACGCGGGGCGGCCCCGTCGCAGGGCCGGACGCCGAGTGGCTGGCGCGCTGGTGGCCGCTGGACGCCGAGCCCGGGCTGCGCGCCGAGATCGGGCGCCCCCGGGACGAGGCGTGGGCGGCGGCCGCGGCGTCCCTCACGCGCGGCCTCGCGGTCGCCGTCGACTACGCCCACTCCCGGGACGGACGTCCGCCGTTCGGGACGCTGACGGGCTTCAGGGCGGGCCGCGAGACGGCACCCGTGCCGGACGGCAGCTGTGACATCACGGCCCATGTGGCGCTGGACGCCTGCGCCGGGGAGGGCGCCGAGCTGCTCACCCAGCGGGCGGCCCTCGGCGCGCTGGGCGTGCGCGGCGGCCGCCCGCCGCTGGCCCTGGCCTCCAGCGACCCGACGGCGTACGTACGCGCCCTCGCGCGCGCGGGAGAGGCCGCCGAACTCACCGCACCCGGCGGGCTCGGGGACTTCGGGTGGCTCCTGCAGCCCGTCGGGATCCCGCTGGACGCCCTACTTGTCGATGTCCCCGACCACGAAGAACAGTGACCCCAGGATCGCCACCATGTCCGCGACCAGCTGGCCGGGCAGCAGTTCGGTCAGCGCCTGGATGTTGTTGTACGAGGCGGAGCGCAGCTTCAGGCGGTACGGGGTCTTCTCGCCCTTGCTGACCAGGTAGTAGCCGTTGATGCCGAGGGGGTTCTCGGTCCACGCGTACGTGTGCCCCTCGGGCGCCTTGAGGACCTTCGGGAGGCGCTGGTTGATCGGCCCCTGCGGCAGGTCGGCGAGCCGGTCCAGGCAGGCGTCCGCGAGGTCGAGGGCGTTGTGGGTCTGCTCCAGGAGGCACTCGAAGCGGGCCAGGCAGTCGCCCTCCTCGCGCGTGACGACCTTCAGGGTGTCCTGGAGTTCCCCGTACGCGAGGTACGGCTCGTCGCGGCGCAGGTCGAAGTCGACTCCGGAGGCGCGGGCGATGGGACCGCTCACTCCGTAGGCATGCACCGCCTCGGGCGTGAGGACGCCGACGCCACGCGTGCGGCCCCGGAAGATCTCGTTGCCGAGCACCAGGCGGTCGTACACGTCCATGCGCGACCGCACCGAAGCGACCGCCTCACGCGCGCGGGAGGTCCATCCCGCGGGCAGGTCCTCCTTGAGTCCGCCGACGCGGTTGAACATGTAGTGCATGCGGCCGCCGGAGATCTCCTCCATCACGTTCTGGAGCTCCTCGCGCTCGCGGAACGCGTGGAACACCGGGGTGATGCCGCCCAGTTCGAGGGGGTACGACCCGAGGAACATCAGGTGGTTGAGCACGCGGTTCAGCTCGGCGAGCAGCGTGCGCATCCACACGGCGCGCTCGGGGACCTCCATGCCGAGCATCCGCTCCACGGCCATCACGACGCCCAGCTCGTTCGAGAACGCCGACAGCCAGTCGTGGCGGTTGGCCAGCATCACGATCTGCCGGTAGTCCCGCGCCTCGAAGAGCTTCTCCGCGCCGCGGTGCATATAGCCGATGACCGGCTCCGCGTGCTGGATGCGCTCGCCGTCCAGGACGAGGCGCAGGCGGAGCACGCCGTGCGTGGACGGGTGCTGGGGGCCGATGTTGAGCACCATGTCGGTGCTCTCGGCCGCTCCGCCGATGCCGAGCGTGGTCTCCGTGGTGGTCTCCGTCGTGGGACTCATGGGCACAGTCTCTCGCACGCGCTCTCGTCCGTACGCGGCTGTCGGAGGTCGTACGTAGGCTTGAGGCATGGAAACGGGGACGGTGGGGCCCGCAGGACCGGCGGGGGCACAGGCGGAGCCGGTGTGGACCGGCCTGCCACGGGGGCTGCTCAGGATGCGGCGGCTCCTTCTCGTGGTCTGGCTGGTGCCGCTCGCGGTCGCCGTCGGGGTGCTGCTCGGCCTGTTCGTGGGGCCCGCCTGGGCGGCCTTCGCCGCGGTGCCGCTCGCCTTCGTGGCGTGGGGCTGGCCGATGCTGGGCCGCAACTGGCGCTCGTGGCGGTACGCGGAGCGCGCCGACGACCTGCTCATCAGCCGCGGCGTGCTCTGGCGCGAGGAGACCGTCGTGCCGTACGGCCGCATGCAGCTGGTCGAGGTGACCTCGGGCCCCGTGGAGCGGCACTTCGGGCTCGCGAGCGTGCAGCTGCACACCGCGGCGGCGGCCACCGACGCGTGCATCCCCGGACTGCTCCCCGAGGAGGCGGAGCGGCTGCGCGACCGCCTGACCGAACTCGGCGAGGCCCGATCGGCGGGGCTGTGAGCGGCGAGCGGCCGCCCGTGGAGGGCGGCACCGCGGACGGCGGCGCGGCGCACGAGCGGCGGCTGCACCCCGTCACGCCCCTGCGCCGCGCCTGGGCGCCCTTCGCGGTCCTGGTGGGCTGGGCCGTCCACGACCCGAACGGCACACAGCAGCGCCTCTCCGAACTGACCGCCGCCACCCTGCTCCTGGGCAGCGCGGCCGTCGTCATCGGCGGTGCCCTCTACGGCTTCCTCAGCTGGTGGTTCACGCACTTCGCGGTCACCGACACCGAACTGCGCATCCGCACCGGCCTGTTCTTCCGCCGCACCGCCCACATCCGGCTGGACCGGCTCCAGGCCGTCGACGTGACGCGGCCCCTGCTGGCCCGCATCGCGGGGGTCGCCAAGCTCAAGCTGGACGTCATCGGCACGGAGGACAAGGACGAACTGGCCTACCTGGGCGAGCGGGAGGCCTCCGAGCTGCGCGCCGAACTCCTCGCGCGGGCGGCCGGCTTCGCCCCCGAGCAGGCTCGCGAGGTCGGCGAGGCCCCCGTACGGAACCTGCTGCACGTGCAGCCCCGCATGCTCGCCGTCTCCCTGATGCTGACCGGCGCGCCCTGGGTGATGCTCGTCGCGGCGACCGTGGTGCCGACCTTCCTGTGGTTCGTCACGCACAACCTGTGGACGGTCGTCGCGACCGCCCTGCCCATGCTGGGCGGCGCGTTCGCGAGCAGCGGCGGGCGCTTCATCAAGGAGTACGACTGGACGGTGGGCGAATCCCCGGACGGCCTCCGCATCGACCACGGCCTGCTCGACAAGGCCCACGAGACGGTGCCCCCGGGCCGCGTGCAGACCGTGCACGTCGTGCAGCCGATGCTGTGGCGGCGGTACGGCTGGGTGCGGGTCGAGCTGGATGTGGCGGGCTCGTCCAACAGCGTCCTGGTGCCGGTCGCTCCGCGGGAGCACGCGGAGGCGGTGATCGCCCAGGTCCTGCCGGGCGTGCGCGTGCCGGACGCGGCCGAGCTGGTGCGGCCGCCCGCGCGCGCGGCGTGGTGCGTGCCGCTCTGGTGGAAGGGGTACGGCCTCGCGGTCACGGACGCGGTCTTCGCCGCGCGCCACGGCCTGCTCAAGCGCCGCCTCTCCCTGGTGCCGCACGCCAAGGTGCAGAGCGTGCAGCTCTCCCAGGGGCCCTGGGAGCGGTACAAGGACGTGGCCGACATCCGCGTGCACACCGGCGCCGACAAGACGGTGACGGCCCGTCTGCGGCCTTCGGGCGAGGCGGCGGCCCTGCTCCAGTCCCAGGCGGACCGCTCCCGCACGGGGCGCAGGGAGGCGGTCCCGGAGCGCTGGATGGCATGACCTCCGGGTCCCGCCCGCCTCACGCCCCGTCATGAATCGCCCGGCCCGGCGGAGTAGCTACGCCCGCAGGGCCGTCCGCAGCTCCGCCACGTCGATCTGCTCCGTCTCGTCATGGGCCGTCAGGTCGATGACCTGGCCCACGCCCCGCGCCGCGTCGTCCTCGGACACGTCCTTGAACTCCGCCTCGGCCTCGGCCTTGTGGACGGCGAGGGCCTCCTCGCCCACCACGTCGGCGAGGTCCTCGTTCTGCACGGCCTCCAGCGCCGCGGGCGCCGGGCCCTTCGTGCCGAAGAAGTCGAATCCGCCCTGGGGCACCGGGCGTCGCGCGTGCGCGGGCGGCGCGACGGCGACCGCGCGCTCGTGCCCGCCGTACCCATCGGCCGCCCCGGGCTTCCCCCGCGACTCGTCCTCCGCTTCCGTCCCGGCCGCGACCGCCGCTTGCCGGGCCTGCGGAACTCGCGGGGCCGGCGGGGCTTGTGGGGTCATGCGGTCGAGCGCCGCGTTGGCCCGCAGGAAGAGCGACGGCGTGGGGCTCGCACCCGGCCACGCGGAGGAGCGGGACATTCCGGCGTCCGCGGGGCTCTGCGTGTTCTCCGACTCGTCCGCGCGGGGCTCGTCCGCACGAGGCTCGTCCGCAGGCGAATTCTCCGTACGGGGCTTCTCCGTACGCGGATTGGCCGCCGGGGCCCCGGCCCGCACCGCGGGCACCAGGTCCTCGGCGCCGGTACCCGCGTCCGCGGCCGGCAGCGCGGGCGCCGAGGACGACGCCTCTATGGCGAGCAGCCGGCGCCCTTCGAGGGCGCTGGCCCGCTCGGTCTCCGCGGTGGCGTACCGCCGCAGGAGCGCGGCGTGTTCGTTGCGCAGGGCGGCCAGCTCGGAGCGCTTGGCGCGCAGCTTGTTCTCCAGCTTGCCCCGCAGCTCGCGGGACTCCTCGAGGTCGGACTCGGCCTCGGCTATCCGCTCCTCGTAGCGCCACTCGTCGCTGGCGCGGGCCCGGCCGAGTTCGGCGACGCGTTTGCCTGCCGCCTGGTCCCAGCGGCGCATGACGACCGAGCCGACGACGGCGGCGGCGGCCGCGGCCGCGACGAGCCCGCGGAGCACGACCGGTTCCGCGAACATCCAGGCGCCGCCGGCGCAGAGAACCGATACGCCTGCGACCGTCGAGGGGGGAAGCAGCCTGTGCAGGGGTGGGGAATGGCGGTGACGTCCACGTGGCATGGCCAGAAACTTACCGCGCGTAGGCGAAGTCTGGTGCCCCGCCCACCAAAAAGCAGGTGCCACAACCGTAACTCGCCACAACTCCCCACCCCTCTCCCGCTTTGCTTCAGTGCTCAACTTCCGCTTCACCCGGGGAACTTCCCGAGCGAGTTCCCGGCGATTTCAAGATCAACTCACTCCGGGGAGGCCGGCGGATCAGATCAGGCCCTTCGACTCCAGATACTCCTTGGCGACATCGGCTTCCTTCTGACGCTCCTCGTCGACCTTCCGGTTGAGTTCGATGAGGTCTTCCGTCGTGAGCGTCTTCGTCAGCTTCCCGAGCGCGGCGGCTATCTCCTTGTCGCCCGCCTCCTCGGCGTTCACCACCGGAAGGATGTTGTCCGCGTTCTGCAGCTTCTTGTCGTCCTCCAGGATCACGAGGTCGAAGTTCTTCAGCGTCGCGTCGGTCGTCGTCGTCAGCACCAACTGGTCCGTGCCGTTCTTGACGGCCTGCTTGGACTGCGTGGTGCCGACGCCCTTGGGGTCGATTCCGGCGACGTCGATGCCGTACTTCTTCTTCAGACCCGGTGCGCAGAAGGGCCGCGTCTCGCATTCGTCGCCCGCCGCGATCCTGACCTTCTCGCCGGACTTGCCGAGATCCGAGAGCGTCTTGAGCTTGTGCTCATCGGCGTATTCCTTGGAGACCGCGAACGCGTTCTGGTCGACCGCCTTGCCGGCCGGAAGCACCTTCAGGCCCTGCGGCTTCGCGAGCTTCTCCAGGGCACTCACCGTGGTGTCGAGATCACTGGAGGCGACGGGCTCCGCCTTGGGGCCGTTCTTCTCCAGGTTGAGGAATTCCGCGAGCGTCGCCGCGTATTCGGGCGCGATGTCGATCGTGCCCTTCTTCAGCTCCGGCTTGTAGATCTCGCGGTTCTGCACGGTCTTGACCTGCGCGTCATAACCGGCGCCCTCCAGGACACCCGCATAGAGCTCGGCGAGAACCTTCTGCTCGGTGAACCGGGCGGAACCCACCACGAGCGAGCCCTTCTTGCCGCCGCCCGCCTTGTCCGACCCCTTGCCGTCGTCCTCCAGGCTGTCCCCGCCGCACGCGGCGAGCCCCGCGGTCAGCGCCACGACGACCGCGGCCGCCCCTGCCATCCGTCGCGCGCGACGCGTTGTGCTGTTCATTCGGTGAACCACCATTTCGAAAGGAAGGAATCAGATCTCACGGCGCCGCATCGGGTCGAAGACCCGCCCCGCCACCACGAGCACGCCCTCCACGAGCAGCGCGAGCAGCGCCACGAGGACGGCGCCCGCGACCACTTGGGGCGTGTTCTGCAGGTTGAACCCGGCCGTGATGATCCGGCCGAGGCCGCCCTCGCCCGCCATCGCGGCGAGCGTGGCCGTCGCGACGACCTGCACGCCGGCGGACCGGACACCCGTCATGATCAGCGGGTACGCGAGCGGCAGCTCGACCCGCGCGAACAACTGGCCGCCGCTCATGCCCATCCCGCGCGCGGCCTCCACCACCGCCCTGTCCACCTCGCGCATGCCGAGGTAGGCGTTGGTCAGCAGCGGCGGCACCGCGAACAGCACCAGGGCGATCAGCGTCGGCGCGTCACCCCGCTCGCCGAGCGGGGTGAGCGTGAGCAGGATCAGCAGGGCCAGGGTGGGCACCGCCCGGCCGACGTTGGAGATGTTGACCGCGAGCGCGCCGCCCTTGCCGATGTGGCCGAGGTAGAGCGCGAGGGGCAGTGCGATCACGCAGGCGACGGCGAGACAGACCCCGCTGAAGTACAGGTGCTCGGCGAGGCGGTGCCACACCCCCTTCTCGCCCTGCCAGTTGGCGCCCGTGGTCAGCCAGTCGTACGCACCGGTGATCGCGTTCATGCAGGTTCAGCCACCTTGGCCACGGCCGCCTTGCGCGACGCACGGTTCGTCCGTATCCGATGGACTCTCGTCCAGGGGGTCAACCACCGCTGGAGGCCCAGGAGCAGCAGGTCGGCGACGACGGCGAGGAGTACGCACAGGAGCGACGCGGTGAGCACCTGGGCCCGGAAGGTCGTGTCGAGGCCGTCGAGGATGAGGGTTCCAAGACCTCCGTAGTCCACGATGGCGCCGACGGTGGTCAGCGCGACCGTGGAGACCGTGGTGATGCGGACGCCGGCCAGCAACGCGGGCAGCGCGAGCGGCAGCTCCACCTCCCACAGGAGTCTCAACGGGCCGTACCCCATCCCCTTGGCGGCGTCTCTGGCCTCCTCGGGGACGGCCTGGAGGCCGGCCAGGATGTTCCGCACGAGGACCGTGAGGGAGTACAGCACGAGGCCGGTGACGACCAGCGAGACCGAGAGCCCGAAGAAGGGCAGGAGCAGCGAGAACATCGCCAGCGAGGGGACCGAGTAGAGCACGGTCGTCACGCCGAGGATCGGTCCCGCGAGGAAGCGCAGGCGCCGCGCGAGCAGCGCGAGCGGCAGGGACACCGCGACGCCTATCGCCACGGCGGCGACCGTGATCCCGACGTGCTGAAGGGTCGCGTCGATCAACTCCTGGCTGCGGGTGCGGAGATATTCCCCGCAGATCCAGTCGTTCGTCACCAGACAGTTCTGCTCGGCCACGCGCCCCACCTCCCCCGAATCCCCGGACGTATGCCGCACACACGTCCCCCCGTGTCTGGCGACCCTAACGCGAGGCACTGACAATCGCCGAGACTCGTTGTATTGCCGCAACATGGCCTTCACGCAAAGCCCGCCACCGCCCTCCACAATGGGGAACCATGATCCGGTTCGAGCACGTCACCAAGCGCTACGCGGACGGCACCACAGCCGTCGACGATCTGTCCTTCGAGGTCGCCGAGGGTGAACTGGTCACGCTCGTCGGCCCGTCGGGCTGCGGCAAGACGACGACGATGAAAATGGTGAACCGGCTCATCGAGCCCAGCGAGGGGCGGATATTCGTCGACGGCGACGACATATCCGGAATCGATCCGGTCCAACTCCGGCGCCGTATCGGCTATGTCATCCAGCAGGTCGGCCTCTTCCCGCACAAAACAGTGATCGAGAACACGGCGACCGTCCCGCATCTCCTCGGCGTCAAGCGCGGCAAGGCCCGCGAGCGCGCCGCCGAACTCCTCGACCTGGTCGGCCTCGACCCCGCCGTCTTCGGCGACCGCTATCCCGAACAGCTCTCCGGCGGCCAGCGCCAGCGCGTCGGCGTGGCCCGCGCCCTCGCGGCCGATCCGCCGGTGCTCCTGATGGACGAGCCGTTCGGCGCGGTCGATCCCGTGGTGCGCGAGCACCTGCAGAACGAGTTCCTCCGCCTCCAGCAGGCGGTGCGCAAGACCGTGCTCTTCGTCACGCACGACATCGAGGAGGCGGTCCGCCTCGGCGACCGCATCGCCGTCTACGGCCACGGCCGCATCGAGCAGTTCGACACCCCCTCGACGGTCCTCGGCGCCCCCGCGACCGCCTACGTGGCCGACTTCGTCGGCGCGGACCGCGGCCTGAAGCGTCTGTCGGTGACCCCGATCGAGGAGGGCGACCTGGAACAGCCCCCCGTGGTGCACCTCGACGACCCGTTGCCCAAGGAGCTCGACGCCCGCTGGGCCGTCGTCCTGGACGGCGACAACAACCTGCACGGCTGGATCTCCGCCGAGCACGCGCGCGTGGGCAGCGGAACGGTCCGCGAGCACGCCCGCCGCATGGAGGCGTGGCTGCCGGTCGGCGCGAGCCTCAAGCAGGCGTTCGCGACGATGCTGCAGCACGACGCGGGCTGGATCGCGGTCATCGACAAGGACAGCGAGGGCCGCTTCCTTGGCGTGCTGACCCCGGCCCGGCTGCACGAGGCGCTGCGCCGCTCCACGGCGGCGGACGCGCGCGACATCACGCGCGAAGAGGTCGAGTTGGAGACGGTCACGGCCATCGGCGCGCCCTGAGCGCCATCGGCCCGCCGCCGAGCAGTGCTCAGTTGTCGCTCAGCCGCCCGCTGATCCACTGCAGCGTGGCGGGGATCTCCCTGCGCCAGGTATTGAAGTTGTGCCCACCGCTGTCGAGCGTGATGGACGAGACGCGCGTGGGCGACTTCACCTTGTCGATGAACTTCAAGGTGTCGTGGTAGTTGTCCTCGCCCTGCTTGCTGCTGGTCACCAGGAGGGACGTCTTGGGCGCCGGCATGTGGTCGAGGTACCACATCAGGTCGGCGCGGCGCTCCAACTCCTTGTCGCCGTGGAAGAGATCACCGGTGGTGACGTCGATCGGCGCCTTGTAGTACGCGGAAAGGCCCGCTCCCGCGCCGTACTTGTCGGGGTGGTGCATAGCGAGCTTCAGGGCGCAGTAGCCGCCCGTGGAGTCGCCGATGATGCCCCAGTTCTCGGCCTTGGTGCCCACCCTGTAGTGCTGCGATATCGCGCCCGGCAGGTCCTTGGCGAAGAAGGTCTCGGTCTGCGGGCCGCCGGGGATGTCCACGCACTCGGTGTCGCGCGGCGGCGCCACGGTGGGCCGCATCATGATCAGGATCATCGGCTGCATCTTGCCCTCGGCGGCCTGCCGGTGGGCGGTCTGCGGGTAGTGCAGGCCCTTGATGAGCGCCTCCGCGGTGCCCGGGTAGCCGGTGAGCACCACGGACGCGGGGAACTTGCGGTTCTTGTACTGCGGCTGGAAGTACTCGGGCGGCAGGTAGACGTAGGCGGGGCTGCCTATTTTCGACTCCTTTCCGCCGACCTCGATCTTCTGGATCTGGCCGCCGGTGGCGGGCCTGCCGCCGCCGGGCACGTTCACGGTCTGGGTGTCGACGACCTTGACGGGCCCTGATGCTCCTTTGGCCGGATCGTGGTCCACCACCACTCCGGGGGCGGTCTCCTGGCCGAAGAGGTCGGCCCACGTGGCGTAGAAGCCGAAGGCCTGGTTGGTGGCGAGACCCACCGAGGCGAAGATCGCTATCTGGGTGGCGATGAGCAGCCCTATGCGGCCCGTGATCGCCTTCCAGCTGCGTCGGGCGAGCCGCGGCCAGAGCCAGATGGTGCCGACGAAGAGCAGTACGGCCAGCAAGACCGCAAGGGCGAGGACCTTGTTGCTCGTGAGTCCCATGGGGTTTTCCTGCCTGCGCTTTCTACCTTTGCCGGGGGTTGCCGCGGCTTCTGTCGTGGCCGGGGGTCGCCGCGGCTCTGTCTTCGCCGGGGTTCGCCGCGGCGTGACCCGGCCCGGACCGGAGCCTCGCCGGCCTGGGGCCGGCGGCCTTGGCTGAGCTTTTCCAGCCGTTTCCGGTCGGGAATGAACCCGCACCCCTGAAGGACCGTCCTAGAGGGCGCAATGGTGCCGGATGCCGCTTTGGCACCGGATTAAAGCTCTCTCGCAGAACTACGGGATGCGATGTCTGTCAGGATAGATGGGGAAATGTCGGGTGGGGTTCCGGACAGTGAGGACCGCCACGGTGGCAGGATCCGCCGGGTGCTGCGCGGGCCGCGCCCCGAGACCGTACCGACCCTCGTCGCCAGAGCCTGCACCCTCGTCGGCCTGCTGAACGTAGCGGCAGGCGTGTTCCCCCGCTTCCGGCACAGCCGCATGCACGCCATCGCCGAGGTCCTGCCGGGCGCGCTCGGCCCCTTCGCGGCCGCCCTCGCGCTCAGCTCGGGCATCCTGCTGCTCCTGCTCGCGCACGGCCTGCGCCGCCACAAGCGGCGGGCCTGGCGGGCCGCCGTGGTGCTGCTGCCCGCGGGTGCCGTGGCGCAGTTCGCGTACCGGCACTCGATCATCGGCGTCGTGATCTCCCTCGCGCTTCTGGCGCTCCTGTTGCGCCATCGGAGTGAGTTCACCGCGCTGCCCGATCCGCGCAGCCGCTGGCGTGCGCTGGCCAACTTCGTCCTCCTCGGAGCCGGTTCGATCGTCCTGGGCCTGGTGATCGTCAGCGTCCACCCCGGGAAGGTCATCGGGGACCCGAGCATCACGGAGCGCCTGCAGCACGTCCTGTACGGACTCTTCGGCTTCGAAGGGCCCGTCGACTACTACGGACGCACATCCTGGACGGTCGGTTTCTCCCTGGGCGCCCTCGGCATGCTGACCGCCCTCACCACCATTTACCTGGCCTTCCGCCCCGAGCACCCCGCCGCGCGCCTCACCGAGGACGACGAGACCAAGCTGCGCGCGCTGCTCGACAAGCACGGCGGCCGCGACTCGCTCGGCCACTTCGCGCTCCGCCGCGACAAGGGCGTCGTCTTCTCCCCCAGTGGCAAGGCCGCCGTCACCTACCGCGTCGTCTCCGGAGTGATGCTCGCCAGCGGTGACCCGATCGGCGACGTCGAGGCCTGGCCCGGCGCGATCGAGCGCTTCATGGACGAGGCCAAGCTCCACTCCTGGACGCCCGCCGTCATGGGCTGCTCCGAGACGGGCGGCGAGGTCTGGACCCGCGAGACCGGCCTCGACGCCCTCGAACTGGGCGACGAGGCGGTGGTGGACGTCGCGGATTTCTCCCTGTCCGGGCGTGCGATGCGCAACGTACGCCAGATGGTCAAGCGGATCGAGCGCAATGGCTACGAGACGCGCGTGCGGCGCATCCGTGACCTCGGTGAGCAGGAGCTCGCCAGGATCCAGCGCGCCGCGGACGACTGGCGCGGCACCGACACCGAGCGCGGCTTCTCCATGGCGCTCGGCCGCATCGGCGACCCGAACGACGGCGACTGTCTGATCGCCACCGCCCACAAGGCCGACGAGGAGCCGGGTGCCTACGGAGACCTGAAGGCCGTCCTGCACTTCGTCCCGTGGGGCAAGGACGGCGTCTCCCTGGACCTCATGCGCCGCGACCGCTCGGCCGACCCCGGCATGAACGAGCTGCTCATCGTCGCCGCCCTGCAGGCCGCCCCGAAGCTCGGCATCGCGCGCGTGTCCCTCAACTTCGCGATGTTCCGCGCGGCCCTCGCCCGCGGCGAGAAGATCGGCGCGGGCCCGGTCCTGCGCGCCTGGCGCGGCCTGCTCGTCTTCCTGTCCCGCTGGTTCCAGATCGAGTCCCTGTACAAGTTCAACGCGAAGTTCCGCCCCCGCTGGGAGCCCCGCTTCGTCGTCTACCGCTCCAGCAAGGACCTGCCCCGCATCGGCTTCGCCGCCATGCAGGCCGAGGGCTTCGTCACGCTGGCGCTGCCGCGCTTCCTGCGCAAGGGCGCCCCCCAGCGCCGTCCCTGCCCGCACCAGCCGGCCGAGCGCGAGGTCCAGGCGGCGTAACAGCGCCTCTTTCAGGCCTACGCTGGAGGCATGAGTACGTTGCGCGGGCGGGGATCGGTCCAGGGGCTGCCGGAGTGGGACCGCTGTGCGGTCATGGGCGTCGTGAACGTGACGCCGGACTCCTTCTCCGACGGCGGCCGCTGGTTCGACACGACGGCCGCCGTCAAGCACGGCCTCGACCTGGTCGCCCAGGGCGCCGACCTCGTCGACGTCGGCGGCGAGTCGACCCGGCCCGGCGCCCCGCGCGTGGACGAGGACGAGGAACTCAAGCGCGTCATCCCCGTCGTGCGGGGCCTGGCCGCCGAGGGCGCCACGGTCTCCGTGGACACCATGCGCGCCACCGTCGCCGAGCAGGCCCTGGCGGCCGGCGCCGTCCTCGTCAACGACGTCAGCGGCGGCCTCGCCGACCCCCGCATGGTCCCGGCGGTCGCCGCCGCGGGCGCGCCCTTCGTGGTCATGCACTGGCGCGGCTTCCTCACCGACATCCACGTCAAGCCGCACTACGAGGACGTGGTCTCCGAAGTCGTCGACGAGCTCCACGCACGCGTGCAGGCCGCCATCGAGGGCGGCATCGCCCCCGAGCGCATCGTCGTCGACCCCGGCCTCGGCTTCTCCAAGGAGGCCGAGCACGACCTGGCGCTCCTCGCCCGCCTCGACCGGCTGCGCGAGCTCGGCCACCCGATCCTGGTCGCAGCCTCCCGCAAGCGGTTCCTCGGCCGGGTCCTCGCGGGACCCGAGGGCGCCCCGCCGCCCGCCCGCGAGCGCGACGCCGCCACCGCCGCCGTCTCCGCCATCGCCGCCCACCAGGGCGCCTGGGCGGTCCGCGTGCACGAGGTGCGGGCGACGGCCGACGCGGTCCGTGTCGCCCAGGCCGTGACGGACGCCGCGGGCGGCCACCGGTGACCGAGGCCAGGACCGACGTCGAGCAGGTCGAGCTCGCCAACACCGCCTTCTACGAAGCACTGGAACGCGGTGACTTCGACCAGGTGTCCGATCTGTGGATGGACTCCGAGGACACCGCCGCCGACAACGAGGGCGAGGGCGAGGACGCCACGGGCGACGCGATCTCCTGCGTCCACCCCGGCTGGCCGGTCCTCACCGGCCGCGGCGAGGTCCTCAGGTCGTACGCACTGATCATGGCCAATACGGAGTACATCCAGTTCTTCCTGACCGACCTGAAGGTCGGCGTGGCCGGCGACACGGCCCTCGTGACGTGCACCGAGAACATCCTCAGCGGCGGCCCGCCCCCCGAGGGCGGCGGCGAGCTGGGCCCGCTCGTGGGCCAGCTCGTGGTCGCCACGAATGTGTTCCGCCGCACATCCGAGGGATGGAAGCTGTGGTCGCACCACGCGTCACCCGTGCTTGCCGAAACCGACGACGACGAGGGCGACGGGACACCCTCCTGAGTGGGTAGGCCCTGGGAAGTGGTTGGGATCACGGGCCGCCGGGTATGGGCGGCTACCAGCCAGGAGCCGCAGCGCGAACGCGGTTCGACCGGCGTGCGCCGCGGTGGTCGACAGGCCCCGCGGGCGAGCGCTGTCAGTGCTCGCAGGTAGATTCGATTGAGGCTGGTGTGCCGACCGCACTCGGTGCAGGCCTGCCGATACCGACGATTGCAGGAGTGATTCGCGTGGATCGTGTCGCGCTGCGCGGCCTCAAGGCCCGCGGGCACCACGGTGTCTATCCGCGGGAGCGCGAAGAGGGCCAGACCTTCATCGTGGACCTGGTGCTTGGTCTGGACACGCGAGCGGCCGCGGCCGACGACGACCTGGCGAAGACCGTGCACTACGGGATCGTGGCCGAGGAGGTCGTGGGCGTCGTCGAGGGCGAGCCCGTCGACCTGATCGAGACGCTCGCCGAGCGCATCGCCCAGACGTGTCTGAAGCACGACGGAGTCCTGGAGGTCGAGGTGTGCGTGCACAAGCCGGACGCCCCGATCACCGTCCCCTTCGACGATGTGACCGTCACCATCACCCGGAGCCGAGTATGACTGCGCCCTTCAAAGCGGGTCAGAGCGACCCGACCGTCCAGCCGGTGCCCACCTCCGTGGTCGAACAGGTGGATGCCGCGGACACGACCCTGTCCAACCCCAAGCGCGCCGTGATCTCCCTCGGCAGCAATCTCGGCAACCGCCTGGAGACGCTGCAGGGCGCCATCGACGCCCTGGAGGACACCCCCGGCCTGCGGGTCAAGGCCGTCTCTCCGGTGTACGAGACGGAGCCGTGGGGCGTGGCCCCCGGCTCCCAGCCCTCGTACTTCAACGCGGTCGTCGTGGTGAAGACGACCCTCCCGCCCTCCTCGCTCCTGGAGCGCGCGCAGGCGGTCGAGGAGGCCTTCCACCGCGTCCGCGACGAGCGCTGGGGCCCGCGCACGATCGACGTGGACATCGTGGCGTACGCCGACGTGGTCTCCGACGACCCGGCGCTCACCCTGCCCCACCCGCGCGCGCACGAGCGTGCCTTCGTCCTCGCCCCCTGGCACGACGTCGAGCCCGAGGCCCAGCTGACCGGTCGCGGCCCGGTGGCGCAGCTGCTCGACGCGGTCACCCGTGACGGCGTCGCTCCCCGCGCGGACCTGGAACTCCGGCTGCCGGAGTAGTCGTTGGAGAAGGCGGTCGAGGAAAGCAAGCCGATGAAGGGTCACCCGTGAAGCAACTGCGCATCAGGACGCTGGTCGGCCTTTTCCTCGCGGCCGGAGTGCTGTCCTGGTCGGGCGCCCGGCTGTGGGACTCCGTCGGCACGCTGCCGCGGGTTCCGCTGGCCGCCCCGATCGTGCTCGCGGTCATCGCCGTCGTCCTGCTCTCGACGGCGCTCTCGCTGCGCTCGCGCCTGCGCGCCCAGCGCGAGCGCCGCCCCGGCGCGAAGGGCGTCGAGCCGATGATGGCGGCCCGCGCCGTCGTGTTCGGCCAGGCCAGCGCCCTCGTGGCGGCCCTCGTCGCCGGGATGTACGGCGGCACGGGCGCGTTCCTCCTGGAGTTCCTCGACGTCCCCGCCCGCCGCGACCAGGCGATCTACGCCGGCCTCTCGGTCCTGATGGGCATCGCGGTGATAGCGGCCGCCTTCTTCATGGAACGCGTCTGCAGGCTCCCTGAGGACGACGACGAGAGCGGCGGGGCGGCCTCGGCGGCATAGGGCCACCGTCGCCTCCAGGCGTCACCACTGCTGCCGGACCAGGTGACCGTTCACCAGGAAACTGGGCTGCGGGTCGAGCCGGAACGCATAGAGGGTGAACGGCTTGTCTCCGCCAGTGCGCCGACGTACTTCTTGGATCTGGGCCCAGGAAGACTCCCGCAGCTCGATCGGGTGCCTCTCAGGCGTGAACGTGCCTCGGAGGGGCCAGCTGTCGGCCACGATGAGCTTCGACGCCCGACCATCGGTTCGAGCCGTGAACCTGGCGCCGACGACGTGGGCGAGTTCCCTGAGAAAGGGCACATTCGCGCTGACAAGCGCCCGAGCGGGCCACCGCTTGATGCGAAACCCGTCGCCGTCCATGTAACCGTCCAGGAAGCCCTGAAAGGTCTGCTCGCTATGGAGCACCACCCGCGGGAATCTCTGCCGCATGTGATGGGCGTCGCCGCCCACGTACTGCCTCATCAAGTCCGCCAGGTAGGACGAGACCACGCGGACCCGGTAGCCGGACACCTGGCGCCTCAGGTAGCCAGAGGGGCGTGTGACAGGTTCAAGCTCAGCACTCAAGCCAGTGGCGGTGGTCAGGCACCGTGCGTATCGCTCGGCGAACCACTCGTCGTTCACCACCAATGAGACGTAGTTGGTTCCGACGGTGCCGTCCGAGCACGTCGCACCGATCAGATACCCCCAGTCGTAACCCGCCCGAATCGCCGGGCGAAGTCGGCACAGCTTGCGCGCGGGGGTCCACGCGACCACCGTCCCTGCAGCGTCTCGCGCGTGAACCCATCCGTCGGGTGTTCCCAGCATCTGGTCCGCCGCCACCGTCAGCGTCACACTGTCGGTCACGACGTCCACGACTTCGCGCGTCTTGGCCGTTGCCACATCTGTGACAGCCGTCTGAACCGTGCGCTCGCCATCCAGCGTCCAGAGCCTGTGGCCCACCTGAACGTCTCGTGCGCGCCTACGCCCGCCCACAGCGTTGACCGTCTGGTTGCTGGGCAGCCCGTACCCCATCGCGATCCCCTTTGATCAGCGGTCAACTCCACTGATCCGGGACCGTATAGAGCACCACTGACAATGGTGCTATCGCGCCATGATCAGACTCATCGCCTCATTGCGCGTCGCGGGGTCCCGCAGCTGGCCGCGGACCGCCGAGGTGATCGTCTTGGCACCGGGCTTGCGGATGCCGCGCATGGACATGCACATGTGCTCGCACTCCACGACGACGATGACTCCCCTCGGTTCCAAGATTTCCATCAGCGAGTCCGCGATCTGCGTCGTCATCCGCTCCTGCACCTGTGGACGGCGGGCGTAGACGTCCACGAGCCGAGCGAGCTTGGACAGCCCGGTGATCTTGCCGCTGGTGGACGGGATGTACCCGACGTGAGCAACGCCCCTGAACGGGACCAGGTGATGTTCGCAGCACGATGTGACCTCGATGTCCTTCACCAGGACCATCTCGTCGTGCCCCAGGTCGAACGTCGTCGTCAGGACGTCCTCGGGCTTCTGCCACAGGCCCGCGAATATCTCCCGGTACGCCCGTGCGACGCGTGCCGGGGTCTCCAGGAGGCCTTCCCGGTCCGGGTCCTCCCCCACGGCGATCAGCAGCTCACGCACGGCGTTCTCGGCACGCTTCTCGTCGAACTCGCCGATCGAGCCCTCGCCGTCCAGCGTCACCGGGTCGGTCATCTCTTGCCTCGTTCCTGTGCGTCTCGCGCGGGCGTACGAAAATGCCGCGTCCCCCAGGCTAGAACCTGGGGGACGCGGCATCCATTCCGGGCCTGACGAGGCGGACGGGGTCAGCTCTCGGGGCGGTCCTCCGGGGCCACCTCGAGGGGCTGCTCCGTGCCCGCGGTGACCGCGGGGGTGGCGCCGTTCGCACCGTTCGTCAGCGACAGCTCCTTGGGGGAGAGCACCGGCGGGCGGGTCGAGGGCGTACGCCGCGAGGAGCCGGTCCACGCCGGGCGGGCCGGGCGCTTCACGATTCCGGCGAAGATCTCGGCGATCTGCTCCTTGCCGAGGGTCTCCTTCTCGAGGAGCTGGAGAACCAGGTTGTCGAGGATGTCGCGGTTCTCGACGAGGATCTCCCACGCTTCGTTGTGCGCGGTCTCGATGAGCTTCTTGACCTCTTCGTCGACCAGCGCGGCGACCTCTTCCGAGTAGTCCCGCTGGTGCGCCATCTCGCGCCCGAGGAACGGCTCGGTGTTGTCGCCGCCGAACTTGATCGCGCCGAGACGCTCGGTCATGCCGTACTGCGTGACCATCGCGCGAGCGGTGGCCGTGGCCTTCTCGATGTCGTTCGCCGCGCCCGTGGTCGGGTCGTGGAAGACGAGCTCCTCGGCCGCGCGCCCGCCCAGCATGTATGCCAGCTGGTCGAGCATTTCGTTGCGCGTGGTGGAGTACTTGTCCTCTTCGGGCAGGACCATGGTGTAGCCCAGGGCCCGGCCGCGGGACAGGATCGTGATCTTGTGGACCGGGTCCGAGTTCGGCGAGGCCGCCGCGACCAGGGCGTGCCCGCCCTCGTGGTACGCGGTGATCTTCTTTTCCTTGTCGGACATGATCCGGGTCCGCTTCTGCGGGCCCGCCACGACGCGGTCGATCGCCTCGTCGAGCATCAGATTGTCGATCAGCTTCTTGTCGCTGCGGGCGGTGAGCAGCGCGGCCTCGTTGAGGACGTTGCTCAGGTCCGCGCCGGTGAAGCCCGGCGTACGGCGGGCGACCGCCGAGAGGTCGACGTCCGGGGCGACCGGCTTGCCCTTCTGGTGAACCTTGAGGATCTCCAGACGGCCCTGCATGTCCGGGCGGTCGACGGCGATCTGCCGGTCGAAGCGGCCGGGGCGCAGCAGCGCCGGGTCGAGGATGTCGGGCCGGTTCGTGGCGGCGATCAGGATGACGCCGCCCTTCACGTCGAAGCCGTCCATCTCGACGAGGAGCTGGTTCAGCGTCTGCTCGCGCTCGTCGTGACCACCGCCGAGACCGGCACCGCGGTGGCGACCCACCGCGTCGATCTCGTCGACGAAGACGATCGCCGGGGCGTTCGCCTTGGCCTGCTCGAAGAGGTCACGCACACGGGAGGCACCGACACCGACGAACATCTCGACGAAGTCGGAACCGGAGATCGAGTAGAACGGGACCCCTGCCTCACCGGCGACGGCGCGCGCGAGGAGCGTCTTGCCCGTACCGGGCGGGCCGTACAGCAGTACGCCCTTGGGGATCTTGGCGCCGACGGCCTGGAACTTCGCCGGCTCCTGGAGGAACTCCTTGATCTCGTGGAGCTCCTCGACGGCCTCGTCCGAACCCGCCACATCGGCGAAGGTCGTCTTCGGGGTGTCCTTGGTGATGAGCTTGGCCTTGGACTTCCCGAAGTTCATGACCCGGGAGCCGCCGCCCTGCATCTGGTTCATCAGGAACAGGAAGACGACGACGATGAGGACGAAGGGGAGAAGGGAGAGCAGGATGCCGACGAAGGGGTTCTGCTTCGACGGGGAGACGGTGTAACCGTCCGGAATGTCCTTGCTCTCGTACTTGGCCTGCAGAGACTTGGCGAGGTCGACGCCCTGGTCGCCGATGTAGCTCGCCTGGATCTTGCTGCTGCCCTTGACCTTCTGACCGTCCTTGAGCTCGACCTTGATGGTCTGCTCGTCACCGGTGGTGAGCTTGGCGGACTCCACCTGGTTCTTGTCGATCGCCTGGACGACCTGACCGGTGTCCACCGTCTTGTAGCCACCGGACGAGCCGACGACCTGCATCAACACGACCACGGCAAGGACGGCCAGCACGATCCACATGACTGGCCCACGGAAGTATCGCTTCACGTCCATCCATACGGAGCGATGACGCCCCGTCCCTCCTGCCATAGTGAGTTTGATAAAGACTGTTCTTCGGACGGTACCCCAGCATTGTGACCCGAAGCCGCACGGGACGGCTGGCAATCCCGCCTTCGCATGCTCCAACGCGGGGAAACGGGTGAGGGTTCCCCGGCGCCGTGCACGGTCTTACGGAGCGTCAGCCTCCGTAGACGTGCGGAGCGAGCGTTCCGACGAACGGGAGGTTGCGGTACTTCTCCGCGAAGTCGAGGCCGTAGCCGACGACGAACTCGTTGGGGATGTCGAAGCCGATCCACTTCACGTCGATCGCGACCTTCGCCGCCTCCGGCTTGCGCAGCAGCGTGCACACCTCGAGGGAGGCGGGCTCGCGCGAGCCGAGGTTGGAGAGCAGCCAGGACAGCGTCAGACCGGAGTCGATGATGTCCTCGACGATCAGGACGTGCTTGCCCTTGATGTCGGTGTCCAGGTCCTTGAGGATCCGTACGACGCCGGAGGACTGGGTGCCCGCGCCGTACGAGGACACGGCCATCCAGTCCATCGTGACAGGGGTGGACAGCGCACGCGCCAGGTCCGCCATGACCATCACGGCGCCCTTGAGGACACCGACGATCAGCAGGTCCTTGCCCGCGTACTCCGCGTCGACCTTCGCGGCCAGCTCGGCCAGCTTCGCGTCGATCTCTTCCTTGGTGATGAGCACCGACTTGAGGTCGGTGCCCATGTCTTTCGCGTCCACCCGCATCACTTTCGGTCGTCCCACCGGCCGACTGGGCCCGCAACGAACACGGGTCTCTCGTCAGCCTTGCCGGATCACCAGTCTGCCACCCTGCCGCTGGGCCACGACTTTGCCCGGGAGATTGATGGCTCCCTGGCCGCGCCAGCCGGTGATCAGACGGTCGACCTCTTCGATGTGCCGGGCGAACAGGGAACCGGCGGGCGCCCCGGCGTCGATGGCGGCCCTGCGCACGATGCGGCGGCGCACGGCGGGCGGCAGGGCGTAGAGCTTGGCGCACTCCAGGAGGCCCGTGGCGTCGCGCACGGTCGCCTCGGCCTGGGCGGCCCACGCGTCGAGGGCGTCGGCGTCGTCACGGGACAGCTGGGCCGTCCGGGCGAGGGCCTCGACGACGCCCTTGCCGAGCGCCTTCTCCAGGGCGGGCAGGCCCTCGTGGCGCAGCCGGGAGCGGGTGTACGCCGGGTCGGTGTTGTGCGGGTCGTCCCAGACGGACAGCGACTGGACCATGCAGGCCTTGCGGGCGGTCTGCCGGTCGATGTGCAGGAAGGGACGGCGGTAACGGCCCGCGACCCCCGAGGTCGCGGCCATTCCGGAGAGGGAGCGGATCCCGGAGCCGCGGGCGAGGCCGAGCAGGACGGTCTCGGCCTGGTCGTCGCGGGTGTGGCCGAGCAGGACCGCGGCCGCTGAATGCCGTTCGGCGGCGGCATCCAGGGCGGCGTAGCGGGCGTCGCGGGCGGCGGCCTCGGGGCCCCCGTCACGACCCACGTCCACGGCCACGGACTCGACCGGTGCCAGGCCGAGGGCCGTGAGGCGCACGACGACCTCGGCGGCGCGCAGGTCCGAGCCGGGCTGCAGGCCGTGGTCGACGGTGATGCCGCCGGCGCGGACACCAAGTTTGGGTGCCTCGAAGGCGAGGGCGGAGGCGAGCGCCATGGAGTCGGCGCCACCGGAGCATGCGACGAGCACGAGCGGCGGCGGGGCCTGCTCGTGCGGGGGGTGTGAGGGGTCGTTCTCGGAGCTGCGCTGTACGTCGGTCAGTACGTCGTGGAGTACGCGGCGGACCGCCAGGCGTATCGCCGCGACCGCAGGATGGGGACCCATGTCCGGTTCCCTTCATGAAGTTCGGGGGGTGAGCCTCGGACCAATCACTCAGGACCCACTCCGGAGACCGGGCCTGGCCTTCGCCAGGCCTCGGAGTCCCGAGTTTCAGTCACTCAGAGTGTGTCGATGGTGACAGAGCCGAGCCGTTCCCCGAGCATTGCACGCCTACCCATCGCCTACGGTCCCTCGGACGGGTGATTGCGGGGGCGTTCTCCTGCCATCGGCCGCATCCGGTCCCTCAGTCTCCCTTACGGTGCACCCTCGCGACCCATTCCGCCGGTTTGGCGATCTCCGCCTTCGTGGGCAGCGTGTTCGGGGAAGTCCAGACGCGGTTGAAGCCGTCCATGCCGACCTCGTCCACGACCGCGCGCACGAAGCGCTCGCCGTCGCGATATTGGCGCAATTTCGCGTCGAGCCCCAGGAGCTTGCGCAGCGCCTGGTCCAGGCGGCTCGCGCCGCGGGCCCTGCGCTCCTTGAACTTCTCGCGGATCTCGCTCACGGAGGGCACCACGTCCGGGCCCACGCCGTCCATCACGAAGTCCGCGTGGCCTTCCAGGAGGGACATCACGGCTGTCAGGCGGGCGAGGATCTCGCGCTGGGCGGGGGTCTGCACGATCTCGACGAGGGAGCGTCCGCCGTCGTTCTCCTCGCCCTCGGGGCGGCCTCCCGCGAGCGACTGGGCGGCCTCCCTGACGCGCTCCAGGACGGTCATCGGGTCGACCTCGGTCTCGCCGAGGAACGACTGGATCTCGCCTTCGAGGTGGTCGCGCAGCCAGGGCACGGCGGTGAACTGGGTGCGGTGGGTCTCCTCGTGGAGGCAGACCCAGAGCCTGAAGTCGTGGGGGTCCACGTCCAGTTCGCGCTCCACGTGCACGATGTTCGGCGCGACGAGGAGGAGTCTGCCGCCGCCGTTCGCCCCCGCGGGGAGGTCGCGGGTGGCCGGGGCGAAGGTCTCGTACTGCCCGAGGACGCGGGAGGCGAGGAAGGAGAGCAGCATGCCCAGCTCCACGCCGGTGACCTTGCCGCCGACCGCGCCGAGGACGGCGCCGCCGGGGCCGCTGCCCCTGCGGTCCTGCATCTTGTCCAGGAGGGGCTTGAGGATCTCCCTGAAGCCCGCCACGTTGGCCCGGACCCAGCCGGCCCTGTCGACCACGAGGACGGGGGTGTCGTGGGTCTCCTCCGTGCCCATCCGGGTGAAGGAACGGACGTGTCCCTCCGAGGACTTGGCGTGCCGGCGGAGCTCGGCGACGACGGCCCGTGCCTCGTCCCGGCTCACCTCTGGGCCCGGCCGCACGAGCCGGGTCGCGGTCGCCACCGCGAGATTCCAGTCGACCATCTCCGCACCACCGATGCTCGTCATGCGTCAACGGTACGTGGTCGCTCCCTCCGGCGGAGGGGCTTGCACCCCTGACATTGCCCGGGAGCGTTGCCCCTAGGGGCCGGGCAGTGCGGGTGGGGCGGGACGGGTCTCGATTCGTCTGCGGGCCGGATGTGGTTGATCGCGCAGTTCCCCGCGCCCCTTCGAGGCACAGCCCCGCGCCCCTGGTGCGCGCCGCGCCCGCGCGGCGGAGGCGCGCACCTCAGCGGCAGCCGCAGTTCGCCACCGTCGAGGCCATGCGGTCCAGGGCCGCCTGGGCCGCTTCGGGGTCCGTCGTGCCTGTGGTCATGAAGGCGAAGACCAGGAGGCGGCCGTCCGCGTCCACCACCGTGCCGGCCAGTGTGTTCACGCCTGACAAGGTGCCGGTCTTGGCGCGTACGACGCCGGTGCCCGGGGAGTCCTTGGGGTAGCGGTCGACGAGTGTGCCGGTGAAGCCCGCGACGGGCAGGCCCGTCACCACGGAGCGCAGTTCGGGGTGGGCCGGGTCGGCGGCGCGGTCCAGGAGGGCCGCGAGGAGCTCGGTGGAGATCCGGTCGGCGCGGTCCAGGCCGCTGCCGTCGGCGAACTTCGCTCCGGTGAGCGGGAGTTCGAGCTTCTCCAGGCGGGCGCGGACCGCTCTGTCGGCGCCTTCGAAGCTGGCCGGTTCCTTCGCCGCGACGGCCGTCTGGCGGGCCAGGGCCTCGGCGATGTCGTTGTCGCTGTGCGTCAGCATCCGCTCGACCAGGGCCGAGAGCGGCGGCGACTCGACCTTCGCGAGGGACTCGGCGCGCTCCGAGGCCTTGGAGGGGCCCGGGTCGGCCTTGGTCTTGACGCCGTGGTCCTTCAGGAAGCCCGCGAACTTCCTCGCCGCGTCGCCCGCCGGGTCGTCCGTGCGGTCCGCGGTCCCGCTGGAGGAGTCGTCGAGGCGGCCCTCGTCGGCCATCAGGGCGCTCACCAGGGTGAGGTTCTCGTTGCGCCCGATGGGGTGCCGCTCGGGCCCCGAGTACAGCGAGGTGTCGTACGAGAGCGTCACCTCGTCCACGTCACGGGCCTTCAGGGCGCGGGCCGTCTCCTCGGCCAGGGTGCGCAGGCTCGCGGCGGTGTCGACGTACCTGCCCTCCTTGCGGGCGGTGAGCGTGGGGTCGCCGCCGCCGACCAGGACGACGTCCTTGGAGTCGGGCTCGATGACCGTCTTCGTGGCGATCCGGTGGTCGGGGCCCGCCGCGGACAGCGCCGCGACCGCCGTGGCGATCTTGATCGTCGACGCGGGGGTCAGCGCGTCGCCAGCGCCCTTGCCGTAGAGCCGCTTCCCGGTCACCGCGTCCAGGACGACGGCCGAGCGCTCCGGGCCGAGCGCCGGGTCCTTCAGGAGCGGGTCGAGCACGTCGGCGAGGGCGCTGTCGGTGGGCGCGGGCGCCGTCCCCGCGGGCGCGCCGAGTCCCGCGAGCACAGAAGGGGCGCTCGGGGCGGAGTCGGGCACGCCGCCCGGCGTGCGCCCTCCGTGATCTGCGCCACCCTCGGCCTCCTGAGAAGCGGCCCACTCCCGCTCGGCCGTACGCTGGCCGGAGGAGTCCCAAGGGCCGGCCGCGGCCACCGCCCCGGCCGCGACAAGCAGGCCGAGGGTGGCGGCACCCGTCGTGAGTTGCCAGGTCCCGAGCTTCGCGGATACCCCGAGAAGCTTGGCGGCAGAAGGCTTGGACAGCTGTCTCACCAGCTGTCGAGGCCGCTGCCAAGGCTTGAGCTCCGGCACGACGACCAGCCCCTTTCGCGATCACACATCTGCGTGAGGGACACTTAATCACCCGAAGTATGTGCTGATCATGGAGGAGCCACCCGTGGAGTTCGACGTCACCATCGAGATTCCGAAGGGTTCGCGGAACAAGTACGAGGTGGACCACGAGACCGGCCGGATCCGTCTGGACCGTCGCCTCTTCACGTCGACCAGCTACCCCGCGGACTACGGCTTCGTCGAGAACACCCTCGGCGAGGACGGTGACCCGCTGGACGCCCTGGTCATCCTGGACGAGCCGACCTTCCCCGGCTGCCTCATCAAGTGCCGCGCGATCGGCATGTTCCGGATGACCGACGAGGCGGGCGGCGACGACAAGCTGCTCTGCGTCCCGGCCTCCGACCCGCGCGTGGAGCACCTGCGCGACATCCACCACGTCTCCGAGTTCGACCGCCTGGAGATCCAGCACTTCTTCGAGGTCTACAAGGACCTGGAGCCCGGCAAGTCCGTCGAGGGCGCCGACTGGGTCGGCCGCGCGGACGCCGAGGCCGAGATCGAGCGTTCGTACAAGCGCTTCAAGGACGAGGGCGGCCACTGAGCCACTCGTCCCGGGCGGGCCGCGTGACCCATGGGGGTCACGCGGCCCGTTCGTGTATCTGTGCCCATACTGGCCATACGGAGGGTGCGTAGGCGTCGTATGAGAAGTGAGGGCATCAGTGGCCGAGCAGGAGGCCGAGGACCGCAAGCCGCAGTCGGACGAGGCACGCAGTGCGTTCGCGCAGCCCAGCGGGGTGGCCACGCAGCCACCGGCGCCGGAGGACGAGTCGTCGACGACGTCCGAGTTCGCCATCCCCACGGGTCTCGCGACGCCGTCGTCGACGACCCAGGAGACCGAGAAGTCGGCGTTCACCACCCCCCACACCTACAGCGCGCGCAACGCCCCGCAGGCCTTCACGCCCGCCCAGGGCATCCCTCTGGTGCGGCTCACCAAGGACGTGCCCTGGCAGGACCAGATGCGCACGATGCTGCGCATGCCGGTCGCCGAGCGGCCCGCGCCCGAGGCCGCGCAGAAGCAGGAGGACGAGTCCGGGCCCGCCGTGCCGCGCGTGCTCGACCTGACGCTGCGTATCGGGGAGCTGCTGCTCGCGGGCGGTGAGGGCGCCGAGGACGTCGAGGCGGCCATGTTCGCCGTCTGCCGCTCGTACGGCCTGGACCGCTGCGAGCCGAACGTGACGTTCACGCTCCTGTCGATCTCGCACCAGCCCTCGCTGGTGGACGACCCCGTCACGGCCTCCAGGACGGTGCGCCGCCGGGGCACGGACTACACGCGGCTCGCGGCCGTCTTCCACCTGGTGGACGACATCAGCGACCCGGAGATCGACGTCTCCCTGGAGGAGGCCTACCGCCGTCTCGCGGGCATCCGACGCAACCGCCACCCCTACCCCGGCTGGGCGCTCACGGCCGCCAGCGGGCTGCTCGCGGGCGCCGCGTCCGTGCTGGTCGGCGGTGGAGCGCTCGTCTTCGTGGTGGCCGCTTTCGGCGCGATGCTCGGCGACCGGCTCGCGTGGCTGTGCGCGGGGCGCGGGCTGCCGGAGTTCTACCAGTTCGTGGGGGCCGCGATGCCGCCCGCCCTGATGGGCGTGGCGCTCAGCTTCATCCACACCGAGGCGTCGATGGCCTCCGCGGTCATCACCGGTGGGCTCTTCGCGCTGATCCCGGGGCGGGCCCTGGTGGCGGGCGTGCAGGACGGCCTGACCGGCTACTACATCACCGCGGCCGCGCGCCTTCTGGAGGTCATGTACCTCATCGTGGGCATCGTCTGCGGCGTGCTGCTCGTGCTGTCGCTGGGCGTGATGCTGGACGCCACGAACCTGACGCCGGAGACGAAGTTCGGCGTCTCCTCGACGCGTCCCGTGATCCAGATCCTGGCGTCGATGGCGCTGAGCCTGGCCTTCGCGATCCTGCTCCAGCAGGAACGTCACACCGTCCTGATCGTGACCCTCAACGGCGGCATCGCCTGGGTGATGTTCGGCGCGCTGGCGCACACGCCGCTGGGGCTGTCGCCCGTGGCCGCGACGGCCGTCGCGGCCGGTCTCGTGGGGCTCTTCGGGCAGCTCTTCTCGCGCTACCGGTTCGCGTCCTCACTGCCGTACGTGACAGCGGCGATCGGGCCGCTGCTGCCCGGTAGCGCGACGTACTTCGGTCTGCTCGCGCTGGCGCAGAACGACCTGAACACGGGCATCAACTCGCTCACCAAGGCCGTGGCGACGGCTCTGGCCATCGCGATCGGCGTGAACCTGGGGAGCGAGGTCTCCCGGCTGATCCTGAAGGTGCCCGGCGCGACCTCGGCGGCGAACCGCCGCGCGGCCAAGCGGACGCGCGGCTTCTAGACGTACGGGAACGACTGCCCGAATACGAGAACGACCGCCCGAAAGGGAAGCGACTACCGCTTCGCGTGGCGGCCGCGCTGGGCCGGAGGCGTGCCCGGGGCGCCGCCCTCGGCCGCGGCCTTCTTGGACTTGCCGCGCGCCCGCAGGAACTCGATGGCGATCGGGACCACCGAGATGAGGACGATCAGGATGAGGATCGCCTCGATGTTCTTGTGGACGAAGTCGATGTTGCCCAGCCAGGCGCCGAGCAGCGTGACGCCCGCGCCCCACAGGATGCCGCCGATGATGTTGAACGTGATGAACGAGCGGTACCGCATGCCGGAGACGCCGGCGATGATCGGCGTGAAGGTGCGCACGATCGGCACGAAGCGGGCGAGGACCAGGGACTTCGGGCCGTACTTCTCGAAGAAGTCGTGCGCCTTGACCACGTTCTCCTGCTTGAAGAGCTTGGAGTCCGGGCGGTTGAAGAGCGCGGGGCCGACCTTCTTGCCGAAGAGGTAGCCCGCCTGGTCGCCGAGGATCGCGGCGAGGCAGATCAGCACGCAGGCCAGCCACAGCGGGGTGTCCAGCTTGTTCGTGGTGATCAGCAGGCCCGTGGTGAACAGCAGCGAGTCGCCGGGCAGGAAGAAGCCGATGAGCAGGCCCGACTCGGCGAAGACGATCACCAGCAGGCCCCAGAGACCGAACTGGTTGAGCAGGTAATCCGGATCCAGCCAGCTTGGTCCGAGCGCAAGCGTCGTCACGGTTCCGGGCTCCTGAGGGTGAGGGGGCGGTGCGGCGGCGGGTGCAGCCGCCCAAAGTTATCAACGCGAGGTACCCCGGGCAGGTTCCACCTTCCCGCCCGCGAGGAGCACCGCGCACTTCCCAGGGTGCACTCCCGGCCAACCAGGACAAAGCTGTGAGTCATGGGTATCGAAGATTTCGGCGGTGGCCTCAACCCTCGGTCCGACGTCCTCGTCGTGACCACCAATGATGTGCCCGGGTTCCGTGTGACCCGGGTCATCGGTGAGGTCTTCGGCCTGACCGTTCGCTCCCGCCACCTCGGCAGCCAGATCGGCGCGGGCCTGAAGTCCATGATCGGCGGCGAGCTGAAGGGGCTGACCAAGACGCTCGTGGAGACCAGGAACCAGGCCATGGAGCGCCTCATCGAGCAGGCACGCGCGCGTGGCGCCAACGCCGTCCTGATGTTCCGCTTCGACGTGACGGAGGCGATGGACGGGGCGGCGGAGGTCTGCGCGTACGGGACGGCAGCGGTGATCGAGCAGCAGCCCTAGCGGGGCCGGGCCCGCCAGGGCCGCCGGGGGACGCGCGGCGGGCCTCGCGCGTGGCCCGCCGCCCCGTCCCGTCGCGGGGCGGCACCCCGCCTACGCGTTCCGCGCCGCGTTCGCCACGATCGCGTCCCTCATGAACACCGCGAGCCCCGGCCGGATGGCCTCGTAGAAGGCCGTGAACCGCTCGTCGGAGACGTACATCTCGCCGAGGCAGGTGTGCAGTTCGTGCGCGCACTCGTAGTGGTTCCGGCAGATGAACAGGCGGTGCTCCTCGGCGCCGTCCATCGCCTCCTCGGAGTCGGCCGCGACCCCCTGGACGAGCAGGTCGCCCATGTGGGCGTGGATCGCGGAGAACTCGTCGTTGATCCGCTTCCAGTCGTCCTTCGTGTAGGAGGCCGACTTGCGCTGCGACTCGCGGTACGCCTCGGTGTCGCCCCAGCGCTCCTGGACCTCCTCCGCGTACTGCTCGGGGTCCTGGTCGCCGAAGACCTCGAACTTCTCCTCGGGCGTGAGGTTGATGCCCATCTTTCTCGCCTCCATGGCGGTCTCGACGGCGGCGGCCATCTTCTGCAGCTTCTCGATCCGGGCGGTCAGCAGCTCGTGCTGGCGGCGCAGGTGCGCTCGCGGGTCCGCATCCGGGTCGTCCAGAAGAGCCGACACCTCGTCGAGGGGGAAGCCGAGCTCCCGGTAGAACAGGACCTGCTGCAGCCGGTCCAGGTCGGGCTCGCTGTAGCGCCGGTGACCCGCGTGGCTGCGCTCGCTGGGCACGAGCAGGCCGATCTCGTCGTAGTGGTGCAGCGTGCGCACCGTCACTCCGGCGAATCCGGCGACCTGTCCCACCGAGTAGCTCATGGTTTCCGCCCTCTCTTCGTCGTACGCGACCCAGCCTGCGTCCTCACGTTGCGTGAGGTGCAAGCCCGCGCCGGAGGCCGCCGTCGCTACCTGCTGAGCGCCCCGAACCTGCGCACCGCCAACGGCAGGAACACCGCCACCAGCGCCACGGGCCACAGCACGGCGAGGAACCCCGCGTGTTCCGCCGCCCAGGAGGTGTTCGCCACCCCTGGGTCGTTGCCGAACAGGTCGCGCACCGCGGTGGCCGTCGCCGACATCGGGTTCCACTCGACGGCGGCGCCCAGCCAGGCCGGCATGTTCTGCGGCACCGTGAAGGCGTTCGAGAAGAAGCCGACCGGCCAGACCAGGATCTGCACGGCCGTCACCAGCTCGGGACGGCCCACCACCATCGCCAGGTGGATGCCGATCCACAGCATCGCGAAGCGCAGCAGCAGGAGCAGCCCGACCGCCCCGAGCGCCGCGCCGAACGAGCCGTGCCAGCGCCAGCCGATGACGAGCCCGACCCCGATCATGACCATCAGCGCGGCGAAGGACTGCAGCATGTCCGCGACCGAACGCCCCACCAGGACGGCACCGTTGGTCATCGGCATCGAGCGGAACCGGTCGATCACGCCCTTGTTCAGGTCCTGCGTGACCGCGACCATCGTCGCGTCCAGACCGAAGGCCATGGTCAGCGCGAACATGCCGGGCACCAGGAACGCGGCGTAATCCCCCTCGATGCCCTTGCCGCCGCCGATCAGGTAGTTGAACATCAGCAGCAGCATCACCGGGAAGGCGAGCCCGACGACCACCTGCACCGGCTGGCGCGCCCAGTGGGCCAGTTCGCGCCGGGTCATGGTCCAGGAGTCCGTCACGGCCCAGCTCATCGACGTACTCACACGCCCTCCTTCGTACGTTCGCGGGGTGCGGCCGCGTCCGCGCGTCCCGTCAGGCTCAGGAAAACCTCGTCCAGCGTGGGCCTGCGCAGCGCCACGTCCTCGGCGTCGATGCCGGCGTCCTGAAGGGCCCGTACGACGCCCGTGAGGGCCTCCATGCGGTCCGTCACGGGCGCGGAGGCCATGCGGCGGTCGGCGTCCACCGTGGCGCCGTACGGCAACAGCTCGGCCGCGCGCGCGAGTTGGGCGGCATCACGCACCACCACGTCGATCCGGTCGCCGCCCAGCTTCGCCTTGAGGTCGTCCGCCGTGCCGTCCGCGATGACGCGGCCGCCGTCGATCACCGAGATGCGGTCGGCCAGTTGGTCGGCCTCCTCCAGGTACTGCGTGGTCAGGAGCACGGTGGTGCCGCCGCCGACCAGCGAGCGCACGGACTCCCACACCTCCGCGCGGCCCCGCGGGTCCAGGCCCGTGGTGGGCTCGTCCAGGAACAGCACCTCGGGGTCCCTGATGAGCGAGGCCGCGAGGTCCAGGCGGCGCCGCATGCCGCCGCTGTACCGCTTGACCGCCTTGCGGCCCGTGTCCGCGAGGCCGAAGCGCTCCAGGAGCTCGTCGGCCCGCACGCGCGCGTGGCGGGCGCCCAGATGGTGCAGCCGCCCGAACATGTCCAGGTTCTGCCGGCCGCTCAACTCCTCGTCCACGGCTGCGTGCTGGCCCAGCAGACCGATGCGCCTGCGGACCTCGTCGGGGCTGCGGCGCACGTCGTGGCCCGCGACCTCCACGTACCCCTCGTCGGCGCGCAGCAGGGTCGCGAGCATCCGTACCGCCGTGGTCTTGCCCGCGCCGTTGGGTCCGAGCACGCCGTGCACCGTGCCGCGGCCGACCCTCAGGTCGAGCCCGTCCAGCGCCTTCTTCTCCTTGTACGCCTTGTGCGCACCCTCGACGATGATCGCGTCCGTCATCCGGCTCCCTCGCTGATCATTTAGTCAAACTTGACTAGATGGGCGAAGGTAGCCGAGCCGAAGTCATTCGTCAAACTTGATTAGCGACCCTCCGGGGCCGGAGCGGCGGCCCTTCGGGACCGGCTCAGCGGTCGTCCTCCGCGTGCCGCTCCCCCGTCGAGAACGGGTTCTCCTGGTCCTCTGCGAGCACGCCCACGAAGGGGTCCCCCTCGCCGGAGAAGGTGTACGCGCCGCCCTCGACGCGGGCCGCGAGGCTCTTGGTCCACTCCGCGCCCGTGTCGGCCGTGTGCACCCAGTAGTTCATGATCTCGCCGATGTGGCCCAGCTGTTCGGGGCCGTCCTCGGGGATGTAGTACTCGGTGACGGAGGCCCGCCACTCCTCCATGCGCCGCGCCCGCTCCTTGAGGAGGCCCACGACCTCCTCGCGCGGCAGGTCCACCATGAAGCCGAGCCCCGCCGTGAGGATGTCGGGCCGCTGGTCGTACGTGGTCAGCGCCTCGCGGAGCAGGGTGAGGTACTCCTCCGTGCCCTGCTCCGTGAGCTCGTACTCCGTGCGGGGCGGTCCGCCGGCCGTGGACGGGGCGATCTCGTGGGCGTGCAGCATGCCCTGCTTGGCCAGCTGCTTCAACGCGTGGTAGATCGAGCCCGGCTTGGCGTTGGACCACTCGTGGGCGCCCCAGAACTCCAGGTCGTTGCGGACCTGATAGCCGTGGGCGCGGCCGTGCTGGCGCACGGCCCCCAGAACCAGCAGCCGGATCGCCGACATGTAGCGCGTCCTTCCCTCGCCCCCCTGGTCATCAACTTTGACTAGGGTATCCCCGCTCCAGCGCCACCAGCTCGAAGGCGGTCTTCCCGTCCAGGGACTCGCGGATGATGTCGGCGTGGCCCGCGTGCCGCCCGATCTCCTCGACCAGGTGCAGCATCAGCCACCGCATCGACACCGCGCCGTCCTTGGGGAACCACGGCGCCTCGGGCAGCGGGAAGGTGTCGTCGAGGCTCGGCACCGCTTGGATGAACTCCTCGGTTTCGCGCGCCACCCGGTCCCAGAAGGCGAGCGTTTCGGCGAGGGTCTCGCCCTCCACGAGGCGGAACCCGTCCGCCCAGGTCTCCTCGGTGCGGGCCCTCTCGTTGGGCTTCCGCTGGGCCATGCGCAGCCAGTTCAGCTCCGTCTCGGCGACGTGCTTCACCAGGCCGCCGAGGGTCAGCTCGCTGGCGCTGGGGCGGGCCTTCGCCTGCTCGTCGCTCAGGCCGATGACCGCGCGGCGGATGCCGCCGCGCTGGGCCTCCACGAAGGCGATGAGGGCGCCTCGCTCGTCGCCACGGGCTTCCGCGTTCACGTGCGTGACCATGGTGTCCGCCTTTCCCCAAGGAAGTCGATGTCCGCCGGGTCCTCCCGCCGACACCCACAAGCTACGGGCCCTTGCGGTCAGGTTCTGTCCGCAAGGGGTCCGGGGCGCGGAAGTCCTCAGAACGGGAAGCGCGACCTGCCGTGCTGCACCGAGATCCACTTC
Organism: Streptomyces sp. NPDC025651; assembly: GCF_055558735.1. Lineage (NCBI taxonomy): Bacteria > Bacillati > Actinomycetota > Actinomycetes > Kitasatosporales > Streptomycetaceae > Streptomyces > Streptomyces sp. NPDC025651. The sequence continues at coordinate 274,670 of NZ_JBVHLZ010000002.1, forward strand.
TGTGTGGTGAAGGCGTCCACCGTCGCCTCGCCGTTCAGCCGACCGACGCCGGAGTGCTTCTCGCCGCCGAAGGGCACGATCGGCTCGTCGTGCACCGTGCCGTCGTTGATGTGGATCATGCCGGTGTCGATGCGCTTCGCGAGCCGTACGCCGCGCTCGACGTCGCCGGTGTGCAGGGCGCCGCTCAGGCCGTAGGGAGTGGCGTTGGCGATGCGTACGGCCTCCTCCTCGCCGTCGAAGGGCAGCAGGAGCGCCACAGGGCCGAAGATCTCCTGGTGCAGGACCGGGGAGTCGGCGGGCAGGTCCGTCAGCACCGAGGGGGCCACGAGGTTGCCGTCGGCGCGGCCGTGCAGCAGCGCCGTCGCGCCCGCCGCGACCGTCTGCTCGACGAGCGTCGCGACGCTCTCCGCCTGGGAGGAGTTGATGAGCGGGCCGATCTGGGTGGCCGGGTCGGCCGGGTCGCCGACCTTGAGCGTCGCGACCTTGGCGACGAACTTCTCGGTGAACTCCGCCTCCACCGACCGGTCCACCAGGATGCGGCCCGCGGCCATGCAGACCTGCCCCTGGTGGACGAAGCGGCTGAAGACCGCCGCGTCCACGGCGTAGTCGATGTCGGCGTCGTCGAGGACGATCAGGGCGCTGTTGCCGCCCAGTTCGAGGATCGACCGCTTGAAGTTCGCGGCGCAGACCGTGGCGACATGGCGGCCGACCGCGTCCGATCCGGTGAAGGAGATGACGCTCGGCACCGGGTGCTCGATGAGCGCGTCGCCGATCTCGGCTATGTCCGTGATCACGACGTTCAGCAGCCCGGCGGGCAGGCCCGCGTCCTCGAACACCCTGGCCACCAGGCTGCCGCCGAGCACCGGGGCGTTCTGGTGCGGCTTGAGCACCACCGCGTTGCCGAGCGCGAGCGCCGGGGCGACGGACTTGATCGAGAGCAGGAAGGGGAAGTTGAAGGGGCTGATGACACCGACGACGCCCACCGGGACGCGGTAGAGCCGGTTCTCCTTGCCGTCGTCCGGCGACGGCAGGATCCGGCCCTCGGGGCTCAGCGCCAGATGGACCGCCTCGCGCAGGAACTCCTTGGTGAGGTGGATCTCGAAGGCCGCCTTGAGCCGGGTACCGCCCAGCTCGGCGATGATCGCCTCGGTGATCTCCTCCTCGCGGTCCTCGATGATCCGCAGGACCCGCTCGAACACGGCACGCCTGGCATAGGGGTTGGTCCGCGCCCACTCCTTCTGCGCGCGCTCGGCGGCGCGGTAGGCCTGGTCGACCTCGTCGGCGGTGGCGACGGTGATCGACGCCAGCTTCTCCCCGTCGTACGGATTGAAGTCGATGATGTCCCAGGAACCGGATCCGGCCTTCCACTCACCGTCGATGTACTGATGAGCCAGGTCAGTGAAGAAGGACATGAGACGGACCCCTTGCCGCGGCAGCAGACGGAAGCAAACGGAAGCAGACACCTGATCTCACGTCATAGTACTTATGTTTCAGGTGAGTTGGAGTAGACCACGCAGAAGGTCCCGACTGTCCGCGGGATCGGGGCTGTCCTTCTGCAGCTGGGCCACCACCCTTTCGTACTGGGCGACTTCCTCCGCCTTGTCGAGATAGAGCGCGCCGGTGAGCTGCTCCACGTACACGACGTCCGAGAGGTCGGACTCGGGGAAGCTCAGCATGGTGAAGGCGCCGCTCTCGCCCGAGTGGCCGCCGAAGCTGAACGGCATCACCTGGAGCGTGACGTTCGGGCGCTCGGAGATCTCGATGAGATGCTGGATCTGACCCCTCATCACTTCCCGGTCCCCGTACGGGCGTCGGAGCGCCGCCTCGTCCAGGACGCAGTGGAAGCGGGGCGCGTGCTCGGAGGCGAGGAGCTTCTGGCGCTCCAGGCGCAGCGCGACACGGCGCTCGATCTCCGCCTTGCTCGCGCCCTTCATGCCGCGCGCGACGACCGCGTGCGCGTACGCCTCGGTCTGCAACAGGCCGTTGACGAACTGGACTTCATAGACGCGGATGAGCGAGGCCGCGCCCTCCAGGCCGATGTATGTCTGGAACCAGCCGGGCAGGACGTCCGAGTAACTGTGCCACCAGCCCGTGAGGTTGGCCTCCTTGGCGAGGGAGAGGAGCGCGCCGCGCTCTGCTTCGTCCGTGACGCCGTAGAGCGTCAGGAGGTCCTCGACGTCTCTGGACTTGAAGCTCACCCGTCCCAACTCCATGCGGCTGATCTTCGATTCGGAGGCACGGATGGAGTATCCGGCCGCTTCGCGGGTGATGCCGCGGGATTCCCTGAGGCGCCTCAGCTGCGACCCCAGCAGGATGCGCCGTACCACCGAGCCGCTCGACTCCCCTGCGGTCACTTCGCTCAACCCTCCCCATCGACTGGAAGCCAGCAGTCTGCCATTAAACGCTTCGGGCCGTACACGTCCGGTTACAGAAATGGAAAGGGTCCGAAAGCCCTCCACAAGAAGTCGTAGGAAGAAATGGGCAAGAAGTGGCACGGGAGCGACCAAGTCCGGCGCGTGCACGTGCATCTGCCCTTGCATCTGCTGTACGCATTCGGAACCATGGTCCGCGCGCCACCGCTGTACGCACCATCGGCGACCGACCGCGCCACCGCTCCATCGCTACGTACCGCGAAACCGGGGAGTGCCTCGCATGGGGACGAATGGATCGACCATGCTCGAGCCGTTACGGCAGGGGCTACCTCCGCTCGACCCCTCCGCGGTCTCCAGCGCGGCGTCCGTCGCCCTCCCCGCCCGCTACGAAGCGGTGGGCAACGCACGGAAGTTCACCCGCACGACACTGGATCAGTGGGAACTCGACGAGAGATTCGACGACATAGCCCTCGTCGTCTCCGAACTCGTCACCAACGCCCTGCGGCACGCGCTGCCGGCCGACACCCCGCGCGAACGCCAGGACCCGCCCGTGCGGCTGCACTTGATGCGCTGGGCCTCGCGACTGGTGTGCGCGGTGCGCGACCCCAGCGACGAGAGTCCGGTCGCGCGCGACACCGACGACGACTTCTCGGCGGAGTCGGGCAGGGGCCTGTTCCTGGTGGACTCCTTCAGCGACGGCTGGGGCTGGCACCCGCTCGCCGGCACGCTGCGCGGCAAGGTGGTCTGGGCGCTGTTCCGCCTGGGGTGAGTGCGCGGGGCCGCGTGACCCTGCGCGCTAACCGCCTATGAGGTGGTCGAACTCGCCGTCCTTCATCCCCAGCAGCATCGCTTCTATCTCCGCGCGCGTGTAGACGAGCGCCGGTCCGTCCGGGAAGCGCGAGTTGCGCACGGCGACGTCGCCACCCGGCAGCTTCGCGAACTCCACGCACGAGCCCTGCGAGTTGCTGTGCCTGCTCTTCTGCCAGACCACCCCGTGAAGCTCCGTGGCCGCCATGCCGTTAAACGCGTGGTGCACAGGTCGCTCCCCGGTGGTGCAGTGCCGTTGGTGGCTCTAGACGCGGATGGCTCTAGATGCAGTGGTCAACTGTCCCGGATCATAGCTGTGTTCACATGCCGATGCATGGGCAGATGCACGTGCACGCGGGGTGTTCCCTTGATTACAGGCCTGTCAGTACGCCCACTGCTCTAGGAACAGACGCGCACCGCCCCGTTTATGTTCCGTCCAAGTGCCGGAAAAAACGGGTGCGGTGCGCTAATGGGCTGGTCCGTCGGCGAGGCCTCCGTCAGCGAGGCGCTCCGTACGGCAGCAGGGCCATCTCCCGGGCGTTCTTGATCGCCGCGGCGATCCGCCGCTGCTGGCGCACGCTCACCCGCGTGACCCGGCGGCTGCGGATCTTGCCGCGGTCCGAGATGAACTTCCGCAGCAGATCGGTGTCCTTGTAGTCGATGTACGTGATGCCCAAGGCGTCCAGGGGGTTGGGCTTGGGCTTCTGCGGGCGGGCGGCGGGCTTGCGCGGGGACAAGAGTCAGACCTCCAGGAGGGTGTCGAAGGCAGGGGGCAGGCGTTTCCAGGCGTCGCGCCCGGCGGCGTACTCCTCGTCGGTCAACAGGCAGGACTCCAGGACCTGTTCGAGCCCTTCGCGGTCCAGGCCCGGCGAGGTGAACACCAGGTGGTTGCAGCAGTCGCCGTGCTCCGGGTGCCAGTCGAGGGCGGCGGCGGCGCGGCGCACCGGCGGGACCATCTCCCACGCGGCGTCCGGCAGCGAGGCCAGCCACGGCCCCGCGCTCTCGACGCAGAGCGCGCCGCCCGCCGCGTCCCAGCCGAGCAGCGTGTCCGGGTGGTCGGCCAGCCAGAACCGGCCCCGGCTGCGGGCCGCCGCGCAGGTCAGGTCCTCCAGGGCGGCGTAGAGGCGCTCCGGATGGAAGGGCCGCTCCCGATGCCATACGAAGGTGGAGACCCCGCACGCGTCGGCCTCCGCCGGCAGCAGCGCGCAGGCGGGGTGCTGCGCCGCGGCCGCCGCCTCGACGTCGAATCCGGCACGCGCGGCTGCCGCCAAGTCGCGGTGTCCGATCGGGACGTGGCGCGCCGTCGGGTGGAGCTGGGCGAGCAGGGCGCGGTCCTCGTCGTCGGCCTCCGCCGAGTCCGCGACGGCGAGCACGGGGGCGTACTCCAGCTGGCGCGCCCAGGTGTCGGCGACGGTGCGCTGGTCGGTGGGGGCGGCGGCGAGCCCGGCCTCCATGAGGTCGTCGCCGTTGCCGAGGTAGGGCAGGAGCAGGGCGGGGTCGACGGCCGTGACGACGCCGCCGAGCCGGATGCCTTCGCCGCCGTGCGCGGCGATCACCTCCGCCATGGCCTTGGGCTCGACCGAGTCCCACAGCTCCACGACCGCGAGCCGGGTCAGGCCCGCGTCCGCGAGGCGCCGCAGCTCGGGCACCAGGTCCTCGCGGAGCGCGCAGCAGGCGCAGTCGTCGACCAGCGGGGCGTCGCCGGTGGAGAGCACCTCGGTGGCGTCGCGCACGGTGCGCACGACGGTGCCCCGCACGGCGGTCGACAGGTCGTGGTGGAGGGCCACGCTGCCGGGCGCGGTGGTCAGGAGCGCGTCGACGGCCGCCTTGCGGGCGTCCGCGTGGAGGCCGCCGACGATCACGACGTCCAGCGCGGTCGCCTCGCCCATCGGCCCACTCATCGGCGCTTCCCGAAACGGCGCTCGAAGCGCTCGACGCGGCCCGCGGTGTCCATCACGCGGGCGGTGCCCGTGTAGAAGGGGTGGCTCGCGGACGAGACCTCGACGTCGATGACGGGGTACGTGCGGCCGTCCTCCCACTCGATCGTCTTTGCGCTGGTCGCGGTGGACCGGGTGAGGAAGGCGAAGCCCGCGGCCTTGTCGCGGAAGACGACGGGGCCGTACGGCGGGTGGATGTCCTTGCGCATGGCGGTCAGCGCTCCTCTCGGAAGTCGACGTGGCGGCCCGCGACCGGGTCGTACTTGCGCAGCGTGAGGCGGTCGGGGTCGTTGCGGCGGTTCTTGCGGGTGACGTAGGTGAAGCCGGTGCCGGCCGTGGACCGGAGCTTGATGACGGGGCGGAGTTCGTTGCGGGCCATGTGGCTAGTATATGAAAACGACTCCCGTTTTCAATTGGGGGGCCGTCCCTACGACCGAGAGGTGCGTCACCTTGTCCGCCCACTGCCAGCTGACCGGCGCGAAGCCCGGCTTCGGCCACCACATCTCCCACTCCCACCGGCGGACCTCCCGCCGCTTCGACCCCAACGTCCAGCGCAAGCGGTACTGGCTGCCGAGCGAGGGGCGGTACGTGCGGCTGCGGCTGAGCGCGAAGGGGATCAGGACCGTCGACAGCATCGGGATCGAGGCGGCCGTCGCCAGGATCCGCGCCCGCGGCGTGAAGGTCTGAGTGGGGTCCGAGTGGGGTCCGAGTGGGGTTCGAGTGAAGATCCGAGTGAGGTTCTGATGGCCAAGAAGAGCAAGATCGCCAAGAACGAGAAGCGGCGCCTGGTCGTCGCGCGGTACGCCGCACGGCGGGCCGTACTGAAGGAGATCATCCGACGGAGCGGCAGCAGTGACGCCGAACGGCTCGCCGCGCGGCGGGAGTTGGCGCGGCAGCCGCGCGACGCCAGCGCGACGCGGGTGCGGAACCGGGACAGCGTGGACGGGCGTCCGCGCGGATACGTGGGGGCCTTCGGGTTGTCGAGGGTGCGGTTGCGTGAGCAAGCGCACGCCGGATACCTGCCGGGTGTGCGCAAGTCCTCCTGGTAGCTTGGCGCCCGATTTGGCCGGGGGCGACTCCGGCAACGCCAGGCTTTCTAGGGGGACTTCAAGTGCGTACGTACGTCCGTAGTGTCCGTCGTGTGCGGGTCGGTGCCGCCGTGGTGGGGCTCGCCGCCGCGCTCGCGCTGACCGGGTGCGGCAGCGACGGGGACGGTGGCGGCAAGAAGGACCGGGGGTCGGCCGACGGGTCCTCCGGGTCCGCGTCCGGCGGCTCCGACGCGTCGGACGAGGGCGGCTCGACCGGGGGCTCGGACTCCGGCGCCAAGGGCGGCAGCCTTCAGGGCACGTGGGTCGCCACCACCGACGGGAAGCCGCTCGCCCTCGCCGTCACCGGCAAGACGGCGACGCTGCTCGGCGAGGACGTGCTGTGCAACGGCACCGCCGGGGACGAGATGGGCTCGCAGATGATCAACCTCAAGTGCGCGAAGGGGAATTCGGACCGCACGACGGGGCGGGTCGAGTCCGTGGACGGCAAGTCGATGAAGGTCGCCTGGGAAGGGGCCGGCAAGGACGAGTTCCTGAAGACCGAGGGCGGGAAGCTGCCCGAGGGGCTGCCGACCGCGGGGCTGCCGCAGTCCTGAGTCCGGGGGCCTGCGGGCTCCTCGGCGGTGTCCCGTCAGTGGGCCGCGGGACCTTTCCGGTTCCGCGGCCCCTGCGCGTCCGGGCCCTTCGTGGCCGAGCCGTCCACCAGCATCGGTGGCGGTGTCGTGTCCAGGGCGTCGGACAGGTCGTCGAGGGTCTCCAGGAGCAGGCCCGCTCCCCTGCGGACCACGCGGTCGGGGACGCCTTCGCCGTCCCACTCGTCCAGGGCCTTGCGGACCGCGTCCCAGCGCGGGACGCGGCGTTCCCGTACCGCCTTCGCGCCCTGCTCCGTCGAGGTGCGCAGCGCATCGGCCAGGCGGGCCGCCGCGGGCACGGGGGTCGCGTCGCGGTCGGGGAGGTGGGCCTCCATCAGCATGGCGACGCGGCCCAGTTGGGCCAGCGTCTCCTCGGCGTCGGCGGCCGCGGCGCGGGACAGGCCGCGGTGGCGCACCGGTTCGTTCTTGGCGCGGCTCGCCGCCTCCTGCCAGGCGACGCGGGCGGCGCGCGCTTCGAGCAGCGCCTCGCGCACGTCGGGGCAGGTCTTGCCGGCGGGGTGGGCGTAGTGGTCGACGACCGCGGCGGCGTAACGGCCGTCCGCCGCCAGCCAGTCGGCGAGGCGGGTGCGCAGGCGCGGGGTCTCCCATGCGGGGTAGACCGCGTACGCGATCATCGCGAGGACGCCGCCGAGCAGGGTCAGGACCACGCGCTCCGGGACCGTCTGCGTCCACTGCTGGCCGCCCATGCCGAGCAGGAAGACGACGTACGCGGCGACGCAGGCCTGGGCCGCGACCTGGCCGGTGCGCATCAGCAGGTACATCATTCCGGCGCAGAGCACGGCGAGCGCGGCGGACAGGCCGACGCCGGGGTCGGCGAGCTGGACCAGGCCCGTGGCGAGCGCGACGCCGACGAGGGTGCCGCCGAAGCGGGCCACGGCGCGGGAGTACGTCTGGGAGAAGTCCGGCCGCATCACCATGACCGAGGCCATGGGGGCCCAGTAGCCGTGCCCGAAGGGCAGCCAGTGGCCCACCAGGTAGCCGGCGGATGCCACGGCGGTGACGCGGATCGCGTGGCGGGTGACCGGGGAGTCGTGCCGGAACTCGGCCCGCACGGCCCGCAGGACGCCGGGGACCAGGGCGGGGAGGGTGGGGCGCAGCAGCGGGATGGCCTGGGTGTCGGACTGGGCTCCGGTGGGGACGTCCGGTTGCGTGGGGGCCGCCGTGTCGTGGGTCGGGGCGCCCTGGGTGTTGCCCGCCGTTTCCAGTACGTCGCGCAGGAGCGCGCCCAGGCGGGTCGCCGCCCGGTACGCCGGACCCGTGAGGATCGCTCCCGTGTCCGGGGTCCTGAGCGCGGCCAGGGCCGCCGGGGGGATCTCGACCGGTTCGCCGTGGCGGATCGCCCGGGCCGCGGCGTCCAGGACCGCGCCCGCCGCCCCGAGCAGTTCGCGGACCCTGTCCCGTTCCCTGCCCTCCGGCGGGACGCCCACCGCCGGGTCCGCCAGTGAGGCGAGGACCGGGCGGATGCGTTCCGCGAGGCCGCGCGCGCCGTGGAGTTCCGCGGGGCGGGTGCGGGCCTGGCGCGGGGTGATCGTCGCCGCGTCGCGCGCCGCCATCAGGGGCTCGGGGTCGAAGGGGGCCACCGGGTCGTGGCGGAGCCTGCGGGCGTAGTCCGCCTCGGCCGCCAGTGCGTCGGCCAGGGCGTCGCGGTGCGCGCCCCATCTGCGGATCGGGAAGAGGACCACCAGCGCAGCCTGGACGCAGCCGCCGACGATCATCATCGCCGCGTGGCCCGCGGCGGCGGCCGGCGAGGTGGGGAGCGTGACCGTCACGAGCATGATCGCGACGTTGGACGACGCGATGATGCCGACGGTGGGGCCCGCGGCCCAGCTCAGGCCCGCGAGGAAGGTCCACAGGGCGAGCAGGGCGAGGAAGAGGAGCAGGTGGGAGCCGGTGAGGTAGCCGAGGAAGGTGGAGACGGCGAGGCTCGTGCCGGAGGCCAGGGCCAGTTCCGGGCGGGGCCGCCAGCTGCGCTGGAAGGTGGCGATGGCCGCCTGGTACGCGCCGAAGGCGGAGCTCGCCGCCACTGCCGGGCCGAAGAGGGAGAGGCTGACGCCGATGACGACGGCGAGGCCCGCGGCGCCGCGGAGGGCGACCAGGGGTTCCAGGCGTTTGCGCTCGACGGACAGCCCCGAGCGAGCTGTCTCTTTCAGCGCGCGGAGCCAGGTCACTCTGTGATGATACGGGGCATATCGGGCTACCTGGCCGGGGGGCGAAGGCGGGGCTCTGGCGGGGCGAGGGCGGGGCCCTGGCGGGGGCCGCCCCCTCACGTCGCGCTCAGCGCCACCGTCGGGTGCAGGCGCGACGCCCTGATCGCCGGGTAGAGGCCCGCCGCCATGCCGATCAGCAGGGTCGCGGCGAAGCCCGCCGTCAGGGACCACGCGGGGACCACCGGGGTCCACCCCTGGGCCAGGGCGAACGCGTACGTCGATGTCGCGCCGAGGAACGCTCCCGCCGCGCCGCCCAGCGCCGCGAGCAGCAGGGACTCCGTGAGGAACTGGAGGCGGATCGCGTTCCTGGTCGCGCCGAGGGCCCTGCGCAGGCCGATCTCCGCGCGGCGCTCCAGGACCGAGATCACCATCGTGTTCGCCACCCCCACCCCGCCGACCAGGAGCGCCACCGCCCCGAGGCCCAGCATCAGTGTCGTCAGGCCCTTGTCCGTCGCCGCCTTCGCGGCCAGCGCGTCCGAGGGGCGGGAGACCTTCACCGCGCTCGGGTCGGCGGGGTTGACCGTGCGGGCCAGGACCTCCCGTACGTCCTCCACCGCGGCGTCGGACGAGCGCTCGAAGACGGTGGTCGGGTGCCCGTCGAAGCGGAAGTACTTCTCGGCCGCCGGGAAGCCGACCATCGCCACGCGGTCCAGGTTCGGGACCAGCTCGACGGGCTCCAGGATGCCGATCACGACCACGTACTCGTCGTTCATCAGGATCTTCTCGCCCGGGGACGTGACGCCGAGGCGGTCCGCCGCCACCGAACCGAGCACCGTGACCGGGAGGTTCTCGTTCGCCCCGTTCAGCCACGTGCCCTTGTGGACGCGCGCGTTGAGCGTCCGCAGGAGGTCCGGGTGCGCCGCCTGGGTCGTCACTCCCGCTGTCCGCTCCTCGGGGACCGCCTCGCTGCGGCGGATGCGTGTGTCCACGTTCGCCGTCGCCGTCGCACGGGTCACCGGGCCGACGCGCTCCACCATCGCCACCGCCGACTTGGGCAGCGGCACCTCGAACCCCTCCGCGTTCTTGCCCGCCTCCGCGGAGAGGAGGTTCGTGCCGAGCCGGTCCAGCTTCGCCATCAGGTCCGACTTGCTGGACTGGGAGAGGCCGACGACCGCCACCATCGTGGCGATGCCGATCGCGATGCCCAGGGCCGAGAGGACCACCCGGGCGCGGCGGGCCCGCAGGCCCACCGCGCCGACTCGCAGGATGTCCGCCGGGGAGAGGCGCGACGGCTTCGGGGCCCGGGTGGGCCGGGGTCGCTTCACGTGCGTCAACTCACCTTCCGCGAGCGCGAGTCCGCCGTGATCCCGCCGTCCCTGAAGCGGACCCTGCGCGGCAGGGACTCCGCTATGTCGTTGTCGTGCGTGATCACACAGATCGTCGTGCCCGTCCGGTTCAGGTCGTGCAGGAGGTCCATGACCATCTCGCCCGACGCCGTGTCCAGCGCTCCCGTCGGCTCGTCCGCAAGGAGGAGCGCGGGCTCGCCGACCAACGCGCGGGCTATCGCCACGCGTTGCTTCTCGCCGCCGGAGAGCTGGTCGGGGCGGTGCGACAGGCGGTGGCCGAGGCGGACGCGCTCCAGGGCCGTACGGGCGCGGGCGCGGCGCTCCCCGAGGGGCACGCCCGCGTACAGCAGGCCGTCCGCGACGTTGTCGACCGCGTCGCGGCCCGCCGCCAGGTGGAAGTGCTGGAAGACGAAGCCGATGTGGCGGGCCCGGAGCGCGGAGAGGCGGGCGTCGGTGAGCTCGTTCACGTCGTGGCCCGCGACGTGCACCGTGCCCGACGTGGGCCTGTCGAGCGTGCCGATGACGTTCAGCGCCGTCGACTTGCCGGAGCCCGACGGGCCGACGATCGCGAGGAGTTCGCCCGCGCGGACCGTGAGGCTCACGCCGCGCAGGGCGTGCACGTCGCCCTCGTACGACTTGGTGACGTTCCTCAACTCGACGACGGGGGTGGTTGTCGAAGTCATGGGGCCGCCGCTCCGACCTTCGTGCCCTCCTCGATGCCGGGGCCGCTGACCTCGATCCTGCCGTCGGCCGTCATGCCCGTCTCGACGCGCACCATGCGGGACGTGTCGCCCTCGACGACCTGGAGGCCGTAGCCGCCGTTCTCGCCGCGCAGGGCGACGACCGCCTCGACGGGGACCGCGAGGACGTCCTTGCGGGACTCGCTGACGAACCGCACGCTGGCCGTGGCTCTCGGGTCCTCCCCCGACGCCGCCGATCCGCCCGCGTCCAGGGTCACTTCGACCGTGATGCCGTCCCCGGCCGCGCCGCTCTCGGACTCGTCCGAGGCCCGGGGTTCCACCGTGCCCGTCACCCTGCCCGGCTCCTTCTTGCCGCTGGGCAGGGTGACTTCGACCTTCGTACCCTTCGACGTGAGGGACACGTCCGCCTGGTCGAGCTCCGCGCGGACGACCGGCTTCGTCGAGGCCGCCGTCAGGACCGCGTCGCCGGGGGCGACCTGGTCCGCGAGCGCCGCGTTCGCCTCGGCGACCTTGACCTGTCCGGGCTGGAAGACCACATCTCCCTTGCCCACCCGGCCCGTCGGGGTGCGGTCGAGGGACTTCTGCCACCGCTTGACCGCGGCCTCGGTCGCCTTGTCGAAGCGTGGGTCCACATAGAGGCCGCCGCCGTGACCGAGCGCCACGAGGTTGCGCTCCAGTTGCAGTACGTCGCTGCCGCGGTCCCCCGCCCTCATCTCGCGGAAGGCGGGGACCGGGCCGTAGAGGAGCGTCACCGGCTTGTCGTCCAGCTCGTAGAGCGCCTGGCCGCGCGCGACGGTGGCGCCCCCCTTCGCGGCGACCGTGACCGTGCCCTCGACCGCCGACTTCACCGGGCGGCGCCCCGCGAAGTCGATCTTCCCGTCGACCGTCCTGGACTGGACGAGGTCGGTGCGCACGACCGTGGCGGTCGCGGGCGGCCGCTCGCCGCCCCCGCCGTCGGCGCCCGCGTCCTCGCCGCCCACCGCGAACGCCCCGGCCCCGGCCGCCGCCGTGGCGGCCACCGCGGCCGCCGCGATCCATCCCGTACGGCGTCTCATCCCTGCATCCCGTCCAGGCCTTCGAGCAGCTTGTCCTTGCAGGCCTCCTTGGCCCTCTTGTACGCGGGCGAGTCCTGGTTCATCGTCGGGTCCGCCGGGTCGGTCTCGCCGCCGGGGATGACGTTGCCGCCGGACATCGTGGGGTTGGCGTACTTCGAGAGGCCGTTGTCGCGCATGCACTTGGCGTGCGCGAGCATCGACTCGAAGTCCTTCTGCGCGTCGCGCCTGGGCTCCTGGTTCATCGCGTCCCGCAGCTCCGGGGCGCAGACGCCGTCCCTGCCGCCCTTCTGCTCCTCGCCGCGGCCGTCGGGGTCGGTGATCGCGTCGATCTTCGGCCAGTCGAGATAGCCGCTGAGCTTGGGGTCGGGGAAGTCCTTGATGCCGGCCTTGGTGCGCATGCACTGGACGTACTTCATCTGTGCGTCGTAGAAGGCGCTCTTGCCCTTGGCCTCGGGCTTGGACTCGCCCGCGGGCTCGCCCTCGGACCGCCCCCCGGACTTCTCCGGGGCCGACGCGACCCCCTCCTCCTTCACTCCGTCGCCGCCTCCACAGGCGACGGTGAGCGCGAGGACCGGGGCGGCGACGAGTGCGGCCATCCGCAGACGGGCGGTGCCGCGGGGCGTGGTGTGGATGCTCATGGGCCCCACCGAACCGCGCTCATATGGTGGCCGGTCCATGGCCGCATGATGAGAACGTAACAATGCGCCGCGGCCGTCGGTTCGCCGCTCCTACCGCCCTGAACCGGACAGGTCCTCGCCCATAATCGCTGGCATGCCCCGAGTCCCCCATGTGCTGCTGATCGAGGACGACGCTTCCGTGCGCGACGGAATGGAGCTGGTGCTGCGCCGCCACGGGTACGCGGTCGACACCGCGGCCACCGGCGAGGAGGCCCTCGCCCTGCTCGCCGGGCCTGCCGGCCAGGGCGTCGAGCTCGCCGTGCTCGACCTGATGCTGCCCGGCATGGACGGCTTCGAGGTCTGCCGGCGGATCCGCGCCACCGGGTCGACGATCCCCGTCGTCATGCTGACCGCGCGCGGCGACGACAGCGACATCGTGCGGGGCCTGGAGGCGGGCGCCGACGACTACGTGGTCAAGCCGGTCACCGCGCCCGTCCTTGAGGCCAGGATCAAGGCCGCGCTGCGCCGGGCCGAGCCGGTGCGGCGCAGGCCCGACGAGGACACGTACGCGGGCCTCGTCATCGACCGCGCCGGGCTCACCGTCACCAAGCGCGGGACGCCCATCGCCCTGCCGCCGACCGAGCTGCGGGTCCTCCTTGAGCTCTCCGCCTCGCCGGGGCAGGTGTTCAGCCGCGAACAGCTGCTGCGGTCGGTGTGGGAGCACGACTTCCTCGGGGACTCGCGGCTCGTGGACGCCGCGGTCGGGCGGCTCCGCGCCAAGATCGAGGACGTACCGGCCAGGCCGGTGTTCGTGCAGACCGTGCGGGGCTTCGGGTACCGGTTCGGGCCGGTATGAGGCGGCGCTCCGGGAGGCGGGGGAGCGCGGGTCCGGCGCCGGAGCCGCGGGAGGGCGTGGCGCCCCGGCGGTGGATGTGGGGAGGGCTGCGGACGCGGCTCGTCGTCGCCTTCGTCCTCGTCGCGCTCGTCAGCGCCGTCACGGCCACCGGGCTCGCCTACCGCGAGTCCCGCGACGCCGTCCTGGAACGCAAGCAGGACGCCGTGCGGACCGAGTTCAGGAACCGCGTCGACCAGGCCGCCGCCGACCTCGCGATGCCGCCCGACGAGGTGTCCCTCACCCGCTTCGCCGCCGGTGTCGCCGACGGGCTCGGTGACTCCGTCGTCGTCGCCGAGTACCGCACGCTGCGGGGCTCCTCCGACGCCTCCGCGGACCGGTCACGGATCTCCGACGCGCTGCGCGAGGCCGTGCGCGAGCGGGAGCGGATGAGCTTCCAGCGCATCGAGCGGGACGGCAGCCCCTACCTGGTGGTGGGCACGCCCGTCACCTTCGGGTCCGGGCCGCCGTCCGGGCTCGACGTCTACGCCGTCACCTCGCTGCGGGCCGAACAGGAGGACACCGCGGCGATCCTCGACGCCGCGCGAAACGGCCTGCTGCCCGTGGTGCTCCTCGCCGTCGTGCTCGCGCTGCTGGCCGCGCGCACGGTGCTGCGGCCCGTGCGGGAGCTGGGGCGCGCCACGCGCAGGCACGCCGCGGGAGACCTGTCCTCGCGGGTCGACGTGCCCAAGGGGCGAGACGAACTCGCGCACCTGGCGCGGGACTTCAACCTGACTGCGGACGCCCTGGAGACGTCCGTCGCCGAGCTGCGCGAACAGGAGGCGCGGGCGCGGCGGTTCGTCGCCGACGTCTCGCACGAGCTGCGCACGCCGCTCGCCGCGATGACGATGGTCGCCACCGTGCTCGACGAGGACGCGGGCCAGCTGCCGCCGGACGTGGCCCACGCCGCCCGTACGGTGAGCGCGGAGACGGCGCGGCTCTCGCGGCTCGTCGACGACCTGATGGAGATGTCCCGCTTCGACTCGGGCGCAGCCCGGCTCAACCTCGGCGAGGTCGACCTCGCCGACACCGTGCGGAACACGCTCGCGCTGCGCGGCTGGGCCTCGCGGATCGACGCGCGGCTCCCCAAGGGGGTGCGGGCCGTGGTCGACCCGCGGCGCGTCGACGTGATCGTCGCCAACCTCGTCGGCAACGCGCTGCGGCACGGGGCCGAGCCGGTGACCCTGACGGCGGCGGCCGCGGGCGACTGGCTGACGGTCGAGGTCGCCGACCGGGGGCCCGGCCTCGCGCCCGAGGTGCTTGCCCACGTCTTCGACCGCTTCTACAAGGCGGACAGCGCGCGGACGCGGTCGGAGGGCAGCGGGCTCGGCACGGCCATCGCCCTGGAGAACGCGCGACTGCACGGAGGGACGATCGAGGTGGCCAACAGGGCGGAGGGCGGGGCGGTGTTCACGTTGCGGGTGCCTTGGCGGCGCGGGGAAGGGGGCGGGGAGTGAGTCTCGTACGCGCTGCGGCACGGAGCGCCCTCGTCCGCAGGGGGATCGGCCTGGGCCTTGCCGCGCTCGCCCTCGCGGGGTGCGGGGTGCGGCCGACCGGGGTGGTGGACGCGGGAGAGGCCGCGGGCGGTCTCACCAAGGGGTTGCGGATCTACTTCGTCGACGAGACGGGGCGGCTTCAGGGGGTGTCCCGTTCGGACGAGAACGTCCGCGAACCGGCAGCCGTCATCAAGCTGTTGATGAGCGGCCCCGACGATGCGGAGCAGCGGGCCGGACTCAACACCCTGGTCGACGAGGGGCAGTTCGATGTCACCGGTGGGGGCTCCCGGCTCACCTTGCGGATGCCCGGCACCCCGATCGACCCGTCGTCCGTGCGCGACCGCAACCTCACCGGCCAGCTCGTCTGCAGCATCGCCCGCGCCGGCGCCGTCCTCGACAGGAGCGGGCGGACGCGCCCCGACGACGTGCGGGTGACCGTAGTGCCGCAGGAGGGCGGGGAGTTGGGGCCCTATGTGTGCTCGGACTTCCTGAAGTAGGGCCGGCTCGCGCGCCCTTCGCTCAGGGCAGCGCCGGGCCCCGCGACGACACCTGTGCCCGGTCCGCCGCCGCCGTGCCGTGTGCCCAGCCCTCGCCGTCCGTCACTCCTCGCACCCGTGTCGTGGTCGTCTCCGGGAACATCCGCTCCGCGCGGTCGGTGACCGCCACGTCGCGCGCGGCGAGGACGGGGAGCAGCGCGGCCGGGGACCCGCCCTCCGCCGCGGCCTCCGTCACCGCGTGTTCGCCCGCCTCGGCCAGGCGGGCGCCGATGCGGTGCGCGTACGCCATCAGGAACGACTGGCGGAACGTCTTCGTGCGCTTGCGGCCGCCCGCGCGCTGTTGCGCCTCCGCCCTGGTCATCGCCGCGGTGCCCTGCACGAGGAGGGAGGTGTGGAGCAACTCCACCGCTTCCAGGTCGGGTTCGAAGCCGACCACCGTCGAGAAGCCGTACGCCTCGTTCCACACCGCGCGGCAGCGGTTCGCCGCGGCGACGACGTCCAGGAGGATCGCCTTCGCCGTCTCGTACGGGGCGTCCACGCCGACGCGGCAGGCCGCGGGGACGTCCTTGGCGTGCGTACGGGACGCGAGCAGCGCCTCGTCGAGCGAGTGCCGCGCCATCAGCTCCTGGGCCTTGGCGGTGAGCGCCTCCGCCTCCTCCGGGTAGCCGGTCGCCTCGGCCTTGGCGAGGAGGGCGCGGATGCGGGTGAGGGTGCGGGGTTCGCCCTCGGCCGGGGCGGGGATCGCCTCGCCGGGGGGAGGGCCCACCGGTTCCAGCGGGGGGAGGCGCAGGAGCAGGCGGTAGAGCTGGAGGGTCGTGGTGGCCCGGGAGAAGCGGTCCTGGGCGGGCTCGTCCGTGGGGCCGGTCTCCGCGAGCTGGGTCGCCCAGCGCGGGGGCAGGTGGGCGTAGCGGGCGGTCTCCGCGTGGATCAGGGACGCGGCCAGGCGTACGTGCGGGTCGGCCAGGTCGCGGCGGACCAGGCGGAGGACGTCGGCCGGCTGCCAGCCGTGCCGCCACGCCCTGGTCAGGTACTCCTCGCCTCGGCGGCGCAGGTCGGCGTCCGCGTCGGGGGCCGCCGCCAGGAGCGACGCGCCGGTGTCCAGGCCTTCGTCGCCTTCGCCGTACAGCGCCGCCGCGAACGCCTTGTCGATCACCGAGTCCATGAGGTCAAGGGTATGGGGCGGCGCGGGGCCGGCATGGGGGTCGTTGCATGGGGGGTACGGGGGGCATGGGGGGGCGTGGGGGTACGGGGGGCATGGGGGGCGTTGTTCGGCGGCCGCCTCTGGGGCGAAGCCACCCCCTCATCCACACCCTGTGGATATCGAACTTCTGCGCGGGCGGTCGTTCGCGCGCGGGCGTGGGCGCGGGCGCGGACTCGGGCGGCCCAGGAGGATGCCCGCCAGCACCAGGCCCAGGCCCAGGAGCTGCCGCGGGGTGAGCGGCTCGGCCGCGAGGAGGGTGCCGAGCAGGACGCCCGTCACCGGGTTGAGCAGCCCGACCAGACCCACCGTCCCGGCGGGGAGGTGGCGCAGGCCCGCGAACCAGGCGGCGAAGGCCAGGGCGGTCGCCACCACGGCGACGTAGGCGAAGGCGAGCGCGGCGGGGGCGCCGAGGGCGGGCGGCGCTCCTTCCAGGGCGACCGCCAGGGGGATCAACGCCGCTCCCCCGGCGACGAGTTGCCACGCGGTCGAGGCGAGCACGGGGACGTCGGAGCCCCAGCGCCTGGCGAGGACGTAGCCGAGGGAGGACATGAGCATCGCGGCGGCCGAGGCGAGCACGCCGCCGGGGTCGGCCGACGCCGTGGCGCCGAGCAGCATCAGGCAGACGCCGCCGAGCCCCACGCCCGCTCCCGCCAGGTGCGGCAGCCGGGGCCGCTCGGCGAGCAGGGGCCAGGCGATCACCATCATGACCAGGGGCGAGGTCGCCATGACGGTCGAGGCGATGCCGGTCGGGAGCAGTTGCGCGGCGACGTAGACCAGGGTGAAGAAACCGCCCACGTTGAGGACGCCGAGGACCAGGGACTTCCACCACCACGAGCCGCGCGGCAGCCGCCGGGCCACGGCCAGGAGCAGCAGGCCCGCGGGCAGGGCTCTGATCGCCGCGCCGTACAGGGGGCTTTCGGCGGGCAGGAACTCGTGCGTGACGTAGTAGTTCGTGCCCCAGGCGACGGGCGCCACGGCGGTGAGGAGCACCCAGCGGACCCCTGCGGGCGGTGCGGCGGCGGAACCGGAAGTATCTTCCATGGAAGATACTATGCCTTCCGAGGAAGCTAAAGTGAAGGCATGCCCGACTCCACACCCGAGCCCGTATCGCCCCTGGGTGACGCACCCCTCGACCACGTGGCCCGCATCCAGGCCGAGTGGGCCCGGGAGCGCCCCGACGTCGACGTGACGCCGCAGGGCGCGATCGGGCGGCTGCACCGGCTCGGGGCGCTGCTCACCGAGGAGCTCTGCGTCGTGTACCGCCGATTCGGGCTGAGCGAGGGCGAGTTCGACGTGCTGGCCGCGCTGCGGCGGGCGGGTGAGCCGTACGAGCGGGCGCCCGGCGAGCTGGCCGCGCACACCATGGTCACGACCGGCGCGATGACCAAGCGCGTCGACCGTCTCGAACGCGCCGGACTCGTCACGCGGCGGCGCGCGGCGGGCGACGGCCGGGGCCGCGTCGTCGGACTCACCGGCGCGGGACGGGAGTTGATCGACCAGGCCTTCACGGAGCACATGCGCAACGAGCGGCGTCTCCTTGACGCGTTGACGCCGCGGGAGGCCGAGCAGATCGAGGCGTTGCTGACGACGTGGCTGGGGCGGGTGGAGCGGCCGGTCGGGGCAGAGGGGCCTCCGGGGGCGCAGGCCGAGGCGCGCTAGCTGTCGCCGCCCTCGTCGATGAGCCGCCGCACCTCGCGGTCGACGAGGCCGAGGCGGGCCTCCGCCACGAGCGGTACGGCGCGGCGCTGCCGCCGGGCCTCGTGTACGTCGATGTCCACCGTCACCAGGCCCTGCTCCCACTTCGGCGCCTGCGCGACGACGGTGCCGCGCGGGTCGACGACGCGGGAGCCGCCCCAGAAGGAGGCGCCGTTCTCGTTGCCGACGCGGTTCACGAAGACGACCCAGCACTGGAGCATGCGGGCGGTGTACGAGAGCAGCGTGTCCCAGTACAGGCCGGTGTCCATGGCTTCGGGGTCCAGGCTCGCGGCGCTGTTCGTGGGTACGACGATGACCTCGGCGCCGTCCTGCACGGCGAGCCAGGGCAGGACGGGCTGCCAGGCGTCGTTGCAGACGAGGGTGGCGGCGCGGCCGTGGGCGCCGGGGAGGTCGTACGCGCGCAGGTGCTGGCCGGGGCTGACGTGCTTGCGCTCCTCCCAGGCCAGGTAGTTGGGGAGGTACAGCTTGCGGTGGGCGTGCAGGAGGCGGCCGCCCGTGTAGTACGCCGAGGTGTTGTAGGCGCGGAGGCCGGTGTGCTCGTGGAGGCCGACCAGGACGTCGGGGCCGCCGGGTGCCGCCAGGGCGAGCAGGCGGGGGTCGTCCGTCGTGACGGACGTGTCCTTCTTCAGGGCGCCCAGGTGGTAGCCGTGGAGGCTGAGCTCCGGGAAGACGACGAGGTCGGCGGCCTGGGCCGCCGCCTGCTCGATCTGGTCCCGGGCGGTCTCCAGGTTCGCCTCGACCTCGCCCAGCGCGCAGTCGGTCTGCGCCAACGCCACTCGCATCCCCCGACCCTCGCAGCCGGCGGGTCCTCCCGCACGCCGGGCGCGGCCACCTGGGGCCGGGCCCGGGACCCCTCGCGCGTGGCCCCCGGCGCTGTCAGTGCCGGGTGCGAGACTCCTGGGATGAGCGGGCGGATGGTTGTCGGGGTCGGCGAGGGAGGAGGCGTTGAGCTGCTCCCCCTCGGGGAGGACGGGCTGCCCTCGGGGCCCGTCGTCCGGGAGGCCGATCTCGGCGAGGCCGTGCGGACGCGGGGCCACGTATCGCGGTGGATCTGGCGCTCCACCCCCGCCGTCTACCCCCGCCTCCTCGGCGCCGGCGTCCGCGTGGAGCGGTGCTATGACGTCGAAGCCGCCGAGCTGCTCCTCCTCGGCCACGAGGGCCGCCTCGGAGAGCCCCGTTCCGCGGCCGCCGCGCTCGCCCGCATCCGCAACGCCCCCGTACCCCCCGATCCCCCGCCCCGCGCCGCCGAGCCCGGCACCCAGGACTCCCTCTTCGAGCCCCGTCCCGGAGGCACCCCCGTAAGCATCGAGGAGCTCGCCGAGGTCTATGCCGAGCAGCAGCGAAGACACGACGCCACCGCCCACCCCGGCCGCATGCGCCTGCTCACCGCCTCCGAGTCCGCGGGCATGCTCGTCGCCGCCGAGATGAACGCCGCCGGGCTCCCCTGGCGCGCCGACGTCCACCGCGGCCTCCTCACCGAACTCCTCGGCGAGCGGTACGCGGGCGGCGGCGAACCCCGCCGCCTGGCCGAGCTCGCCGACGAGATCTCCGCCGCCTTCGGCCGCCGTGTCCGCCCCGACCTGGCCGCGGACGTCGTCAAGGCCTTCGCGCAGGCCGGCATCAAGGTGAAGTCGACCCGCCGCTGGGAGATCGAGGGCATCGACCACCCCGCCGTGCGGCCCCTCATCGAGTACAAGAAGCTCTACCGCATCTGGACGGCCCACGGCTGGAGCTGGCTCCAGGACTGGGTGCACGACGGCCGCTTCCGCCCCGAGTACACCCCGGGCGGCTCCGTCAGCGGCCGCTGGACCACCAACGGCGGCGGCGCGCTGCAGATCCCCAAGGTCATCCGCAGGGCCGTCGTCGCCGACCCCGGCTGGCGCCTCGTCGTGGCCGACGCCGACCAGATGGAGCCGCGGGTCCTCGCCGCGATCTCCCGCGACCGGGGCCTGATGGAGGTGGCGGGCAGCGAGGACGACCTCTACACCCGCCTCTCCGACCGCGCGTTCTCCGGCGACCGCGAGCACGCGAAGCTCGCGCTGCTCGGCGCGGTGTACGGCCAGACGTCGGGCGACGGCCTGAAGAACCTGGCCGCGCTGCGCCGCCGCTTCCCGCTCGCCGTCGCGTACGTCGACGACGCGGCGAAGGCGGGCGAGGAGGGCCGCCTCGTACGGACGTGGCTGGGCAGGACGAGCCCTCCGGCGGCGGGGTCCGGGGAGAGCGAGGAGGCGGGGATCCCGCAGGACGACCCCACCGAAACCCCCTCCTCCGACAGCGAGTTCACCCCTGGTTACGCCTCCACCAACGCCCGCGCCCGAGGCCGTTTCACCCGCAACTTCGTGGTGCAGGGCAGCGCCGCGGACTGGGCCCTGCTGATGCTGGCCGCGCTGCGGCGGACGATCGACGAGGCGGGGATGCGGGCGCGGCTCGTCTTCTTCCAGCACGACGAGGTCATCGTGCACTGCCCCGCCGACGAGGCGGAGGCGGTGGCCCGCGCGATCCGCGAGGCGGGGGACCTCGCGGGACGGATCGCGTTCGGCGAGACCCCGGTCAGATTCCCGTTCACCACGGCGATCGTGGAGTGCTACGCCGACGCGAAGTGAGACGCCGGACGGCGAAGGGCCACCCCGGCGCTACGCCGCGAGCAGCGCCCTGAGTTCCTCGACCACCTTGCTGTCCGTCCCGTCCAACGCCCGCAGCGCGCACCGCCATTGCTCGTACGCCTCGCCGTCGCGGCCCTCGTCCCGCAGCAGGAGCCCCCGCTGATGGCGGGCCAGGCCCGTCATATGGGTGTCGCCGCGCTGTTCGGCGCCCTCGGCGAGCGCGACGCACTCGCGCGTCGCGTCCTCCGTGCGGGAGAGGCCGCGCAGGGCCCGCACCAGGCCGAGGCGGGCCTGGGACTTGCCGTGCCAGTCCTCGTACTCGTTGTGGATGCGCAGGCTTTCCTCGAAGTGGGCGAGGGCGGCGGCCGGTTCGCCGAGGGTGAGGTGGGCGTAGCCGATGTTGCAGTGGGCGGACTGGCGGACGATGGCGTGCCCGATGGTCTCGCCGATCGCGAGGCTGCGTTCGTGGTGGACGATGGCGGCGCGGGCGTCCGTGTGCTCGTAGAGGTTGCCGAGGTGGCTGAGGGTGATCGCCTCGCTGAGCGGGTCGGCGAGCTCCTTGGCGAGCTCCAGGCTCTGGTGGAGGGCGTCGGCGGACTCCGCGTGGCGGCCGAGGCCTTCGAGGAGAAGGCCGCGGTTGTTGAGGCCGCGGCGTACGCAGGACACGATGCCGAGCTCGCGCCAGAGGGCGAGGGCCTCGTCGTTCAGGGCGAGGGCCTCGCTGCTGCGGCCCGACATGAAGTGCATGCCGGCGAGGTCGGTGAGGGCCTGGGCCTGCGCGCCGGTGTCGCCCTGGCGGCGGGCGGCGGCCAGGGCGAGGGCACCGAGCGCGGCCAACTCGGTGAGGCGGCCGCGCCGTTGGAGGTACGGGAAGAGGCAGCGGACCAGGACGGGCACCAGGGCCGGGGGGTTCTCGCCGGTGCCGTGGCGTTCGACGAGGGCGAGGATGTTGGCGAGCTCGGTGTCGCCCCAGGCGAACGCGGCCTCCATGGACAGGGACGACTCCGCGGGCCCACTCCCGGCAGGATCCGTGGCCCGAGGCCCGCCCTCGGCAGAACCCGTGGACCGAGACCCACCCCCGGCAGAACCCGTGAGCCGAGACCCACTCCCGGCAGAACCCATGAGCCGAGACCCACTCCCGGCAGAACCCATGAGCCCGGCCCCGGCGAGGCGCGGCTCGACCCCGCGCAGGCGGTCGGCCCTGTCCAGCCCCTCCGGCATGATCGCCAGCAGGGTGCGGCGGGCGGACTCCGCGTACCAGAGCAGGGCCTCGGCCACGGCGTCCGCGCCGGCGGGGGCCGCGGAGGAGGCCGCCGTCTCGCGGGCGAAGTCGCGTACGAGGTCGTGCGGGGTGTACCTGCCGTACGCGGTCTCGTCGAGGAGGGCGACGTCGACCAGGCGGTCGAGGGCGGCGCCCGCGCGCAGCTCGTCGGTGCCCAACAGGCGGGCCAGCAGCGGGACTCCGTACGTGGGCAGGTCGAGCGCGCCGATCCGGGCGAGGGCGAGGGCGGCGTCGCGGTCGGCCTGGCGTTCCGAGGTGCGCAGGGCGTCGAGGGCGACGGCCAGCGAGCGGCGCACGCTCAGGTCGTCGTACTCGAGGTGGTGCAGGCGGCCGCCGCTGACGGTGAGGAGTTCGGCGAGGTCGTCCGGGGTGAGGGCGCGGCGCGCGGCGAGGCGGGCGGCGACGATGCGCAGGGCCAGCGGGAGGCGGCCCGCGAGCTCGACCAGGGGGTGCCCGGCGTCGAGCGCGTCGCGGCCGGAGACGGCCCGCAGCAGGGCGGCGCTCTCGCCGTCGGAGAGGGGCTCCAGCGGGAAGCGGGCCGCGCCGTCGAGCGCGGTCAGCGGCGACCGGCTGGTGACGATGACCGCGCAGCCGGGGCCCGCGGGCAGCAGGGGGCGCACCTGCGCGGCGGTCGCGGCGTCGTCCAGGACCATGAGCGTGCGGGTGGGCGCGAGCAGCGAGCGGAGCAACGCGCTGGCGGCGGCCGGGTCTTCGGGGCTCTCCTGGGTGTGGCGGGGCTCGGCCCCGAGGTCCCGCAGGAGGGAGGCGAGGGCCTGGCCGGGGGTGAGCGGGGTCATGCCGGGGGTCGCGCCGCGCAGGTTGACGTAGAGCTGTCCGTCGGGGAACTCCTCGCGCAGCCCGTGCGCCACGTGCACGGCGAGGGCGCTCTTGCCGACCCCGGCCATCCCGGAGACGACGGCGACGCGTGGCCCTGCGCCGAGGGCGCCCCGCAGCTCCCGGACGGTTTCGTCGCGGCCGGTGAAGTGGGCCGGGCCAGGGGGGAGTTGGGCGGGCTGGTACGGGCCCACGCCGGGCGACGTGGCCGAGCCGCGGGACTCGGCCGCATCCTCGTCGCCGCGAGCGCCCGGGCCATCGGCCCCGTTCCCGTTCCCCTCGGCCCCGTTCCCCTCGACCCCGTTCCCCTCGACTCCGTTCCCTCCGACTCCGTTGGTTCCCTCAACGACTCCGTTGGTTCCCTCGACCCCTTGCGCACGCTCGGCCCTTCGCGTGCCGGCGGACTCCCCGTACGCCTCCCCCGCATCGGACGGCACCACAGAAGTCGTCACGGAGGCCGCCCCGGAAGCCGCCCTGGAAGCCGCCCCGGAAACCGGGTCCGCCGGTCCACGCAGCACCTCCCGATGTGCCTCCCGTACCGCCGTGCCCGGTTCCACGCCCAGCTCGTCGATCAGGCGGCGGCGCAGTTCGCGGTGGACGGCGAGGGCCTCCGCCTGGCGGCCCGTGCGGTGCAGGGCCAGCATCAGCTGGCGGTGGAAGACCTCGCGGAGCGGGTGCTCCGCGACCAGCGCCGCCAGTTCGGGGGCGAGCGCGGCCAGGTCGGTGCCGCGCTCCAGCTCCGCGTCGTACCGCCACTGGAGGGCGAGGAGACGTGCCTCTTCCAGGCGCGGTACGAGGGGGTGGTCGGCCAGCACGTCCGGGAGGCCGCCGAGCGGCGTGCCCCGCCACAGCGCGAGCGCCCCCGAGGCCGACTCGGCGACCCGCGCCCAGTCCCGCTCCGCGTACGCCGCCCGCGCCCGCACCACCAGGCCCTCGAAGACCCGTACGTCCAACTCGCCCTCGCCGACCCGCAGTCGGTACCCCGGCGGCACCGCCTGCAGCCGCCCCGGATCGTCGAGGAGGCGCCGCAGCCGCGTCACGTGGTTCTGGAGGGACGCCTGCGCGGAGGCCGGCGGGTGGTCGCCCCACAGCGCCTCCTTGAGGGCGCCGAGCGAGACCACCCGGTCCGGTTCCAGGAGCAGCGCCGCCAGCAGGGCGCGCCCCTTGGCGCTGCGCACGGGGTGCGGCTCGCCCGCGGCGTCGTACACGGCAGGTGCTCCGAGCAGACCGAACCGCAGCCCGCATCGCTCGCTCACGCCGTCTCCCCGTACTGTCCCGCTCCGCCTGTCCTGACCCTTCGCCCTGACCGTTGGCCACATGTTAGCGATCTGTTGGCGGGCCCTGATGGGATCACTTCATCGGACCTGGCCCGCCGGTACTCGCGCACAGCGCGTAGCTCGGGGGAGTGTCGCCGCCGCGGCCGGGTCCGGGGGCAGAGAGAGAGCCCCGGTCGGCGGAGGTGAACGACCGGGGCTTTCGTCCTGCCCCGCACTCCGTTCGGGACCTCCCCCTCCCCGGAGTCCTACCTGCGGCCTCTGCCCGAGACGCCCTTCGCGAGGATGCCGCAGTCCGCCTCCACCGCCCGCGCCGGATCCAGCGCGTTGAGCGCGAACCGCAGCGCGACCGGATCCGTGGCCGTGCCGCTGTGCAGCGTGAAGTCGTAGGCGCAGCGGTCCTGGAGCAGGCCGTTGCGGCCGTCGGGGCCGTCGTACAGATACTGGGACTTGTAGGGCGTCACCACGTAGTCGTACTTCGTGGCGGCGACGGCGTACGAGACTCCGGGCAGCGTAAGGCCGCCCTCGTTGAGCCGCTTCAGGAACTCCGAGCCCGCCAGCTGGTCCAGGCAGGCCCAGCACGGCGCGTCCTCCGCGACGGCGAGGGTGGCCGCCAGCTTCGGCTGCTCCCTGGCGAGGGCCTCGCGCATGTCGAGGGTCGTGCCGCGGTTGGAGGGGGAGATCCCGACGAGCGTGCGCACCTTCTTCGCGCCGCCCTCGAACTTCATGTACTGGCGGGGCATCATCCCGCCCTGCGAGTGCCCGACGACGTCCACCTGACCGGCGCCCGTGGCGGCGAGGACCCCGTCCACGAACACGGCGAGCTCCTTGGCGGACTCGGCGACCGGCGCCATGCCGTACATGTCCTCGGCCCCGGTCTTCCCGTAGTCGAGGACGAAGACGCAGTACCCCGCCGCCTTGAAGACCGGGACGGCCATCCCCCACGCCTTGCCGGTGGCGAAGGTCCCGTGGACCAGGACGAGGGGGCGCGGGTGGGCGCGGCCGGGGCGGCACGCCCAGTCGTTGGCGCCCGGGACTCCGGGCGTGGCCAGCTTCCTCGCGGCGGCGACCGCGGCAGCGGATGCGGGGTCGCCGGGGTCGCCCGAGCACGGCGCGGGGGCCGCGGCCGCCGGTGAGGCGGCGCAGAGCAGGGCCGCGAGGAGGCCGGCGACGACGGGGCGTACGTCCATGAACCCCAGGGTCCGGCCCACCCGCCCGCCCCGCACGCCTGTGCGGCCGTACGGATCAACGTACGCGGAGCGTCGCCGTGGGGGCCTCATCCCGTCGGCAACCGCACCGTGAACATCGACCCCTTGCCCACCACGCTCTCCGCCGTCACCGTCCCGTCGTGCGCCTCCGCCAGCTTCCGCACGATCGACAGGCCGAGGCCGCTGCCGCCCGTCGCGCGGGTCCGTGACTTGTCGGCGCGCCAGAAGCGGTCGAAGACGTGCGGCAGGTCCGCGGGCGCGATGCCCGTGCCGGTGTCGGCGACCTCGATCAGCACGGCGTCGTCCGCGGTGCGGCAGCTGATCCGCACGCTGCCGCCCTCGGGCGTGTGGCGGATCGCGTTGGAGACGAGGTTGCCGATCGCCTGCCGCAGCCGCAGCGGGTCGGCCGTCACCCGGGGGTCGCCGAACACGGTGGCCCTGAGCCTCACCCCCGCCGCGTCCGCGCGCGCCTGGTGCGCCGCAGCCACCTGCTCGGCGATGTCGGCGGCGCGCACCGGCTCGCGGCGCAGGCGGAGCGTGCCGGCGTCGGCCGCGGCGAGGTCCTGCAGGTCGTCGACGATGTGCTGGAGCAGCAGGGCCTCTTCGAGGAGCGAGGTGACCAGCTCGGGGTCGGTGTCGACGACGCCGTCCTCCGCCGCCTCCAGCCAGCCGCGGATGTTGGACAGCGGGGTGCGCAGCTCGTGGGCGACGTCGCTCACCATGGCCTTGCGCTGCTCCTCCAGGGCCTTGCGGTGGGCCGCCATGTCGTTGAAGGCGGCGGCCAGTTGGCTGATCTCCCCGGCCGAGCGGGTCGCGCTGGCAGGTACGGGGTCGCCCGCCTCCCCCGTCTTCATGCGCCGCGTGGCGGTGGTCAGCGCGCGCAGCGGCCGGGTCAGGCGGGTCGCGGCGAGCGCGGTGACGGCGACCGTGACGGCGAGGACGGCCGCGGCGAGCCCGGCCAGGCGGACGGTGTTGTCCCGGGAGAGGCTGAATCCCGGGGTGCTGCGCGTGCCGTCGGAGCTGGTGATGAAGAGCAGCGCGGGCGAGGAGACATAGGGGCCGAGCTGTTCGCGGCGCGCGGTGTCGACGCAGGACGCGACGGCGGCGGCGGTCGACTCGGCCGCGACCGGCCCGGGACGCGAAGGGCTGGGAGTGGGCGTGGGGTTGGGGTTGGGGGTGGTCGAGGGGGCGTCGTCGGGCTCCACGGGCGGCAGCTCGGGAACGTCGGTGCCGATCGGCTTCGGGCCCGACCGGGCGGTCAGGTCGAGGCTGACCCGTACGGGGGCGAGCCCGCGCCGCTTCATGCAGGCGTTGGCAAGGGAGTCGAACTTGTTGAGCGCCTTCTGCTCGGTCGCGGTGGGCACGTCGAGCAGGTTCATCCGGCAGCGCGCGTCCATGAACTCGCCCGCGTGGTAGTCGAGTTGGACGGAGGGACGGCCACCGGCCCCGAAGACGACCTCGGGGCTCATGCCGAGCTCCGTCAGGCAGGCCGCGCTCCGGTCGGCGGCCTCCTTCATCACCTTGCGCTCCCGCTCGGGGAGGCGGTAGGGGCCGACCGCCCGCGGGTCGATGCGGTCGGCCGCCGTGTCCTCGTCCGCGCGGCCCGGGGCCAGCGTCGTGTCCACGGAGAGGGGGTCGAGGACGGCGGACGCGGTCGGGGGCAGGGAGGTGCGACGGGACGCCGAGTCCGCGATGACCTTGTGGTCCTGGGTGGTGAGGGCGATGCGGCGGCCGGTGCCTCGGGCCAGTTCACGGACGGCCTTGTCGGCGCCCTTCCACTGCGGCGCGCTCGCGCCGACGCCGAGGAGCTTGTCGTAGATGCGGGCGTCGTCGGCGAGGACCTGCCCCTGCTCCTGCTTCAGCGCGCCGGACGTGGTCTGCGCGGCGAGCCAGGCGGTCGCGGCGATCGAGCCGACGGAGACCAGGACGGAGACGGCGAGAAGGCGGGCCAGGAGGCTCTTGCGGAGCGGTATGTCACGCGCCACGCCGCGCCGCCGCCCCACGCCGGACGCCGACGCCGACGCCGGCGTCGGCGCTTACCGGGGCTGGGGCTGGGGGTCTGGCTGGGGCTGGGGATCCGGCTGGGGCTGGGGCTTCGGCTGGGGCTGGGGATCCTGCTCCGGCTTCGGCTTCAGCTGCGGATCCAGTTCCTGCTCCGGCTGCGGTTCCCGCTCCGGCTGTGGCTCCGGATCCCGCTCCGGCTGCGCCCACGCCCACCACGGCTGCGGCCGCGGTTCCAGCTCCAGCTCCAGCTCCGGATCCAGCTCCCGGCACCGTCAGCTTGTACCCCACCCCGAAGACCGTCACGAGCCGATCAGGTCGGCGTGGGTCGGCCTCGATCTTCTTGCGCAGGTTGAGGATGTGCACGTCGACCGTGCGCGCGGATATGTAGCCGGACGAGCCGTGGATCCGGTCGAGGAGCTGCGGCCGCGTGAAGACCCGGCCCGGCTCCTCCGCGAGCGCGGTCAGCAGGTCGAACTCGCCCGGCGTGCAGTCGACCTGGCGCCCGTCGACCGTCACCTCGTGCCGCAGCGGGTCGACGACGAGGCCGCCGACGCGCAGGATCCGCCGGTCGGTGTCCGGCAGCGGCGCGTGGATGCCGCCCGCACGGCGCAGCAGCGTCCGCACCCGGGCCATCAGCTCGCGCGGGCTGTACGGCTTGGTGAGGTAGTCGTCGGCGCCCAGGTCCAGCCCCGTCAGGAGGTCGTCCTCGGTGGAGCGCGCGGTCAGCATCAGGACCGGAAGGCGCGTCAGCTCCGGCGGCCCGCCCGCGTCCCGCAGCAGGCGGGTGACCTCGAGGCCGTCGGTGCCCGGCATCATCACGTCGAGGATCAGCAGGTCCGGCGGCCTGCGCCGGACCTCGGCGAGGGCGGTGGACCCGTCGTGGACGACGGCGACCGTGTGACCCTCGCGCTCCAGGTAGCGGCGGACCAGCTCGGCCTGTTTCTCGTCGTCCTCCGCGACCAGGACAAAAGCGCACATGGCGTTGAGGATAGGCGGGCCCCGGCAGGCAGACCGGATCCGGACGGCGGCCTGACAGGATCCTGATAAGTGACCCGTGGGGCACCACCCGCGGCCGCCGCCCCACCGCCCCCACCGCCCCGGTGATGCGTCTAACGGCCCGGCGACACGTCCCCGTTCGTCCAGGCGTACACGGTGTCCCCTTGCACCGCGACCCGGTACTGGTGGAAGTCCCCGCACTCCGCACGGGCCTCGGAGGGCGTGCGGTCGGGCCACCAGGGTGCGTCGAGCTCCGGCTCGCCGACGCGGGACGCGCCCGCGCCGCAGGCCCTGCCCGCCGGGCCGAAGCGCTCACCGTCCACCGGCGTGAACCGGATCAGCTTCGCGTCGCCGGTCGTCTTCACCTTCACCTTGACGTTCTTGGCGTCCTTCGGGATCCACGAGGGCAGCACGAACGCCAGGTCCCCCTTGGCGGGCGCGTCCGCCGCCGTCGCGAAGGCCTTCGTCTTCTCCTTGAAGACGTGCTCACTGACGGCGTCCGGCATCAGCGAGCTGTCCTTGAGCGCGGGCGCCGCGACGGCGACCGCCCCGGCGGCGACCAGGCATCCGGCGACGGTGAGGACGACGACACCGGCCTTCTTCTTGTTCAGGGACTTCGAGGGCATGGCACCAGTCTTCGATGCCGCACCCGCGATTCCGTACGGCCGTGGGACGAACCTCCGCCTCTGCCGAAAGACAGAGGTCGCACTCCGTATCCCCCTCAAGATGTACGAGGAGGACGGCACCCCCTGTCCAATACTTGACGGTATGCCCCATCCCGCCACCCCGCGCCGCTCACCGCTCGCCCCCGGCCCCTACGCCACCTGGCACCTGGTCCGCGCCGTCCTGGAGGCGCTCGCGGGCGGCGCCCTGCTCGTCCTCACCTACTCCGGCACCAGCAGCGCCGTCACCCAGCTCCCCCGCCCCGCGAAGGTCGCGTACGGCGTCCTGGTGCTGCTCGCGCTCGTGGTCCGGCGGCGCTTCCCCGTGGGGAGTCTGCTCGCGCTGGCGGCGCTCGCGGGCCTGATGCCGCCGACGGGGCTGCTCGTGGCGGTGGCCGCCCACCCGGCGGCGCGGCAGCTGGCGGACCCGCGGCGCAGGGTCGCCGCGCTGCTCGCCGCGGCCGCGCTGACGATGCTGGTGGCGACGGCGACCGCACGGCCGCTCGCCGTGGGCAGCTGGCAGTACGGGCTCGCACTCGGGGCGATGCTCGCGGCGGTGACCGTGATCGTGCCCGGACTGGTCGGCACGGCGGCCGGGCAGCAGGACCGTCTGGTGCGGGCGCTGCGGGAACGCACCGCGGCGGCCGAGCAGGCGCGCCGCCTCGCCGACAGCGAGTCCCGCATCCACGAGCGCTCCCGGATCGCCGCCGAGATGCACGACCTGGTGGGCCACCGGCTCAGCCTGATCTCCCTGCACGCGGGCGGCCTCGAACTGGCCCTCTCCAAGCAGGCCCCCGAACTGCGCGACGACGCCACGCTGCTGCGCAGGACGACGCGCGACGCGATGAACGAACTACGCGAAGTCCTCGGCGTACTCGGCCCGTTGGGGCGCGACACCGGTACGAACGCCCTGACCGACGCGACCGGCACCCGCCCCGACATCGAGGCCCTGGTCGAGGAGTCGCGCGGCGGCGGCATCCCGGTGGCGCTCGCCTGGCACGGCCCCGACCTGGGCCCGCAGGAGGGCCCCTCGGTGCGCAGGGCGGTCCACCGGGTCGTCCGCGAGTCGCTGACGAACGTGCACCGGTACGCGACGGGGGCGCCGGTCGCGGTGACGGTCACGCACGCGGACGACCGGGTGGAGATCTCCGTACGCAACGAAGCGCCGCCCACGCCTCCGTCGGCGACGACCGGCCTCGGCACCGGGCGGGGCCTGGTCGGGCTGCGGGAGCGGGTGGCGCTGCTCGGCGGCGCGTTCGAGGCGGGCCCGGTGCCGGGCGGCGGCTTCGGCGTGACGGCGACGATTCCGACGGACCCGGCGGCATCCGCGGACTCCGCGGAGCCGGACGCCACCGGGCGGCCCGGCCTCGAAGAACCCCTGGGCCCGCCGCTGCCGGACACCTCGGCGGAGGAGGGCGCGGTCGGCGGCCTCCAGAGCCGGATCGCGGGCGTGCTCACGACGCTCCTGGGAATGGGCGGCGTCGCCCTGATGCTCGGCCTCGGCCTCGCCCTGGTGACCGAGGCGCAGCCGGGCCCGAGCGTCGCCGAGCGCCAGGAGGTGCACGTCGGGATGTCGAAGGAGGAGGTGGAGCGTTCGGTGCCGGCGGACAGCGACGCGGTGCGGGCCGCGGCGGCCGGACGCGAACCGGCGCGCCCCGCGGGGACGACGAGCTGTCTCTACCCGTACGTGGGCGGCGGCTCGACGGACGAGGAGTCGGAGGGCGCCCGTTTTGATGTGACTCGCTACTGTTTCAGCAATGATGTCCTGACGTCCATCGACCACTTCACGGTGCCGCTGGCCAGACCGTAGGGACAACGCGGGAACACCGTAGGAACGAGGAGCTCCCATGACGACGCCATCGACGTCACCCACGATCCGCGTCCTGCTCGCCGACGACGAGGAGATGATCCGGCACGGCGTCCGCATGATCCTCCAGCACGCCGACGGCATCGAGGTGGTCGGCGAGGCCGTGAACGGCGCGGAGGCGGTCACGCTCGCCGCCGAGCTGAGCCCCGACGTCGCCCTCGTCGACATCCGCATGCCCGTCCTCGACGGCCTCGCGGCGATCGGCCCGCTGACCGCCCTCGACCCCAGGCCGCAGGTCGTCATGCTCACCACCTTCGGCGACGAGGAGAACGTGACGCGCGCGCTGCGGGCGGGCGCGGGCGGCTTCCTGCTCAAGGACGAGGGTCCGGACGAGCTGATCCGCGCGGTGCGGGCGGCGGCTGCGGGCGACGCGGTGCTCTCGCCCGGCGTGACGGGGACGGTCATCCAGCGGATGCTTCAGGGGGGCGCCGCCCCTGCCCCCTCCGGCGCCGCGTCATCGGGCGGCCCCGACAGCCGTCTGGCCTCCCTCGACTCCCTCACCGACCGGGAGCGCGAGGTGCTCGCCATGCTCGGGGCGGGCCTGCCGAACCTGGAGATCGGGCTGCGGCTCGGCATCGGCGTGGGCACGGTCAAGACGCACGTGGCCGCGGTCCTCGACAAGACGGGCAGCGACAGCCGGGTGCAGGCGGCCCTGCTGGCGCATCAGGCGGGGCTGGCTTCCTGACAGCCGGTGCCGTTCACGGGAGGCGGGACTGGCTTCCTGACAGCCGGTGCCGTTCACGGGAGAACGATCCCCGCGAGCACCCCCAGCGCCTCGCCCAACACCTCCACCGGCGGCGACGCGAGTCCGATGCGCACCGCGTCCGGCGCGGCGTGCGCACCCGCGGCGAAGGCCGAGCCCGGCGTGACGGCGATGCCGCGCTCGGCCGCCGCCGCGACGAAGGTCTCGGCCCGCCACGGCGAGGGAAGCTCCCACCAGCAGTAGTAGGCACGGGGATCGGTACGGAACCGCCCCTTCGCCCCCGTGTCGATCAGCCGCTCCCGCACGACGGCGTGGCGCGCGGCCGCGTCGGCGCGCTTGGCCGCGACGAGCGTCTCCACGGTCCCGCCCGCGACCCACCGCACGGCCGCCTCCAGGTTGAACGCCGCCGCCGTCCACGCCCCGGACCGCAGGGTGGCGGAGAGGGCGTCACGGCGGGCGGGCGGGGCGACGAGCATGCCGACGGTGAGGCCGGGGGCAAGCCGCTTGGAGAGGCTGTCGACGAGGACGACGCGCTCGGGGAGGCGGGCGGCGAGCGGAGCGGGCGCGTCGTCGGCGAGGAACCCCCAGGTGCCGTCCTCGACGGCGTACAGCCCCAACTCGCAGATCACGTGCGCCAGTTGACCCCTGCGCTCCTCCCCCGCCGTCACGGACAGCGGATTCTGCAGGGTCGGCTGTACGTAGACACCGCTGAGGGGCGCGCTCCGGTGGGCGTCGGCGAGCGCGCCGGGCAGCATGCCCTGTTCGTCCATGGCGAGGGGCACGAGCCTGATGCCGAGCTGCCCGGCGATGGCTTTCACCAGGGGGTACGTGACTTCCTCGACGCCGATGCGGCCGCCGGGGCGGGCGAGCGAGGAGAGGGCCGCGGCGATGGCCTGCCGGCTGTTCCCGGCGAACAGCACCCGCTCCGGCTCGGGCCGCCAGCCGCTCCGGGCGAGGACGGAGGCGGCGGCTTCCCGCGCCTGTGCCGTGCCGCCGGGGGCGGCGGTACGGGTCGCCTCCAGGAGGACGTCGGGGCGCAGCAGGGGGGCGAGGGCCCGGCTCATCAGCTCGGACTGCCCTTCGACCACGGGGTAGTTGAGCTCCAGATTGACGGATGCGGCAGGCAGGGGAGTCCCTGGAGGCGCGAGTGCCCCTGAAGGCACAAACGTCCCTGAAGGCGCGGGCGTCCCCGGCGCCCCCTCGGTCAGCGCGGCGCCGCCGGGATGCGGGGCACCGGCCCGCACGAAGGTGCCGCGCCCCACCTCGCCGACGACGAGACCACGCCGTACGAGCTCTCCGTACACGCGAATGGCAGTGGAGTTGGCGATCCGCCGCCGCCGGGCGAAGACGCGCTGCGGCGGCAACCGCTCACCGCTGCGCAGCACTCCGCTCTCGATCTGCCGGGCCACGTCATCGGCCACGCGCCGAAAGTCTTCCCGCACCACAGTTCCGAGCCCCCTTCCCCTGCTGCCCCACGCACACGTACCGCCACACGTCCTGCCACACGCGCCGCCACACGCACATTGCACCGAGAGCAAAGATCCTATTGCACCGCCCAGTTGCCCCGCCTAGCCTCCCTTCATGGCAACCGCGCAGCTCAACGGCATCACGATCGGCTACGACGACACCGGCGAAACCGGAAGCGCAGGCGACGGCAAGGGAAGCGGCACCACCCTCGTCCTCCTCCACGGCCACCCCTTCGACCGCTCCATGTGGGCCCCGCAGCGCGAGGCCCTCGCGGCGACCCACCGCGTCATCACCCCGGACCTGCGCGGCTACGGCGAGAGCACCGTCGTCCCCGGCACCACCGCCTTCGCCACGTTCGCCGAGGACGTCGCGGCGCTCCTGGACCACCTGGGCGCAAGGGAGTTCGCGCTCGGCGGCCTCTCCATGGGCGGCCAGATCGTGATGGAGTGTTACCGCCTGTTCCCGGAGCGCGTCACGGGCCTCCTCCTCGCGGACACCTTCCCCGCGGCCGAGACCCCCGAGGGCAAGGCGTTCCGCAACGCCCTCGCCGACCGCCTCCTCGCCGAGGGCATGAAGGGGTACGCGGACGAGGTGCGGGACAAGATGGTGGCTCCGTACAACACGGAGGCGTCCGCGTACGTCCACCGCATGATGCTGTCCGCCCCGCCCGAGGGAGCGGCCGCCGCCCTGCGCGGCCGCGCCGAACGCCCCGACTACCGCGACCTGTTGACCCGCGCCGACGTCCCGTCCCTCGTCGTCGTGGGCCGCGACGACACGTACACCCCGGTCGCCGACGCCGAGGCCATGCACGCCGCGCTCCCCGACGCCGCGCTGCACGTCGTGGAGTCGGCGGCCCACATGCCGAACCTGGAACGCCCCGACGACTTCAACACGGCGGTCCGCACCTGGCTGTCCCGCGTCCGCTGAAGCCGGGCCGGGGAGGGGCCCGGGGGGCCCGGGAGGGGCCCGGGAGGGACGTCCTCACCGCTGAGCCAGTAACCGCCGGAAAAGCCCCCACCAGGGGTACCAGCCCTACCAGGTGGGCCGCGCCCCCACCCCGCCGTCCACCACGAGATCCGTCCCGGTGATCCACGACGCCGCGTCCGAGGCGAGGAACACGCAGGCGCTGCCGATGTCCTCGGGCGTGCCGAGCCGTCCGAGCGGCGCCGCCCGGCCCCACCGCGCGACGCCCTCGGGCCAGTCGTCGGCGAGCCCCGGCCGGTCGATCAGCCCCGGCGAGACGCTGTTGACGCGGATGCCGCGCGGCCCGTACTCCAGGGCGGCCGAGCGGGCGAACATGATCAGGGCGGCCTTGGACGCGCTGTAGTGCGCGTGGCCGGGCGCGGGGTGCGACCCCTCGATGGACGCGATGTGCGTGACCGTGCCGCCGCCGTCCTGCCCCGCCATGACCTCGGCGGCGGCCTGCGTGCAGCAGAACGCGCTCGTCACGTTCGCCTCGGAGAGCCGCCGCCAGTCCTCGGCCGTCATGCCCGCGAGCTCCTGCACCGGCTGGATCCCGGCGTTGTTGACCAGCGCGTCCAGGCGGCCCCGCCACGCGTACGCCGCTTCGACGAGGCGCCGGCACTCCGCCTCCCGCGTCAGGTCCGCCGGTACGGCGAGGGCGTCGCCGCCCGCCGACGTGACCCGTGCGACCAGTTCACGGGCCCGCTCCTCGCCCCGGCGGTAGTGGACCACCACCGCCGCACCGGCCTGCGCGAACCGCAGGGCGATGCCCGCGCCGACGCCGCCGCTCGCCCCGGTGACCAGGGCGACGCGCCCGGGCAGCCCCGGCAGGCTCTCGTCACGCATGGGAACCACCCTCTCCGAGCGCCTCGCTCCCCGGGACGCCCTCTCCGAGCGCCTCGCTCCCCGGGACGCCCTCTCCAGGCACCTCACTCCCCAGGACGCCCTCTCCAGACACCTCGCCCATCCGCAGCGGCTCGCCCACCCGGCACAGTTCCCGGATGAGTCCCGCCCGCCCCGGATACCGCGCGCCCAGCGCCTCCGGCTCCCCGCCCTCGTAGTCCTCGGGGATGAACCCCGGCGCCATGGTCGTCCCGCACAGCGCCCAGCCGTGCCGCCCACCGGCCGCGACCCGCGCCCCCATCCACGTCCCCGCGGGGACCACCAGCTGCACCAGACCTCCGGCGCCGAGGACGGCCAGCCGGTCGGTGCCGTCGGGGGCGAGGAGCAGGAGCTCCAGCGGATCGCCCTCGTAGAAGTGCCAGACCTCGTCGATCGGCAGCCGGTGCAGGGCGGAGAAGTCCCCGGGCGCGGTGGTCAGGAGCACGACGATCGCCGTCCCCGCGGGGCGCCCTTCCGCGTCCGGCGGGCCCGCCCAGGTGCGCCGGAACAGCCCGCCCTCCACCGGCAGCGGCCGCAGCCCGTGCCGCGCGGCCACCTCTTCCGCCGTCTCCGGCACCGCTCCCTTTTCGACCATGGTCGAACGCTCCCCGGCCGAAGTGCGTCATAACCGCGCGCCTCGCCACTCCTCCTCCATGGCACCCCTTTTCTCCCTGTTCAACCCCTGGAGGGCGATGTGAGCACACCGGTCTTCGACACACCTGTCCTGGACGCGCCAGCCTTCGACGACATATCCGCGACGCCCGACTGCCCCTGCCCCGGCTGCGCGCGCCAGCGGCTCGAACTGCGCGCGAGCGGCGGCTCACGGGCCGGGACCCGCGCCGCCGCCGTCCTGGCACTCGGCGCCGTCCTGACGGGCGCAGGCACAGGCGCCGCGCACGCCATGGCGCAGCCGCCGGTCGCGACGCAGAACCCGCTGCCGCCGGGCCAGGGCGCACCGGGCCCGCTGTTCGCCCAGGCCGCGGCCGCCCGCACGGCATCGGCCTCGACGCCGATGCGTCTGACCCGGGCGCAGATCCTGGCCCGCGCCCAGACCTGGGTGAACGCCCGGGTCCCGTACAGCATGAGCGGCTACTACCAGGGCTACCGCAAGGACTGCTCGGGCTTCGTCTCGATGGCCTGGGGCCTCGGCAGCAACCAGTGGACGGGCAGCCTCGCCGCCTACGGCGTCCGCATCACCAAGAGCGAGCTGAAACCCGGCGACATGCTGCTCTTCCACAACCCGGCCAACCCCGGCGCGGGTTCACACGTGACGATCTTCGGCGGCTGGGCGGACTCGTCGAAGACCCGGTACGTGGCGTACGAGCAGACGCGCCCGCACACCCTCAAGCGGACCACTCCGTACGCGTACTGGAACCACTCCGGCAGCTACGTGCCCTACCGCTACAAGTACGTGACCGACGGCGGCGGTTCGAACGGCGGCACCGGCGGCGGTTCGGGCGGTGGCTCCGCGTCGTTCCCCGGCGCGTCCGCCTTCGGGCCCGGCGCATCGGGCAGCCAGGTCACGAGGCTCGGCAGGATGCTGGTCGAGCGCGGCGGCGGGCGCTTCTACTCGGTGGGCCCGGGGCCCCGCTGGTCGGACGCCGACCGCAGGGCGACGAAGGCGTTCCAGGAGGCGCAGGGCTGGCGGGGCGCGGAGGCGGACGGCATCCCGGGTCCGGCGACGTGGCGCTACCTGGTGGAGGGCAGGGGCAGGGACATCGGCGGGGGTTCGAGCGGCGGTTCGGGCGGTGGCTCCGGCGGCTCGGGGAGCTCGACCGTCGCGTTCCCCGGCAAGCAGTACTTCCGCCCCGGACAGTCCAACGCCCACGTCACGAAGCTCGGCAAGCAGCTGGTGAAGAAGGGGTACGGCAAGCACTACACGCAGGGCCCCGGCCCGCGCTGGTCCGAGTCCGACCGCCGCAACGTGGAGGCCTTCCAGCGGGCCCAGGGCTGGCGGGGCGCGGACGCGGACGGCCACCCGGGCCCGGAGACGTGGCGCCGCCTGTTCCGCTGACCCCACCCACGACCGCCCGCCGCCCCTCCCCCTCGGGAGCGGCGGGCACCGCGGGACCAACGAGCCCCAACACTTCCCCCCCATCCCCATCCCCATCCCCATCCCCAGGCATCCCCGCCCCCGTACACCGCCACCGCAGCGCGCAACCTCACCGCACGTGACGCCCCCGCTGCGGCAACCCCGCGTTCACGTCCCGCAGTTGCCGCCGGCCCTCGCGGCAGGACGCGCAGCGGTGCAGATGTGAGGTGACGGCCGCGGTGTGGCGCCGTACGGAACGGCCGCGCAGTGAGGCCACGACGCGGTCCATGACCTCGGCGCACTCCGCGCTCGCGGGCCGCACGTGACGGCGCAGGAATCCGGCGCGCAGGGCCTCCTTGGAGCGGTAGACGAGGGAGGACGCGGCGGTGGCGGCGATGCCGAGCCGTTCGCCGATGTGCCCCGCGCCCCGCTCCTCGATGGCGAAGAGACGCAGGGCGGTGCGGCGCTGCTCGGAGAGCCCGAGGAACGCCTCGCGCGCGCAGGCCGCGTCGAAGTACGCGCTGACCCGGCAGCCGTTGTCGCCGGGCCGCTCGGGCAGTTCGGGCAGTTCGGCGACGGGCAGCTCCCGCTGGCGCCGCGCGGTGATCCGGGCGGCG
This sequence comes from Streptomyces sp. NPDC025651, assembly GCF_055558735.1. NCBI lineage: Bacteria > Bacillati > Actinomycetota > Actinomycetes > Kitasatosporales > Streptomycetaceae > Streptomyces > Streptomyces sp. NPDC025651. The sequence continues at coordinate 312,547 of NZ_JBVHLZ010000002.1, forward strand.
GCGCGGCGCACGGAGCACCTCAGATAGCCCGCCACGTTCCCGACGGGTCCGCGGCCGCCGCGCAACGCCTGCAGCAGGCCGAGCATCGCCTCGGACACGGCGTCCTCGGCGTCGGCCGTGCTGCCGCGCGTGCAGCGCAGGGCGCACTGCCGTGCCATCTGAACGTGACGTTCCCACAGCACACGGAAGGCCCGCGGATCGCCCGCACGCACCTGCGCGCAGAGCGCCGCGTCCTCGACGCCTTCAACGCCCTCCACGTACTCGACGGCCCCGTCGCCCTCGACGGCCCTGTCGCCCTCGACGCCCCCGACGTCCCTGACACCCCCGAAGTCCCCGAACTCCTCGACCTGCACGGCGTCACCTTTCGGTTGTGCGGAACGCGCTGCGATTCAGCGTTCCGTGCACCGAAGGCCGTCATGTCCCACCAAAGTGGACAGGTGGCACCAAAGGGAGACAAGCACCCTCAACTTTCGTCCGGCCCGACGAGGGCGGGACGCGCCTGCGCCCACTCACCGCGCTCACCCCACCCAACCTGCCTCAACCGCTCGGCCTGCCCCACCCGTTCACCCTCGTCGACCGAGAGCCCCAACTCGTACGCCAGGATGGCCGCCTGCGTCCTGTTGTCGAGGCCGAGCCTGCGCAGGATCCTCGACACGTACGTCTTCACGCTGGTCAGCGACAGATGCAGCGCCTCGGATATCTCTTTGTTGCTCATTCCCGCGCCCACCAGCGCGAGTACCTTCACTTCGCCCTCGCCGAACGACGCGACTTTCCCGGCCAGTTCCGCCACCCGAGGAATCCGGGCCCGGGGCGCGGGACGGCATATAAGGCGCTGCATGACGGCGTACGAGAGAACACTCGCGCCGGCCGCCACGGAACGCACCGACGAGACGATTTCACGCGGCGTCGACGTCTTGAGGAGAAGTCCCGCCGCACCGGCCTGGAATGCGCCGCGCACCGATTCTTCCGAGTCGTGGTTGGTGAGGACAAGGACCCGCGCGGAAGGCGTTGACCTGGTCAGTTGAAGCGTCGCGTCAATTCCGCCGACCCCGGGCATGCGAAGGTCGAGAAGCACCACGTCGGGCGCGAGTTCCCGGGCCATGCTGACCGCCTCGGCGCCGTCGGCCGCCTCGCCCACGACCACCAAGTCGTCGGCCGCGCCGAGCAATGCGCGCAGGCCCGCGCGGATCACCGGCTGGTCATCGACGACGAGTACGCGAACCACGTTCATTCTTGCCTTGATTGAAGCGCATGTGAGTCTGCCGACGAGCCTGTCATGCGCTTGATGATAACGGGGCTTCCGATCAACTCCGGTTTCCGCCTCAGGACTTTCGACCATTCCGAAAGGCCCGGGGCAGGCCGTAAAGTCCTTTACCGGGGTCGGTGTACAGCGCAATGAGCCGGGTGAACGACGTGACAGGCATACAGGCCGCACTGGTGCGGAAGGCCCGGAGGAGGGTACGGAGAACGACCCGGCGGGCCGCCCGCGCCTGGGCGGCACACCCCGCCGCGCGGCGCGCCGCGATCACCGACGTGACGATCGCCGTCGCGGTCCTCGCGCCCTCGCTCATCGCCCTGCCCACGGGCGGAAGGCCGCTGTTCCTGTGGCGGTTGGCGGCCCTGCTGCTCGCCGCGTCCCTGCTCGTGCTGCGCCGCGTCGCCCCCTGGCTCGCCCTGCTCGCGGCCTCCGTGGCCACGCTGCTCGACTACTCGGCGCGGCTCACGATCATGGCGGCGTCGTACGCGGTCGCCCTCTACCAGCGGCGCTTCCGCGTCGCCGTCCTGCTGCTCCCCGTCCTGCTCGGCATCCTGTACTCCCTGGACGTACCGCCCGACGACCGGCTCGACCTGGACGGCCTCGTCGCGTTCACCGCGGACGTCCTGCTGCCCGCCCTGACCGGCCTGGCGGTGCGTCAGCAGCGGCGCTACGGTCGGGCGGTGCGGCGCGGCAACCGCATCGTCGACGGACTCCTGGAGGGCGCGGCCGACCTCGCCGTCGAACGCGAACGCGCGCGCCTCGCCCGTGACCTGCACGACGGCATCGGCCACCAGCTCAGCGTCGCCGCGCTGTACGCGGGCGTCCTGGAGCAGCGCGCCCCGGACGACGAGCGGCTGCGCTCCTCCGCGCGCACGGTGCAGGACGCGTGCGCGCGGGCCGCCCAGCAGCTCTCCGACGTCCTCGGCGTGCTGCGCGGCCACGGCGGCGCGGCCGAACGGTCCGACCCCGGTGTTTCGATCGCGGAACTCGTCCAGTCGCTGAACGCGGCCGGCGTCGACGTCCGCTTCCGGCCGCCGCCGTCCGACGCCGCGGTGCTGCTGCCCCACGAGACGGCACTCGCCGTCTTCCGCATCGCCCAGGAGGCCCTCACCAACTCCCTCAAGCACGCGCCGGGCGCCCGCGTCGACGTGGCCCTCGATCGGTCCACCGACGGCACGGTCGCCCTGACCGTGCTCAACGGACCGGCCCGTCACCCCCGCTGGGGCGCGCCGTCCAGCGGCCTCGGGCTGCGCGGCATGCGCGAGCGCGCGGAGTCCTGCGGCGCGACGCTCACCACGGGCCCGCTGCCGGAGGGCGGCTTCGCGGTCCGCCTCGCGGTCCCCGCGCCTCGCTGAGCACTCACGCGCGGCTTGCGCTCACGGACACAGCGAGCGCCAGATCCGCTCCGGCAGGATGCGCGCGGCCTCGTCGAGGTCGACGTCGTCGTCGACACCGGAGAGCCAGCGGCGCGCGGTGGCGATGACAGGCCCCATGATCAGCGCCTCGGCCACGGGCACGGGCACCGGCGCGATGTCGCCCGCCGCGACGTGCCGCCGCACCCAGTCGGCCATCGGCGTCAGCCTGGCCTCCTGGGCGTCGCGCAACTGCCTGGCCTGCGCCATCCCGAGCCGGTCGGCGTAGGAGGAGTGCAGGAGCCGGGACGCGTCCGGATGCTCCTGGATGAAGGCCAGATACACCCGTACCAGGGCGCGCACGGCGGTCCTCGCGCTGCGGGCACGCTCCACGGCCCCGGCCAGCTCCCCGAGCAGTCGGCCGAGCCAGCGCAGCAGCAGGGCGTTCATGAGGCCGTCGACGCTGCCGTAGTGGTGGTAGAGGCTGCCGAGGCTGACGCCGCTGGCCTTGGTGAGGGCGCTGACGGTGACACCCTGCTCCCCGGACTCGGCGTACACCTGAAGCGCCGCGTCCAGGAGGCGATCAGCGGTTTCAGCACCGCGTTGTTGCTTGGGGGTCATGGTGGGAACCAGCGTAGAGCACCATTTTTTCTAGAACTATTTTCTAGAAACACACTCCAAAGGAGCCGTCGGCCGATCCACACTGTCCCGGTGTCAGAACCCATACCTCCCACGCCGCGGCCGAGCCGCGCCCCCAAGCCCGGAGCCCGCGGCTGCCTGGCGGTGCTCGTCGCCGCCGGCGTCGCGATCGGCGCCGGCCTGCTGAGCCGGGGGGACGACGGCGACAGTTCCGCGTCCCCCGCCCCGACCTCCAGCACGGGGACCTACGCCCCCTCGACCGACGCCCCCTATCCCAGCGACCCGTACTCGAGCGATCCGTACGACACCGCGACCGACGACCCGATGGCGACGCCTTCGAGCGCGGCCCCCAGCCCGTACGAGCAGGGCACCTGCCTCAACGGCACACTGCCGGACTCCGAGACGGCGCAGGAGGTCAGCGGCGTCGACGAGGTGTCCTGCTCCGCGTCGGACGCCCACTACCGCGTGATCCAGACGATCCCCCTGACGTCGGACCTGAGCCGCTGCAAGAGCAACTCCCAGACGCAGTACGCCTTTTCGTACCGCTACACGATCAACGGATCGACCATCAACGAGTACGTGTACTGCCTGGTCGGCCTGGGTTCGTACGCACGCTGACCGCATCGCCCCGCCACCGCCACCGCCACCGCCACCGCCACCGCCACCGCCACCAAAAGTGAAACCACTTTCTAGAAAAACCTTCCAATCCGGTGGCCGGATGGTCCAAACTGATCACGTGCCGGGCCTGTGTCCGTCCGTGCGGACGGGGGGAGCGCACGGACCGGCACGGTCCGGCCCCGGGGGAGGCCGGTGGACGGGGAGAGCGTGAACGGGGCAGGCGGGGCAGACGAGTTCGACCTGACGGGCAGCGGCGCCGAGCCGCTGCACCCACAGGACCCGCGGCAGATCGGGCCGATCCCCCTGGTGGGACGGCTCGGCGCGGGCGGCATGGGCCGGGTGTACCTCGGCGTCACCGACGGGCGATACGCCGCGGTCAAGCAGATGCTGGCGTCCGTCGTCGCCGAGGACCGGGGCTTCCTGCGCCGCTTCGGCCAGGAGATGGACAACCTCGCGCGCCTGCCCGCCGAGGCCACCGCTCCCCTCCTGGCGAGCGACCGCACCGCCGAACCCCCGTGGTTCGCCACCGCGTACGTCCCCGGGATCACCCTGGCCGAGGCCGTCGAGGACCACGGCGGCCCGCTCTCGCCGGACGCCCTGTGGCTGCTCCTGCGGGAGGTCGCCGCGGGCCTGGAGTCGGTCCACGCCCGCGACATGATCCATCGCGACCTCAAGCCGTCGAACGTCATGCTGACCCTCGACGGCGTCACCCTCATCGACTTCGGGATCGCCCGAGCCGCCGAGCAGAGCCAGCTCACGCAGACGGGCCTGGTCGTCGGCACGCCGGCCTACATGTCACCCGAACAGGCCTCGGGCAAACGGCGGTTGACCAGCGCGTCGGACATCTTCTCGGTGGGCCTCCTGGTCGCGTACGCGGCGAGCGGCCGCTGGCCGTTCGGCGACGGAGCCGAGGGCAGCCCGCTCTACCGCATCGTGCATGACACCCCTGACCTGGCACCGATACGCGAGCGCGACGCCGAACTGGCCGAGGTGCTCGAATCCTGCCTGGACAAGGACCCCGAGGGCCGCCCAACGGCCCCGGAACTGAAGAATCTCGCGCCCGCACACACCTCAAACACCCCACATCCCTCACAGCCCTCACAGCCCCAACCGGCCTGCTCGACCTGGTCGGCCCCGACACTGAAACTCCTGACCGAACGTGCGACGTTCGCGTCGAAGGTCCGGCCCCCGACGGAGACACCGCCCCCGCCACCCACCCCCCTGGTCACGACCGTCCCCGCCCCGCCCCGCCCCGAACGGCGCCGCAACCGCGTCCTGCTGGCCGCCGTCCCCGTGATCGTGGTCACCGCGGGCGCGACGCTGGCCCTGCAGAACCTCCCGTACATCACCGGCCCGGACCGCGCCGCGGGCTCGACGCCCTCGGCCACGGCGTCGGCGCAGCCGCCGGGCGAAGACGAGTCGGCGAGCCCGGAACGGCCAAAGAAGAAAGAGAAGAACAAGGAGGAGGAGAAGAACAGAAAGGACGACTCCCCCTCTTCCAAGGACAAGCCGAACGCGAACGACGGGTCGAGCGGCGACAGTTCGGGTTCCGACGGCGGAAAGGGCGACGGAGAGAACGGCGGCACGAACACGGGAGACTCCTCCGGCGAAGGCTCATCGGACGAGGACTCGTCCGGCTCGGGCTCGTCCAGCTCCGGCTCATCCGGTCCGGGCTCGTCCGACGGCGACGCCCCCAAGCCGCCGACGTCCCCCGACTCCCCCTCCTCCGGCCCCTACCGCCTGAAGAACGCCGACAACGAGGCCTGCCTGACCCAGGTATACGGCTCCGCGGACGACGGCAGCTGCGGCGACGCGAGCGCGTCCTGGAAGACGGTGAGCGCGGAGAACAACAGCTTCAAGGTCGTCAACAAACAGAGCGGCGCCTGCCTGGTCGCCAACATGCTCGGCCAGGCGGTCTTCGTCGGCGACTGCACCCGGGGCGAGGCACGCCTGTGGCGCTGGGGCTCGGGCGGCACACTGAAGAGCACCAGCAACGGCGGCTGCCTGGACCTGGCCTACGGCGGCGGAGTGGCAACGGCGACGTGCGCATCGGGAAAGGCATCACAACGCTGGGCAAGGTCATAGCCCCAGACGCCGCCCAGAACTCACCAAGACGGCCAGAACAAGAAGAAGCCCAGATCACGCAGAACGTGACCTGGGCCCCAAATGAGCCGCCTTCGGGATTCGAACCCGAGACCTACGCATTACGAGTGCGTTGCTCTGGCCATCTGAGCTAAGGCGGCGCGCCGTCCGCACCATGGTGCGATCAGCAACGTGCCCAAGTCTACACAGTTATCGGGGGTGCTCCGTACACCCCCCTCGGACCGGCCCCCGGGCGGGCCGAGATTCCGCCCGCACCCCCTATGAGCAGCGCTTTCCGTCCTCGGGAGCGGTGCCCTTCAGGAGGTAGGCGTTGATCGTCGAGTCGACGCACTCGCTGCCGCGGCCGTACGCCGTGTGGCCGTCGCCCTCGTAGGTGAGGAGGCGGCCCGAGGAGAGCTGGGAGGCCAGGGCCTTCGCCCAGCGGTAGGGGGTGGCGGGGTCGCGGGTCGTGCCGACGACCACGATCGGGGCCGCCCCCTCCGCTTCGATGCGGTGAGGGCCGCCCGTGGCCTCCACCGGCCAGTACGCGCAGTTCAGCGACGACCAGGCCAGGCCCTCGCCGAAGACAGGGGAGGCCTTCTCGAACTCGGGCAGCGCCTTCTCGACCTCGTCCGGGGAGGTGAAGGCGGGCGGCAGGTCCAGGCAGTTCACGGCCGCGTTGGCGAACATGAGGTTCGCGTACGAGCCGTCGCCGTCCCGCTCGTAGTAGCTGTCGGAGAGGGCCAGCAGGCCCGCGCCGTCCTTGTCCTTGATCGCCGAGGCCAGCGCGTCGCGCAGCTGCGGCCACGCCCCCTCGTCGTACATCGCGGCGATCACGCCCGTCGTGGCGAGCGCCTCGCCGAGCTTGCGGCCGGAGGTGTCGGAGGCGGACAGAGGCTTTCCGTCCAGGTCGCGGAAGAAGGACTTCAGCCGCCTGCCCGCGTCCTCGGGGCTCCCGGAGCCCAGCGGGCACTCCGCGCCGCGCGCCACGCAGTCCTTCGCGAAGGACCGGAACGCCGTCTCGAAGCCGGCGGTCTGGTCGCGGTTCATGCGGCGCGCGGACAGGGACGGGTCCATCGCGCCGTCCAGGACGAGGCGGCCCACGCGCTCCGGGTAGAGCCCGGCGTACGTCGCGCCGAGGAACGTGCCGTACGAGGCCCCGACGTACGACAGCTTCTCGTCGCCGAGCACCGCCCGCAGGACGTCCATGTCACGGGCCGCCTCGACCGTCGAGACATGCGGCAGGACCGTCGCCGACCGCGACTCGCAGCCCTCCGCGAACCCCTCGAAGGCGGTACTCAGCTTCTTGGCCTCGCCCCGGTCATCGGGGGTGACGTCGGTCTGCGTGTACGCGTCCATCCGCTTGCCGTCGAGGCAGGTGACGGGCTCGCTGCGGGCCACGCCGCGCGGGTCGACGGCCACCATGTCGTAGCCGGCACGGACCTCTTCGGGGTAGCCGAGAGCCGCGTACGACTGGAGGTAGCCGATCGCCGAGCCGCCGGGCCCGCCGGGGTTGACCAGGAGCGAGCCGATGCGACCGCTCTTCTTGGTGGCCTGCTTGCGGGCCACCGCCAGCTTGATGTCGCCGGCGGTGGACTCGGCGTAGTCGAGCGGGACCTTCATCGAGGCGCACTCGAAGCCGGGGACGCCGCACTCGTGCCAGCTCAGCTTCTGCCCGTAGTACGGAGCGAGCTCCGCGGGCGTCGAGCGGGGCAGCGCGGCCATGGAGGCGTCCGCCGTCGAACTCCCCGAAGAGCAGCCGGAGATGAGCAGCCCTGCGGTCACGAACAGCGTGCCGCATGTACGGAAAGAGAGGAGACGGCTGCGACGGGCGCGACGGCTGATGTCCATCACGCGAGACTAACTCTCCGAGATGGATCGTTCACTCGCGGTACTCGTACGGGTGACACCGTCAATCGACCACAGGACGGCGGCCGTTCACCAGGACGGCGGCCGTTCACCAGGGCGGCGGCCGATCACCCCGACCGCAGCGCCACCGTCATCGCCTCCACCGCGAGCAGCGGCGCCACATTGCGGTCCAGGGCGGTGCGGCAGGCGCCGATCGCCTCGATGCGGCGCAGCGTCGACTCGGGCGAGGAGCCGAGGGCCAGGCGCTGCAGCATGTCCTGCACCTCGGTGTTGGCGATGGCGACCTGCGAACCCAGCTGCAGGGCAAGGACGTCCCTGTAGAGCCCGGTCAGATCGGTGAGCGCCAGGTCGAGGCTGTCGCGCTGCGTACGCGTCCTGCGGCGCTTCTGCTTGTCCTCCAGGTCCTTCATGACGCCCGCGGTGCCGCGCGGCATCCGGCCGCCCTGCGCCGCGCCGAGCGCCGCCTTGAGCTCCTCGGTCTCCTTGGTGTCGACCTCCTCGGCGACCTGCTTCGCGTCCTCCGTCGCCGTGTCGATCAGTTCCTGCGCGGCCTTGAGGCAGCCGCCGATCTCCTCCACCCGCAGCGGCAGCTTCAGGACGGCGGCCCTGCGCTCACGCGCGCGTGGGTCGGTCGCGAGGCGCCGGGCACGGTCGATGTGCCCCTGTGTGGCGCGCGCCGCGGCCGCCGCGACGTCCGGCTCGATGCCGTCTCTGCGTACGAGTACGTCGGCGACCGCGTCCACCGGAGGCGTACGCAACGTCAGGTGCCGGCAGCGGGAGCGGATCGTCGGCAGCACGTCCTCCAGGGAGGGCGCGCAGAGCAGCCACACGGTGCGCGGGGCGGGCTCCTCGACGGCCTTCAGCAGGACGTTCCCCGCGCCTTCGGTGAGGCGGTCGGCGTCCTCCAGGACGATGACCTGCCACCGGCCGCCGGCGGGCGAGAGCTGGGCCCGCCGCACGAGGTCGCGGGTCTCCTTCACACCGATGGAGAGCAGGTCCGTGCGCACCACTTCCACGTCGGCGTGCGTGCCGACCAGGCTGGTGTGGCAGCCGTCGCAGAAGCCGCAGCCGGGGGCGCCGCCGAGCGCGCGGTCCGGGCTCGTGCACTGCAGGGCGGCGGCGAAGGCGCGCGCGGCGGTGTCCCGCCCGGAGCCGGGCGGGCCCGTGAACAGCCAGGCGTGCGTCATCTTCGACGACTCCGGCGGCGGGGTGTCCGCGGCGGCCGCCGTCACCAGCGCGTCGGCGTCCCGGGCAGCGGCCCCCAGCTGCTCGCCGACCCGCTCCTGCCCCACCAGGTCGTCCCACACGCTCATGGGGTCACCGCCTTACGCTGCGCTCTGTTCCTGCCCGCCACCGGAACTGCCCATTGTGGCGGACGCCTCTGACAATCCCGTCCGGTCGCCCGGTCGCCCGGTCGCCCGGTCGGCGAGGCCCGGCGGCCTGCACGGCCCCCACGGACCCCACAGTCCCCACGGCTCCACGACTCCACGGCCTCCGTGACCTCAGCGGCCTCAGCGGCCCTTACGGCCCCGGCGTCCCCGTCCGCCCCGGTCATCGTCGTCGTCCTCGTGCGAGCCGAGCAGTTCGTCCGCCAGCGACGGCAGGTCGTCCAGCGGCGTCTCCTCGGCCCAGTCGGAACGGGGCCGCCGCGGCACGCCCTGCTCGTCGACCTGAGGCAGCTCCCGGGTCCGGTCGTCGGAACCGTCGGGCGAAGGCGCAGGCGCGGCCGCCGGGCGCTCGTCCCGGAAGTACCCCGGCGGAACCTTGTCCTCCCGCACGGGCGGCAGCACGGCCGTCTCGTCCGCGGCACCCGAGGGCACGGGCGGCTTCGGCAGGACCGCCGTCTCGTCCGCCGCGGAACCGTCGGCCGGGACCTGCGGCAGCACGGCCGTCTCGTCGGCGGGACCGGACGACGGCTTCACCACCGGCGTGGGCACGGTGGTCTCGTTGTCCGGCACAACAGGCACATCCGCCACATCCGACGCATCCGCTGCATTCGACGCATCCGTCACATCGGAAGCCGGAGCCGCAGGAGCAGGCGCCGGAGCCGGCGGAGCCACGGGCTTCGAAGCCGCCGCGGCCGCAGCCGCCGAAGCCGCCGCGAGACGACGCGCCTCCTCGGCCCGCAACAGGGCCTCCTCCGCCTTGCGCTGCTTCTCGAGCCGCCGCTCCTCCGCCTCGGCCCGCAGCCGCGCCTCTTCCTCGGCCTCCCTGCGGCGCCGCTCCTCCTCGGCCTTGCGGACCTTCTCCTCGGCGAGGAGCCTGGCCTGCTCCTCCTCGGCACGGCGCTTCGCCTCCTCGGCGCGCTGCCTGGCCTCCTCGGCCTGCCGCTCGGCCTCGCGGCGCTGGGCCTCCTCCAGCTCGCGCCGCTTGCGCTCCTCCTCCTCGGCACGGAGCTTGGCGAGCTGCTCCTGGCGCTCGCGCTCCAGGCGCTCCTCCTCGGCCTTGCGGGCGGCCTCCTCCTCGGCCTTGCGCCGCGCCTCCTCCTCGGCGGCCTTGCGGGCCTCCTCCTGCGCCTTGATCTCGGCCTCGGAGAGCGGAAGGACCACGTCGAGCCGGTGCCGGATCACGGTCGTGACCGCCTCCGGCTCCTGGGAGGCGTCGACGATCAGGTAGCGCCCCGGGTCGGCGGCGGCGAGCGTGAGGAAACCGGAGCGCACGCGCGCGTGGAACTCGGCGGGCTCCGACTCAAGCCGGTCGGGCGCCTCCGTGAACCGCTCGCGCGCGGCCTCGGGCGACACGTCGAGCAGGCACGTCAGATTCGGTACGAGACCTCCGGTCGCCCAGCGGTTGATGCGGGCGACCTCGGTCGGCGACAGGTCGCGTCCGGCGCCCTGGTAGGCGACGGACGAGTCGATGTAGCGGTCGGAGATGACGACGGCGCCGCGCTCCAGGGCGGGCCGTACGACCGTGTCGACGTGCTCGGCCCGGTCGGCGGCGTACAGCAGCGCCTCGGCGCGGTGCGAGAGACCGGCCGACGACACGTCGAGAAGGATCGACCGCAGCCGCTTGCCGACGGGCGTGGCCCCGGGCTCGCGCGTGACGACGACCTCGTGCCCCTTGGCGCGGATCCACTCGGCGAGCGCCTCGGCCTGCGTCGACTTGCCGGCGCCGTCGCCGCCCTCCAGGGCGATGAAGAAGCCGGTGGCGCAGGGCGCCTGCACCGGGTCGTCACCGCCGCGCAGCGCGTCGAGCAGGTCGTGCCGCAGCGGTACGCCCTGCCGGTCGTCGGCCTTGGCGAGGACCAGCGCGGCCACCGGCAGGAGCAGCGCGCCGACCAGCATCAGCGTGAAGGCGGCGCCTCCGTGGTCGAAGACGAACTTGCCGTTGACCATGCGGTGCGGCCCGATCGCGGCGGCGACCACCGGGGCCACGAGCGCGGCGAGCGCGACACACAGTCGTACGACAGCCTGCAGGTGCTCGGTCGTACGGGCCCTGCGGTAGTCCTCGACCTCCTGGTCGAGCAGCGCGTGCCCGGTGTTCGCGGCGACGCCCGCGCAGACCCCGGCGAGGGCCAGGAGCAGCAGCACGGTCGTCACGTCGGGCACGAGGCCCGCGGCGAGCAGCGCCACTCCGGTGAGGGCGATGGCGAGCGCGAGCAGCCGACGGCGCGACAGCGAGGGCAGCAGGGACGGCGCGGTACGGATGCCGACGGCGGTGCCGCCGGTCAGCGCGAGGACGATCAGGCCGTACGTGACGGGACCGCCGCCCAGGTCCTTGGCGTGCAGCACGGCGACGGCGACCGCGGCCGCGACGGCCACGGCGACCGCGGCACAGGCCGCGACGAAGAGCGGGATGGCGCCGGTGCGGCCCTTGTCGGTGCCGGTCCCGGTGCGCGGCCTGCGCAGCCCTTCGAGCGGGCTACGCGCGCGTGGCGTCTGGGCGGCGGGAAGTTCGAGGAAGTAGACGATCGAAAGGGACGCGGCGAAGAGCCCGGCCGCGACGAACGAGGCGAGCCCCGCCTGGTGCAGCGAGAACCAGTCGAGCCCGGCGCCCAGGAGGTTGCCGACGAGCGTGATGCCGACGAGCGCGGCGGCCGCGATGGGCAGCGCCAGGAATCCCGTACGCAGGGACAGGCGCCGCAGCGCGTCCATGTGGTCCGGCAGCGGCCGCACCGTCGCGCCCTCCAGGGGCGGCGCGGGCAGCAGCGCGGGCGCCGCGCTCTCCCGGGCGACCGTCCAGAACCGCTCGGCGACGCCGACGACGAAGGACGTCACCAGGATCACCGCGAGGGCGTTGTCCGGGGTCCAGTCGATCCACAGCGGCGCGACGACAAGGAGTGCGGCGCGCACGCCGTCCGCCCCGACCATGGTCCAGCGGCGGTCGAGCGGACCGTCCGGAGAGGTGAGGGAGGTGAGCGGTCCGAGGAGCACCGCTCCGAAGAGCAGCGTCGCGAGAACGCGTGCTCCGAAGACGGCGGTGACGGCGAAGGCCACGCCCCGATAGCCGCCTCCGAAGGCCCCTTCGACGATGGCCGACTGGAGCGCGAGGATCACCAGGACGAGCAGTGCGAGGGCGTCGCCGACACTGCCGACGAGCTGGGCGCTCCACAGCCTCTTCAGCTGCGGCACACGCAGCAAGGCGCGAACGGCGCGCTCTCGGGAATCTGCGACCAGGGCGTCGTCGGGGGCCGGATTTCCGGCCGTTGGCTGCTCGGCACGCGTCATCCGTCCAGCCTATCTGGACGGACAGCGTCCTAGTGGAACCACCCGAACAAACGACCGTCCGGAAGCCGTCCCCGTGGTGGGCACAACGCCCACTGCCGGGCACCCTTCCAAGAACAAGGCACCCGGCAACGAAGACGTCACTCCTCCGAAGCAGCACCCTTAGAAGCGGCCGCCTTCTTGGCAGTGGTCTTCTTGGCGGTCGTCTTCTTGGCGGTGGTCTTCTTCGCGGCAGTGGTCTTCTTGGCCGCCGTCTTCTTGGCGGCAGCCTTCTTCGCCGGCGCCTTCTTCGCGGCCTTCTTGGCCGTCTTCTTCGCAGGCCCCTTCGCCCGCTTCTCCGCGAGCAGCTCGAAGCCCCGCTCCGGGGTGATCTCCTCCACGGAGTCCGCCGCCCGCAGCGTCGCGTTGGTCTCGCCGTCGGTCACGTACGCCCCGAAGCGCCCGTCCTTGACGACGACCGGCTTCCCGCTGACCGGGTCCTCGCCCAGCTCCTTCAGCGGCGGCTTCGCGGCCGCACGCCCCCGCTGCTTGGGCTTGGAGTAGATCTCCAGGGCCTCTTCCAGCGTGATGGTGAAGAGCTGCTCCTCGGTGTCGATCGACCGGGAGTCCGTGCCCTTCTTCAGGTACGGCCCGTACCGCCCGTTCTGCGCGGTGATCTCGACGCCTTCGGCGTCCGTCCCGACCACGCGCGGCAGGGACATCAGCTTCAGGGCGTCCGCAAGGGTGACCGTGTCGAGGGACATCGACTTGAAGAGCGAGGCCGTACGCGGCTTGACCGCGTTCTTGCCGGTCTTCGGGGTGCCCTCGGGGAGCACCTCGGTGACGTAGGGGCCGTAGCGCCCGTCCTTGGCGATGATCTGGCGGCCGGTCTCCGGGTCGGCGCCGAGTTCGAAGTCGCCGCTCGGCTTGGCGAGCAGCTCCTCCGCGTACTCGACGGTCAGCTCGTCCGGCGCCAGGTCGTCGGGGACGTCCGCGCGCTGGTGGTTCTCGGCGTCGCGCTCGCCCCGCTCGATGTAGGGGCCGTAGCGCCCGACGCGCAGCACGATGTCGTTGCCGACGGGGAACGACGACACCTCGCGGGCATCGATGGCGCCCAGGTCGGTGACGAGCTCCTTGAGGCCGCCGAGGTGGTCGCCGTCGCCGTTGCCCGCGTCGGCGGCGCCTGAGGAGCCCTCGCCCTCACCCTCGCCGAAGTAGAAGCGCTTCAGCCACGGCACGGCCTGCGCCTCGCCGCGCGCGATGCGGTCGAGGTCGTCCTCCATCTTGGCGGTGAAGCTGTAGTCGACGAGCCGGCCGAAGTGCTTCTCCAGCAGGTTCACCACGGCGAAGCTCAGGAAGGAGGGCACGAGCGCCGTGCCCTTCTTGAAGACGTAGCCGCGGTCCAGGATCGTGCCGATGATCGACGCGTACGTCGAGGGGCGGCCGATCTCGCGCTCTTCCAGCTCCTTGACCAGCGAGGCCTCGGTGTAGCGGGCCGGGGGCTTGGTCGCGTGGCCGTCGACGGAGATCTCGTCGGCGGAGAGCGCGTCGCCCTCGTTGACCTGCGGGAGCCTGCGCTCGCGGTCGTCCAGCTCGGCGTTCGGGTCGTCGGCGCCCTCGACGTACGCCTTGAGGAAGCCGTGGAAGGTGATGGTCTTGCCGGACGCGCTGAACTCGGCGTCGCGGCCGTCGGAGGCACGGCCACCGATCTTGACCGTGACGGAGTTGCCCGTCGCGTCCTTCATCTGGGAGGCGACGGTCCGCTTCCAGATCAGTTCGTAGAGCCGGAACTGGTCGCCGGTCAGGCCGGTCTCCGCGGGCGTGCGGAAACGATCACCCGAGGGACGGATGGCCTCGTGCGCCTCCTGCGCGTTCTTGACCTTGCCCGCGTACGTGCGCGGCTTGTCCGGCAGGTAGTCGCTGCCGTAGAGCTGCGTGACCTGGGCACGGGCGGCCGCGACCGCCGTGTCCGAGAGGGTCGTGGAGTCCGTACGCATGTAGGTGATGAAGCCGTTCTCGTACAGCTTCTGGGCCACCTGCATGGTGGCCTTCGCGCCGAAGCCGAGCTTGCGGCTCGCCTCCTGCTGCATCGTCGTCGTACGGAAGGGCGCGTACGGCGAGCGGCGGTACGGCTTGGACTCGACGGAGCGTACGGAGAAGTGCGTGTCCTGGAGGGCGGCGGCCAGCGCGCGGGCGTTCGCCTCGTCCAGGTGGAGGGTGTTCGCGCTGCCGGGCTTCAGCTGTCCGAGCGAGCTGAAGTCGCGGCCCTGCGCGATGCGCTTGCCGTCGACCGTGGTGAGGCGGGCGACCAGCTGCGACGGGTCGGAGGCGTCACCGGCGCGGCCCGTGCCGAAGGTGCCGGTCAGGTCCCAGTACTCGGCGGAGCGGAAGGCGATGCGCTCGCGCTCCCGCTCGACGACGAGCCGGGTCGCCACGGACTGCACGCGGCCCGCCGACAGCCGCGGCATGACCTTCTTCCAGAGCACCGGCGAGACCTCGTAGCCGTACAGGCGGTCGAGGATGCGGCGGGTCTCCTGGGCGTCGACCATGCGCTTGTTGAGCTCGCGCGGGTTGGCGACGGCGCTGCGGATCGCGTCCTTGGTGATCTCGTGGAAGACCATCCGGTGGACGGGGACCTTGGGCTTCAGGACCTCGAGGAGGTGCCACGCGATGGCTTCGCCCTCGCGGTCCTCATCGGTGGCGAGGAAGAGTTCGTCGGACTCCTTCAGGAGGTCCTTGAGCTTCTTGACCTGCGCCTTCTTGTCGGCGTTGACGACGTAGATCGGCTGGAAGTCGTGTTCGACGTCCACGCCGAGACGGCGCACCTCGCCGGTGTACTTCTCGGGCACCTCCGCGGCGCCGTTGGGGAGGTCACGGATGTGCCCGACGCTGGCCTCGACTACGTAGCCGGGGCCGAGGTAGCTCTTGATCGTCTTCGCCTTGGCAGGCGACTCGACGATGACGAGTCGGCGGCCGCCCTGTGCGGTCTCGCTGGTCGGGGACAACTTCGCTCTTCTCTCCGGTCGACGCTCGGTGGCAGTGCGCGGTGGCAATGCTCGTGGCAGTGCGGTGGCAGTGCTCGCATGGCTTGCGTTGCGCTGTCGCTGCGGAGTGTGACGGTACATCCCGCCCCCGTGTCAAACGGGAAAAGCCCGCAACGGCCACTCGAACGGTAACCCGACTACCGCCATCTCTGCCGCCCGGAGTGGCGACCTGCTGTTTCGGCGCCCCATGGGGCCCACGGGCCGACGGCACCGGCGCGATCCCCGGAAGACGATCGTCCGTCCTCCTGGAACAAGCTGGTCCCCCTCACCGGGAGGAGACGGCCCCGCGAGCCGAGAGGAGCGGGTCCGCGAGCCGGAAGGAGCGGGTCCGCGGCGGCCGACCACAGTCCGCCCCCGGCCGGTTCGCGGTCGGCCCCCGGCCGTCTCACAGCCGGTTCACAGTCGCGTGAAGCACCACACGCCGAGGAGCAGCGCGCCCGAGCCCGCGAGCGTGGCGAGGGTCGCCGATGCGACGGGGTTCACACCCTGGGCCACGGGCGAGCGGTGCGCGACCCGCGCACCGGTCCACAGCAGCAGCCCCGCGCCGAACAGCGCGAACACCGTCCCCGCGAAGATCGCCGGTCCGCTCTCCATGGCGTTGCCTCCCCGTGCCGAGTTCCCCTGCGGGGGAGGCTGACACGCACGGGAATCGGGAGCGCGAAATCGGGGTGAACGACGGGGGACCTGCCTGTGCCGCGCCCGAACCGGTTCGCGATGTTGGCCGGTTTCCTGCCCCGCCGTCCCTACTCGCCTCTCTCTTCACGTCTCTTCACGTCACGTCACGCCTCTTCACGCCTCTTCACGTCTCGTCTCGTCCCGTCTCGTCACGCGACGTCGAGGCGTACGTACGAGATCTACGCCGCGACCGGCAGCAGGAAGCCCTGCCGCACGAGGAGCCTGATCTGCGCGGGCGTCCGGTCCCGCAGCAACACCGGGTCCTCCCCGACCAGTTGGGCGATGGCGTCCAGGATCCGCCCGGCGCTCAGTGAGCCGTCGCACACCCCGGCGAATCCGGCGCCCACCGTGTCCACCTTGGTGGCCCGCCGCATCCCGCGGTTCTGGCGCAGCACGACGTGCTCCGGGTCCTCGGCGCCCGGCAGTCCGACCTGCTCCTGCACGACCTCGTCGGCGAGCTTGAAGTGCCCGGCAAGCAGCGCCGCGTCGTCGTGCGTCCGCAGATACTCCTGCCGCTCGAAGAACTCCCGCACCGTCTCGCCGAGCGGCTGCTCGACGGGGTGCGGCCACTCCTCGATCGTGACGGACGGCTCGGCGGCCCCGGTCTTCCGCAGCGCGATCCAGCCGAACCCGACGGCGCGCGTGCCCCGCGCCTCGAACTCGTCCAGCCATGCCTCGTACCGCGCCGCGTACTCGGCCGGGTCCGTGCGGTGGTCGCCCGCGTCCCGCAGCCACAGCTCGGCGTACTGCGTGATGTCCTGCACCTCGCGCTGCACGATCCAGGCGTCGCAGCCACGGGGCACCCAGGAGCGCAGGCGGTCCTGCCACTCCTCGCCGTCCACGTGCTGCCAGTTGGCCAGGAAGTGCGCGTACCCCCCTTCGTTCAGTCGCTCCCCCGCCTCCTGAACGAGCGAGCGGCACAGATCGTCCCCGCCCATCCCGCCGTCCCGGTAGGTGAGCCGGGCGCCCGGCGAGATCACGAAGGGCGGGTTCGACACGATCAGGTCGTACGTCTCGTCCGCCACCGGCTCGAACAGCGAGCCCTCCCGCAGGTCCGCCTCCGGGGCCCCGGACAGGGCCAGGGTGAGCCGGGTGAACCGCAGGGCCCGGGGGTTGAGGTCGGTCGCGGTCACGCGCGTGGCGTGCTGCGCGGCGTGCAGCGCCTGGATGCCGGAGCCGGTGCCGAGGTCGAGGGCGCTCGCGACGGGCGTGCGCACCGTGACCCCGGCGAGCGTCGTGGAGGCCCCGCCGACCCCGAGGACGACGCCCTCCTCATGGCTGCCGATGCCACCGGCCCCGCCGACCGCACAGCCCAGGTCGGAGACGATGAACCAGTCCTCACCGCTCGGCCCGCCGTACGGCCGCACGTCCACGGTCGCCCGCAGCTCACCGTCCCGCTCGACCAGCCATCCGCTCTCCAGGAGAGCGTCGAGGGGCAGAACGTCCGCCACGCGCGCGTGGGGCACGGATTCCTGCAGCAGAAAGAGGCGTACGAGCGCGGCGAGGGCCCCGTCCCCGCGCGTGGCCCGCAGCGCGGGCACGGTCTCGCTGCGCGCGAGCGCGGCATAGGCGGGCGCCCCGAGCAGTTCGAGCAGCCCGTCGGCGGTGAAGTCGACGGCAAGCAGAGCACTCCGCAGGGAGGCGGCGACGTCGACGCGATCGGACGAGGGCAGGGGGAAGCTGGCGTTACTCACGCTCTCCATTGTGACCCGCCGCACCCGGCCGCTCCTGCTGTGGGGCAGGCGGGCACGGCCCGGAGCCGCCGGACACCGACAGACGCGACGTTGCCCCGGGGCAGGCGAGCAGTACCCGCGCCCCGGGGCAACGTACGCAAGAAGAAACCTAGCTCTTGCCGGAAGGCGTAGCGGCAGCGCTCTTGCAGCTGTCCTGCTTGTTCATCGCCTTGCCGACCTCCCCCTCCTGCAACTTCTCCAACGCCTCGTTCCCGCTCTTGCTCAGCTTGTCCAACTCACCCGCGACGTCCTTGAGCCCGTCCGCGAAGTCCGCCTGGTTCTTCGTGTCCAACCCGTCGACCTGCTTCTTCAGGTCCTCGTACGACTTGGAGATGGCGTTGAGCTCCTTGACGGCGTCGTCCGTCTTCTTCTGCCCGTCGTCGACCGGCGGAGCCCCCGCGCTCTTCACGGCGGCGCCCATCGCCTTGTAGGCGTCGGACATGTCCTGGAACGCCTTGGAGTCGGTCTTCTGGACGTCGGCCGGCGAGCTGTTGTCGGAGGTCTCCTTCTGGATCGCGGCGTTGGCGTCCGCGATCTTCTTCGACTGCGGCTGCACGGAGTCGCAGACCTTCTTGGCCCAGTCGTCCAGCTTCTTGTTGCCGTCGTCGCTGCACCCTGACAACGCGAGTACCAGTACCGCACCGCCGGACAGTGCGGCTGCAAGCTTCTTGTTCACCGGATTGGTCCCTTCCATGGCTCTCGGCCCCGGAACTTACACGCCAACTGGGCTACATCCGCATGCCGGAGGTCCGATACGAGCGCTATTGCAGCCATTTGCACCAAGGGACAGAAGGGCGAGAAGCGCGAGAGAAGGCTCACGGATCTCCCGCACACACGAACGGGCGGACGGCGCCTCAAAAAGCGCCACCCGCCCGTGTGTTGGGCAGAGCCCGGTGCTGGGCAGAGCCCGGTGCTGGGCAGAGCCCGACCCGGAGTTACGGGGTCACGAGACCACGGCCGGATCGACCGGCTTGGCCACGCGCTCGGCGTTGCCGTCGTCCTCGACGGCGATGCCCCGCCGCTTGGAGACGTAGACCGCGCCGACGATGACCGCGATGGAGAGCGCCGCGATCAGCACCCGCATCCCCACGCTGGCGTCGTCCCCGTAGCTGAACTTGACGACCGCGGGCGCGATGAGCAGCGCCACCAGGTTCATCACCTTCAACAGGGGGTTGATGGCCGGACCGGCGGTGTCCTTGAACGGGTCGCCGACCGTGTCGCCGATGACGGTCGCGGCGTGGGCCTCGCTGCCCTTGCCGCCGTGGTGGCCGTCCTCGACGAGCTTCTTCGCGTTGTCCCAGGCACCACCGGAGTTGGCGAGGAAGACCGCCATGAGCGTGCCCGTGCCGATCGCGCCCGCCAGGAACGAGCCGAGCGCGCCGACGCCGAGTGTGAAACCGACCGCGATCGGCGTGAGCACGGCGAGCAGACCCGGTGTGGCCAGCTCGCGCAGCGCGTCCTTGGTGCAGATGTCGACGACGCGTCCGTACTCCGGCTTCTCGGTGTAGTCCATGATCCCGGGCTTCTCGCGGAACTGCCGCCGCACCTCGTAGACCACGGCACCGGCCGACCGCGACACCGCGTTGATCGCGAGCCCCGAGAAGAGGAAGACGACCGCGGCGCCGAGGACCAGGCCCACCAGGTTGTTGGGCTGCGAGATGTCCATGACGAGGTTCATCGGAGCCCCGTCGCCGAGCTTCTCCCCCACGTCCTTGGCCGCTTCCGCGATGGCGTCGCGGTACGAACCGAAGAGCGCCGACGCCGCGAGCACCGCGGTGGCGATGGCGATTCCCTTGGTGATGGCCTTGGTGGTGTTGCCGACGGCGTCCAGGTCGGTGAGCACCTGCGCGCCCGCGCCCTCGACGTCGCCGGACATCTCGGCGATGCCCTGCGCGTTGTCGGAGACGGGACCGAAGGTGTCCATGGCGACGATGACGCCGACGGTGGTCAGCAGACCCGTACCGGCGAGGGCCACCGCGAAGAGCGCGAGCATGATCGACGTACCGCCGAGCAGGAACGCCCCGTACACGCCGAGCCCGATCAACAGCGCGGTGTAGACGGCCGATTCGAGACCGATCGAGATGCCGGCGAGGACGACGGTGGCCGGGCCGGTGAGCGAGGTCTTGCCGATGTCCTTGACGGGACGCCGGGTGGTCTCGGTGAAGTAGCCGGTGAGCTGCTGGATCAGCGCGGCCAGGACGATGCCGATGGCGACGGCGACGACCGCGAGGATCCGCGGATCGCCGTCGTGGCCCTTGATCGCCGCGTCGGTGACGCCGTCCAAGTCCGCGTACGTGGACGGGAGATAGACGAAGACGGCCACGGCCACGAGTGCCAGCGAGATGACCGCGGAGATGAAGAAGCCGCGGTTGATGGCGCTCATGCCGCTGCGGTCGGAGCGTCGGGGCGCCACCGCGAAGATGCCGATCATCGCGGTGATGACACCGATGGCCGGGACGATCAGCGGGAAGGCGAGACCGGAGTCGCCGAACGCCACCTTGCCGAGGATCAGCGCGGCGACGAGCGTGACGGCGTACGACTCGAACAAGTCGGCGGCCATACCGGCGCAGTCGCCGACGTTGTCGCCCACGTTGTCGGCGATGGTCGCGGCATTGCGCGGATCGTCCTCCGGAATGCCCTGCTCGACCTTGCCGACCAGGTCGGCGCCGACGTCGGCGGCCTTGGTGAAGATGCCGCCGCCGACACGCATGAACATCGCGATCAGCGCGGCCCCGAGGCCGAAGCCCTCGAGGACCTTCGGCGCGTCGGCCGCGTAGACGAGCACGACACAGGAGGCGCCCAGAAGACCGAGCCCCACCGTGAACATGCCGACGACGCCGCCCGTGCGGAAAGCGATCTTCATGGCCTTGTGCGAGACGGCGGTGAGATCCTTTTCAGGTTCACCTTCCGCCGGAGTGGCCTCCCGGGCGGCGGCAGCCACACGCACATTGCTGCGCACGGCGAGCCACATACCGATATAGCCGGTGGTCGCCGAGAACGCCGCTCCGATCAAGAAGAAGATCGATCGTCCGGCGCGTTGATTCCAGTCGTCCGCGGGCAGCAGCATGAGCAGGAAGAACACCACGACGGCGAATACGCCGAGAGTGCGCAACTGCCGTCCCAGATAGGCATTCGCGCCTTCCTGGACCGCTGCCGCGATCTTCTTCATGCTGTCGGTGCCCTCGCCCGCCGCGAGTACCTGACGTACGAGTACGCCGGCGACGACGAGCGCCGCGAGCGCGACGGCCGCGATGACCATCACGATGAGGCGGTTGTCGTCGGTCAGCACTGCGGCTGCGAAGGTTGAGGGGTGGTCAAACCGATGAGGGGTAGAAAGCCCCGCCATTCGTCCTCCTTGACGCTTGGGCTGAGCTCAAGATGTGGACGGATTGTAGGGAGCGGAACCTGATCAAAACAGAGCGCCACAAACGGAATTGACCTGAGATTGCTTCTCAGCAAATGATCGCCCGGCCGGATTGACCCCGAAAGCGGTAATGCCTCAAAACCGTTGACGGAAGCGCGGCGCGAGATCGTCGATCTACGAGAATTAATGATCGGAAAAATAAAAGGCCCTGTTCACCGAGGTGGTGACAGGGCCTGCGGTACGTCGCCGGGGTCAGGGCAGGAGCGTCGCCGGAGTCGTCGGCCAGCTCATGCGGATGAGGCCGCCGGACTCGCCCGCGGTGACCTCCACGTCGTCCACGAGTCCGCTGATGACGGCGAGACCCATCTCGTCCTCGCCCTCGGCCTCCGGGTCGTCGCCCTCGCCGGCCCGCGCACCGGGCACCCGGTCGCCGGGGGCCGCGCGGGGGGCTTCGTCGCCGACCTCGATGGAGAACTGCTTCTCGTCCTCGATCAGCGCGACGCGCACCGGCGCCGTGACCCCACTGCTCTGGTGCAGTCCGACGGCGCGCGTGCAGGCCTCGCCGACCGCGAGCCTGACCTCGTCGAGAACGGCCTCGTCCACTCCGGCCCTGCGCGCGACCGCGGCCGCCACGAGGCGGGCGGTCCTGACGTGCTCGGGCAGCGCGCTGAAGCGGAGTTCAACGGTGGCCATGCATCCCCCTCGGACATACGCGCGTGCTGTCAGAGGGCCGGGCCCACCAGGGCCCGGTCCCCTGCTGTACTGCCGCCCCGGGCCGAGGGCCCGGGGCATCCGGCCTGTCGGCCGGCAGTCAGCGGTCCGGCACTCAGTCGGTGGCCGCGACGGCTTCCTCGACCGAGGTGTGAATGGGGAACACCTTGGTCAGGCCGGTGATACGGAAGATCTTGAGAATGCGCTCCTGGTTGCAGACCAGGCGCAGCGAGCCCTCGTGGGCACGCACGCGCTTCAGGCCGCCGACCAGCACGCCGAGCCCGGTGGAGTCGAGGAAGTCCACGCCCTCCATGTCGACGACCAGGTGGAAACTGCCGTCGTTCACCAACTCGACCAACTGCTCGCGCAGCTTGGGCGCGGTATATACATCGATTTCGCCACCGACCTCGACGACCGTACGATCGCCGACGGTACGGGTCGACAGGGACAGGTCCACGGATCCTCCAGCACCTTGCTATCGAGCGGTCATCCCTCGGGACACCTCGGCAGAGCCCCCAGGACGGATCGCCAGCCGCGATGGCATTCAATCACTTACCGGCAGGCGTGCACGACGCCTTGGGACCATTGTCCATCCCGCCAGTGACACACTCGATGCCGATGGCCAAATTTTCCCCTCCCGGAGGACCCACTGCGGGTCGCCCGGCACAGACGCCCCCGCGGACGGTCCTTGACCGGCTCACCGCGGGGCCGAGCCGTGCATCGCGCGTCACTCATACGGAGCACTTGCCCCCACGTGAGGCTCGGTATGCAGTCTGGCCCGACCGCATCCGGCCCGAGGTCATATCCGCCGTCCGGGCCGCGGGCATCGAGCACCCCTGGGCCCACCAGGCGCTGGCCGCCGAGCACGCCCTGGACGGGGAGTCCGTGGTCGTCGCCACCGGCACCGCCTCCGGCAAGTCCCTGGCCTATCTCACCCCCGTCCTCTCCGCGCTCCTCGACGGCTCCGAGGCGCCCAACGGCCGCGGCACCACCGCGCTGTACCTGGCCCCGACCAAGGCCCTCGCCGCCGACCAGCGCCGCGCCGTCCGCGAACTCGCGGCCCCTCTCGGGAACGCGGTGCGCCCTGCCGTGTACGACGGCGACACCCCCTTCGAGGAACGCGAGTGGGTGCGTCAGTACGCCAATTACGTCCTGACCAACCCCGACATGCTGCACCGCGGGATACTCCCCTCCCACCCGCGCTGGTCCTCCTTCCTGCGCGCCCTGCGCTACGTCGTCATCGACGAGTGCCACACCTACCGCGGCGTCTTCGGCTCCCACGTCGCCCAGGTCCTGCGCCGCCTGCGCCGCCTCTGCGCCCGCTACGGCTCCGAGCCCGTCTTCCTCCTCGCCTCCGCCACCTCCGCCGACCCGGCCGTGTCCGCGGAGCGCCTCACCGGTCTGCCCGTGAAGGAGGTCGCCGACGACGCCTCACCCCGCGGCGACCTCGTCTTCGCCCTGTGGGAACCCCCTCTCACCGAGCTCCACGGCGAGAAGGGCGCCCCCGTCCGCCGCACGGCGACCGCCGAGACGGCCGACCTCCTCACCGACCTGACCGTCCAGGGCGTCCGCTCGGTCGCCTTCGTACGCTCCCGGCGCGGCGCCGAGCTGATCTCGGTGATCGCCCAGGAGCGCCTCGCCGAGGTCGACCGCTCCCTGGCCCGCCGCGTCGCCGCCTACCGCGGCGGCTACCTCCCCGAGGAACGCCGCGCCCTGGAACGCGCCCTGCACTCCGGCGAGCTCCTCGGCCTCGCCGCCACGACCGCCCTCGAACTGGGCGTGGACGTCTCGGGGTTGGACGCCGTCGTCATCGCCGGCTACCCGGGCACCCGCGCCTCCCTGTGGCAGCAGGCGGGGCGGGCAGGCCGCTCCGGACAGGGCGCCCTCGCCGTCCTCGTCGCCCGTGACGACCCGCTGGACACCTATCTCGTCCACCACCCCGAGGCGCTGTTCCAGCAGCCCGTGGAGTCCACGGTCCTCGACCCCGACAACCCGTACGTCCTCGCGCCCCACCTGTGCGCGGCGGCCTCCGAACTGCCGCTGGTCGAGGACGACTTCGCCCTCTTCGGGCCCGCCGCCGAGGAACTGCTCCCGCAGCTGGAGGCCGCGAAGCTGCTGCGCCGCCGGACGAAGGCCTGGCACTGGACCCGCAGGGAGCGGGCCGCCGACCTCACCGACATCCGCGGCGAGGGCGGGAAGCCCGTGCAGATCGTCGAGGAGGGTACGGGCCGACTCCTCGGCACCGTCGACGCGTCCGCCGCGCACACCACCGTGCACGAGGGCGCGGTCCACCTCCACCAGGGGCGTACGTATCTCGTGCGCCACCTCGACCTGGAGGACTCGGTGGCCCTGGTCGAGGAGGCCGCTCCGCCGTACTCCACGACCGCGCGCGACACCACGGCGATCTCCATCCTGGAGACGGACGTCGAGGTCCCCTGGGGCGAGGGCCGGCTCTGCTACGGCTCCGTCGAAGTCACCAACCAAGTCGTCTCCTTCCTCCGCAGGAAACTCATCACGGGCGAGGTGCTCGGCGAGACGAAGCTCGAACTCCCTCCTCGCACGCTCCGTACGCGCGCGGTCTGGTGGACGGTCACCGAGGACCAACTCGACGCCGCCCGCGTGAATCCCGAGATCCTCGGCGGCGCCCTGCACGCCGCGGAACACGCGTCGATCGGCATGCTCCCGCTGTTCGCGACGTGCGACCGGTGGGACATCGGCGGCGTCTCCGTCCCGCTGCACCCGGACACGCTCCTGCCGACCGTGTTCGTGTACGACGGCCATCCCGGCGGGGCGGGCTTCGCCGAGCGGGCCTTCCACACGGCACGGGAGTGGCTGACGGCCACGCGCCAGGCCATCGCCTCCTGCGAGTGCGAGGCCGGCTGCCCTTCCTGCATCCAGTCCCCCAAGTGCGGCAACGGCAACGACCCTCTGCACAAACGGGGCGCGGTCCGCCTCCTTTCTGTGCTGCTACGGGATGCGGCGGGGTAGCGCGGGTTGCGGGGCTTGGTCGCCGCGGCTCGCGTGAGGCTCGCGTGAGCGTTGTGCGCAGTGATCCGCTTGGACATACCTCCACGTCCCCTCGCGTCTCGTGCACGCCCAACAGGCCGCCTCAGCCTCCCTCTTGCCGCTCCTGCTGCGGACAACCGCGCCGCTGGGACGGCACGGGTGGGCGCAGCCCGAAGCCCCCGAGCACCGATCAACCGTGCCCAACTACCGCTCAGGCCAAGGCATCGCCGGACCCGCGCGGGACCTGACCGTGGTCGCGAAGGGGCCCGCGGACGCCGTGGCCGTGACCTCGGAGACCTGCCCCCGCACCACGCACCGCACAAGCCGCGCCCCCTGCGCCCGCGCCACCCGCCCGGCTCCGTCGCA
Organism: Streptomyces sp. NPDC025651; assembly: GCF_055558735.1. Classification (NCBI taxonomy): domain Bacteria; kingdom Bacillati; phylum Actinomycetota; class Actinomycetes; order Kitasatosporales; family Streptomycetaceae; genus Streptomyces; species Streptomyces sp. NPDC025651. Next base: position 337,907 of record NZ_JBVHLZ010000002.1, read on the forward strand.
CGCTGCCGCCGAACCACTCATCCACCGGTCCGCCGCGGCGAGCGCCGCCAAGTCCGCCGCGCCGCCCGCCCGATGCCGGGCCACGACGACCTGCGCCATGGCGAGCACCGCGCCGCAGAACACCATCAGCACGGCCATGACGACCACCACCCACACGGTGGCCGCCCCTCGGTCCCGGCCGGCCGGGCGCCACTTTCCGCCCCTCACGGACTTTCCGCCCCTCATGGACTCACCCCCACTGTTTCCTCCGCCAAGGCCACCGCCTCCGACCGCAGTCGCAGGCCGAGGCCGAGGCCCAACGCCGTCGCACCCGGCGGGTCCGCCGCCACCTCCACCCGCACCAGGTCGCCCTCGCGCCGCACGGAGACGCTCGCCCCGCGCGGCGCCGCCTGCCGTGCCGCCGCCACAGCCACGGCGTCCGGGTCCTGCCGAGCCGCCGCGCGGGCCCCCGCCCTGGCCGCGTCCACGCACTGGATCTGCGCGGACGCGGCCAGCAGGGTCCAGAGCAGCGCCATGGTGAACAGCACCAGCGTCGGCAGCACCACGGCCGCCTCCGCCGTCACGAACCCACCATCGCTGCCCCGGAATCGGCCTCTCGGGCACCACCCCCGCCGCACCTCAGAACGGGACATCGAGCGCCTTCTCCACGACCGCCTGCAGCGCCGCCCTGACCTGCCCGCTCGTCACCACCTTGTAGAGCAGCCCGGCGAAACCCACCGCCGCGATCAGCCCCATCGCGTACTCGGACGTCACCATTCCGGCGTCCTTCTTCATGCGCTGTCGTCGCATACCAACCCCCGTGTTTTTCCTGTCAGTTGTCGTGCTGAATGTCGCGCTCTGAGCGAGCTCTGAACGAGCTCAGAGCGCGCTCGGAACGCCCTCAGAGCGTGCTCAGGAGCCCCTCGGCCAGCCCAATCACCACCGGCAGCACCCCGACCGTGACGAACGCCGGCAAGAAGCACAGGCCCACCGGTGCCGTCATCAGGACCGCGGCCCTGCGCGCCCGAGCCGTCGCCGCTCCGCGCCGCTCCGCCCGTGCGTCCACGGCGAGGCGTGCCACCGGTTCCGCCGCGGGCGCTCCGGACTCGCCCGCCCGCTCCAGGAGCCGGGCCAGCGGCGCGGCACCCGGTATCGCGGCCAACTGGCGCCATGCGTCGGCCGGTTCGCCGCCCAGTCGCACTTCCGCCGCCCCTTGCGCCAGGCGCTCGCCGACCGGCCCCTTGAGGGACTCTCCGACCGCGTGGGCGGCCGCCACAGGGCTTGCGCCCGCAGCCACGCATGCCGCCAAGAGATCTGCAGCCAAAGGGAGTTGGCGCTCAGCTTCCTCTGTTTCCGCCCTCCCCTCCGACCCGTTCGCGGCCCCGCTCGTCCGCCCCCTGTACCGCCACGCGGCGTACCCCGTCACCGCTCCCGCCGCGAGGCCAAGAACTCCGCCCACCAGGGCATAGGCCGCACTCGCCGCGCCCGCCACCAGCAGCCATGCGCGCGCTGCGGCGAAGCGATGCCGATGTCGCGCCACGCCTCTGGCGGGTGGTCCCTTCACGTTCAGTGCCTGGTCCGCTCGCCGCCGCAGCGCTCTTTCGCGCCGCGCCGCGAGCACCGTCAGCGCCAGCCACAGCACTGCCGCCGCTCCCCACACGACCACCCCCAGCCTGTGGACAACGCTCATCGCCCCTCCGCCCCTCGCACGATCCGCAGCGCCCACCACACCCCGACGCCCTCCAGCACTCCGCCCACCGCAAGGCAGCCGATCCCCGCTCCGGTGTGCAGCAGCACCCGCAGCGGCTCCGCTCCCAGCGCGCTGCCCATCAGCAGACCCAGCACCGGCAGGCCCGCGAGCATCACGGCCGTCGACTTGGCCCCCGCCAACTGGGCCCGCAGATCGTTGCGTTGATCGCGCTCCGAGCGCAGTGCGGCCTCCAGTCGGTCGAGTCCCGCCGCGAGGCCCGCGCCCCGGTCCACCGCGACCCGCCAGCAGGCCGCGAGCCCCAGCAGCCCCTGGGCCCCGGGCTGCCGCGCCGCCTCCCCCAGCGCCCCCGGCACGTCCCCGCCGAACCGCGCCGCCGCCAGCACCGCACTCCGCGTCGCACCGGTCCCGCCGTCATCCGCCTCGACCGCTTCGCCGAGGGCCAGTCGCAGCGCCTCCCCCGGCTGCCGACCCGCCCGCACCTCGCCGGCGAGCGTGCCGCACAGGGCGATCACCGCGTCGCCGCGCCGCTCCCGCTCCCGTCGCGCGTCCCCGGCCCTCCGCACCCGCGCGACCAGCGGAACACCGGCCGCGCCCACGATCAGCGGCACCACGGACTCCCCCAGCAGCGCGACCGCCAGACCAGCTGCCAGGCACCACCACTCCTGGCGCCCGCGCCCCGCCGCGATCACCCACGGTCGGCACCGGCCGCGTCTCCCCTCCGGCAGACCGGCTGCGAACACCGCTCGTGCCCGCCGGGTCTCCTGGCCGCGTCCGACCGTCAACCAGGCCGCGCTCCCCGCGCACACGGCCGCCGCCCACATCGACGTACTCATGAGTCATCGCCCCAAGGCCCGCCGTCAAGAAGGGAGTTCAGGCGCTCCCAACCCGGCTCCCGGGTGAAGGCCGTCTCGCCCCAGCGCAGCGCGGGCACCGTCACGACCAGGCCCGAAGCGGCCCGCTCCAGCACCCGCACCTCGGAGATCCGGCGGCGGCCCGCCCGGTCGCGCACGAGATGGATCACCACTGACAGCGCGGCCGCCAACTGGCTGTGCAGCGCGGCCCGATCGAGCCCGGCAGCCGTCCCCAGGGCCTCCAGGCGGGCGGGCACGTCCGCAGCGGCGTTGGCATGCACCGTGCCGCAACCGCCCTCGTGACCGGTGTTGAGCGCGGCCAGCAGATGCACCACCTCCGCGCCCCGCACCTCGCCGACCACGAGCCGGTCGGGCCGCATGCGCAGGGCTTGGCGCACGAGATCGTCCAGACCGACCAACCCTGCCCCTTCCTGGTTGACCGGCCGGGACTCCAGGCGCACCACATGGGGATGCTCGGGCCTCAACTCCGCGGAGTCCTCGGCCAGGACGATCCGTTCCTTGGGTCCCACCAGGCCGAGCAGCGCACTCAGCAGAGTCGTCTTGCCGCTGCCCGTCCCACCGCTGATCAGGAAGGACAGGCGGGCGTCGAGCAGGGCCCTCAGCACCCGGTCACCACCCGGAGGGATCGTCCCCGCGGCGGTCAGCTCCGCGAGTGTGAAGGCCCGGGGCCGCACGACCCGCAGGGAGAGGCATGTGGAGCCCACGGCCACCGGGGGCAGCACCGCGTGCAGGCGGGTGCCGTCCGGCAGGCGTGCGTCCACCCAGGGGCGCGCGTCGTCGAGGCGCCGTCCCGCCACGGACGCGAGGCGCTGGGCGAGCCGACGCACGGCGGCCGCGTCCCTGAACGTGACGCCCGTGAGCTCCAGGCCGCCGCCCCTGTCCACCCACACCCGGTCCGGCGCGCAGACCAGCACATCGGTCACCGAGGCGTCCGCGAGCAGTGGCTCCAGAGGTCCCGCCCCGACCAGTTCGGAGCGCAACTGCTCGGCAGCGCCCAGCACTTCGGCGTCCCCGAGGACCCGGCCCTGCGCCCGCAGCGCCTCGGCGACCCGGGCAGGGGTCGGCTCCGTGCCGTTCTCCGCGAGCCACTGGCGCACCCCGTCCAGCATCCGGGCCCCGACCACGGCGCTCATACGCCCCCTCCCACCGCGTCGGCCGGCAGCCGGTCCCAGAAGGCGGCGCAGAACCGGGCCAGCGGCCCGCGCGCGGCTCCCCCGGGCGGCGTCCCCGCGGCCTGTGCCGTCAACAGTCCCGCTTCCCAGGGGACTTCGCCGACCAGCGGAAGCCCGATCAGCCGGGCGACCTCCTCCGGGTCGAGTCCGCCGGGGCCACCGGGCCCGGCGCTTCCCGCGACCACCACCCGCAGATCCCGCTGCACCAAGCCCGCGGCCGACGCGACGCGCCGTGCCCCCGCCACCGCGCGCAGCTCCGGGGGCACCACCAGGAGCCCCAGATCCACCTGCGCGAGCGCCTCGGCGACGCCCTCGTCCACCCGGCGCGGCAGGTCCACGACCACCACGCCGCCGCGCCTGCGGGCCGCGGCCACGACCGCCCGCACGGCCTCCGGAGCGACCGTGACCGCATCACCCCTGTCCCAGCTCAGGACCCGCAGCGCGTGCAGCTCCGGAAGCGACTCCTCCAGCGCGCTGCCGCCGACCCTGCCCCGCGACGCGGCGAAGGCCGGCCACCGGAGCCCGTCCACGGCTTCGCCGCCCAGGAGGACGTCGAGGCCGCCGCCCAGCGGGTCCGCGTCGACGAGCATCGTGCGCCGCCCCGCCCGCGCCGCCGTCACCGCGAGGGCGCACGCCAGGGTGGAGGCCCCGGCGCCGCCGCGGCCGCCGATGACCCCGACGGTGAGCGCGGGGCGCCCCACGCCCTCGGCCACGTCGGCGATGCGGTCGACGAGCCACTGCTCGCCGTCCGGCAGGAGCAGCACATGGTCGGCGCCGATCTCCACCGCGCGCCGCCAGACCCCGGGATCGTCCTGATCCCGCCCAACCAGCACGACCCCGCGCCGCCTCACGGCACCGCGCACCCGGTCCGCCGCGTCGTCCCCGACCAGGACGAGCGGGGCCGCGTCCCAGCCCTCTCCACGCCCTGGTCCGCCGTGATGCACCTCGGGCAGCGCGCCCGCCGCGGCACACAGCCGCAGCAGGTCATCCAGCAGCTCCACGTCCTCCGTGACGATCAGCGGTCCGCCCTGCCGCCCGTCGGACGGCGCCGCCCTGTCGTGCGAAATGACTCCGGCCACGATCTCCATCCCCCTCTCACCACAAGCCCCTGTGAATGCCGCGCCCCGCATCCGCGAAGAACCGGACAAAGCAATCCGGCCATGAACTTCACGAGCGGAACGGGCGGAATCAGCGTGCGGCGAACCGGTAAATCGTGTGGATCTTGGTCAATTACTGTGGACAAGGCGGTGGCTGTGAATATCCCCGTCACCCATACCGGTGACATCCCGTCGACTTCACGCCGACTTCCACAGAGCAGCCTGTTGACTACACACAGTGACGGATCTTGGGTAGAGCACAAGACCGCCTCGACGGCGAAGAGAAGGGCCCGAGGGCCGAAAGAGGATCAGCGGAGGGTTCAAAAACCCATCCGGACATGCGACGACCCCCGCCGGGGGGGAGAGCGGGGGTCGTCCCCACGGTCCGACTCGGGGGGGGAGGAGCCAGACCGGGTTAGCACGGTCGCGAACGATCCGTGACTTCCATGGTGTACCCGAGAGCCTTCTCAGGCAAACCCACGCGCCTCAGCTTACGCCGAATGGTGGGCGCCTATGCTCGGGCTTGTGGAAAACCACTCCTTGCCTCGCACTGCCGCGTTCTTTGACCTGGACAAGACGGTCATTGCGAAGTCGAGCACGCTCACCTTCAGCAAGTCGTTCTACCAAGGCGGCCTGATCAACCGCAGAGCGGTACTGCGCACCGCGTACGCGCAGTTCGTCTTCCTGGCGGGCGGCGCCGACCACGACCAGATGGAGCGGATGCGCGAGTACCTCTCCGCACTGTGCCGCGGGTGGAACGTGCAGCAGGTCAAGGAGATCGTCGCGGAGACCCTGCACGACCTGATCGACCCGATCATCTACGACGAGGCCGCGTCCCTCATCGAGCAGCACCACGCCGCGGGCCGGGACGTCGTCATCGTCTCCACCTCGGGTGCCGAGGTGGTCGAGCCGATCGGTGAACTCCTGGGCGCCGACCGGGTGGTGGCGACCCGCATGGTGGTCGGCGACGACGGCTGCTTCACGGGCGAGGTGGAGTACTACGCCTACGGCCCCACCAAGGCGGAGGCCATCAAGGAGCTCGCGCGGTCCGAGGGGTACGACCTCGACCGCTGCTTCGCCTACAGCGACTCGGCGACCGATCTGCCGATGCTCCAGTCCGTCGGGCACCCCTTCGCGGTCAACCCCGACCGCGCGCTGCGCCGCGAGGCCCTCACGCGCGCGTGGCCGATCCTCGACTTCCACCGCCCGGTCCGGCTCAAGCAGCGCCTGCCCGCGCTCTCCGTGCCGCCCCGGCCCGCCCTCGTCGCGGCGGCCGCGGTCGGCGCCGCCGCGGCCACGGCGGGCCTCGTCTGGCTCGCCAGCCGGCGCCGCGCGGCACTGAGCTGACCAGGGAGCCGGCCGGGCCTGTCGGGCAGGCGCGACCCCGCCCGCGGCAAGCCCGGAGACCGCCCGTCGCCGCGGCCGAAACCCTGCGCCCGATTCGCTCCTGTTTGAACCTAAAAGTAAAGAAGTGCATCCAGGGCTTCCGCTTCCTCCACGACAGGAGTACAAAGGATTCAACGGCCCGCGAGACCAAGGACATCCGAGAGGATCACCTTTAAACGCAACCAAGGCCCCACGGACCGAAGCATGGACATCGAGCACCCACGCGACGTCGACCCGTCGATTACGGGCCAGCCGCACCAGGTGACGGGCAATGTTCCCGACCTGATGGGCAACACTTCGAGGACGCTTGGTAACCCGGTGAACATGCCAGCGGCGGTACGGATTCCGTACCGCCGCAACCCTTTGCGGGCCCCTTCGGACCACGCCCACGGGCCCCTCAGGCCGCGCCGCGCTGCAGCGCCTCGCAGACCGCGGTCGACTCCCTGACGCCGAGCTCAACAGCCTTGCCGCAGTGGGCGATCCAGGCCGCCATGCCCTCCGGCGTGCCGGAGGCGTAACCGTCGAGGGCCGCGACGTAGGCCGCACGCCCCAGCTCTCCGTACCCCGCCTCCGCGGGGCAGATCGACTTCGGGTCGAGTCCGCTGCCCACCAGGACGATGCGCTCGGCGGCCCGCGCGACCAGACCGTTGTACGAGCCGAAGGGGCGCAGGCTGATCAGCTCGCCGTGGACCACGGCCGCCATCACGAGCGCCGGCGCCGAACTGCCCGCGATGATCAGCTGCGCCAGGCCGTCCAGACGGCCCGCCACCTCGTCCGCGTCCGGCAGCGGCAGCTCGACCAGCGGCTCGTCGACGGTCTCGCCCGCCAGGCGGGGACGGCCCGCGCCCTCGGTGGAGTCGGCGGCGGCGACCAGGTGCAGACGCGCGAGCACGCGCAGCGGTGACTGCCGCCAGATCGACAGGAGTTGACCGGCTTCAGCGGTCAATCGCAGGGCCGCGCCGACCGTGCGCGCCTCGCCGTCACCGCTGAAGTCGCTGCGCCTGCGCACCTCTTCGAGCGCCCACTCGGCACCGGACAGCGCCGCGGAGCCGCGGGCTCCGCGCAGGGCCGCCTCGGAGGTGATCTCGTTGCTGCGGCGGCGCATCATCCGGTGCCCGTAGACCCGGTCCACGGCCTTGCGCACGGAGTCCACGGAGTCGGCCACGCCGGGGAGCGCCCCGAGGGCGGCGAGCGGATCGGCTGTCGTACTCATGAGTAAGAGCCTACGTACTTCAGGGCGCCGCTCCACGAAGGAGTGGTCTTCTTCACGCGAGCCGGGCACCAGTCGTGATCGAGCGACTACCCTTCGTGGTCATGAAAATCGCTTTCGTAGGGAAGGGCGGCAGCGGCAAGACCACGCTGTCCTCGCTCTTCATCCGCCACCTCGCCGCCACCGGCGCGCCCGTCATCGCGGTGGACGCCGACATCAACCAGCACCTGGGCCCCGCGCTCGGCCTCGACGAGGCGGAGGCCGCCGAGCTGCCCGCCCTGGGCGCGCGCCTGCCCCTGATCAAGGAGTACCTGCGGGGCTCGAACCCGCGCATCGCCTCCGCCGACACGATGATCAAGACGACGCCCCCGGGCGAGGGCTCGCGGCTCCTGCGGGTGCGCGAGGACAACCCGGTGTACGACGCGTGCGCGCGGCCGGTGGAACTCGACGACGCCGGCGTACGTTTGATGGTCACCGGGCCGTTCACCGAATCCGACCTCGGTGTCGCCTGCTACCACTCCAAGACGGGAGCGGTGGAGCTGTGCCTGAACCACCTGATCGACGGCCGTGACGAGTACGCGGTCGTGGACATGACCGCCGGCTCGGACTCCTTCGCCTCCGGCATGTTCACGCGCTTCGACATGACGTTCCTGGTGGCCGAGCCGACGAAGAAGGGGGTCTCCGTCTATCGCCAGTACAAGGAGTACGCACGGGACTTCGGCGTCGCCCTCAAGGTCGTGGGCAACAAGGTCCAGGGCCAGGACGACGTCGACTTCCTGCGCGAGCAGGTCGGCGACGACCTCCTGGTGACCGTCGGGCACTCGGACTGGGTGCGCGCCATGGAGAAGGGCCGCCCGCCCCGGTTCGAGCTCCTGGAGGAGGACAACCGCCGTTCCCTGCACGCGCTTCAGGCTGCCGTCGACGCCGCGTACGACCAGCGGGACTGGGAGCGGTACACCCGCCAGATGGTCCACTTCCACCTGAAGAACGCGCAGAGTTGGGGGAACGAGCGGACGGGTGCCGACCTGGCTGCCCAGGTCGACCCCGACTTCGTGCTGCGCGAACAGATGGTCGCCACGGCCTGAACGGCCCCGCGGGTGCTACTGCTTGACCGCAGGAGCGCCGGGGACGCCCTTCGGGGCCGGTGCGGGCTGGGCGGAGAGGAACGCCGCCCAGCCTTCCTTCGGCGCCTTGCCGACCGGCAGTCCGGTCAGCTTGGCCAGCGTCTTCGGGTCCTGCGCGTCGAGCCAGTCCGCGAGTTGGCGGAAGGAGACGCAGCGCACCTCGGGCTTGGTGCAGACGCGCTCGACGGTCTCCTCGATGGCGCGCATGTACGTGCCGCCGTTCCAGGACTCGAAGTGGTTGCCGATGATCAGCGGCGCACGGTTGCCCTTGTAGGCGCGGTCGAAGCCCTGGAGCAGGCCGTCACGCATCTGGTTGCCCCAGTACTCGTGCTTGGCGGGGTCGCCGTGCGAGGTCGATCCGGACTGGTTGACCATGAAGTTGTAGTCCATGGTGAGTGTCTCGAACTGGCGGCCGGGGACCGGGACGAGCTGCATCGACAGGTCCCACAGCCCCTCCTTCTTCTTGGGCCAGAGCTGGTTGTTGACGCCGCTGGTGTCGTAGCGGAAGCCCAGCTCGCGGGCGGCGCGCATGAAGTTCTTGCGGCCCTCGAGACAGGGGGTGCGGGCGCCGATCAGTTCCTTGTCGTAGTCGAAGGGCAGGGGCTGCGCCTTCTTCATGCCCGTGTTGGTCTTCCAGGCCTTCACAAAGGACTTGGCCTGGTTGATCTCGCTCTTCCAGTCCTCGACGGACCACTCGCCGACCCCGCGGCCGCTGCCGCAGAAGTGGCCGTTGAAGTGCGTGCCGACCTCGTTGCCCTCCAGCCAGGCGCCGCGGAGCTGGTCCACGGTGTCCTTGATCCCCTGGCGGTCGTTGAAGCCGATGTCCGAGCTGCCCGCCAGGTGCTGCGGCGGCTTGTAGAGTCTGCGCTTCTCCTCGGGGAGCATGTACACGCCGCTGAGGAAGTAGGTCATCGTGGCGTTGTTGCGCTTGGCCACCTTGCGGAAGTGCGAGAACAGCTTCTGGCTGTCCTCGCCGGCACCGTCCCAGGAGAAGACCACGAACTGGGGCGGCTTCTGGCCCGGCTTCATGCGGGCCGGTCTCGGCAGGTTCGGCTGCGTTCCGGTGAAGGCCGTGGAGCCGTCGCCGATCATGCGGACGGCGCTCTTGGGGGCCGGGGCTCCGGCCGCCTTCTTCGCGCCGGGGGCGCCTTCCTTCGTGCCGGTCTCGCCACCGGCACAGCCGGCCAGTGCCGCTACGCACGCCACGAGGGCGGTGAGGCTCGCGGCGATCCTCCGGGTGGCGGCCATGTTCCGCCCACCTTCTTTCCGTGCAAGTCGGGACAGATCTGCAGCAACCTCGCACGGAGTACGGAATGTCACGTTCCGACAAGCCGACCACATTCCTTATTCACTCATCAGGGTGATCGATTGCCCCATTTGCCCCGATAATCCGTCCACGACCTTTACTCTGCATTACGGTTCATTTACCGAGAGTTGAGATATCCCGCCGCTGCAACGCCGTGACCCACGGCCGCGACCCGACCTCCGGAGGCCTCCGGAGGCCCCCTTGTCCCGCGACCGCGCTGCCCCGGAGGAGACGGGAAACATGTCTGCCTGCGTCACTCGCACCACCGACTCGGCCCACACGCCACGCGCCCACAAGCCCCACGCGCCGCCGCCCGGCAAGAGGTTCCGCATCGCGGGCGCCGACCTCTCCGCGTCGGTCGCCGTCTTCCTGATCGCCCTGCCGCTGTCCCTCGGCATCGCCCTCGCCACCGGAGCACCGCTCCAGGCGGGCCTCGTCGCCGCCGCCGTCGGCGGCATCCTCGCCGGAGCGCTCGGCGGATCCCCGCTCCAGGTCAGCGGCCCCGCCGCCGGCCTCACCGTCGTCACCGCCGACCTCATCCACCGGTACGGCTGGCGGACCACCTGCGCCATCACCGTCCTCGCCGGAATCGCCCAACTCGGCCTCGGCTGCCTGCGTGTGGCCCGCACCGCGCTCGCCGTGAGCCCCGCCGTCGTGCACGGCATGCTGGCCGGCATCGGTGTCACCATCGCCGTCGCCCAACTGCACATCGTGCTCGGCGGCACCCCCCAGAGCGCCGTGCTCGACAACCTCCGCGCGCTTCCGGCCCAGTTGGCCGACCTGCATCCGGCCGCCCTGACGATCAGCGTCCTCACGCTGGCGATCCTGCTGCTCTGGCCGCGGATCCCCGGGCGGGTGGGGCGCATCGCCCGGATCATGCCCGCGGCGCTCGTCTCCGTGGCCGCGGCGACGGCCGTCACCCAGCTCGCCGGACTCCGGGTCGACGAGGTCGACCTGCCCTCGTGGCGCAGTCACGCGCTCGCCGGACTGCCCGAAGGGCCCGCGCTCGGGCTCGTCGCCGCCGTCCTCACCATCACGCTGGTGTGCAGCGTGCAGTCGCTGCTCGGCGCCGTCGCCATCGACAAGCTCGTCGCCAGGCAGCCCGAGCTGCACGTGGGCGTGCGCCGCTCCGACCTCAACCGCGAACTGCTCGGCCAGGGCAGCGCCAACATCGTCTCCGGGGCGCTCGGCGGACTGCCCGTCGCCGGGGTCGCCGTGCGCAGTGTCGCCAATGTGCGAGCGGGCGCCGTCAGCAGGAACTCCACGATCCTGCACGGCGTTTGGGTAGTGGTGGCCGCGCTGCTCCTGGTGCCCGTCCTGGAGCTGATCCCCCTCGCCGCGCTCGCCGCGCTCGTCATGTTCGTCGGCATCCAGATGGTCAGCCTGAACCACATCCGTACGATCACCCGCCACCGCGAGATCCTCGTCTACGCCGTCACCACCCTCGGCGTGGTCCTCCTCGGCGTGCTCGAGGGCGTGGCGCTCGGTGTCGCCGTCGCCGTCGCCGTCTCGCTGCACCGCCTGGCCCGCACCCGGATCACCCACTGCGAGGAGGACGGCGTCCACCACATCCGCGTACGCGGGCAGTTGACGTTCCTCGCCGTGCCCCGGCTCAGCAGGGCACTGCACCTTGTCCCCCAAGGATCCGATGCCGTCGTGGAGTTGGACGGATCCTTCATGGACCACGCCGCGTACGAGTCGCTGCAGTGCTGGCAGGACGAGCACAGCTCGCAGGGTGGCACCGTCGAGATCACCGGGCGCGCCGGGACCCGCATCGCCGAGCCCGCCAGCGCCTCGCACTCCTGCTGCCGCCCCTGGACGCCGTGGCGCAACCACCACTGCGACCGACCGCAGGAGGAGGAGCAGACCGGGCGGCCCAGCAGCCACCAACTGGCCAGCGGGATCAGCGCCTTCCAGCGGAACACGGCGCCCCATGTGCGCGGCGAGCTCGCCCGCCTCGCGCGTGAGGGGCAGCAGCCCGCGCAGCTCTTCCTGACCTGCGCGGACTCCCGGGTCGTCACCTCGATGATCACTTCAAGCGGTCCCGGTGACCTCTTCGTCGTACGCAATGTGGGCAATCTGGTGCCGCTGCCGGGCGCCGAGAGCGGGGACGACTCGGTGGGGGCCGCGATCGAGTACGCGGTCGACGTGCTCAAGGTGCGGTCCATCACCGTGTGCGGGCACTCCGGGTGCGGCGCGATGCAGGCGCTGCTCAACACCCCGCCCGGGGGCGCCCAGACGCCGCTCAAGCGGTGGCTGCGGCACGGCCTGCCGAGCCTGGAGCGGATGGGCGCGCAGGACAGGGCGTGGGCGCGGCTCGCCGGGCGGGCGCCCGCGGACGCGGTCGAGCAGCTCTGCCTCACCAATGTGGTCCAGCAGCTGGAGCACTTGAGGGCGCATGAATCAGTCGCGCGCCGCCTTGCCGACGGTGATCTCGAGCTGCACGGTATGTACTTCCACGTCGGAGAGGCGCAGGCCTATCTGCTCACGGAGGGCACCGACGCCGAGCAACTCCCCGACGAGGTCTTCGATCAAGTGGCGCCCACAGCACGGGTCAAGGTCTAGCGAACACCGTCCAGGTAAAGGTCTAAACCAATTTTCGGCAGACCCTTGTCACCACGGGTTGTGTCTGATGAGCTGTGGCTTCGGACACAACGGTCGCCTCCGGCAAAGCAGCGCAAGGGAGATGTCGTGAGCAACGAAAGCCTGGCCAACCTCTTGAAGGAGGAGCGTCGCTTCGCGCCGCCGGCGGAGCTGGCAGCCGCCGCGAACGTCACCGCGGAGGCGTACGAACAGGCCAAGGCTGACCGGCTCGGCTTCTGGGCCGAGCAGGCCCGCCGGCTGACCTGGGCCACGGAGCCGACCGAGACGCTCGACTGGTCGAACCCGCCGTTCGCCAAGTGGTTCGCCGACGGCAAGCTCAACGTCGCGTACAACTGCGTCGACCGCCACGTCGAGGCGGGCAACGGCGACCGCGTCGCGATCCACTTCGAGGGTGAGCCCGGCGACAGCCGGGCCATCACCTACGCGCAGCTGAAGGACGAGGTCAGCAGGGCCGCCAACGCCCTGACCGAGCTGGGCGTCCAGAAGGGCGACCGCGTCGCCGTCTATCTGCCGATGATCCCCGAGGCGGTCGTCGCGATGCTGGCCTGCGCCCGCATCGGCGCCGCCCACTCGGTGGTCTTCGGCGGCTTCTCCGCCGACGCCATCGCGGCCCGCATCAAGGACGCCGACGCCAAGGTCGTCATCACCTCCGACGGCGGCTACCGCCGGGGCAAGCCCTCCGCGCTGAAGCCCGCCGTGGACGAGGCCGTGAGCCGGGTCGAGGGGGTGCGGAACGTCCTCGTCGTCCAGCGCACCAAGCAGGACGTGGCGTGGACCGAGGGCCGCGACGTGTGGTGGCACGAGATCACGCAGAAGCAGTCCGCCGAGCACACCCCCGAGGCCTTCGACGCGGAGCACCCGCTCTTCATCCTCTACACCTCGGGCACCACGGGTAAGCCGAAGGGCATCCTGCACACCTCCGGCGGCTACCTCACACAGGCGTCGTACACCCACCACGCCGTCTTCGACCTCAAGCCGGAGACCGACGTCTACTGGTGCACGGCCGACATCGGCTGGGTCACCGGCCACTCGTACATCACGTACGGCCCGCTGGCGAACGGCGCGACCCAGGTGATGTACGAGGGCACCCCCGACACCCCCCACCAGGGCCGCTTCTGGGAGATCGTCCAGAAGTACGGGGTCACGATCCTCTACACGGCGCCGACGGCGATCCGTACGTTCATGAAGTGGGGCGACGACATCCCCGCGAAGTTCGACCTGTCGTCGCTGCGGGTCCTCGGGTCGGTCGGCGAGCCGATCAACCCCGAGGCGTGGATGTGGTACCGCAAGCACATCGGCGGCGACACGTGCCCCATCGTGGACACCTGGTGGCAGACCGAGACCGGCGCGATGATGATCGCGCCGCTGCCGGGCGTGACCGAGACCAAGCCCGGTTCCGCGCAGCGTCCGCTGCCCGGCATCTCCGCGACCGTCGTCGACGACGAGGCGAACGAGGTGCCGAACGGCGGCGGTGGCTACCTGGTCCTGACCGAGCCGTGGCCGTCGATGCTGCGCACCATCTGGGGCGACGACCAGCGGTTCATCGACACGTACTGGTCGCGCTTCGAGGGCAGGTACTTCGCCGGTGACGGCGCCAAGAAGGACGAGGACGGCGACATCTGGCTGCTCGGCCGCGTGGACGACGTGATGCTCGTGTCCGGGCACAACATCTCCACCACCGAGGTCGAGTCGGCGCTCGTCTCGCACCCCGCGGTCGCCGAGGCGGCGGTCGTGGGCGCGGCGGACGAGACGACGGGCCAGGCCATCGTCGCCTTCGTGATCCTGCGCGGCTCGGCGAACGCCGAGGACGAGGGGCTCGTCGCGGACCTGCGCAACCACGTGGGCGCCACGCTCGGTCCGATCGCCAAGCCGAAGCGGGTCCTTCCGGTGGCCGAGCTGCCGAAGACCCGGTCCGGGAAGATCATGCGGCGCCTCCTTCGGGACGTCGCGGAGAACCGCGAGCTCGGTGACGTCACCACGCTCACGGACTCGTCGGTGATGGACCTGATCCAGACCAAGCTGCCGGCCGCGCCCAGCGAGGACTAGATCCCCTTCGGATGGCATGAGGGCACCCGGCGCCAAGCGCGCCGGGTGCCCCTTTTGCGCTTAAGGTGAAGATCACTGGATTCGTCCGGGCGTACGTTAGGTAAGCTAAGAATCGCGTCAACATCGCGACAAGAAGACGCGACGAGAAGTACCTAGGTGCGCCGGGAAGTCTGGTCGGCATGTGCTCAGCCCTGCCTACCCGACCGGAGGTCGACTCACGTGGCCGCGCCCGCCCCCAGCAGCAACAAGCACAAGGTGCTCGGACGCCTCTCGCTCCCCGAGCGGAACTTCGTCGCCGACGCCCTGCGCGCCGAGACGGTCGGCGGTGTCCTGCTGCTCGTCGCGGCCGTCACCGCACTGATCTGGGCGAACACCGCAGGCGGCTCGTACGAATCCGTACGCACCTTCCACATCGGCCCCGGGTCGCTCGGGCTCGACCTCTCCATCCAGCACTGGGCGGCCGACGGGCTGCTCGCCGTCTTCTTCTTCGTGGCGGGCATCGAGCTGAAGCGTGAGCTCGTCGCGGGCGACCTGCGCGACCCCAAGGCCGCGGCCCTGCCCGTCGTCGCCGCGCTCTGCGGCATGGCCGTGCCCGCGCTCGTCTACTTCCTGACCAACACCTTCGGCAGCGGCTCGATGGACGGCTGGGCCGTGCCGACCGCGACCGACATCGCCTTCGCGCTCGCGGTTCTCGCGGTCATCGGCACCTCCCTGCCGTCCGCGCTGCGCGCCTTCCTGCTCACGCTCGCCGTCGTCGACGACCTCTTCGCGATCCTGATCATCGCGGTCTTCTTCACCAGCGACCTCAATTTCGCGGCCCTCGGCGGCGCCGTCCTCGGCCTCGCCGTCTTCTGGCTGCTGCTCAGGAAGCGGGTGCGCGGCTGGTACATCTACCTCCCGCTGGCGCTGGCCATCTGGGGCCTGATGTACAACAGCGGCGTCCACGCCACCATCGCCGGTGTCGCCATGGGCCTGATGCTGCGCTGCCACAAGGAGGACGGTGAGCAGCACTCCCCCGGTGAGCACATCGAGCATCTCGTACGTCCGCTCTCCGCGGGCCTGGCCGTGCCGCTGTTCGCCCTGTTCAGCGCCGGTGTCGCCGTCACGGGCGGCGCCCTTGGCGACGTGTTCACGCAGCCGGAGACGCTCGGTGTGGTGCTCGGTCTCGTGGTCGGCAAGGCGGTCGGCATCTTCGGCGGCACCTGGCTCGCGGCGCGCTTCACCAAGGCCGAGCTGAACGAGGACCTGGCCTGGCCCGACGTGTTCGCGGTCGCCTCGCTGGCCGGCATCGGCTTCACCGTGTCGCTGCTGATCGGTGAGCTCGCCTTCACCGAGGACCCGCTGCTGACCGACGAGATCAAGGCGGCCGTCCTCATCGGCTCGCTCATCTCGGCGGTGTTCGCCGGGGTTCTGCTGAAGATACGGAACGCCAAGTACCGCAAGCTGTACGAGGACGAGGAGCGCGACGACGACCTCGACGGCATCCCCGACATCTACGAGATGGACAATCCGGACTACCACCTTCGGATGGCCGCCATCTACGAGAAGAAGGCCGCCGAGCATCGCAGGCGTGCCGAAGTCTCGGGTGGGGAACGCGAGGACGGTGCCGGTCCGGCATGATCTGAGCAGACATATCTCAGAAGAGATCAGAAGAGAAAAAGGGGAGAACGCGATGAGCTCACCCGACGGTCCCGTCGGCGCCGAGCGCAGCCTCGGCCAGCTGGTCGCCACGGCGACCAGTGAGATGTCCGCGCTGGTGCACGACGAGATCGCACTGGCCAAGGCCCAGCTGCGACAGGACGTCAAGCGCGGTGCGCTCGGCGGTGCCGCGTTCGCCGCGGCAGGCGCGGTCCTCATCTTCTCGCTGCCGATGCTGAGTTTCGCGCTCGCGTACGGCATCCGCACCTGGAGCGACTGGAACCTCGCGATCTGCTTCGTGCTGTCCTTCGCCGCCAATGTGCTGGTGGCCGGACTGCTCGCGCTGATCGGCGTCGTCTTCGCCAAGAAGGCCAAGAAGGGCAAGGGCCCGCAGAAGGTCGCCGCGTCGGCCAAGGAGACGGCTGCCGTACTGGGGAACGTCAAACCGCATCCCCGCGCGGTGAGCCCTGCGGGTGCCGTCAGCCATCGAGTCGGTGAGACGGCGGAGGCTGTGGCACGCTCGTCCTCATGACGGACCCCGCCCCTCAGGACCCCACGCCCGCCGCCCATTCGGCGCAACCCGCCTCGGTCGTACGCATCGAGGGGCCCTGGACCCACCGGGACGTGGCCGCCAACGGCGCGCGCTTCCACATCGCCGAGATGGGCGACGGGCCGCTGGTCCTGCTCCTGCACGGCTTTCCGCAGTTCTGGTGGTCGTGGCGGCACCAGCTGGTGGCGCTCGCCGACGCGGGCTTCCGGGCCGTCGCGATGGACCTGCGGGGCGTGGGCGGCAGCGACCGCACGCCGCGCGGTTACGACCCGGCGAACCTCGCGCTCGACATCACGGGCGTGGTGCGGTCGCTCGGCGAACCGGATGCCGCGCTCGTCGGGCACGACCTGGGCGGATATCTCGCGTGGACGGCGGCCGTGATGCGGCCCAAGCTGGTGCGCCGCCTCGCGGTGTCCTCGATGCCGCATCCGCGGCGCTGGCGCTCGGCGATGCTGTCCGACCGGAAGCAGACCGCCGCGGGCTCGTACGTGTGGGGCTTCCAGCGGCCGTGGCTGCCGGAGCGTCAACTGGTCGCCGACGACGGAGCCCTGGTGGGCCGTCTGATCCGCGACTGGTCCGGGCCGCGGCTGCCGGACGACGAGACGGTGGAGACGTACCAGCGGGCCATGTGCATCCCCTCGACGGCCCACTGCTCGATCGAGCCGTACCGCTGGATGGTGCGGTCGATGGCGCGGCCGGACGGCATCCAGTTCAACCGGCGCATGAAGCGGCCGGTACGGGTGCCGACGCTGCATCTGCACGGGTCGCTGGACCCCGTGATGCGTACGAGGAGCGCGGCGGGCTCCGGCGAGTACGTCGAAGCGCCGTACCGCTGGCGCCTGTTCGACGGTCTCGGGCACTTCCCCCATGAGGAGGACCCGGTGGCGTTCTCCACGGAGTTGGTGAACTGGCTGAAGGATCCCGAGCCGGATCGGTGACCCGGGGGGCCTTGGGCCGGATCGGTGAGGCGGGGTCGGCCGGGGTGGGTGGGAACGCCTGTCCTACGAACGCCAATTGCCTGGCGCATAGGCCAATTGGGGCCCCTGTGCGCGGTTACCGACCATGAGGCACGGGCACACGTCGGGGTATGGGCTGGACGCACGACTACAGTGACGCAGCACGCAATCGCCGCTCGGCCACAGCGCTGAACAGCCATGAGAGGGGCGGGCCACAGGATCCGGGCCATCACGGCCCCCCTCAGGAGATGGGGATTCCGCGCATTCTGCGCCGGAGGGCCCGCTGGGTCTCCGCGCGGCTCAAGCACACGCGCGACTGACCCCGTCCCGAGGGCCCTGCGACTGCCGCTCTAGAGCGCGCAGCCCTGACTGTCGACCTCTTGGTTGGCGGTGCGGCCCCGCTCGATGTCCTCGCGCACCTCGTCCACCGTCAGCGCATAGCCGGTGTCCGGGTCGTCGAGGGACTTCGCGAAGACCACGCCGTAGACCTTGCCGTCGGGTGTGAGCAGCGGGCCGCCGGAGTTGCCCTGGCGGACGGTCGCGTAGAGCGAGTAGACATCGCGGCGCACGGTGCCCCGGTGGTAGATGTCCGGGCCGTTGGCCGTGATGCGGCCCCGCACGCGCGCGGGGCGGACGTCATAGGGGCCGTCCTCGGGGAAGCCCGCGACGATGGCGCCGGCGCCGCTGGACGCGTCCTTCGACGTGAACTCCAGGGCCGGGGCCCTGAGCGTGGGCACGTCCAGTACGGCGATGTCCCGCTCCCAGTCGTAGAGGACGACCTTCGCGTCGTACACCTGGCTCTGGCCGCCTATCTGGACGGTCGGCTCGTCCACGCCGCCGACCACGTGCGCGTTCGTCATCACGCGGCGGTCGGCGAAGACGAAGCCGGTGCCTTCGAGGACCTTGCCGCAGCTGCGGGCCTCGCCGCGGACCTTCACGATGGAGCGCTTGGCGGTCGTGGCGACCTGGCTCTTGGCGAGCTTGGGGTCGGGCGGGCTGACCTCCGTGATCGGCTCGTTCGAGAACGGGCTGAAGACCTGCGGGAAGCCGTTCTGCGCGAGGACCGAGGAGAAGTCGGCGAACCAGGTGTCGGCCTGGCCGGGCAGCGCGCGGGAGACGCCGAGGAGGACCTTGGAGTTGCGCACCTCCTTGCCGAGCGTCGGCAGCGTCGTACCCGCGAGGGCGGAGCCGATCAGCCAGGCGACGAGGAGCATCGCCACCACGTTCACCAGGGCGCCGCCCGTCGCGTCCAGGGCGCGGGCGGGCTGCCAGGTGATGTATCTGCGGAGTTTGTTGCCGAGGTGCGTGGTGAAGGCCTGGCCGATCGAGGCGCAGACGATCACGATGACGACGGCGACCACGGCCGCCGTCGTGCCCACCGCGGCCGCGTCGTCGTCCGTGAGCGCGTCCCAGATGACCGGCAGCAGATAGACGGCGACGAGGCCGCCGCCCAGGAATCCGATCACCGAGAGGATGCCGACCACGAAGCCCTGGCGATAGCCCACGATCGCGAACCAGACCGCGGCGAGCAGCAACAGGACGTCCAGCACGTTCACCGATTCAATCCTCGCCTCGCATCGCGGTCGCCACGTCCCCGCAACCTTGTCATGCGCGCCAGTCGAGCGGGACCTGCCTGTCGCGGTCCCACGGGCGCTCCCACCCTGCGAAGTGCAGGAGTCTATCGATCACTCCGGCCGTAAAACCCCAGACCAGAGCGGACTCGACGAGGAAGGCGGGGCCGTGGTGGCCGCTGGGGTGGACCGCCGTCGCCCGATTCGCGGGGTCCGTGAGATCGGACACGGGGACCGTGAAGACCCGGGCTGTCTCGTTCGGGTCGACGACGCCCACCGGGGTCGGGGTGCGCCACCAGCCGAGCACGGGCGTCACGACGAAGTCGCTCACCGGGATGAAGAGGCGGGGCAGCACGCCGAAGAGCTGGACGCCCCGGGGGTCGAGGCCCGTCTCCTCCTCGGCCTCGCGCAGGGCGGCGCGCAGCGGTCCTTCGGCCTGCGGGTCGCCGTCCTCGGGGTCGAGGGCGCCGCCGGGGAAGGAGGGCTGCCCCGCGTGCGAACGGAGGGAGCCCGCGCGCTCCATCAGGAGCAGTTCGGGGCCCTGCTCGCCCTCTCCGAAGAGGACGAGTACGGCGGACTGGCGTCCGGCGCCGCTCTCCGGGGGCAGGAAGCGGCTCAGCTGGAGCGGCTGGACGGTCTCGGCGGCGTGGACGACCGGGTCCAGCCACGGGGGCAGGCCGGCCTTGCTCAGGAGGCCGTGGCCGTCCTGTCCGGCGGCCTGGCCGCGCCCCCTGTCGCGCCTTCCGTCGGCCTCCTGGAAACCGCCGTCCATGTGGGTCGTATCGCTGTTCGTGGCGTTCGTCGTCTCGCTCGCGTGCGTCATCGGCACCCCCGTCCGTCTCTGGAGAACGCTCTTGGCCCTTCGGTTCGTTCCGCCCCGCCGCGATGTCACCCCGCCGCGAGCGGGGGCGCCGGCTTGCCCGGGTAGTCCGCCGGCGGCTTCAGGCGCTGGCCCGGGAGGCCGCCCATCTCGTACTTCAGGAGCTTCTTCGCCTTCTCCGGGTCGGTCTCGCCCTCTCCGTACGACGGACAGAGCGGGGCGATCGGGCAGGCGCCGCAGGCGGGCTTGCGGGAGTGGCAGATGCGGCGGCCGTGGAAGATCACGCGGTGCGAGAGCATCGTCCACTCGCTCTTCGGGAAGAGCGCGGCGACGGCCGTCTCGACCTTCTCCGGGTCCGTCTCCTCGGTCCACTTCCAGCGGCGGACGAGGCGGCCGAAGTGGGTGTCGACGGTGATGCCGGGGACGCCGAAGGCGTTGCCCAGGACGACGAAGGCGGTCTTGCGGCCGACGCCGGGCAGCTTGACCAGGTCGTCGAGGCGGCCCGGGACCTCGCCTCCGAAGTCGTCGCGCAGCGCCTTCGCCAGGCCCATGATCGACTTCGTCTTGGCCCGGAAGAAGCCGGTGGGCCTGATCAGCTCCTCGACCTCCTCGGGGACGGCCGCGGCGAGGTCCTCCGGGGTCGGGTACTTGGCGAAGAGGCGGGGGGTCGTCTGGTTCACGCGCAGGTCGGTGGTCTGCGCGGAGAGCACCGTGGCGACCAGGAGTTCGAAGGGGTTCTCGAAGTCCAGCTCGGGGTGGGCGTACGAATACACCTCGGCGAGCTCACGGTTGATCCGCCGGGCGCGGCGGACTAGGGCGGTGCGGGACTCCTGGGGGGCCTTGGGGGAGGCCGCTTTGGTGGAGGTCGCCTTAGCGGGGGTGACCTTGGCGGAGGTGACCTTCTTGGCGGAGGCGGCCTTCTTGGCTGCGGGTGCCGTCTTCTTGGCCGAGGCTGCCGTCTTCTTGGCTGTCGCCGGCTTCTTCGCGGAGGCGGTCGCCGGCTTTGCCGGAGGCGTCGTCTTCTTTGTCATGGGTGCCTTCTTCGCCGGGGGCTGCTCTTGTGCGGGGGGCGTGGTCGTCCGCTGGGGTGGCGTTGGCGGATGCGTCGACGTTGTCCGTTTTGTCGCTTTCTTGCGGGTGCCGGACGCATGTTCGCCCACAGCGGAATCGCGGGGTGCGGCCGCCTTCCCAGCCCCCTCGGCCTGCGCTCTCACCGGCTTTTTGGACACCCGGCCAGCCTAGAGCCCGGCACTGACATCCGTCCTCGACCCCATGGATCGGCCCCCAATTGGCCCCCTCCCGCACAGCATGCGACGCCAGTGCGGCAGACTTGTGACTGATCACACTGTTTGGACCGTCCGGCAAAATGGGGAACACGGTCCCCTGATATGCGGGGGAACCAAGATCCCCTGAGCAGGTCGACAAGGAGAGAACTCGTGGACGACGTTCTGCGGCGCGCCCCGCTCTTCGCGGCGCTCGATGACGAGCAGGCCGCGGAGCTCCGCGCCTCCATGAGTGAGGTGACGCTCGCGCGCGGGGATGCTCTTTTCCATGAGGGCGACCCCGGAGACCGCCTGTACGTGGTCACCGAGGGCAAGGTGAAGCTGCACCGCACCTCGCCCGACGGCCGCGAGAACATGCTCGCGGTGCTCGGCCCCGGCGAGCTCATCGGTGAGCTGTCGCTCTTCGACCCGGGCCCGCGGACCGCCACGGCCTCCGCCCTCACCGAGGTGAAGCTGCTCGGCCTGGGCCACGGCGACCTCCAGCCGTGGCTGAACGCCCGGCCCGAGGTGGCCGCCGCGCTGCTGCGCGCCGTCGCCCGGCGCCTGCGCAAGACCAACGACCAGATGTCCGACCTGGTCTTCTCCGACGTGCCGGGCCGTGTGGCCCGCGCGCTGCTCGACCTGTCGCGCCGCTTCGGCGTGCAGTCCGAGGAGGGCATCCACGTCGTGCACGACCTCACGCAGGAAGAGCTCGCCCAGCTGGTCGGCGCCTCCCGCGAGACGGTCAACAAGGCGCTCGCGGACTTCGCGGGACGCGGGTGGCTGCGGCTCGAGGCCCGCGCCGTGATCCTGCTGGACGTGGAGCGGCTCGCCAAGCGCTCGCGCTGACGCTCTGTCCGTACGCGAATGGGCCCTGCCTCCTGGGAGGCGGGGCCCATTCGCGCGTTGGGCAAGGCGGGTGGTCTCACGGGGCGTCGGCTCGGGTAAATGAGGTGATCCGTGGTGGGGACCGCTGCACAGTTGGCTCATGACGAGCTGTGTCACCATCGGACTTGATGCTCAGGGTTTCATCGCGCGGGAGGGATCCCTCGCGCGCGTGCCGGACGCGTTCCGGCCCGTCGTCGCCGCGGCGCGCGACCGCGTGCTCGCGCTGTTCGGGACACGGCTGGACAGCGCGTACCTCTACGGATCCGTTCCCCGGGGCACCGCGCGGGTCGGGCGGTCGGACCTCGATCTGCTGATCGTCCTGCGCGACGAGCCCGCCGAGGCCGACCGGGCCGCCGTCGACGCCCTGGAGCATGCGCTCGACGCGGAGTTCGAACAGATCGACGGGGCCGGGGCGCTGCTGCTCGGGCGGGAGCGGGTGCTGAGCTCTCTGGAGACGTACGACCTGGGGTGGTTCGTCGCCTGCCTCTGCACGCCGCTGCTCGGCGACGACCTCGCCGAGTTCCTGCCGCGCTACCGTCCCGACGGGCTGCTCGCCCGTGAGACCAACGGCGACCTCGCGCTGTTCCTGCCGCGGTGGCGCGAGCAGGCCGCCGCGGCCTCCGACGACGCCGAGCTGCGGCGGGTGTGCCGCCTCGTCTCGCGGCACCTCGTGCGGACCGCCTTCACGCTCGTCATGCCGCGGTGGGGCGGCTGGACCAGCGACCTCGGCGAGATGGCGGAGGTGTTCGCGCGGTACTACCCGCAGTGGGGCGAGCCGATCCGTGGCGCCGCCGCCGTCGCGTACGAACCCGTGGCCGACCGGGACCTTCTCGCCTCCTACACCGAGGAGGTCGGGCCGTGGCTGGCCGCCGAGTACGCGGCGACGCACGGCGTGAAGGCACCGCGCGAACCCGTCGTCAGATCAGGCCGTGCTCCCGCAGATAGTCCAGCTGCGCCCTGACGGAGAGCTCCGCGGCGGGCCACAGGGAGCGGTCCACGTCGGCGTACACGTGCGCGACGACGTCGGCGGCCTCCACGTGGCCGTTCTCCACGGCCGTCTCGACCTGGGCCAGGCGGTTGGCCCGGTGCGCGAGGTAGAACTCGACGGCTCCCTGGGCGTCCTCCAGGACCGGGCCGTGGCCCGGCAGGACCGTGTGGACGCCGTCGTCGACCGTCAGGGAGCGCAGGCGGCGCAGGGAGTCGAGATAGTCGCCCAGACGGCCGTCGGGGTGCGCCACGACCGTCGTGCCGCGGCCGAGGATCGTGTCGCCCGTCAGGACCGCGCGGTCGGCGGGGAGGTGGAAGCAGAGGGAGTCCGCGGTGTGGCCGGGGGTGGGGACGACGCGCATCTCCAGGCCGCCGGTGGTGATCACGTCTCCGGCGGCGAGGCCCTCGTCGCCGAGGCGCAGGGCGGGGTCGAGGGCGCGTACGTGAGTGCGGGTCAGCTCGGCGAAGCGGGCGGCGCCCTCGGCGTGGTCGGGGTGGCCGTGGGTGAGCAGGGTCAGGGCCACGCGCTTGCCGGCCTTCTCGGCGGTCTCGATGACGTGGCTCAGGTGGGCGTCGTCCAGCGGGCCCGGGTCGACGACCACCGCGAGCGGGGAGTCCGGCTCCGAGACGATCCAGGTGTTCGTGCCGTCCAGGGTCATCGCTGAGGGGTTGGGCGCGAGGACGTTCACCGCGCGGGCGGTGGCGGGGCCGCTGAGGACTCCGCCGCGCGGCTGGCCGGGGAGGGCTGCGGCATCGGTCATGCGGTGGTGACTCCTGTCGGGGCGGGGATGGACCCGGGGCGGGTGGGTGCGGGGGTCGGGACGGGCGGTGTCGTCAACTCGTGCCGCCGCGTTTGATGTGCTTCGTGAACTCCGCGTGGCCCGGCCAGGAGAGGGTCAGGGTGTCGCCCTCCAGGCGTGCCTGGGCCAACACCGGGGTCATGTCCTGGGACGAGGCCGCGGACAGGGCCTCTCGGGGGGAGCCGTGGGGGCTCAGGGCGCGGAGGGTCGCGATGGTGGGCGGCATCATCAGGAGCTCGCCCTTGTCGTAGCGGGCCGCGGCCTCGGCGGGGCGGATCCAGACCGTGCGGTCGGCCTCCGTGGAGGCGTTGCGGGTGCGCTGGCCCTCGGGGAGCGCGGCCACGAAGAAGAACGTGTCGTACCGCTTGGGCTCGAACTCGGGCGTGATCCAGCGGGCCCACGCGGCGAGGAGGTCGCTGCGCAGGAACAGGCCGCGGCGGTCGAGGAAGTCCGCGAAGGAGAGGTCACGGGCCACCAGGGCCTCGCGGTCCGCCTCCCAGTCCTCGCCCGTGGTGTCGCCCACGACCGTCTCCGGAGTGGGGCCCGCGAGCAGGACGCCCGCTTCCTCGTACGTCTCGCGGACCGCGGCGCAGACGATCGCCTGCGCCGCGGCCTCGTCGTCGACGCCCAGGCGGGCCGCCCAGGACGCGCGCGTGGGGCCCGCCCAGCGCACCAGGTGGTCGTCGTCGCGCGGGTCGACGCCGCCGCCCGGATACGCGTACGCGCCTCCGGCGAAGGCCATGGAGGCGCGTCTGCGCAGCATGTGTACTTCAGGTGCGCCGTTCTCCGCACCCTCCCTGAGGAGCATGACGGTCGCGGCGCGGCGCGGCGTCGCGGGCGTCAGCTCGCCCCGCGCGAGGGCGCGGATGCGGTCGGGCCACTCCGGGGGGTACCACTGCCCATTTGCCATGGGCGGAGGCTATCCCCTAGTGAGCTGATGTTCGAGAGGCAACAATCAGTGCCCCTAGGAGGCCGAAAAACGCCTGAACACCCCTCAGGCCTCGGTCAGTTCCACCTGGAACTCGACCTCGACCGGGGCGTCCAGCGGGAGCACGGCGACGCCGACGGCGCTGCGCGCGTGCACGCCCTTGTCGCCGAGCACCTCGCCGAGGAGCTCGCTGGCACCGTTGATCACGCCGGGCTGGCCCGTGAAGTCCGGGGCCGACGCGACGAAGCCGACGACCTTCACGACGCGCGCGATGCGGTCCAGGTCACCGGCGACCGACTTCACGGCGGCCAGGGCGTTCAGCGCGCAGATGCGGGCCAGGTCCTTGGCCTCCTCCGCGGTGACCTCGGCGCCGACCTTGCCGGTCACGCCGAGCTTGCCGTCCACCATCGGGAGCTGGCCCGCGGTGTAGACGTACACCCCGGACTGGACGGCCGGCTGGTAGGAGGCCAGCGGAGGCACGACCTCGGGCAGCGTCAGGCCGAGCGACGCGAGCTTGTCCTCGACGGCGCTCATGCCTGCTTCTCCCGCTTCAGGTAGGCCACCAGCTGCTCGGGGTTGTTCGGCCCGGGCACGACCTGGACCAGCTCCCAGCCGTCCTCGCCCCAGGTGTCCAGAATCTGCTTCGTGGCGTGGACGAGCAGAGGCACGGTTGCGTATTCCCACTTGGTCATGTGGCCGACTGTAGTCGGTGTCAGGGACTGCTCAGGGTCGATGTGGGGGGCAGCTCAGGGTGGGCTCCTGCGTGGGACGGGCGGCGACTGGTTAGGCTCGAAGACGTGAGCAGGCTCCAGGTCGTCAGTGGCAAGGGCGGTACCGGCAAGACCACGGTGGCCGCAGCCCTCGCGCTCGCCCTCGCGACGGAGGGCAAACGCACCCTCCTCGTCGAGGTCGAGGGCAGGCAGGGCATCGCGCAGCTCTTCGAGACCGAAGCGCTGCCCTATGAGGAGCGGAAGATCGCCGTCGCTCCTGGGGGCGGGGAGGTGTATGCCCTCGCGATCGACCCCGAGCTCGCGCTGCTCGACTACCTCCAGATGTTCTACAAGCTGGGGGGCGCGGGCCGGGCGCTCAAGAAACTCGGGGCCATCGACTTCGCCACGACCATCGCGCCGGGGCTGCGGGACGTCCTGCTGACCGGCAAGGCGTGCGAGGCCGTGCGCCGCAAGGACAAGAGCGGTCGGTACGCGTACGACTGCGTCGTGATGGACGCGCCGCCCACCGGCCGCATCACACGCTTCTTGAACGTGAACGACGAGGTGGCGGGGCTCGCGAAGATCGGGCCCGTACACAACCAGGCGCAGGCCGTGATGCGGGTGCTCAAGTCACCCGAGACCGCGGTGCACTTGGTGACCCTCCTCGAGGAGATGCCCGTCCAGGAGACCGCGGACGGGATCGCCGAACTGCGGGACGCACAGCTGCCCGTGGGACGGGTGATCGTCAACATGGTGCGCCCCGCGGTGCTCGACGAGGCCGCGCTGGAGCTGAGCCTGGAGCAGACGCCGCGTACGGCCATCGCGAAGTCCCTGTCCGCCGCGGGACTCGGTGGCGCGCGGCGCGGCGGGGTCGCCGAGCGCCTCGTCGACCCGCTCCTGGAGCAGGCCGCGGAGTACGCCGAGCGGTACGCCCTGGAGCGCGACCAGCGCGCCCTGCTCACGGAGTTCGGACAGCCCCTGCACGAACTCCCGCTGCTCGCGGGCGGGATGGACCTCGCGGGCCTCTACGAGCTCGCCACGGCACTGCGGAAGCAAGGGATCGCATGACCCCGGAACCGGCACGGACCCTGGACCCCGCCCGCGCGCTGGACGTCGACGCCCTGGTCGACGACCCGAAGACCCGCATCGTGGTGTGCTGCGGCTCCGGAGGCGTCGGCAAGACCACCACGGCGGCCGCCATCGGGCTGCGCGCGGCCGAGCGGGGCCGCAAGGTGGTCGTGCTCACCATCGACCCGGCGCGCAGGCTCGCGCAGTCCATGGGCATCGACTCGCTGGACAACGTCCCGCGCCGGGTCAAGGACGTCGACGGCGACGGCGAACTGCACGCCATGATGCTCGACATGAAGCGGACCTTCGACGAGATCGTCGAGGCGCACGCGGACGCGGAGCGGGCGAAGGCCATCCTCAACAACCCCTTCTACCAGTCGCTTTCGGCGGGCTTCGCAGGCACGCAGGAGTACATGGCGATGGAGAAGCTGGGTCAGCTGCGGTCCCGGGACGAGTGGGACCTGATCGTCGTCGACACGCCGCCCTCGCGCTCCGCCCTGGACTTCCTGGACGCGCCCAAGCGCCTCGGATCGTTCCTGGACGGGAAGTTGATCCGGCTGCTCATGGCGCCGGCGAAGGTGGGCGGCCGGGCGGGGATGAAGTTCCTGAACGTCGGCATGTCGATGATGACGGGGGCGCTCGGCAAGCTGCTCGGCGGGCAGCTGCTGCGTGACGTGCAGACGTTCGTGGCCGCGATGGACAGCATGTTCGGCGGTTTCCGCACACGGGCCGACGCGACGTACCGACTGCTGCAGGCGCCCGGTACGGCGTTCCTCGTGGTGGCGTCGCCGGAGCGGGACGCGCTGCGGGAGGCCGCGTACTTCGTGGAGCGGCTGGCGGCGGACGACATGCCGCTCGCGGGTCTCGTGCTCAACCGCGTGCACGGCAGCGGTGCCGCTCAGCTGTCGGCCGAGCGGGCACTTGCCGCCGCGGAAAATCTTGAGGAGAGCCGCATTGTGGATCAGGAGGGCGGGAAGGTTGGAGTTCGTAACTCCCCCGAGAATTCCGTGACTTCCGAGACTCCCAGGCCTTCCGAGACTTCCGAACCCCACGAGCCGGCCACCGACACGTCCGACGAGGTGTCCGGCGAGGACGACGCGTCCGACGAGGTGTCCGGCGACGCGTCCGTCGGGCAACTGACCGCGGGGCTGTTGCGTCTTCACGCGGAGCGCATGCAGCTGCTCGCGCGTGAACAGCGCACGCGTGATCGCTTCATCGCGCTCCACCCTGAGGTGGCGGTGGCCGAGGTGGCCGCGCTGCCGGGCGATGTGCACGACCTCGCGGGCCTCCGGGCCATCGGGGACCGGCTGGCGGGCTGACTGGCTCGGGGGTGCGCACGGTCGCGCGCCCGGCCGGCTAACCCACTGCCGCGTAGCTCTCGTACGTCTCTTCGTCCTCCAAGTCCACGGGCAGCAGGCCCGCGCCGCGCTCGTACTCGGAGCGCGCTGTCTCCAGGAGCCTGCGCCATGAGGTGACGGTGGGACGCCTGCGCAGCAGTGCGCGGCGCTCTCGCTCCGTCATGCCACCCCACACGCCGAACTCGACGCGATTGTCCAGCGCGTCGGCCAGGCACTCGGTCCGCACCGGACATCCGGTGCACACCGCCTTGGCCCTGTTCTGCGCTGCTCCTTGAACGAACAGTTCATCCGGATCGGTAGTGCGGCAGGCCGCCTGCGCACTCCAGTCGGTTACCCAGCCCATACCGGCGCCGTCCTCTCCCGAATCGAGGCTCCCCCACGGCGGCAGCGGCATATTCACCGCCGCCAGTTGAGGACGTTACGGAAGGTGGGCACAGCGCAACACCCCCTTCGGGCCCAATCTTGGATGGCCCGAACGGACTATGCGTAAGCGGCAGATCACCCGACGGAGTGAGCTGGGGACATGCGTGATCAAACCGGCATGTCCGGACAGTTCAGTTGAGTCACAACGGACGCCGAGCGCCACTTGAGGCGAATTCGGACATAAATCCGTCAGATCGGGGAGCGACAGGGGGCTTGTTGCTGGACCGCACTGCTGTGACAGTTGGGAGCAGCTTAGGCCAAGGCATTGAGGCCTGTCCGGCGAATCAGAACGTAGGCTGCCCCCATGGGAAAGAAGCGCTCGGGCGGTGGTCTGTCACCAACTCAGCAGGCCGCGAAGTTCCTAGGAGTCAGCGTTCTGGCGGGTGCGGTGCTCGCCGGGATCGCCCTGCCCGCGGCCGGTGCGCTGGGCCTGGCGGCCAAGGGCTCGGTCGAGGGGTTCGACGAGATCCCCGCCAACCTGAAGCAGCCGCCGCTCAGTCAGCGCACCACGATCCTGGACGCCAAGGGCGGATCGATCGCGACGGTCTACTCGCGTGACCGCACGGTGGTGCCGCTCAAGGACATCTCGCCGTACATGCAGAAGGCGATCGTCGCGATCGAGGACGCCCGCTTCTACGAGCACGGCGCGGTCGACCTCAAGGGCATCCTGCGCGCCCTCAACCAGAACGCGCAGAGCGGCGGCGTCTCGCAGGGCGCGTCCACGCTCACGCAGCAGTACGTGAAGAACGTCTTCGTCGAGGAGGCCGGCGACGACCCGACGAAGGTCGCCGAGGCCACCCAGCAGACGCTCGGCCGCAAGATCCGCGAGCTGAAGTACGCGATCCAGGTCGAGGACAAGCTGGGCAAGAAGCGGATCCTCAAGAACTACCTGAACATCACCTACTTCGGTCAGCAGGCGTACGGCGTCGAGGCCGCCTCCCAGCGCTACTTCTCCAAGCCCGCCAAGGAGCTGAAGCTCCAGGAGGCCGCGCTCCTCGCCGGCATCGTGCAGTCCCCCAGCCGGTACGACCCGGTGAACGACGCGGCCGAGGCGACCAAGCGGCGCAACGTCGTGCTGCAGCGCATGGCCGACACGCACGACATCTCGCAGGCCGACGCCGACAAGGCCAAGAAGACCGACCTCGGTCTGAACGTGAGCCGCCCCAAGAACGGCTGCATCACCTCGGTCAACGGCGCCGGCTTCTTCTGTGACTACGTACGCGAGGTGTTCCTCAACGACCCGGTCTTCGGCAAGACGAAGGAAGAGCGGGCCAAGATCTGGAACCGCGGCGGCCTGAGGATCCGCACGACGCTCGACCCGCAGACGCAGGAGTCGGTGCAGGCCTCGATAAAGGATCACGTGAACAAGACCGACGACGTGGCGACCGCGGCCACCATCGTCGAGCCGGGCACGGGCAAGATCCTCGGCATGGGCCAGTCCCGTCCCTACGGTTTCAAGAAGGACGAGACCACGATCAACCTCTCCGTGGACGACTCCATGGGCGGCGGCGCGGGCTACCAGCCCGGTTCGACGTTCAAGCCGATCGTCGCGGCGGCGGCCCTGGAGGGCGGCAAGTCGGCGGGGCAGAGCTACTCGTCCCCGTACGAGATGCCGTATCCCTCGCGGGTGTCCGCCTGTGGCGGCAAGGACTGGGTGAACTCGGGCGGCGCGAAGCTCACCAACGAGAACGAGTCCGAGGTCGGGCCGTACGGCATGAAGGAAGCGACCGCGAAGTCGGTCAACACCTACTACGTGCAGCTCATCGGCGACATCGGCATCTGCCCGGTGACGACGCTCGCCGACAAGATGGGCGTCAAGCGCGCCGACGGCAAGGAGATGGTCCAGGCTCCGTCGATCGCCCTCGGCACCCAGGAGATGTCGCCGCTGACGATGGCGGGCGCGTACGCGACCTTCGCCTCGCGCGGCACCTACTGCACGCCGATCGCCATCGAGTCGATCTCCACGCTCGGCGGCAAGTCGCTGCCGGTGCCGAAGTCGACGTGCTCGCGCGCCATGTCGGAGAAGACCGCGGACACCATCAACACCCTCCTGAAGGGCGTGGTCGAGGACGGCACGGGCAAGCAGGCGGGACTCGGCTCGCGCCCGAGCGCGGGCAAGACGGGTACGACCGACTACCGCTACGCCGCCTGGTTCGTGGGCTACACCCCGAACATGTCGGGCGCGGTCTGGGTCGGCGACCCGCAGCACAAGCGGCAGATGGTCGACATCACCATCGGCGGCGTCCCGTACGACAAGGTCTTCGGTGGCGAGGTGCCGGGTCCGATCTGGCGCGACGCGATGAGCGGGGCGCTCGCGGGCAAGCCGGCGCCGGGCTTCAACACCGTCCACATCCCCGGCGGGGACAAGGGCAAGGGCCGCGACAGGGACCGCGACCGGGACCACGACGACGGCAAGCCGGGCGGTGGCAACGGCGGCGGTCACGGCGGCGGCGGGAACGGCGGCGGTGACGGTGGTGACGGCGGCGGGAACCCGTGGCCGGAGATCTCGATCCCGCCGGACGCGCTCGGGGGTCTCGGCAACGGCGGGGGCCACGGGGGCGGAATCGGTGGAGGCTGGCCGCGCTAGCCTTCCTGGCCGTGTACGTGGATGAGGGCGCCCCCTGAAGCAGGGGGCGCCCTCATCTGCGTACGGCTTCGGGAGCCTTCGGGGGCCTTCCGGAAGGAAGGGCCGGGCTCAGTCTTCGGGAATCTTCCGGAAGGCGGGGCTGGGCTCAGTCTTCGGGAACTCCCGGAAGGCAGGGCCGGGCTCAACCTTCGGGAACCTCCCGGAAGGCGGGGCCGGGCTCAGCCTGCGAGGAGCTTCTTGACCGTGGCGGCGACGCGGCCGCCCTCCGCCTGGCCCGCGACCTTCGGGTTCACGATCTTCATGACCTGGCCCATGGCGCGCGGGCCCTCGGCGCCGGCCGCCTTCGCCTCCTCGACGGCCTGGACGACGATCGTCTCCAGCTCGTCGTCCGAGAGCTGCTTGGGGAGGTACTCGGCGAGGACCTCGCCCTCCGCCTTCTCGCGCTCGGCCTGCTCGGGGCGGTTGCCCTGGGCGAACGCGTCGGCGGCCTCGCGGCGCTTCTTGGCCTCGCGGGTGATCACCTTCTGCACCTCGTCGTCGGAGAGCTCGCGCTTCTCCTTGCCCGCGACCTCCTCCTTCGTGATCGCGGCGAGGGTCATACGGAGCGTCGAGGAGCGCAGCTCGTCACGCCCCTTGATCGCGGCGTTGAGGTGGTCCTGCAGCTTCGACTTGAGCGTGGTCATGCGTCGATTGTGGCAGGTGCGGGCGGGTTCCTGCCCGCCGATTTCCGTGAGGTGCGCGCCCGTTGCCGCGCCGCCCTCCGGAATTCGGGGCGCCGCGGGTCTGACACGATGGAGGGATGCGCGCGCGATACGCAGTACCTCTGGGCATCACGGCGACGGCCGCGGCCGGTCTCGCCTACTCGGTGGGCTTCGAAGCCCGTTCCTTCCGGCTGAGGCGGGTCACGGTGCCCGTACTGCCGTCGGGGATGCGTCCCTTGCGGGTGCTTCAGGTCTCCGACATCCACATGGTGTCCGGGCAGCGCAAGAAGCAGCGGTGGCTGCGCTCGCTCGCGGGTCTGCGCCCCGACTTCGTGATCAACACGGGCGACAACCTCTCCGACCCCGAGGGTGTGCCGGAGACTCTGGACGCGCTCGGGCCGCTGATGGAGTTCCCCGGGGCGTACGTCTTCGGCTCGAACGACTACTACGGCCCGAAGCCGCGCAACCCCGCCCGCTACCTCCTGGAGAAGGTCCAGGGCAGGCACGGTCTGAACGGCAACCCGCCCGCCGTCGGCGTCATCCACAACCCGTGGGAGGACCTGCGCGACGGGTTCGACGAGGCGGGCTGGGTGAACCTCACGAACACCCGCGGCTCGCTGAAGATCGACGGTTGCGAGATCGGCCTCACCGGTGTGGACGACCCGCACATCAAGCGCGACCGGTACGCGCGCGTGGCGGGCGGTCCGGACGCCGCGGCCGACTTCTCGATGGGCATCGTGCACGCCCCGTACCTGCGCTCGCTCGACTCCTTCGCGGCCGACGGGTACCCGCTGATCCTCGCCGGCCACACCCACGGCGGTCAGGTCTGCATCCCCTTCTACGGCGCCCTGGTCACCAACTGCGACCTGGACACGGACCGGGTGAAGGGCCTGTCGACGCACGAGGCCGAGGGGAAGCGGTCGTATCTGCACGTGTCGGCGGGGTGCGGGGCGAACCGCTACACGCCGATGCGGTTCGCGTGCCCTCCGGAGGCGACGCTGTTGACGCTTACGGCGGGGGGCTGAGGCGGGGCGGGCGCGGGGAGCGGGGCGTGGCCCGGTGGTGGGCGAGTGGCGGCGGGGGCCTCGCCTGACGCCTAACGGCTGGCGGCTGGCGGCTGGCGGCTGGCGGCTGGCGGCTGGCGGCTGGCGGCTGGCGGCTGGCGGCTGGCGGCTGGCGGCTGGCGGCTGGCGGCTGAACAGCGTGGGCTGACGGCGGTGGGGGTGCGACGGGGCCTGACCGCGCGCGTCTGACAGGAACCGTGTTTACGGTGGAGGGCATGATCGCGCCGATTCCCACCGGTGTCCCCGCGGAGGCGGTCGTACCACCCGTGCGCCGCCCCCTCGCGGCGGCCTTCCGCACCCTGATCGCACTCGCCGCGGTGACCGGGATCGTCATCGACCTGGCCATCGGCAGTCCCCTGCGCGTCCTCAGCTACTTCACGGTCCAGAGCAACATGCTCGTGGCCGTGGTGCTCGGGATGTCCGCGTGGCGCGCCTGGCGGGGCCGTCCTCCGCTGCCGCCCTGGGTGACGGGCGGAACGCTCCTGTTCATCTCGATCACCGGGCTCGTCTACCACCTAGTCCTGGCCAACGACTCCAGCGGTTTCTCGATGACCGGGGACATCACGGCCCAGTCCGACTGGCACTCCGTCTCCAACCAACTCCTGCACACCGTGACGCCGATCGGGGTCGCCCTGGACTGGCTGCTGCTCACCAGGCCGGGCGGCCTGCGCCCGCGCCATGCCGGCCTCTGGCTGCTCTACCCGCTCGCGTACCTGGCCTTCGCGCTGGCCCGCGGCGCCCTGATGTCGCCGGGCTCGACGGCCCGGTACCCGTACCCGTTCCTGGACGTCGACGCCCACGGCTACGCGGGGGTCCTCGGCAACGGCGTCGTCTTCGGCCTGGCCTTCTACGCCCTCGCCCTGCTCGTCGTCGGACTCGACCGGATCCGCCCCGCCCCGAGGGGCCGCGAAAACCGGATTTCGTCTCAGGGCGCCGGTCCGCTAAAGTAATCGATGTCGCCGCGACCTGCAGCACTGCGGGCAGCGGAGCAACGACATCGGGGTGTAGCGCAGCTTGGCAGCGCGCTTCGTTCGGGACGAAGAGGTCGTGGGTTCAAATCCCGCCACCCCGACAGCTGAAACACCAGGTCAGGGGCCTGATCCGCTTAGCGGGTCGGGCCCCTGAATCGTTTCTGGCCCCCTCTTGGGAGCCATTTGGGAGCCAACTTCAAGATCCGGCTCCCAAGGAGCCGCTGAGAGAGCCCTCCGGACGTCCCTCAAGCGGAAGTGATTCCGGTGGCCGCCAGGATCTCCGCGGCCGATGCGCTGTTGCCGTCCTGGACGGCCATGGCCATGGCGGCACGCGCGGCGGAGGCGTCGGTCTGCGGCGGGAGTATCAGGAAGGAGAAGATGTCCTGGCGCCCGCGGGTGACGAGCATCGTGTTGTCGTCGACGGCGGACCAGTCGATGCGGACCATCAGGCCGTCGACAGCCATGTGACGTGTGTGCACGTCCCAGGAACTCTCGTCCAGGCCGATGCGAGCGATGGGGCCGAGGCGTTCGGTGAGCGCGCGTATCAAGCCCGGCAACTGAGTTTCGAGGTTCCGGGAGCGCGGCCACCAGGCGCCGTCGAAGGTCCCGTCACGGCGGGGCGTCGTCTCCATTCTCAGTACGGCTGCGCCGGGGGCCAGCTGATGGGTCTGGGTGTCCGCAAGGAGCGTCACGGGAGGCGTGGGGTCGGTGGTCATGACGCACCGCTCGCTCCGAGACGCGGCAGCAGTCGCTGCGAGTCCTGCTCGACTACGGGCCAACCCGCCTTCACCGCATGACCGTTGGCGGGTGCCTTCTTCGGGCAAAGTGTGTTCGTGGTCATGGTGTGCCTCGCCCCGGGCAGATCCGGTCCGGTGACTCGCCGAGAGCGACAAGGGCGACTGGGCCCGTGTACGCAGATCCCTCGGTGCTGCCAGCCTACTCCTGGCCACCCCAACAGGCAGGAACGGCCCCTCAGAAGGGAACGGTCGGGCAGTCGTGGTCGGGGCCGCCGCAGGAGTAGGCTGGCAGTATCGAGAGCATTTCTTGACCGGCTTTCCTGTCGGTATCTCTCTCGGTTCGATAGCACCGGGCCAGGACGCCAAGCCCGGGGACAGGTCGTCACCATGACGATGATCACCCAACGAGCCCCGCCAACCACACCGATCACCGAGCCCACCGGCTCCCTGCCGGTCCGGCTCTCCCTCAAACCTCCGGGACCGCCCGCCGGGCTGCTCGACGGCGCCTGGTGGCCACGCTCCCGGGACCTCACCCGTGAACTTCCCGCCCTGACCGACCTGTTGGACCCGCTGTGGGGCCGTATCACACGCGTCACGGTCAACCCGACGCACTGGCCCGTCGTGCCACGCAAGATCCCCGTCAACGGCCATGTGGTCAAGGTGGGTTGGTTCCGCCAAGAGCAGGACCCGCACCAACTCCTGCTGCTCTCCTACCACGTCGGGCGCTGGGACCTGCTGATCATTCCCCCAGAGACCGGTGCGGCAGCCGCCGGGCGCCTCATGGCCGCCGCCTGCGATCCCCGGACCATACGGACCGGCAGCGCTCTCATCACCGACGAACTGGACCGTCACCCCGCAGCCCCAGCCGAGGCGGACCCGCCGGCCCGCACACAGGCAGAGGCATGGGAGGCGGAGGGCGGCGCCATGGCCGCACCCGTCGGCACGACCGGCGGGAGGTGACGGGCCATGGACACCGGCATCACCATCGCTGTCATCCTCGCGATGATCGCCCTGGGAACGTTCTTGATCCACCGTCTCAACAGCCAGCACGCCGAACGGATCGCGCTGCACAAGTACAGCCGTCGCCTCACCAGCCGTCGCGGCGCCCGCGGTCCCGCACGGCAGCAACCCGGCATCGCTCCTCCCTCCGCCGTCCGCGCCCGCCGCGACCACCGGGACGGAGGCCGCGGACGCCTCCGCCCGCGGCGCCGGAGCGTCAAACGCGCGGGCGGCCGAAAGCCATGACCTGACGGGCGGTCGGCGGGATACCGCGGGTGGATCTGGGTACCCCGGCCGTACTGCTCCGGGAAGAGGCGCACCCCGGCGGGCTGCCGCTGTCCATGGACAGGCTCGCACCGGCCCAGATCAACGGCCCAGGAGGCAAACCATG
Source organism: Streptomyces sp. NPDC025651 (assembly GCF_055558735.1). Lineage (NCBI taxonomy): Bacteria > Bacillati > Actinomycetota > Actinomycetes > Kitasatosporales > Streptomycetaceae > Streptomyces > Streptomyces sp. NPDC025651. Next base: position 373,823 of record NZ_JBVHLZ010000002.1, read on the forward strand.
ATCCATGCAGCCGACATCCGCGAGTGGCGCAACCACAACGTCGTCGACCCCAAGGACCACAAGATCGGCGTCCTCGAAGCGATCTATGTGGACACCACCACCGACGAACCGGCCATGGCCACGGTCCGCACCGGACTGCCCACCCGCCACCGGTTGGCCTTCGTGCCCCTGGACGACGTGACCCTGGGGCCAGACTACGTCAAAGTCTCCTACGCAAAGGCCCTGGTGAAAAAGGCACCCGCGGTCGGCATGGACGACGTCCTGCCCGCCGAGGCAGAGAAAGCGATCTTCCATCACTACGACCTGTCCTACCAGACCGGCGCAGACGGCGAGAGGCAGCTCGCACGCCGCTGACCGCCCGTGCTCAGCCCAAGGAGGCGTCCGCGTCATGGTCCTCTTTCTGCTCCTCGTTCTGGTCGCCATCGCGCTGGGAATCATCGGAGCGGTGACAGAGGGGCTCGGCTACCTGCTGCTCATCGGCGTCGCGGTCTTCATAGCCGCTCTGGCCTTCATCGTCATGCGCTGGTCCCGGCGTTCCAGTCGCCACCCCATCCGATGACGACCAGCCTGTGGACTCGGTGCCGAACACTGCCAGGGCTGTCCCTGCGCCGCCGTCACCCGTCCCCTCGAACCACCTCGTCGGGTCCACGATGTGCGGCGGCCCTCCCCGACGGCACCGCCACCAGACGTATCCGAACTCCTGCCACAGATACGGGCCTTGAGAGACCTTTCCGTCTCCCGCACCGGCGAATCCGGGACTATCCTCACAGCAGGACGTCGACGTTCCAGACCCCGACGGCGCGTTGCTGCCGAGCACACACACCTGCCGGGCTCTCAGCCTGCATCGCTGGTCTCCGCCCCGGCCGGTCGCCCGGAACCGGAGGCGCCATGTCCCTGCCCCATCTGAACGTCCAACGGCTCGACGAGCACAGCCAAGCGCTGATCACCCTGGCCGGTGAGATCGACCTCGAGACGGTGCCGTTGGTCAGCGCGTCCCTGCGGGAGTGCCTATACGGGGGTACGTGCACGATCGACGTCGACCTGACGGCCGTCACCTTCTGCGACGTGAGCGGCCTCAACACCTTCCTAGACGCTTCCGAGCAGGCCACCACAGCAGGCGGCGCCCTGCGGCTGCACCACCCACCGTCCTCGCTGCGGCGGATCCTCACCCTCACTGGCTGCGCCTTCCTGCTGGACGGCACACCGGCGAGCCGCACCGGGCGCGCGCCCACCGCGCGGCGACCCGCGCGCCTGTCGTCGGCAGGTGCGCGATGACGGCCGTCGGCTCCGGACCGGGCCACGAGCACGCAGCCCTGGATGCAGTGCGCCTGCGCCGCCTGAACCGCTGGCAGGCCGAGACACTCCGGGAGGACCTGGCGGATCTGTACGTCGAGTCGTCAGACACCGCGACCGGCGAGGCGTACCGCCGCAGGGAGGACTTCCTGCGGCGTCTCGCGGACTCCGTACGGCGCCCGGGATTCTCGATGCTGCTCGCCGAGACCACCGCCCTGGCGGGCTGCGCCTTCGGCTTCCCCATCGCGCGCGACGGGGCCTGGTGGGTCGGCTTCGAGGGCGGCCTGCCCAGGTCGGTCGAGCAGCTGACCTCCTCGGGGCACGCCTTCGCCGTCACGGAGATCGTGGTCCACCCGCACGAGCGCACAGCCGGTCTCGCCCGGCTGTTGCAGACGCGGCTGCTCGCCGACCACCACGCCTCGCTCGGCGCCACCTTGGTGGACCAAGCCGACCCCAGGGCCCACGCCGCCTTCCAGGCGTGGGGATGGGAGGACATCGGCCAGGTCCGCAGGCCCTCCGATCCCGCGGTGCTGCGCGCCCTGGTGCTGCCCCTGGGCGAACGCGAGGCCGGTCGTCCGGACGGCCTCGCGCACAACGCCCGTACACAGCGCCCCGAGTAACCGGAATGAGACGGACAGGCGCGGGAGGCCGGTCGACGAACGGGACGGGAAGACATGGAGTCGTCCCCTGAGGGAGATCACGAGCGGGAGGCGCGGCGCATCGAGGCGGTACGCCGCTACGACATCCTGGGCACCCCGCCGGACGGGGCGTTCGACCGGATCGCCGCGTTGGCCGCGCGCCTCTTCGGCGCGCCGATGGCGACGGTGACGATCGTCGACACCGACCGGGTCTGGTTCAAGGCCGCGTACGGGCTCGACCGTGTCACCCAAGCCGGCCGGGATGCGTGCCTGAGCACCTCGGTCGTCCTCTCCGACACCCCCTTGGTCATCCGTGACACCCACCACGATCCCCGGGCCCGAGCGCACCCGATGGTGACCGGCCCGGCCGGTGTCCGTTTCTACGCCGCCGCCCCCATCACCACGCCGGACGGCCACCGGCTCGGCGCGGTCGACGTCCTGGACATCCGGCCTCGCCGGATCACACCCGAGCGGGCCGCCGCCCTGACCGACCTGGCGGCGCTGGTCATGGACCAGCTGGAGCTGCGCCTTTCCGCGTTGCGCATGCTGCGCAGGGAACGCGAACTGCTGGAGGCCGCCAACGCGGCACGCGAGGGGGCCGAGCGGGAGCGGGCCCGCACCGCCGAGTTCGCCGCAGCCCTGCAGAGCACGCTCCTGCCGCCGGTCCTGCCCCAGGTGCCGGGCCTGCAGGCGGCCTGCCACTACGCCACCGCGTCCGTCCACGACGTCGGCGGCGACTTCTACGACGTCTTTCCCCTCGGCACCGACCGGTGGGCGTTCTGCCTCGGTGACGTGAGCGGCAGGGGCACAACGGCGGCCTCCCTCACCTCGCTGATCCGCCACACCCTGCGTGCCACGGCACCGCTGGAGGCCGACCCGCGCGCCGTCCTGGAGACGCTGAACACGGCCCTGTTGCCGGACCGGGCCGCCGATGTCCACCTGTGCACACTGATCTTCGGCACCTTGGTCCCCGACCCTGCGGGCGGGTTCACCATCGACCTGACCGGGGGCGGCCACCCTCCCGCGTACCACCTGCGCCCGGCCCGCGACGGGCTGCGCCCCAACGCGAAACCGGTGGAGCTGACCGGTGGAATACTCCTCGGTGCGCTCGCCGAGGCACCGTTCGTCTCCCGGACGTTGCGCCTGGCACCGGGCGAGGCGCTCCTGCTCTACAGCGACGGCCTCATCGCGTCCCGCACCTCCCACGGCGCCCGCTTCGACGAGGAGAGCCTGGCCTCGCACCTCACCCACCACGCGGCCACCAGCGCGGCACCCGGCGCGGCCGCGATCATCGACGACCTCACCACCCTCCTCGCCACGTTCCCCGACGGCCCGGCGGACGACGTGGCCCTCCTGGCCCTCAGCGCCACACCCCTGGAAGCCAACGGGACACCCATCGGCGCGTCGGGCACCACCCACACCAGCGTCCCCCTCCCTGCCGGCAAGAGCCACCAGGGCACAGGAACACGCGCACCGATGACGTGAGGCGCATCGCAAGGCAGACGTCGAGCGCCGCCTCCCGCTGCCCGGTCAGTCGTCCCACGACGGGACCGGTGCACCAGAGAACCGCGAACGGCGCGGGATCTCCCGACCGGTTTCCGGCTATGCCGACACGGCACTTCACGAGGTGTCCTGGTCAAGGCGCGCCATGGGGACGAGACTGGGTGGCAACAGGAGACAGCACCCTGTGGGAAGGTGTCCCCGGATCACTCTTGGAGGTGGGTGGGGTATGCCTGAGCTGCCGCGTGAGGAGCAGTTGGCGGCCGCGTTCGTCGACCTCGCCGACACCTTGGTGCGGGACTTCGACGTCATCGGATTCCTGCACACGCTCGCCGACCACTGTGTGGACCTGTTGGACGTGGCGGCGGCCGGGGTCCTGCTCGCCACTCCCGGGGGCCAGTTGGTGGACGCCGCGGCCTCGGACGAGCGCACTCGTCGGCTGGAACTGGCCAGCATCGAGTGGGACGAGGGCCCCTGCCGGGACTGCTTCCGAACCAGGGAGCAGGTGTCTGACGTACCGCTGGCGACGCAGGCGGCCGCGATGCGCTGGCCCCGGTTCGCGCCGCGGGCCGTGGAAGCCGGCTTCACCTCGGTCGTGGCGGCACCTCTCCGTTTGCACGACCAGGTGATCGGAGCCCTGAACCTGTTCCGGGACCAACCCGGGCCGCTGGACGACTCCCAGGTGCGTCTGGCTCAGGCGCTCGCCGACACCGCCACCATCGGCGTCCTGCAACAGCGGGCGGTGAGTGAGCAGATGACAGTGACCGCACAACTACAGGCCGCCTTGGACAGCCGCGTCATCATCGAGCAGGCCAAGGGCTATCTGGCGAACCGCCGCAACACCGGCGTCGAAGAGGCGTTCACCCTCATGCGCCGCTACGCGCGCGATCACCAGACGCGGCTCACCGATATCGCCCGCCAGGTCCTGCAGGGCACGGCCGACGCAGCGCTTCTTGAGCGGCGCGATCGGTGAACCACCCGCCCATCGGTGCTGACTGGTGGGCCGGCCGCCGGATGGTCCGCACGGCACCCGAAAGGGGGTGGCGTCGGTGACCCATCCGGTGTTGGCCGACTACCTGCGCACCCTCAGCTCCCACACCGGCCCCGGCATGGCGCCACTGCCGCTCGCGGCCTGCGCCGACATGCTGGGCCTGGACGGCCTCAGCCTGCTCCTCGCCCCCAGTGGCAACCAGGCCGAACTGGTGCAGTCCTTCGGTGAGCGCACACTCGCGCTGGAGGACCTGCAACAGGTCCAGGGCCAGGGCCCGAGTCTGGACGCCGCCCGCAACGGCGCACTGATACTGCTGCCCGACGTGGCCGACACCTCCGCCTTCGCCACCGATCGCTGGCCCGGCCTGCCGGGCGCCATCGAGGCGCTGGACGTACGCGCGGTGTTCTCCTTCCCGCTGCGCATCGGGGTCATCGCGCTCGGCGCCCTCACCGGCCACCGCACCCGGCCCGGCCCCCTGTCCACCGGCCAGCTCACCGATGCCTTCGGCCTGGCCGACACCATCGCCCAGATCACCATCGCCACCGCCGCCCACGCCGATCTGTCCCACACTCCCCTGCTCGACGAGCCCGGTCTCCACTTCGCCGAGGTCCACCAGGCCACCGGCATGCTCGCAGACCAGCTGGCCATCGACTGCGACCACGCCCTGATCAGACTGCGCGGATACGCCTTCAGCCACGACCGGCCCCTCCTGGACGTCGCCCGCGACGTACTGGCCCGCCGACTCCACCTGGACGACAACGGCGACGGCGAACCCGGACCCGTCCCATGACAACACCCCGCCGAGAAGCCCACCATCAGGTGCCCAGCCCCATCACCCTGTAGCAGCGGAGCCCCCACGTCCGCAGTTTTTCGGCACAACCAGTCAGCAGGCCGGCACAGCCCGCTACCCTGAATCACCGACCCAGATCCCGTTGGTATCCGGTCTCCACGCACATCTGCCTCCGGAGAAGAGGGTCGCCATGCCCCCACCCCCTGCCGTGATCTGCGTCAAGGAAGTCCGCCCTCGCGGAGACTGCACCCTGGTGGTCCTGTGCGGCGAAATTGACATCGACACCGCCCCCGGCATCATCGAATTCCTCGACAGCCTCACCCACGCCAATGACGCTGACCTGCTGATTGATCTGCGCCCCGTCGGCTTCATGGACTGCGCCGGCGTACGGCTCCTCAACCGCGCCCGAGCCAGGTCCAGCGGCCGACACGGACGCCTACGCCTGATCTGCACCGGGTGCGCAATCCTCCACCTGCTCCACCATCCACGGCTACGCCTCGACTTCGACATCCTGAGCGAGCTGCCCGCGCCCGTACCACCGCAGGCTGCGGCCTGACCGACCGAAATCCCCCTGGGTTCACTGCCCCAGCTCAGCTAGGCTCACCAGGCGGCCCCAGCCCCCGGTCGACTGTGCGCCTCCCGCCCGCTGGGTCTTCAGGGGTACCCAGCGCACCGGTCGAGGCAACCGGCCGCGGCCCATGGGGAGTGGGTCCGCAGGCCGGGCACACGCAGTCCTCACCCTGTCTCCTGGGCGCCACCTCACTCCCGGAGCCCCTTCCGCATGCCAAGGACCAATCGGAACGGTCCTTGGACGCCCGGAAACACCGTCCACAGGGAAGCCCAGGCCCGTCGCGACTCCCCGGGAACCGCTACCCGAGGGCGACTGCGCATGCGCGCAGGAGGTCATTGAGCACGCGCACCGGAGACGTTGGGCACATGGCCAGCCGGGCGTCGAGCGCCGCCTCCCACTGCTCGGTCAGACCGAGCATGAGGCGCTTGCGCATGCCAGGGGTGACGTGGGCGTAGCGCGCGGAGACGGAGCCGTCGATGTGGCCCATGCGCTCGTCCATGAGGACCTTCTCGGTGCCGAGGTCCTCCATCATCGTGCGGTGGGTGTGGCGGAGGCCGTGGGGTGTGAGGCCCTTGGCGATCGGGAGCCAGCAAGCGTCGGCTCGGCTGGCGGCGCCGCGCCCGCGTGCGGGGATGCCGGGCCACGGCTCGCCGAGGATCGGCACCGGGCGGGCTTCCTGAGGTGCCTTCTTCGGGTACCAGCCGGAGACTGCCGGGGTGAACAGCCAGGTGGCGAAGCCGTTCCTGCGCCAGTGGGCCGCGTGCTCGGTGGTCGTGCCGCCGCGCACGAAGCCGAGGTCGGCGATCGCCTGCTCGACGCGGACTCGGGTGTCCTCCCGGACGCGGTCGGGGTGGTTGAGGACGTTGGACACCGTCCCTGTGGACACCCCGGCGAGCCGTGCGACGTCGACGAGCTTCGCGCCCTGGTGACCGCCCGCACGGGCGGCGCCCAGCCCACGGAAGACGTAGGTCCGGCCGTGGCAGGGGCAGGGCGTCGGTTTCGTCCGGGCGATGTGGTTGAAGACCAGGGCGGACAGCCAGTCCATCGCGTCAATGGTGCGGTAGCTGTCGTCCTTGGGCGGACAGCGCACCAGCTCGCCGGTGTCCAGCTCGTACAGCTGCCACTCGACCCTGAAGGCGTTGGGGCGTACGAACTCCGTTTCCAGGCCGACGATTTCGCCCCAGCGCTTGCCGGTGTAGCCCTTGAGGACCGTGGCGACGAACTCGTCGTCGCGGCCGGAGAGCAGGGCGGCCCGCTCGGCGGTCAGCAGGATGCCGAGCGCGTCGGTGACGACCTTCTCTGGGCCTCGGTCGCGGGAGCGGCCGGCGCGCTTGCCGCGCCCACGTCGCCGGGCGGCCGGGTTGGACGTGATCAGGCCCTCGTCGATCGCGTCCTCGAAGATCAGGTGGAGCGTCGAGCGCCAGGTCTTGACGCTGGAGGCCGCGTACTCGGCCCGCTCCTTTTTCTCCCACAGCTCGACGTCCGTGCGCAGGATGCCCGCGAGCGCCTTGTCCTCGAACTCGGGGAGCAGGTGCTCCTCGATGTGGCGCTTGTAGTTCTGCATCGTCGAGGCAGCCAGGTCCTGGGCGGCGTACCAGCGGTTCGCGTACTCGCCGAAGGTCTCCTGGCCGAGCGCCGGGTCGCGCCAGTCACCGCGCCGGTACTTGTTCTCGGCCTCGCTCGCGGCGCGCTGGGCCTCGCCCTTGGTGGCGAACTTGAGCGGCTTGCCGTCCTCGCCGACGACGGTGAGGTGCTTGCCGGGTGCGATCTTGTAGCGGCCGCGCCAGTAGTTTCCGCGCTTCTCGCCGAAACCCATGTATCCCTCCCCTTCTTCGTCGTCGTGCTAGGCGGCGGTCCCGAACTGGCCTTGGCGGGCTCGGCGTGGCGGCCGGGCGCGCAGGCGAGCCGAGGCAACGACAGGCGACGGAGAGGGCTGAGGAGCGGGCGGCTTGCGGGCAGGCGCACTTGCCACCGGCTGCTGCAGGCGGGCAGGGCGGGCTTCGTGCATGCGGATGATCTCCGCGAGGTGTTCGCCGGTGAAGCGGTAGGCGCGGCCGACACGGGTGAAGGGGATGAGGCGTCGGCGGGCGCGGTCCTTGACCCACCAGGTGGAGCAGCCGAGGACGGCGGCGACTTCCTCGGGGACGTACAGGCGTGGCAGGGCGGACTCAGCGTGCGGAGTCGGTGCGGAGGCAGGGGGTATTGCGGGTTGGCGCAAGGAGTGAGTCCTCTGTCAGGTCATGGCAGGCATGGGCGCGGCAACACCGGCCTGCCGGTCGATCGCTAGGGATGAGGGTTGAGATGCCCGTGCTGGGGGTTTGCGGGCCCAGGACGGGCGCGGGAGCCGGAGGCTATGCCTCGGCGGCGGGGCTGGTGTTGCCGTGCTCGCCGGGCGGAGGACCGTGCATCTTCAGCATGGTCTTGCTGGCCTCCTCCGCCATGGCGCTCTGGACCATGAGGTCGGCTTCCTCGCGGATGTCTGGGTGCTCGGCGAGGTAGGCGTCGAGAGCGTCGCGCGCCTCCGTGAAGGCCATGTTGGCTCTCTGGGTAGCGCGGAACGCGTCCACGACCTCGTCGATGAGCTCCATGGCACGGGCCTTGGCCGCCAGCTGCGGTGGCCCGACGAGGTTGCGCAGGTCGATGCCGAAGACCTCGGCGAAGCCGATGGCGTCGTCGAGGTTGATGCGGCGCTTCCCGTTTTCGATCCGCCAGACCGCCGACGGGTTCATCTCGAAGCCGGCCTCGTTGAGCCGGTCGGACAGGGCATTGGTACTCCAGCCGCGCGCCTCGCGCTCCACCCTGATGCGGGTCGCGACGTTCGCCTCGCCGCTGAGCAGGACGCCCTCGGACGGTTCTTCCTCCGCCACCGCCACCTCCTTCCGTTCGTAGCGATGCACTGCGGTTTGCAGCACAGCGTAAACAGTAGCATCTCCACTGCGAGATGCAAAACACTTCTGCGATCTGCAATTCATGTGGCATGCTGATGGCATCCACCCCACCGATCCGAGGAGCCCCGCACGACCGCTCGTCACATGAAAGAAGCCCCCGGCGATGCCGGGGGCTCAAGCGCAAACCTCTCAACCGCCATCCCTAGCGATCGACCCGCGGAGTCCGGGATTGCCGTCCCATATGGCCCGCGAGCAGAGGAGCTGATGCCCAGTATGGCCGATCCCCAACCGAATACGCCATCCCCGCACGTCACCGCCTACCCGGTACCCGCCGCGCCGTCGGCGGCGGCGAAGGCGGGGCGATAGGCATGGCGCGGATACGCACCATCAAGCCCGAAGCGTTCATCTCCGAGTCGCTCGCCGCAGTGAGCGTCAACGCCGAGCGGACCTTCTTCGGGCTGCTCACCCAGGCCGACGACCACGGCCGCTTCCGCGACCAGGCCGCCGTCATCGCCGGCGCCCTGTGGGCGCTGCGGCCCGAGCACGGCCCTCTGGCGGTCGAGGACGACCTCACCCAGCTCGCCGGCGCCGGGCTGATCTGCCGCTATGAAGGCGACGACGGCAAGAACTACCTGCACATCGTCACCTGGGCCAAGCACCAGAAGATCAACCGGCCCAGCGGCAGCCGCTGCCCGGCCTGCTCGCACCACGAGGGCGGACGGCCCGCGCAGCCCGCCGGGAGCCATCACGGAGAACTCGCGGACCCTTCAGTGAGCCCTCCCGGAGTCCTTGCTGCGGACTCGCGCATTCTGCGGGAGCCTTCAGTGACCAACGGCGAACCCGCAGGTCAGGAGGGCTCCAGTGAGGCATCACGGAGGATTCCGGGAGGGCTCACGGAGGACTCGGTGAGCCCTCATGGTCCGGATCTAGGACCTAGGATCCTGGATCTAGGATCACCTCCGGTGGGGGACGCGAGCGCCCCCGCACCCGAGTCCGTCTCGGCCAAGGCGCTCATTGCCGAGTACGCCGCCGGATGCACCAACCGACCGCCCAGCGGTTTCCTGGGACATCTCGGCAAGGAGACCGCCAAGCTGCTCGCCGAGGGCATCGACGCGGCGTACGTGCGCGCCGGTCTCGAGCGGCTGCGTGCCAAGGGCCTGCATCCCAGCGTCCTGTCGAGCCTGGTCAACGAGGCCATGAACCCTCCCACGCCGAGTGACACGTCCGCAGGGCACCGGCCGTGGACCAACCCGGTCGACGCGCAGGCCGCGTACGGGGGTGAGCTGTGACCACGACCGCGAAGACGTCCGCCCGCGAGCCACGCCAACTGGGTGGCGCCGTGGCCAAGGTGGAGTCGATCCTGGCCGCCCGCAACATCGACCCCACCGCCGTGGTCGACGCGGCGCCGTCGCCGGAACCGGTGACCGCGCTGGAGCTGGCCGCCGCCCGCATCCCGCGCCGCTACCGCGCCGCCCTGGCCGACCACACCGACGTATCGGCCTGGGTCGAGGAGATCGCGGCTGCCGGTCGGCCGGGGCCAGGTGGGGCGCCGGGTATCGCGTACGGCCCCTCGCTGCTGATCGTGGGCCCGACCGGCACCGGCAAGACCTACCAGGCGTACGGCGCCATCCGCTCGCTGCTCGGCGCCGGGGTCCGGCTGCGCTGGGAGGCCATCACCACCGCCGAACTGCACGCCACCCTGCGCCCACGCCAGGGCCACGACGGCGAACGCCGCTTCCAGGAACTGGCCCGCAGCCCCCTGCTGCTGCTCGACGACCTCGGCGCCGCCAAGGCGTCGGAGTGGACCGAGGAGCTGACCTATCGGCTCATCGACCACCGGTACGTCCACGAGCTGCCCACCCTCATCACCACCAACCTCCCCATCGCCGACCTGCGCACCGCCGTCGGCGACCGCGTTGCCTCCCGCCTCGCCGAGATGACCCGCCGCGTCATCCTCGACGGCCCTGATCGCAGGCGCAGCACGGGCACCGGCCCGCACGGGTATTAACAGGCCCTTGCGCCCCCAGCGCCCCGCACCACCCGAACCACTTTCCTGCCGTGCCCGGCCAATCCTCGCCCTGCCCGGCGCACGCAGTTCACCACGGAGATCCCATCCCATGCCCACACACGCCGCGCTACCTCCTGCCCGCCTCACAGGCAGGGACCGCACCGGCAACATCTCGCTCGCAGCACGCGGTTTCGCCCTGTCCCACGACGCCGCCGCGGCCCTCTTCGCCATCGCCCCACCCGTCTCCGCCAGGGCCGACACCAACTGGCGCCCCGGCACGCTCCTGGACCCCAGGCTCGTGCGGATCGCGAACGTGCACGTCACAGTGGAGGGTGGGAAGTGGTGACCAAGCACGCTGCCGAGCGGACTGTGCTCATCGTGGCCGGGGCCGTCATCGCCGCCCTCACCGCTGGAGCGTTCGCGCTCTCGTACGCGCACCTGGCCGACGTCGCCGGCCAGCACGGCCTTGGAAGCTCACCGGTCCGCCGCTGGGCCTGGCCCGCCACCCTGGACGCCTTCATCGTCGCGGGCGAACTGCTCATGCTCCGCGCGGGCCTGCGCCACGTCACCGACCGGTGGGCCATCGCCGCAACCGTGATCGGATCGGTCGGCTCCATCGCACTGAACGTGGCCGGGGTCAGCGGCACGAACAACGCCGACGCGGTCCCGTTCCTCGACTACGTGGTCGCCGCGGTTCCCCCGCTCGCCGCGATGCTGGCCTTCGCCGTGCTGATGCAGCAGATCCACCAGCTCGTCGAGCCTCCCACCGACCGCCCGGATCCGGTCTCCGGTGAGGAGCAGGAACCGCCGGTCACCCCCTCCACCGGCCCCGTCGGCGTACCGGCAGCTGCATCCGGAACGCCTCAGGAGTCGGTTTCCGGCACCGCGCCGCGTTCCCATGACCAGACGCACCCGGCACGCGAGCACGAACCGGAAGAGGCCCGTGCCCTCACCGCTCACCGGAACGCAGATCCGGTCAGCACGGCTCCGGAACGGAACGCACCGGTGAAGCCGGAACGGAAGCGGACCGGGAAGGGGAAGGGCGGTTCCCCAGGGCGCGAGCCCGACCTGACCGATGCCGAACTGCAGGCTATCGCCCACGACCTCGCCAACGGCACCGGTGTGCCCTCCGTCGCGGAAATGCGCGCAGAGCTCAAGCGGCGCGGCCACAAGGCCGCCACCGAGCGGATCACGAAGGCCCTCAAGGCCCTCAAGGCCGACAGCGGTGCCGGACAGGCTCCGCAGCACACCACCAGCGACTAGCGGTACGGGGCCCAACGCCCAAGGCCCGCACCGGAATGGCCGAGGCGCGTACCAGAATCACCGCCGTTACGCGCCCTCGCATCCACACCCATCGTCCCCTCCCCACTCACACGGAGAACTGATCCATGCACGACCAGCACCACGAACTCCCCACGTCTCAGGAGCAGATGACCGCCACCCCTGCCACCACCGCGTCAGCAAGGTATCCCGCTGGACCGTCCACAGGCCGGCCCCACGGGGAAGCCTCCGCCCCGGGGGTGGCGGAGGCACTCGGGCACCAGGGGGTGCCCGAGGCGGAACAGCCCGCCGACGCCGACACCGCCGCTGTCTTGCCGCTGCCGCGTGCCGCCGAAGCAGCCGCCCTGCACCGCGTCGCCCAGCGCCGCAAGCCCGACCCCAACGGCCGACGCAAAGAGCGCGTCGACGCCCGCTACAGCATCGACGAGAAGGACGACATCCTCGCCAAGGCCCAGTCGCTGAGCGTCAGCGGTGCCAACTACGTCGCCACCGTCGTCCTGGCCCACGTCCACGGTGACCTCACCTTGCCCGGCCGGCGCACCGAGCTCGACGACTACATCGACGAACTCAACGCCCTGCGCCAGCAGGTCGCCGTCATCGGCAAGAACGTCAACCAAATCGCCAAGAAGCTCAATTCCGGTGGCCGTCCACACCCTGGGGACAGCGCCCTGCTGGCCCAGACGGACCGCACCCTGGACGCGGTCGGCACCGCCGTCGGCCACATCGCGGCAGCCGCGAACCAGGCCGTCAGCCACCAGGCGGCCCGATGATCGCGAAGATCAGCAGCGGCAAGGACACCGCCAACTTGGTCCGGTACCTGTACGACACGAGGAAGGCCAAGGACCACACCGATCCACACCTGGTTGCCTCCTGGGATGGCTTCGCCCCTGACCCTGGCCGAGCCGACGACTTCACCGCCACCAAGAAGCGCCTCGTCGCCGACCTCGACCTGCACGTCAAGCAAGCCGAACGACTCGGCCGCGCACCCGAGCGGCACGTGTGGCACTGCTCGATCCGCGCCGCCAAGACCGACCGTCACCTCAGCGACGAGGACTGGGCCGACATCGCCTGCCGCGTCGTCGCCGCCACCGGCATCGCTCCGGAAGGCGATCCGGATGGCTGCCGGTGGGTCGCCGTCCGGCACGCACCGGACCACATCCACATCGCCGCCACCAAGGTCCGCGCCGATCTGCGCACAGCCCGCCACTGGAACGACTACCTCACCGCCGACCGCGAACTCGCCGCCATCGAGAAGGAGTACGACCTGTTCCAGGTCGTTCGCGGTGATCGCACCGCCGCCAAGCGACCCACCCGCGGCGAGCAGGAGAAGGCCAAGCGTGTCGGCCAGGCCCGCACCGCCCGCGAACGCCTGCGCACCACGGTACGAACCGCCGTGGCCGCCGCCACCAGCACGGAGGAGTTCATCCGCCTGCTGCAGCACACCGACGGCGTCCTCGTCGACGTCAAGCACTTCCCATCCGGCGACGTACGCGGCTACACCGTCGCCCTCCAGGGCGACACCAACGGCAAGCAGGAGCCCATCTGGTACTCCGGCTCCGAACTCGCCCCGGACCTGTCCTTCCCCAAGGTCCGACAGCGCCTCGACGCCACCGAACAGCAGCAGGGGCCGCGCAGGGCGAACCCTTGGCACCAGGCCACCGCCGCCGCAGAACGCATCCCCCGCCACCTCGACCAGGCAGACGGCGGGGCTGCCCAGGCCCACCTGGCCGCCTTCGGCGAAGCCCTCGACGCCCTCCCTCTCCTCGCACCTCAGGTCGTACGGCCTCAACTCCGTCAAGCAGCAGCGGAGTTCGAGCGGGCTACCCGATCCCGCGTCCAGGCCGAGCACCAGCACGCCCGCGCCCTACGCGGGGCAGTGCGGGCCATAGTCCGTGAGCCCGGCCCCAAGGACGGCGCTCTGCTGGCGATGTTCCTGGACGCCGCGATCCTCGTCGTCATCGCCGCCGCCCGCTGGCACCAGCTCCGCCGGCACGACCAGCAGGTGGCCGCGGCCCAACAGACCCTGCTCCATCTCCAGGCCGCCTACGAGCAGATCACTGCCGCGCCATTGGCCGTGCTCGCCCAGCGCCGACCGCCCCAGCAGGTGGTGGAGCGGCACATCCTCCTCATTCGGCAGACCGTGCCCGAGCACGCGCAACAGGTCCTGGAGGACCCAGCCTTCGACGCGCTCGCAGCCGTGCTCGCAGACGCCAAGAAGGCAGGCCACAACCCGAAGCAGCTCCTCCAGCAGGCCGCCGACCAGCGTGCGCTGGACGACGCCCGCCGCCCCGCGCGAGTCTTGACCTGGCGCGTCGAACGCCTCAGTCGGAGTGCGGCGCAGCTCCCCGGCACGCCGGTGCAATCGCCATCGGCCACCCCGGCTGCTCAGCCCCAGCCACCACAGGCACGGCGGCGCTGATCACGGCCGCTCGGACAGTTTGGGGATAAGCAGTTCCAGGGCCTCTTCCCAGCGGAAGCGGTCGGCCCCGCCACCGACCTTCGGCCGGTGCGGCTCGTAGGAGCCGATCAGGACGCCCATCTCGCGCACCGGTCCAGACTCTGCCGGTACGCGGGGTGGGCGGCGCTGGCGGACGGCGGGACGACGGCTGTCGTAGCCGGCAGAGGAATGGCAGGTGCCTGGGCCGCCCAGCCCTCGGTGTTACGCGGCTTCGGCTCCATGTGGGGCGCCGGGTGTGCCCGCCCCCGCTACGGACAACCGAGCAGCCCATGTAGTGACTTGGGCCAGATGTTCGGTCTCCAGCCCGACGTGATGGCCTGGCTGGATGAGCAGGGTCGCCGAGCCGCGGGCGGTGCGCTCTGTGGCCCAGTCGTGGTCGAGGACGGTGAAGTCGTCGTCGATCCATACAGCGGGTGCGTCGCCCAGCCAGGTGTCGACGTAGTCGCGTTTCCAGAGGTAGCCGTTGGGGTGGCTGGTGGTGATGTCCGGACGGGGGAGAGCAACGTACGGCAAGGGCGGTAGGCCGAGGAGCGGGCCGATCAAGGTGGCCGCGTCGCGGCGCCAGCTGGTGCACCAGGTCGGGCTCACCAGGCCGGTTCGGAGCATATCCATGAGCAGGGGGCCGTGGTCCGGGTTGAGCCAGATGGCGACGGGGTCGTCGGCGCTTCGGCCGGTGGGGACGACGTCGTGCCGGACATGAGTGGCCGGGGTGGTCCCGTCGTCGTCCGGGAACGGTATGAGGACGCCGTCGATGTCGAGGAGCAAGTAGGGCTGGCGCATGGTTCCTCCAGGGGAGCTGGAGCGGGGGTCAGAGCCTGCGGGCGGTGATCAGCAAGGTGGTGGGCCAGCAGCCGTGGCGGGCGTCGTGGAACTCCTGGGCCGAGGTGAGCCACAGGCCCGAGCGGTCGAGGTGTGTCTCCCAGCGACTGGTGTCGAAGTCCCAGCGGACTATGGGCAGTCGGGTGCGGTCGGGGAGGGTGACGAAGTCACGTCGCGGGCGGTCATCGGCACAAGAGGGTCTGCCGCCGCGCTGTGGGTGAGGCACGGAGAAGGCGAGGGTGCGGCCGGGTTTGAGGCGCTGGGCGATAGCAGGGAGCAGGACCTGCGGAGCGACGAGACCGATGGCGCCGAAGACGGAGTAGATCGCGTCGAAGTGCTCGTTGGTGGCCTGCAGGTAGTGCAGTGCGTGGCCGGCGACGAAGTCGAGGTTGCGCAGGCGTCCGTAGTGCGAGCGGGCTCTGCGGACCTGGAGGCCGACCAGGTCGACGCCGGTGACCTGGGCGGCGTGGCGAGTGGCGAGGTGGGCGGCGTTGTGGCCGGGGCCGCAGCCGAGTTCCAGCACCCGCCTGCGGTGCGGGCCCAGGCTGAGGATCTCGGAGCCGGGGCCGCTTCCTGGCCGGGTGGTCCACTCCATCCTCCCGGGCACGTTCAGTGGCTCGGTGGGCCCGGCCGCAGTGCGCTGGAGAGCATGTGCGTACCAGGGGGAAGCCTGGGCGAGCATCTACACCTCCAGGAGTCGGAGGGCGTCTGTGAGGTGGCGGCGCACGACCTTGGTGTACGCGGGGTCGGTGGCCGGGTCGTTGATCCACCGGATGGACTGCTCCATGAACCACTCCACCGCCCACATGCGGTGCCAGCCCAGCGCCCACTTCTCCGCGGCGAGACCGCCGCGCTCGGCGAGGGCATCGGGGGTGCCGCCTTCGGCGACATAGGTCTCCAGGAAGGCGCGTAGGCATACGGGGTCGGGCTCCTCCAGGGTGCCGTGCCAGCTGGCGAGGTCGAGCAGGCCAGGGCCGGTGAAGGCACGGGCGAAGTCCAGGAGGCGCCAGCCGCGGTTGCCGATGTGAAGGCTGGTGGGGTGGAACTCGGAGTGCACCCAGCCGAACGGCGCCACCGTCGCTCCAGCCGAGCGTGCCTCGGCGGCCTGGGTTAGTCGGTCGAGCGCCGCCTCGATGTCGTCTGTGTCCTGCCACCGTTCGGCCTTGCGGAGCTGGTCGAGGTGGTCCAGCGCGCGGCCGGGCAGGGAACGCAGGGCCTCTTGGTCGAGAACGGGAAGCGCCGCCGCCTTGCGGGTGCGGTGCAGCACCACGGCTGCGGCAGCGCCATCGAGGTCATCGGCGTCCCGGATAGGGCTGCCGAGATCCTCCAGCAGCATCCCGAGCCATCCATCGAGCACCGCGGAGGCGTGGACCTTCGGGACCGGGACACCAAGGGTGTGGGCCAGGCGTAGAGCTTGGTCCTCGCTGTCGAAGGGCTTCTTGGCGTACTTGAAGATGGCGGTGGCGCCGTCGGGGAAGGTCAGGCGTTCGACGCCGGACATGGACCAGACGCGCACCTCTTCGCGCGCTACAGCAGAGGTCTGGCCGGCAGCGGTCAGTACGTTGTCCAAGAGTTCGGCGTTGAGGTTCGCGTCCATGGGGGACTCCTGTGATTGAAGGCGTCCGGGGCGGACGAGCGTGCCTGCCCGCCCCGGAGCCAGGCGTACGGGCTATGCGGCGGGGGCAACCCGGTGGGCGTAGACCTGCTCGATCCATCCGGCCTTGAACTCGGTGAGGTCGTCACGGAAGGTGGCCATCGAGGCACCGTAGGGCGCGACCACGCCACCGGACTGGTCCGGCACGGACTGGCAGCCATGCACGAGCCGCCCGCCGAGCGCGGCGTGGGCTTTGATGGACTCGATGCGACGGTGCTCGTTGAACCAGCCGCCGTGATAGACCTCGTCCAGCAGACCGCCCATCTCCTCGTTCAGGTCGAAGACGACGGAGGTGGCGGCGGGGAAGAACCAGCACGGGCCGACGTTGGAGATGTGTCCGTCCAGCTCGACCTTGTTCAGCGCCATCAGCGTGGCCGCCTCGCGCAGCATCCGCAGGTGCTCGGCGGTGATCTGCGGCAGGCCGAGGCCGGCGAGGTGCTCCTCGCGGAACAGGTACGCGTATACCTCGTACGCGATGGACAGCACCCGAGCCGCGTCCGACGCGGACTCGCCGTGCTGCTTGATGAAGTCGAGCGCGAGCTGCTCGACCGCGCTCTCGGTGGACTCGTTCACGTCCAGGAGCTGGGACTTGACCAGGTCCCAGTCGGCGACGAGCCAGGTGTGGGACTCGAAGCGGAAGAAGTACTCGGCCGGGTCGATGGTGATGCGTCGCCCGTCGACCTGGATGCGGGCAGGCGGCTCCAGCGCGTGTCGAATGCCTCGGGCAGCTCGACCGTGATGGCCGTGGTGTCGATGATGGTCACCGTGTCTCCGTCTCTGATGGGCCGGGAGCGGGCATAGGAATGCCCGAACCCCCAGCAGGCGTACGGAACTTCGGGAAGCCGCCCGGACCAAGGGGGAGCCTGGATCACGGTCGGAACCTGGAACCGTGCCAGGCGGCTGCGATTAAGTGAACCGGTCGTCACGCACCGTGGGTACGGTGAGGGGCAGGCGAAGCGGTATACGCGGTTTACAGCTCCGGATCGGAGGCGGTCGTGGCAGCGCAGAGAGCACCCAACTCCCGTCTGCGTGAGGTCATCGACGCGATCGGCTGCACGTACGAGGCCCTGGCGAAGGATGTACGGCGCATCGCCGCCGAGAACGGCGAGATCACCCAGACCAACAAGTCGGCCATCTCGCACTGGGTGAACGGCACCCGCCAGCCCACAGGCCGGGCCAGCCAGTACCTCGCCGAAGCGCTGACGCGCCGGGCAGGCCGCATCGTCACCCTGGCTGAGATCGGCTTGGGCACGCCTGACAGCAACGAGCAGGACGAAGAAGCCGACCCGGTCTTGGCGGTGACCAAACTGGGACGCGCCGACGTCGAGCGTCACCACTTTCTCGCGGTCGCCACCTTCACCACCGCCGGCGTCGCCATGCCGCTCGCCTACGACCACGAGGCCACCGCCCGCATGCTCCGCGCCCGCACCGGCACTGCGCTGGTCGGCGCGGAGGACGTGGACGTCGTACGCCAGATCACCGCCGCCTTCAGCGCGGCCGACGAACGCCTCGGCGGTGGCCACGGCCTGACCACCGTCACCGCCTACCTCGCCGATACTGCCGCCCCCATGCTCCGCGGCCGCTTCAGCGCCGAGCCCTTACGTCGGGCCGCCTTCGGCGCGGTCGCCGAACTCGCCTATCTGGCAGGCTGGAAGCACCACGACCTCGGCCAGGAAGGCGCGGCCCAGCGTTACTACCGAGTCGGCTACCAGCTCGCCTGCGAGGCTGACCCGCACGGTCACGCCGCATGGATGATGCGCGCCCTCGCCCACCAGGCCCTCAGCCTCAAACAGCCCCACCACTGCATCGACCTCGCCGAAGCCGCCCTCACCCAAGGCATCGGCCACATCGACGGCCAGACCGAGGCCCTGCTCCACATCACCCACGCCCGCGCCTACGCCGCCACCGACGAGAAGCCTGCCGCAGCCCGCGCCCTGCTCGCCGCCGAGGACGCCCTCCTGCGAGACGACGGCCCCCAGCCCAGCTACTCCCGCGTCAGCGGCCCAGCCGCCGGCACCGTGGCCAGCCACACCGCCCGCACCCTGACTGACCTTGCCGATCACGTCGGCACCGAGCAGCAGCACCGCGATGCCCTGATCCGCTGGGACCCCGTGAAGTACAAGCGCGTCCACGCCCTGACCTACGCAGACCTCGGCGACAGCCTCGCCGCCCAGGCCCGCGCCGACGAGGCCGTCGCCGCCTGGTCGCAGGCCCTGACACTCATGGAGGGCATGACCTCCGACCGCACCCGCAAAGCGATCACATCACTGCGGTCCACCCTCGCGATCTATCAGCGGCGCAAGGTACCCGGAGCCGCCGAACTCGCCCGCCGCGCACGGGAAGCACTCGCCTAACATGCCCAACAACCGGCCGATGAAGGGACGCACAGTGGCTCAACCGACCACCGACGACCAGCCCAAAGCCCTCAAGCCCGCACTCGAATCCATGACCCTGCTGGTCGCCGCCGTTATCGTCCACGACAAAGGCACCAATCGCGTCGTCCTCCTCCAGCGCAGCCAGACTGCCAAGTTCGCCCAGGGCATGTGGGACCTGCCCGTCGGCAAGAGCGAACCCGGCGAGCCCATCACCGAAACCGCAGTCCGCGAGCTCTACGAGGAGACCGGCCTGACGGTGAAGCCGGAGTCCCTCAAGGTCGCCCACATCATCCACGGGGCCTGGGGAGTTGAAGCACCCAACGGCTTCCTGACCGTCGTCTTCGCAGCCCATGAGTGGACCGGCGAGCCCGAGAACCGTGAGCCGCGCAAGCACGCCCAGGTCCGCTGGGTCGACGCCGATGCCATCCCCGAAGAGTTTGTGGACACCACCGCCAGTGCCCTCCACCGCTACCTCGACGGCGGCTCGCAAGTCTCGCTCGACGGCTGGCATTAGGAGGAGGCGGCCATGGCGTACGAGTTGCTCTCCATCTGCGACGCGTGCAAGCAGACCGTCACCGACGGCGAGGGAAGCCTCTGGGTGGACATGGCCGAGGTCGACCGCACAGCCTCGAACACGCAGGCGTGGGAGAGGCTGGAGACCAAGCAGGAAGCAGGAGCGCGGAGCTTCTCTGCCGGCAGTCTCATGTCGTATCCCGAGGCTGCCCGCTGGCAGGTCCACCACGGAGCGTGCGCCCCGTCCCCCGACGCCAACACCTACGCCATCGAAGTCCACCGCTGCCGCAGTTGGGCGGACCTGGTGTGGTGGACCGCGCACCTCATGGGCAAACGTGGCTGCAGCACACGGACTAGGAAGATCTCCTCCAGGAGACCGCCGAGGGCGCCGGCACTCGGATCACGCCTGTCACGCCGCCCAAGTCCCATCGGTGACCCACGTCATCAACACCGAGCCCGTGGGAGCCGTTTGGGAGCCAACTCGCTCCCCGAACCCCTCCAACACCACGCGAGACCCATCGGGACCACGCCCCTGACCCGCGCAAACACCATCCACGCAGGCAAGATCAACAACCGAACCTCATTCGGGACGAAGAGGTCGTGGGTTCAAATCCCGCCACCCCGACAGCTGAAACACCAGGTCAGGGGCTTGATCCGCTTAGCGGGTCGAGCCCCTGACCTGTTTCTGCTTCCCTCTCGGGAGCCGTTGGGGAGCCGGCTTCGGGCCCCCGCTACGGAAGGGCATGACGCAGTACGCGGCTCCACATGGATGCGTACTGACGCCACAGCGGTCCGGTGACGTACGGGAGGCCGTAGCGGTCACAGATCTCCCTCACCCGTGGTGCCAGTTGGGCGTAGCGGTTGCTGGGCAGGTCGGGGAAGAGGTGGTGCTCGATCTGGTGACTGAGGTTGCCGGTGAGGAGGTGCAGGAGCGGGCCTCCCTCGATGTTCGCGGAGCCCTGGATCTGGCGCAGGTACCACTCGCCGCGCGTCTCGTCGTCCAACCGGTCCTCGGTGAAGGTCTGCACGTCGCCGGGGAAGTGGCCGCAGAAGATGACCGTGTGCGCCCAGATGTTGCGGGCGCCGTTGGCCGTGAGCGTGCCCAGGAGGCAGGGCAGCGCGGACGGGCCCGCGAGGAGCGGAAACAGGACGTAGTCCTTGGCCGCCTGGCGCACCGCCTTACGTGTCACGCCCGAGGCGTCACGGAAAAGGGCACGTACACTCTTGCGGCCGTGCGCCACGGCTTCGGCCTCCAGGTCGTACAGGGCGATGCCCCACTCGAAGACGGGGGCGAGCAGGGCCGTGTACAGCGGCTGGAGCAGATGGGCGGGGCGCCAGGGCTGGTCCGGGCTCATGCGCAGGATCGTGTAGCCGAGGTCCCGGTCGCGGCCGACGACGTTGGTGTAGGTGTGGTGCAGGTGGTTGTGGGTGCGCTTCCAGGCGTCGGCTGGGGTGGCGAAGTCCCACTCCCAGGTGGTGGAGTGGACTGCCGGGTCGCCCAGCCAGTCCCACTGGCCGTGCAGGATGTTGTGGCCCAGCTCCATGTTCTCCAGCGTCTTGGCGACCGCGAGCAGGGCGGTGCCCGCCGCCCATGCGGGCGGGAAGAGGGAGACGGCGAGTGCGAGGCGGCCGCCGACTTCGCAACCGCGCTGGACGGCGATCACCGTACGGATGTAGCGGGCGTCGTCCGGTCCGCGGGCCGCCACGATCTCGGCGCGGAGCCGGTCCAGCTCTCGGCCCAGCTGTTCGGCTCGGTCGGCGTGCGACACCACGGGCGGTGCGGTTCCGCCGGTTCCGGCGGCAGCCGCTGCGGGCATCGACATGGGTACGGGCATGGGACTCTCCTCGCAGAGGTCTGGTTCTCACAGGTCGAGGACGAGCGGCCCTGCGGCACCGTTGACGCAGGTCTGGATCAACTCACCGGGTTCACCCCGCAGTTCACCGGTCCGCAGATCGCGCACGCGGCCGTCGCGGAGCGGGACGAGGCAGCCGAAGCACAGGCCGCGCCGGCACCCGTGGGGCATGGGCACACCCACCGATTCACCGACCGCGAGGAGGGACGACGCTGCCGTCGCGTCCGCTTCCACGGCGCTGCGGTCGAACCGCACCCGGCCGCCGGCCGCATCGACCCCCGACGCCCGCACGGGTGCCAGGTGGAAACGCTCCACCCGCAGCCGTTCCCGCACTCCCGCCGCGGCCCACTGCTCCTCGGCCATGTCGAGGAGCCCGGCCGGACCAGATGCCCAGGTTTCCCGACAGCGCCAGTCCGGGCAGAGTTCGCCGATCCGCTCCATGGTGAGCCGCCCCTCCGTACGCGTATGCGTCAGGCGGACGCTCAACCAGGGCAACCGGCGCTCCAACGCGGCCAGTTCGATCTGGAAGAGGCACTCGGCCGGTGACGGCGCGCTGTGCAGGAGCAGAGTGTCCGGAGCGACACCGCCGTGCCGTGCGAGCGTGCGCAGCATCCCCACGACAGGCGTGATACCACTGCCCGCCGTCACGAAGAGGAGTCGGCCGGGCAGCGGCCGGGGCAGCACGAACTCTCCCTGCGCCGGGCCGAGTCGGAGCACGGTGCCGGGCACGGTCCGGTGTACCAGGTGCGGGGACACCTGGCCGTCGGGACGGGCCTTCACGGTGACGGTGATCTCACCGCCGGGTCCGCCGCGGGTTCCGCCGCCGGGACTGTCGCCGGGCGGCGAAGTGATCGAGTACGTACGCCAGTGCCGTACACCGTCGATCTCGACTCCGAGCGGCAGGTACTGCCCGGCCCTGTGACCGTTCCAGCCCCTGCCCGGCCGGATGACCAGCGTGGCCGCGCCGGGCGCCTCCGGCCGCACGGCGCTCACCCGGCCCGCGGGATGCCGCGCCGACCACAGTGGGTCGATCAGGCCGAGATAGTCGTCGGGCGAGAGCGGACTGGTCAGCCAGGACACGGCCGTCAGCGCGGCCCGGGCGCCGGGCCGCAAGGCTCCCGGCGACAGCCATGGACGTACGGACATGCGGGTGGCCCCTCCCCTCACGGCCCCTGGACCTGGCCCCTGGACCTGGCGCCGAGCGAAGCACACCGTCCGCCGGACCACACCGCCGCACAGCACGCTTTGCGCCGTCCCTCGCACGGCCCCTGTCAGGCGGAACGCGTCGGCGCCCAGCATGCGACGCCGCCGACGCGCCCGAGAATGACCCGATGGCGACGGGTCGGCCGCTCACGGATCGGAACCGCGCGGGTCGGCGTCGCGGGGCCGGCCGCGCTCAGGGTCGCGCTCGGGGGATCGCCGCAGGGGGTGCCGACGCCACGACGCTCCTTGCTTCCGTCACGCTCTCCATGAGCGGCTTCGCGGCCTCCTCGGCCGTATCCGGCGGGACGACGAGCAGGTCCCAGCGCCCACGGCCGGGGGCGAGAAGGACGACGGTGTGCGCTGCCGTGGCCGTCAGGCTCCCGCCCTGACGTCTCTGTTGGGGATGCCTGTTGGCGATGCTCTGCCGGGACGCATGCCCTCCAGCCCTCCAGGGGGCATCCGATCTCGTCGCCGTGTAGCAGCCCGGCGGGTGCACCCGCAGCTCTTCGGCGAAACCCGCCAAGAGTCGAATACGACGCGCCACTCTGTAATGCCGACCCAGACCCGTTGGCGACCGGTCCCCATGGACATCCGCCTTCGAGAGGGTCGCCATGACCTCACCCTCCGCAGCGACCTGTGTCCAGGAAGTCCGCCTTCACGGCGACTGCACCCTGGTGGTCCTGTGCGGCGAAATCGACATCCACACCGCCCCCGCCATCACCGACTGCCTCGACGCGCTCACCCGCACCGGCGACTCCGACTTGCTGATCGACCTGCGCCCCGTCGACTTCATGGACGGCACCGGGGTACGGATTCTCGATCGCGCCCGGGCCCGGACCAGCGGCCGTCACGGGCGCCTGCGCCTGATCTGCACCCGTCCCGTGACCCTCCACCTGCTCAACCATCCGCGACTGCACCTGGACTTCGACATCCTGGATCGGCTGCCCGCGCCCGTACCACCACAGGCAGCGGCCTGACTGACGCGAAACCACCCTGGGGGATGTCCGAAACCGTGGACACGGTGATGGTGCCGGGCTGTGGGTGAAGGCGGGCATCGACATGGCGCCGGCCCTGGTCGAGGAGGACCACGGCCCTGAGGTGGCGCGCACCACGGCCAAGAACCTCGTCGTCTTCCTACAGCGCCCCGGTGGTCAGTCGCAGTGACTGAAGGGCTCCGTGCGGTGGATGATCCTCGGCAGATGTGCCGCGTCGTATCGGCACCGGTCCCTCCCCTCGTGGGGACCGGTGCCGATCGACGCGGCCGGTGTCATCCGCGCCCATGTCGGCGTATCGGCGCGGATCAGGAAAAGTCCGGATCTGCAGTCGGTGCGAGAGCGGTCCGGGCTTGACCGGGTCAACAGGTTCTTCGAGTGCTTCTTCGAGCGGTTCTGCCAGCAGTTGTTCGGGATGCGGGCGACGGCGTCGTCGTCCCGGGTCGTCCCGGGTCCGGCCGCTGGCCTGCCATGACGCTGCGCGACCGGTTCACCACTGGGCCGCGATCCTGCCAGCTGCGGCTTCCGCCGAGGAGGTTCCGGTTCCGTCCGGACCACTTATCCGCAGGTCAGCCGTATAAAGTGAGTTTTCCGGTCCGGATGTCCAGGTGCGGCGGAAGTGAGGGGTGGAGGCCTTGGGTTCCGACTCGGGAGCGCGTACGGCCTTCGCGGAACGTCTCGCGCTGCTGTACAAGGAAGCCGGCAATCCGCCGCTCCAGCGGGTGGCCGAGTCGGTCGTCCGGCTCCAGCGGGTCGACGAACGCGGGCGCCCGGTGCGGGTGTCCGCGCAGCGCATCAGCGACTGGCGGCGGGCCAAGAACGTGCCCGCGCAGTTCGCCGCGCTCGCGGCGGTGCTGCACGTCCTGATCCCCGAGGCGCGGCGCGAGCGGCCCGCGCCGGTCTCCGCCGGGCTGTACGACCTGGCCCAGTGGCAGCTCCTGTGGGAGCGCGCGGTGGCCAACCCGGCCGGCGACCGCACCGCCGCCTCCGCCGAGGACGAGGCACGGCCCCAGGCCGAGGCCCCCGTCATCCCCGGCGTGTGCCCCTACCGAGGGCTCGCCTCGTACCGCGAACAGGACGCCCGGTGGTTCTTCGGACGCGAGCGGAGCACGCAGGCGCTCGTCGCCCAGCTCCGCGCGACGGAGAGGACGGGCGGTCTCGTCATGCTCGTCGGGGCGTCGGGGGCGGGGAAGTCCTCCCTCCTGAACGCCGGTCTCGTGCCCGCGCTGCAGAGCGGCGCGCTGAGCGGGGAGGGCGGCACGGCGGGCCGGGTCCTGCAGCTGGTGCCGGGCGCCGACCCCCTCGGGGAGCTGAACCGGCACATACCCGAGCTCGCGCCCGCCCTCGCCGAAGCCAAGGCCGCGGCGGCGGACGACCTCGACGCCCCGCTCCTCGCCCACGCGGTGCGGGAGGCCGTCACGGCGTGGGCGGGGAACGGGGAGTCCTCCGCCGCGCGGCCGGTCGTCATCGTGGACCAGTTCGAGGAGGCGTTCACGCTCTGCGCCGACGAGACGGACCGGCAGGCCTTCGTCCAGATCCTGCACGCCGCCTGCTCGGCCGGTCCCGACGGCGCCCCGGCCCCCGCCCTCGTCGTCCTCGGCATCCGCGCCGACTTCTACGAGCACTCCCTCGCGCACCCCGAACTCGCCGACGCCCTGCAGCACCGCCACATGGTGTTGGGGCCGCTGACCACCACGGAGCTGCGCGACGCGGTGACCGGGCCCGCCAAGGCCGTGGGGCTCGAACTCGAACCGGGCCTCGCCGAGCTGATCGTCCGCGAGGTCAGCACCGACGGGCCCCGCGGGGCGCACGACGCGGGCGTGCTGCCGCTCCTGTCCCACGCGCTGCTCGCCACCTGGCAGCGGCGGAAGACGGGGCGCCTCACACTGGCCGGCTACCGCGCCGCCGGCGGGATCCAGGGCGCGGTGGCGGCGACCGCCGAGCGCGCCTGGTCGGGCCTGGACCCGGCGGCGCGCACGGCCGCGCGGCTGCTCCTGCTCAGGCTGGTCCGGCTCGGCGAGGACACCCAGGCCACCCGCAGGCGCGGCACGCGGCGCCAGTTGGCGGAGGAGTCGGCGGACCCGGGCAAGACGGAGGAGTCGCTGGAGGCGCTCGTACAGGCCCGCCTGGTGACGCTCGACGCGGAGACCGTCGAGATCACGCACGAGGCGCTGCTGCACGCCTGGCCCCGGCTGCGGGACTGGATCGACGACGACAGGAACGACCACCTGCTGCGCCAGCGCCTGGAGGAGGACGGCAAGGCCTGGGAGGAGTCCGGCCGCGACACGGCGCTGCTCTACCGGGGGTCCCGTCTGGAGCAGGCCCGCGCCTGGGCCAGGTCCGACGGCGACACCTTCCTGACGCGGGGCGCCGTGGAGTTCCTCGCGGCGTCGGCCAGGTTGCGCAGGCGCACGGTCCTGATCAGCCGGGGCGCGGTCGCGGCCCTGGTCGTCCTGGCGATGGTGGCCGTCGTGTCGGCGGTGGTGGCGTGGCAGCAGCGGGACGACGCGGTGTTCCAGCAGGTGGTCGCCGAGGCCGACCGCGCCAAGGACACGGATCCTTCGCTGTCCGCGCAACTCGACCTGGTGGCGCACCGCCTGCGGCCGGAGGACGAGGCCACCCAGAACCGCCTGATATCGATCGTGAACGCGCCGCTCGCCACCCCGCTGCTCGGGCACACCGGCGCCGTCTACCTCACGTCGTTCAGCCCGAACGGACGGGTCCTGGCCACCGCGAGCTACGACAGGACCGTCCGGCTGTGGGACGTGGCGGACCCCTCGAACACCAGGCAGCTGGGCAAGCCCCTGACCGGACACACGAGTTGGGTGAGCAGCGCGGTCTTCAGCCCGGACGGGAAGACGCTCGCCAGCGCCTCGGACGACGGCACGATCAGGCTGTGGGACGTACGCGACCCCCGCCACCCGCGCCCGCTGGGCAAGCCGTTGACCGGGCACGGCGGCGCGATCTACCTGGTGGCGTTCAGCCCGGACGGGCGCACGCTGGCCTCCGCCAGCGAGGACCACACCGTACGGCTGTGGGACGTGGCGGAGCCGGGCAGGGCCGAACCGGTCGACGAGCTCACCGGGCACACCGCCGCCGTGCGCTCCGTGGCGTTCGGGCCGGACGGGAAGACGCTGGCCGCGGGCGGCGACAACGGCACGATCAGGCTGTGGGACACGGCCGATCCGCGGCGCCCGAAGCCGTTCGGGAAGGTGCTGACCGGGCACAAGGGCACGGTGCACTCCGTGGCCTTCAGCCGCGACGGCCGCACGCTCGCCAGCGGCGGCTCGGACGAGACCATCCGGCTCTGGGACGTGGCGGAGCCGCGGCGGGCCGAGCAGCTCGGCCCGCCGCTCACCGGGCACACCGGCCCCATCTGGTCGGTGGCCTTCGACGCCGAGGGCACGAAGCTCGCGGCGGCCAGCGCGGACAGCACGGCGAGCCTGTGGAACGTCCGCGATCCGGCGCATCCCTCGCAGGTCGGCGAGCCGCTCGCGGGCAGCAGCGGGGAGATGTACGCGCTCGGCTTCAGCCCCGACGGGCGCATGCTCGCCACCGGCAGCGGCGACAACAAGGTCAGGCTGTGGTCGCTGCCGACGTCCGACATGATCGGCCGCATCGGCGCGTTCCGCCCGGACGGGAAGGTGCTCGCGACGGCCGCGCGGGACAACAGGATCCGGCTGTGGGACGTGCGGCGCACCGACCGGCCGGTGTTGCGGAGCAGATCGTTCAAGCCCGGTGACGGGGACGTGCGTTCGCTGGTGTTCTCCCCCGACGGCCGTACGCTCGCGGCGCTCACCGGCAGCCACACGGTGCAGCTGTGGGACGTCGGCGACCCCGCGCACCCCGTCTCCCACGGTCCCGCCGTCACGCTGCGGACCCGGTTCGCGGGCCCGAACGCGCTGGCCTTCAGCCCGGACGGGCGCACCCTCGCGACCGCCCTCACCGACCGCACCGTCCAGCTGTGGGACGTCGCGTCGCCGTCCCGCCTCCGCCCCCTCGGCCCGGCGCTCACCGGCCACAAGGGGTACGTCAACTCCCTTGTCTTCGACGCGGACGGGCGGACCCTGGCGAGCGGCAGCGCCGACGGCACGGTCCGGCTCTGGAACGTGACCGATCCGCGGCGCGCGGCGCGGCTCGGCCCGCCTCTCACCGGCCACCTGGGCCCCGTCAACACGCTCGTCTACAGCCCGGACGGCCACACCCTGGCGAGCGGCAGCGACGACGGCACGGTCCGGCTCTGGGACGTCGCGGAGCCGCGCGCGGCGAAGCGGGTCGGCCCCACGCTCACGGGCCACACCGACGCGGTCATCTCGCTGACGTTCAGCACGGACGGCGACGCCCTGGCGAGCGGCGGCAACGACAACGCGGTGCGGCTCTGGGACGTCAGGGACCCCGCGCAGGCCACCCCCATCGGCCAGTCGATGAGCCCCAACGCCAAGACCGGCGGTTTCTTGTCGTTCAGTCCGCAAAGCCACATGCTCGGGGTGTCGAGCGGCACCGATACCGTCCGCCTCTGGAACCTGGACACGGACGCGGCAATTCGCCGTGTTTGCTCGACCACTCGGGGTGTTCTGACATCCGAAAAATGGCGCGAGTATCTGCCGCGTCTCGACTACGAGCCGCCGTGCGACGAGTAAGACGGGCCCGCCACGTGATCCCGATCACAACTCCCGATTTCGGCCCGGCAGTTGATTCCCTTTGCCCGAGCGGCCTTGTTACTGTTGGACACAGCCCGATCGCTGGTGCATCCCCCGTCGCCAGCGGTCGGGCATTTTCGTGGTCCGGTGGCATGGTGGCGCTTTTCCGATACGGCGGGGCGAGTGGCCTGAATTTGTCCGGTGGACAAGTTCCGCTCCCCTTGCGCCCCGGTCGGCCGAATATTTCCGGGACACGTCGGTGGTGGGGCCATGCACCGTGACGATGGACCTTGGATATTGCCTGATTGCTGCTGGAGTAAGCCGGTCAGAACCCTGGAAAGGTGGTGAGCCGTGAGCCGGCGCATCATCGTCGTCACCGCCGTCCACGCGCCCTCCGCGCGTCTCCTGCCCGACGCCTACGCGTCTCTTCGCGCGCAGGAGCTGCCGGGCGACTGGGAGTGGCGGTGGCTGATTCAGGAGGACGGCACGAGCGACGACGTCGCCCCGTACGTACCCGACGACGAGCGGATCACCTTCCGCCAGGGGCGGCCGGGCGGTCCCGGTGTCGCCCGCACCATGGCGCTCGCCCACGCGGACGGCGCGTACGTGAAGGTCCTGGACGCCGACGACCGGCTCACCCCCGGTGCGCTGGCCCGCGACCTCGCCGCGCTCGAAGGGCATCCTGACCTCGGCTGGGCCACGTCCCGGGCGCTCGACCTGCTGCCCGACGGGTCGACCCGCGGGTTCCCCGGCGACCCAGGGCACGGGCCGGTCGAACGCCACGCGGTGCTCGACCACTGGGCGGCGCACGACTACCGCGCGCAGGTCCACCCGGCGACGCTCTTCGTCCGGCGCGACCTGCTCCTGGCGCTCGGCGGGTGGATGGCGCTGCCGGCCTCCGAGGACACGGGGCTGCTGCTCGCGCTGAACTCCGTTGCCCGCGGCTGGTTCTCGTCCGAGGTGGGGCTCCTCTACCGCAAGTGGGAGGGCCAGGTCACCGGCCAGGCCGCGCACACCGACACCGCCGAGCGGGACGCGCGCATGGCGATCGTCGAGGCGAGGGCGCGGGCGCTGGGTGAACTCCGGTGGAGCTGGACAGGCGGGGCCTGACCGGACGTGGCGGCGCCTGACCGGGATGTGGCGGCGCCTGACCGGGTTGCGGCGGCGCCTGGCCGGACGTCACACGAGGGTCTCGGCATCGACCCGCGAGAACACCAGCTCCGTCTCCCCCACGACAGGACCGCGCCAGCGCACCGGAGGTGTGGGGTTGCGCATGTGCCGCGGATAGCCCTCCGCGGCGTAGTCGTTGACGAGCCGGTAGGTGTGGAAGCCGTGCTCGCGCAGGGTGTCCAGGAGCTCGTCGGCCGAGTCGCCGAGCCGGGCCATGCGATCGGGCGTGACCTCCACGGCGATCTCCACGTCCGGGCGCAACTGGTCCAGGACGGGCCGGAGTCCCCGGACGACACCGCCCTCCGCGCCCTCGACGTCGATCTTGATCACGCGGGCCCTCGCGAGCTCGTCCGCGTCCAGGAGCTCGGCCAGCGGAAGGGCCTCGCTCTCGAAGGTGGACTCGGCGGGACCGTCGTAGGGGACGATCGAGTTCGCCCCCATGTTGCGGGAGCTGGCGAGGACGAACGTCAGCTTCTTCCTGCGGTCCGACACGGCGGCGTTGACCGCGCGGATGTTGGCGCAGCCGTTGAGTTCGGCATGGCGCAGCAGCCGCCGGTGGAAGTCCGGCGACGCCTCGACGGCGACCACGCGCCCGGTGCTGCCGACCAGCCGGGAGCCGAGGACGGCGAACACGCCCACGTTGGCGCCGACGTCGACGAGCACGTCACCGGCGCCGAGGCGGCTCCTCAACCACCGTGTCATGTGCGGCTCCCAGCCGCCGAAGAGGTACAGATAGCGCTGGATCAGGTCCTGGGTGTCGACCGCGAAGCGGGCGCCGAACTCCACGTCGACGACCCGCCGCCGCGGGTGGTCCCGCAGATGGGGGTTGAGGAAGCGGGCCGCGAGCGCGCTCTTGAACAGCGCGCCCGGCGCCCGTCGCACATAGGCCCGGCCCAGCGTGACCAGGACCTCCTTCGTGGGACTGCCCGTCGTGGAGTTGCTCATCGTGCCGCCTCTTCGCAGGGAACAGGCGAACGATAACGCCGGGGTTCCGGGATGCGATCAGTTCCGGTCGAAGGGCAGGTCGAGCATGCGGATCGCGTTGCCGCGAAGCAGCTTGTACGCGATGTCGTCGGGCAGGTGGCCCACGTGCTCCTGCGCGACCTGCTTCGTGTGCGGCCAGGTCGAGTCGACGTGCGGGTAGTCCGTCTCGAAGGTCGCGTTGTCCACGCCCACGGTCTCGATGGAGTCGACGCCGTGCTTGTCGCGGAAGAAGCAGCAGAAGATCTGGCGGTAGTAGTACGTGGACGGGGGCTCGGGGATCAGGTCCTTCACGCCGCCCCAGGCGCGGTGCTCCTCCCACACGTCGTCGGCGCGCTCCAACGCGTACGGGATCCAGCCCATCTGGCCCTCGCTGTAGGCGAGTTTGAGCCGCGGGAACTTCACGAGGACCCCGGAGAAGAGGAAGTCCATCATCGAGGCCATGGCGTTGTTGAAGCTCAGCGCGGCCTGGACGGCCGGGGGCGCGTCGGGCGACGCCGCGGGCATCTGCGACGAGGACCCGATGTGCATGTTCACCACCGTGCCCGTCTCCTCGCAGGCCGCGAAGAACGGGTCCCAGTAGCCGGAGTGGATCGACGGGAGGCCCAGGTAGGTCGGGATCTCCGAGAAGGTCACCGCGCGCACGCCCCGCGCGGCGTTCCGCTTGATCTCGGCGACGGCGAGGTCGATGTCCCACAGCGGGATCAGGCAGAGCGGGATCAGCCGGCCGCCGCTGTCGCCGCACCACTCCTCCACCATCCAGTCGTTGTACGCCCGGACGCAGGCGAGGCCGACCTCCTTGTCCTTGGCCTCGGCGAACGTCTGGCCGCAGAAGCGCGGGAACGTGGGAAAGCAGAGCGAGGCCTCGACGTGGTTGACGTCCATGTCCTGAAGGCGTGCCTTGGGGTCCCAGCAGCCGCGCCGCATCTGCTCCCGCGTGATGCCGTCGAGGGTCATCTCGTCCCGCGAGAAGCCGACGGCCGCGATGATGCGCTTGTACGGGAAGAGGTCGCCCTCGTACTCCCACCAGTCGGTGATCTGGCCTTCCGGGTCCGTCGTGAACTTGTACTTCCCGCCGATGTACGCCAGTTCGCCGATGCCCGCGGTGAAGGGCTTGGGCCCGCGGTCGCGGTACTTGCCCGGAAGCCACCTCTCGAAGAGGTGCGCGGGCTCGATCACGTGGTCGTCCACGCTGATGACCCGGGGGAGTTCCTTGGTGCCGTCCTCGCTGCTGCCCACTGCTGTGCCCCCTACTGCCTGCCGGTTTCCTTCTGCTGCCTGCTGGTTTCCTCGCCAGAATCTGACGCTCCATCAGATTCCATCAGGTCGAGGTTATGGGCAGAGCGGAACGACGGCAAGCGCCCATCCGGAACTCACCCCCTTGCGCGATCGGGCCCCATCCGGTGAACTGACGACTCGTCAGATCGGGTTGAGGGTCGGCAGACCGGGTCGAGGGTCGGCAGACCGGGGCGAGGGAGGGCTCTCCATGCAGACGATGTGGCTGAGCGGCGCCGAGTGGGCCGCCGTGCTCCGGATCGGGCTCGGCCTGTGGTGGCTGGAGAGCTGGCGCCACAAGGACAAGAAGGAGTGGTTCGGCGGCGGCGGGATCGGCTGGGCCGCGGGCATCGCGGAGAAGCACCGGTGGGCGGCCGTCCGCAGCGGCTTCGACGTCGTGGTCAGGCCACGCCCGCTGGTCATGGCCTACGTCGTCGCCTACGCGGAGCTGGCGCTCGGACTCGGCCTGGTCTTCGGGTTCCTGACGCCGATCGCCCTGGTCGGCGGGCTCGTGCTCAACCTCATCTACTTCGTGCTGATGATCCACGACTGGGGCGAGCAGGGGCAGAACCTGATGATGGCGCTGATCTCGCTGGTCGCGCTGGTCACGGTGAGCTGGCAGAGCTGGTCGCTGGACGCGGCGCTGGGGCTCTTCTGACGGCCTGGCCCCTGCCCGTCTCTGTTCTGTTCGCGTGCGACGTGTCACCCTGCCGCTCACCTGACGAGGAGGGGCGATGAGCGAAGGCAACCACGACGAACTCAGGGCCTGTCACGCCGCGCGGGCCAAGAGCGCGGCGGTCCGCGCCGCGGCGGTCAGCCACTACATCGACGGCGGCACGCAGGAACAGAAAGCCGAGGGGCAGACGGCCGAGGCGCAGAGAGCCGAAGGGCAGACGGCCGAGGCGCAGCAGGCCGAGAGGCAGAAGGCCGAGGGGCGGAACACGGCCTGGAAGGCCGCCCATGCCGCCCGCGTCTGCGCGCAGGCGGTGGCCGTCCTCGCCGAGAGCGCCCCCAACCCCGCGGCCGACTCCCGCTGCGCGCGGAACGCCGCCGCGTCCGCCGCCCAGGCCGCGCAGATGGGCAGGCTCCACGACGCGTCCGCCGAGCTCGCCGTCGCCGCCTGCGACGCGGCCCTCAAGGCGTCACAGGCCGCTTCGGACGCCGCGGGCCGTGAACACCTGGGCGAGGATGCCGAGTCGAACGCCCGCGCCGACGCGGCCGAGGCGGCGGCCGTCGCCGCCGCCGAGCGGGCGGGGTGGATGCGGCCGGGTCAGGACGTCGCCGAGGTGTCGACCGGTATGCGCAGCCCCGAGCTGATGTCGATGATGCACCTGTGACTCAACCGGCCTGGCGGCGCTCCTTGTTGAGGGCGTCCACCGCGCCGCGCGCGTCGCCGATCGTGGCGAAGTCGACCGCGACGAAGTTCACCGGGCGGCCGCGCTCGCGCTCGCAGCGGTGGGCTCGGTCCAGGAGGTACTCGCGGGCGTTGACCACGGCCGCGTCCAGGCGGCTGCCGCCCGCGTCGGTGATGAAGTGGTTGAGCAGGAACAGCCGCTTGCCGGTGCCGCCGCGGTGCGGCACGCAGGACATCTCCTCGGGCTTGCGGAAGGCGAACGGGGTCTCCATCGCGTACGTGTAGAAGTTCCGGTACCAGCGCGCGGGGCCGTCGGCCTGCTCGGCGAAGACCACGAGGCGGCGGTCCGAGCGCACCATGTCGCCGAGGGTGGGCCAGGGGCGGTCCGGGTCGGCGTCCGGGGTGAAGAGGAGGCGCTGCAGGCCCGCCTCGCGGAAGGCCCGCTCGGTCTGCTCGCCGGTGATGGCGTCCTGGACGACCAGCGTCACGACGTCACCGGGGTGGTCGTCCAGCCAGGTCCCGATCCGCTTCAGGGTGTCGACCAGGGGGATCGCGCCCGCGCGGCACACGCCGTGGCACAGCCACAGGCCGGGGCGCGCGGGGTTGGCCGCGGCGATCAGGCCGGTGACCTGCTCCTTCAACGCGGGCGGGAAGTCGGCGAGTTGGAGCCGCTCGGCGACCTCGTCGGGCTTCTCCCAGGTGTAGGTGTCGATCAGCAGGCCGCGGGCGCCCGCTTCCAACTGGGCGATGATGTCGGGGTCCTGGAGCGGACCGATGAACTTGTCCGCCGTCGTGGACATCGAGTTGTGGGTGGCCAGGAAGGCGACCTCGTCGTAGCGCTTGTCGCACAGGGCCGCCGAGCCCATGCACAGCTCCCGCGCGTCCCTGCCCGCCGCCACCGGCACCAGGACCGACCCCACCAGCGCGGCGGCCACCACGACGCCCACCGCCGTGCCCGCCACGGCGGTGCGCCTGCGGGGCGACCAGGCCGCCGCGCGGCGCACCGGCCTCGTCCCGGCGAGCCGCGCACGGACCCGGACGCGCCACCTCGGGTACCACTTCTCGTACGCGAGAGCCCCACCGATCAGCGCGAGCCCGGCCAGCAGCGGCAGGGCCGCCGTCACGAACCCCACGGCGAACAGGGCGTCGGCGCCTTCGCGCTGCACGTCGTCGAGGAGGCGGCCCAGGGACGGCGGCCAGGAAGGGGGCGGCCCGGCCATCAGGCCCTCCACCTGCCCCCGCACGAGCAGGAGGGCGAGCGCGGCCAGGGCCCCGCCCGCGGCGAGGCCCGTCCCCACCCCGCGCAGCCGCTTCGGCCATGACGGCGGCCCGGTGAGGGCGAGCAGCGCCACGGCCGCGAGCCCCAGCACGACGGCCGCCCCCTGCACCACGCCCAGCGCGAGACGGGTGAAGGCCCGTGCCTGCTTGACCGCGCCGAGGTCGGCGCCGGCGGCCTCCAGGTCGGGCACCACGTTCCAGTGGCCGTCGTCGGTGAGGGCGGCCAGGTCCCCGGTGGCGTCGCGCTGCCGGTCGCCGAGTGCGTACGGGCCCACGGCGGCGAGCGCGGAGGCCACGTCGCCGGTCGCGAGGGCCGCCCGGACCTCGGGGCGCAGGGCGGCGCGCTCCTTCTCGGGCACCGGGCGCAGCAGCCAGTCCGTGGCCTGCCGTGCCCCCTCGGCGTCCAGGTGCAGCTCGGGCAGGGAGTCGGGGCGCCGCCCCGCCGCGATGTCGTCGAGCGCCCCGGACAGCTCGCGCGTGAACGCGGCGAAGTCGGCGCTCTCGCGGCCCTGCACGGAGGCGACCAGGTCACCGAGGTAGATCTGGGCGAGGCCGCCGATGTTGGTCAGCACGGGGTTCAGGTCGACCGTGATCCCAAGGCGCGGCTCGTCGCCGCGCAGATACCCCACGGCGTGGCCGATCTGCTCGTCCACCAGGGTGCGCAGGGTGGCGGGCGGCAGCACGTTCTTGAGGTTGGCCGTCACCTGGGCCTGTGGGATCGGGATCCTGCCGAGCAGGTCGCGGGTGACGCGGGTGGTGGCCGGGTCGACGAGCACCTCGTCGTAGAGCCGTTCGTAGGCGTCCTGCTCGTCCAGGACGCTCTGGTAGTACGCGCGGTTGAGCAGCGTGCTGCGCGCGGTCCCCGCGAGGACCAGGACGAGCACCGCCAGGGCCAGGACGGCGCAGGCGAGGTACCGCGTCCAGGGCCGCCACACGCCGGGCGGCACCCGGCCGCGCGTACCGGCGCCGTCGTCGCTCACGCACCGATCATCCGTCGGTCGGGGCGGCGCGGCACGTCAGGGGCGCCCTGGAGAGCGATCCCCCCCGCTCCCCGGCGGCCGGGCCTTCCAGGAGCGGCCGCCGGGGAGCTCGGCCGAGGGGCTCGTGCCGCGGGCCTGCGGAACATTCGTTCAAGACGGGGGACGCGGGGGCGGCGACGGTGGGGGTGTGCGGGGTCGTGCGGTGGGGCTCCGTGCGTTCCGTGGGACATCGGAAGGTCAAGGAGAGACCTGTGACGAACACACTTCCATCGAGTGCCGCCGAGTCGGCCACGCCCGCCTCGGCGGACGGTGCCGGTCGTGAGCTGATCGCGCGGCTCACGTTCGGGAGCATGGCCGCGCAGACGCTGCGGGCCGCCGTGCGGCTCGGGGTGGTGGAGCTGCTCGGCGACGCGCCGCGGCGGTCCGCCGACGTGGCCGCCGACGCCGGGGCAGCGCCCCAGCCCGTGCTCCGGCTGCTGCGCGCCCTGACCGCCCTCGGCCTGGCGCGCGAGGAGGCGCCCGGCTCCTTCGCGGCGACGCCCGCGGGCGCGCTTCTGGACCCGGGGCGTCCCGACTCGCTCTCGTCGTTCGTGCGGCTGTTCACCGATCCGGTGGTGCTGCGCTCCTGGGAGCGGCTGGACGACAGTGTCCGCACCGGTGAGACCGCCTTCGACGCCGTCTTCGGCACGGACTTCTTCGGCCACCTCGCCCAACACCCGGAGCTTTCCGCGGAGTTCAACGCGGCGATGGGGCAGGCCTCGGCTCAGACCGCCGCCGCGCTGCCGCACGCCTTCGACTTCGGGCGGTTCACCCGGGTCACGGATGTCGGCGGGGGCGACGGGACCCTGCTGGCCGCGGTGCTCGACGCGCATCCTGGCCTGACCGGCGTGGTCTTCGACACGGCGGAGGGGCTGGCCGACGCGCCGAAGACGCTGGAGCGGCACGGACTCGGGGAGCGCTGTTCCGTCAGCGCGGGGGACTTCTTCCGCGCGGTCCCCTCGGGGTCGGACCTCTGCCTCGTGAAGAGCGTGCTGCACGACTGGACGGACGAACAGGCGGTGACGATCCTGACCCACTGCCGCGAGGTGCTGCCGCCCGGCGGCGTGGTCCTGATCGTGGAGCCGGTGCTTCCCGAAGTCGTCGACACCGGCGCGGGATCGGCCGTCACCGACGGCGGGATCACCTGTCTGAGCGACCTCAACATGCTGGTGAACGTGGGCGGCAGGGAGCGCACCCGCGGCGACTTCGAGGAGGTGTGCGGCCGCGCGGGCCTGACCGTCGCGTCGGTGACGCCGCTGGCGGACGCCGCGCCGTACTCGCTCATCGAGGCGCGGCGGTAGGCGCTTCCCTCATCGAGGCACGGCGGGAGGCACCGCAGGGGCCACGCGCTTGACCTCGCGCAGGGTGGGCGAGGTCTGGATGCCCTGGATGCCGGGGAGGCTGCCGATGCGCCCGTCGATGTAGTCGTACAGGTCGGCGGGGTCGCGGAAGATGCCGCTCGCGACGAGGTTCGCGTCGCCGGTGACGGCGGCGGCGAAGGCGATCTGCGGGTGCGTGGCGAGGGTCTCTCCGACGGTACGCAGATGAGCGGGGGTCACGTTCAGCCAGATCCGGGTGGCCATGTGGTAGCCGAGGAGCCGGGGGTCGAAGTCGACCGCGAAGCTCAGGGCGCCCTCGCCGCGCAGCCGGTCCAGGTGGCGCTGGACGCTGGAGGGGGAACGGCCGGTGGCCGCGGCGAGTTCGGGCAGGGTCGCGCGGCCGTCGCGGGCCAGTTCGGTGAAGAGGGTGCGGTCGGTGGCGTCCAGGGACAGCGGGGCATCGGCGGCCGTGCCGGAATCCACCGCGGTCGGCGCCGCGCTCCTCGGCCCCTCGGGCCGGAAGCGGGTGGCGTGCCAGGTGCTGGTGGCGCCGATGAAGGTGCGCAGCATGCAGTGGGCACTCACGGAGAGCACCTGCGGGGTGCGCGGGAGCTTCTCCAGGAGCAGGGAGTTGCGCTGGTCGGAGGTGCGGACGTCGAGGGCGCAGTACAGCTCGGTGCCGCCCGAGGCGAGCGTGACCCAGTAGGTGTCGGGGCGGCGGGCCAGCGCGTCGGCGATGGTTCCCGCGGCATCCGGCGTGCAGTGCAGCCGCAGCAGCCACCGCGCCATTCCGAGCCGGGCGGCCACGGGCTGCCCGACGACCCGCAGCCCGAGGCCCCGCAGCCGCTGATGGCGCCGGCCGACGGTGCGTTCGGAGACGTCCAGCTCGCGGGCGATGCGGCTGAACGGGGTGCGGCCGTCGAGCTGGAGGGCGCGCAGGACGCGTTGGTCGAGCTCGTCCAGGGCGCCCGGGGTGCTCGGGGTACTCGGGGTGCTCGGGGTGCTCGGATCCACCGTTCATCGCCTCCCTCTCGCCTGATTCCGCCACGGCCAACCGTATGGCTTGGGCGCAGGGCGGCGGGGTCCTGATGGTGGTGCGGTTCCTCCCGCTCCTCCCTGCGGATCCTCCCTACGAGTCCTCTCTGCGAAAGCCGAACGCATGTGTATCTGGCGGCCGTTGACCCCCGCCCCGCCCCTCGCCCACACCGCCCAGAAGGGAACCACCGCATGACCCCCGGCACCCCCGGCACCCCCTGCGCCCGCATCCCCGTCATCGACCTCTCCCCCTGGTCGGCACCTGACGAGTCCGCCCGGCAGCGTCTCGCCGACGACGTCGACCAGGCCCTCCGGACCACCGGGTTCCTCCTGGTGACCGGCCACGGCATCGCCCCCGGCCTGCCCGGCCGCCTACGCGCCGCCGCGCGGGACTTCTTCCACCTGCCCCCGGCCGTCAAGGAGCGCTACGCCGGGCAGACCGGCCGCCGCGGCTGGCTCGGCAGGGAGCAGACGGCCGTCGGCCGCTCCGAGGGCACCCCCACCCCGCCCGACCTCCTGGAGGTCTGGTCGGTGTGCGCCGCCGACTCCACCGAGCGCCCCGGCCGCACGGAGCGCCGCCCCCACCACTGGCCCGCCGAAGTCCCTTGCCTGCAGCCGCTGGTGACCGAGTACACCGACCGCATGCGCGACCTGGCCGACACCGTCCTTGAGGTCATGGCGACCGCCCTGCGCGAACCCGCCGACTTCTTCACCCGCCACACCACGCGCCCCCAGTGGGACTTCACCCTCAACTGGTACCCGGCGGCCCACGAGACGGGCCCGGCGGCCCCCGGCCAGTTCCGCATCGGCCCGCACACCGACTTCGGCCTCCTCACGCTCCTCGACCGGCAGACCGGCAGGGGCGGCCTCCAGGTCCACGACGAGGAGAGCGGCTGGCTGGACGCGCCCTGGGAGCCCGGCGCCATCACCCTCAACATCGGTGATCTGATGGCCCGTTGGAGCGGCGACCGCTGGCGCTCGGGCCGCCACCGCGTCCTGCCCCCGCCCGCCGACGCCCCGCGCGAGGAGCTCACCTCGCTGGTGTACTTCCACTCCTGCGCGCCCGACACCTCCGTGGAGTCACTGCCGGCACCGATCGGCCGCCGCGCCCACACTCCCGTACGCGCGGGCGTCTACCTCCAGAGCAAGATGCGGTCCATCTACACCACCGGATGAACCCTCCTCGGGGTCGAAGGGCCGCACGTCCGGCTCCGGCAGGAGCCCGGGCGTGAGGACTTCGCGCGGCGGCGTCGAGGTCGTACGGGAAGATCGACGTCGTGCGCCGCCGCGCGCCCGTCCGCTCGTCGGGGAGTGCGGAGCCGAGTACGCTGCCCGTCAGGCGCCCCGGTATCACGGCCTCGGCGGGACAGGAGAGCGGTGATCAGTGACGGCATGGCCGGCGTCCTTCGGTCGCTGCGCCTAGGCGAGGCCGAGCGCCTGGCCGAAGATGCCGCGCGGGCCCTCGACGCGGCGGGGTTCGCGGTGTCCCTGCTCGTCGGCAACGGCCGCATCGCGGAACCGATCTGGTGTCATCCGGAAGTGAGCGCCCGTGTCGAAGAGCTCCAGTTCACACTGGGTGAAGGGCCGGGCCCCGATGCCGTCCGCACCGGTGTGCCCGTCCTGGAACCGGACCTGGCGAAGGTGCGGGCCGAGCGCTGGCCCGCCTTCCTGCCCGCTGCCCGTGACCTCGGCGTGGAAGGCGTGTGCTGCTTTCCGCTGGGGATCGGCGCGATCCGCCTCGGCGTGCTGACCGTGCTCTGCTCAGGGCCGCTCGGCCTCTCCCGGCAGCAGTACGACGACGCCGCGGCGCTGACCGCCTCGCTCACCGGCGTCTTCCTCAAGGGCGACCGGGACCCCGCGCCGAACGGCGACCCGGACGCCGGCCTCACCACGCTCATCGGGCAGCCGAAGGAGCTGGGACGGGCCGTGGTGCACCAGGCGACCGGCATGGTCAGCGTGCAGCTCGGCGTGACGCTCGCGGAGGCACTTGTGCGGCTTCGCGCCTATGCGTACGCGAGTGAGAAGACACTGAGTTCCGTGGCGAAGGACGTGGTCGCCAGGAGACTCCGGTTCAGCGACGAAATGAACGGGCCGTACCCGGCAGACGGTGGAAAGGGATGATCGACATGGCCCGCGAACAGCGTCTGGCCCAGGTCTTCGTGGAAGTGGCGGACACGCTGCTCGACGACTTCGACGTGCTGGACCTGCTGCAACGGTTGACGGCCCGCTGCGTCGAGCTGCTCGGCGTCTCGGCCGCCGGGATCATGCTCGCCGACATCAACGACGAGCTGCAGATCATGGCGGCCTCCGACGAGCGGTCCCGCCTCCTGGAACTGCTCGCGCTCCAGCACGACCAGGGTCCCTGCGTCGAGTGCTACAGCACCGGCCGGGCCAGGACCAACATCGACCTGACCACGCTCCAGGCGATGGAGAGCTGGCCCCGCTTCACCGCGCGGGCCCGCGATACGGGGTACGTCACCACGCACGCGATCCCGCTGCGGCTGCGCAGGCGGGTCGTGGGCGCGCTGAACCTCTTCCAGACCGCCGACCGGCCCCTGCAGGAGGACGATCTCGCGCTCGCCCAGG
Source organism: Streptomyces sp. NPDC025651 (assembly GCF_055558735.1). Taxonomy (NCBI): domain Bacteria; kingdom Bacillati; phylum Actinomycetota; class Actinomycetes; order Kitasatosporales; family Streptomycetaceae; genus Streptomyces; species Streptomyces sp. NPDC025651. The sequence continues at coordinate 414,307 of NZ_JBVHLZ010000002.1, forward strand.
CACTCGCCGACGTGGCCACCATCGCGATCCTGCAGCAGCGCACCCTGGAGCAGGCCCACCTGGAGAACACCCAGCTCCAGGCGGCGCTGAACAGCCGGGTGGTGGTCGAGCAGGTCAAGGGCATCCTCGCCGAGCGCTGGCGCACGACGCCGGACGACGCGTTCAACGCCTTCCGCTGCTACACCCGCGCCCACCGCCTGCGCCTGACGGAGCTGGCCGCGCGGGTCATCGACGGCAGCTTCGACACGTCGGCCATTCCCGCGCCGGAGCCCCGCGCCCACCGCTGAGCCGCCGCTTCCCCGCGGCTCGGCGGCGGCACGCTTCCCGCTCTCCCTCGCGGTTCAGTGGTGGAACCCGGACCTCTCCGGCGCCCCCGTCGGCCCGCCGGCCAGGCGCTCCACGCACGCCCGCAGGTCCCTGGCGAGCAACATGATCTTGTCGTGGCCGATGCCGTGCCGGACCAGGGCCCGCTGGACCACGGTCTCGTGGCGCTCCGGCGGCAGCGGGTAGGCGGGCACCTGCCAGCCGCGGGTGCGCAGCTGCTCGGTCAGGTCGTAGAGCGTGAAGCCCGACGCGGCCGTGGGGTCGGTGAGGGTCCAGGAGACGGCGGGCAGCGCGCCGCGGCCGTCGTGGAGCAGGGTGAAGGGGCCCATCCCCGCGATCTCGTCGGCCAGCGCGCGGGCGCTGGCCGCGCACGCCTCGTACACCTTGCGGTAGCCCTCGCGGCCCAGACGCAGGAGCGTGTAGTACTGCGCGACGATCTCGCCGCCGGGGCGGGAGAAGTTGAGGGCGAAGGTGGGCATGTCGCCGCCGAGGTAGTCGACGTGGAAGACCAGGTCCTCGGGGAGGTGGTCGGCCGAGCGCCAGACGATCCAGCCGACGCCGAGCGGGGCCATGCCGTACTTGTGGCCCGACGCGTTGACGGACACGACCCTCTTCACGCGGAAGTCCCAGGCCAGTTCCGGCTGGAGGAAGGGCGCGACGAAGCCGCCGCTGGCCGCGTCCACGTGGATCGGCACGTCCAGGCCGGTGTCCGCCTGGATCGCGTCGAGCGCGGCGGCGATCTCGGCGACGGGCTCGTAGTCGCAGGTGAAGGTGACACCGAGGATCGCGACCACGCCGATGGTGTTCTCGTCGACGTGGTCGCGCAGTTGGTGCGGGCGCAGCCCGGTGGCGCCGGGCTCCAGGGGGACCTGGCGCAGCTCCACGTCGAAGTAGCGGGCGAACTTCTCCCAGCACACCTGGACCGGACCGCAGACGAGGTTGGGCCGGTCCGCCGGCTTGCCCGCCGCCCTGCGGGCCTCGCGCCAGCGCCACTTCAGGGCGAGGCCGCCGAGCATGCCCGCCTCGCTCGATCCCGTGGTGGAGCAGCCCACGGTGGTCTCCTGCTCCGGGGAGTTCCACAGGTCGGCGAGCATGTGCACGCAGCGGGACTCGATCTCCGCGGTCTGCGGGTACTCGTCCTTGTCGATCATGTTCTTGTCCAGGCACACGTCCATCAGGTGGTGCACCTCGGGCTCGGCCCAGGTCGTGCAGAACGTGGCGAGGTTCTGCGAGGAGTTGCCGTCCAGGGCCAGCTCGTCCGTGACCATCGCGGCCACCGCGCGCGGGTCGGAGCCGTGCTCCGGGATCCTCAGCGCGGGCAGCCGCCGCGCGCTGATCGGTGTGCTGTAGATGTCCTCGTACGCCTGACGGGTCTCGGTCGACACCTTGTGCAGCCCCACGATGACGGTCCTTTCGCCTCAAAACGGACACGGGCGGATGACTCCACCTTGCACCATGGGCCGTCCGCGCGGGCTGTCATCGATCCATCACAAAGCGGACGTAACCTCGCGTACGTGACTCGCGTACTGCTCATCGAGGACGACCCCGCCGTGCAGCAGGGCGTCACCCTTGCCCTGCGCCGCCGCGGCCACGAGGTCGAGGCCGCCGCCAGCGGGGAGTCCGGACTCTTCGCCCTGGAGCGGTTCCGCCCCGACCTCGTGCTGCTCGACCTGATGCTGCCCGGCATGAGCGGCCTGGAGGTGTGCCGCCGCATCCGCGAGACCCGGCAGCTCCCGATCATCATCCTCTCCGCGCGCGGGGACGACATCGACATGGTCGTCGGCCTGGAGGCGGGCGCCGACGACTACGTGGTCAAACCCGCCAGCGGCGAGGTCCTCGAAGCGCGCATGAAGGCGGTGCTGCGGCGCGTCGTGCCGCGCGAGGGGCCGGACGAGGGCGCGGACGCCGCGGGCGGCGGACCCGAGGCGCACGGCGCGCTCACCGTCGACCGGGTGGCGCTGCGGGTCACCAAGGACGGCCGCGAGGTCGTGCTCGCGCCCAGCGAGTTGAAGCTGCTGCTGTTCCTGTGCGCCACGCCCGGCCAGGTCTTCAGCCGCCAGCAGCTCCTCGAACAGGTCTGGGAGCACAGCTTCTACGGAGACGCCCGCCTGGTCGACGCGTGCGTGATGCGGCTGCGCGGCAAGCTGGAGGACGATCCGCGCCGCCCCGTGTACGTCCAGACGGTCCGCGGCTTCGGCTACCGCTTCGGACCGCTGTGAGGCGGCTCGTGCCGCGGCCGCGCGGTGGGCTGCGGACGCGGCTGCTCGTGGCGTTCCTGGTCGTCTCCGCGATCAGCGCCCTGATCACCGCCGCGCTCACCTTCCGCCAGGCCCGCACCGCCATCCTGGACCGCACCCAGGAGTCCGCCGTGCACGACCTGCGCGCCCAGCTCGACTCCCTCGCGCCCGACGTGCCGTTCCCGCCCACCACACGGACCCTGCGCGACCTCGCCCTGCAGCTCGACCGCGCGGGCGGCTCACGGGGCTGGCGGGCCTCCGTCACGTACGAGGACGGGCCGCCGGTCACCGCCGAGGGCGCCGCTTCCGGGGCGGCGTCCGGGGCCCCGGAGATCCCGGCGGCGCTGCGCGAGGCCGTCCGCGACGAGAACGCCGCCGTCCACCAGCGCCTGGAGCGGGGCGGCGAACCGTGGCTCGCGATCGGGGTGCCGCTCGACTTCGACGGCGGGGAGTCCGGCGGCGAAGAGTCCGACGGCGGGGAGTCCGGCGGCGGGGAGTCCGGCGGCGGGGAGTCCGGCGGCGGGAAGCTCGACGGCGGGGAGCGGAAACAGCCGCGCGCCTCGGGGCTCGCCGCGTACGTCACCTTCTCCCTCAAGGACGACAAGGCCGACATCGCCGCCCTGGTCACCGCCGCCGAGGCGGGCGCCGTGCCCGCGCTCGCCCTCGCCGTCGTGCCCGCGCTCTTCGCCGCCCGCCGCGTCCTGCGCCCGGTCCGGCGGCTGCGCACCGCCGCCGAACAGCTCTCCTCCGGCGCCCTCGACACCCGGCTCGACGTCCGCGGGCACGACGAACTCGCCGATCTGAGCCGGACGTTCAACACCATGGCGGGCGCCCTGGAGAAGGACGACGCCGAACTGCGCCGCATGGAGGCCAACGCCCGCCGCTTCGCCGCCGACGTCTCGCACGAACTGCGCACGCCGCTGGCCGCGATGACCGCCGTGACGGAGGTACTCGACGAGGACGCGGGATCGGGCGCGCTGCCGCCCGAGACGGCCGACGCGGTACGCCTGATCAGCGGCGAGACCCGCAAACTCGCGCGCATGGTCGAGGACTTGATGGAGATCTCCCGCTTCGACGCGGGCGCGGCCGCACTCCACGTCGACGGCGTCGACGTGGCGGAGGCCGTCCGCAAGACGCTCCAGCTGCGCGGCTGGCAGACCCGCGTCGAGGCCGAGCTCCCCGACGGACTGCGGGCGTCGCTCGACCCGCGCCGCTTCGACGTGATCGTCGCCAACCTGGTCGGCAACGCGCTGCGGCACGGGGGCGAGCCGGTGCTCGTACGCGCGTACGCGGATGACGCGTCCGGCGGCGAGGAGGCCCTCGTCGTCGAGGTGCGCGACCGCGGGCCCGGCATCCCCGCCGACGTCCTGCCGCACGTCTTCGACCGCTTCTACAAGGCCGACGCGGCCCGCACCCGCTCCCCCGGCAGCGGCCTGGGCCTGGCGATCGCCATGGAGAACGTACGCCTGCACCACGGCACGCTGACCGCCGCCAACTCCCCCGACCAAGGCGCGGTGTTCACGCTCTCCGTGCCGCTGGACCAGCCCACGGAGGACGCGTGAAGAGACCGCACCGGGTGGCGCTCGCGCCGCTGCTCCTCCTCGCCGCCGCCCTCACCGGCTGCGGGATCTCCGCCACGGGCCCCGAGCGGGCGGGCGCGGCGGCGACCGGAGCGGTGCCGCCGGGCACGCGCGCGTACGACGCGCGCCTGGACTTCCTCGGCCCCTGGGGCATGCAGTTCGTGTCCCGCAGGTCCCAGTCCCCCGTCGGCCCCCAGCAGGCCGTCGACCTGCTGCTCGCGGGCCCCACCACGGCGGAGCGGGAGCGCGGCCTCGCCACCCTGGTCCCCGAGGCGCTGCGCGGGCGGGTGACGGCCGTGCCCGCGCGCGGGGCGGTCGACCTCCATCTCCCCGTCCCCGTGGCGCAGTTGGAGCACACGGCCGTCAGCCAGCTGGCCTGCACCGCGGCCAACGCCGCGGAGATCCCCGGCGGCAGGGCGCCCGCCGACGTCGTCGTACGCGTCCATGAACCGGAGGCCGGGGACACGACGTGGGACCTGCGCTGCGACGCCAGCGGCAACGCCTATCCGGCGGGCTGATCCGACCGCGGCCCCACGCACCGTTCCCCTGACAGGTCCGTGCTGTCACCATGCGGAGGCACAGGGTGTCGGGGAGTCGCCCTCAGTGGGGGGCGGGGCGGGAGACGCACATGGCAGAGGTGTTCCTGCGGCGGCTGAGCCGCTGGCAGGCCGAGCAGCAGCGCGAGGCCGTCGCCAATCTCTACAGGGAGGCCCGTCGCGGCCCGGCCGGCGCCGAGTACCGCGACCGGCAGGATTTTCTGCGGAGCTTCGAACACGACGTCCAGCAGCCCGACTTCGACATGGTCGTCGCCGACGCGGCGGGCCTCGTCGGCTGCCTCTACGGCTACCGTGCCGCGCGCACCGGCGAGTGGTGGGCGGGGTTCCACGGCATGCTGCCCGCCGAGATCGAGGAACAGACCGCGTCGGGGCGGGTGTTCCTGCTGAGCGAGCTCATGGTGGTGCCCGCCGAGCGCGACACGGAGCTCGCCACGCGCCTGCGGACACTGCTGCTCACCCGGCACACCTCCGACGTCGTCGTCACCGTCATCGAGCGGGACGACGACGAGGGGCGTGAGGTGCTGCGGGCCTGGGACTGGACGAAGCTGGGCGAGTTCGACCCGGGCCGTGAGGGCTGGCTGCGCCCGCCGTCACCACTGCCGTGAGACTCAGCCGGATCAGCGGTTGCCCTGCCGGCGCGCCTGCGCCTTCTGCTGCATGCCTCTGGTCTTCGCGGAGATCGACTCCACGGGGCGCTCGGCCCGCTTGGCGCGGGCCTCGGCCGCGGCGTTCCTGGCCTGCTGTGACTGCTCTCGCGGGTTGTGGGACTGCTTGGCCATGACCGGCTCTCCTCCTCGCGTGGGAGCGAACCCCACCACTCTCCCCCGCCCCCGCGGGATCGGCATCCGGAAGGGCCGTCGGACAGGGGCGTCGGAGAGGGGCACGGACCGGCGTCAGACCCGGCTCGCCTTGAGGGAGTACATGAGCGGGATGCGCGGCCGGTCCGCGGGGAACTGGTAGGTGCCGTCGCGGAGTTCGAGCGCGCCGAAGCGCTGGAAGAGGGTCTGGTCGCGCTCGCGCAGGAAGTCGATGCGCAGCCCCGCGGCGGCGAGCGCGGAGACGACGTCGCCGACGGGGTGCTGCCACTCGACGCTGCGGTTGTGGACGGTGGGCGTGGTGGTGTCCGCGTACCCGCCGGGGGTCTCGTCGATCCAGGCGTCGCGCGTGAAGTAGTCGTGCTCGACGCGGGAGCCCGTGGCGTCGTCCAGGATGTCGGTGAGCGGGTGGAACTCGTTGAGGTAGAGGAAGCCGCCGGGCGCGACGAGCGAGGCGGCGGTCTCGGCCCACCGCTCGATGTCGGGCAGCCAGCCGAGCGCGCCCACCCCGGTGTAGACGATGTCGTACGAGGAGTCGGGCACCGCCTCTGCCGCGTCGTACACGTCGGCGGCGACGAAGGTGGCCTGCTCCCGGGTCAGACCCAGCTCCTCGGCGAGCTCGCGGGCCGCCTCGACGGCGGGCTCGGAGAAGTCGAGGCCGACCACGCGGGACGCGCCGTGCCGCGCCCAGGACAGGGTGTCGAGGCCGATGTGGCACTGCAGGTGCAGCAGGGACTTGTCCCGCACGTCGCCCACTTCCGTGAGCTCGTGGTCGCGCAGGGGGTCCTTGCCCGCGCGGAAGGCGGCGAGGTCGTAGTAGTCGCTGGCGAGGTGGAGGGGGACGCGTTCGTCCCAGCGCTTCCTGTTGGTCTCGCGCCAGTCGGCGGGCGTCGGGGAGTACATGGTCGAAAAGTTATCCACAGGCTGGGGACCCTCGCCAGCGGATTGTCGGCGGGTGCGGGCACTATGGGGGTCATGAGCGAGACGGGTGCCGAGAAGGCGACAGGGTCGGAGTCCATGCCTGAGTCCATGCCGGACTGGGAGAAGCGGTTCAGGGCGCCGCGGGTGTCGCTGCCGGACTGGGCGGAGGACGCCCCGCAGCGCTCCCTGTTCGTGTCGAACGCGACGGGGACGTACGAGTTGTACGCATGGGACAGGACGACCGGCGCCCAACGCCAGGTGACCGATCGGCCGAACGGCACGACGGACGGCGTGCTCTCGCCCGACGGCGAGTGGATCTGGTGGTTCAACGACAAGGACGGCGACGAGTTCGGCACCTGGCTGCGCCAGCCCTTCGGCGGCGGCGCGGACGAGCCCGCGGTGCCGGGCCTCGACGGCTCGTACCCCGCGGGCCTCGCCCTCGGCAGGGACGGCGGCACGGCGGTCGTCGGCCGCTCCACGGACGAGGAGGGATCGACGATCTACGTGGTGCGTCCGGGCGCCGCGGGCCCCGTCGAGGTGTACCGCCACCGGGAGTCGGCAGGCGTCGGCGACCTCAGTCACGACGGCACGCTGATCGCCGTGGAGCACACGGAGCACGGCGACGCGATGCACTCCGCGATCCGCGTCATCAGGACGGACGGCTCGGCGGTCGCCGAGCTCGACGACACCAAGGGCGGCACGGTCGAGCTCGGCCTCGAGGTCCTCGGCTTCGCGCCGGTCGAGGGGGACACGCGCCTGCTGGTGGGCCACCAGCGGCGCGGCCGCTGGGAGCCGATGGTGTGGGACGTGGCGTCCGGCGAGGAGGACGACCTCGTGCTCGGCCTGCCGGGCGACGTGAGCGCCGAGTGGTGCCCCGACGGCTCCGCGCTCCTGGTCGCGCACGGCTTCGAGGCCCGCGGCGAACTCTTCCGCTACGACCTCGCCTCGCGCGAACTGGTCCGCATCGACACGCCCGCGGGCTCGGTCTCGGGCGCGACGGCCCGGCCCGACGGCACCGTGGAGTACATGTGGTCGTCGGCGGCCGAGCCGCCGGTGGTCCGCTCGACGGCCGGCGGCGTGGTCCTCGACCCGCCCGGCATGAAGGCGCCGCGGTCCGTCCCGGTGGAGGACGTGTGGGTGGAGGGCCCCGGCGGCCGCATCCACGCCCTCGTCCAGCGCCCCGCGGGCTCATCGGGGCCGCTCCCCACCGTCTTCGAGGTGCACGGCGGGCCGACCTGGCACGACAGCGACTCCTTCGCGGCGGGCCCCGCGGCCTGGATCGACCACGGGTTCGCGGTCGTCCGGGTCAACTACCGCGGCTCCACGGGGTACGGCCGCGAGTGGACCGACGCCCTCAAGCACCGCGTCGGCCTCATCGAGCTGGAGGACATCGCGGCGGTGCGCCAGTGGGCGGTGACGTCGGGCCTCGCCGACCCCGACCGCCTGGTCCTCGCCGGCGGCTCCTGGGGCGGCTATCTCACCCTGCTCGGCCTCGGCACCGAGCCGGACGCGTGGGCGCTGGGCCTGGCCGCGGTCCCCGTCGCGGACTACGTGACGGCGTACCACGACGAGATGGAGGCCCTGAAGGCCATGGACCGCACCCTCTTCGGAGGCACCCCGGAGGAGGTCCCCGAGCGCTTCCACGCCTCGTCCCCGCTGACGTACGTGGACGAGGTCAAGGCCCCGGTCTACATCTCTGCGGGTGTGAACGACCCGCGCTGCCCGATCCGCCAGATCGACAACTACGTCGACCGCCTGGCCGCCCGCGGCGCCACCCACGAGGTGTACCGCTACGACGCGGGCCACGGCTCCCTGGTGGTCGACGAGCGCATCAAGCAGGTCGCCCTGGAGCTGGACTTCACGAAGCGCCACCTGCCGCCTGCGACGAGCTGAGCGGTTCGCCCCGCGCCCCGTGAGGGACGCGGGGGAGGCTGACCCGTGAGGGGCGCGGGGAACTGCGCGACAAGCCACGACGAACCCGCAGCCCACCGACCACCGCGGAAACCGGTACCCACCCCACGCCCAAGCCCTCCACAGGGGCCCCGTACCGTGGAGGTGTGTACCGGTTTCTGCTGACGCCCCGCTGGTGGGGAATCAACGTCTTCGTCGTGCTGGCGATCCCCTTCTGCATCTTCATGGGTTCCTGGCAGCTCGGCCGCTTCGAGGACCGCGTACAGGACCACGAGTCCGCGAAGGAGCAGGCCAAGGCGCAGAGCGAGCCGAGCCGCGCGGCGGATGCCCGCCCCCTCGACTCGCTGCTGCCCGTCGACAAGGAGACCTCGGGCGAGCAGGCCTCGGCCACGGGTCGGTACGGCACGCAGTTCCTCGTCCCCGACCGGCAGTTGGACGACAAGCGCGGCTTCTACGTCCTGACCCTGCTGCGCACCGACGACGGCAAGTCGCTGCCCGTGGTCCGCGGCTGGCTCCCCGGCGACGCGAGCGCCGCCAAGGCCCCGGCCGCGCCCAAGGGCGAGGTCACGGTGACGGGCGCCCTGCAGGCCCCGGAGAGCCCCGGCTCGAACGGGGTCAGCGCCGCGGGCGGCCTGCCCCAGGGCCAGCTGGGCGCGATCAGCTCGGCGTCACTGGTGAATCTCGTACGCGACGACCTGTACGACGCGTGGATCACCCTCGACAAGGCCGACTCCGGCATGAAGGCGGTCCCGGCCACCGCGCCGAACAACACCGGCCTCGACCTGAAGGCCTTCCAGAACCTCGGCTACACCGGCGAGTGGTTCGTCTTCGCGGCCTTCGTGCTCTTCATGTGGTTCCGCCTGTTCCGCCGAGAGCGGGAGTTCGCCCGCGACGCGGAGCTGGGTCTGCTTCCCGACGAGGCCCGTTGACGCTCCGCTTCGGACGTCTGCGGGCGCGTCGTGGCTGGTCGCGCCCCTGTCGGGGCGCGGCTGAACCCGTCGTCACGACGCCGGCAGGATCCCCGTGCGGTACACCGTCCCGGCGCACGCGTTGGTGATCGTCGCCCCCGCGGACGGCGCACCCGCCTCCGCGGTCAGGGACACCACGACGCTGCCCTCGGCCACGCCGCCGTCCTCGCGCTCCAGCTGGGGCTCCATGCCCTCGGGCGAGCCGCCGTCCGTGGCGCCGCTGCCGCCCTCCGAGGGCGTCGGGTTGGGCGTGGGCTCGCCGCCGTCCGAGGGGCACGCCTCCGACGGCACCCAGGCGAACCGCACCTCGTAGGCGGCGCCGGGCTGCAGGACCAGGGGGCTGGCCTCCTGCGACGGGTCGGGAAGGCCGGTCGCCGCGTCCCCCGCCGTGTGGTCGACCACGGTGACCTTCGCGGGGTCGGCCGCACCCTGCGGGGCGACGCTGACGGCGCCCGCGGCCTCGACGGTGCAGCTGGTGTCGGAGACGTTCGAGACACGGAAGGAGCCGTACACCTTGTTGTCGGCCTCGGCCGCGCCCGCGCTGCCGGTGGCGCTGAGCTGGGCCGCGTCGCAGACGGGCGACGAGACGGCCTCGGAGCTCGCGGGGTCGGGCGATCCCGTGCCGCCGCCGCCCGTGCCGCCCTTCTCCTCCTCCTTCTTGCCCTTGTCCTTCTTGTCCTTCTTGTCCTTGTCCTTGGACTTGTCGGGCTTCTTCTCGGGGTCCACGCCGCCGCTCTCGGGGTCCTTGCCCTGGCTCGAACCGCCCTGCGCGTCCTGGCTGTTGCCCGCGATCGAGGGCCGGTCGTTCGAGTCGCCCCGGGAGTTGGTGACGTGCACGAGCGCGGGGACGGCGGTGCCGATGAAGAGCGCCGCGGCCGCGAGGCCCACGACGGCCTGCCGCTTGCGGGCCCTGCGCGCGGGGACCGCCTGCCGCAGATGCTCCAGGGAGCGCTCGCTCGGCTCGATCTCCTGGACGGCCTGCCGCATCATCCGCCGCAGCGCGAGCTCGTCGGAGCCACTGTCCGGGCCGAGGTCGCCCTCAGAGCCGTGATTCACTTTTCCGTTCCCGCCATGCCGCTCATTTTCCTGCTCGTCACGCTTGCGCTCACTCATGCCGGCGCCTCCATGGCGACCCTGAGGGCCGCGATGCCGCGCGATCCGTACGCCTTCACCGAGCCCAGCGATATGCCCAGGGTCTCGGCGACCTGCGCCTCGGTCATGTCGGCGAAGTAGCGCAGCACGAGGACCTCGCGCTGGCGCCGCTGGAGGCCGCGCATCGCCTTGATCAGCTCGTCGCGCTCCAGCTGGTCGTACGCCCCCTCCTCCGCGCTGGCCATGTCGGGCATCGGCTTGGAGAGCAGCTTGAGCCCGAGGATGCGCCGGCGCAGCGCGGACCGCGAGAGGTTCACGACGGTCTGGCGCAGATAGGCCAGCGTCTTCTCGGGGTCCCGCACCCGCTTGCGCGCGGAGTGCACCCGGATGAAGGCCTCCTGCACGACGTCCTCGCAGGACGCCGTGTCGTCCAGGAGGAGCGCGGCGAGGCCGAGCAGCGACCGGTAGTGGGCGCGGTAGGTCTCGGTGAGATGGTCGACTGTGGTGCCCGCGGTCATCGTGTCGTCAGCGCCCTCGCGCTGCGTCGGGATGCGGGCGGGCCGCGCTGCGGGCATGGGTGCGATCACCGGCATGCCACCGGTCGCGCGGGGACGCCGGACAGGGCGCAGCACCGCTGCGCCTCTCGCCTGTACCGCTGTGAAGTCGAGTACCTCTGCCACGCCTGTTGGACACGCTTCCCCCCGTCAGGGTTGTACGCATCCGGCATCGCGTTTGCGGCATGCTGCGTGGGCACCGCTCGTGACGATGCATCAAATGCCCCCATGCGTACCAGCTCTTCCCCTATGCCCCATGTGTTCAGCGGCGCCCGGGCCACCCCTGAAGGGCGACCGCTAAAGACGCCCCCCGTCCCGCCGTCGGTTGCAGTGATCGGATGCGAATCTTCGAACGCGGAGATCCTCCGGTTCAAGCGCCACAGGCCACCGAGTTGGACACAGAACTTACACAGATCCCACAAAGATCTTCGCCCGGGGGTGGTCCATACCAATTGGCGGGCCAGGTCGGCAGGCCGAAGGACCGCCACCGGCCCGGCCGGCGGCGGTGTCGTCGTCGGAATCACCCGGCCGTGAACTCCGCGGCCACCAGCTCCGCGATCTGCGCCGTGTTCAGCGCGGCTCCCTTGCGCAGGTTGTCCCCGCACACGAAGAGCTCCAGGGCGGTCGGATCGTCGAGCGAACGCCGCACCCGCCCGACCCAGGTCGGATCCGTCCCCACCACGTCGGCGGGCGTGGGGAACTCCCCGGCGGCCGGATCGTCGAACAGCACGACGCCGGGCGCGGTGGCGAGGATCTCGCGCGCGCGGTCGACGGTGACCTCGTCCTCGAACCGCGCGTGCACGGTGAGGGAGTGCGTGGTGACGACGGGAACGCGTACGCAGGTGGCGGCGACGCGGAGCCCCGGCAGGCCGAGGATCTTCCGCGACTCGTCCCGGACCTTCATCTCCTCGGACGACCATCCGTCGTCCTTGAGGGACCCGGCCCAGGGCACCACGTTCAGCGCCACGGGCTCCGGGAAGGGCCCGGTGTCGTCGCCGACGGCGCGGCGTACGTCTCCGGGGCTGGTGCCGAGGTCGGATCCCGCGACGAGCTCCAGCTGCCGCCGCAGGGTGTCGACACCGTCGCGCCCGGCCCCACTGACGGCCTGGTACGACGACACGACCAGCTCGCGCAGCCCGAACTCGGCGTGCAGGGCGCCGATGGCCACGATCATCGAGAGCGTCGTGCAGTTGGGGTTGGCGACGATGCCGCGCGGCCGCACGCGCGCGGCGTGCGGATTGACCTCCGGCACGACGAGCGGGACGTCCGGGTCCATCCGGAAGGCGGCGGAGTTGTCGACCACGACGACGCCCTTGGAGGCGGCGACGGGGGCCCACTGCGCGGCCACGTCGTCGGGCACGTCGAACATGGCGACGTCGACGCCGTCGAAGACGTCCTCGCCCAGGGCGAGGACCTCGATCTCCTCCCCGCGCACGGCCAGCTTCCTGCCGGCCGAGCGCGGAGAGGCGACGAGTCGGATCTCGCCCCAGATGTCGGCGTGCTGCGACAGGATCTGGAGCATGACCGTGCCGACCGCCCCGGTCGCTCCGACGACCGCGAGCGTCGGCTTACGGCTCATCGGCCGGTGCCTCCATAGACCACGGCCTCGTCCGTGTCGGAGTCCAGGCCGAAGGCGGTGTGCACGGCACGCACGGCCTCGTTGACGTCGTCGGCGCGCGTGACGACCGAGATCCGGATCTCGGAGGTCGAGATGAGCTCGATGTTCACGCCGGCGTCGCTGAGCGCCTCGAAGAAGGTCGCGGTGACACCGGGGTTGGTCTTCATCCCGGCCCCGACGAGCGAGATCTTCGCGATCTGGTCGTCGTAACGCAGGGAGTCGAAGCCGACCGACTGCCGGGTCTTCTCCAGGGCGTCGATGGCCTTGCGGCCCTCGGCCTTGGGCAGCGTGAACGAGATGTCCGTCAGGCCGGTCGAGGCGGCCGACACGTTCTGCACGACCATGTCGATGTTGACCTCGGCGTCCGCGATGGCGCGGAAGATCGACGCGGCCTCGCCCGGCTTGTCGGGCACACCGACGACCGTGATCTTGGCCTCGGACGTGTCGTGCGCGACACCGGAGATGATGGCCTGCTCCACCGTGCGGTCCCCTTGCTTCGGCTCATTGCTGACCCACGTACCCTGCAGCCCGCTGAAGGACGAACGCACGTGGATCGGGATGTTGTAACGACGCGCGTACTCCACGCAGCGGTGGAGCAGCACCTTGGACCCGGAGCTGGCGAGCTCCAGCATGTCCTCGAACGAGATCCAGTCGATCTTCCGGGCCTTCTTGACGACCCGGGGGTCGGCGGTGAAGACACCGTCGACGTCCGTGTAGATCTCGCAGACCTCCGCGTCGAGGGCGGCGGCGAGGGCGACGGCGGTGGTGTCGGACCCACCACGCCCGAGCGTGGTGATGTTCTTCCCCTCCTGGCTCACGCCCTGGAACCCGGCGACGATGGCGATGTTGCCCTCGTCGATCGAGGCCCGGATGCGGCCGGGGGTCACATCGATGATCCGTGCTTTGTTGTGGACGGAGTCGGTGATGACACCGGCCTGGCTGCCCGTGAACGACTGGGCCTCGTGGCCCAGGTTTTTGATCGCCATGGCCAGCAACGCCATGGAGATCCGCTCACCGGCGGTCAGCAGCATGTCGAATTCGCGCCCGGCGGGAATCGGGGAAACCTGCCCGGCAAGATCGATCAACTCATCCGTCGTGTCACCCATGGCGGACACCACGACAACGACCTGATGGCCGTTCTTCTTGGCGTCGACAATCCTCTTGGCGACCCGCTTGATGCCCTCGGCATCGGCTACGGAGGAGCCTCCGTACTTCTGCACGACAAGGCTCACGTGCGCTCCTCGCTCAATCCGTTGTGCGGTCGGCTCAGTCTAACGAGCGGCCGAAATTCGCCTCGCCAATATCACATCGTGAGATGTCCCGCTCACGAGTTGATCACCCACGGGCATACGTCGCCGCTTCTCGGGACGTACGTTCCGGCCGCTCCGAACCGTCACATGCCCGCTTCGGAGCGGGACACTCCGGAAAGTGGGGCGGGTCACAGGCCTCCGGCCGGGATTCAGCCCGCGTAGTCCTTCAGCTTCTCGGTGTCGAGGGTGATGGCGACGGGGGCGGGGAGTTCGACCGTGGCGCCGTACGCGTGCGAGGAGGTATGCCGGCAGTCATCGTCGTGCGGGTCGCTGAACACGGTGAGTGTGTCGCTGTCCCGGTCGATGAGGAGGTAGAGGGGGATGCCGGCGCGGGCGTATCCGTGACGCTTCTCGTGGCGGTCGCGGCGGTCGGTGTCGCGATCGTAGGAGGTGACCTCAACGGCCATGAGGACGCCTCCTGGGTCTCCCCACTCGCCTTCCTGGTCCGCAAAGTGATCGAGCGGAGCCAGGGCGCCATCCGCCCGAGCCCGCCCCGCCCTGTAGGCCGGAACCTGCAACGCCTGGGGTGACGGAACCCTCAACTCCCCTTCTGGGCAGGTCGGTTGGGTTCATTTCACCCACTGACCAGACCCAGGGAAGAGCTCGGGTCCCGGGGCTCAAGCTCCGGGCTGAACTGCGGCGATGAAGGTGGCCCAGGCCGGGACGGAGACGGTGAGCTCGGGGCTTGCGGGGAGTTTTGAGTCGCGGATGTGGACGGCGACGGGCGGGAATCGGCGTCGGTTCAGGGCGAGTTCCAGGCAAGCGCCGCCTTCGGAGTCGCTGTAGCTCGACTTGAACCAGGTCAGGTGCTCGCTCACAGTTCCTCCGCCATCCGCTTGATGAAGAGGGACGACTCCTCGGTGCCGAGGGCCTCCATACGGATCATGCTAAGTCGCTCAGTGTGCGAACTCACCACCTCTGGCTCGGAAGTGAGCACGCTCGTCGACGGTCCCTCCGTAAATGCCAGCCGCTCACGGTCCCGGGTCTCCAGCAGCACCATCGGTCCCAGCAGGGCGGCTGAGATCGCTCGACCGAACGGCAGGACCTGCACCGAGATGTTGCTCCGGCGCCCCACATCAAGCAGACGGAGCAACTGCCCCTTGTCCACTTGGGGAACCCGCAGCACGGCCTCGTACACGACGAAGCTGATCGCTACCGGAGACGTACGAGTGAGGATTTCCTGACGCTCCAGCCTCGCAGCGACTCGCTGATCCACCGTCTCCTCATCGAGCGGCGGGCAGTGGGTCCCGATCAACGCCCTCGCGTAGGGCTCCGTCTGCAACAAACCAGGGACCAGCGCCACTTCGTACCACCACAGGCTGACTGCTTCACGCTCGTACACCATGAAGTCCTGAGCCCGCGCCGGAAACTTCTCCGCCTTCACGTACTCCTTGGCCGCACTCAGCAAGCCTTCCGCCCGGCACAGCTCATCCGCCGCATCCAAGACCCGAGCCGTGGGCATGCGCACACCCTGCTCCATGGCCTTGATGGTGTCCGGCGCGTAATTGGCGGCAGCCCCCAGTTCCTCACGCGTGACGTTCGCCTTCGTACGCCACCGCTTCAACTGGTTCCCGCTGTACCGCCACGTCGGGTTGTACTGAACGGACACAGCGCCCACCTCCGACCGATACACCCCGGCGTGTATCCCCTCAGTCACTACCGAGCGTAACCCCGCACTCCCCACTCTGTAGCCATGACGAACGCAATTCACTGGCCCGAGTGGGTCCCAGTGGCCGGGCACCAACTCCGGGTGTCCGGCGTCCACTTCGACGCGCTGCGCATTCAGGGCGTACGAGGGGAACAGGTCGCCGCCGACCTGATCGAGGCGACGGACGGTGACGCCGGACCCGTCATCTGCGAAGCGACCGGCTTCCGCTGGATGTACTTCCTGCTGGCCCCGGGCACCGCCAAGGACCACACCTGGCCGCTCGGCGTACAACGCTTCGGCGGGGCGGGGTGCCGCACGGTCACGTACATCGGCGTACCGGCGCTGAACGGCAACACGTGGCCGCTGCAGTGGTATTCGGAGCCCACGACTACGGCACCGTACGTGGACCCGGCCCAACTGCTCGCCGCGCACGAGGAGATCGCACGAGCGAGCACCCGAAGGGAACGCCACCTCTGACATCCAAGGTTCCGGCGCCGGAGCGTCCGGAGCACTGTGCTGTCGTCGCCGCGGCTGTGCGGTCGGCGCTCCACGGGAGAGCCCTCCCGCGTGACCCCTTCTTGCCAAGGAGGAGACATCAGTGAAAGCACTTCGCACCGTGATCGCTTCTGGAGCCGCTGCCGCGGCCGGAGCGGCGCTGCTCGCCGCTCCGGCGAGCGCCCAGGCCGCACCGCGTCAGGCCGCGCCGGCGGCGTGGGACTGCCCCAAGGGGTACGTCTGCCTCTGGACCAGTCAGGGAGGCAAGGGACAGCGCTGCTACACCGACATCAACATCAACCGGTGGATCACCGAGTCGTGCAACACCCGCAAGTTCAAGTCCTACCGCAACAACGGCAGGACGGGCAGCGGCATCCCCTCCGTCGCCTACCTCTACCCCGGGTACAACCACAGCGGGGCCTACCACTTCGCGTGGGCCGCCGGCACCAAGAGCGACTTCAACGGCGACGCGTGGCCAAGTGGCGTTTCTCTTAAGTCAGTTGCCTGGAAGTTCAGCTGACCGGTCCTGGAAGCAGCCTGCTCCCGGCACACGAAGGCCCTCGGCGCCCACTGGACGCCGAGGGCCCTGGTGCGGCGCCCTCTCGTACGTCCCGCACATCACGCTGCGTCGAGCGCCTCCGTGATCTTGCGGGTCATCTCCGTCATCGCGGGGGTCGGCTCGCCCTTGCGGCGGGCGCGGGCGCCCGTTTCGAGGGCCATCAGGACCGTGCCGCGGAAGTTGGCCGCCTCCGCCGGGGCCTGCTCGGCGAGCAGGGTCATGGCCTCCGTGAGGGCCGGAAGGACGCGGTCGGCCAGCTCCGCCACCGACTTGCCGCTCAGGTCGCCACCCTTGGGGAAGTCCGTGAGCACGTGGCCGACCAGGCCCGTCGCCGAGGCCAGCGCGATGCTGCCGTGCGTGGCGACCTTGTGCGGCGAGCCCGCGGCGTCGGCCGCGGCCAGCAGCGAGACGGCGCCGTACGCGGCGGCACGCAGGGTGGTCTTGTCCTGGTCGGCGAGGGCGGTGGTGGCAGTGGTCGCAGTCATGGTTGCGCGCTCCTTTTGATCGGCTCGATCGGCCGTGCCTGATCGGCTGTGCTCGATCGGCTGTGTTCTCGGTCCGCCGTGTTGGCGTGGCTTCACTGTGGCACAACAATGGCGCCACGTCGAGCCATTCATGGCGTCACGTCGTGGCGCCAACACGGCCGACATCCATGAAGTCACAGGTCAGATGGCTTCACGGTGCCACCGAAGACGCCAGAAACTTTCGCGTGAGTCACCCGAATTCAAGATGGTGCCACCGGTTCCACCTGCGCATTCATCAACCCCACCGCACTTCGGCGCCACAGACCACTCCCCGTGGTGCCATTCGTGTGCCATGATGGCGCCACCGCCGCACACGGAGTGCGTCAGACGGACATCAAAGGGGTGGGGTCATGGAGACAGCACAGAGCGGGCCGCAGGCCGCCCCGCCCGGCGCCTTCGGCGCCTTCGCGCGGTTCGTGCTCTGTGGGGGTGGGGTCGGGGTCGCTTCCAGCTTCGCCGTGGCGGGGCTGGGGTCCTGGATTCCCTGGGTGGTCGCCAACGCCCTCGTCACCGTGGTGTCCACCCTGCTCGCCACCGAGCTGCACGCCCGGTTCACCTTCGGCGCGGGCGGGCGCGCGACCGCGCGGCAGCATGCGCAGTCGGCCGGGTCCGCGGCCGCCGCGTACGTGGTGACCTGCCTGGCGATGGCCGTGCTGCAGATGTTCGTGGTCGCGCCCGGCGCCGTGCTCGAACAGGTCGTCTACCTGTCCGCCTCCGCGCTCGCCGGGGTCGCGCGGTTCGTCGTGCTGCGGCTCGTCGTCTTCGCGCGGAAGCGGTCGCAGGTCACCACCGCCACCGCGCCCGCCGTGCCCGCGGCGCTTCCCGCGCGGGCGGGAGTGGACACCGCCGCGCTCTGCCCCGCCGCCTGAGGCGGGTTCGGCCTACTTCACCGTCCGCAGCCCCAGCGGGCCCGCGATCTCCTCCGCCATCACCTTGCCGGCCTCCTCCGCGAGGAGGTCCTCCGTCAGGTCCTCGTCCGTGTCCAGGCCGTCGAGGTCCTCAAGGGGCTGGTTCAGGCGGACGTGCGCCACCAGGGACTGGAGGGCCCGGAGCGCCGCCGACGCCGTGCTTCCCCAGTTGGAGAAGTACGAGAACTGCCACCACCACAGGGCCTCGACCGTGCGGCCCGCGCGGTAGTGGGCCAGGCCGTGGGAGAGGTCCGCGACCACGTCCGCGAAGTCGTCCGAGATGCGGTGCGCCACCGGGGCCTTGCGGGGCTCGTACGGATCGAAGACCTCGGAGTAGACGTCCACCGGGTCCAGGAGCATCGCGAGGCGTTCGCGGAGGTCGTCCACGTCCGCCTCCGGGCCGAGGTCCGGCTCGTACCGCTCCTCGGGGACGATGTCCTCGTGCGCGCCCAGCCTGCCGCCGGCCAGGAGGAGTTGGGAGACCTCCAGGAGGAGGAAGGGGACCGCCGAGTCGGGCTCGTCGCCCTTGGCCACTTCCGTGACCGCGACGATGAAGCTCTCGATCTGGTCCGAGATCTGGACCGCGAAGTCGTTCGGGTCCTGGGCCGTGGAGTGGATCAGCTTGCCGCCCGGTTCGGATTCCGCCTGCGGTGCCTTCGGCTGCGGGTTGCTAGACATCTAGGAGTCGTCTCCCCTCGAAAGCGCGGCCCAGGGTGACCTCGTCCGCGTATTCCAGATCTCCCCCGACAGGGAGTCCGCTGGCCAGGCGGGTGACCTTCAGGCCCATGGGCTTGATCATGCGCGCGAGGTACGTCGCCGTGGCCTCGCCCTCCAGGTTCGGGTCCGTCGCCAGGATCAGTTCCGTGACCGTGCCGTCGGCCAGGCGCGCGAGGAGTTCCCGTATGCGCAGGTCGTCCGGCCCGACGCCCTCGATCGGGCTGATCGCGCCGCCCAGGACGTGGTACCGGCCCCGGAACTCGCGGGTCCGTTCGATGGCGACGACGTCCTTCGGCTCCTCCACCACGCAGATCACCGACGGGTCGCGGCGCGCGTCGCGGCAGATGTTGCAGAGCTCCTCCTGCGCGACGTTCCCACACGTCGCGCAGAAGCGGACCTTGTCCTTGACCTCCAGGAGCGCGTGCGCCAGGCGGCGCACGTCCGTGGGCTCGGCCTGCAGGACGTGGAAGGCGATCCGCTGCGCGCTCTTGGGACCGACGCCGGGCAGCCTGCCCAGCTCGTCGATGAGGTCCTGAACCACGCCTTCGTACACGGAACGCCTTCCTGGAAATGTGAAGTTCTGAGTCCCGAACTTCTGGAGTTCTGCAGAGGGTGTCGGGTCTCTGCCTACGGTAGTTGGCCGGGGGGTTTCTTAGAAGGGAAGGCCCGGCATGCCGCCGCCGCCCAGCCCCTGGGCCAGCGGGCCCAGCTTCTGCTGCTGCAGCGCCTGCGCGTTCTCGTTGGCCGCCTGGACCGCCGCGACGACCAGGTCCGCCAGCGTCTCCGTGTCCTCGGGGTCGACCGCCTTCGGGTCGATCA
Source organism: Streptomyces sp. NPDC025651 (assembly GCF_055558735.1). Lineage (NCBI taxonomy): Bacteria > Bacillati > Actinomycetota > Actinomycetes > Kitasatosporales > Streptomycetaceae > Streptomyces > Streptomyces sp. NPDC025651. The sequence goes on from NZ_JBVHLZ010000002.1 coordinate 433,864, forward strand.
CCAGGCCACGCAGCTCGCCGGAGCCGGTGACGGTCGCCTTGACGAGGCCGCCGCCCGCCTGGCCGTCGACCTCCGTGCGCGCCAGTTCCTCCTGCGCCGCCGCGAGGTCCTGCTGCATCTTCTGGGCCTGCTGGAGCAGCTGCTGCATGTTGGGCTGGCCACCACCGGGGATCACGATCAGCTCCTGGTTTCTCACGGGTGCGATGAGCTTGTTCAAGGGGCGGGGTATCCGCCTGGACCGAGCCTACGTGGTCGGGGGCGGCATCGCCCCAGCACTCTTTCGAGTGAGATCGGCCGTCCTCCTATACCTGATCAAGCACCTCTTCCGGGCGGAAAAGCCGTGAAAGCGGGCTCATGGCCACCCATTGGGCGGTAGGACTTGTGCTGCGCATCAGCATCGATCGTTTCAGCGCCGATCGTCACGTCAAGAGGGAGTGCCGGGTGAGCCAGCCGGAGATGCAGCCCGAGGGGGTGCCCCCCGAGGGGCAGGGTTCGGGGGCGGGTGCGCGGCTCGGCGATCTCACCGGGCGGGCCTTCCCCCTCGGCGACTGGGGCGAACCCGCCGAGCGGCTCGACGAGCTGTACCGGTGGGTGGAGCGCGGCGCCCTGAACACCGCCGAGTGGTACCTCGCCGACCGCGCCCTGAAGCGCCGGGGGGCGCGGCTGCTGCGGGTGGGCGCCGCGCTGGGCGCCGTGGGCGCGGGCGTGCTGCCGCTGCTCGATCTCGCCGGGGCCGTGGGAGACGTGGCCACCTGGGGGTTCGTGTCGCTGCTCGCCGGGGTGGCGTGCGTGGGGTGCGACCGGTTCTTCGGGCTCACGTCCGGGTGGATGCGGAACGTGGCCACCGCGCAGGCCGTGCAGCGGCGGTTGCAGGTGCTGCAGTTCGACTGGGCGTCGGAGAGTGTGCGGGAGGTTCTCGGGCCCACGGAGGGGACCGCGGGAGAGGCGGCCGAGCGGTGCCTCGGGGTGCTGCGGAAGTTCTCCGAGGACGTGACGGAGCTGGTGCGGGCGGAGACGTCGGACTGGATGGTGGAGTTTCGGGCGGGGCCCGTGCCGCTGGCGATGCAGGCCTTGGCGCCGGGGGGTGTGCGGGGGGAGGCCCCCGCTGCCCCCGGACGCTTTCCGTTGCCGCCGGGGGCCCGGCCGAACATGCCTCGGCAGCGGCCGCCGGAGCCTCGGTGAGGGTGCGGGGTGCCGGGGTGCTGCCTGGCCTACAACGATGGGTACGACGCCGGCCTCGACACCGGCATCGCCCACGCCCTCACCACGCCCCCCCCCCCGACGAGAAGGCCATGGCTTCACCGTCGGCCGAATAGCCGCAGGTCAGCTCCACCGGAATGAGCCCGGCAAAGTCAGGCCGCAGTCATCGCGCTGGCGCTGCGCACCGGTGTCGGCGGCGCCACCCGACATGGCGTCCAAGTGCCGTCAGCTGTAGATGATCATGGAGCCCTGCGCCAGGCTCCTCGTCGTGGCCGCGTGCAGGCCCAGCCAGACGTGACGTTCCCTGGCGAAGGGGCTCGTGTCCGGGGGCGGTGCCGCCGCCGGTTCTTCCAAGGAGGTGGGGGACGGCGGTGGGGCCGGGGCAAGAGGTGGGTTCGCCGGGTCTATGCCGATCGACGGGGCCACGAACTCCAGCTCGCGCAGGAGCGCCTGGGAGGAGCCCAGCGGGCCGCCGCCCGCCAGGAGTTCGTCGTTGGAGAGCGGTGCGGGGAAGTCGACGGGGACGTACGCGCCCGCGTGGTCGTAGTGCCAGACGAGGTGCGACTGCTGGGCCGTGGCGTCGAACATCTCCAGGAGCTGTTCGTAGTCTCCGCCCAGCTCGTCGACCGGCGTGACCTCCAGACCGCAGATCCGCAGGAGATAGGCGCGCCGCAGGAAGTGCAGGGCGTCGTAGTCGAAGCCCGCGACCGGGGCGACGTCGCCGGACAGGCCCGGCATGTAGGCGAAGACGGGGACGGGTGGCAGCCCGGCCTCGTGGAGCGCCTTGTCGTAGGCGGCGAGCTCTTCCGCGAAGGGGTTGTCCGCGCTGTGGCACAGCACGTCGACGAGCGGGACCAGCCATAGGTCGCAGGCCAAGAAGGACTCCTCGGGTCAGGTCGCACAAGGACAAGGGCACAAGGACATGGGCAGGGTCAGCGAACGGAGTCGCGTCGCTGTGCGTCGCCTCGCGTGACGGCAGCGTAGTCGGGCCTCATGTCCTCTGGCTGCCCCGGTGCAGGTCCCATATCCATACGCCGCCCACCCACTTTCCGGGTTGGCCGACAAGTGCCTCCACGGTCAGGCGCAGTTCCTGGTCGTTCGGCTGCGGGGCGAGGACCAGGAGGCCCGCCTTCCAGAACGCCAGGTCCTCGCGGGCCGCGGCGCGCCAGGCGGGCGTGACCTTCGGGACGCGGCCCAGGGTGCGGACGTCGCGCAGGAGGTTCGACGTGTTGCGGGGCGAGGGGCCGTAGATGCCGACGCGGTCCGGGCCCCAGGGCCCGTTGAAGTAGCCGCCGGGGATGCGGAAGCCCAGGTCGGCGGTGGTCTGCCAGTGCAGGCCCTCCGCGTTGGCGGGGTCGGGGACGGGCACCGGCACGAGGGTCTCGCCCTCGCCCAGGTACGAGCGCCAGGTGCCCTGCGCGATGAACGGCGGGACGTCGACCCGGTCCACGGCCCTGAGCGGCGCGGGCACGATCGGCAGCAGCGCGACGGCGACGGCCGCCAGGCCCGCGAACCGCGCGGGCCCGGAGACGGCGCCGGCCACCGGACCGTCGTGCCGGAGCGTGCGCCGGGGCGCCCGCAGCAGACCGGCGAGTGCCAGCGCGAGCAGCATGCCGAGCGCCGGGGCGCACACCATCGCCACGCGTGACTCGATGACGGACTCGAAGAGCGGGCGGTCGGAGAGCAGCGCCCACGGCCCCGGGAGCACGATGTCCGTGCGGGGGACGCGGAACTTCGGGCCCAGCGACAGGAGCGCCGCGGCGACGGCGGTGAACGCCAGCGCCTTGACCACCGCGCGCTCCCAGAGGCGTACGACGATCGCGAAGGCGAGGGCGGCGAGCGGCCAGCCGTAGAAGGCGTTCTGCTCGGTGGGGTTCATCGACAGGGCGCTCGCGGACTCCCTGTCGCCCGCGAGGGAGCGCTCGGCGAAGGAGACGAAGGCCAGCGGGCTGTTGCCGGCGTTGTCGCCGTGCAGCACGCTCTTGTAGCTCTGCGGGCCGAAGAACTGCCAGTACAGCGGGAAGGCGACCAGCGGGACGCAGACCGCGAGGGCGATGCCGATGCCGCGCGCGAGGGGGCGCCAGGACGCCCTCGCCACGTCACGGCGTACGGCCGCGTACGCGAGGGCGAAGAGCACCATGCCGAGCGCGGCGAGCAGCAGCGGCTCCTCGCCCAGGAAGATCTGGTACGTCGTGCAGAGCCCGAGAACGACCCCGTCGCGCACGACGCGGGTGCCCTCGCACAGCCGCAGGGCCCTGTCGATGATCAGCGGGATCATGAACAGGACGACGAAGTTCGGGTGGGCGTTGCCGTGGCTGACCATCGGCGGCGCGAACGCGGCGAGGGCGGCGCCGACGGCGGCCGCGCCCCGGTGGGACACGAGGCGCCGCAGGATCAGCCGGTACCAGGCGAGCGCGGTGAGGGTCAGGCCGCCGGTCATCGCGACGTTCAGGGCGGCCGCGGGGCCGAGGAGCCAGGTCACCGGGGCGAGCGGGACGGAGAGGCCGAGCATGACCGTGTTGGCCATGAGGTTCACGCCGTCCGGCACGTTCTGGAGGGTGGTGAACAGGGGGTTCTGGAGGTGGCGGACGTTGTCCGCCGTCACCGCGAAGAACCACTCCCACTGGTTCTGGTCCTGCATCGAGTCGGGGATGTAGCGGTGGTCGGGCGAGACCAGGCGGCCCGAGTAGAGGATGACCGAGAAGGCCAGGAAGAGGAGCGCGGCCAGGATGTCGGCGCGGCGGACCGCGCGGGCCTTGAGGACGGTCAGCTCGGCGAGGACCCTGGCGTAGTCCAGCGGCCTGACCTTCGATCCCTCCTGGTGGGACCAGCGCACGGGGACCTCGGAGACGGGCCAGCCGGCCCGCCGGAAGTACTGCAGTATCTCGACGTCGATGCCCCAGCCGTGCAGCCGGGAAGCGGCGAACGCCTCGCGTGCCCGGTCGCCGTCGAAGAGCTTGAATCCGCACTGGGTGTCGCGGATCCCGGGGACGGCGACCGAGCGTATGAGGAAGTTGCCGGTACGCCCCAGGAGCTCGCGCAGGCGGTGCTGGTGTCTGCCGATGCTCGCGCCGGGCCGGGCGCGCGAGCCGATCGCGGCCGCGTGCCCGTCGGTGAGCGCCTTGTCGAGGACGTCGAGCTCCTCGATCGGCGCGGCGAGGTCCGCGTCGGTGACCAGGACGCGGCGGCCGTACGAGGCGAGGACGCCGAGGCGCAGGGCGTGGCCCTTGCCGCGGTTGCGCTCGCCGCGGACGAGCTGGACGCGGGGGTCGGCGGCGGCCGCCTCCGCGGCGATCTCCGCGGTGCGGTCGGTGGAGCCGTCGTCGACGACGATCACCTCCCACTCCCCGCGCTCCGTGGCGTCGAGGTACTCGCGGATCGCGGCCAGCGAGGGCCCCAGGCGCCGCTCCTCGTTGTACGCGGGGACGACGACGGACAGTTCGACGCTCATGCGGCGGCCAGCCGCTCGACGAGGGCCAGGGAGTGCGCGTTGTACTCCCTGACGATCGCGTGGGCGGCCGCCGGGTCGCGGCGCACCAGGGCGTCGACGAGCTCGGTGTGCCGGGACCAGAGGGTGCCGCGCAGGTCGCCGCCGCCCTCGCTCCAGCGGCGGAGGTGGGTGACGGCGCAGACCCAGGACTTCACGCGCAGGCGGTGCAGGAATTCGGAGAGGTAGGGGTTGCCGAAGAGGGCGCTGAGCTCGCGCCAGAAGCGGAGGTCGTAGCCGATCAGGACGGTCAGGTCGCCCGCGCAGGCCGCGCGGGCGGCCTCCTCGCCGCGGCGGCGTACGGAGAGCAGGGCGTCGCCCAGGTCGCCGCGCTCGGCGCCGTGCTCCGCGAGGTCGCGGAAGATGCCGTCGGCGACGAGGCCGCGGGCCTCCAGCATGCCGCGGTAGTCGTCCAGGGTGTGCTCGTGGACGCGGAAGCCGCGGTGCTGGTCGGCGTCCAGGAGGCCCTGGGCGGTGAGGTTCACCAGGGCCTCGCGGACGGGCGTCGCGGAGACGCCGTACTGCTCGGCGATCTCCTTCACCGTGAACTCCTGGCCGGGCTGCAGTCTGCCGGCCAGGACCTCGTCACGGAGGGCGTCGGCGATCTGCTGGCGCAGAGTGCTGCGGATGACGGCGGGGCCGTCGGTGCCGGGCATCTTTTTCCCCCGCGGAGTCCGTGTACGTGGTCGCTTACGAGCACGTCAGACTACGTGGTCGGGGTTCCGAGGAGCTGAGGCCCAGTTGACAGGTGCCCGGCAGCTTCGGGGTGTGCCCACCCTTCCCCGAGCTCTCGGTCACACCGTGTAGTCGTCCGCCACCGACAACGCAGCGTCCAGGGCCGCCAGGCCCTCCTTCGCCTCTGCCTCCGTGATGTTGCACGGCGGGACGACGTGGGTGCGGTTCATGTTGATGAAGGGCCACAGGCCGTTCTTCTTCGCCGCCGCGCCGAACGCCGCCATGGGGGCGTTCGCCTCGCCGGTGGCGTTGTAGGGGACCAGGGGCTCGCGGGTCTCCCGGTTCCTGACCAGCTCGAGGGCCCAGAACATGCCGACGCCCCGCACCTCGCCCACGCTCGGGTGGCGCTCGGCGAGGGCGCGCAGGCCCGGCTCGATGACCTGGGCGCCCAGGTTCGCGGCGTGCTCGACGACGCGCTCCTGCGCCATGACGTTCATCGTCGCGACGGCGGCGGCGCAGGCCAGCGGGTGCCCGGAGTAGGTGAGCCCGCCCGGGTAGGGCCGCTCGGCGAAGGTCTCCGCGATCTTCCCGGAGATGGCGACGCCACCGAGCGGCACGTAGCCGGAGTTCACGCCCTTGGCGAAGGTCATCAGGTCCGGCACGACGTCGAAGAGGTCGGCGGCGAACCACTCGCCGGTGCGGCCGAAGCCCGCCATGACCTCGTCCAGGACGAAGACGATGCCGTACTTGTCGCACAGCGCGCGGACGCCCGCGAGGTAGCCGGGCGGCGGGACCATGATGCCCGCGGTGCCGGGCACGGTCTCCAGGATGATCGCCGCGACCGTCTGCGGACCCTCGTAGACGATGGTGTCCTCGAGGTGCTGGAGGGCGCGCTCGCACTCCTGCTGCTCGGTCTCGGCGTAGAAGCGGGAGCGGTACAGGAACGGCGCCCAGAATCGGACGACGCCCGCCGTGCCGGTGTCGGAGGCCCAACGGCGCGGGTCGCCGGTGAGGTTGATCGCCTGATGGGTGCCGCCGTGGTACGAGCGGTAGGCGGAGAGCACCTTGGGGCGGCCCGTGTGCAGACGGGCCATGCGGGTGGCGTGCTCGACGGCGTCGGCGCCGGCGTTCGTGAAGAAGATCTTGTCCAGGTCGCCGGGGGTCCGCTCGGCGATGAGGCGTGCGGCCTCGGAGCGGGCCTCGACGGCGAAGGCGGGCGCGAACGTCGTCATCGTCGCCGCCTGCTCCTGGATCGCGGCGACGACCTTCGGGTGCTGGTACCCGATGTTGGTGTAGACGAGGCCGCTGGTGAAGTCGAGGTAACGGTTCCCGTCGTAGTCCCAGAAGTACGAGCCTTCGGCACCGGCGACGGCCAGCGGGTCGATGAGCTCCTGTGCGGACCAGGAGTGAAAGACGTGCGCACGGTCCGCGGCCTTCACGGCCCGCCCGTCTCCCGCCACCGCCTTTCCAACGAGGCGCTGCGCGGCGCCCATCTTGTCTCCGACCTGGGGATTCGGCTGAGGGGTCATGGGGCCGAGGGTAAATGTCCGCAGAGTGGACACGACATGGGCGTCCTGTCTGGCGTGTGGGGCGGAACACGACAGAGTGTCGCGGGCGGGACGCTGCCCCGTCGTCGTGGGGAATCAGTCGTCGTACGGGATCAGTCGTCGTCCGTGTCCGGCACGACCTTGGCCCGCGGCCCGTCCGCCGCGCACCGGATCTCGTACGGCAGGTCCTCCTGCTCGTCGTCGTCCCCCGGCTCGGCCTCGAGCCGCACGACGGCCGCGGGCCCGCGCTCCACGTCGTCGTCGATGTGGAACCCGTCGGCGGGACTCCAGGAGACGAGATAGACGGTGCCGTCGGCACGGCACTCGACGGTGGCGGAGCCACCGGTGAACCGGACGGTGGAGCGCTCGGCGGTGGGCGAGGGAGAGGGCGAGGAGGAGGGCGTACGACTCGGCTTCCCGGAGGGAGAGGCCGAACCGGCGCCGGAGGGCGAACCCGAGGAAGATCCGGCACCCGAGGGCGACGACGCACCGCCACCGCCACCAGCCCTCGCGCCGTCCAGGGCACGCCGCACGGCGGCCTCGTCCAAAGGACGGCTGTGAGCCGATTCCCCCGCACTGTCCGAACTGGCCAACTGCCAGGCGCCCAGCGCCCCCGCCGCCGTGCCCACGGCCACCCACGCGGCCGTGACGACGGCGCTCCGCCACTTCCTCATCCCGCCACTGTGCCGCATCGTTTCCTAACGCCCGGTTAAGCCCCCGACAAACCCCCTGACTACGGTGGTTGTATGGCGCATCTTCTTGTCGTCGAGGACGACCCCCAACTCCGTGGCGCGCTGGTGCGGGCCCTGCGCGACAAGGGGCACGCGGTGGCGACCGCGCCGAGCGGCATGGCGGGCCTGGACGCGGCGGTGACCAGCAGGCCCGACCTGGTGGTCCTCGACCTGGGCCTGCCGGACGTCGACGGGGCGCAGGTCCTGCGGATGCTGCGCGCGGTGAGCGACGTCCCGGTGATCGTGGCCACGGCCCGCGACGACGAGCCGGAGATGGTGACGGTCCTGGAGGCCGGGGCGGACGACTACATCGTGAAGCCGTTCGGCGCCGCGCAGTTGGACGCCCGGGTCAAGGCGGTCCTGCGCCGTCTCGGCGCGACGGAGACGGAGGAACCCCTCCACATCGGCACGCTCTCCATCGACCCGGCCTCCCGCGAGGTGGCCCTGGACGGCCGCCCCATCGACCTCACACCACGCGAGTTCGACCTGCTCGCCTACCTGGCCCGCCGCCCCGGCCAGGTGATCTCGCGCCGCGAACTCCTCGCCGAGGTCTGGCAGCAGCCGCTGGGCGGCGCCGACAAGACGGTCGACGTCCACCTCTCCTGGCTCCGCCGCAAACTGGGAGAAACGGCCCAACAGCCGCGCTACCTCCACACGGTCCGCACGGTGGGGGTGAAGCTGACGCCTCCCGACGAGCCCGGGACCGAGCCGCCCCCCGCCGCGGCGGCGAGGCCCCGCGACGCAGAGGGCGAGTACGGACACGCACCCCACGCACCCGCACCGGCAGACATCCCCGCGCCGGAGGCCGACTGATGCGCCGCAGCGTCCTCCTCCTGACGGCGGCGACAACGGCCCTGGTCCTCACCGCACTTCTGGTCCCCCTCACCCTCCTCACCCGCACCCACGCCGCCGACCGCGCCACCTCCGAGGCCACCGCCCGCGCCCAGTGGGTCGCCCACGCCATCGGCCCGGCCCTGGCGACCGCCGACGAGCGCGAGACCGCCGAGCAGACGGTGGAGAGCGTCAACGGCAAGGACCTGCCGACCACTTCACTGGTCCTCGCGGACAACGAGGTCATCGGCCCGCACCCGCGGCGCACCCCCGCCGTCACGGACCCGATCCGCCTGGCCCGCACGGGCCGCGCCTTCACCTACGAGCCCGAGTCCGGCGGCCGTCTGGTCCTCGTCCCCGTCCAGGGCGCCAAGGACGGCACGGCGGTGGTCCAAGTGACGCTCACCGAGTCCCAGTTGTACGCGGGCACCCTCGCCTCCTGGCTGGTCCTCGCCGGCATCGGCGTAGGCCTCGTACTCCTGGGCCTCCTCCTCGCCGACCGCCTCGGCGCACGCCTGGTCGGCGCGACCCGCCGCCTCGCCCGCACGGCGGACCGCCTGGCCGCCGGCGACCTCACGGCACGTGCCACCCCCGAGGGCCCGCCCGAACTCCGCCTGATCGCGGGCGAACTGAACCGGCTCGCCGCCCGCATCGACGAGCTCCTGACCGCCGAGCGCGAGAACGCCGCCGACCTGGCCCACCGCCTCCGCACCCCGGTGGCGGCCCTGCGCCTGGACGCGGAGACGCTGCGCGACCCGGACGAGGCACACCGCATCGCGGCGGACGTCACGGCCCTGGAGCGCAGCGTCGACGAGGTGATCCGCAAGGCGAGGCGCCCCCTGCGCGAGGCGCCGAGCGCGGACCTGGCGGCGGTGGCGCGGGAACGAGCGGCGTTCTGGGAGCCGCTGGCGGAGGACCAGAACCGCGAGACCCGCACCACGACACCACCTCACGGGGCCCCGGTCCCGGTACCGGTCCCGGAGGACGAACTGGCCGCGGCCCTGGACGCGTTGATAGGCAACGTCCTGGACCACACCCCACACGGCACACCCTTCACGATCACGGTCCGCACGACAGGGACCGCACCCCACACGAGGACCCACGCGGAACTGACCGTCGCGGACGAGGGCCCCGGCTTCCCCGACACCACGTCCCCCGACCGGGGCACCAGCGGCGCGGGCTCCACGGGCCTGGGCCTGGACATCGCCCGCCGCACGGCCGAAGAGGCGAACGGCACCTTCGGGACGCGGAGCACCCCGCAGGGCGCGAGTGTCACGCTGACGTTCCCCCTCACGCCGACGCCTCTCCCCGCGACGCCCCTCACGCGGCCCGGGGAAACGCCGTGCGCACCGCCCGGGCCCACTTGTTGATGCCCAGCTCGGGCCGCACCGCCGCATACCCGCCGCAGTACTTCGTGAAGTCGGCGGCGCGCACCCCGAACCGGTGCAACACCCGGTCGGCGTCGGTCAGATGCCCCTTCGTCTTGGTCTCGACGAGCACGAGCCCGCTGTCGGCCTCGGCGCTCCGCCCGGTCACCGTGTCACGGACGACGAGCCCGGCGTCGCACGTGATGCGCTGCCCGTCGGCGACGAAGGTCGCGCGCCGGTAGTCGGTGACCAGCGAGGTGACGAGCCCACGAGGAGCGTCGATCCCGTACGACCCCCGCAGCACCCCGGACAGGAACCCCCGCCGGGCCTCGTCCAGGACGTGGTCACCCCCTTCGAGCCGCTGCCGGTGCTTGACGGTCTCGCCGCGCCCGCTCTTCAGCTTGATCTCGAACTGCCGCTCCCCGCTGTCCTGGTAGACGCGCTCGCGGATGCGGTACCGCAGGCGCCGGCCCTGCCGGTGGTCGTGGAAGGTGACCAGTTCGGGGGTGTCGTAGTACGTCGAGTGGTACCGGAACCACCTCTTCCCTCCGATGCTGAGCGCCCGGAAGGGCCCGCCGGCCCGCCGTGGGTCGGTGAGCAGCGCCGCGAGATCCTCGAAGATCTCGACGGGCACGAGGTAGCTGTTGTCGTAGCGGGCGAGGAGCTCGGCCCGCGCGTTCACCTCGTCCAGCGCGATGGGGTGCGCGGCGAGGGCGGCGCGGCCGATGGCGCGTACGGCGGGGTTCACACGGTCTCCTTCGGGTGACTGGGGGGAAACGTGGTGGACCGGGTCGTGCGTCGTCGTACGGTCAACTCCCGGGACGGTACCGAAGGTTCCGGCTGACGGAAGCGGACTTCCAGGACCATGAGGTCGCGTACGTAGTCCACCTCCTGGACGGTCCACCCCAGAGGCCGCCCGAGGCGCCGCTCCAGCTCGGCGCGGAGCGGGCCCTCCTCGCGGTAGACCGCGTCGAGCGTGACGACCGCGCGCCGGTCGCGGGCGAAGAGGCGGGGGTGATCGGCGCCGTACATGACCACGAGCAGCACGGCAGCGAGCCCGGTCGCCACCGGCAGGCTCAGCCCCGGAAGACCGCAGAGCAGGCCGAGGACCAGGGTGATGAAGTAGTACGCCACTTCCTGGTGCTGCAGGGCGTCGGAGCGCAGCCGCACGATCGAGAGCACTCCGAAGAGCCCGAAGCCCAGGGCGAGTCCACCGTTCCCGCCGACGGTCCCGAGCCCGGCGACCACCGCGAACAGGGCGACGTTCAGGGCGAGATACGCGGGGACGAGCTCGCGCCTGCGGTGCCGCGGATAGAAGACGCCGAAGGTCAGCAGGGAGACGGCGGCCAGATCGAGGCCCAGGTGGGCGCTGAGGGTCAGTGTGCTGTCCATGGCGAGGACGCTAGGGACGGGCGGGTTAAGCCCGCCCCTCACGAAAGTTAACGAACGGGCCCGCCGCCGAGACCGCGCGGCATCCCTATTGACAGCCTCCTGTCATTTCGACAGCATGCTTACGTACGCGCCGCTCGCCCACCGCCGGAGGTCGTCATGTCCCGCAAGCCCGCACACCTGGCCGTCTACGACACGCTCGCCGACTGGGAGACCGGCCACACCACGGCCTGGCTCGCCCGCGCCGGGTACGAGATCCGCACGGTCGCGCCCTCCGCGGCCCCGGTCCGCTCCATGGGCGGCCTGCGCGTCCAGGCCGACCTGGCGCTCGACGGGCTGCGGCCCGAGGACAGCTCGCTGCTGATCCTGCCGGGCGCCGACCTGTGGGACACGAGCGAGGACCTGGCGCCGTTCGCGCGCACGGCCCGCGCGTTCCTCGACGCCGGGGTGCCGGTCGCCGCGATCTGCGGCGCCACGGCGGGACTCGCCCGCGAGGGGCTCCTCGACGACCGCGCGCACACCAGCGCGGCGTCGATGTACCTGGCGGCCACCGGCTACAAGGGCGGCGAGCGGTACGTGGAGGCGGACGCGGTCACCGACGGCGACCTGATCACGGCGGGCCCGACGGAGCCGGTCGCGTTCGCGCGGGAGGTCTTCGGCCGGCTCGGCGGCGTCTTCGACGACGAGAAGCTCGACGCCTGGTACCGCCTCTTCCACGACTCGGACCCGGCGGCGTTCGAGACCCTCAACTCCTGAGCGGGGCACGGACGACGAACAGGAGAGCAGGGACGATGACCGAAGAAGAAGAGCGCCGTGAGCAACAGGACCTGCTCAGCCGCACCGCCCTGACCGTCTTCCGCCTGAACGGCCGCTTCCTCGCCGCATCGGAGGAGTTGGCGAAGCCCGCCGGGCTGACCGCCGCCTGGTGGCAGGTGCTCGGCGCGGTGCTGCGCGAGCCCCTGCCGGTCGCGGGCATCGCCCGGGCGATGGGCATCACGCGGCAGAGCGTGCAGCGCGTGGCGGACCTCCTCGTACGCAAGGACCTCGCCGAGTACGTGCCGAACCCGGCCCACCGCCGCGCCAAACTGCTGCGTCCCACGGCCGGGGGGCGAGCCGCCGTGGCGCGGATCGACCCGGGCCACGCGGAGCTCGCCGGACGGCTCGCGGCAGCGCTCGGCGAGGACGAGTTCCAGGAAACCGTACGGGTGTTGGAACGCCTCGCCGCGGTCATGGACTCCGTCGCCGACGCCGATCCGGAACCCGTTGCGGAACCCGTTACGGAACCGTAGAGAGCAGCCCGTCCCACCCTGTCGTAGGGCCGCACTATCCTCACTCTGTTGCACACCAATGGGGGAGGTCGGTGCGGCGATGGAAAAGCTCGGGCCCGGTGATCCGCAGCGGATCGGCGCCTACCGGCTGCTGGCGCGGCTCGGCGCCGGCGGCATGGGTCAGGTGTATCTCGCGCGGTCGGGACGGGGCCGCACGGTCGCGGTCAAGCTGGTCCGCCAAGAGCTCGCGGAGCAGGAGGAGTTCAGGAGCCGCTTCCGGCAGGAGGTGAGCTCCGCGCGGCAGGTCGGCGGCGCGTGGACGGCGCCGGTCCTGGACGCGGACACCGAGGCGGACGTCCCGTGGGTCGCCACGGGGTACGTCGCGGGTCCCTCGCTGCAGACCGTCGTCTCGCACGACCACGGCCCGCTGCCCGAACGCTCGGTGACCGTCCTCGCGGCCGGACTCGCGGGCGCGCTCAAGGACATCCACGCCGCGGGCATCGTCCACCGCGACCTCAAGCCGTCGAACGTCCTGATCACGATCGACGGCCCGCGCGTCATCGACTTCGGCATAGCCCGCGCCCTGGAGACGGTCACCGACGGCGGCCTGACCCGCACCGGCGCGCTGGTCGGATCGCCCGGCTTCATGGCGCCCGAGCAGGTCCGCGGGGACCGCATCACCCCGGCGTGCGACGTGTTCTGCCTCGGCTCCGTCCTCGCCTACGCCGCGTCGGGAGCGCTGCCCTTCGGCACGGCCAACAGCGGTGTGCACGCGCTGATGTTCCGCATCGCGCAGGAGGATCCCGACCTGGCGGGCATCCCCGAGAGCCTCACCGAGCTGATCTCCCTGTGCCTGCGCAAGGACCCGGCGGCCCGGCCGTCGCTCGACGAGGTCCTGGAGCGGACGGGCGCCGCGGACGCCCTCGGCGACGGCCGCGCGCTCGACCCGTGGCTGCCGGGCGCGCTGGTCGCCCAACTGGGGCGGCACGCCGTGCAGTTGCTGGACGCGGAGGACCCGGACGAGACGGGCCCGGCCTCGGTGCCGGACGCGCCCGGGGCTGCCGGGACCCCAAAGGCCACTCCCCCGGCAGCCGCCACCCCCGAAGGCGACGACGAAGCCACGCCCCCACCCCCCGGCAGGCCCGGCGCCGCGCCCGTCAACCACCTGCCCACCATGGTGTCCGGCCAGGCCCCGCCGCCCACGCCGCCGCCCGGCGCACCCTCGTACGGCTATCCGCAGCAGCACCCGCAGCCCGCCGCCTACGGCTACCCGCACCAGCCCCAGCCACATCCCCAGCCGCCGGGCTACGGCTCGACGCCCCCGTACGGCCCCGGTCTCTACGCCCCCGCCGCCGCGCCCGAACCCCCGCGCCGCAGCGGGCGTTCGACCGCGGCCCTGATCGTCGTGGCGTTGATAGTGGCCATCGGAGCGGGCGGCACCGTCTACGCCGTCATGAACGGCGACGGCACCGAGAAGAAGCAGGGCGACGACGCGAGGAACTCCGCGAGCAGCGCGCCCGAGACCCCGGGCACCGGTTCGCCGACGGCCGAGGCGTCCGGCCAGGAGGCGGCCACCCCGGACGCCGTCGACGACACGATCCCCGACAAGTACCTGGGCACCTGGTCGGGCGGCCTCGACACCGACTCCGGCCACAGCACCCGCGAACTCACCCTGCAGCAGGGCGAGGTGGGCGACACGGTCCTCTCGGTGACGGCGGACGGACCGACCGACGGCGGCGGCACCTACCACTGCGTCTTCCAGGGCAAGCTGGTCTCCGCCTCCGAGGACCGGCTGCGCATCGGCCCGACCGAGGTCACCGTCGGCGAACCCATGTCGTCCTGCACGCCGGGCGAGCCGAGCGTCATCACGATCCTCGGCAACGGCAAGCTGCGGCGCGCGAACACGGACGGCAGCGGCGAGTTGACGTACACCAAGGGGAGTTGACGGCCCGCGGCACGGGCGAGCTGAACCGGCGGAGAACAACAGCCGACAGAACGGGGAAGCGGGCCCCGGGCGGCCCCGCGCCGCCTACCGTCACCGCCCATGGACTGGTTGAGCGCCGAGAACACCATCGCCGTGGTCACGGCGGCGCTCGGCCTCGCCGCCACCGTCGGCGCGCTCTGGTACGAACGCCGGGTGCCGCGCCGCAAGCGGATCGGCTACCGCGTCCAGATGGACACGGCCATAGGGGACAACGTCCGCACGGGCGGCGCCAACGCCCGCCTCGGCCTGTTCGACGAGACCCCCGAGATGTCGGACGCCACCCTCGTCCTGCTGCGCGTCGAGAACGACGGCTCGCAGTCGATCTCGGACGCCGACTACACGGGCCGCGCCCTGCACGGCCTGACCGCCGTCTTCACCGGCCGCACCGTCCGCGGCATCGCGGTCACCGCGCCGCCCGGCGCCGACCACCTGATGGAGCACTTCGCCCCGGGCGCGGGACTGCGCTACGAGGGCAGCACCCTGCACATCCCGCGCGTCCCGCTCAACAGGGGCCAGCACTACAAGCTCCTCGTGCTGCTCACCGGCGGCCCCGTCGGCGGCGAGATCACCATGTCCGGCGGCATCCAGGCGGGCGAGGTGCAGCCCAACCGCTCGACCACGCCCGACGACAAGCCGCCGCTCCTGTCCCGCCCCGCCCAGCTCCTGACGGTCCTGCTCACGCTCTCCGTCGTGACGCTCGCCTCGATCATCGTGCTGCGGGACGACGATCCGCCGCCGATCGAGTGCGCGACGGGCGAGCTGACGGTGCTCGGCTCGACGGCGTTCGCTCCGGTCGCCGAGGAGCTCGCGGCCGCGTACGAGGAGGACTGCCCGGGATCCGACATCACGGTCGGCGCGCACGGCAGCGCGGCGGGCGTGCGCGAACTGGACGACAGGGGGCGCGCGTTCACCGGCGGCTCCGGGAAGCACCCCGAGAAGGGCGCGGGGAAGGGCTCCCCGCCCCTGCTCACCTTCTCCGACGGCCCCAAGTCCGACGGCTTCCCGCGCCTCGCCGAGACCCGCGTGGCGATCTCCGTCTTCGCGCTCGTCCTCAACGACCGCGTACCACTGCGGAATCTGACGCTGCCCCAGGTGCGCCGCATCTACCGCGGAGACGTACGCAACTGGAAGGAGCTCGGCGGACCCGACCTGCCGGTGGTCCTGGTCAGCAGGGGATCGAGCTCGGGCACCCGCGACACGCTCCAACGCCGCGTCCTGGGCGGCGGCTTCGAGGTCAAGGCGTCGTCCAACGACTGCCTGGGCAAGGACGACCCGTCCGTGCCGGTGACACGCTGCGAGCTGGACTCCACCGACCAGGTCCTGGACGCCGTCGGCCGCATCCCCGGCGCCGTCGGCTACAGCGAACTGCGCGCCGCGTCCGGCCTCAAGGGCCTGCACCGGCTGAACCTGGAGGGCCACGAGCCGTCCGTGGAGCAGCTGGAGAAGAGCGGCTACCCCTACCGCGAGATCGAGTACGCCTACACCTACGGACAGCCGCCCGCCGACTCGCTGGCCTCCAGCTTCCTCGCCTACGCGCGCGGCAACGGCCTGGACGTCATCCGCACCCACGGCCATCTGCCGTGCTCCACCCCGGAGGGCCTGCGCATCTGCGGCGACGAGAACCCGGGGTGAGCCCCGGTCACTCCACGGCCGTCCACCGCACGGCCGTCCACCGCACGGCCCCCTACTCCACGGCGAGCACGATCACGCTGTCGCCCGCGCCGAGGCTCAGCCGCTCCCGCTTGCCCGGGTTGAGCCGCACCCCGAAGGCGGGCGGGAGCGCGGCCTCCTCGGCCAGGCGGTAGCCGATCGCGCACTGCCCCTGGCGGCGGGCGGACTCGACGACGGTGGCGTACGAGACCTCGTGGCCCGGCGCGACGTAGTCACAGGCGGGCCTGAGGTAGATCTCACTGCCCTCGGGATCACCCAACTCCCTGAAGAGTCCGGCCAGTTCGTGGTTCTCGGCGATCTGCGTCATCAGCAGGCTGACGATCTTTCCGCTGACGATGAAGTCGGTGCCCTCGCTGAGCGGGGCGAGCGCGCGGTTGCGGTCGTCGGACATCTCCGTGACGACGGGCAGATGCCGGTTCAGGGCACGCCCCAGGGCACGCAGATGCAGCAGCGTGACGAGGGTGCCGACGTCGGAATCGGCGCCGATCCGCCCCTCCTCGTCCTCGTAGCCGAGCACGACGACACTCGCGTACGAGCCGATGTCGAGCTCCGAGAGCACCTCGGGCCGGTCGGTGGCGCCGCACCGGAAGCCGGTCTTGAGGCGGTCGGGCGGCGTGAGGGCGGCGGCCTCGTCCACGGCACGGTCGCCGTGCGCGACGATGTCGAGGACCGATCCCGGGGCGACGTACCCGTCGAGCTGCTCGATGATCAGCGGGGCGCGGCGGTTCCAGCCGAGCAGCAGGATCCGCTCCGGGACGGCCTCGCGCGGGAGGGGCACGACGACGGCGGCCTCGTCCACCTCCGGCGCGCGGCCCGTGTCCATCACCACGGCGTCGTCGTCGGCGGCCACCGCGACGATCCGGTCGTCCGCGCCGATCGTGGTGGCGGGGGGCGGGTTGACGGCGACCGAGCCGTCCGGGCGCACCAGGCCGACCACCGACGACGTCTCGTACGCGAGCAGCGCGTCGCCGAAGGTGCGGCCGACCAGGGCGGGCGGCGCGGGGACGGTGTAGAACTCGTCGCCCGCGAAGTCGAGGAGCTGCTGGTAGACGAGGGAGAGGCCGGGCTGGCGGGAGGTCTGCACGATGAGGCGGGCCGTGACGTCGTCGATGTTGAGCACGCAGCCGTCGTCGCCCGCGGCGAGGCAGGCGGCCGCGTGGTGCCTGCCGTCGCGCACGGCGGCGACCAGGTGAGCGTCGCCGCGCTGCCCGCCGCCGCTGTTCACGGCGAGCAGGGTCTTGATGACCTGGGAGTCGGCGTCCTCGTCGCCGGGTGAGACGACGAGGATGGAGCGGGCGGTGTGCAGGCCCACGCGCCCGATGACCGCCGGGTCGCCGGTGTCCCCGGTCCGGCAGATCACCCGCGTCGTCCCGGTGTCGGGCACCTGCGTGTGGATCTCGCCCTCCATGGCCACCTTGTCGCGGTCGGCGAGGATGGCGACGGCGGCCCTGCGCTGATTGGCGTTGGCCTCGACGAGCTCGCTGACGATGGGGAAGACCTGGTCCGACCAGCCGAGGACGACGGTGTGCCGCTCCTCGATCACCTGGGAGCGCCCGAGCCGCAGCGACATGATCTTCCTGTTCACGCCGGCCGTGATGAGGCCGACGAGGGTGGACGCGAAGAACAGGGCGACCAGGGCGAGCAGCACGGACAGCGCGACGTAGGCGGGCGTCCCGATCGCGCCGCCGCCGATCTTGAAGGTGGTGCCGATGCTCTTCCAGATGGCGACGGCCTGGTTGGAGAGGGTCGTCGGGGTGTTCTTGTCCGCCCAGACGAGGGCCGCGCTGGCGGGCACGACGATGACCAGACACACGAGGGTGAGCCAGCCGATGAGCGCGGGCGTGCCGCGCGCCATGGTCTTGTCGAACCAGTAGCGCTGCCGCTGCCTGAGGGTCGGCTTGCGGACCTCGGTCATACAACGCCTCCCCTCACGGTTGGTGAGCGCTGTGCACGGACGGTGACTTCTCATGATCGTCCGATGGCGGGGCGGGGTTCGCAAGCGCGAAAGGGGCACCCCGGCCGTGCCGGGGTGCCCCTTTCGTCGTACGGGAACCGCTAGATGAACGAGTTGATCTCGATCGTCTCGGTGCGGCCCGGGCCCACGCCGATCGCGGAGATCGGGGCGCCGGACATCTCCTCCAGGGCCTTCACGTAGCCCTGCGCGTTCTTCGGCAGGTCGGAGAAGGTCTGGGCCTTGGTGATGTCCTCGGACCAGCCCGGCAGCATTTCGTAGATCGGCTTCGCGTGGTGGAAGTCGGTCTGGTTGTACGGCAGTTCCTCGACGCGCTTGCCGTCGATCTCGTACGCGACACAGACCGGGATCTGCTCCCAGCCGGTGAGGACGTCGAGCTTGGTGAGGAAGAAGTCCGTCAGGCCGTTCACGCGGGTCGCGTAGCGGGCGATCGGGGCGTCGAACCAGCCGCAGCGGCGGTCACGGCCGGTCGTCACACCGCGCTCGCCGCCGATGGTGCGCAGCGCCTCGCCGTCGTCGTCGAACAGCTCCGTCGGGAACGGGCCCGCGCCGACGCGGGTCGTGTACGCCTTGAGGATGCCGATGACGCGGCTGATCTTCGTCGGGCCCACGCCGGTGCCGGTGCAGGCGCCGCCGGCGGTCGGGTTGGACGAGGTGACGAAGGGGTACGTGCCGTGGTCCACGTCCAGGAGCGTGCCCTGGCCGCCCTCGAACAGGACGACCTTGTCGTCGTCGAGCGCGTTGTTCAGGATCAGCGTCGTGTCGGCGACGTACTGCTTGATGTTCTCGCCGTGCTCCAGGAGCTGCTCGACGATCTGCTCGGCCTCGATGGCGCGACGGTTGAAGACCTTGGTGAGCAGCTGGTTCTTCTGCTCCAGAGCGGCTTCGACCTTCTGCTGCAGAATCGACTCGTCATAGAGGTCCTGCACGCGGATGCCGGTGCGGTTGATCTTGTCGGCGTAGGTCGGGCCGATGCCGCGGCCGGTCGTGCCGATCTTCCGCTTGCCGAGGAAGCGCTCGCCGACCTTGTCCACCGTCACGTTGTACGGCGTGATGATGTGCGCGTTTCCGCTGATCAGCAGCTTGGACGTGTCGACGCCGCGCTCGTTCAGACCGCTCAGCTCGGAGAGCAGGACCGACGGGTCGACGACGACTCCGTTGCCGATGACGGGCACACAGTCCGGGGAGAGAATCCCGGAAGGGAGGAGGTGCAGCGCGTACTTCTGGTCGCCTACGACAACCGTGTGGCCGGCGTTGTTGCCGCCCTGGTAGCGCACCACATAGTCCACCGAGCCACCGAGCAGGTCGGTGGCCTTTCCCTTGCCTTCGTCACCCCACTGAGCACCGAGCAGCACAAGTGCGGGCACAGGCGTACACCCCTTCCGGGCGGGGCATGTCCAAGGTCAGGGGCCGTAGCCGCCGTATGGGTGTGCCTTGGATGCTGCCCCGGAATAGACGAAGCCCCTGGCGCAATAGCGCAAGGGGCTCTTGCACAAAGATGCTACCCGAGGTCTCAAAGAACAGCTAAAGAAAGGGCGCACGTTGTCGGCTCGCGACCAGCTCCTAGTCGTCATCGACCCGGTCGCCCGGCGCACGGACGGTGAGTCGGTACGGATCGCGAAGGACGTGCTCGGCGCGGGTGCGGCGGTCCGCATCTGCCTGCCCGAGGGGCCCGAGGACTTTATGAAAGCGCTGGCCAGGAGGGGTGCGCGACGGCTCGTGGTGGTCGGCGACGACCGGGCGCTGCTGCGGGCGGTGGGAGCGCTGCACCGGGAGCGGGATCTCGGCGGCAGCGCGCTCTCGGTCGTTCCCGTGGGCGCGGCGCAGTCGCTCGCGCGGGCGCTCGGGGTGCCTGCCGGGGCGGTGGCGGCGGCGCGGGCGGTCCTGGAGGGCGCCGAGCGGCGGCTCGATCTGCTGGTGGACGACAGCGACGGAGTGGTCCTCGGGGACCTGCGGATTCCGCCGGTGGGGAGCGGCGACGCGGGCGCCGGGGCCGCCGCGGAGGGCGGCGGCGACGGCCACGCCTGGCTCCGCACCTGCCAGTCCTTCGTCCGCACCCTCGCCACGCGGCCCTCGCGGGTGGCGGCGGCGCCCGGTCCCGCGCCCGCCCGGCTGCGGGTGGAGGCGGACGGGGTCACGCTGGTCGACCTGGACCAGCCGGTGCAGGGGGTGCGGGTGACCGCGGGGGACGGGGGCGGTCTCGCGCAGGTGGAGGTCCGGCCGACCTCGGTGGGTGCGGAGGCGGCGCCGCTGCGGGTGCGGGCGCGGACGGTGACGGTGTCCGGCGCGGACTTCCGCTACCGCGCGGACGCGGTGGTGGCGGGCCCGGTGCGCACCCGGACCTGGACGGTCCGGCCGCGGGCCTGGGGTCTTACGCTGCCGCGCTGACCACGCCCCGGCCGCCCCGGCCGCGCCGCCGTCCCGTCACGTCCCTTCGCCGCCGAAGAGCTCTTCCCTGCGGACCCGCCAGCGGTCCATCATCCCGGCCAGCTCGACCTCCACGAACTCGAAGAACGCCAGGGTCTCCGAGAGGCGGCGGCCCGCGGGGGAGTCCGGGCCGAGGTTGGCCACACCGTCCCTGAGGGCGCTCTCCCAGCGCTTGAGCACGCCGTCGCGGTTGCCCAGCGCCTCGTACCACTGGTTGCTGTGCACCCGGAACAGGTCACGCCGCGTCCCCGGCTCCCGCTCCCGGTTCACCATGTGCTGCTGGGTCAGGTAGCGCACCGCCCCGGAGACCGCCGCCGGGCTGACCCGCAGGCGTTCGCCCAGTTCCGCCGAGGTGAGCGCGCCGGAGTCGGAGGCGAGGAGAGCCGCGAAGATCCGGGCCGGCATCCGCGGCATGCCCGCCTCGACCAGCTGTGCGGCGAAGTGCTCCACGAAGCGGGAGACGGTCTCCTCGTCACGCCGCTCCCGCGCGTCCTGGGTCTCGTCCGTCGTCATCTGTCGATCATCTCCCCTGCCCTCTCCCCCGCTGTCCCCGGTGCTCGCGAGTTTATACGCTTCCTTAACTTCACAAATTTGTGAAAGAAGCGTACGTTCAGAAACATGACGAAGGCAATCACCGTCTCCGGACTGCACAAGTCGTTCGGCAAGACGCACGCGCTGGACGGCCTCGACCTGGACGTCGAGACCGGTGAGGTGCACGGCTTCCTCGGCCCGAACGGCGCCGGGAAGTCCACCACCATCCGGGTCCTGCTCGGCCTGCTCCGCGCCGACGCCGGCGCGGCCCAGCTGCTCGGCGGGGACCCGTGGCACGACGCCGTCGACCTGCACCGCCGCATCGCGTACGTACCGGGCGACGTCACCCTGTGGCGCAACCTCTCCGGGGGCGAAGTCATCGACCTGTACGGGAAGTTGCGAGGCGGGCTCGACCGGGCGCGCCGCGCCGACCTCGTCGAGCGGTTCGAACTCGACCCCACCAAGAAGGGACGCACGTACTCCAAGGGCAACCGGCAGAAGGTCGCCCTCGTCGCCGCCTTCGCCTCGGACGTCGACCTGCTGATCCTCGACGAACCGACCTCCGGACTCGACCCGTTGATGGAGGAGGTCTTCCAGAGCTGCGTCGAGGAGGAGCGGGACCGCGGGCGGACCGTGCTGCTCTCCTCGCACATCCTCAGCGAGGTCGAGTCGCTCTGCGACCGCGTCAGCATCATCAGGAAGGGCGCGACCGTCGAGAGCGGCTCGCTGGCCGACCTGCGCCACCTGACGCGGACCAGCGTCACCGCCGAACTCGCGGGCGCGCCCGACGGGTTGTCCGGCCTGCCGGGCGTCCACGACCTCGACGTACAGGGACACCGCGTCAAGCTGCAGGTCGACACCGACAAGCTGGACGCCGTCCTCAGGTCGCTGACCGCGTCCGGCGTCCGGTCGCTGACCAGCACTCCGCCCACCCTGGAGGAGCTGTTCCTGCGGCACTACCAGGACGACGTGCGTGAGGCGGCGATGGCACGATGACCGCCGTCACCTTCGCACCGCGCGGGGGCGGGGCACGTCAACTCGCCGGTTCCGGGCAGCTGTTGCGGCTCGCCCTGCGGCGCGACCGGGTCATGATGCCCGTCTGGATCCTGATCGTCTCCGGCCTGGTCCTCGCCATGCCCGGCTCCCTCGAAGGCATCTACGGCACCGCCGCCGAGCGCGCCGACGCCATGGAGTCGATGAACTCCAACTCCTCGATGCGCGCCATGTACGGGCCGGTCTTCGGGGACTCCGTCGGGGGCCTGACCGCCTGGCGCATCGGCTGCTACGCGGGCGTCCTCGCCGCCGTCATGAGCCTCGTCATCGTCGTACGGCACACCCGCGAGGAGGAGGAGACCGGGCGCCAGGAGATGCTCTCCGCCTCCGTGGTGGGACGGCGGGCGCCGCTCACCGCCGCGCTGTCCGCCGCGCTCGTCGCCGACGCGGGGGCCGGCCTCCTGATCGTCCTCGGCATGGCCGGGCAGGGCGCGGGCGGCGCGCTCGCGCTGGGGCTCGGCGTCGCGGGCGTCGGGATGCTGTTCGCCACCATGGCCGCCATCGCCGCCCAGCTCACCGAGAGCGCGCGGCTCGCCAAGGGGATCACGGCCGGGGTGCTCGGCGCGGCGTTCGTGCTGCGGGCCGCGGGCGACGCGGGGACGACCGGGGGTTCGTCGCCGCTGACCTGGCTCTCGCCGCTCGGGTGGCAGGAGAACCTGCGGGCCTACGCCGGTGAGCGGTGGTGGGTGCTGTCCCTGCTCGCCGCGGCGATCGTGGCCCAGGGCATCGTCGCCTACGCGCTGGCGGGGCGGCGCGACGTCGGGATGAGCTTCCTGCCCACCCGGCCCGGACCCGCGCACGGCGGGCTCGCCACGGCGGGCGCCCTCGCCTGGCGGCTCCAGCGGGGCAGCGTGTTCGGCTGGACGGCCGGATTCCTGCTCGCCGGGATCGTGTTCGGCGGCATGGCGTCCGGCGCGGCCGACGTCGTCGGCGACAACGAGAGCACCCGCGACATCATCCGGCGGATGGGCGGTCAGTCCGGCCTCACGGACGCCTTCCTCGCCACCATCACGGGGCTGTTCGGCATGATGGCCGCGCTCTACATCGTGACGTCCGTGCTGCGGCTGCACGGCGAGGAGACCTCGCAGCGCGCCGAGCCGGTCCTCGCGGGCGCCGTCGGGCGGCTGCGCTGGGCGGCCGGGCACCTCGTCATCGCGTTCGGCGGTGCGGTGCCGCTCCTCGCGGTCGCGGGGGTCGGCATGGCCGTCGGGCACGGCGCGGACGCGGCCGCCGTGGTGGGCGCGTGCCTCGCGCAGCTGCCCGCGGTGTGGGCGCTCGGCGGGCTCGCGGTGCTGCTCGCCTGCGCGTACCCGAAGGGGGCCGTGGCGTCCTGGGCCGTGGTCGGGGTCTGCCTGGCGATCGGCTGGATCGGCCCGGCGCTCGATCTGCCCCAGGCGGTCATGGACCTCTCCCCCTTCGGCCACCTCCCGAAGCTGCCGGGGGCCGAGATGTCCTGGGCCCCGCTGCTCGTGCTCACGCTGATCGCCGCGGCGCTGGTCGGCGCGGGGCTCGCGGGGCTGCGGCGCCGGGACATGATCAGCTGACGACCAGCAGTTCGGTCAGGCCCCTGATCACGAAGTTGGGCCTGCGCCCGGGCTCCGCGGCGAGACTCAGCCGCGGGGCCCTGCGCAGCAACGCGCCCAGGGACGCGGCGAGTTCGATGCGGGCCAGCGGGGCGCCGATGCAGTAGTGGATGCCCGCGCTGAAGGAGATGTGCGGGTTGTCGCGGCGGGCGAGGTCCAGTTCGGCGGGGCGCGCGAAGACCGCGGGGTCGTGATTGGCGGAGCCGAAGAGGAGGGCCAGCTCGGAGCCCCGGGGGATGACCTGTCCGTCGATCTCGATGTCGTCCAGGACCCAGCGCTCGAAGAGCTGGAGCGGGGTGTCGTAGCGCATCAGCTCCTCCACGGCCGTGGGGATCAGACCCGCGGGATCGGCGCGCAGGGCCGCCAGTTGGGCGGGGTTGCGGAACAGCGCGTACCAGCCGTTGACCGTGGCGTTCACCGTCGCCTCGTGGCCCGCGTTCAGGAGCAGGACGCAGGTCGAGATCATCTCCTGCTCGCTGAGCGACTCGCCGCCGTCGTACGCCGCGATCAGGCCAGAGATCAGGTCGTCGCCCGGCTTCGCGCGCCGGGCCGCGATCAACTCCCGCAGATACGCGGTGAATTCGAGCGAGGCGCGGACCGCGGCCGCGGCCGTCCCCTCGGACGGGTTCAGCTCGTACATCCCGCAGATCGCCGCCGACCAGGGACGCAGCAGGCCCCTGTCCCCCTCCGGGATGCCCAGCATCTCGGCGATCACCGCCACCGGGAGCGGTTCGGCGACGCGGGCCGCGAGGTCGCCGCCGCCGTCCTCCACCAGCTCGCACGCCAGCCGGTCCGCCAACTCCTCGACGTACGGGCGCAGCCGCTCGACCGTGCGGGGCGTGAACGCCTTCGACACGAGGCGGCGGATGCGGGGATGGGTGGGCGGCTCCAGGTCGAGCATGCCGTTGTCGTTGAGGACGTGGAACGGCTCGTGCTCGGGCGGCGGGGCCTGCCGCCCGAACTCCTCGTGGGTGAAGCGGTGCAGATAGGTGCGGCCGAGGCGGCGGTCGCGCAGCAGGGTCGAGACGTCGGCGTGGTGGGGGATGAGCCACTGGTCGCTGGGGGCGTAGTGGTGGACTCGTCCCGCCTCGCGCAGTCGCGCGTACGCCGGGTAAGGGTCGGCGACGAAATCCGGTACCGAGGGGGCGAAGACCGCGGAGACGTCGAAGGCTGCGTCCATGGCGTGACGCTAGCCCCGACCAACGTGACGTGACCAGCCCCGCTCACCCCGGCGTGACCAGCCTCGCCTCGTACGCGAACACCGCCGCCTGCGTGCGGTCCCGCAGGCCCAGTTTCACCAGGACCCGGCTGACGTGCGTCTTGATCGTGGACTCGGCGACCACGAGCCGTGAGGCGATCTCCGCGTTCGACAGGCCCTGCGCGATCAGCACGAGCACCTCCGTCTCGCGCTCGGTGAGCTCGCCGTACTGCTGCGCCTGGACCGCCGCCGAGAGCCGCGGCGTCTCCGCGAGCCGGGAGAACTCCGTGATCAGGCGGCGCGTCACCGTCGGCGCGAGCAGCGCCTCGCCGGACGCCACCACCCGTACGCCGTCGGCCAGTTGGCGTGCCGACGCGTCCTTGAGGAGGAAGCCGGACGCCCCCGCGCGCAGCGCCTGGTAGACGTACTCGTCCAGGTCGAAGGTGGTCAGGACGAGCACCTTCGAGTCGCCGTCGGACGCCACGATCTCGCGGGTCGCCTCGATGCCGTTCAGCTCCGGCATGCGGATGTCCATCAGGACGACGTCGGGGGCGAGTTCGCGGACCCGCCGGACCGCCTCGCGGCCGTTGACGGCCTCTCCGACGACCTCGATGTCGGGCATCGCATTGAGCAGCACGGAGAACCCTTCGCGGACCATCATCTGGTCGTCCGCGATCAGGACGCGGATCGTCATGCGATGTCCTCCCCCGCCGGGTCGAGGCGGTCCGCGTGCGGGACCGGCAGGAAGACC
The DNA here is from genome assembly GCF_055558735.1 of Streptomyces sp. NPDC025651. Taxonomy (NCBI): domain Bacteria; kingdom Bacillati; phylum Actinomycetota; class Actinomycetes; order Kitasatosporales; family Streptomycetaceae; genus Streptomyces; species Streptomyces sp. NPDC025651. The sequence goes on from NZ_JBVHLZ010000002.1 coordinate 459,529, forward strand.
GTGACCTCGTAGCCGCCCTCGGCCGTGGCCTCCGCCGTCATCTCGCCGTCCAGCATCGTGACGCGCTCGCGCATGCCGGTGATGCCGTGCCCGGCTCCGGGCGAGGGCTTGACCAGGCCGGTCGCCGGGCCGTTGACGACGCGCAGGCCGAGGCCGCCGAGGACGTAGCCGACCTCGACGCGGGCCGGGGCGCCCGGCGCGTGGCGCAGGCTGTTGCTGAGCGCCTCCTGCACGATGCGGTACGCGGATAGCTCCACGCCCTGCGGCAGCTCCCGCACCGCTCCGGTGACCACCTTGTCGACGGTCAGGCCCGCCTCGCGGACGTTGTCCAGGAGCCGGTCGAGGTCGGCGAGGGTGGGCTGCGGGGCGTCGGGCGCCTCGTAGTCCTCGGCCCGCACGACGCCGAGGACGCGGCGCAGCTCGGTCAGCGCGGACACCGCGTTCTCGCGGATCGTCACGAACGCCTGCTCCAGCTCGGGCGGCGGGTTCTCCACGCGGTAGGGCGCGGCCTCGGCCTGGATGGCGACCACGGACATGTGGTGGGCGACCACGTCGTGCAGCTCGCGGGCGATGTTCGTGCGCTCCTCCAGGAGCGTGCGCTTGTCGCGCTCGATGGCGGTGACGGTGCGCTGCACGGTGACCTCGCGCTGCGCCTCGCGGCGGACGTGCACCACCGTGGTGACCAGGAGCGCCAGCGCGGAGAAGAAGAGCATCTGCGGGGCGTCCGTGCCGCTGCCGCCGATCAGCACCTGGGCGGCCACCGAGTACGCCCCCGTGCCGACCCACATCCACAGCGCGGTGTGCGGTCCCGTCCGCGCCGCCGCCACGACCATCACCACGATGTGCGCGAAGAAGGCGGGCGGCCCCCACGGCCAGCCGTCCCAGCTGTTGCCGAGCGCCATGGTGACCGGGGTGGAGAGCAGCGAGACCCAGTAGGCGCCGACCGGCCTGACCAGTGTCATCAGGACGGTGACCGCGGGGATGAACCCCGTCATGGCGTACGCGAGCTCGTTGCCGACGCCGCCCACGCCGAGGGCGATGAGCAGGGTGATCAGAGCGGCGGACACCACCAGGGCGTGGCGGCTCCAGACCGCGTAGCGGCGTATCCGCTCGGGCAGACGGCTGGTCAGCGGGCCCAGCGTCTGCCTGGGCCGCAGGGGGCGGTAGTCGAAGGCGTCGTGGAACAGCGCCTTGCGCATGCCCCCGAAGGCGTCCATCACGAGGTGGTACTCGGGGCTTCTGCCGCCCCGGGCCTTGAGCTGTTCAGTCGTCTCGGTCACGTCTACGACGGTACGGGGGCGCCGCCGCTCGGTCGTCCGCAGTGAGGGGGGTTCCGGGGGGTCCGTCCCAGGTACTACTTGAGTGTGGCTGAGCGCGCCCGCGCGGCGGAGCCGCATATGTCACAGCCCCGCGCCCCTTCGGGGGCTCGGAGGCTCGGCCTTGAAAGCTCAGGTACCCGACGGCCTCACCACCCCCGACTCGTACGCGAACACCGCCGCCTGTGTGCGGTCGCGCAGGCCCAGTTTCACCAGGATGCGGCCCACGTGCGTCTTCACGGTCTGCTCGGCGACCACGAGGTGCGCCGCTATCTCCGCGTTCGACAGGCCCTGCGCGATCAGCGCCAGGACCTCCGTCTCGCGCTCGGTGAGCTCTCCGACACGGGATGTGAGCGGGCCGCGCGGGCCGCCGCCGTCCAGGCGCGCGAACTCGGCGATGAGCCGCCGCGTGATGCCGGGCGCGAGCAGCGCGTCGCCCGCGGCCACCACCCGTACCGCCTCGGCGAGCTGGGCCGCCGACGCGTCCTTGAGGAGGAACCCGGAGGCGCCCGCGCGCAGCGCCTCGTACACGTACTCGTCGAGGTCGAAGGTGGTCAGGACCAGGACCTTCGCCTCGGACCGCTCGGCGGTGACGCGGCGGGTGGCCTCGATGCCGCTCAGTTCGGGCATGCGGATGTCCATCAGGACCACGTCGGGCAAGAGTTCGGCGACCTGGGCGACAGCGTCCTCGCCGTCGACGGCCTGGCCGATCACCTCGATGTCCGGCTCCGCGTTCAGCAGGACGGAGAAGCCCTGCCTGACCATGACCTGATCGTCGGCGATCAGAACCCGGATCGTCATGCCTTGTGCTCTCCGTTCGTCGGCAGGAAGTTCGTCGGCAGGAAGGCGGACACCTCATAGCCGCCGTCCGGTGTGGGCCCGGCGGCGAGGTCGCCGCCGAGCATGGCCGTGCGCTCGCGCATACCGAGCAGGCCGTGGCCGGTCCCCGGTGAGGGCGGGGCCTCGGTGTGCGCGGCGGTGTTGGTGACACGGACGCGCAGCCCGGAGCGCGCGTGCGCGAGGTCGACCCGCACCGTCGAGCCCGGCGCGTGCCGGATGGCGTTGCTGAGCGCCTCCTGCACGATGCGGTACGCCGACAGGTCCACGCCGGGCGGCAGCGGGCGCGGCTCCCCCGCCGTCTCGCAGCGGACGGTCAGGCCTGCCGCGCGCGCGTTGTCGACGAGGGCGCCGAGGCGCTCCAGGGTGGGCAGCGGTGAGCGCGGCGCGGTCTCGGGGTCCTCGGGGTTCTCCGAGCGCAGGACGCCGAGGACGCGGCGCAGTTCGGTGAGCGCCTCCAGGGCGTTCTCCCGGATGCCCGCGAGGTTCTCCCTGAGCGCCTCGGGCGGGTCCTCGACCAGGTGCGGCGCGACCTGCGCCTGGATGGAGATCACGGACATGTGGTGGGCGACCACGTCGTGCAGCTCGCGGGCGATGCGGCCGCGCTCCTCCAGGAGCGTGCGGCGGGCCCGCTCCTCGGCGGTCAGCGTCTCCTGCTCGACGAGCCGGGTGCGGGCCTCGCGGCGCCCGCGCAGGGCGATGCCGATCAGGGTGAGGGCGCCGAACAGGACGACCGCCACGGGCATCGTGTTGTCGTACGAGGACGGGGCGCGCCAGAAGTGGAGCAGTGGAAGCGCTCCGGAGCTGAGCACGAGGGCGGCCACCGCGCCCCCGGTCGGCAGGCGCAGCGCGAGCAGCAGCGTGATCACGGCGTGCGCGACGAGACCGGGCCCGCCCCAGGGCCAGGACTCGGGCGGGGGCTTGGGCCAGGAGCCGGACGGACCCTCCGCGGTGATCCGCCCCGTCGAGCAGAGAGCCGCCACGGCCGTCGACACCAAGGACAGCCACCAGGCGGGGGCCGGCCGCCACAGGGCGAGGACCATGGCCGCGCCCTGCCCGAGGGCGAGCGGCACGCCGAGCGCGAAGCCGAGGCCGTAGCGCTGCGGGAACTGGTCGAGGTTGCCGAAGAACGCGGCGATGCCGAGCAGCACGACCACGAGGTGCGGCAGCCACCGCAGCGGCCGCGGCTTCGCGAGCGGCGGCAGCGGCATGGCCCGCCAGGTCACCAGGTCCTCGCGGACCGCGCTCAGACCGGACAGCGGGAAGGAAACGAAGGCCTTCCCTCCACCGCGCCCGCGGCCGCGCCCGGAGCCCTCGTCGCCGTCACCCACCAGCCCCTCCCCACGATCACGCCCGAAGCCCTCGTCACCGCCACGCCCGAAGCCCCCTCCACCAGCACGCCCCGAACCCCTCCCGCCCCCGCGCCCGCGGCCCCCGCTCTCCGCAAGATCGATCTCAGGCACGCCGCACCGCCTTCGTTTTCGCGCCCCCGCGCCGCGCCCGCACCACCAGGGACCCTCCCCGGCTCTTTCCCCTGCCCCCTTGCTCGTACGTCCGAAAGGCCGTCCAGCACACCGCGAGTCCCAGCGCGAAGACCGGCAGCCAGGCGAGGCGGGCGAGCACCCAGGCGAGGCTGTCCGGCGCCGTGTGCAGTCCGGGCAGCGGAGGACCCGCGAGCAGGCCGAGCGCGGTGACCGCCATCAGCGCCGTCTGGTGCCAGAGGAAGACCGTCATCGCGGAGAGGTTCGCGAGGGCCACGGCCGTCCACGCCGCGGGCCCGCGCATCCACCGGGCGAGCGGCTCCCGCAGGAGCAGCGCCAGGCCGCACTGGGCGAGGCCGAACGCGACGGCCGCCAGGGTGGGCGGGGCGAGGTTCGACACCGCCTCGCCGGGGACGCCGACCATCGAGGCGGGGTAGCCGGCCCACAGGATCAGCCCCGCGGTCGCCGCCGCGCCGCCCGCCAGCAGCACCACGCCGGATCGCCGCGTCAGCTCGCCCCGCGCCCAGGCGGCGCCCAGCGTGTACGGGACGAGCCAGCCCGCCGCGAGGTTGACCCAGCCGAGCCAGGCGGGGCCGCCGAAGCCGAACCGTATGAGGTCCACATGGAGGACGACCGCCAGCGGCCACAGCGGGTTGAGCCGCCGCACCAGCGGGGTGGCCGCGGTGAGGGCGGCGAAGACCAGCAGGAACCACAGCGGGGACAGCGCCAGTGTGACCAGCGCGTGGACGGTGCCCGGGTCCGCGCCCGAGACGACCAGGCCCGCGGCGACGGCGGCCCACAGGCCGAGCACCGCCGCGACCGGCCGGAAGAGGCGGCCGAGCCGGGCCGCGAGCCACGCGCCGTGGCCGATGCCGCGCTCGCGTGCCAGGGCGTGGCTCCTCGCCGCCACGTGCCCGCCCACCAGGAAGAACACGGCGAGCGTCTGGAAGATCCAGGAGATCGGCGCGAGCCACGGCATGTGCCGCAGCGGGCTCGCCCCGTGCAGCGCGCCGCCCTGCGCCACCAGGGCGGTGACGAGCCAGTGCCCGCCCACCACGCCGAGGATCGCGAAGGCCCGCAGGGCGTGGACCGCGCGGTCCCGGTCGGGCGGTGTGGCGGCGTCGACACGCCTGACGAGCGCGGACAGGTGACGCTGACGCTCACGCATGAGTGCCCTCCGGTTCGTCGCCGCGCACGATCCGTGCGAGGTTGTCGAGCGATGTGGAACCCGGCTTCAGGTAGTCGCCGTGGCCGCCGTCGCCCGCCGCGAAGACGCGGGCGCCGAAGCCGCGGGAGACCGGGTCGGTGCCGAAGCCGACCGTCGTGCCGAAGAGGTCGGCGCTGGTGTGCGGCACGTCGGCGATCCAGTCGTCGGCGCCGCGGCCCGCCCAGATCCGGGCCGGGGTGTTCAGGTCGGCGGCCTTGTCGACGCCCGTTCCGGGGCTGCCGTAGAACGCGATGTCGGCGACGGCGAGGCCGCGCGGGCCCGAGGCGGCACCGGCGCACACCACCGAGCCGTACGAATGGCAGAGCAGGGCCACACGCGCGTGGGCGTTGACGCCGCGCAGGTCGGCCACGAAGGAGCGCAGCGCGGGCGCCGCCCGGTCCGCCCGGCCCGTGGTCAGCACGGCGGGGCTGACCGTGCCCGGCGTCTCGTAGCCGAGCCAGGCCACGACGGCCGCGCGCGGGCCGAGCTCCTTCAGCAGCGCGAGGGCGCCCGCGCGGAACCTGCCGTACGAGTCGAGGGACGTGTCCGAGCCCGGCACCAGGACGGCGACGCTGTCCGCGCCCGCCAGGTCGCCGAACACCTCGGCGGTGCGGCCCGCGCCCCGCCCGTCGAAGGCGAGGAAGTGCCGCTCGGGCGAGGCCATGGCGCGCAGTGCGGCGGCGCGGTCCCCCGCTCCGTACCGCTCGGCCATGGCGGCGGCCTCGTGGGCGTTCGCGCGGTTCGCGGCGTAGGCGTCGGTCAGGGTCGATGCCGTGACATGGCCGAGCACGGCGGGGGCGGGCGCCGGGATCTCGGGGCGCGCGGCGCCCGACAGCGGGACCACCACGGCGGCGGCGACACCGAACGCCGACAGAGTGCGGCGCAGCCGCCCGGCCCGGATCCTCATCGCGGCCCTCCCTTCCGTCTCCGCGCGGGCCGGTGCTCCGACTCGCGTCCACGGAAGGAAAGTTATGGATCAGGCTCTGTCGCTCACATCACACTGGGGTATACAGCTGACCTGTAGCTCTCAGGTATTACGGGTAGCCCCTGGGGCACCTCCTACGGGTATCCCTGGGTCGACCTCCCAGAGGTCAGAACGCCAACTGCGCGATCTCCTCGGCGACCACCGCGCACGCGTCCGCCGCCGGATCGATCAGCGGGAAGTGCCCCACGTCCTCAAGGAGCGTCAGCCCGACGACCTCGCCCGCCTTCGCCGCGGCGTCGGCGTACGCCTCGGCCACGGCATGCGGCACGACGATGTCGGTACGGCCCTGCACCACGGTCGTGGCGATGCCCGTCGGCAGCAGCGCGGCCGGATCGGCGTACGGCAGACGCTCCTCGAACCTGTCCGCGCCGCCCAGGAGTTGCGCCGACGCGCCGCCGCAGACCTCCAGGTCCTCGGCGACACGGAAGTCCGCGATCGGCGCGAGCGCGACGACGCCGCGCAGCGGGGCCGGGCGTTCGGTGCGCCAGGGCGCGTCGGCGGGCAGCAGGTGCCGCGCGGCCGCCCACAGCGCGAGGTGGCCGCCCGCGGAGTGCCCGGTGACGACGGTGCGGCGCGGGTCGGCCGACGGCAGGGCCTCCCGTACCAGCGAGGGCAGCGCGTCGAACGCGGCGGCCACGTCGTCGAACGTCTCCGGCCAGCGCCCGGCCACCGGGCCCGCGCCGCCCTGTGCGGGAATCGAACTGCCCCTGCGGTACTCGACGTTGGCCACCGCGAAGCCGCGGCGCGCGAGGAAGTCCGCGAACGGCGTGATGTGCTGCCGGTCGTACGGCGCGCGCCAGGCGCCGCCGTGCAGCACGACGACGAGGGGCACGGGCCCCGGTCCTTCACCCCCGGAGGCGTGGAACTCGTCACCCCTGGGGGCGTAGAAGTCGACGACCTGGTCGGGGTGTTCGCCGTACGCGGCAGTGGCGTCCGGCTTCACGGCGGGATGCGAGAAGGCGGCGTCGGCCTCGGCGGCATCGCGGGCCACGGCGGCGTCGTCCGGCATGCGGCAACCTCTCAACAGCGGTACGTCAGGCGGGGCTGCCCCCGCTCTTCCGTGGTGCGGAAAAGCGGGAGCAAGATCCGCCGGACGGTATCAGGCCAGCGTGCGTGCGAGGACACGGGCCGCACGCTCGGCGTCGGCGAAGGAAACGTACAGCGGTGTGAATCCGAAGCGCAGTACGTCCGGCGCGCGGAAGTCGCCGACCACGCCCTGCTCGATGAGGCTCTTCATCACGTCGCCCGCGCCGTCACAGCGCAGCGCGACCTGGCTGCCGCGCTCGGCGTGCGCCACCGGGGTGAGCGACTCCACCCGTCCCTCGGGCACGTACGCCTCGACGCACCGCAGGAAGAAGTCGGTCAGGGCAAGGGACTTGGCGCGCACCGCCTCGACGGAGACGCCGTCCCAGACGTCGAGCGCCGCCTCCAGGGCGAGCATCGACAGGATGTCCGGGGTGCCGACGCGGCCGCGCGGCGCGCCGTCCGCCGCCTCGAACTCCGGCCGCATGGCGAAGGGTTCGGCGTGCGAGTTCCAGCCGGGCAGCGGGGAGTCGAAGCGGTCCTGCAGCCCTTCGCGTACGTAGAGGTAGGCGGGCGAACCCGGGCCGCCGTTCAGGTACTTGTAGGTGCAGCCCACCGCGAGGTCCACGCCGTGCGCGTCCAGGCCGACGGGCAGGGCGCCCGCCGTGTGGCACAGGTCCCAGACGGCGAGGGCGCCCGACGCCTGGATCGCCGCCGTCAGGCCCGGCAGGTCGTGCAGGCGTCCGGTGCGGTAGTCGGCGTGGTTGAGGAGCACGGCGGCGGTGCGCCCGCCGACGACGCCGGGTACGTCGGCGGGGGCCACCGGAATCAGACGGCACCCGGTCAGGCGTGCCGCCGACTGCGCGATGTACCCGTCCGTGGGGAAGGTCGTGGCGTCAACGACGATCTCGTCGCGCCCCTCGTCCGAGTGTCCGGAGTCCGTGCGTCCGGGGTCCGCGGAGTTCCCGCCGCGCGCCATCCGTACCGCCGCGACCAGCGCCTTGAAGACGTTCACGCTGGTCGAGTCGCCGACCACGATCCGGCCCCGCGCGGCGCCGACCAGCGGGGCGATGCGGTCGCCGATGCGCTCGGGCGCGGTCCACCAGCCGCTCTCGTCCCAGGAGCGGATGCGGAGCTTGCCCCACTCGTGGGTCATCACCTCGGCGAGGCGCGCCGGTACGTGGGCGGGCAGGGCACCCAGCGAGTTGCCGTCGAGGTAGACCGTGTCGTCAAGAACGAACTCCTCGCGCTTGCGCCGCAGTTCGTCCGCCGCGTCGAGCTTCTCCGCCCGGGCTCGCAGCTCCTGCCCGAGAACAGGCTCAGACATGGCTCCTCGCAGTCCACAGCTCGGGGAACACGTTCTTCGTCGCGCGCTTCTCCAGCCAGGCCACACCGGCGGAGCCGCCCGTGCCCGTCTTGGAGCCCATGGCGCGGCGGGTGGCGACCAGGTGGTCGTTGCGCCATCGCCAGACCAGCTCGCCGACGTCCGTCAACGTCTCGCCGAGGCGGGCCAGTTCGCTGCTCTCGTCGCCGGAGTAGAGCTCCGTCCAGACGGCCTCGACCTCGGGCGAAGGCTCGTACTTCCGGGAGAGGTCGCGCTCCAGGACGGCGGCGGGAACGGCGTACCCGCGCCGGGAGAGGAGCCGCAGCACCTCGTCGTACAGGCTCGGCTCCTGCAGGGCCTTCTCCAGCTCCGCGTGGACGCGGGGCGCGCCGCGGTGCGGGACCAGCATGGACGCGGACTTCTCGCCGAGCAGGAACTCCATGCGGCGGTACATCGCCGACTGGAAGCCGGAGCCCTCGCCGAGCGCGCCACGGTAGGAGTTGAACTGTGCGGGCGTGAGCTGGGCGAGCGGGCGCCAGGAGGCGTTCAGGGCCTCCAGTTCGCGCAGGCTGCGCTTGAGCGCGGCCACCGCGACGGGGATGTCGTCGCGCCGCAGGGCGTGCGCGGCGGTCTCCCACTCGTGGACGATCACCGTGAACCACAGCTCCATGACCTGGGTGGTGACCAGGAAGACCATCTCGCCGGGGTCGTCCGAGCGGGGGTGCTGGAGGTGGGTGAGGACGTCCGCCTGGACGTAGTCCTCGTAGGGGGTGGTGCCGGCGAAGTCGAGGTTGGGGCTCTCGGCCTGCTGCCGCGACTCGGCGGGCACCTCGCGCGCGTCGGTGGACGCCTCATGCGCCTGTGGGGACATCGCTGTCTCCTCGATACGTACTCCGGGTAGCGGTCCGCCCCTACCGGTACCGGCACGGGGGCCCCGGTCCCCACCGGAATCTTCTGCAACTTTCCCCGAAACGGCAAGGCATGACCTTCCCGGAACAGGACCTAAAGCAGAACACTGCTGTCAGGCCTCAGATCGCAGGCCTCAGGTCGCAGGCCTCAGATCGCAGGCCTCAGGCCTCAGACCTCAGGCCTCAGGCCTTGGCCCGGCGGCGCTCCCTGCAGGCGCGCAGATGGGCGGCGTTCCCGCAGCCGCGCACGGAGTGCCAGACGCCGCTGTTGTTGCGGGAGCGGTCATAGAAGGCGACGGCGCAGGCTTCGTTGCGGCAGATCTTCAGGCGGCGCCAGACTCCGGAGGTCTGGGCGAGCAGCCCCTCGGCGAGGACCGCGGAGGCCAGCCAGCGGGCGCCCGCGCCCTCCGGCTCCACGGTCAGGCAGCCGTCGCCGCCGAGCGCGACCACGACGGGCGCCGAGGTGAAGCGCACCGCGTCCCCGCCCCCGTCCCCCGCGCCGAGCGCCCGCCGCAGCTGGTCGCGGAGGCAGCGCAGCTTGGGCAGGTCGTCGGCCGTCAGGGCCAGCCGCACGTCACCCCGCCCCGTCTCCACCGCCCACCCGCGCACGGCCGGGTCGGCCCACTCCTGGGCACGGTCCAGCGCTCCGTCGGCCAGCAGGTCGGGCAGGTCGGCGGAGGCGGGGTGGCCGGCGGGCGCGGTGTTCAGGAGGTCCTGGACGAGGGCGAGGCCGCCGGGCGCGGGGGTCAGACAGTGGCGCTCGGTCGCTGGCCAGTTCATGCCGTTCAAGGTACCTGTTCGGGGCCCGCCCTTTAAGTGACATCACCAAAAGACTTACAGTGCTGTCAGGCATGCTGCCGAAGAGAAGCACCGAGAGCTCAGGAGAGCGCATGGAAGCCACGGAAACGACGACGTCACGAGCCGCGGGGATCCTCGGCCGCCCCCTCGACATCAACGGCCTCACCCTGCGCAACCGCATCGCCATGGCCCCCATGACCCGCGAGTTCTCCCCGGGCGGCGTGCCGGGCGCCGACGTGGCGGAGTACTACGCGCGCCGTGCCGCGGGCGGCGTCGGCCTCATCGTCACCGAGGGCACGTACGTCGACCACGCGTCGGCCGGCAGCAGCCACCGCGTCCCGCACTTCCACGGCGACGCGGCGCTCGCGGGCTGGCGGAAGGTCGCCGAGGCCGTGCACGCGGCGGGCGGCCGCATCGTCCCGCAGCTGTGGCACGTCGGCGCCACCCGCAACGAGGGCGACGGACCCTTCACCGACGCGCCCCCGGCAGGCCCCTCCGGCCTCGGCCTGGACGGCTCCCCGAAGGGCCACGCGCTCACCTCCGCCGACATCGACGAGGTCGTCGCGGCCTTCGCCCGCGCCGCGGCCGACGCCGAGCGGATCGGCTTCGACGGCGTCGAACTGCACGGCGCGCACGGCTACTTGATCGACCAGTTCTTCTGGGGCCGCACCAACCGCCGCACCGACGGCTACGGCGGCGACCTCGCCTCCCGCGCCCGCTTCGCCAGGGAGATCGTCGAAGCGGTGCGCGGGGCGGTCTCGCCGGACTTCCCCGTGATCCTCCGCCTCTCCCAGTGGAAGGCGAACGCCTACGACGAGAAGCTGGCCGCGGACCCGGCCGAACTGGACGCCCTGCTCGCGCCGTTGGCGGCCGCGGGCGTCGACGCCTTCCACGCGTCCACGCGCCGCTACTGGCTGCCGGAGTTCGAGGGCGACGACCTGAACCTCGCGGGCTGGGTCAAGAAGCTCACCGGCAAGGCCGCGCTGTCCGTCGGCTCGGTCGGCCTCGACAAGGAGTTCGGCATGCAGAGCTTCTCCACGGAGACCTCGTCCACCACCGGCATCGACCTGCTCCTCGACCGCATGGAGCGGGACGAGTTCGACGTGATCGCCGTCGGCCGTGCGTTGATCGCCGACGCGGAGTGGGCGGACAAGGCGCTCGGTGACCGCCTCGACGAGGCGACGCCTTATGACGCGGGGATGCTGCGTTCTTTGCGTTGACGGTCGTCCGCGGACCTGCTGTGGCTGGTCGCGCAGTTCCCCGCGCCCCCGACGGGGCGCAGCCCCCGTGACAAGGGCCCCCGGCGTGGCAACACCCCGGGGGCCCTTCATGCTCAGCCCAGCGTCTCCGCCGCCGTCTGCGACGAGTCCCGCAGGAAGCCCGCGCAGCGCTCGTACTCCTCCTGCTCGCCGATCGCCTGCGCCGCCCGCGCCAGGGCGTGCAGCGCGCGCAGGAAGCCGCGGTTGGGCTCGTGCTCCCACGGCACCGGGCCGTGGCCCTTCCAGCCGCTGCGGCGCAGGGCGTCCAGGCCTCGGTGGTAGCCGGTGCGGGCGTACGCGTACGACTCGACGACGCTGCCGCGCTCGTACGCCTCGTCGGCGAGACGGGCCCAGGCGAGCGAGGACGTCGGGTACTTGGCGGCGACATCGGCGGCAGCCGTGCCGCCCGCGAGCAGCTCGCGCGGCTCCGGGTCGTCGGGCAGGTGGGTCGGGGGCGGTCCCCCGAGCAGATCCTTGTGAATGGCCATGGGTGCAAGTCTGCTCCATACGCGTACGGGCCCGGCACCCAGGGAAGGGGTGCCGGGCCCGTACGGAAGCCGGAGCGCTCGCGCCGCTTACTTCAGCTTCGTACCCGTGGAGCGCAGCGCGGCGCAGGCCTCGCTGACGCGCCCGGCCATGCCGGCCTCGGCCAGCTTGCCCCAGGTGCGCGGGTCGTACGTCTTCTTCGAACCGACCTCGCCGTCGACCTTCAGGACGCCGTCGTAGTTCTTGAACATGTGGTCGGCGACCGGACGCGTGAAGGCGTACTGGGTGTCGGTGTCGAGGTTCATCTTCACGACGCCGTTCTCCAGCGCGGTGGCGATCTCCTCGGCGGTGGAGCCGGAGCCGCCGTGGAACACGAAGTCGAAGGGGGACGTCTTGCCGTACTTGGCGCCGACACCCTCCTGGAGGTCCTTGAGGAGCTCCGGGCGCAGGACGACGTTGCCCGGCTTGTAGACGCCGTGGACGTTGCCGAAGGACGCGGCCAGGAGGTAGCGGCCCTTCTCGCCCAGGCCCAGGGCCTCGGCGGTGCGCAGCGCGTCGTCGACGGTCGTGTACAGCTCGTCGTTGATCTCGTGGCTGACGCCGTCCTCCTCGCCGCCGGTCGGGGTGATCTCGACCTCAAGGATGATCTTGGCGGCGCGGGCCTTCTCCAGGAGCTCCTGGCCGATGGCCAGGTTGTCCGCGAGGGTCTCGGCGGAGCCGTCCCACATGTGGGACTGGAACAGCGGGTTCTGACCGGCCTTGACGCGCTCGGCGGAGATGTCGAGCAGCGGGCGGACGTAGCCGTCGAGCTTGTCCTTGGGGCAGTGGTCCGTGTGCAGCGCGACCGTGATGTCGTACTTCGCGGCGACGATGTGCGCGAACTCGGCGAGGGCGACGGCGCCGGTCACCATGTCCTTGTTGTACTGACCGCCCAGGAACTCCGCGCCACCGGTGGAGATCTGGATGATGCCGTCGCTCTCGGCCTCAGCGAAGCCGCGCAGGGCGGCGTGCAGGGTCTGCGAGGAGGTGACGTTGATCGCCGGGTAGGCGAACTTGCCTGCCTTCGCCCGGTCGAGCATCTCGGCGTAGACCTCGGGGGTTGCGATGGGCATGTGTCCGCTCCTTGTGATGTGCGGGTGTGTGCTGGGCCCTGACCTATGGGGGCGACGTCATCGTCGCCCCCATCTTTCCAGACTTGCCGGACAGCTCCAGCCGGTCGGAAGTCCTCAGTCCGTGGTCCTCAGTCCGTGAGACCGAGGTCGTCCTTCGAGTACGCGAAGAGGTACGGGACGCCCGCGCCCTCGGTGATCTTCTCGCCGGCGCCGGTCGCGCGGTCCACGATCGTGGCGACGGCGACGACCTCGGCGCCCGCCTCGCGGACGGCCTCGACGGCGGTCAGCGGCGAGCCGCCGGTGGTGGAGGTGTCCTCGACGACCAGGACGCGGCGGCCCCTGATGTCCGGGCCCTCGACGCGGCGCTGCATGCCGTGCGCCTTGGCGGCCTTGCGGACGACGAAGGCGTCCAGGCGCTTGCCGTGCGCGGCGGACGCGTGCAGCATCGCGCCCGCGACGGGGTCGGCGCCCATGGTCAGACCGCCCACGGCGTCGAAGTCGAGGTCCTTGGTCAGGTCGAGCAGGACCTGGCCGACCAGCGGGGCGGCCTCGCCGTCGAGGGTGATCCGGCGGAGGTCGATGTAGTAGTCGGCCTCCAGGCCGGAGGAGAGCGTCACCTTGCCGTGCACGACGGCCTTGTCCTTGATCTGCTGCAGCAGCTCGCCGCGTACGTCAGTCATGCCTAAGAGCTTAAAGCCAGCGATTACAGCCGCCGCCAGCTCCAGGTCGTCGCCGTCTCCAGGGGCTCGATGGGGGTGACCAGGCGCGGGTCGGTGTTGAGGCCGTTGGGCGGTCCGGTCTGCGGCTCGACGCAGACGGCGGCCTCCTGCTCGTCGTAGACCACGACCCACTGCTCGCGGCTCTTGACGTTCACTTCGAGGCGCTCGGGCCAGGTCAGCGTCACGTCGACGCCGTCGGGCATCCCGAAGCAGTCGTCCCAGGGGCCGGGCTGTACGTCGATGCGGCGCCCTGTGGGCAGGTGGTCGGCGCCTCGCTCCTCCTGCCAGGCGGGGGCGAAGTCGACCCGGACGGGTGCGCCGCCGTCGAGGACGCGGTTGAACCACGGGTGCCAGCCGGCCTGCGCGGGGAAGGAGCCGCCGTGCGTCTCGACGCCGAGGCGCAGCGTCAGCGTCTCCTCGGTGAGCTCCACGATCTGCGTGACGCGCCCCGGGTAGGGCCAGGGGTCGGTCAGGTCGTACGTGAACACGGCCTCGGTCGTGGAGGCGCGTGCCGTGCGCCATTGCGCGTCGCGGGCGAAGCCGTGGATGGCGTGCGGCGGGGAGTTCAACGGCATCTGGTGGACGACTCCGCCGTCGCGGAACTGCCCCTCCTTGATGCGGCCGCACCAGGGCACCATCGGGAAGGAGCCGTACTTCTGCCCCTGCCGGAGCAGCTCGACGCCGCCGATGCGCAGACTTCCGATGCGGCAGCCGTTGCCCGGCTGCACCGTCACTTCCGCGTCGCCCGCGGTCAGGATCACGTCTTCGGTACTCACGGGGCGACCCTACGGCGTGGTCGGTCAGCGGCGGCGGCGCAGGGCCCTGCCGACGACGATGGCGGAGGCGAGCGCGAGGGCGGCGGCGGGCGCGGCCCAGCGGAGCGTGGCGCTGGTGGAGAGCGTCTCGGGGGCGGGCGCGGGGGCGTACCTGCCGCGGGGCGGGGCGTGGTCGACCTCCTCGGCGCTGCGGCCGATCATCGTGCGGCGGGCGTGCGCGGCCTCGGCGGGCGGCACGGCGAGGTGGTCCGCGTCGTCCGTCACGTCGTCCTCGTCGGCCTCCGCCACCTCGTCCAGGTCGTCGCTGAGCGGGTCGAGGGACGGCGGCGGCACCTCCGTCTCGAAGACGGTGACCGTCGGGATCGCCGCGGCCTCGGGCTCCTCGGGCGCGGTGTCGGGCGGCGCCGCGGCGGCGAGGCCCTCCGCGAACCGTTCGACGAGCCTTCGCACAGCGGATTCCACAGCCTGTGGAGAACTCTCCGTGACCCGCCCCTCGGCGGCGGCGCTCCCGGCGAAGACGAGGGTCGTCCCCGCGACGGCAGGCACGAGCCGCACGGTCAGCGAGAGCTTCACGGAGCCGGAGCCGCGCGCCTCGGTCCCCTCGCCCTCGACGGCGTACGTCCCGTCGGGGCGCTCCTCGGTCCGCGCCGAGCCGCGGTACGTGATGGTGTGCCCCCCGACCCGCACCCGAAGGCGGCCGGAGAGCGGCCCCGCCGTCTCCTCCGCGTCGCGCTGAAGCCCGGGTACCGCCCCGGCGACCCTCTCGGGATCTGCCAGGACCTGCCGGAGCCGCTCTGCCGAGACCGGAACGAACACCTCATGCTCCATGGCAGCCGAGCCTACCCACGCACTCGCCACTGTGTACGTCGGTTCGTCAGACCGTGTACGTCAGTTCGCGTAACGCGGATGCACGAGCGTGGACGGCGCGAGCCCGGGGAGGCGGGCCAGCTCGGCGGACCGCGCCCCGGCGCGCACCACCTCGGACCCGGCGGCGCGCGCCAGGACGGGCAGCGTCCGCGCGGCGAGCACGAAGCCCCAGTCGCGCGCGGTCGTGCCGCCCTCGGCCGTGCGGTCGGGCCCGGCGGCGAACCCGGACTGCCGGCCGCCCACGCGGTAGGGCACGGTCCGCAGGCCCGCGGCGCGCAGCGTCGCCTCCACCGTCCAGAAGGCGCGCGCCCGGGACGACATCGGCCCCGCGTGCACGGTGAGGCGGCCGCCGTCGGCGAGGGCGCGGGTGGCGAGGCCGTAGAACTCCAGGGAGTACAGCTTCGTGCTGGCCGTGATGCCGGGGTCGGGCAGGTCGGAGATCACCACGTCGTACTCCGTGCGTGTGGAGCGCAGCCAGCGGAACGCGTCGGCGTGCACCACGCGCACCCGGGGGTCGCGGTACACATGGCCGTTGAGCTCGCTGAGGGCCGGGTCGTGCCGGGCCAGCTCGACGACGCCCGCGTCCAGCTCGACGATGTCGACGCGGCGCACCCCGCGGTGGCGCAGGACCTCGTGCGCGGCGAGCCCGTCGCCGCCGCCGAGGATCAGCACGCGCGCGCGGGGGCCTCGCATCGCGGGGGACACGAGCCCCTGGTGGTAGCGCTGTTCGTCGCGTCCGCTGATGCGCAGGCGGCCGTCGAGGAAGAGGTGCAGGGAGCGCCGCCTCCCTCCGGTGAGGACGACCTCCTGCACGTCGGTCCGGACGGCGACCCGCACGTCCCCGCCGTACACCGCCCGGCGCGCGGCCCGCTCGAAGTCGTCGACGAGCACGGCGGCGGTGGCCAGCAGGGAGAGCACGACGACGTTCGCGGTCAGGAGCACCCAGCGGCCGCGCACGCTCAGGTCTCTTCGGAACAGGCCGAAGACGAGGGCGCCGCCCGCGAGGGCGTTGACCGCACCGGTGAACAGGGCGCCCGTCAGCTGTCCGAACAGCGGGAGCAGCAGGAAGGGGAAGGCGAGGCCGCCGACCAGCGCGCCCACGTAGTCCGCGGCGAAGAGGTCGGCGACGGCGCCGCCCGCGTCCTGGCGCCGGATGCGCTGGATGAGCACCATCAGGAGCGGCACCTCGGCGCCGATGAGGATGCCGATGGCGAGGGAGAAGGCGACCAGCAGGTAGCGCGATCCGCTCGCCCACACCTCGCCCTTGTCGCCGGTCCACGCGAACGCCGCGTACAGCGCCATGGCGCTGCACCCGCCGACCAGCGCGAGCGCCGCCTCGACGAGGCCGAACCAGGCCGAGGCGCGGCACCGCAGCCGCTTGGCGAGCAGCGAGCCGATGCCCATGGCGAAGACCATCACGGAGAGCACGACGGAGGCCTGGGTGACGGAGTCCCCGATCAAGTACGCGGCGAGGGCGACGAGTTCGAGTTCGTAGACGAGCCCGCAGGCAGCGCAGACGAACACGCCCACGAGGACGAAGAACCGTCCTGCCCCGGGCGAGACCGGCAACCGCACCGACGACTCGATCACGCCAGGAACGCTACGTCACCGCGCCCTCACACCGAGTCCCCCACATGGGTGCAACTAGGTTTGCGCCCAAGGTTTCCAGGTTCACAGCGTCGCGGGCAGCGGCATCCGCACGCCCACCCTCGTCCGGGTCGCCACCAGCTGCCCGTCCTGTGGATACGCGTGCCACGTACGCCACATGAGTGAGCCCTCGTGGCGCTGCGCGAGCATCGCGGTGAAGGCGTGCGGGCTGCCGGGGAACACTCCGGCCAGGCCGTGCGGGTGCTCGGCGACCAGGGCGAGCAACTCCTGCGCGCGGCCCGCGAACTGGCCCTGCGACAGGGTCTCGACGCGCGCGGCGAACTCGTACTCCCAGTCGCCCACGCGTTTGGAGACGCCGAGCGGGAGGGGCGTGCTGCTGCCGGGGATGCAGGCCACGGTCTCGGAACAGCCGCCCTGCTCCTCCTCCAGGAGAACCTGGTGCGAGGCCCCGAGCAGTCTCAGCTGCATCTTCGCGTCTGCCAGCTCCACTTCGAGGGTGGCGAGCGCGGGCAGCGGCTCGCGCCCCAGGGCCCAGGCGAGGTCCGCGGCGCGCGTGTCGGTATAGACAGTCTTCAGGGTCGTGAGCATGGGTCGGCTCCGCTAACACGCAATGGAGGTGGGGCCGGCGCACCCGGATACAAGGCACCGGGAGGTCGGAATGCCGGCTCGTGCCCACGAGAACGTCACATGACGGGTATCCGGACTTCGGTCCGTGAAACCTGTGCCGTGCGTCCGAGGGCGGTGCTGACGTTTAAGAGGGAATCATGGTCGGCGACGCTGCCACAGCGTTTTTACCCAACTTCGTAGGGTTTCCATCCCCCCGAGGGCTGCACAGTTCAACTGTTCAGTCCGGCCGCCACGGGACGGCGCCGGAGCACGCCCCTGCCGCACTACCTCGCACAACGTCAAAGCGCCCGGCGGAAGTTGCCTCCCGCCGAGCGCTCCAATGGGATCGGTGGACCAGCTGCCCCGTGTCAGCTGCCTCCGCCGCATCCGCCCCCGCCACCACCGCACGAGGACCCGCCACCACCGCACGAGGACCCGCCGCCGCAGCCGTGCCCGCCGCCGTGGTGGTGCCCGGAGTCACCGCCGTAGGAACCGTCGGCGGACCCGGCCCACCAGCTGCCCCCCGCCGAGCTCGACGCGGTGCCGCCCGAACCCCAGCCCTTCCGGCGCCGGTTGCCCTTGCGGGAGCCGACCACCACGGCCAGGGTGAACACGATTGCCGCCACGAAGATGAAGGCCACGATCACGGCCATCACACTCCTTCCGTTCCCCCGAAGCGGGTCCCCCCGTGGGCCTCGCTTCTTGCGTGACAGGGGGATGCCCGTGCGCAAGCCGACGCAAAGCAGAGTTGAGGAAGTCCAGAGGTTCGGCGCAGGATGACGGCCATGACCTCCACCTCCGGGAGCGGACGCCCGCTGCTCAACCGCCGCCTCGCCGAGTTCGGTACGACCATTTTCGCCGAGATGTCCGCTCTCGCGGTGAAAACAGGCGCGATCAACCTGGGTCAGGGTTTCCCCGACACGGACGGCCCCGAGTCCGTGCGCGAGGCGGCGGTGCGCGCGCTGCGCGACGGCCGCGGCAACCAGTACCCGCCGGGCCCCGGCGTCCCGGAGCTGCGCGAGGCCGTCGCCGCGCACCAACTCGCCCGCTACTCGCTCTCGTACGACCCCGACCGCGAGGTCCTCGTGACGGCGGGCGCGACCGAGGCGATCGCCGCGTCCCTGCTCGCCCTGGTCGAGCCGGGTGACGAGGTCATCGCACTGGAGCCCTATTACGACTCGTACGCGGCTTCGATCGCGCTGGCCGGGGGCGCGCGGGTCCCCGTCACTCTGCGCCCGCGCGACGGCCGCTTCGTCCTCGACCTGGACGAGCTGCGCGACGCGGTCACCGACCGCACCCGGCTGATCCTGCTCAACACCCCGCACAACCCGACCGGCACGGTCCTCACCCGCGCCGAGCTCACCGAGATCGCGAAGCTGGCGGTCGAGCGCGACCTGCTCGTCGTCACCGACGAGGTCTACGAGCACCTCGTCTTCGACGACGCCGAGCACATCCCGCTCGCCTCCCTGCCCGGCATGCGCGAGCGCACGGTCACCATCGGCTCCGCGGGCAAGACGTTCTCGTTCACGGGCTGGAAGGTCGGCTGGGTGACGGCCACGCCGGAGCTGGTCACGGCGGTCCGCTCGGCGAAGCAGTTCCTCACGTACGTCTCCTCGGGGCCGTTCCAGTACGCGGTCGCGGAGGCGCTCGCGCTGCCCGACTCCTACTTCGCCGGCTTCCGCGCGGACATGCTGGCCAAGCGGGACCTGCTGAGCGAGGGGCTGACCGCGGCGGGCTTCGACGTCTACCGCCCGGCGGGCACGTACTTCGTCACGACCGACATCCGGCCCCTCGGCGAGACGGACGGCTTCGCCTTCTGCCGCTCCCTGCCGGAGCGGGCCGGCGTGGTCGCCATCCCGAACGCCGTCTTCTACGACCACCGGGACGCGGGCGCGCCCTTCGTGCGGTTCGCCTTCTGCAAGCGGGTGCCGGTCCTGGAGGAGGCCGTGACGCGGCTGAAGTCGCTGGCGGGCTGAAGTGACCGGTGGAGCGAGGTAGCTGACGGGTTGACGGGTTTACCCCGCTCGGCCCCCTCCGGTCGCGGGCGCGGCGGGCGGCCAGCAGGGTTCGGGTGTGAGCCAGTCCAGCACCCTCGTCCTGCGCCGTGCGGGCCGCCTGCACGGCGCCCTCACGACCGGCCCCGCCGTCGCCCTCGGTCTTTTCGCCGCCGCCCGCCTCACCGGCATGGTGTGCGTCACCCTCGTCGCGCACCTCACCCACCAGGACACCTTCCGGCTGCTCGGCATGTCCTGGGACTCCCGCTGGTACACGGGGATCGCCGCGCACGGCTACGGGCGCACCCTCTACTTCGAACCCGGCGTCGTCCAGAGCGACCTCGCCTTCTTCCCGCTCTACCCGGGCCTGGTGCGCGCCGTCGCCACCGTCCTGCCCGTCGGCTACGGCGCGGCGGGGCTCCTCCTGTCCTGGCTCGCGGCCGGAGCCGCCGCCTGGGGGATCTACGCCATCGGCGAGCGCCTGCACGGGCGCCGCGCCGCCACGCTCCTTGTGCTGCTCTGGGCGCTGATGCCGCACTCCGTGGTGCTGTCCCTCGCCTACACCGAACCCGTGCTCACCGCGCTCGCCGCCTGGTCGCTGTACGCGGTGCTCGACGGGCGCTGGCTGTGGGCCGGCGCGCTGGCCGCCCTCGCGGGGCTCGCACGGCCCAACGGGTTCGCGGTGGCCGCGGCGGTCTGCGCGGCCGCGGTGTACGAGATCGTCCGCCGCCGCCGGGAAGTCCGGGAAGTTCCCCACAGCCTGTGGAAAGTCTGGGCGGGCGCGGCGCTCGCCCCGCTCGGCTGGACGGCGTTCGTCCTCTATGTGGGCATCCGCAAGGGCGATCCGCTGCACGGCTACTTCGCGGTGCAGCGCGGCTGGGGGTCACGCTTCGACTTCGGCGCGGGCTCGCTCGCCTTCGTCAAGCACCTGCTGCGCGACGGGGACAAGCTGGTCTTCGCGATGACCCTCGTCATCGTCGCCGCCGCCCTGCTCCTGTTCGCCCTGCTCGTGGCGGACCGGGCCGCGCCGCTGCCCGTCCTCGTCTACACCGGCGTACTCATGATCATCACGGTCGGCGGCTCCGGCTTCTTCGAGTCCAAGCCGCGCTTCCTGCTGCCGGCGTTCCCGCTCCTGATCCCGCTGGCCCTGGCCATGACGAGAGCCCGGCCGAGGAGCGCCTCCCTGGTGGTGGGCGCCCTGGCCGGGCTCTCGCTCGCGTATGGGACGTATCTGCTGACGATCGCCCACATGCCCCTGTAGGAGGCGGGCTCAGGCCTCGTCGTCGCCGGGCTTCTCGTCGGTCTCGCCCTCGGCGGAGTCGACCTCGGCCTCCAGGCCCAGCTGCTCGACGAGCCAGCGGTCGAACTCGATCGCGGCGCGCACCCAGCTGACGGTCGACGACACGAAGTGCTCCAGCGAGACACCGGTGCCGATCAGCATCTGGGCCTCGCCGATGAGGCGGACCGTGCCGTCGTCGTGCGTGTGGCTGTAGACCTTCGGCCACAGCGTGCGGCGGTTCCAGTCGTCGATCGACTCCAGGAGCTGCTGCTTCTGCTCGATCTGGTGCGGCCGGTCGTAGAACGTCCGCACCGAGAAGACCTGCTGGTCGTCCTCGCCGCGGAACATGAAGTACGTACGGAACTCCTCCCACGGCGCCGCGAGGTCACCCTCGTCGTCGACGACGTGCTTGAGCTCCATCTGGTCCAGGAGCTGCTTGACCAGGTCCTGGTCGGGGACGACGGGGCCCGCCGGTCCTGCGCCCTGCTGCGGTTCGGGCTGGCCCCCGAAATTCGGAATCGAGGACGGGTCGATGCTCACCGTGTATTTCCCTTCGTATGGATGGGCCCCATCCTCTCCCAGGAAGGGGCCCCGGGGGCAAGCCCGCGCCCCCGAAGGGGCGCGGGGAACTGCGCGAGGACGGACCACTGCCCGCAGCCGGAGAGCGACCGGACCAGGCAGACGCTCTCCCGCTACAGGGACTTGCCCGTGGCGGGACCCACGATGAGGCCATCGCCGAAGACGTCCACCCGCACCACATCCCCGTCCTTGACCTCGCCCGCCAGGATCTCCTTGGCGAGGCGGTCGCCGATGGACGTCTGGATGAGGCGGCGCAGGGGGCGCGCGCCGTACGCCGGGTCGTTGCCCTCGTCCGCCAGCCAGGCCAGCGCCTCGGGCGTGACGTCCAGGGTCAGGCGGCGCTCGGCCAGGCGCTTGGCGAGGCGGTTGATCTGCAGCTCGGCGATGTGCGCGAGCTCGTCCTTGCCGAGCGCGGAGAAGACGACCAGGTCGTCGAGGCGGTTGAGGAACTCCGGCTTGAAGGAGGACCGCACGACTTCGAGCACCTGCTGCTTCTTCTCCTCCTCGCTGGTCAGCGGCTCCACCAGGTACTGGCTGCCCAGGTTGGACGTGAGGATCAGGATGGTGTTGCGGAAGTCGACCGTCCGCCCCTGGCCGTCGGTGAGGCGTCCGTCGTCGAGCACCTGGAGCAGCACGTCGAAGACCTCGGGGTGCGCCTTCTCGACCTCGTCGAGCAGGACCACGGAGTAGGGCCTGCGGCGGACCGCCTCGGTCAGCTGGCCGCCCTCCTCGTACCCCACGTACCCGGGAGGGGCGCCGACCAGGCGGGCGACGCTGTGCTTCTCGCCGTACTCGCTCATGTCGATGCGGACCATGGCCCGCTCGTCGTCGAAGAGGAAGTCCGCGAGGGCCTTGGCCAGTTCCGTCTTGCCGACACCGGTCGGGCCGAGGAAGAGGAAGGAACCCGTCGGCCGGTCGGGGTCGGCGATCCCGGCGCGCGTGCGGCGCACCGCGTCGGAGACGGCCCGCACGGCCTCGGTCTGGCCGATGAGGCGCTTGCCGAGCTCGTCCTCCATGCGGAGCAGCTTCTGCGTCTCGCCCTCCAGGAGCCGCCCGGCGGGGATGCCGGTCCACGAGCCGACCACGTCGGCGATGTCGTCGGGGCCGACCTCCTCCTTGACCATGGTGTCCTTGGCCTGGGCAGCGGCCTCCTCCTCGGCCTCCGAGGCGGCTTCGAGGTCGCGCTCCAGGGTGGGGATCTCGCCGTAGAGCAGCTTGCTTGCGGTGTCGAAGTCGCCGTCGCGCTGGGCCCGTTCGGCCTGGCCGCGCAGTTCGTCGAGCTTCTCCTTCAGCTCACCGACGCGGTTGAGGGACTGCTTCTCCTTCTCCCAACGGGCGTTGAGCCCGCGCAGCTCCTCCTCCTTGTCGGCGAGGTCGCGCCGCAGCTTGTCCAGGCGCTGCTTGCTCGCGGGGTCGGTCTCCTTGGCGAGCGCCAGCTCCTCCATCCTCAACCGGTCGACGGCGCGCTGGAGTTCGTCGATCTCGACGGGCGAGGAGTCGATCTCCATGCGGAGCCGGGACGCGGCCTCGTCGACGAGGTCGATGGCCTTGTCGGGCAGGAAGCGCGAGGTGATGTACCGGTCGGAGAGCGAGGCGGCGGCCACCAGGGCGCTGTCCGCGATCTGCACCTTGTGGTGCGCCTCGTACCGCCCCTTGAGGCCGCGCAGGATCGCGATCGAGTCCTCGACGGACGGCTCGGCGACGAGGACCTGCTGGAAGCGGCGCTCCAGGGCGGGGTCCTTCTCGATCCGCTCGCGGTACTCGTCGAGGGTGGTGGCGCCGACCATGCGCAGCTCGCCGCGGGCCAGCATCGGCTTGAGCATGTTCCCGGCGTCCATGGCGGAATCCCCACCCGCGCCGGCGCCCACGACGGTGTGCAGCTCGTCGATGAACGTGATGATCTGGCCGTCGCTCTCCTTGATCTCGGAGAGGACGGTCTTGAGCCGCTCCTCGAACTCGCCGCGGTACTTGGCGCCGGCCACCATCGCGCCGAGGTCGAGGGAGACGAGCCGCTTGTTCTTCAGCGACTCGGGGACGTCGCCCTTCACGATGCGCTGGGCGAGGCCCTCCACGACGGCGGTCTTGCCGACGCCGGGCTCGCCGATGAGGACGGGATTGTTCTTCGTACGCCGTGACAGCACCTGGACGACCCGCCGGATCTCCTGGTCCCGTCCGATGACGGGGTCGAGCCTGCCCTCGCGGGCGGCGGCGGTGAAATCGGTGCCGAACTTCTCCAGGGCCTTGTACTGACCCTCGGGGTCGGGTGTGGTCACCCGGCGCCCTCCCCTTGTCTTCTCGAATGCGTCCAGCAGCTTCCTGCTGCCGGCCCCGTGCTCGGTGAGTACGTCCCCGGCCCGGCCACCCTTGGCCGCGATGCCGATGAGCAGGTGCTCGGTGGAGAGGTAGTCGTCCCCCAGCTCCTTCGCGCGCTGGGCGGCGTCCGAGATGACGGCGAGCAGCTCACGATTGGGCTGCGGCGGCGCGACCGTGGACCCGGTCACGCTGGGCAGCGCGGCGAGGACCCGCTCGGCGTCCGCGCGCACGGCCGCCTGGTCGACGTCGACCGCGGCGAGCAGGTCGGTGATGTTCTCGTTGTCCTGCCCCTCGAGCAGTGCGAGCAGCAGGTGCGCGGGTGTCAGATCGGCATGCCCGTCCTGCACGGCCCTGCTGGTGGCCGCGTTGATCGCGTCCCGGCTCCTGTTGGTCAGCTCGGCATCCACGTGCGCTTGTCCTCCCTACGGTGTCCTGCCCATGCCCCGGCTACGCCCCGGTCACGGCTACGTCCCGACTACGACGTCCTGACTTAACCAACGTACACAAAGTTGAGTCTATTCCACTCAAGGAGGAAGCCGGAAGGCCGGGCGGCTATGTTCCGGGCCATGACCCCGAACACCTCGGCCACCCCCCGGCCCCCTCGGATCGACCCGCGCGACCCGCCGGAGCCTTACCTCAGCTTCTGGCGCGAACGGCACCTGTGCACCTTGACGACGCTGCGCCCCGACGGGACCCCGCACGTGGTGCCGGTCGGCGTGACGTACGACCCGGAGGCGGGGGTCGCCCGGGTGCTCGCGCGCAAGACGAGCCGGAAGGTCGCGCACGTCCTCGCGGCGGCGGGCGTGGACGGGCCGGGGGCGCGGGTGGCGGTGTGCCAGTTCGCGGGCCGGCGCTGGGCGACGCTGGAGGGCCGGGCGACGATCAAGACGGACCCGGCGGAGATAGACGAGGCGGAGCGGCGCTACGAGGAGCGCTACGAGAGGCGCCCCTCACCGAACCCGGACCGGGTCCTGATCGAGATCACGGTGACGCGGGCGCTGGGCAAGGCGTAGGGGCGGCGACCCCGTCCGCACACCACAGCGGCGCCACCGTGTTCAGGTCCACGGTGGCGCCGCTGCTGGGGGAAGCACCTGCGCGATTTACAACGACGGGGGAATCGCGTCAGGCACTGCGGGGGGTGGCTGTGATGTTGTCCGTGGCGCTCATGGCGCCCGGGTCCTGCTGCTCCTGCTGTCCGACCACCTGGTGGTCGCGCCGGTCGAGATTGACGAAGACCATCCCGTACCGGATGGCACACCGCACGGGCTGCGGCGCGCCTCGGGGCCTGCGCAGGCACCGGTAGGCCCGGATCTCCTCCTCGTCGTCACGGGTGACGACGATCGGCTCGCCGAGCAGGGTCACCATCAACGAGTCGCCGCGGTGGGGGATCGCGGTCACGAGATCGATGAAATGCCAACCGGAGCGGTAGGCGGTGGCCATTTCTCGGCGGAACGTGCGGTCGTCGGGAGGGGTGCTCATGCCTGGCCGCCCTTCGGTCCGACGGTCCAACCCGTGTCCGCTGCCGGGGCCGCACCCACACTGGTCCAACCAGTGTCCGTACCGCCCGCCACCTCGGAACTTCCGCTGCCAGAGCTCGCGCCACTAAGGGCACCGAGGGCCACAGCGGCAGAGAAGACTGCGGCAAGCACTGAGCCAAGTATTCTCACGCGCATAGTCGGCTTCGTCCTCACTTGATGGATTCTTCTCCCCCGGCCATGAAGACGATGGCTCATTCAGGCATGTCAGCGCCACAGGAGCGATGCATCATGTTCTTGCACGTTCAGGACCCTGGGGGGTGGAGATATGACCACAATCAACTCACAACCGACACATCCCCATGCTGTCACTGAGCTGTGCGACGAGGGGGCACGCCTTTACGCCAGTGCGCTGCGTTCGGGCCGCATCAATCGTGTCGAAGTGGAACTCGCGCCTTGTCTGGTGGAGTTCGCCCTGCTCCACCCTGATCCCGACGACGCCAACTGGCTCCGACCTGTGCCGCCGTCGGTCGCGCTCGCGCAACGACTGCACCCGTTGGAACGCGAGATCCAGGACCGGAGGCGGCTGGCCATCGAGCTCACCGACTCCTTCGAGCAGTTTGTCGCCATCAGCACGCAGAGCCCGGCAAACATTCACGCGATCACCGTGCTTGAGGGGTTCGACCGGATCAACGCGGCGCTAAATTCAGCCACCTCCGAGTGCACCACATCCGTTCTGACCATCCAGCCCGGGGGCGGGCGCCCCGTGGACGCCCTGAACCAGGCCCTGGAGCGGGACCGGCCGTTGACGGACCGTGGTGTCAGCATTCGCACGCTCTACCAGCACACCGCACGACACAGCCAGGGAACGCTGGCCTATGTGGACCGCATCTCGGGCGGCAAGGTACAGGTCCGCACGCTCGAAGAGCTCATCGAGCGCTTGATCATATTCGACCGGACCGTCGCCTTCATTCCCGCCAGCGACGACCGGCGGGTGGCCCTCGAACTGCGTCACCCCGGCCTGGTCGAGTACCTCAGCAAGGTCTTCGAACAACTCTGGGAGCGCGCTGTCCCGTTGACCGAAGAAGTCCCGTACGACATCGCACCCGACGGCATCACCGGCGTCCAACGCTCCATAGCCCGGCTCCTCATCGAGGGCCACGTCGACGAGGCCATCGCCCGGCGGCTCGGCATGAACGTCCGGACCTGCCGCGCCCACATCGCCAAGATCGCCGCGGCCCTGGGCAGCGGAAGCCGGGCCCAACTCGGCTATCTCATCGCCCAGTCGGGGATCCTCGACCAGGACCGCCCCAAGTGACCGCGGAACCCCGCCGTTCCCACGGACCCGACGAGCTCCGCGAGTCCGCCTCGACGCCGTACGCCCGCGCCCTTCGCGAGAGCCGCACACCTCGCAAGGATGCCGAACCGCCGCCGTGCCTCGTCGCCGGCACGCCATCGCCGGCCTCCTCGTCGAAGGCCTCACCGACAAGGAGACGGCCGACCGCCTCGGCATGAACGTCCGCACCGCCCGCGTCCACACCGCCAAACTCGCCACGACTCCCGGCAGCGAAAGCCGCGCCCGACTCGGCTGCCTCATCGCTCAGTCCGGGATTCTCGACCAGGACCGTATGACGTGACCAAAGAGATGCATCGCCCCCATGGACCCGACGAACTGTGCGAGGCGGGATCGGCGCTGTACGCCCGCGCCCTCCGGGAGAGCCGTGTGCCGCGCCAGGATGCCGAACAGGCTCCGTGCCTGGTCGACTTCGCGCTGCTGCGGCCGGACACGGAGGACCCGCACTGGCTGCTCCCCACCGCCCCGTCGATCGCCCTGCCCCGGCTCCGTGAAGCAATCCAGGAGCGGATCACACAGGAGGTCCGCCGCGAGGCCCTGCTCACCACCGCGTTCGAGCCGCTCATGGCGCTCTCCCCGACGCCGTCGCCGGCCTCGGCCGCCGTGTCCCCGGAAGGGATCTCCGCCATCACCCTGCTCGACGGGCTTCCCCGGATCCAGGAAGCCCTCGGCCGGGCCCTGACCGAGACCAGTCGGGAGGTACTCTCCATCCAGCCGGGCGGGGTCCGGCCCACCCCCCTCCTCGCCCAGTCCCTCGACGAAGCGCGCGGCTTCCTGGCCCGCGGCGGCAGTCTGCGGACGCTGTGCCAGCACACCTCACGGCACTCGCTGCCCATGCTCGCCCAGTACGAGGAGCTCAAGGGCGACGCCGAGGTCCGCACGCTGGACGAGGTTCCCGAGCGCCTCTTCGTCTTCGACCGGACCGTGGCCGTCATCCCCGTGAACAAGGACCGCAGCATCGCGCTGGAGATACGCCACCCGGCCCTCGTCGAGTACTTCGTCACGACCTTCGAACGGCTCTGGCGCCTCGCGGTCCCCATCTACCCGCGCACCATGCAACTCCCGTCCGCGAACGGCATCACCGCCCGCCAGCACGCCATCGCCGGCCTCCTCGTCGAAGGCCTCACCGACGCCGAAGTGGCCGACCGCCTCGGCATGAACGTCCGCACCGCCCGCGTCCACATCGCCAAACTCGCCTCCACCCTCGGCAGCGAGAGCCGCGCACAACTCGGCTACCTCATCGGGCAGTCCGGAATCCTCGATCCATCCGCCTCGTGCGCCTCGTCCGCCTCGTAGGGCGGCCGGATCCCCACGGTCGTGATCGCGGCGGTTCGGCCAAAACGTGGGCAGCGGAACGCGCAAGAGCGCAGGGTGCGGAATTCGCCACCCACCCTGTCAGGACAGGCATCAGACCGTTCCACCACCCCGGCGACAGTCGGGCATTCCCGGCCGGAACCGACCAAATCCCTACCACGAGAAGTGGACACTTCAATCACGGCCGACGCCCCGCCTAGGTGGCCCCTGCATAGAATCGCCGCGCTTCACCTACCGGGAGGGAGCGCATATGGTCAAGGAACATGCGCCACATGGAGTGGAGGAACTCTGCGAGGAAGGGTCCGGCGTGTACGCCCGTGCCCTCCGCGAAGGCCGGATCCACAGCAAGGACGCGGAACACGCCCCTTGCCTGATCGACTTCGGCCTGCTCCACCCCGACATCGACGACATGCGGTGGCTGCTTCCCACCGCCCCCGCCGCCGCCCTCCCCCTCCTGCTCCGCACCATCGAGGACCGGATCTCCGACCAGCGGCGCCGCGAAGAGCGGCTCACCGCGGCGTTCGAGCCGCTCATCGCCCTGGACGCCCAGCTGTCGTCCGCCACGGACACCCCCACGATCACCGTCCTCGACGGCCTGGAGCGCATCAACTCGGCCATCGACCGCGCCATGCAGGACGTGACGGAGGAGTTCCTCGCCGTCCAGCCCGGCGGCACCCGGCCGCCCGAAACGTTGGCCGAAGCTTTTCCCCGGGACCAGGCGATCCTCAGCCGGGGTTGCCGGATGAGGACCCTCTACCAGCACACGACGCGCCATTCCCTGCCCGTGCTCGCCTACTTCGAGCAGCTGGACGGCGACGCCGAGGCCCGCACCCTCGACGAGGTCACCGAGCGCCTCTTCGTCTTCGACCGGACCGTGGCCTTCATCCCCGCGAGCAAGGACCGCAGCGTCGCCCTCGAACTGCGCCACCCGGCGCTCGTCGAGTACTTCGCCACCACCTTCTGGCGGCTGTGGCGCCTGGCGACCCCCATGTGGCCGCTCGCCGCCCCCCAGCCCTCGGAGGGCGGCATCACACCGCGCCAGCGCGCCATCGCCAACCTCCTGGTCGAGGGCCTCACCGACGCCGAGATAGCCGACCGCCTCGGCATGAACATCCGGACGGCCCGGGTCCACATCGCCAAACTCGCCACCACCCTCGGCAGCGAGAGCCG
This sequence comes from Streptomyces sp. NPDC025651, assembly GCF_055558735.1. Taxonomy (NCBI): domain Bacteria; kingdom Bacillati; phylum Actinomycetota; class Actinomycetes; order Kitasatosporales; family Streptomycetaceae; genus Streptomyces; species Streptomyces sp. NPDC025651. The sequence goes on from NZ_JBVHLZ010000002.1 coordinate 488,319, forward strand.
CGCCCAACTCGGCTACCTCATCAGCCAGTCCGGAATCCTGGACAACAGACCCTGACCCGAGACGTCCGGCGCCCGCGACAAGTCACAGGGCAAGGCCACCACCGCAGGCGAAGGCCCGCCCTCAGCCCCCGTCCCCCTCGGCCCACTCCCGCAGCAGCGTCTCCCGCTCGGCCGCGCGCGGTGTGCCGCCCTCGTGGCGGCGGCCCCAGGCCGACATCGCGGAGAGGGTGGTCAGGAGCGTGCCCGCGCCTTCCGTGAGGCGGTTCAGGAGGGCCCGGGAGAGGTCGTACTCCCTCTGGGAGTAGCCGATCGCGGCCGCCGTGTACGCCGTCAGTTCGGTGTCCTCGCCGTCGGAGCCCGTGATACGGACCGTCATCGTCGGCGCCTCGTCGCCGCCGCCGAGGCCCGCCGTGAGGACCATGTCGACCGCCGCGCCCACGTGCCGCTTCAGGGACTTCACCGGGACGTCGTCGACCGTGAGGCCATGGACGTCCTCCCACGGCCAGACCCCGGACTGCCTGTCGCCGAGGGCCACCACGCCCTCCGGCGTCAGGCGCACCCCCGCGGCCAGCCCGGAGGGCTTCGCGCCCACGTAGACGTCGCCCTCGGCGATCCAGAACAGCCCCACCATGGCCATGGTCAGCTCAACTCCCCGTACCCACACGCCCACATACCGACTCAGGGCCGGGAGGCTGTCGCCTCCCGGCCCTGTATCAGATTACTCAGGCTCCGAAACCTACTGCTCCTGCGACCTCTTGGGCCGCCACACCACCAGCGCGCTCGCCTGCTGCACGTCCTGGTAGGGGACGAGGTCGCGGCGGTACGAGGCGTGCACCGCCGCTTCACGTTGCTGCATGGCGGCGGCGGCTCCCTCCACGGCCGCGGAGAGCTCCGCGACACGCGACTGAAGCGCCGCGACCTGGTTCTCCAGCTCGATGATGCGCTTGATGCCTGCGAGGTTGATGCCCTCCTCCTGCGACAACTGCTGCACCGTGCGAAGCAGTTCGATGTCGCGGGCGGAGTAGCGGCGGCCGCGCCCGGCCGTGCGGTCGGGCGAGACCAGGCCGAGGCGGTCGTACTGCCGCAGGGTCTGCGGGTGGAGGCCGCTCAGCTGGGCGGCCACCGAGATGACGTACACCGGCGTCTCGTCGGTGAGTTGATACGGATTTCGACGACGGCCGTCCATCTCATGCTCCCTTCGCGGCCTGGAACAGTTCTGCCCGCGGGTCGTCGCCCGCAGTCGCCTCGCGGTAGGACTCCAGGGCTTCCTTCGCCGTGTCGGACAGAGACGTCGGGACCGACACCTCCACCGTCACGAGCAGGTCGCCCCGCGTGCCGTCCTTGCGGACCGCGCCCTTGCCGCGCGCCCGCATGGTGCGGCCGTTCGGCGTGCCGGGCGGCAGCTTCAGGGTGACGGCGGGTCCGCCGAGCGTCGGGACCTTGACCTCGCCGCCCAGCGCCGCCTCCGCGAACGTGACCGGCACCGTGACCGTGAGGTTGTCGCCCTTGCGGCCGAAGACCGGGTGGGCGTCGACGTGCACGACCACGTACAGGTCGCCGGCCGGGCCGCCGCGCTCGCCGGGGCCGCCCTTGCCGCGCAGCCGGATCCGCTGGCCGTCCGAGACGCCCGCCGGGATCCGCACCTGCATCGTGCGGGACGACTTCGCGCGGCCCGAGCCCTTGCAGACCTCGCACGGGTCCTGGGCGATGAGCCCACGGCCCTTGCAGTCCACGCACGGGTCGGTGAGGGAGAACCCTCCGCCACCGCCCCGCGAGACCTGCCCCGTGCCGACGCAGGTCGGGCACACGCGCGGCGTGCCGTTCTTGTCGCCGGTGCCGGAGCACGCCTTGCAGGGCGCCTGGGAGGACATGCGGAGCGGCACCGTCGCGCCGTCCACCGCCTCCGTGAAGCTCAGCGTGACCTCGGACTCGATGTCCTGGCCGCGCCTCGGCTGCGTACGCGTGCCGGATCCGGCACCCGCGCCGCCGCGGTTGAACAGGCCCCCGAAGACGTCACCGAGACCGCCCCCGAAGCCGCCGGCGCCCGCTCCACCGCCACCCGGGCCGCCGCCTCCGAAGAGGTCGCCCAGGTCGAAGTTGAACGAGCCGCCGGCGCCTGCGGGGCCCTGACGGAATCCGCCGTTGCCGAAGAGAGCACGCGCCTCGTCGTACTCCTTGCGCTTCTTGGGGTCGCCGAGGACGTCGTTCGCCTCGGAGATCTCCTTGAAGCGCTCCTCCGCCTTGGCGTTGCCCTTGTTGGCGTCCGGGTGGTTCTCGCGGGCGAGCTTCCGGTACGCCTTCTTGATCTCGGCTTCGGTGGCGTCCTTGGGGACGCCGAGGACCTTGTAGTAGTCCTTCTCGATGAAGTCCTTGGTGCTCATCCCCGACGTCCCTCCTCTCTCGTCAGTGCGGCGTCAGGTACAACGTCAGCCCTCGTCCGGGCCACCGCTGTCCTTGTCCGCCGCCTCGGCCGACTCGTCGGCCCCCTCGGCAGTCTCACCCTTGACGGTCTGCGCGCCCGGCTGCGGCTCGGCCACGGCCACCCGCGCGGGGCGGATGGTGCGCTCGCCGATCCGATACCCCGGCTGCAGGATCGCGACGCACGTCGTCTCGGTGACGTCCGGTGCGTAGCTGTGCATCAGGGCTTCGTGGATCGTCGGGTCGAAGGGCTCGCCCTCCTTGCCGAACTGCTGCAGCCCCAGCTTCGCGACGACCGTCTCCAGGGACTCGGCCACCGACTTGAAGCCGCCCACCAGCTCGCCGTGCTCACGCGCGCGGCCGATGTCGTCGAGGGTCGGGAGGAGCTCGGAGAGGAGGTTCGCCGAGGCGATCTCCTTCACCGTCACCTTGTCCCGCTCCACGCGGCGGCGGTAGTTCTGGTACTCGGCCTGCAGCCGCTGGAGGTCGGCGGTGCGCTCGCTGAGCGCCTTCTGTGCCTGGTCCAGCTGGGCGGTCAGGCCCGCTGTCTTCGCTGCGTCCCCGGCCGGGGCCGCCGGGCCCTCCTCGGAGGAGGGCTCGGCGGCCTTCGGCGCCGCGTCATCAGGGGTGGCGCCGGAGGGGACGTCGGGGTTCTCGGCGTTCTCGCCGAGGCCCGGGGTCTCCTCGGTCATCAGGCGGCGCCGCCCTTCGCGTCACCGGGCTTCTCGTCGTCGACGATCTCGGCGTCGACGACGTCGTCGTCCTTGGACATGTTCGGGGCCTCGCCGCCCGGGGCAGCGCCCTCGGGACCGCCGGCGGCCTGCGCGCCCTGGGCGTCGGCGTACATGGCCTGGCCCAGCTTCTGCGAGACGGCGGCGACCTTCTCGGTGGCGGTGCGGATCTCGGCCGTGTCCTCGCCCTTGAGCTTCTCCTTCAGCTCGCCCACGGCCTCCTCGACCTCGGTCTTCACCTCGGCGGGGACCTTGTCCGCGTTGTCGGTGAGGAACTTCTCCGTCTGGTAGACGAGCTGCTCGCCCTGGTTGCGGGACTCGGCGGCCTCGCGGCGGGCGTGGTCCTCCTCCGCGTACTTCTCGGCCTCTTCGCGCATCCGGTTGACCTCGTCCTTCGGCAGCGAGGAGCCACCGGTGACGGTCATCTTCTGCTCCTTGCCCGTGCCGAGGTCCTTCGCGGTCACGTGCATGATGCCGTTGGCGTCGATGTCGAAGGCGACCTCGATCTGCGGGACACCGCGCGGGGCCGGCGGCAGACCGGTCAGCTCGAACATCCCGAGCTTCTTGTTGTACGCCGCGATCTCGCGCTCGCCCTGGTAGACCTGGATCTGCACGGACGGCTGGTTGTCCTCGGCCGTCGTGAAGATCTCCGACCGCTTGGTCGGGATGGTCGTGTTGCGCTCGATGAGCTTGGTCATGATGCCGCCCTTGGTCTCGATGCCAAGCGACAGCGGGGTCACGTCGAGGAGCAGGACGTCCTTGACCTCACCCTTGAGGACACCGGCCTGCAGGGCGGCGCCGATGGCGACGACCTCGTCCGGGTTCACGCCCTTGTTGGCCTCGTTGCCACCGGTCAGTTCCTTGACCAGGTCGGCGACGGCCGGCATACGGGTGGAGCCACCGACGAGAACGACGTGGTCGATCTCGGAGAGCTGGATGCCCGCGTCCTTGATGACGTTGTGGAACGGCGTCTTGCAGCGCTCCAGGAGGTCGGACGTGAGCTGCTGGAACTGGGCGCGCGTGAGCTTCTCGTCCAGGTGCAGCGGGCCCTCGGCGGAGGCCGTGATGTAGGGCAGGTTGATCGTGGTCTCCGTGGAGGAGGACAGCTCGATCTTGGCCTTCTCGGCCGCCTCGCGCAGGCGCTGGAGCGCCATCTTGTCCTTGGAGAGGTCCACGCCGTGGCCGTTGTTGAACTGCTTGACCAGGTAGTCGACGACGCGCTGGTCCCAGTCGTCACCACCGAGGTGGTTGTCGCCGTTCGTGGCCTTCACCTCGACGACGCCGTCGCCGATCTCGAGCAGCGAGACGTCGAAGGTGCCGCCACCGAGGTCGAAGACCAGGATGGTCTGGTCGTCCTTGTCGAGGCCGTAGGCCAGGGCGGCGGCGGTGGGCTCGTTGACGATGCGCAGGACGTTCAGGCCCGCGATCTCACCGGCCTCCTTGGTGGCCTGGCGCTCCGAGTCGTTGAAGTACGCCGGGACGGTGATGACCGCGTCGGTGACCTTCTCGCCCAGGTAGGCCTCGGCGTCGCGCTTCAGCTTCTGGAGGATGAACGCGGAGATCTGCTGGGGGTTGAACGCCTTGTCGTCGATGTCCACCTTCCAGTCGGTGCCCATGTGGCGCTTGACCGACCGGATGGTCCTGTCGACGTTGGTGACCGCCTGGCGCTTGGCCACCTCGCCGACCAGCACCTCGCCGTTCTTCGCGAAGGCGACGACGGACGGCGTGGTCCTGGCGCCCTCGGCGTTGGTGATGACGGTGGGCTCGCCGCCTTCGAGAACGCTGACGACGGAGTTAGTCGTGCCCAGGTCGATGCCGACCGCACGTGCCATTTCGATTCCTCCAGATGACTTCTTGAGTGGATCTGGCTCAAGAATGCATCAGCCGTTTCCCGGAGTCAACAGAGCTGAGTCGAGGGGACTCAACTCTTATCCAGCACTTACACGCAACCAAGCCCCCGCAAGGGGCGCGGGGAACTGCGCGACCAGCCACGACCGGGCCGCAGACGAACGACGCCCCGAGCGGAGTGTCCATGCAAGGCTTGCCTGAGCGACGCAGATCACCGCCTTGCTGGCTACAGTGCGGCGAGTTAAGTGGGTAGTCTCAGACGGACTGCATAAGTTACCGCTTAGTAATCAGTCGTAGTCCGCTACGAAGTCCCGCCTCGCAGGCCCGAGGAGCCCCCAATGCAACTCGCCGCGATCATCGTGTCGCTGGTCCTAATCGCGGTCGGCGTCGCGCTGTTCGGCCGTGCCATCCTGCAGATCGTCCAGCTCATGCGGCTCGGTCAGCCGGTGCCCGCCGGCACCAGGACCGACCTCCCCCTCCAGCGCACCCTCACCGTGGTCCGGGAGTTCCTCGGGCACACGCGGATGAACCGGTGGGGCATCGTCGGCTTCGCGCACTGGTTCGTGGCGGTGGGCTTCCTCACGCTGCTGCTGACCATCGTCAACGCCATCGGCCAGCTCTTCAAGGCCGACTGGATCCTGCCGATCATCGGTGACTGGGCGCCGTACAACATGTACGTCGAGTTCATGGGCACCATGACCGTGCTCGGCATCCTGGTCCTGATCGTCGTGCGCCAGCTGAGCAAGCCCGGCAAGCCGGGGCGCAAGTCCCGTTTCGCGGGGTCCAAGACCGGCCAGGCGTACTTCGTCGAGACCGTCATCCTCGTCGTCGGCGTCTGCATCTTCATGCTGCACGCCCTCGAAGGCGCCCAGCACCACGTGGACGGCTACGAGGCGTCGTTCTTCATCTCGTACCCGGTGGTCTCCTGGTTCGAGGGCATGGACGTCTCCACCCTGCAGAACCTCACGTACTTCTTCGCCGGGCTGAAGATCGCGACCTCGTTCATCTGGATGATCACGGTCTCGGTCAACATCAACATGGGTGTCGCCTGGCACCGCTTCCTCGCCTTCCCGAACATCTGGTTCAAGCGGGAGGCGAAGGGCGGGACCGCGCTCGGCGAGCTGCAGCCGATGACCTCCGGCGGGCAGCCGATCGACTGGGAGGACCCGGCCGAGGACGCCGTCTTCGGTGTCTCCCAGGTCGAGCAGTTCTCCTGGAAGGGCCTGCTGGACTTCTCCACCTGTACCGAGTGCGGCCGCTGCCAGTCGCAGTGCCCCGCGTGGAACACCGGCAAGCCGCTGTCGCCGAAGCTCCTGATCATGTCGCTGCGCGACCACGCGCACGCCAAGGCCCCGTACCTGCTCGCCGGCGGCGGCAAGTCCATGGAGGGCGAGGAGAAGGCGACCGAGGAGCAGCTGGGGGACGTGCCCGCCGCCGCGCTCGCGGAGGCCGAGCGGCCGCTGATCGGGACCCACGAGGAGAACGGCGTCATCGACCCGGACGTCCTGTGGTCCTGCACCACCTGCGGCGCCTGTGTCGAGCAGTGCCCGGTCGACATCGAGCACATCGACCACATCGTCGACATGCGCCGCTACCAGGTGATGATCGAGTCCGCGTTCCCGTCCGAGGCGGGCACGATGCTCAAGAACCTGGAGAAGAAGGGCAACCCCTGGGGGCTCGCCAAGAAGCAGCGCGTGGAGTGGACCAAGGAGGTCGACTTCGAGGTCCCGATCGTCGGCAAGACCGTCGACGACCTCACCGAGGTCGACTACCTCTACTGGGTCGGCTGCGCCGGCGCCCTGGAGGACCGGGCCAAGAAGACCACCAAGGCCTTCGCGGAGCTCCTGCACATCGCGGGCGTCAAGTTCGCGATCATGGGCGGCGACGAGAAGTGCACCGGTGACTCCGCCCGGCGCCTGGGCAACGAGCCGCTCTTCCAGCAGCTCGGCCAGGAGAACGTCGCGATGCTGAACATGGCGTTCGGCGAGGACGACGAGGACGAGAGCACCAGGAAGCCCAAGTCCAAGAAGAAGATCGTCGCCACCTGCCCGCACTGCTTCAACACGATCGCGAACGAGTACCCGCAGCTGGGCGGCGAGTTCGAGGTCATCCACCACACGCAGCTGCTGCAGCACCTCATCGACGAGGGCAAGCTGATCCCGGTGACGCCGGTCGAGGGTCTGATCACGTACCACGACCCCTGCTACCTGGGCCGTCACAACAAGGTCTACACGCCCCCGCGCGAGATCATGGACAAGGTGCCGGGCCTGCGCCAGCAGGAGATGCACCGCCACAAGGAGCGCGGCTTCTGCTGCGGCGCCGGTGGTGCCCGCATGTGGATGGAGGAGCGGATCGGCAAGCGCATCAACACGGAGCGGGTCGACGAGGCGCTCAGCCTCAACCCCGACATCGTGTCGACCGCCTGCCCGTTCTGCCTCGTCATGCTCACGGACTCCGTGAACGGCAAGAAGAACGACGGCAAGGCCAAGGAGTCGCTCCAGGTCGTGGACGTCGCGCAGCTGCTGCTCGACTCCGTGAAGACGCCGGTCGACCCGGCCGGTGACGAGGAGTCGGCGGACGCGCCGGAGCCCGAGCCGGTCAAGTAGGCCCCTGCCACCAGCTGTTCAGGCCGGTTCCGCCCTCGGGCGGGACCGGCCTGTTGCGTGGAGGCGGCCGGTCCGTGATCCACGCGTGCGTACGTTGACCTCATGCGTCCAGGTACAAGTGCGGGTACGAGTGCGGTTTCAGGTCCGGGTATACGTCGGGGCGTCCTCGTCACGTGTGCCGTACTGCTGCTCTCCTCCTGCACCGGGTCGGGAGGCGGGAAGGAGGGGGCCGGGCAGGCGGACGCGCGGCGGCCCGCCGCGGGCAGGGCCGCCGAGGAGCCGCGGGAGGGCGATCTGAACGGCGACGGGTACGACGACATCGCGACCGTCATGGCCGGGCGCCTCGTCGTCGTGTACGGCTCCGAGCGCGGCGCGCAGCCGCGGACCCGCACCGTGGTGCGGCTTCCGGGGCGGGGCGCCGAGGCCAGGCACCAGGACACGCTGCTGCACCGCGGCGACCTCGACCGGGACGGGTTCACCGATCTGGTGGCGACGCTCGCCGACGGACGGCAGTGGGCCCTGTGGGGCGGGGCGCGCGGTGTCACCGGGCCGCGCGAACTGGCCACCGGGAAGCGGCGGGTGATCGATCTGGACACGTCCGCCAACGACTTCGGCAGCGTCGGCGACTTCGACGGCGACGGCAGCGCGGACGTCTTCCGGCTCGGGGCGCCGGACGAGACGGCGGGGAGCGTGCACGCGGGGCCGTTCGGCCGGGACGGGAAGCCCGCGCGCGAGAAGGAGCTCGACGAGGAGCTCCCCGAGGACAGCCTGCCGTACCGGTCGACCTCGGCCGACTACGACGGCGACGGGCGCAGCGAGCTGACGGTGTGGCTGCGGTGGACCGACCCGGAGATGGAGGGCGACGGCGTCAACTACGGGCGGGGCGCCCACCATTACCGGGGCTCCGAGGACGGCCCGCGGTTCGTGCGGACCTCGGGCGACCGGACAGGGGACCTGTACGCGGGCACCCCGGCCGACGTCGACGGGGACGGCGCCGACGAGCTCCTGACGACGGGCTACGACTCCTCCACCGGAAAGCTGGGCGTCGCCGTGAACCAGGTGCCGGGCGGCGGGAAGCCGCGAGGCGTCTCCTTCGACCGCGTACCCGGCCTGGAGCCCCGAACGGGCGGCGGCCTCACGAACCGCGCCGTCGGGGACGTCGACGGCGACGGCAGGCAGGACCTGGTGTTCGGCATGCCCGAGGGCAACAACAGCCGCGGCCTGGTCGTCGTCCTGCCCGATGTCGCCCACGCGGGCCCAGGCACCCGCCTGCGCACCGTGGACCTGGAGTCTCCCGGCGTCCCCGGCGCCAACCGCGAGCCCAACTCCGAGGACACGACCTACGTACGGCACCGGCTCACCGTGCGCGGCCCTCTGCTCGACGTGGACGGCGACGGCCGGGCGGATGTCGTCGCGGGCGCACAGGACGACATGAAGCAGACGGGCCTGTGGGTGTTCCCCGGCAGCCCCTCGGGGCTCGATACGCGCGCTACACGCCGTATCACCCTGAATGACCTGGGCCTGCGTGACTGACAAGTGACCAAAGCGGCATCCCGCCGGACTTAACGCCTCCGCACAGCCGGAGCATCATGTGCTGGTTGTTGCTGGTTGTTGTCTCATGGGGCGGGTCGGGTCGGGGTTGATGACGGGCATACGGAGTGACAGACGGCGCGGCATGCCGATGCGCCTCGCCGCGGGCACGCTCGGCTGTGCGCTGCTCCTCGTGGGCTGCGGCAGCCACGAGGGCGACGGCGGCGGCGCGAAGAACGGTGACGAGCGGCCCGTCAGCATGGCGGGCAAGGGCGCGGCCCAGCAGCCCGTTCCGCGCGGCAGGGGAAGCAGGGCCGACGACGACTTCAACGGTGACGGCGCCCGTGACCTCGTACTCGACGATCTCGTGCACCGCGACCACGGCGACGACGCGGGCATCGGGATCGTCTACGGCTCCCGCGCCGGACTGCGGCCCGGCGCACGGCAGTTGCTGAGCGCACACGCCAACGGGGCGCGTACGAAGGGGCAGTTGCCCGCGGCCTTCGAGTCCGAGGCCGCCTGCGACCTCGACGAGGACGGCTTCACCGATCTGCTGGTGTCCACCGACCCGCCCTACGACGGCCAGGGCCGGCCGCCCGTGCCGCTGCAGATCCTCTTCGGCTCGCCCAAGGGGCTCGTCGGCAAGGCCGTGAAGCTGAAGGTGCCCGCGCAGGCACGTTTCGGCAACGACTGGCCGGACCAGCCGGTGTGCGGCGACTTCGACGGGGACGGCGCGAGCGACCTGGTGCTGCACGCGAGCGGGGCCCGCATGACGTTCCTGCGCGGCCCGTTCAGGCGGAGCGGCGCCCCGCGCGCCGCGGGCAGGCCCCTCGTCGCGCCCGGCGACGCCCTCGTCACGGGCAGGGCCACCGACGTGGACGGCGACGGCTACGACGACGTCCTCGTGCGCAAGGCCGCGGGCGCTTCGGGCGCCGCCGCCGGGGCCCTCGTCCTCGGCGGCCCCGAGGGCCCCGACGAGACCGGGGTGCTCCTCCCCGCGGGCAAGGACATCGCGTTCGGCCGCTTCGGCAGGGGCAGGGGCATGGACGCGGCGATCGCCTCGCCGCGCGGCGTCGCCCTGCGCTACGAGGTACCCGGCACCCTGCGCGGCACCCTGGAGGCCAAGGACGTGGCGGTGGACGCGGGCGACCTCGACGGGGACGGCCTGAGCGAGCTGGTCATGAGCGGCGGGGGCAGCGGGAGCGGCGACGGCGCGGGAGAGGTGCGGGTCTTCCGGGGACGCACGTCCGGGCTCGCCCCCAACGCGACGGCGCTCGTGGTGCCCTCCGCCAAGGGCACCACGCAGGTCCTGCGGGTCGCGGACTTCGACGGCGACAAGCGCGCGGACCTGGTCCTGCGGACGTACCGCGGCGAGGGACAGGACGTCGTGGGCGTCTACCCCGGCCTGAAGAGCGGTGACCTGGTCTCCCGCAAGCCCCGACTGACCTTCTCCACCGCGGAGTTCCTGTCCCTGAGCGTGGGCTGACGACGAGGACGCGGGCGAAGTGACCGCACCTCCGGAGCGCATTTCCCCCAAGACGCCCCGAGACAGGGCGGTTTGGACACTTTCCGCCGTTCATCTTCCGGCCACCTACCCGCCCCTCTCGCACAACCCTTCGTACGCCCCGCGAGTCACACACCTGGAACCCATAGCCAAAGGTTCCGGAGCCGTACCAGAGGCTCTTTCGAAGCGGTACCAGAGGTTCGTTCAAAGGGAGTTCCACGTGCGCGCAAGAAACCTGGCCGTCACCGCAACCGTCGCGGCCCTCGCGGCCGCGGGCCTGACGCTGCCCCTGGCCGGTTCGGCGAGCGCCGCCTCCACCCTGAAGGACGACTTCAACGGCGACGGCTACCGGGACCTCGTGATCGGCTCGCCGAAGAGCAACTCCGTGACGGTCACGTTCGGTTCGGCCTCCGGCGTCTCCGAGGGGCGCTCGGTGACCGTCACCCAGGACACCCCCGGGGTGCCCGGCGTCCTGGAGCGCGAGGACGAGTTCGGCGAGAACGTCACCAGCGGCGACACGAACGGCGACGGCTACGCCGACCTGATCGTCGGCGCCCCCGGCGAGAAGGTGACGGGCAGGCCCTCCGGCTCCGTCACCGTCATCAAGGGCGGCAGGAACGGCTTCACCTCCGGCGGGCACGTCGTGAACTCCCCCGCCGACACCACGGGCCGCTTCGGCGAGGCCACCGCCTGGACCGACCTCGACTACGACGGCTCGCCCCAGCTCGCCGTGATCAGCGGCGACAACTGGTACTACTACTCCGGCTCGGGCGCGGACGGTCGCGCGTTCGGCCTGGAGGTCGACTTCCTGCCCGAGGGCGTCCAGCTGGACGGCATGGTCTCCGGGAACTTCAAGTACAAGGACGGCGTCGGCTTCGTCCTGTTCGGCCAGCGCGCCGACGGCGGCCTCTACACCGCGCACATGAACGGCGGCGTCGGCGACTACGGCTACCGGGCCGAGGTCATCGCCGAGGGCGACGACCCCACCGGGACGCGGGAAGCCGCCGCCGCGGGCGACGTGAACGGCGACGGCTACGCCGACCTGATCACCGGCAACCCCGAGGCGGGCAAGGGCGGTTCGGTCACCGTGCGGCTCGGCGGCGACGGCAGGTTCGGCGCCCCGGTGACGTACGACCAGGACAGCGCGGGCGTGCCGGGCGCCGACGAGGAGGGCGACGGCTTCGGCCGGTCCGTGGCCGCGGGCGACGTGACCGGCGACGGCCTCGCGGACCTCGCGGTCGGCGCGCCCACCGAGGAGGTCGACGCGACGCCCGGCGCGGGCAGCGTCACGCTCCTCAAGTCCACCGGCGGTGCCTTCACTTCGGGCAGGGCCTGGCACCAGGAGACGGCCGGCGTGCCCGGCGTCGGGGAGGCGCACGACGGCTTCGGCACCTCGGTCCGCCTGAAGGACATCAACAGGAACGGCAAGGCGGACCTGGCCGTCGGCGCGACCGGCGAGGACATCGGCACGACGCGCGACGTCGGCGCCGTGTGGGTCCTGCGCGGCACGGCGACGGGGCTGACCACGTCGTACGCGGCCTCCTTCAACGGCGGGGACTTCGGCCTCGGCGGCGAGAACGCCGACTTCGGCCGCACCCTCCGCTAGAGCCGCCCTCCCTCCTCCCTCCGAGACCAACCCCCTCCCCCCATAAGCGAGTTGGAGACACCCGTGGCCTCAGCGCCCCAGCACGTGCACAAGCCCGTACGGAAGAGGTTCCTCGCGGCGGGCGCGCTCTGCGCCGCCACCGTCCTCGGCGTCACCGGCCTGACGGCGGGCGGCGCGGCCGCCGCCGAGCCCTCGAAGCTCCGGGCCGACTACAACGGCGACGGCTATGTGGACCTCGCGGTCGGCGTGCCGAACGCGACCGTGGACGGCAAGGCCAAGGCCGGTTACGTCAATGTCGTGTGGGGCGGCGCGAACGGCCTCGGCAAGCACGGCTCGACCACCGTCAGCCAGGCCACGGCCGGGGTGCCCGGCACCGTCGAGGCGGGCGACAAGTTCGGGTACGCCGTCGAGTCGGACGACATGAACGGCGACGGCTACAGCGACCTGGTCGTCGGCGCCCCCGAAGAGGCGACCTCCGCCGGTCTCGGCGCGGGCACCATCGCGGTCGTCTGGGGTTCCGCGAGCGGCTTCAAGGGCGGTTTCACGGCGGCCGACGGGGCGGTGAGCGACGCGAGTTACGGCGCGATGCTCGCCCTCGGCGACTTCGACAGGGACGGCAACAACGACGTCGCCTTCAACTCCCACTTCGACGAGAGCAGTGCGGTGGTGACCCGCCAGGGTCCCTTCAACTCCGGCGCGTCGGACGAGATCTTCCGGGTCGCGGGCTGGCACTTCGCGGGCCCCGCCGTCCTGGAGAGCGGCGACTTCGACGGGGACGGCGGCGACGACCTCGCGTTCTCGTACGACGGCATGGAGATCAGCGGCACGGACGTGATGAGCCGCGCCTCGGGCAGGTGGGAGTCCCTGTGGTCCACCGCCGACAGCACCACCAGCGCCCTCGCCGCCGGTGACTTCGACGGCGACGGCACCACCGACCTCGCCGTCGGCGGCGTCCGGCCCAACCCCGAGGTCGAGGGCACGTACTGCGAGGACCGGCTCGGCGGCGCGATCCTCACGGTCTACGGCAAGCAGGGCGGCAAGCTCGGCGACGGCGGCGACTCCTGCACCACCCAGAACAGCCCGCAGGTCGGCGGCGCGGCCGAGGCCGAGGACGACTTCGGCGCGCACCTCGCCGTCGGCAACCTCGACCGCGACGGCATCGACGAACTGATCGTCGGCGCGGACACCGAGGCGGTCGGCACCGCGAAGAACGCGGGCAGCTACTGGGTCCTCGCGTCGCCCGGCGCGGGCAAGCCCCTGGCGGGCCCCGCCGTCAGCCAGAACTCCGCGGGCGTCGCGGGCACGGCGGAGGCCGACGACCGCCTCGGCGCGGCCGTCGCCACCGGCGACTACAACGGCGACACCTACCCGGACGTGGCCGTGGGCGCGCCCGGCGAGGACGGCAAGGGCGGCGTCTGGTACGCCCCGACACCGAAGGACGGCCCGAACCCGCCGGTCACGTCGGTGACGCCCGGCAAGCTGGGGCTCTCCGGCTCCAAGGCGTACGGGGCCGTGCTGGGCCGGTAGTGCCGGTAGTGCCGGTAGTGCCGGTAGTCCGGTGCCTCCCCACACGTACGCACACCGCCCCGCGACCACCCGCGGGGCACCACACGCCCCAGGAGACAGGAGAACCGCATGGCCCAGCACAAGCGCAGCCCAACTCCACTGAGAAGAACGACTTCTTCGGCGCGTACGGCGAGAACGGCGGAAACGGCGAGAACGGCGGAAACGGCGGGAACGGCCCCGTCCACCCCCTGACCAGCAAGGCGGACGGCACCATCGCGGGCACGTCCGGCGTCTGCACGTCGACCGTGGGCATCTCGGCGAAGGGCTCGCCGCGCTTCGGCATGAACTTCGCGGACTGACCGACCGGTTCGCGCTCGGCCTCAGCGGCTGGACCATCCCCGAGGCCCAGCCGCTGAACCCCTCTCATACAAGCCACCCTGCTCACCAAGGAGTTGGAGTCCCCGTGCGCACACGCACCCGCACCCTCGCTCTCGCCGCGGCCACCGCCCTGGCCGCGACCGGCCTCACCCTGCCCCTCGCGGCCACGGCGAACGCCTCGGAACCCGCCGCACCCACCGAACCCGCCTCCGTGAAGAGCGACTTCGACGGCGACGGCCACGCGGACCTCGCCGTCGGCGTGCCCAGCGGTGCCGTCGACGGCAAGGCGAAGGCCGGCTACGTGAGCGTCGTCTTCGGCGGCGAGGGCGGCCCCGGCTCCAGCAACGTGCGGCGCATCACGCAGGCCACCGTCGAGGTCCCCGGCACCCCGGAGGCCGGTGACCGCTTCGGCTCCGCGGTCACCACCGCGTACATCGACGACGACCGCTACGCGGACCTGGTCATCGGCGCCCCGGGCGAGGACATCGGGACGAAGGCGGACGCGGGCTCGGTCACCGTCCTCTACGGCACCGGCGACGGCTTCGCCACGGCCAACACGGCGGCCCGCGGCGCGGCGGCGGGCGACTCCTACGGAAACGCCCTGGTCGCCGCCGACTTCACCGGCGACACGGACGTCGACCTGGCGATCGGCGGCAAGGACAAGGTCGTCTACAACGCCCACCCGCTCGTCGCCACCACGCAGCCCCTGATGGGCACGCACATGGGCGGCCGCGCCCCCGTCATGACGACCGGCGACTTCAACTCCGACGGCCGCCCCGAGCTGGCCGTCGCGTACTACACCCAGAACCAGCCCTACACCCAGTCCCACGTGCAGCTCTTCCGCTACATGAAGGACGAGTACCGCTTCGGCCTGACCTGGAGCAGCGACAACAGCGCCGCGAACGCGCTGGCCGTGGGCGACTTCGACGGCGACGGCCTCGACGACCTCGCGCTCGGCAACTGCCGCGAGATCGCCGACGAGAACATCGACGACCCGTGCGGCCCCGAGGAGCGCGCCAAGGGCGGCGGCATCCACATCCACTACGGGGGCGGCGACGAACCCGTCTGGCAGGGCCAGACCCTCAACCAGGACACTCCGGGTGTTCCGGGTGTCGCCGAAAAGGGTGATGACTTCGGCAACGCCCTCGCGGTCGCCGACATCGACGGTGACGGCAAGGACGACCTGATCGCGGGCGCTCCCGGCGAGGCCATCGGCAGCGCCGCCCGCGCGGGCAGCGTCACCGTCCTCAAGGGCGGCGCGAACGGCATCCTGAACGCGGACGGGGCGGCGAGCGCGGTGGCGTACCAGCAGGACTCCCCGGGCGTTCCGGGCACGGCCGAGGCGGGCGACGCCTTCGGCGCGGCCCTCGACACGGCCGACCACAACGGCGACGGCCACCTGGACCTCTCGGTCGCGGCCCCCGGCGAGAACAAGGCGGCGGGCGGCGTGTGGAACTTCCCCTCGGTGACGACGGGCGACGCGCCCGTCACCACCGTCACGCCGAACTCCCTTGGCCTGCCCGCGTCTTCGGACCCGCTGGCGTACGGGGCGGCGCTGGCCCGCTAGAGCCGTCTTTCTGGTCACCGGGCGTCCGGACCTGTGGCAAACCCTTCCGGGTTCCCTTAGGGGTTGTCACAGGTCGGCCGCAAAGGCCGTCTCCTCCCGAGGAGGGACGACCCCGCCCCCGAAGACCAGGTACGTTCGATTCGTGGCTGGATTCAGGATCGGACGCGGCCGGGACAACCGCGCCCCGCAACCGCAACCGCAACAACAACCGCGGCAGCAGCCGTACGGACAGCAGGCCCCCCAGGGCGGCCGGCAGCCGTACGGCTACCCACCCGCGCCTCCGAACCCGCAGCAGTACGGCGGCGGCCCCCAGTACGGCGGGGGTGGTCCGCACGGCGGTGGCCCGCACGGGGGTGGTCCGCACGGCGGTGGCCCGCACGGCGGTGGTGCGCACGGCGGTCAGCAGTGGCCGCAGGCGCCCGGCGGCCACGGCGAGCCGGAGTACTTCGGCGGCCCGGACGACCACGGCCGCGGCCCCCAGAGCGGCTACGACCCGTACGCGGCCAACAACCCCGGGCACACCCAGGCCTTCTCCATCGGCGAGGACCCCTACAACCAGGGCGACACCTACCGCGCGGGACAGGCGAGCGCCCCCATCGGCCCGCGTCTGCACTGGAAGGACCTGCTGCGCGGCGTCGTGCTGCGCCCGGCCCCGACCTTCCTCCAGATGCGGGACTACGCGATGTGGGCCCCGGCCCTCATCGTCACGTTCCTCTACGGCCTCCTGGCGATCTTCGGCTTCGACGACGCCCGAGAGGACGCGATCAACGCCACCCTCTCCTCGGCCGTCCCGTACGTCCTCACCACCGGCGTCGCGATCACCATCAGCGCCTTCGTCCTGGGCGTGGTCACCCACACCCTCGCCCGCCAGCTCGGCGGCGACGGCGCCTGGCAGCCGACGGTCGGCCTCTCCATGCTGATCATGTCGCTGACGGACGCGCCCCGCGTGATCGTCGCGATGTTCCTGGGCGGCGGCCAGCCCTTCGTACAGCTGCTCGGCTGGGCGACGTGGCTCGCGGCGGGCGCCCTGCTCACCACGATGGTGAGCAAGTCCCACGACCTGCCGTGGCCGAAGGCACTGGGAGCGGCGTCGATCCAGCTCCTGGCGATCCTGGCGATCGTGAAGCTGGGCACGTTCTAGCCTCTGACGGACAGCGGGAAGGGCCCGGCGGACAAAGTCCACCGGGCCCTTCTGCTGTCTCTGCTGTCTCTTCTGCCTCTTCTGTTACCGGCCTCAGGCGTCGAGAACCTGGCCGTCGCGCTTCACGACGGGAGGCTCGACACTCCACGGGAAGTTGATCCACTCGTCGGTCCGCTTCCAGACGTACTCGCACTTCACGAGGGAGTGCGACTTCTCATAGATGACGGCGGACCGCACCTCGGCCACGTGGTCGAGGCAGAAGTCGTGGACGAGCTTCAGCGTCTTCCCGGTGTCGGCGACATCGTCGGCGATCAGGACCTTCTTGTCGGTGAAGTCGATGGCGTTCGGGACGGGCGCGAGCATGACGGGCATTTCCAGGGTCGTGCCGACCCCGGTGTAGAACTCCACGTTCACGAGGTGGATGTTCTTGCAGTCGAGGGCATAGGCGAGCCCGCCGGCGACGAAGACGCCGCCGCGCGCGATCGACAGCACGACGTCCGGCTGGTACCCGTCGTCGGCGATGGTCTGCGCGAGCTCGCGCACGGCCCGACCGAACTTCTCGTACGAAAGATTCTCGCGCACGCTGCTGACGCCGTCGCTCATACCGCTGCTCACACCTGTGTCCGATGGAAGTTGAGGAAGGACCGGGAGGCGGTAGGCCCGCGCTGGCCCTGATAACGAGACCCGTACCGCTCCGACCCGTAGGGCGACTCGGCGGGCGAGGTGAGCCGGAACATGCAGAGCTGCCCGATCTTCATCCCCGGCCAGAGCTTGATCGGCAGCGTCGCGAGGTTCGACAGCTCAAGCGTCACGTGCCCGCTGAACCCCGGGTCGATGAACCCGGCGGTGGAGTGCGTGACGAGCCCGAGCCGCCCGAGACTGGACTTGCCTTCGAGCCGACTCGCGAGGTCGTCGGGCAGGGAGATGACCTCGTACGTGGAGGCGAGCACGAACTCCCCGGGATGGAGGATGAACGGCTCGTCGCCCTCGGGCTCCACGAGCCGCGTGAGGTCGGCCTGCTCGACGGAGGGGTCGATGTGGGGGTACCGGTGATTCTCGAACACCCGGAAGTAGCGGTCCAGCCGCACGTCGATGCTCGAGGGCTGCACCATGGATTCGTCGTACGGGTCGATCCGCACCCGTCCGGAGTCGATCTCGGCCCGGATGTCCTTGTCTGAGAGAAGCACGCACCGAGGATACGCAGAGCGCGCGGGCCGTCCCCAATCGGACAGACCCGCGCGCCTCGGTACCCGTGCGCCCGTACCCGCGCCGCTACCGCTTGTGCATCGTCACCGGCACGGCGTGCCGGAGCCGGGCGCAGCGCGGACAGCGGATGAGCCGGCCGGGACCGAGGCGGTCGGCCTGCTGCATCGGGAACGAAGCGGTGCTGAACACGTGCCCTTCGGCACATCGGACGACGGTGCGGTCCATCAAGTCCTCGAGTCCCTTCCCCAAAGCCGTAATTGAGCCGTACGCGAGCCGGTGCTTTTGCCCGTACTGACTCGTCTCCGGCCCGTTCCAGAGCCGACGACGAAAGCCACATTACGATACGAAAGGGACGCCACTCCAGGCGGCACGACCACATTCAACGGTACGCCCCAACTCCCTCCCCCCGCACGGCCCATCCACCTCCCGGACAGCCCTCGGGCCCCACGGCGAGAGCGCCTGGGGCCCGGGATGAGGTAGAGTGTGCGACGTTACGACACCGCTTCCAGCGGGGTCTTTCGCGGGTGTAGTTTAGTGGTAGAACATCAGCTTCCCAAGCTGAGAGTGCGAGTTCGATTCTCGTCACCCGCTCCATAGTTGAGGCCCAGGTCGGACGACCTGGGTCTTTTTGTTGCGCGCACTGCGTAGCGCGCGCAGTGCCCGTCGGATCCGGGCCCCGTCGTCGCAGTCTCGTTCCGCCTGGCAGTCGTCACATCCGTCGAGGTGTGCGAGCAGGGCCTGGTAGGTGGACCATTCCGCCGCCGTGACCATCACCTCAGCTCCCCGCCGAGCCGCCTATGGCCGAGGGTGATCAGCGCGGCGACGGACTGGAGGGGACACAGGTCGCCCGGTTGGTGCGGAAGCGACACCCAGTGCGGGCCCGGCGGCGCGGTGCGGTGCACCGCCGGAACACCCAGAAAGGTCCCCTCTCCCAGGAACGGGGCCTCGTGGTCGTAGGGCCACCCCTGCCGGGGGATGCCTTCGACCAGTGCGTAGTACTGGCCGCTGAAGGCGTTGCAGATCACCGGGCCGGTCAGCATTCCGGCGAGCGAGACGTCCACCACTTCCGGCGCATCGGTGCCGAAGGCCGCGTACACGAGGCGGCCGGGGAGCCTCACCGCGCAGAAGCGGGGCCCGCACGGGAGCAGTGCGACGCCCCCTTCCTCCCACTCGCGCCAGGCTTGCGCACGTCCTGGCTGCGCGTGCGCGAACCAGTCGGAGATCGCTCGGTCTCCTTGATGGATGTTCACGGGATCGCCCTTGCCGTCGGTACTGATCGGTTCCACGACCAGACTGGCGACGCGAGAGAACACCAACTGTCACTCTCCGGTGACACCGACCGCGTACTGCGTGCTGCCCGCTGCCTGCTGTCTGCCGTCACAGACCGAGCCATGCGGAGATGCGCCCCAGGGCATCGGGGGTGCGACGCTGCTGGTGCACCAGGCCTTCGATCGTCGCGCGTGCGCCGGGGTGGTACCGGGTCTGCTGCGGAGCCAGCTCGCGGGCTTTGGTGATGGAGGCGAGCGCCGCGTCACTGCGGCCGGTCTCCATCTCCGAGCGCCCTCGGTCGATCCACACGTGTGCGCGACGCGACGTGGGCCACGAGGCCGGCATGTGGAGCTTCTTGGCCTTCTCCACGGCCTGCCCGTACCGGCCCATCTCGGTGAGGGCGGACAGCTCGTGCGCGGCCCAGTTCGTCGGCCCGAACGACAGCCAGTGCACCTGCCCCATCTCACCGACCTGGTCGGCGATCTGCTTCGCCTCGCTCAAGTGGCTCATCACCGCGCCTTCGTCACGGGCCCGTGCGGCGATGACGGTCGCGCCCAGATGCAGCTGCCCCGCCACGGCACGGGACTCGGGGGTGTCCTGGCCCTGGAGGAGGAGGCGGTGGCCGGCGTTCACGAGGCGCAGCCCGATCGTGTACTCGCCCTCCCGGTGGTAGACCAGACCGCGCATGTACTGGCGGACGGCCGAGAGCACGGGGTCGGAGGCGCGTTGCGCGGCCCACTCCATCCGGTCCAGGGCGATGGTGGACAGGTCGTAGAAGCCGAGCTTGATGGTGATGTCGTGGGCGGTGCGGTAGGTGGAGCCGAGTGCCGCCCACAGTTGGGTGGAAGGCGTCCGGTACGCGGCTGTTGTCAGCTCGGCGACCAGCCGGGGCAGGGTGCGGGCGGCCTTGTTGAGCTGGGTCGCCCGCACCTGTCGGCACAGGCCTGCTGCGGCTTCGACGAGGTGGGGCGCGTCACGGGTGACGACGTCGGGGTCGGGCCCGAGGTCGTACAGGTCGAGCGACTCGCGAATGGGCCGGATGAGTTCCGCGAGGCGGTCTTGCTGGAGCTCGGTCATATACGGCTGCCCGGTCAGGGCGGCGACATCGATGCGCAAGGCCCGCGCGCATGCCGCGATGAAGTCCGGGCTCGCCGCCTTGTGCCCGCTCTCCACCTGGTGGAGCAGGCTGTAGGAGTAGCCGACCTTCAAGGCCAGACCACGCTGCGTGTACCCGGCCAGCTTGCGCTGCTGCGAGATCCGGGCCCCGGGGTGATCGTCTCTGGACATGCTGGAACTCCCTGGAACTCCGCTCCTGACCCGCCACCCGGAACGGTACCCACGCCACCCGGAACCGACCCGGCCACTGCCCCTGCACCACCCGGATCAGGGGCAGTTGCTTGCCATCAACCCTGCGGGATGGGATAAGTCCATGACCTCACGGACGCTGTACCTGTTCGGCTCAGCCGCACCGCCCGTCTTCGACGCGGCCGAGGTGATCGAGACGGCACAGGAGGACGGCTGGAACGTCTGCCTCGGCTTGACCCCGGCCGCGGCCCGCTGGCTCGAGGCCGACCTCGCCGCCCTGGCCGCGCTCACGAGACACCCCGTACGCAGCGAGTACAAACTGCCCGGCGAACCGGACGTCTGGCCCCCAGCCGACGCGATCCTCTTCGCCCCGGCGACGTTCAACAGCATCAACTCATGGGCCCTGGGCCTCACTTCATCATTCGTGATCGGCGTAGCCGCCGAGGCGATCGGCAAGAAGATCCCCACGGTGACGATGCCGTGCGTGAACGCGGCATACGCCCAACACCGCCAACTCGACCGCAGCATCGCAGAACTGCGCGACCAGGGAGTCACCGTCCTCTACGGACAGAACGGCTTCACGCCCAACCCCGCCGGGTCCGGAAAACCGAAGAACTACCCCTGGGACCTCGCGCTCGAAACGGTCGGACGGATGACCGGCAGGCCGGGATGGGGTAGTTGAACTGCTCCACCCAAAGACACCGCGATGCGCGAAGGCGCGTGGGCTGCTGGCCGACAGCGGACTCAGGCGCTGATCTCAGCACAACGTCCACAAGAGGGAAGTGAGTTACAACCTTCTCTACGGGTTCAAGGCGGCTCGCTCCGCTCTCCGCGCGCGGCCCGGCTCCCCGGGCCGCCGCTCCTGTCTCCGCCCCGCTCCAGCCCGGTCCACCGGGCCGCGCGACAAGAGCTAGCGGCCAATTGACCTCAGAGAAGGGGTACATCGTGGCTGGGGCGGTCGGCTCCGCGGCTTTACGGAGCCACTTTGGCGCGAGCCTCGAAGATCATGGCCCCAACGTCGTGCTTTACCGGGCAGGTCCACAGACTGCCCGACGCGCCGGAAGCTTACGGGGCCATGATCACTCGCGCCAAAGCAGCGCCACCCCAAAGCCGCTCCGCCGACCTCAACGATGCGGCAGACTAGACGTGTTGGCCAGAGTCACAACATCACTCGCACAGGCACACGTCAGGAGACGGGAGAGGCTGTGTCAGCAGCGACGAACCGCGGTCTTGTTGCAGGTGCTTCAGTTGTGATTGCCGCTGCCATTGGGGTAGTGACAAACGTTGCCACTGACCGTCCCGGACTGGCTTGGTGGGTGTCCCTCGGCGCACTACTTGTGATTGGCATTGGAGCCCAGGTATGGCTCACGAGCAGTGAGGGTCGACAGGGAAATGTCGCGGCCTCAGGAGCAGGCAGCGTAGCAGTGGGGGGTACTACCCATGAGGCAGTACGAACTCACGTACGCGGGTCGACGCAACCAGGTTCGTCAATAGTCCCCCGGGATGCAATCACCGCCACAGGAACCGGCAGTATCGCAATCGGTGGAGACGCAAGAGGTGAACTCACAACCGACATTGAAGGCGCGGAGTAACAGACAGTGCGACGGGACAAAGTAACCGCGTCCGGAGAATCAGCAGTTGCCATTGGGGGTGACGTTCAAGCGCCAATCGTCACGAGCCCCAGAATTTACATCAACGTCAAAGAGTCACCCTCTTTCGAGCCAACCGAATGGCGCAAGGTACACGAAGTCGATCCGCTCAAGCTTGGAGTTCACAGGTCACGTCAAGCAAAAAATCACCCCCTTCTCCCACCCTATGTATTGCGCGATATAGATCAAGAAATTGCAGAGAGAATGAAGCACGCAGCAACCCATGGGGGGATGGTCCTGTTGACCGGAGACTCTACCTCCGGCAAGAGCAGGACTGCATTTCACGCAATGCAACGCTGCATGCCGAATCACACGATCTACGCTCCAAGTCGAGGCGCCAACATAAAAGAACTGCCGAGATCCCTTCAAAGCTCATCAGCGGCTCCATTCGTTCTCTGGCTGGATGATCTTGATGGGTTTCTAGGTGCTGAGGGTTTGACCCCCGCACTATTGCATGATCTTGAAAGTATCGGCGTCGCAATAATCGGCACGATTAGAGATGATCTATTCGATATCTACACTGCTTCACGGGATCACCAAGCACTGGAAGGCGAAGAGTCGACTCGAACAATTGGAAACCGTCTCTTGAGGGCGGTCGAGCCAGTTTTTATCGACAGAGTTTGGAGCGCTCGTGAAATTGATCGAGCCTCGAAAGCTGGAGATGAACGACTCACTGACGCAATCCCTCACAGCCGCATTTACGGTATTGCAGAGTACATGGCAGCCGGACCGTCACTCATGGAGGAGTGGCAGCGAGCGCGACGCGTCAGCGGTCATCCCCGAGGAGCTGCCCTTGTCCAAGCGAGTGTCGACCTTGCCCGAGCTGGATTCAGTAGCGCTGTGGACATCGACGCGTTGAAAGACCTACATGAAAAATACCTTCCCACCTCAACGCTGAGATATGAATCATGGGAGGCCGCCGCAGCCTGGGCAACAGAAGTTAGGTACGGCGTGTCTGGTCTATTGATCCCAGGAGAGGAGTACGCGGACACGTGGCGCGCATTCGACTATCTTCCAGATGCCGTGTCACGCTTCCAGAAAAGCTGGACCTATATTCCAGAATTCATCTGGGAAGAAGCTCTTAATCTTTGTCCTGACGATGACGACCGATGGCTCATCGGCATGCGCGCCTACATGAATGGAAAAAATGACCACGCTCTAGCTGCATGGAGACCGCTGGCGGCGAACGGAAACGGGGCAGCCGCAGACAACATTGCAGCTATCTATATGGAAATGGGCGATGAGGAGCCAGCACGCTATTGGCAGCAAGTCGCACACCGGGATGAATTCTATTCTACTATTATACCCTTCAATCCGGCCAACCCTCTATACGATCCAGAGACCGAGAAGATTACCCTGGGGAAATATCGCGATGGTCGACCAGTCGAGATTTCTCTGCACCAGGCCAATGGTGGCGCGCGCCACGGAATAATAGCCGGGGATAAAGGTGTCGGCAAGAGTAACAATCTTGATCTAATCCTGCTCGGCGCCCTAGGAAGTTCGAAATATGTACTATTACTCATTGACTGGTCGCCAGACCAGAAACATTTTCGCTCCTTCAAAGAAACTGATGCAGCTCATCGCTATTCGGGCAATGACCTTGCATCTTCACTAGGCGTTCTATCCGGGCTCGCGCGAGTTATTGAATATCGGAAACGTGTGGATGGATACGTTAACCCCGAGCCCGGAAAACCTGGAATCCTTATCGCTATCGAAGAGGCGCACCTACTCCTTAAATTAAGCATGGAAGCCCGCTCGCTATGCTTGAAGATTGCACAGGAAGGGGCCCTTGTCGGCGTAAGTCTATTCATTACAATTCCAGATGTCTCACTGGAAAGCTTTGGCGGTAACGCAGAACTCCAAGGTGAAATGCTGCAAGAATCGAATATTAAATTCTATATGGGGACGGGCAGTGCACTGCGGATGATGCGGGATGCTAAAAGCATGCAAATCAACGAAGACGCGAAGGATCCGTACGAGTAGCGGCTCATACCTTGGCTAATCGAGGCGTCACGGTTCAGCGGAGCGAGTCTGCCGGCAACAGACGTCCAGCCAACCGTTTGAGGCTCCGCTGCCCGGGGAGCACGCGGACCATGGCACGCCCTACGGAACGGGCCGCCTCCACTGAAGGCCGTGAGGGAGGCATCGCACCACAAGCGCACCAGATGGAGCGGGGGACAGTGGGGAATCACGGTGAAAGCAGCCACGCTCGGCGATCCCGCTCCCAGGCCGTTTGCCCAGGTCAGCACCTGAACCGTCCGCAAATGACCGCAGCTTCCCAAGCTGGGAGTGCGAGTTCGATTCTCGTCACCCGCTCTTCTTCGAACCCCCAGGTCATGGACCCGGGGGTTCTTTGCTGCCCGGGCGCTTCAAGCGGCCCGCGCACCAGCGGTGTCCGTCTGGTGCCGGTCCACGAACTCGGTCAGGGCACGGGCGAACACTTCGGGGAGCTCGAAAGGCAGCGCGTGCCCGCCGTCCAGCATCAGGTGGCGGGCACCGGTGATGGCGTCAGCCAACACCTTCTGGTGGTGCGGCGGGACGATCAGGTCCTGGGATCCGGACACGACCAGGGTGGGCGCGGTGATCCGGGCCAGTGCCGCGGTGATGTCCACCCGCGTGTTGAGCTCGGATTGGCGGGCCATGCCTTCCGCGACGAACAGTTCGTTGAAGCCGGCTACGCCCTGCTCGAAGTCCTCGATCCGGCGCCCGGCGAGCGTGTCGGCGCCGATCGCGGTGACCTGCAGCACCCGCGAGAGCAGGTCCTTGTCCTCACGCAGCAGCCGCTGCCACAGGTCGAACTGGAACCGCTGCCACGGGTCGGTCACCGCCCAGCCCGCATGCAGGAAGAGAGAGCGCACCCGCCGGGGGCGTTCTCCGGCGACAGCGGCTGCGACCGTCGCCCCCAGGGAGTGCCCGGCCAGGTGGAAGGTGTCCAGGCCCGCCGCGTCCGCGCTGGCGAGCACCTGGGCGACCAGGTCGTCGACGGTCAGCGGTGAGCCGGTGTCGGTGGTGGCACCCGAGCCGGACAGGGTCGGGGCAACGATGGTGTAGCGGTTCTTGAGGGCGTCGATCACCGGACCCCAGTTGCCCTCGGGCGTGGCGCCGGTCCCGTGCACCAGCACAAGGGCCGGGCCCGAGCCGGTGACCAGGCAGTTGACGGCGCTGTCACCACCGGAGATGGGGACATGAACGGTCTTGTACGTCATGGCAGTTGCGCCTTTCAGCCGCAGACGGTCGCCCCCTCGCACCGAAGGCGGACGGAAGCAATTGATTGCACACACGCTTTGCACGCGCTTGCAATACTTGCAGGCGCTCACTATTGGCGCAATGGGCTGGGCGAAGCGGCGCGGTTTGCCCGCGCCCTTGATCCGGCACGGGTTGCGGCTGATCAACTCGTCGTCGACAGCGGTCTCGATCCGAACGCACACCCGTCGAGCTGCGCGAGCAGGGCCTGGTACATGGCGCATTCCACCGCCGTGGCCGTCAGCTCAACGACCGGCCTGGGCAAGGTGCGGGCCGTGCACGGCGAGTGCAAACCGGAGCCTGTGGAGCAGACGGCGCAACCTCTGGGGCCTGTCCGGGGAGGGGATGCCTTCGTGTCTCGGCGCGACGGAACTTACGGTTTGTGGGTGACCCAGAGCAGTTCCGCCGGCCAGCGGTGGGCCCAGTCAGGTGGGTCGGTTTCGTTGTAGCCGTTGGGTGTTCCGAGTTCGGGCCGCGGCTCGATGAGGTCGTCGATGATGAGGCCCGCGCCGCGCAGGACCTTGACCCAGTCGCCGTAGGTGAGCTGATAACTGGTCGCGTCGTCGCCTTCGTCGATGGTGTTCAGCCCGAAGTAGTCCTGCCGCAGCATCGTGGTCACGCGGCCGGCGGCTTCGTCGTAGCACGCTTCGAACCATGGGCTGGCGACGTTGAACACCAGGCGCCCGCCTCGACACAAGACACGTGCGGCCTGCGGGACGGCCAGGTGCGGGGGTGCCCAGCTGAGCCCACCGAAGTCGCAGAACACGAGGTCGAAGCTGTCGTCGGCGAAGGGGAGTTGCTCGGTGGCACCTTGCACCAGCGGGTAGCGCACCGCTCCCATCGCCTGTGCTGCTGCGGCGAGTTGGACTTCGGACAGGTCGAGCCCGACCACGGCGGCTCCCTCGGCGGCGAGCGCCCTGGACCACTGGCCGGCGCCGCAGCCGACTTCGAGGACACGCTTGCCGGTGACGTCGCCCAGGGCGTTCAGGTGCGCGTCGGGGATGGAGTACATGCCCCACAGCCGGGGTGCGGCGCCGATTCGCGGGTCGTGCTTGTGCTGGTAGGAGCCGCTGATCTGATTCCAGAGCCGCCTGTTGGCGGGGATGCTGTCCACGTGCCCGACTCCAGCACCGGCTGCCGGGGCGGTCAACACGATTAGGGCACTGGCCGGCCCTCGCCTCGGTCCGACCCTGGCTCGGCCCATGATCCGCCGGACGAGCCCCAGCGCTGAGCACGGCCGCACCCCAAGCGCACCAGATGGTACGGGGGCCAGCGGGGGATCACGGTGAAAGCCACCGAGCCCAACGACGCCTCAGTCCGGCCGTTCACCCGGGCCGGCACCCCGACAGACCTCGGACTGCCGCAGCTTCCCAAGCTGAAAGTGCGAGTTCGATTCTCGTCACCCGCTCCCTAGTCGAGGCCCAGGTCAGGGACCTGGGCCTTCTTCATGGGCGTCGCCGATCCGACGCGAACCGTGCGCCGGGCCGGCGCCCAAGTCCCGTCTGGCCGGGTGGACTTCCTAGCATTGCCGCCCGCCACTCCAAAGGACTTCAGCCTTCAGGGTTCGAAGGGGAAGGTCGTCGGGCAGGACCCGGAATGCCTTGTGGCGGCCCAGGGGGGACCGCGTGGAGATCTCGGCGTTCGAGGGTGAGGATCGCGTCCGTGTCGTAGTCGGCTGACAGGGACACGTTCACCGCGTCGGCGACCGTCTCGCGGACCGTTTCCTTGGACGGCGTGCGGCCCGGTCCCTCGAAGGGGCGTGAGAACAAGGGCTCGTCCCAGACCCGGTTCGCCATCGCGTCGAGGTGGATGCCCTGGCGAATGGTCTCGGCCTCGCTCATGCCCGGCGCCTGGCGGCTTCGCGCGACGGCGAAACCCTCAAGCCGCAGGGGCGAAGGGGACGGGGAGGAGGCCCACCTTGGAGATCCGCATCCACAGCTGTGGAGGGTGGTCGCTGAACGTGACTCCGGGGAGCGAGAAGCGCACCGCCTCGTTCGGTTCCAGGACTGCCTGCGTCATCACCAGACCGTCACCGGCCCGGCCGGGGAGTCCACGGCTCATCACCGCGACCTCAACCGCCTTGTCACCGCTCACGTTTCGCA
This sequence comes from Streptomyces sp. NPDC025651, assembly GCF_055558735.1. Taxonomy (NCBI): domain Bacteria; kingdom Bacillati; phylum Actinomycetota; class Actinomycetes; order Kitasatosporales; family Streptomycetaceae; genus Streptomyces; species Streptomyces sp. NPDC025651. The sequence continues at coordinate 515,928 of NZ_JBVHLZ010000002.1, forward strand.
GCTCGCACTCGTCGTCCCGTGCGATGTGCAGCTTGAGTCGGTCCCGAGCGGCTTCCGCCCGGTGAGCACGGCGTTCGTTGCGCACGGCGAATGCCGTGGTGACCACGAAGGCGCAGAAGCTGATCACCACAGCCACCACGCCCGTCACTGCAACAGCTGTCATAACTCACGTAACGGAGCGCATACGTCAGGGGTACGCGCCACGCCCCGAAGCACCCGAAAGCGTGGTGACGGTCAAGCGCGCATTGACTCTCTCGGGGTCGACCGCACCCGCGCGGCACCTCTCACCGGCCGGTTGACCTGGCCATCCGTACCGCCTCGTCCGCCGCCGCTTCGGCGCGACGGGTCGCCTTCACGCTTCTGACCGTCGCCCTGCTCGCCATGCCCAGCAGAACAAAGGAAGCGATACCAGTACCTACGGCTACGAGTACGACAAGTGTGGCAATTCCGCTGTCCATAGGTCCCATCCCAGTCCGTGTGCGGTCACTCCCCCTGGCCCCGTTGTGGGCGGCTGCAACGGAGGACCGACCACGCTCGTCACCCGTAAGGATTAAAACGAGCTGTGCCCCTCCGGGTTACGCAGTCGAGGCCCAGGCCCATCCCCCGCGGGCCCGGGCCCCTCTCGTCGCCGGTCGGGCTCAGGCGAACTGCCCCGGCTGGTAGTCCCCCGCCGGCATCTGGACCATGACGTTCACGCGGTTGTACGTGTTGATCAGGGCGATCAGCGAGATCAGGGCGACGAGCTGCTCCTCGTCGTAGTGCTTCGCCGCGTTCGCCCACGCCTCGTCCGACACGCCGCCTGCCGCGTCCGCGATGCGGGTGCCCTGCTCCGTCAGCTCCAGGGCCGCGCGCTCGGCGTCGGTGAAGACCGTGGCCTCGCGCCAGGCCGCGACCAGGTGGAGGCGCTGGGCCGTTTCGCCCGCGTGGGCCGCGTCCTTGGTGTGCATGTCGGTGCAGAAGCCGCAGCCGTTGATCTGGCTCGCGCGGATCTTCACCAGCTCCTGCGTCGCGGCCGGCAGCGGCGAGTCCGAGATCACCTTGCCCGCCGAGTTGACGTGCTTCAGGACCTTCGCCGCGAGCGGGCTGCCGAAGAGGTTCAGGCGGGCTTCCATGGTGACTCCTTGGTGGTGTGTTCCTTGTGGTGTGTTCCTTGGTGCTTCACCTCTCTGACGGAGCCGCTCGGTGAGATGTGACAAGGGGGCGTGTGACGTACGCCACTCGCACGTCGGCATGTGTCGCTCGTACGTCACGCATGTGTCGCTCGTACATAGTTCGTGCGTGGTTCGTGCGTGGTTCGTACGTCGCTCACGACCTCGTACGGCGCCGGATCCTCGCGGCCGCCAGGAGCGCGAGGACGAGGAGCACCGCCAGGGCCGCCGCCGCGCCGTAGATCAGGTCGCGGTTTCCGGTGGGGGCAGGACTGGGTCCGGATTGATCCTGACGCCGGTGACCTCGCAGGACGGGTCCGTGGAGGACGGGCCGCAGTTGCCGTCGCCGGTGGACGTGATGCGGTTGTCCAGCGTCTTGTCGGCGGCGCCGAGCTCCTTGGCCTTCTTGATCCGGAACGGGTACGTGACCTCGACGCTCGCCCCGGCCGCACCTCCCCGCGCCGCCTCAGGACCGGCTCCCGGTAGGCGACGGTGCCGCCGGTGGCGCGGGCGTCGCGCAGGTAGACGGCGTCGTCGAGCACCCCGGAGAGGTCGTTGCCGCCGGTGTTGGCGATGGTCACCGTGTACGCCACGGTGTCGCCCGCGCCCACCGCCGTGCGGTCGGCCTTCTCGGACAGCTCCAGTCGCTGCGCGGGCACGGGGGGCGCGGTGGCGTTCTTGCCGGGTTCGGCGGTCGTGTTGCGCGGTACGGGCCCTTCCCACAGGGAGACGACGTTCTCGGGCGCCTCCTTGGCGAGGGCCCCCGGCGAACGCACGAGGACCCCGCCACCTGCGAGTGACGGGGCCCCCGTTTCGTACGCGGCTACGGCTCAGGCCGTCACGCGCTCCGGCGCCTGCGCGTCCGACGGGGTCTGCGACTCCGCGAGCTTCCGCGGCGTCTGCGCCCGCGTCCGCCGCAGGCCCAGCAGCGCCACCGCCACCACCAGCAGGAACGCCGCCCCGGCAATGGTGAAGCTCAGCGTGAACTGGCTCTCCTGGGGCAACTTCGGCATGCCCGCCGGGAGTTCGATCGTCTTGGAGGCCAGGAGCGACGTGATCATCGCGCTCGCCACCGCGCTGCCGACCGACCGCGAGATCGAGTTGATGCCGTTGGCGATGCCCGTCTGGTGCGGCGGGACGCTCGCCACGATCAGGGCCGGCATCGAGGCGTAGCCGAAGCTGATCGCCAGGCCGATGACCATGCCCGCACCGATCACCGACGCCGTGGTGTCGTGCGCCAGGGTCAGCCAGGCGAAGCCGATGACGCCGAAGCAGGCTCCGGCGGCCAGCGTGCCGCGCGCTCCGATACGACGGACGAGTACGCCGCCGAACGGCGCTCCCACCAGCGAGACCAGCGTCGCCGGCAGGAGGTAGACGACCGAGGCGTCGAGCACGGAGGCCCCGAAGCCGTACCCGGCCAGGCCCTCCGGCATCTGCACCAGGTACGAGACGCCGATGAACTGGGCGAACATCGCGAAACCGAGCAGCAGGCCCGCCAGGTTGGTGAAGAGGACCGGGCGGTGCGCGAACATCCGCATGTCCACCATGGGCTCACGCACCCGGCGCTCGGTGAGGACCCAGATCCCCGCCATCACGACCGCGCCCGCGAAGCTGCCCAGCGTGCGGCCGGACGTCCAGCCCCACTCGTGGCCCTGCGAGATCGGCAGGAGGAGGAGCACGAGGAGCAGGGCGAGGGTCAGCGCGCCCAGCCAGTCCGTCCGCCCGCCCGTCTTCGTACGGGACTTCGGCACCACGTACAGCACGCCGAGCAGCGCCACCACGGCGAGCACGACCGCGAGCCAGAACACCCGGTGGTAGTCGGGGTCGGAGCCCTGGGTCAGCAGGCCCGCGCCCACCAGGGCGAGGCCGCTGCCGAACGCCAGCGTGCCGCTGACCAGCGCCATCGCGCCGTGCAGCTTCTCGGGCCTGATCTCCTCGCGCAGCACGGACAGCGCGAGCGGGAAGATCGCGGTCGCCGCGCCCTGCATCACGCGGCCGACGATGAGCCAGGTCAGCGAGGTCGTGGTGGCGGCGAGCACCGAGCCCGCGATCATCACGAGCAGCACGCCGACGAGCGTCGGCTTCTTGCCGTGCTGGTCACCGAAGCGGCCGAGGAGCGGTGTGAACACCGCCGCGGACAGCAGCGTGGCCGTGGTCACCCAGCTGACGTTCGCCGTCGTGGCGTCCAGTTCGCTCTGGATGATGCCGAGGATCGGGACGACCAGCGTCTGCATCATCGAGACGACCATCGCGGCGAGGCCGAGGACCAGGACGAGCGTCGTGGACCCGGACGAGGGCGCCGTTCTCTGTTGTGCGTGGGACACGTCGTGCTTCTTTCCGGCTACTGAGGAACTACTGAGGAACTACTGAGGAACTACTTAAGAAGGTCGATACTTGAAGACATCAAGTAAGTCCTTTACGTTAAGCGCTAATATTTGAGATGGTCAAGTTTCTGGACGTAAGGTGGATCACATGGCAGGGCGGCCCCCACGCGTCGGCACGGACCAGCTCATGGAGCTGCTCTCGGTGTCGCTCGGCGTCTATTACGGCGACTTCACGGCCGCCGCGGCCCGCGAGAACCTCACCGCGAGCCAGGGCAAGACCCTGACCGTGCTGCGCCGCGGCCCGGCCGCGATGCGGGTGCTCGCCGCGACGCTGTCCTGCGACGCCTCCAACATGACCGGCATCATCGACCGCCTGGAGAAGCGCGGCCTCGTGCGCCGCGAGCCGAGCCCCGGCGACCGGCGCGTCAAGAACGTCGTCCTCACCCCCGAGGGCGAGCAGGCCATCGACGCCATCCGCGCCAACATGCACACCACGCTGGCCGGCCTCGCCTCCCTCAGCGAGGCGGATCAAGAAACGTTGTACGCCCTCCTGGAGCGGGCCTTCACGGAAAAAGCCCACGTCAGCGAGGCGTGAGCGGCAAGACAGCGGAACGTGAGCGGCGGGCGCGAGAGTAGTTCCTGTCAGCACGTCAGGCGCGGTCGCCCCAGACCAGGCAATGCCGCGCCCCTCACTTCACGGGGGAAATCCCATGCGTACGTTCCGCAGCCGCACCACTGTCCTCGCCGCCGCCGGCGCCGCCGTGCTGGCCCTGTCCCTCACCGCCTGCGGTGGTGACGACTCCGACACCAAGTCCGCGGGGACGGCGACCGAGACCACCATCTCGGTCGACAAGGCCGCCAAGTCCGCCGGGTCCGCGGGTGCCGCCGGTGCCGCCGCCAAGAACGGTGACAGCGCGCAGGCCACGCCCTCCGCCCACAGCAAGCAGGCCGCCGCCCCCGTCTGCACGACCAAGGACGTCGCCATCAGCGCCGCCCGCCAGGACGGCCCGCCCTACACCCACATCGTCCTGACCGCGAAGAACACCTCGGGCAAGACCTGCACGATGACCGGGTTCCCGGAGATCCAGTTCCTGGAGAGCCACAAGCAGAACGTGCCGGCCGTCGCCAAGAGCAAGCCCGCTTCCCCCGTGGTCCTCAAGGCGGGCGCCCCCGCGTACGCGCTGGTGAAGCTGTCGGACGGCGGCGTCGACGAGAACAACGAGCCCGTCTCGGCCTTCTCCGTGACGCTGCAGGGCGGCGGCGGCATGGCCGCCGTCACGGCGCCGGGCAAGGGCGGCATCGCCGTCGACCCGGCGAAGGCGCTGACCGGCTACTGGACGTACGAGCTGCGCAACGGCGCCGACGACTTCTGAGCCGTCGGGTCCGTCGGGCCCGTCGGGCCCGCACCCCCAGCCGAGGCCGCCGCGTCCCGCGCCCGCTCCGCCGCCCCCCAGGCGATGCGGGCCAGCGCGGCGGCCTCCTCCGTGCCCTCCTCCGCGCCGAAGACGTGCACGACCAGGCCCGTCTCGCCGGGCGACGCCGGGACGTGCAGCGTTTCGTAGTCGAGGGTGAGCGGGCCCGTCGCCGGGTGCCGCAGCCGCTTGCTGCCCCCGGCGCACATCACGATCTCCCCGCTGTCCCAGAAGCCGCGGAACTCGGCGCTCTGCTCGCGGAGTTCGGCGATGAGGGCCGCCAGATCGGCGTCGTCGGGGTAGCGGCCCGCGGCCACCCGCAGCTGGCCCACCGCCTCCGCGGCCCGGTCCGCCCACTCGGGGTACACGTCACGGGCGGCGGGGTCCAGGAAGAGGAACCGCGCGTTGTTCCCGTCGCGCCGCTCGCCCAGGCCGCCGAGCAGTTCGGCGCCCGGCGCGTTCCATGCCACCACGTCGAGCCGGTGGTTGGTCGCGAAGGCCGGGAAGTGCGCCATGGAGTCCAGGAGTTGGCGCAGGAGCGGGCTGATCCTGGCCCGCGGCGTGGGCACACGCTCGGCGGCCGCCAGCGTGGCGAGGTGCCTGCGCTCGGCCGTGTCGAGACCCAGGGCCCTGGCGAGGGCGTCGAGCACTTCGGGGGACGGCTGGGTGGCACGGCCCTGCTCGATGCGGACGTAGTAGTCCACGCTGATCCCGGCGAGCTGGGCCAGCTCCTCGCGCCGCAGCCCCCGCACCCTGCGGCGGTTGCCGGTGCTGAGCCCCACGCTCTCCGGTGCGACGCGGCCCCGCCGGGCACGCAGGAATCCGCCGAGGTCCCGCCCGTTGTCGTCCATGCGATCAAGTATGGGCGGCCCCGCCCCCAGGGTGGGTCTCGCGATACCAGGAACGGCTTTCCTCGGTCGAACAGAGTGCTGGCTGCCGGAGCACGCCCGCGGGAGCCTGACGGCATGAAGATCCTCGTCGTCAGCGCCCACCCCGAGCCCCGCTCCCTCAACGCCTCCCTCGCCCGCTTCGCCGTCGACCACCTCCGGGAGGCCGGTCACGAGGTGCGGGTCTCCGACCTGTACGCGATGAAGTGGAAGGCGACGGTGGACGCCGACGACTTCCCCGACGAGTTCCCCGACGCCCGGGGCCGCCTGCACGTGATGGGCGCCTCCGAGCGCGCCACGCTCGACGGCCGGCTCACCCCTGACGTCGCCGAGGAGCAGGAGAAGGTGCGCTGGGCCGACGCGATCGTCCTGCAGTTCCCGCTGTGGTGGTTCTCGGTGCCCGCGATCCTGAAGGGCTGGATCGACCGGGTGTTCACCGCCGGATTCGCGTACGGCCCCGCGGTCCCGCCGCCGTACAGCGACGGCCCACTCGCCGGGAAGCGGGCGCTTGTGTCGGTGACCGCGGGCGCGCGGACCGGGGCCTTCTCGGACCGCGGCATCCACGGCGAACTGTCCGACGTGCTCCACCCGCTGCAGCACGGCCTGTTCTGGTTCACCGGCGTCGCGCCGCTCGAACCGTTCGCGGTGTACGAGTCCAACGCCCTGCCCGAGGAGCGGTTCGAAGAGGCCCGGCAGGCGTACGCGGCACGGCTCGACGGGCTCTTCACCGACGAGCCCGTCCCCTTCCGCACGCTCGTCGGCGGCGACTACGACCACGACATGCGGCTGCTTCCGGGCGTCGAGGAGCCGGGCACGGACGGCCTCGCGCTGCACACCCGCCCGAGCCGCTGAGCCGCCGGGCCACGCGCGGAGGGGCGCCCCGGTCCTCACAGGCCCGGGGCGCCCCTCAACTACCGTCGGAATCAGGCGGCTTCGTTCCTCCTTCGCCTCATCGTCGCCACGATCCACGCGCCCACGCCCACCAGGACGATCGCCGCGCCACCCGCGAGCAGCGTCCGCGTGCGGCCGCGGTCACCGGTCTCCGGGAGCACCGGCGGCGGCTTGATCGGGTCGATGACCTCCGGCGGCACGGGGCCGCCCGTGCAGTCCGGGTCGGTCGAGCCCTCCGGGCAGTTGCCGCCCGAACCACCCGGCGTGATCACCCGGTTGGCGATCCTGCCGTCGCCGGAGCCCTTGGGCTTGACGGTCACGGAATACCTGACCGTCGCCCGCTCGCCCGGCTGCAGGTCGCCGGTCCAGCTCAGCGTCGGCGAAGCGAAACGAGCCGTGCCCGCGCCGGCCCCCGCGTCGCCGTTGTACGTCGCGTCGTCGAGGACGTCGCTCAGGTCGTCGCGGAACGTGGCGCCCTCGTACGGCGCCGAGCCGGTGTTGGTGACGGTCACCGTGTAGGTGATCCTCTCGCCCGGCCTGACCTTCTCCTTCGCGTCGTGCTGCTTCTTGACGGTCAACTGCTTGATGAGGCTCGGCCCCGTCGAGCAGTCCGGATCGATCGGACCGAGCAGCAGCGCCCTGGCCGCCCTCGCGGGCATGGGCAGCGGGCAGTTGGTGCCGGGCGTGCTCGAAGTGACGGAGTTCGTCAGCTTCTTGTCGCCCTTGACCGGGTTGTCGACGGTGATCGAGTAGGTCACCGTGACGGTCCCGCCCGCCGGTACGTCGCCGGTCCACGTGACCGTGGGCCGTTCGTAGCCGACGTCGCCCGAGGAGGCCTCGGCGTCACCGTTGTAGGCGGCGTCGTCCAGCACGCCGCTCAGGTTGTCGGAGAACGTGGCGCCCCGGTAGACGCTCTTGCCTTCGTTGAGGACCTTGACCGTGTACGTGACCCGCTGCCCCGCGGTGATCGTGCCGCTGGGGTCGGCGGTCTTGAGGAAGCGGATGACGGCGATGCCGCCCTCCTCCTCGCCGCCGGTGGAGCAGTCGGGGTCCTTCGAGCCGGGCGGGCAGTTGGAGCCCGGCACGTCCGAGGTCACCGTGTTCTTCAGGACCTTGTCGCCCTTCGGCGGCGCGTCCACGGTCACCGAGTACGTCACCGTGACCGTCTGCCCGGCCGCCAGATCGCCGGTCCAGGTCAGCTTCGGCTCGGCGTACGCGACCGTGCCGTGCGGGCTCCCTCCGGAGACCGCCTTCGCGTCGCCGTTGTACGTGGCGTCGTCCACCACGCCCGACAGGTCGTCGGTGAACTTCACGTCCGGGTAGGGGGCCTTTCCGTCGTTCTCGACGGTGACGGTGTAGGCGACCTTCCCGCCGGGGGCGGGGTTCTTGGGCTCCATCACCTTCTTGTACTTCAGGTTGGGCAGACCGCCGTCGGCCTCGCCGGTGGTGCAGTCGGGGTCCTTGGACCCGGGCGGGCAGTTGGAGCCCTCCACATCCGACGTCACCGTGTTCTTCAGGACCTTGTCGCCCTTGGGCAGGTCGTCGACGGTCACCGAGTACGTCACCGCGACCTTCTGCCCGGCCGCGAGGTCACCGTGCCAGGTCAGCTTCGGCTCCTCGTACTTCACGGTGCCGTGGTCACTGCCCTCGGAGACGGCCTTCTCGTCGTGGTTGTACTTGGCGTCGTCGATGACGTCCGCGAGGTCGTCGGTGAACTTCACCCCGGGGTACGCGCCCTTCCCGTCGTTCTCCAGGGTCACCGTGTAGGAGACCTTCTGACCGGGGAGCGGGTTCTTCGGCGACATCACCTTCTTGAACACGAGGTTCGGCAGGCCACCGCCCTCGTCACCGCCGCTGCCGCACTCCGGGTCCTTCGATCCGGGCGGACAGTTCGACCCCGAAACATCCGAAGTCACCGTGTTCTTCAGGGACTTGTTGCCCTTCGGCGGCGAGTCCACGGTCACCGAGTACGTCACCGTGACCGTCTGCCCCTTGGCCAGATCGCCGGCCCAGGTCAGCTTCGGCTCGGCGTACCTCACCGTCCCGTGACCGCTCCCGCCCGAGACCGCCTTCGCGTCGTCGTTGTACGTCGCGTCGTCCACGACATCGGAGAGGTCGTCGGTGAACTTGACGCCGGGGTAGTTCCCTTCGCCGTCGTTCTCGACCGTCACCGTGTAGGAGACCTTCTGCCCCGGCAGGGGGTTCTTCGGCGACATCACCTTCTTGTACTTCAGGCTCGGAATGCCGCCGTGGTCACCGCCCGTCCCGCAGGACGGGTCCTTGGATCCGGGCGGGCAGTTGGAGCCCTCCACGTCCGACGTGACCGTGTTCTTCAGGGACTTGTTGCCCTTGGGCGGCGAGTCCACGGTCACCGAGTACGTCACCGTGACCTTCTGCCCGGCCGCCAGATCGCCGGTCCAGGTCAGCTTCGGTTCCGTGTACGCCACGGTGCCGTGGTCGCTGCCGCCCGAGACGGCCTTCTCGTCACCGTTGTACTCGGCGTCGTCCACCACGTCCGACAGGTCGTCCGTGAACTTCACGCCGGGGTACGCGCCCTTCCCGTCGTTCTCCACGGTCACCGTGTAGGAGACCTTCTGACCGGGGAGCGGGTTCTTCGGCGACATCACCTTCTTGTAGACCAGGTTCGGCAGACCGCCGCCCTCGTCACCGCCGCTGCCGCACTCCGGATCCTTCGAACCGGGCGGACAGTTCGACCCCGAAACATCCGAAGTCACCGTGTTCTTCAGGGACTTGTTGCCCTTCGGCGGCGAGTCCACGGTCACCGAGTACGTCACCGTGACCGTCTGCCCCTTGGCCAGATCGCCGGCCCAGGTCAGCTTCGGCTCGGCGTACCTCACCGTCCCGTGACCGCTCCCGCCCGAGACCGCCTTCGCGTCGTCGTTGTACGTCGCGTCGTCCACGACATCCGACAGATCGTCCGTGAACTTCACTCCCGGATAGTCGGCCTCGCCGTCGTTCTCGACCGTCACCGTGTACGAGACCTTCTGCCCCGGCAGCGGACTCTTCGGCGACATCACCTTCTTGTACTTCAGGCTCGGAATGCCGCCCTCGTCACCGTCACCCGTGGAACACCTCGGGTCCGTGGAGCCGGGCGGACAGTTGGTGCCCTGCACGCTCGAACTGACGGCGTTCTTCAGCTTCTTGTCGCCCTTCGGCGGCGAGTCGACCTTCACCTTGTACGTGATGGTCGCGGTCCTCTCCGCCGGGACGTCACCGCTCCAGCTCAGCTTCGGCTTCGCGTACGAGGCCGTGCCGATGTCCGCCGACTCGCTGTTCACCACGTACGTCGCGTCGTCCACGACGTCCGTCAGGTCGTCCTCGAACTTCGCCCCGGTGTACGTCACCGAGCCGGTGTTCTCCACCTTCACCGTGTACGTGACCTCGTGGCCCGGCAGGGGCTTGGTGGTGGAGACGGACTTGGTGATCCTCAGGCTCTTGGTGCCGAGGATGTTCTCGCCCTCATGGGTGCAAGGGCCCTTCTTGTCGGGGCAGTTGCTGTCCTCGGAACCGCTGGGCCCCGTGACCTTGGCCGTGTTCCTGACCGGGTCCTTGCCCGGGTCGGCCTTCAGCGTGCCGGTGATGGTGATCACCGCGGACCTGCCCGCGGGGATGGTGGCGACCGTCGTGCTGACCGAGTTGCCCGTGCCCGAGCCGCAGGCCGTCGTGGAGTCGACCGTGCACTGCCAGGTGACGTCCGTGTAGTTGGCGGGGACGGTGTCCTCGATCTTGACGCCGAGCGCGTCCGAGGGGCCCTTGTTGGTCGTCGTGACGGTGTAGGTGACCTGCTGGCCCACCGTGAGCGGGTCGGGACGCGCCTCCTTCTTGATCTCAAGGGCGATCCTGCGGCCGCCGACGGTCAGCTGGTTGGTGTCCTTGTTGTTGGCCAGCCACTCGTCGGGCTCGTTGGACGTGGTGCTGGTGGTCGCCGTGCCCGTGGTCCTGGTACCGGGGACGGCGTCGGCCGGGACCTTGAGCGTGAAGGTGTGCCTCTTGGTCGCGCCCTTGGCCAGATCGCCGATGGTGCAGGTGACGGGCCCGGCCTCGCCGCCCGTGCAGCCCGTCGGCAGCGAGGCGGTGTCGACCGTCGTGCCCGGCGGGATCTCGTAGACCGTCTTGACGCCCTTGGCGTCGTTGGGCCCGTCGTTGGTCGTGGTCAGGGTGACGTCACCGCTGGTGCCCGGCGCGATGGTCAGGTCGTTGACGTCGACCTTGATGTCGACGGTCTCGCCGATGTTGGTGGTCGTCGTGTTGGTCTGCCGCTCGGTGGTGTCCGAGCCGTCCGGCGTCTCCTTCCAGCCCGCGGTGGCCTGGTTGATGACCTTGCTGCCGCCGGCCGCCCTGGCGATCTTGACCTTGTACGTCATCTTCCAGGTCTCGCCGGGTGCCACCTTGCGCGGACTGCTGCCCGCTCCGATGGGGGCCGTGACGCGCTTGCCCGCGCTGTCGTAGCCGTCGGCGTCCGAGACCGCCGTCGTGGACCCGTCGGGCCTGGTGACCGTGATGGAGCCGGGGACGAAGTCGGAGTTGGCCGGGATGGGGTCACGGAGGAAGGCGTCGAACGCGTCGTCGCCGCCCTCGTTCCCCGCCTCGACGGTGTACGTCAGGACGTCCGTCGGCTGCGACGGGTCGCGGTCCGGGTTCCGGGTCACGGACTTCTTCGTGGTCAGACAGCCCGGCGTGCCGAAGCGGATGCCGTCGAGGAAGTTGCCGATGGCGTTGCCGCCGATGCTCCTGACCGACGCGAAGGCGAAGCGCGTGATGTGCTGGCCCGCGGGGATGGTGTACGTGCCCCGGTACTCCTTCCAGCCGCTGGTGCCCGTGGTGATGTCCGGGGAGGAGGCGCCGGTCGGCGTCTGGGCGACGAGCGTGCCGTTCGACGGGCCGATCCGCACCTGCATCGTGTCGTCGCCCTGGCGGCCCCGGTGGAAGATGCGCCAGTTCATCTTGAGGCCGGGCGTGGTGCTCAGGTCCTGGTAGAGCGTGGAGACCTGGTTGGCGTTGAGCTCGGCCCACTGCTGCCCGTCCGCCGCGGTGATGTTGCCCGCGGGGGTGTTCGGGCCCCGCCAGATCTCGATCTTGCGGTCGGTGGCGGTGGTGCGCCAGCCCGGTACGTTCGGCGCGGGCTGCCCGGCGTCGCCGTAGAACTGCACGCTCGAGGTGTTCACCGGCGACTCGAAGCTGCCGTTGGTCAGCTCGGCGATCTTCGGGCAGTCACTGGCCGGGCCGACGTTCAAGGTCACCGAGGAGCTCTCGACCGGCTTGGTCTGGTACGTCGACGTGGCCTTGGAGGCGGTGTTGACGATCTCCCCCTCCTTGGTGGTCTTGGCCACCAGGTTGAAGGTCTTCGTCTCGTCCTTCTTGAGGTCCCCGGTGCTCCAGATGCCCGTCCCGGAGTCGTACTTGCCGCCCGAGTCGTCGGAGACGTATCGCAGGCCGTCCGGCAACTCGTCCGTGACCTTCACATCCGTGGTGTCGTCCGGGCCGGTGTTCTTCACTGAGATCGTGAAGAGGACCTCGTCCCCCAGGCGGGGCGTGGTGGTGTCCACGGTCTTGCTGATGTCCAGGTTGGCGACCTTGGCCACCGTCATCGTGTAGTCCTCGACCTCACCGGAGTCGGCCCAGCCGGACGCCTTCCGCGTCGTGGTCGCGTCGTACCCGAGCCGGATGCGGGCCGGGTGCGTGCCGGACTTCACGTCGCTCGGAACCGTCCAGGTCAGCTTGGCGGTCGTGGCACCGGCTTCCGGAGCGGCATCCGCGCGCTCGCCGTCGTCCAGGGTGCCGTTGCCGTTCCAGTCCACCCAGCCGGAGAGCGCCGAGGCCGAGGGCGAGGTGAGTGCGACGTCCACGGAGTACGAAGATCCGGCCTTGTCGGACCCGACGGCGGGCCAGGAGGCGACGCCGTCCGCGTCGTCGTCCGCCTTGATCCCGGGGTTGGTGATCACCGTGTCCGGGCTGTCACCGGTGGACAGGGCGCCGAGCTTCAGGTCGGAGAGGGTGTGCGAAGCCGCGGGCAGATCGGAGGAGTTGGAGAAGTCCTCGTCGACGGTGGCCATGAAGCGCACGCCGTCGCCGGTCGTGCCGCCCGCGTTGTTGCGGGTGGCCACGGCGAGCGTGACGCTGCTGACGGTGCCGGTGACGCCGACCGTGCCGCAGCCTGAGGTGACGTTGGTGGACGTGGTGGCCGCGGTACAGCTGGGGTTCGCGGTGCTGTACGAGTTGGAGATCTCGGTGTCGGAGACCGTCCAGTCCGTGAAGCCCGCCAGCTTGCTCAGCGTGGGTGAGGCCGACGCGGGCGCGCTGTCGGTGAGCCGCAGCCGCATGTTGGCGCCGGGCGCGGCGCCCATGCCCGCGAGGTGCAGCCGGGGGTTGCGCACCGGACGGCTGAAGGTGAACGTCACCGTGCCGCGCTCGGTGTAGCTGGTGCTGCCGCCCGTGGGCCACAGGAGGCCGACGGAAGCGGAGCCCGCGAGGCCGGACGGCGACGTGACCGTGCCGCCGTCGAGGGCGTTGGCGGTGGCGTTGCCCTGCGCCCCGGTCGACGAGATGGCGACCGTGGTGCCGCTGGGCAGGGTGCCGGTGCCGCCGGTGCCGGAGACGGTGTAACTGCCCGCCTTCTGGGCGCGCTTGCCGGATGACAGGGGGGTGCCGTCGTCGAGGGGGAGCTCGTCGGCTTCGGCCTCCTTCTCGGCCTCGGCCTTCTTCTCGGCCGTCGCCTTCTTGTCGGCCTTGGCCTTGGACTTGGGCTTCCCCTCGGGCTCCTGGTCGGCCCGGGTGGCCTTCGGCTCCCCGGCTTCGGGCTCGGTCTCGGTCTCGGTCTCGTCCTCGGCCGCGGGTGACACCGGGGTCGAGGGCGAGGGAGAAGCGCTGGGAGAGGTCTGCTCCGCGGCAGGACCCGTGGTCGACGGTGCGCTCGCCGAGGCGCTGGGGGAGCCACTGGGCGAGGGGCCGGTGTCCTCCACCGACCACGCCGCGTCCAGCCCGACCAGCTGGCCGCTCACCACCGCCATGACGAGCGCCGTACGCATCGCGCGGCGTACGCGCCGTCTGCACCGTTCGACCGGCGCCATGCGCCGGCCGAACGCCCGGGTCACTTCCATGTGCCTAACCTCACGCCATCTCGGACCGACCGATTCGTCAGGCACATTTGATGAAAAGTACGAGGAACTGCTTTATGACGCTCTCGAACCGTCACACGGGCGGCCGTACCTGACCACCCGTCAGACGTCGTGCGGGAGCGCGCAGTTAGGCCACATAGCCGCACGGCGGGACCGAGTGGTCCCGCCGTGCGGTGGGGTGTCGCCCTGCGGTGGGGTGTCAGCGGGTCCGGAGCCGCCCCAGGCGCGGTACCGGGCCGAACTTGCCGTGTTCGTAGTCCCGGTAGGCCTGGTAGATCTCGGCCTCGCTGTTCATGACGAACGGGCCGCCCGCCACCACCGGCTCCCGGATCGGCTCGCCCGCGAAGAGCATCACCTTGCTCGGGGCGTCGCCGTGCCCGGTGGTCAGCCTCAGGGCGCTGACGCCGCCGTTCGCGCCCGCCACCGGATCCGACCAGGCCGTCTCGCCCTCGGCTGTCCTGCGCCCGCAGACCGTGACCTCGCCCGTGACGACGTACGCGAAGGCCCGGTCGTGCGCGGCGAGGAGCTGGGTGTAGTCCGTCTCCGGGTCCAGAGTGATGAGCAGGCCGAGGACCGGGTGCTGGTTCCTGGCCGGGCCGCGGGCGCCGCCCGTCTCGCCCGAGACGACCTTCACCGTGACGCCGGGTTCGGCGTACGTGGCGTACGTCTTCGCGTACAGGTCCTGGTAGTGGGTGTCGACCAGCTTCTTGGCGGCGGGCAGGTTCAGCCAGAGCTGGAGCGTGTGGACGTACTCGTTCTTGAAGGCGAGTTCGCGGTGGATGATGCCGTGGCCCGCCGTCATCCACTGGGTGTCGCCCTCCTCCAGGGCGCCCGCGTTGCCGAGGCTGTCGCCGTGTTCCAGTACGCCGCCGAGGACCACCGTCACGGTCTCCAGGCCGCGGTGCGGATGCCAGTCGAAGCCGGTCTGGGAGAACCAGTCCTCGGCCATCAGCAGGAACGGGTCCGTGCGGCGGAAGTCGCCGGGGGCGATGACCAGGGCCTTGTTGTCGACCTGGGTGTCGGGGCCCGCGACCAGACGGCGCTCGATGCGGTCGACGGTGCGGGTGGTGACCGGGTCACCGCCGACGGGTGTCGGGCCGCCGCCGGGTGTCGGGCCGCCGCCGGGTGTCGGGCCGCCGCTACCGGGTGAGGTCATGGGGTCTCCTCCACGTGCTCTGCGTACAGTCACGTGCTCCACGTACCAGCTTCGAACAGGCTGCCGGTTCGTGCCAACCCGGAGCGGCGGACCCGTGAGGGGCGGGGCTCAGGCCTTGTCCGTCAGGATGGCGTCGACGCGCTTCAGGACGGGGCGGCACTCCTCGTCCAGCCGGCCCAGGTCCAGGCCCTCGTCCCCGACGACCACCAGCAGCGCCGCGGCCCCGACCGCGTACACCGCCGTGCAGCCCCGGCTGCCGTGCGACACCGTGCCGCGCAGGGTGCCGCGGCCGGTGGCCTCGGCCATCCGCTGGGCCAGGCCGAGCGTGGCCGCGGCGAGGGCCGCGAGGCCGTTCACCTCGACGCCCTCGTCCGTGTCGGCCTCGATGAGCAGGCCGTCGACGGCCGCCACCGCCGTGTCCGTGATTCCCGCCAACTGCGCGCGCAGACCCTGCATTTCGGCGGACAGTGCTTCATGGTCCATTCAGTGGACCCCCCTTGTTCTCGCATGCCGGAGCGCGAGGCCTCTCCCCCCGTCGGAAGAAACCTCGCCAGCCCACCGCGGGGTCGT
This sequence comes from Streptomyces sp. NPDC025651, assembly GCF_055558735.1. Classification (NCBI taxonomy): domain Bacteria; kingdom Bacillati; phylum Actinomycetota; class Actinomycetes; order Kitasatosporales; family Streptomycetaceae; genus Streptomyces; species Streptomyces sp. NPDC025651. The sequence continues at coordinate 531,452 of NZ_JBVHLZ010000002.1, forward strand.
CCGCGGCGGGAGTCCTGGTCCTGCCGCTGGCCCCGGGGCTGCGGCGGGGAAGTCCCGGGGAGCGGGCCGCCCCCGCGGGGACGGCCTCACCGCCGGGCTGTCGGCGGGACAGGGGCGGGGCGGCGGTGCGCGGCCCGGAGCCGCCGGGCTCCGGCACAGGTCCGCCGGAACCGCCCGGCTTCGGCACCGACCGCAGCAGCAGCCCCTCGCCCAGCATCAGCGCGGTCTCCACCGTCACCGCGTGGACGCCCCTGCCGAGGAGGAACGCGATGTCACGCGGGGTGCGCCGCCCGTCGGCGAGCCGCAGGATCTCCCGGTGCGCGGCGGGACAGGAGCTCGGTGCGCACCCCGCCTCCAGGGCACGCACCGGCCGGTCCCGGTGCGGCAGCACGGCGTACGGAAGGGCGGCGAGCGCCGCCAGCTCCCCGGCGGCCTCGCGCAGCAGCGTCTCCGGCTCCTCTCCCCGGCCGGGCGGGGGGAGCGGGCCGAGCAGCGCGGACAGGCCGGGCGGGGCGGCCTCCGTCACGCCACCCCCCGCATCCATGACACAGCCGCTCACCTCCCCCGCAAGGATCGCGAACACCGCGTCCCTGGTCGCGAATACCTCGGCGCACCGTCGGCCGCACGGCCGCACGCACGGCCGCTCGCACGCCCGGCCGCACGCCCTGCCGCTCGGCCACCCCGCCCGCAGCAGCACCTCCGGCCCCGGAGCCCCGGGGCTCTCCACCGCGACCACGCGGCCCTGCCGGAGACGGAACAGACCGCCGGGTCGGCCGATGACCCGCAGCGCGCCGGTGACCGCGCGGGCCGCGCAGTCGGTGAGGGCGCGGGACAGCAGGGCGTACCCGTCCGGGTCGACGCGTTCGCGTGGATCCGCCATCAACACCCCCTGGCCGCAACGGATATCGCGCATGTCTACCAACCGGCGGCGCCATTCCCCAGAGGTCTGCCCAAGGTGACGGAAGATGCCCGCAAGCACCGATCACATAGCCGAATTACGTCACCGAACGTGCATCCAGAAGTACGGAACTGTCGGCCCCGAGCATGTTCCGCGGGAATGTGCCACTGCCTTCCACACGCGCCTTTCCCCTGCATAACCTCCGCGTCACCGCAAGGACACCAGACAGGTGTGCGTGCGGTGTTGGGGAGGGGAGTTCCGGGTGCCCGGTATAGATCTGTGTCTGCTGGAAGTCATGTCCGTACCGGGCGCTCGGGGTGCGTCCCTCGTGGACTGGACGTGCGGTCTCTCCCTCGGCTCGATCGGTGAACCGCCGCACGGCGAGGCCGAGTCGGCCGCGGCGGAGACCGCGGAGCTGGCCCGCATGTCCGTGGAGTACCGCACGTTCCGCCCCGCCGGGGACCTGCGCCTCGCCGGCCACTCCGACGCCGGCACCTCGGCGGACGCACCCCCCGTCGGAAGTACCGACGTCGAGGACCTCATCGTCACCACGCGGACCGAGTACCACGTACTCAGGTTCGTGGAGACCGACTTCGACAGCAGCGTCTTCCTGCACATGTGGCTCGACCGCGACGCGGGCAACCTCGCCGTCGCGCGCCTGCGGCTCCAGGACGTGGCCCGACGTCTGGTCCTCGAATGACGACCGCCGCGCCCGCTCCCGCACCGGACCCCGTCCTGCCGACCCGGTGCTCGATGCTCGTACGGCTCGCCATGGAGGGGGCCACCGGGGCGCTGATGCGCGACGCGGGGACGCTCTATCTCGCCGAGGGCCGCGTCGTCCACGCCGAGAGCGCGGCGGCGCCCGGCGTCGACGTCCTCCTGACGGCGGGCGGGCGGCTGCCGCGCACGGTCTGGGACGAGGCCGTCGGGCGGGCGGGTCCGCGGCGGGGTGTGGCCCGACTCCTGGTCGACGGCGGCCACGTGAACCCCGGCGAGCTGGAGATCTGCCTGCTGACCGCGCTGTTCGACGCCGCACTGTTCGCCCTGGCGCCCGGCAGCGGCCCGACCCGGTTCCGGCACGGCGTCGCGCACGGCCTCGGCACGGCGCGCCCCGTCCCCGCCGAGCTGGTCGAGCGGGAGTCGCGCCGCCGCAGGAGGCTGCTCGACCGCCTCTGGCCGGGACCCGGGATGGACACGGCCCCGGTGGTGCGCCTGCCGCCCGCGGCCGGGCAGTACGTGCCGGGGCGGCAGCGGACGCTGCTCGACCTCGCCGACGGCAGGCGCACTCCCGCGGACCTCTCGCGGCTGCTCGGCAGGCCCGCCTTCCACGTCCTCCTCGAGGTGCGGCGCCTGGCCGTCGCGGGGCTGATCGACGCGCCGCGCCCGAGCCCGCCGCCGGAGACCCCCGCTCCCGCCCCCGCCCGGCCGACGACCCGTGCCTCCCCGCCCGTCGCCGTCGGCACGGACGGCTTCGCCGAGACGGACATCGCCCTCCTGCGCCGGGTCCGTCACGCTCTGGAGGCCCTGTGAAGTCCCGTTCCGACCGCCACCGGTCCGCGGGTGCGTCATGAGGCGGGTGGCACGGCGCCGTGCCCGGAGGAGGCAACTGATGGCGGCAGAACCGGAATTGCTCCGCGAACTCAGACGGCTGCGGGCCTGTGTCCCCCAGCTCACCGGTGCACTCGCCGCCGGCACCGACGGCAAGGTGCTGGCAGGAGACACCACGCACGACGAGGCCGAGCACATCGCGGACCTCACCGCGGGCGCCCTCGACGTCGCCCTGAGGCTGGCGGACGCAGCCGGCCGGGGCCGGGCGTCGGAGCTCCTGATCCAAGGCGAGCGGGGCTACGTCGCGGCCTACGCGGCAGGCCCCTCCGCCGTCCTGACCCTCCTGGCGGAACCGCGCGTCAACGTGGGCCGGCTCCACCTGGAGGCACGCCGGTCCAGCGCCCGTATCCGAGACCTGCTCGACGGTGCGCTCGAACGACTGGAGAACACCTGACCATGACTCCCCCCTCGGCCCGCTCCACCAACAGACGAAAAGGAAGTACGAGCCCCATGTACAACACGGAAAGCGCGCTGAAAGAAGCGATGACCGCGATCGACGGCTCCCTGGGGGCCGCGCTGGTCGACTACAGCAGCGGCATGGCCCTCGGCACCCTGGGAGGGAACAAGGAGATCGACCTGAACGTCGCGGCGGCGGGCAACACCGACGTGGTGCGGGCCAAGGTGCGCACCATGGAGATGCTCGGCCTCAAGAGCGAGATCGAGGACATCCTGATCACGCTCAACGACCAGTACCACCTGATCCGGCTGCTGAGGTCCCGCAACAACAGCGGCCTCTTCCTGTATCTGGCCCTGGACAAGGACAAGGCGAATCTGGCGATGGCCCGGCATCAGCTCAGGAGGATCGAGACCGAACTGGACGTCTGACGCGCACCAGGAACTCCTGCGCGCACCAAGAACACCGCGCCCTCCCGTCGTACGGGTAGGGCGCGGTGAACTAGCCGTCCGAGCCGGACGAGTTGCGGTTGTTGCCGCCGTAGATCCGGCTGCTCTTCCTCATGGCCGTGACCAGTTCCGCCGAGACGGTCGTCGCCTTCGCCACTCCGTGGACCCAGCGCGGTCCGCCCCGGGCCGCCCAGACGACCGCGCCCAGGCCCGCCGCCGCGACCAGCACCCCAATGGCCAGCAGCACGATCATCATCGGCTTCCCCCTTCTTCGTACGGAAGTCTTCGCACGGAAGGGGATTTTCTCAGACGCGGCTTCGCACCGGGAAGCCGTGCCTGCGGGCCGCGGCCACCACCAGCAGGACCGGGACCAGGAGCAGCAGGATCGTCCACGGGAAGGACGAGGAGCCGACCAGGCCGAGGAGGACGCCGCCGAAGACGCCGCCGCCCGCCATGGCCACGTTCCACAGGGTCACGAGCATCGCCTGGGCCGCGTCCGCCGCGTCGCCGCCCGCCTCGCCCGCGGCGGTCTGCAGGAGGGTCGGCGCGCCGCCCCAGCCCAGGCCCCACAGGGTCACGGCCGCGTAGACCAGCGCCGGGGTGCCGGAGAACAGGGCGAGGACGGCCGCCGCCGCGCCCACCAGGAGCACGCTCGCCAGGGTCAGCGCGCGCAGCCTGCGGTGCACGAGGGCGCCCACGATCCAGATGCCGGCGAGGGAGGCGGCGCCGAAGACGAGCAGGACGAGGTCCGTGGAGCCGCCCATGCCGAGCTCGTCGAGGAAGGTGGCGATGTACGTGTAGAGGACCGTGTGCGCGAGGACGAAGACGAGGGTCACGAAGAGGACCGGGCTCACGCCGGGGACGCGCAGGGTGCTCAGGACGGGGGTCCTCTCGCCGCGCGGCTGTCCCGGGTAGTCGGGGACGAGCGCGGCGATCCAGGCCAGCAGGCCCACCGTGAGGCCGGTCATGACCAGGAACGCGACCTGCCAGCTGAGCACCTTGCCGAGGAACGTGCCCGCGGGGACGCCGAGGGAGAGCGCGACGGGGATGCCCGCCATGGCGATGGCGATGGCCTTGCCCTGGAGGTGGGCGGGGGCCATGCGGCGGGCGTAGCCGGCGAGCAGCGCCCAGGCGAGGCCCGCGGCGACACCGGCGACGAAGCGGGCCACCATGGTCACGGGGTAGTTGGCGGAGGCCGCCGTGACGGTGTTGGCCGCGGCGAAGCCGGCCATCGCCGCGAGGAGCAGCCGCCTGCGGCGCCATCCCGCGGTGGCCGCGGTGAGCGGTATCGCGGTGAGGGCGGTGCCGATGGCGTAGATGGTGACCGTCTGGCCGGTCGCGGACTCGCTGACGCCGAGGTCGGCGCTCATCGCGGGGAGCAGGCCCGCGGGCAGGGTCTCGGTGAGGCTGGTGACGAAGACGGCGGTGGCGAGGGCGAGGAGGGCGGGAAGGGGAAGCTTCTGGGGCTCGCCCCTGCCCCCCGCCGTCCTCTTGGTGGCCGCTGTCTCGGTGGCCGCTGTCTCGGTGGCCGCTGTCTCGGTGGCTGCTGTCTCGGTGGCTTCTGCGGCGCGCATGCCGGTCAGATCCTTTCGGTACGTGTACGGGGACGGGGGCGGGGGCCGGGTTGTGCACGGGGGATGTCCGCGGCCAGGCGGAGTGCGGTGCGGGCGGTGTCGTCGGCGGAGGCGCGACATCGGACCAGCGGGGCAAGGGAGTTGACGGTCGGGTCGGCCGACGAGCAGGTGAGGACGACCGCGCCGTCGTCGCGCAGGAGGCCGAGCAGCGCGGGCGCGGGCTGTGCGGGCAGGCCGTCGTCCGCGTGGACGAAGAGGAGGTCGACGCCGCCGAGCCGCTCGCGGACGGCGGGGGCGAGGGCGGCGGCGGCCGCGGGGTCCTTCGGGTCGGAGCCGATGACGTGGGCGCGGGGGCCGACCTCGACGGCGGCCTCGGCGAGGTCGGCGCCGGGGCCGCCGGTCACCAGGACCTCGGCGCCGCCCTCGACGAGGCGTTTGGCGATGGCGAGGCCGAGGCCGGTGGCGCCGCCGACGACCACGGCTTTCCTGCCTGCGTACGTGGGCATCGGGCCCTCCCCTGCGTGCGTTGGCTGCTGACAGGGACGACTGTGCGGGCGGGCGCTTCGGGACCGCTGATGGTCCGCTGATGGTCGGCGGCGACCATGACCGAGGGCCGGTGTGTACGGTGATCCGCATGCGGTTCGGGGTGCTCGGTCCACTGGCGGTGTGGGACGGCGAGGGGGAGCCCGTCAAGGTTCCCGAGGCGAAGGTCAGGGCGCTGCTCGCCGATCTTCTGGTGCACGAGGGGAAGCCGGTCTCCGCCGACCGGCTCGTCGACGACCTGTGGGGCGGGGCCCCTCCGGGCCGTCCGGCCAACGCCCTGCAGTCCAAGGTCTCCCAGCTGCGCCGCGCCCTGGGCCGCGACCGTGTGGTGCACCAGGCGCCGGGCTACCGGCTGCGGGTGGACGCGGCGGCCGGGGACGAGGTGGACGCGGACCGCTTCCGCGCGCTGGTGGACGACGCGCGGCGCGAGGCGGACCCGCGAAGCCGTGCCGAACTCCTGACGAAGGCGCTGGAGTTGTGGCGGGGGCCCGCGTACGCGGACTTCGCGGACGAGGAGTTCGTCCGCGCCGCCGCCGACCGCCTGGCCGAGCAGCGCCTCGCCGTCCTGGAGGAACAGGCCGAGGCGAGGCTCGCGGCGGGCGACCACACGCTGCTGACCGGCGAGTTGGCGGACCTGGTGTCCCGGCATCCGCTGCGGGAACGTCTGCGGGCGGTGCAGATGCGGGCGCTGTACCTGGCGGGCCGCCAGAGCGAGGCACTGGCTTCGTACGGATCCCTGCGGGACCAACTGTCGCAGGAGTTGGGCCTGGACCCGGGCCCGGAGCTGACGTCACTGCACGAGGCGATACTCCGACAGGACCCCGCCCTGTCGCTGCCGCGCCCCCAGACTCGGGCCCCCGCCGAGAACCCGCCCAGTCCCCCGGCCGAAAACGAAACGCCCGCCGGCCCCCCGCACCCCCGAACCAACCTGCCCGCCCACCTCACACCCCTGATCGGACGAACCCAGGCACTGACCACCATCGCCCACCTACTGACCTCCACAAGGCTCGTGACGCTTACGGGCCCCGGAGGCGTCGGCAAGACGAGACTCGCCCTGGAGGCGGCGGGGGTGCCGGGGACCGCGGGCGCCGCGCAGCCCCTGGGAGGCCCCTTCTTTTCCGATGGGGTCTGGCTAGTTGAGTTTGCCGGGCAGGGTGGGGGGAGCACGGTCGACGATCTCGCTCAGGCCGTTTCCACCGCGCTCGGGCTCCGTGACGATGCGCCCGCCGGGGTGCCCGGGCCCGTCCCCTCCGCCCCCGCCGACCGTCTCGCCGCCGCCCTGCGGGACCGCCGTACGCTGCTGGTGCTCGACAACTGCGAGCAGGTCGTCGCCGAAGCCGCCGAGCTCGCGGACACCCTGCTGCGCGCCGCGCCCGGCGTCCGCGTTCTCGCCACCAGCCAGGAGCCGCTCTGCCTCACGGGCGAGGCCGTGTTCGTGGTGGAGCCCCTGCGGCCCGACGACGCGGTCAGCCTCTTCGTCGCCCGCGCCGCCGCCGCGGCCCCCGTTTTCGGCGGCGAGGCCGACGCGGAAGCCGTCGCGGAGATCTGCCGCCGCCTGGACGGCATCCCGCTCGCCCTCGAACTCGCCGCCACCCGCGTACGGGCCCTCGGCGTACGGGAGGTGGCCGAGCGGCTCGGTGACCGGTTCCGGCTGCTCACCTCCGGACAGCGCGGTGCCCCCGCCCGGCAGCAGACCCTGCGGGCCGTCATCGACTGGAGCTGGGAGCTGCTCAGCGCCCCGGAGCGGATCGTGCTGCGGCGCCTTGCCGTGCACCGTGACGGCTGTGTGCTGGAGGCCGCGGAGGAGGTCTGCGCGGGCGACGGCGTGGCCCGCGAGGAGGTCCTCGACCTGGTGACGCGCCTCGTCGACCGCTCCCTGGTCGTCATGGTGCAGGGGGCCGCGGGGGTGGCGCCGCGGTACCGGCTCCTTGAGTCCGTTGCGGCCTACGCGAGGGAACGGCTGCGGGAGTTGGAGGATCTCGGGGGCGTCCAGGAACGTCACCTGGAGTACTACCTGGCCCTTGCCGAGCGGGCGGAGCCGTTCCTTCGCGGGGGCGAGCAGCGGGACTGGCTTCCGCGGCTGGATGCGGAGGCGGCCAACTTCCGTTCGGCGCTGGCCTTCGGCCGGGGGCACGACGAGGGTGTGCGGCTCGGCTCCGCTCTGGCGTGGTGGTGGCTGCTGCGGGGGCGGCTGGCGGAAGGGCGACGTGAGCTGTCCGCGGTGCTGGGGGCTTCGCCGGGGGCGGGGGAGCTTCGTCTGTTGCGGGACGCGTTTGCGTTGCTGACCGGGGACGGGTCGTCTGATCGCTGCGGGTCGGACGGGGCTGCTCGCGCGGTTCCCCGCGCCCCTTACGGGGCGCGGTACCTCTGGATGTACGCGTACGCACTGTTCAGCTCCGGTGACCCGGCCGCCAGCGAAGAAGTGAACGCCCAAGCCCTCGCCCTCGCCGAGGAGACGGGCGACCCCTGGAGCATCGCGGCCGCGCTGTCGTTGCGGGCCATGCACGCGTTGATCCACGGGGATCTCGACACGATCGGGCGGGACGGGCGGCGCGCGGCGCAGCTGTTCCGTGAACTGGGCGACGGCTGGGGCGAGTTGCAGACCGTCACGCCGCTTGCCGTGCTCGCGGAGATCAAGGGCGAGTACGAGGAGGCCGTGCGCCGCCAGGAAGAAGGGCTCCGCATCGCCCGTGAGCTGGGGCTCGCGGCGGAGGTCTCGGCACGTCTCTCCGGGCTCGGGAGGCTGGCCCTGCTGACGCGCGCATGGGACAGGGCACGGGAACTGCACACACAGGCACGCGAGTTGGCGGTGGAGCAGGGCTACAGGTACGGGGAGATCCACTCGGACATGGGCCTCGCGCTGGGGGCGCGGCGGGCGGGTGAGCTGGAGTCGGCGGAGAGGCATCTGCTCCGCATCCGTGACCGGCACGCGGACGTGTCGTCGCCGACGGGCGACCATCTGCTCCAGGCGGAGCTGGGCTTTCTGGCGGAGATGCGGGGTGACGTGGAAGGGGCGAGGTCCCATCACGTACGCGCCCTGGAGCTGGCCAAGTCCCTCGCGGAGCCGCGGGCGTTGGCCCTGGCCCTGGAGGGGCTGGCGGGTGTGGCGGTGTTGTCCGGCTCGGCGGAGGACGCGGCGCTGCTTCTGGGGGCGGCGGATGCGTCTCGTAGGGGAGTGGGTGCGCCGTTGCCGCCGGCGGAGCGCATGGACGTCGACAGAATCATGGCCTCGGCGAGGGCCGTGTTGGGCGGGGCGGGGTTCGAGAAGGCGTTCACGAAGGGCTCGGCCTTGCCTCCGGAGGACTTGCCGTAGCCGATTCGGGTGCGGGGCGGTGGGGGGCGGATTGCGCAGTTCCCCGCGCCCCTTACGGGGCAGTGACCGTGCGCGTATCGCGTGCGGGCCCGATCCGGTTGCTCGCGCCGTTCCCCGCGCCCCTTACGGGGCGGTAGCCGTTGCTCGCGCCGTTCCCCGCGCCCCTTACGGGGTGCCGTCCGGTTCCCCGAAATAGATTCGGCCCCACCTCTCCGCCGACCGGACCAGGTCCTCGCTGACGTGTTCGAGGAAGTGGCTCAGGTTCGACAGCCTCTCGCCGGCCGGGGTCCCGCGCCCCAACGCCCGCGCACCCCGCGCGGCCGCCTCGGCGATCCGCCCGTCGATGCGCACGCTGGCCATGACCGCCCGGAACCACACGTCGTCACCGATGACATACCGTTCCGCCCGCCCGCGGGGATCCCGCTCGCGTTGGATGAACCCGATCCCCTCCAGGTACCCCACAGCCTTGGAGACGGCCGCCGGGCTGACCTGCAGACGCCGTACCAGCTCGGCAGAGCCGAGGCTGCCGCTGTCCGTGGTCAGCAGTGCCGCAAGCACCCTCGACGCCATCCGCGTCAGCCCCGACTGGACGAACAACTCCGCGGTATGCGCGGCCACTTCGTCCACGGTCTGCCGGTCGCGCCCGTCGGTGTCGGCGTCAGCGCCCTCAGGAGAACGCGGCGGAGCCGTCACCTGCGCAGGACGCGCCTTCCGCTTGCTCGCCTGGTGGGCCCGCTCCGCGTGGTACGCGCCCGGCCCACCGTTCCGCATCACCTCACGCGTGACCGTCGACGTCGGCCGGCCGAGGCGGCGGGCCACGGCGGCGTACGTCTGCCCGTCCCGCAGCGCCGCGCCGATCTCCCGCCGCTCCTCCCGCGTGAGCCTCTCTCCAGGCATCGCCCGCCCCACCTCTCCACGTCCCCACGCCCTGCGTTCCCAGCAGCTTAATGCAACGCTCCCGTTGCATTCACAAGCAATGGGCTTGCAATGAAATACCCATCCCCACCTGCCAGTTATCCATTGCTTCACGAAATCATGATTGACCCAATCTCTAATGCAACGTAATTTTTACATGTCAGTGAAGATCCTTTGGCGAGGGCCGAAGGACCGGAAGAGAGGCCGAAAGGCATGAACACCGAAGGAATTCAGCACGCACTCGACCAGGCCGTGGCCGAACTCCACATCCCCGGCATCGCCGCCGACGTCAGGCACGACGACCGCACCTGGTTCGGCACCGCCGGAGTGGCCGACCTCAAGACCGGCGCCCCGCGCGTACCCGGGGAGTTCCTGCACGCCGGCAGCGGCAGCAAGGCCTTCGTCGCCGCCGTCCTCCTCTCCCTGGAGGCCGAGGGCAGGCTCAGCATCGACGACACCGTGGACACCTGGCTGCCCGGCATACTGGACCCCGCCACCAACGGCTACGACGGCGGCAGGATCACCATCAGGCACCTGCTCAGCAACACCGCGGGCCTGTTCTCCACCGGCCTGGCGCCGGAGCTGACCAACCGGTTCGCCACCCGCGCCAACTTCGCGAGGCACCGCCTCGAAGTCGTCCCCGCCGACGAGCTGCTCAAGATGACCGTCTCCCGGCCCCCCGTCGGCGAGCCCGGGGAACGCTTCGAGTACTCCAACGGCGGCTTCTACCTCGCCGAGGCCGTCATCGAGAAGGTCACCGGCAACACCGTCGCGGAGGAGATCGAGCTCAGGGTCATCCGGCCCCTCGGGCTGACCGGCACCTACGTACGCCGCCCCCAGGACACGGACTACCCCGCACCGCACCCCCGCGCCTACTCCACGCTGTTCTACAAGGACGGCACGGACCCGGCCACGGTCACCCCGGCGAACTGGGAGTCCGTGATGGAGGAGCCGGGGCTCGCGCCCCTCGACGTCACCGAGTTCAACACCTCGTGGGCGCCCGGCAACGTCGTCTCCACGACCGGCGACATGATCAAGTTCGTCAACGCCATGTCCTGCGGCGCCCTGCTGCCGCCCGCCCAGCACCGCGCGATGTGGACCACGGTCTCCACCGAGGGCGGCAACTGGACGCCGCACACCCGCTACGGCCTCGGTCTCTTCGAGTTCGACAAGGCGGCGACGGGCGGCCTGACGCTGCGCGGCGTCGGCGGCAGCTTCTGGGGATGCCTGTTCTACACGGTGGGCACCGCCGACGGCACCCACACCGTCTCCCTCCAGACCAACACCGAGTGGAAGACCTGGGACGTCCTCTTCAAGGTCATCGAAGCGGAGTTCGGCGTCCGTCTCGGCGCGTGAGCCTCCGGCCGCACGGCCCGACGCCCACGCGCCGAAACACCTACTTCGAGGACTCCACCGCCGCGTTCGCGTCCACCACGCCCAGGCCCAGCTTCGCCAGCTTGTCCGGGTTCTTCGCGCTGGCCCTGATCGCGCTCATGATCTCGTCCGGCTTCCGGCCCTGCTGATGCAGCAGCGCCGCCACCGCGGACACGTACGGCGCCGCCATGGACGTCCCCGACAGGTCCCCGTACCCGGAGTCGTTCTTCAGCGTCTCCTTCGTCCTGTACGTGGGCAGCGTCGACAGGATGTCCACCCCCGGCGCCGAAACCGCCTGCTGCGCACCGAAGTTGGAGAAGCTCGCGGGCTTTCCGTTCCGGTCGCTCGCGCCCACCACCAGCACCGGCGTCTCGACCTTGTACGGCTGCAGCGCCGTGCCGTCGTTGCCCGCCGCCACCACCACCGCCCCCTTGTCGTGCGCTGCCTGGATGGCCAGGTTCAGCACCCCGCCCTTCAACAGCCGCGCCATGAGGCCCGATTCGCCGAGGGAGAGATTGATGACATCAGCCCCGTGATCGGCCGCCCAGACGATGCCCTTGGTGATGTTCGCGTCACTGCCGCTGCCGTCCGCGCCCAGCACCCGGACCGGCATGATCTTCGCGCCCGGGGCGCCGCCCGCGATGCCCACCCCGTTGTCGGTGTGGGCGGCGGCGATGCCGGAGACATGGGTGCCGTGGCCGTTCATGTCCTTCGGCTCGTCGTCGTTGTCGACGAAGTCGTGGCCCGCGACGAGCCGCCCCTTCAGGTCCGGGTGGTCGAGGTCCGCCCCCGTGTCGACCACCGCGACGACCGTGTCGTCCCCCTTCGCCTCGTCCCAGGCGTCCGGCAGCTTCAGCGCGTCCAGCGCCCACTGCTTGTCCCGCATGGGGTCCGGCTTGCTGTCGTTGTCGTCCCCGCACGCGGTGGCGAGTCCGGTGACGGCGGTGAGGCAGAGCGCTGCGGCAACCAGCCGTCGTCCGTACGTCGTCATCAAGGTCCACCCTCCTGTTGTCTGTCCCGACCCTCGGGGGACCCGGGGACAGGCGCCACAGAGGGTGGGCCGTACGGGGGACGCCCCAGCAGGGGGTACCCGGTTAGGGTTCGTACAGAAATTCGGAAGCCGGAAACACGGCAGTCCGCAAGCATCTCCATGGGGGGTCAGCACATGGCACTGTTCGGAAACGCACACACCGTCGACCCGGGCAAGGCGCAGAACGAGTACGCCCGCCTGCTCGGCCACGGCGAGCAGGTGCACGCCGCGTACACGCTGATACGCGACACCATGCTCTTCACCGACCGCAGGCTGATCATGGTCGACAAGCAGGGGATCACCGGCAAGAAGGTCGAGTACCACTCGATCCCCTACCGCAGCATCACGCACTTCGCCGTGGAGACCGCGGGCCACTTCGACCTGGACGCGGAGCTGAAGATCTGGATCTCCAGCAACCCGACGCCGCTGCAGAAGACCTTCACCAAGGGCGTGAACATCTACGAGGTGCAGGCCATCCTCACCCAGTTCGTCGCGCGCTAGCCGCGGCCGTCAGCCGCACCGCGGGACACTCCCGGCGTGCGGCCTCCGCCTCGCTGGACTTCACTGGGGGGACCAGGTGAAGCGAGCGACGGCGACGGAGGCGGCATGACCGGGTACGGAACACGCACGGTGGCCGCGGCGGCCTGCGCCGCGGCCCTCGCCCTCGGCGCCGCGGGCTGCTCCGAGGCCGAAGGCACCGCCTCGGACGCCGCCAGCAGGGCCGCCTCCGCCGTGGCCTCGGCCACCGCACGCGCGGGCGAGAAGATCGACGAGGTCAAGGGCGGCGTCGACGTCAAGGGCGACGTGAGCCTAGGCGACCCGCGGACGGACGACGACGGCCGGACCACCGTGGAGGTCACCGCCAGGAACACCGCAGGCTCCGCCAAGACCTTCGCCGTCCAGGTCACCTTCAAGGACCCCGACGGCAAGCTTCTGGACACGGTCGTCGTGACGATCCCCGACGTCCCCGAGGGGCAGTCCAAGGACGCCACCGCCCGCAGCACCCACAAGCTCGACAAGGACAAGGGCGACGTGAAGGCGAACGTCACCACCGCCCTGCGCTACTGAGACCGCCGGACGTCACCACGTCTTAAGTCGGCGTGTGCGCACCGCCGTTGCGACCTCCGTCGCCGCGCCCTGGACCAAAGGCCGAAGATCCGGCGCCCCTCCCCCTCCCATGCTGAAACCCGGTCCTACGACGGGAGACAGCATGCGGCACGAAGGCATCGGCGAAGGCATCAGCAGAGCCCGCTTCCTCGCGGGAGCCGGAGCCGCGGGGGTCGCGGCCGCCGTCGGCGGGCTCGCCACCGCGGGGTCGGCCGCCGCCGGGACGGGGGTCCGGCGGGGGCTGACCTATCGCGGGGTCTGTTACGAGGTCGGGGACGGGGAGTCCGCCGCCACCGCCTGGAACGCGAAGCGCATGCGGCACGACATGCGGGCCCTGCGCCACCGGCTGCACGCCAACTCCGTCTCCGTCTTCGGCGACGGGGTCGAGCGGCTCGCCGCCACCGCCTCCGAGGCCGCCGAGCGCGGACTGCACGTCTGGCTGCAGCCACGCCTGGGCGACGTACCGGAGCGGGAGATCCTCGACCACCTCGCCGAGACCGGCCGCCAGGCCGAGCGGCTGCGGCGCCAGGGCGCGAAGGTGCACCTCAGCGTGGGGTGCGAGTTCGTGCTGTACGTCCCCGGAATCGTGCCCGGCGACAACGCCGTGGAGCGCGTCGAGAACATGCTCAAGGGGAACTACGACCCCAAGAAGATGGTCCTGCGGCTGCGCGACTTCATCGGACGGGCGGCCAGGGCCGGCCGCGCCGTCTTCCACGGCCCCCTCACCTACGGCGCCGCGCACGAGGACGAGGTCGACTGGTCCCTCTTCGACATCGTCAGCGTCAACTACTACGCGTATCACCGGACCAAGGCCGCCTACGTCAAGGAGCTTGCCCCGTACCGGCGTTGGGGCAAGCCGGTCGCGATCACCGAGTGCGGTTCCTGTACGTACGAAGGCGCGCCGCAGGACGGCGGCATGGGCTGGCACGAGGCCGTCGACTACACCAAGGAGCCGCCGGAGATCGCCCCCGGCCTCAAGCGCGGCGAGCGCACGCAGGCCGCCTATCTCCTCGACGTCTTCGACGTCTTCGAGTCCATGAACCTGCACGGCGCCCTGGTCTACAACTTCTGCTCCCCCGAGATGCCCCACCGTCCCGACGACCCGGTCCACGACCTCGACATCGCCAGTTACAGCCTGACCAAGACGATCCGGCAGCGGCCCGACGACCCGGAGTCCCCCTGGCACTGGGAGCCGAAGGAGTCCTTCGAGGCCCTCGCCCGCCACTTCGAACGGGCCGCACGCCGCTGACCGTCCGCCGGGACCCGGCACGATTCTTGGCACGCGGATGCCTTCCGGCACGGGCTCCCGTGTGCTTGCCTGGTGGCCATTTCGGCTGTCTGAGGCGGGAGTTGCCGCATGCGGAAGCTGTGGAGCGCGGGGGCGTTGGCTGCTGTGCTGGTGCTCGGCGGGTGCGGGGACCCGGGGTCGGGGGGCGAGGGGAGCGCGCCTCCTCCGGCCGCGGTGCCGGAGGACGGCCGGGACGCGGACGCCCCGTCGGCCTCCCCCCACCAGGGCCGGAGGAAGGACCCGGCGCCGACCTCCACCACCCGGCAGCGCGCCGCCGGCCCCCGGGCGAAGTCCAGGTCCCCCGAGGTCCTGTACCTGGGGGACTCCCTCGCCATGGAGAACCAGAACGTCCTCGGCGAGCAGATGCGCGGCTCCCTCGGCGCCCGCTACCGCAGCGCCCCGTACTCCGGCACCACCCTCTGCGACTACCTCACCGGCACCGGCAAGGACTCCCTCGTCCCCGACAAGGACAAGGCCGCCACGCTGGTGCGCGAGCGGCGTCCGGACTATGTGGTGCTCCAGTTCTGGGGCAACGCGTGGGGCTACACGCCCTGCATGGACGGCATCACGTACGACAAGCAGCGCGACAAGTACTTCGACCGGTACGCCGCCGACGCACGGGAGTTGGCTGCCCAGATCAAGGCGGCGGGCGGGGCGGACGCGCCACGCGTCGTGTGGGTGCTGCAGGGCCCCGACCCCATCACGCCCGACCGCGTGCGGCGCGTGAACGAGATCTACGAGGCGCAGGCCAAGGCCTCGCGCGGAATCCTTGCCGACGCGGGGCGGGCGGTCGCGCCGGAGTCGGGCCGGTACACGTGGGTCGAGAAGCTGCCGTGCACTTCGTACGAGCGGGATCATCCGGAGTACTGCACGGAGCGGGGCAGCGGCCGCACCGCCCTCCACCGCGACGACGATTACCTGCACTTCTGCCTTGCGCCGACCACGGCCAAGTCCCGTCCCTGCCCGGTGCGTTCCCCCGGCATCCGCCGGATGGTCGCAGCGATCACACAGGCGGTCGCCGACGCCCGCTAGGCGGGGCACGGGCTGCGGAAGGCCCCGCGCGGATCCATCCGGCGCGGGGCCTTCAGCGGGATGCTGGTCGCACTGCCGCTCCAGTAAGCGGCAGAGGCGGCGGGTGGAGATCAGCCGCCGATCGGCATGCCGCCGATCAGACCCGAGCCCGGGGCGCCGTCGACGGCACGGGTCGAGGCGCCCGCCAGCGCGTTCGTCTTCGAGGCCAGGTCGTTCTTGGTGGCCAGCTTGTCGGCCAGCTTGCTCGTGGCGTCGGTGATCACCTTGACGTCGAAGTCCTTGAGCGGGTTCTTCACGTCGTTCTTCGAGACCGTGCTGCTGTCGACGAGGACCTCGCCCTCGGCCTTGGTCTGCGCCGACGCGGTGTTGTCGAAGTCGTCGGCGAAGGCGGGCGAGGCCACCCCCAGGGCCATCACAGAACCGGTAACGACCGCGGCGGCCTTCGTGTACTTCACTTCACTTCCCTCTCCGACAGGGAGCCTGTACACGGCCACGACCGTCGCGCCGCCCGGGCGCCTTGCTGTGCGTCCGGGGCTTCCGCTGTCTCCCGGTTAACGGGACACAGCGGGGCCCGGAAACCCTGATTCCCCGTCAGATTTCACAACCACCCCAACGGCTCAGTGCAGGTCAGCGGCCTAGTGAGCCGGTGGCTGCGGCTTGGACGAAGCGGGTGAAGGCGGCTTCGGTGAGGGTGAAGGCGGGGCCTTCGGGGTTCTTGCTGTCGCGTATGGCGACGGTTCCGTTGCCATTGCCGTTGCACTGGGCTTGGGCGATTTCGATGCAGTCGCCGCCGCCGCTGCCGCTGTACGACGACTTACGCCACGTTGCGCCGTTCAGCGGGGCGCATTCGATGCACTCGCCGCCGCTGCTGCCGCTGTACGACGACTTACGCCAGTTCACGCCCGTCAGGTCCCGGCCGATCCCCATAACGATCCTCCATCACGCGAGCGATCAGCGTGGCTGACTCCTCCCGCGAGAGGGCAGCGCCTTGCAGGCGAGCGTAGCCGAGTGAACGCTCCCTGATCACTTGCGGGTTGGCAGTCATGTGCCCCGAGTCATAACTCTCCGAGTAGAACAAGTCAGGGTCATCTTCGAAGCGCAGCAGCGTGAATGACCCCATTACAGCGGCGTGTTGCCCCACTGAGAACGGCAGCACCTGAAGGTGCAGCCAAGGGCTGTCGCGGAAGCCCAACAGATGCGCGAGTTGATCTCGCATGACTCGGCGGCCACCGATTTCCCGGTGGAGAGCAGCCTCATCGAGGACGACGAACAGGGCAGGTGGGCACTCCCGGCTCAGAATCCGCTGTCGTTCTATCCGTGCTGCAACCAGCTCGTCGAGGCGGTCACTGTGCTCCACACCGAGTACCGCCCGCGCATACGCTTCCGTCTGCAACAGCCCGTGAACCAACTGGCACTGATACGCGGAGAGGTACCCCGCCTTCGCCTCCATCTCCGCAAACGGCTGGAACCACGTAGGCAGCTGACTCTTCAGGACCAGCCCCACCAACCGCGAAAAGAACCCATCCGTCCCCAGCGCCGCATCCACCCGCTCGGAGAAATCCCTCGTCGGCACCTTCTTCGCCGTCTCGATCTGGCCGATCAAGGACGCCGTCACGAAGATGCAGCCGCCCAACTGCCCCTGCTTCAGGCCCGCGGCCTCCCGCAGGCGCCGCAGTTCCGAGCCGTAGTAGTCCAGCGGAGACGCGCTGGGGTCGAGGTCGCGGACGTTGACCATGTGCGGGCCACCCCCAAAGAACCAACGCAACGCCTGGCAGCGTGCGATTCATGCCGTAGCCCAGAGTAATCAGCCAAATCCACCCTGGTGACATGAATCACGTAACTCCCCATCCCCCGCTGCCAGTTCGAGGGATGTGCCGCCTCAGCCTCACGCTGGGTGAGCACTCGGCGCGGCATCTGCGGTTCATCCTCCGTACGTATCTGGGAAGTTGGGGGATGGAGGAGCTCGGGGACTGCGCCGAACTGGCGCTGACCGAGCTGGTCACGAACGTCGTACGTCACGTACCGGACAGACACTGCGAACTGCTCATCCTGCGCCGCCCGCAGGGACTGCGGGTGGAGGTGGCCGACAGGTGTGCCCGGGTGCCGGCGGAGAGCGAGGCCGGGGAACTGGCCGAGGGAGGGCGCGGGTTGATGATCGTGGCTGCCGTCACCGACCGCTTCGGGTTCCTGCCGTGGCGGGACGGTACCGGCAAGACCGCCTGGTTCGAGTGCGACGCCAAGGGGTCGGGGCCCGCCGCCCCCACCCGTTCGGCCTAGGCCCGGTCGCCGCTCCCGGCGGGCCGTCACACGCTGTGAATCCCTGACCGTAAAGAAAAAGGGGTGGCCATGAGCAGCGCGACTGCGCCCAACAAGCCGACGCGTGACGACAGCGGCAGCGGCAGCGCATGGGCCGCGGGCGGGACGATGTTCGCCGGTGTCCTGATGCTGGTGAACGGCGTCCTCGGGATCCTCGAAGGCATCGCGGGCATCGCCAAGGACGACGTCTACGAGCGGATCGGCGACTACGTCTACAAGTTCAACCTCACCACGTGGGGCTGGATCCACCTGGTCCTCGGCATCCTGGTGGCGATCACCGGATACGGGATCCTCAAGGGCGCCGACTGGGGCAGGGCGGCGGGCGTCGCGCTGGCGTCGATCGCGATCGTCGCGCAGTTCCTGTGGCTGCCGTACACGCCGGTCTGGGCGCTCATCTCGATCGCGATCGGCGTCTTCGTCATCTGGGCGCTGTGCAACGACCGCTCCGACGCCACCGCTCCCTGAAGGGCGTCATGAGCCTGCCGCCGCAGGCCCGCGCGCTGGCTCCGCTGATCGTCCCGGCCCTGCTCGTCGGGGTCGGGTCGAGCCTGTTGCTGCTGGCGCTGAGCTGGGTGGCGGAGCGGCTGCAGGACGTGCTGTGGGACCGGCTGCCGGACGCCTTCGGGGTCTCGGGGACGTCGGCCGGGTGGATCTTCGGGATGCTCACGGTGGTGGGCCTCGTGGTGGGGCTCGTGGTGTGGAAGGTGCCGGGGCATGCCGGGCCGGACCCCGCGACGATGGGCCTGGTCGATCCGCCGCTGCCGTTGCGGGTGCTGCCGGGCATCGCGCTCGCGGTGGTCATCGGGCTCGCGGGCGGGGTGAGCCTCGGTCCGGAGAACCCGATCACGGCCATCAACATCGCGCTCGCGTACGCGCTGGGGATGAAGGCGATGCCCCGTACGCCCGCCGCGGAGTGGGTGGGGCTCGCGGCGGCGGGGACGGTGGGGGCGCTGTTCGGCACGCCTGTCGCGGCGGCGCTGATCCTCTCCGAGATGGCCATGGGGAAGGACCCGAGGCCGCTGTGGGACCGGCTGTTCGCGCCGTTGGTCGCGGCGGGGGCCGGGGCGCTGACGACGGTCCTGATCGCGCATCCGACGTTCCAGATCGACGTCCCCGACTACGCGGGGCCGCACTGGGGGGACCTGCTGTCCGCGGTGGTGATCAGCGCGGCCTCGGCGGTGGTCGGGCTGGCGGCGGTGTACGCCTTCCCGCTCTTCCACACGGCGTTCCGGAGCCTGGGGCATCCGGTGCTGATGCTGACGGTGGGCGGGCTCGTGCTGGGGGCGCTGGGCGCGCTGGGCGGCCACCTGACGCTCTTCAAGGGCTTGGAGGAGATGAAGGAGCTGACGGAGGACGCGGGGGACCACGGGGCGGGGAACCTGCTGCTGCTGGCCCTGGTGAAGCTGGCGGCGCTGGTGGTGGCGGGGTCGTGCGGGTTCCGGGGCGGGCGGATCTTCCCCGCGGTGTTCGTGGGGGTGGCGCTGGGGATGCTCGCGCACGCGGTGGTGGACGCGGTGCCGCTCGCGCTGGCGATCACCTGCGGGGTGCTGGGCATTCTGCTGGCCACGACGCGGCAGGGGTGGCTGAGCCTGTTCACCGCGGCGGTGGTGGTGATGGACATGGACCTGCTGCCGGTCCTGTGCGTGGCGGCGCTGCCCGCGTGGCTGGTGGTGACGGGGCGGCCGGAGATGCTGATCGAGGAACAGGGCGGGGGCCCGACCGAGCGCACCCGAGCGACGACGGCTTAACCGCGCGCGAGTCAAGTCGCAAGGGGGCATTACATATGGTTACGTGCTGTGCACCCAACGTAATCTCGGCGGGCCCAGGAAGGACTCCCCATGCGAAGCATCACCCGCTCTCTGGCCATGCTGGCGACCGTCGCCATCGTGTCCGGTGCCGCGACGGCCACGGCCTCCGCCATGCCCACGGCGGCTGAACGAACCGCTCCCGCGGCGAGCGTCGAGGACTGCCAGAAGGCTCTGGAATCCCTGCGCGATTCCTTCCCGAAGTTCGCCGCGGGCGCGGACAGCGAGACCCAGGACGCCATCAGCCAGGACATCGAGGACGCCATCGACGAGGCCTCGTCGTCCGAGAACCTCGGCCAGCCGAAGGTGCTGGACGGCCTGGCGAAGCTCGGCGGCAAGCTCAAGAAGGCGGAGGCCGACCAGCTGGTCGCCGCCGCGGGCAAGGTCGCGACCGCGTGCCCGTACACGGTGCCCGAGGACGAGACGGTGGGGTCCGCGGACGCCACCGACACCGCGGACGCCACGGACGCCACGGACGCCACGGACTCTGTCGACTCCCTCATGGACTCCATGGACTCCGCGGACTCCGTCGACGCCCTCCTCGCCTCCATGGACTGACGCGCGCGTCGCCTTCCCCTCCGCCTCCGCCGGTATCGGCGGAGGCGGTTGTGGTTGCGGTCGCTCAGAACGGTGCCGGGCCGCCGTTCGCCGCCACGGCGTCCCCGACCGCCCTGACGAACGCCTCCGTTCGAGCCGTGACGCCGGACTTCCGGTGGATCAGGGCCACCTCCGCCGGCTCCACGTCCCGCAGCGGAACGAACGTCACGTCAGGCCGCGCGTAGTACTTCTCCACGGACGCCACCACCGGTGAGATCCCCTGGCCCGTCCCCACCAGCGTCATCAGCTCCTGGAACGACGCCACCGAAGCGCCTCGCCCGATCTCCCGGCCTGAGGGCGTACGGGGCGGGACGTGGAAGTCCCACCAGTACGCGGGCGCCCCGTTCACCACGCCGAAGAACGTCTCCCCCGCCAGCTCCTCCAGGGAGACCGACGTCCGGCCCGCCAGCGGGTGGCCCAGGGGGACCGCCAGTGCTCGCGGCTCGTTGATCACCACCGGGCCCACCGTCAGGTCCGGCTCCTCCACCGGCAGGCAGGTGAAAAGGAGGTCCACGTCCCCGCCCCTCAGCGCCCCCAGCGGATCATGGAACTGCGTCTCCCTCATCCGCACCTCCACCCCCGGGCACCGCTCCCGGAACAGCGCCAGGATCGGCGCGGTCAGCGTGCCCGCGCCCGACCCCAGAAAGCCCACGTTCAGCTCCCCGTCCACGCCCCGCGCCGCGGCCTTCGCCCGCGCCACCGCCGCGTCCATCTCCCGGCTCAGCGGCGCCAGATCCTCGTACAGCCGACGCCCCAGCGGAGACATCCGCACCACCCGGCTGGTCCGCTCGAACAGCGGCGCCCCGATCTTCCGCTCCAGCTTCTTCACCGTCTGGCTGACCCGCGCCTGCGACAGCACGAGCCGCTCCGCCGTGCGGCCGAAGTGCAGCTCCTCGGCCAGCGTCAGGAAGGTCTCCAGCTCCTGCCGTTCCACCACATACCCCCTGTGACCTGCATCGATAAGCCTGAGCGCGCCGATCGTTTCACGGATCGCCGTTGATGGGCGGTCGCGGTCGGCGGATCTTTGACACATCACGACGGCAGCCGCCGAAGCGCCTCCCTCCCCTCAACCACCAGGAGATTCCGATGATTTCGCGTGCCCGCAAGACCCTCGTCGCCACCGCCACCGCCGCCGCCCTCGCCCTCACCGCCGGGCTCGCCGTGACCGGCGCCCAGGCCTCCCCCGAGCGCCACGAGGACGGGAAGGGGGCGGGCTGGAGCGCCGCCTGGGCCGCCTCCCCGCAGCGCCCCAGCACCGGCTTCAGGCCCAACTGGTCCGAGGCCGGGTTCGACGGCCAGACCCTGCGCCAGGTCGTCCGCGTCACGGAGGGCGGCACGAAGGCGCGGATACGTCTCTCCAACGCCTACGGGACCTCCCCCCTCACGATCGCCTCCGCCACCATCGCCCGTACGACGAAGGGGGCGTCCGTGGAGAAGGGCTCCGTCAGAGCCCTCACCTTCCGGGGAGGGAAGCCCTCCGTCACCGTCCCCGCCCACGCCCAACTGTCCAGCGACGCCGCCGACCTGAAGCTCCGGCCCTTCGAGTCCGTGACCGTCACCCTGCACCTCTCCGGAACCACCGGCCCCGCCACCTTCCACTCCCAGGCCTTCGCCACCAGCTACCGGGCGGACGGGAACCACACCGCCGACACCGGGGGCCGGGCCTTCGACGAGTCGACCGAGTCCTGGTACTACCTCTCCGGTGTGGACGTCAGCGACGGCCGCCCCCCGCAGCGGCGCGACGGCGTCGTCCTGTTCGGCGACTCCATCACCGACGGCTTCGCCTCCTCCACCGACCTCAACCGCCGCTGGTCCGACGCCCTCGCCGAGCGCCTCGCCAAGTCCGGCGACCGGCGCCCCGTCCTCAACTCCGGCATCGGCGGCAACATGGTCCTCAACGACTCGGCCTGGTACGGCGAGAAGAGCGCCAACCGGTTCTCGCGCGACGCCCTCGACCTGCCCGGCGTCGGCACCGTCGTCGTCCTGGAGGGCCTCAACGACATCGGCTTCAGCGAGACCGACAAGCCGACCTACAAGCCCGCCCCGGTCGTGTCGGCGCGCGAACTCATCGACGGCCACCGGACGTTGATCCGCGCGGCCCGCGCCAAGGGGATGAGGGTCGTCGGGGCCACGCTCCTGCCCCTCGGCGGCTCCGACCACTACGGCCCGCACGCCGCCGCCGTAAGCAACGAGTTCAACCGTTGGGTTCGCACCTCTGGCGAATACGACGCGTATGTGGACTTCGACAGGGCCCTCGCCGACCCGAAGGACCCGGAGCGGATCGCCCCGGAGTACGACAGCGGCGACCACCTGCACCCGAACGACGCCGGTTACCGGGCCATGGCCCGCGCGGTGGACCTGGGGGCCCTGTGATGAGCGCCCTCGAAGCCTCCGTCGGCCGGGCGGGCCACGTCCGCATGACCTCCCGGCAGAAGCTCGTCCTGACCCTGCTCCTCGGCTCCCAGTTCATGATCGCCGTGGACTTCTCCATCCTGAACGTCGCGCTCCCGGTGGTCGGCGAAGGCCTCGGCTTCCCGCTCGCCCACCTCCAGTGGATCGCCACCGCCTTCGCGCTCGCCGCGGCCGGTTTCACGCTCCTCCTCGGACGCGTCGCCGACCTCTTCGGACGCAAGCGGATCTTCATCGGGGGCATGGCCCTGCTCGGGGTCTCCTCCGCGCTCGGCGGCCTCGCCACCACCCCCGAAGTCCTGCTCGCCGCACGGGTGCTGCAGGGGCTCGCGACCGCCGCGGTCACCCCCGCCGGGCTCGCCCTGCTCACCACCGCCTTCCGCGAGGGGCCGCTGCGGGAGCGGGCGCTCGGGCTGAGCGGCGCGCTGATGTCGGCGGGGTTCACCACCGGGGCGATCCTCGGCGGGCTCCTGACCGAACTGCTCTCCTGGCGTTGGGCGTTCCTCATCAACGTGCCGGTCGCCGCGGCCGTCGTCGCCCTCGCGCCGTCCCTGCTCACCGACTCCCGGCTGGTGTGCAGGCACCGCCTGGACGTGCCCGGCGCGGTGACGGTCACCGGCGGACTGCTCGCCCTCGTGTACGGCCTGACGCGGGCGGGCGAGAACGGCTGGAGCGAGCCTCTCGCGCTCACCGCACTGGCCCTCGGAGCCGCCCTGCTCGTCGCCTTCTGGCGCGTGGAGCAGCGCTCGGCGGCGCCCCTGGTCCCCGTACGCATCATGCGGCGCCGCACCGTCGTCTGGGGCAACACGGCGGGTCTGATCGCCTTCGCCACGGAGACCTCGCTGGTCTTCCTCCTGACGCTCTACCTCCAGGAGGTCCTCGGCTACTCGGCGCTCGCCACCGGGCTCGCCTTCGGGGTCCTCGGCATCGGCACCGTCGTCGGCGGGACGCTGGGCGGGCACGCGGTGGGCCGGTTCGGCAGCCGCGCCACGGTCCTCGGCGGTGGCGCGGTGCAGGCGGCCGCCACCCTGTCCCTGGTGGCGCTCGGCACCTCGGGCGGCTGGCTCTCCCTGCTGCTCGCGGCCACGTTCGTCGGCGGCGTCGGCAACATGCTCCTGATCGTCGGCTTCATGGTGACGGCGACGTCGGGCCTTCCGGACTCCGAGCAGGGCCTCGCCACCGGCCTCGCCACCATGACCCAGCAGGTGGGCATCATGCTGGGCATCCCGGTGATGAGCGCGGTGGCGGCGGCCCGGACGGGCGGCGGCACGGGTCCCGAGGCGGTGCTCTCCGGAGTGAGCGCGGCGGTACTGGTCAACTCGGCGCTGGTGCTCGCCGGTTCACTGCTCGCGTGGCACGCGCTCGGCCGGCGCGCTCACCCCGTCCCGTAGTGGTGGTGGTCGTGGTGGCGGTCCCGGTGCTGCTCCTTCCACTGCGGGCAGGGGTCCTCGGAGGAGCAGCCCGGCACATGGCGGCCTCCGGTGTCGACGTACGCCGCGCTCACCCAGCCGCGGACGCCGCCGAGCCAGTACCAGTACGGATCGCCGTGGACGGAGGTGCCCCAAGTGGCGCATTCGACGCGGTCCTGACTGCCGTACGGCAGCTTCGCGACGACGGACGCCGAGGTGTTCGGCTGGTCCCTGACGTTCAGATCGGGGCCGGAGACGACGGTGCCCCAGATGACTCCGCCGTCGTTGTCCGTGACCTGCGCCGCGCCGGCGGTGGCGGCGGAACCCAAGGTCAGCAGGGCCGCGGCGGCCACCGCGGCCGGGGCCGGAGCGATGTGCATGGCGACCTCCTCGCCCCCTCGTCAAGGAAACACCCGTTCGACCCAACGCTCCACCGGAGCCTTGCTTAGCCTGGGGGGAGCGATGAGTTTCGGGGCCCGGCACGGTCTGCCTCCATGACGGAAAACCGATGACTCTCACTCGGCTTCCTTGGCGCGACTCCTTCGGAGAGGGCGGACGGAACATGAGCAACATCGCCATCGAGACCGCGGGTCTGGTGAAGACCTTCGGCGACAACCGCGCGGTCGACGGCATCGACCTCATCGTCCCGGCCGGCACGGTCTACGGCGTGCTCGGGCCGAACGGCGCGGGCAAGACCACCGCGGTCAAGATGCTGGCCACCCTGCTGCGGCCGGACGGCGGCGAGGCGCACGTCTTCGGGCACGACGTGGTGCGCGAGGCCGACGCCGTACGCAGCAGGGTCAGCCTGACCGGGCAGTACGCATCGGTCGACGAGGACCTGACCGGCATGGAGAACCTGATCCTGCTGGCCCGCCTCACCGGACACCAGAAGAAGGCGGCGCGCGCCCGGGCCACGCAGCTCCTGGACGCCTTCGGCCTCACGGACGCGGCGGCGCGGCAGGTGAAGAACTACTCGGGCGGCATGCGGCGGCGCATCGACATCGCGGCGTCGATCCTGAACACCCCCGACCTGCTGTTCCTCGACGAGCCGACGACGGGCCTCGACCCGCGCAGCCGCAACCAGGTGTGGGACATCGTGCGAGCGGTGGTCAAGCACGGCACGACGGTGCTGCTGACCACCCAGTACCTGGACGAGGCCGACCAGTTGGCGGCCCGCATCGCGGTCATCGACCAGGGCAAGGTCATCGCCGAGGGCACCAAGGGCGAGCTGAAGGCGTCGGTCGGCGCGGGCTCCGTGCACGTGCGGCTGCGGGAGGCCGCGCAACGCGAGGAGGCCGCCCGGCTGCTCGGCGCGGTGCTCGACGCACAGGTCCAGCTGGAGCCGGACCCGGTGGCCCTGACGGCCCGCGTCGCCGCGCACGGCGAGCGGAACGGCAGCGGCGCGGCCGAGCAGGCCTCGCGGGCGCTGGCCGAGCTGGCCCGCGCGGGCATCACCGTCGACAACTTCGCGCTCGGCCAGCCCAGCCTGGACGAGGTCTTCCTCGCCCTGACCGGCACGGACGCCGCCCACCGGACTCCCGAGACCGACCTGAAGGAAGAGGCCACGGCATGAGCACCGCAGCCACCACCGAGACGCAGGACCTCGCGCCGGTCAGGACCGAGTCCCTCGCCGAACTCCTCATCGCCACCGAGCGCCCGCCGAGGCCCACCGCGCTCTCCGCCTGTCTGACGTTCGGCTGGCGCGCCATCCTCAAGATCAAGCACGTGCCGGAGCAGCTCTTCGACGTGACGGCGTTCCCGATCATGATGGTGCTGATGTACACGTACCTCTTCGGAGGGGCGCTGGCGGGCTCCCCGCGCGAGTACATCCAGTACCTGCTCCCCGGCATCCTGGTGATGTCGGTCGTCATGATCACGATGTACACGGGCGTCTCGGTCAACACGGACATCGAGAAGGGCGTCTTCGACCGCTTCCGCACCCTGCCGATCTGGCGCCCCTCGACGATGGTCGGCTACCTCCTGGGCGACGCCCTGCGCTACGCCATCGCCTCGGTCGTCATGCTGACGGTGGGCCTGATCATGGGCTTCCGCCCGCACGGCGGCTTCGTCGGAGTCGTCGTCGGCATCCTGGTCCTGCTCGTCTTCGCCTTCGCGTTCTCCTGGGTCTGGACGATGTTCGGCCTGCTCCTGCGCACGGAGAAGTCCGTGATGGGCGTCAGCATGATGGTGCTGTTCCCCCTGACGTTCCTGAGCGACATCTTCGTGAAGCCGGAAACGATGCCGGGCTGGCTCCAGGCCTTCGTGAACAACAACCCCGTCACGCACGCGGCATCGGCGGTCCGCGCCCTGATGGAGGGGTCGTCGGCGACGAGCTCACTGATGTGGACGTTCGGCTGGGCACTGCTGCTGGTGGCGGTCTTCGGTCCGGTGACGATGCGTCTGTACAACCGCAAGTAGCGGGAATTGCGCCACACGCGCCTCTCTCTTGCCCCATATGCAGTCGCCCCGGTCGCGCCCCGCGTGACCGGGGCCTTGCCTGGGAGGCGTGCCGAAAAGTGTGCGTAGTGTTCCGTCCGTCGTCCTTCTCGTTCTCGCCTGCCTGCTCGTCCCGCTCGGCGCGCTGTCCACCTGGGCGAAGTACGAGATCGGGGACACCGACAACTACGTCGCCACGATGGCGCCGCTCGCCTCCGAATCCGCCGTACAGAACGCCGTGGCGGACGCGGTCACCGACTCCGTGATGAAGGAGATCGACGTGGGGCCGCTGCAGGGCACCGTCGAGACGTTCGTACGCGACGCCGTGCAGTCGTTCACCGAGACCTCGGCCTTCAAGACGGCGTGGAACGCCGCGAACCGCGCGGCGCACGACGCCGTGCAGCGGGCCCTGAACGACGACTCCAACAGCGAGGTCACCATCGACCTCGCGCCCATCACGGAGCAGATCAAGCAGCAACTGGTCGACGACGGCGTCCCGTTCGCCTCGAAGATCCCCGTGAAGCACACCGAGGTCACGGTCATGGAGTCCAAGGACCTCGGCGAACTGCGCAAGGGCTTCCACCTGCTCCAGGTGGCGGGCCTCTGGCTGCCGGTAGCCGCGGTGGTCCTCGCGGCCGCGGGCCTGTGGCTCGCCCCGCGCCGCCGCCGGGCCGCCTTCTGGACGGCGCTCGGGGCGGCACTGGCGGCCGGGCTCCTGCTGATCGCCGTCGCCGTGGGGCGCGCCCTCACCCTCGACGACCTCCCGACGGACGTCGACCGTGACGCGGCAGGCGCGGTCTACGACGCCCTGACGGCGACGCTGCGGGTCGCGGGGTGGGTGGTGGTGGGGGTGGGGGTGCTGGCGGCGGCGGGTGCCTGGTTCGCCGGCCGCCTGCGCCGACCCGGCCCCTCGGCCCCCCACAGCACGGGCTCTGCCCGCATGAGGGTCCCCGGCTGACAGGCATCACACCCGAAGGCGGTGCCCCAGGGCGTGAGGACGACGACGCCGGAACCGCCGCATGATCATCGTCATCACCGACACCTCGGGCCTGCTGGCCGCCCTCGACTCCACCCACCCGGAACACACCGCGGCGAACGAGGCGATCCTCACCCTCGACCGCAGAGACTTCCGCGCCGTCCGCCCCCTTGGCCGCCACAAAGCATTCCGGGTCCTGCCCGACGACCTCCCTCTGTGAGGCGCCGACGACTGGCCCGCGCGGCATCAGCACGGAGCGTCGCAACGGTGGCAGAGACGGGCAAGCCCTGCTCCGCCACCGCGTCCTCCAGAACCGCTGTCAGTCGTCGCTGACCACATAGAGATTCAAGGCCTTCGACAGCGCACGGGCGCCCTTCGCCGCTTCGTCCCAGCTCTCCCCACTCAGCGACTGATAGGGCGGGTCCATCAGCTCTCGGTAGTCGTCAAAGCCCGCACGCGCTTCCGCAATCCCGGTGAGGGTGCGCTGCCGTGCTCCATCCGCCTTCGAGGCCGGTGTACTCGTCGGCTTCATCAGTACACGAGCCCGCAGCCAGTCGTTGTTGGCCGCAGGGGTGTTGGGCTGTGCGCCATCCTCAATGGGCTGCCCGTCCTCATCGAGCCTGGGGAATTGTGGTTTCGGGCGCCGCGAGGCACGGATGGTGGCCATCAGCTGCTTGATGCCCCAAGCATTCGTGATCATCTTGTCCACGACCACCGAAGCCTGGCCACGGTAGGCGGCGGAGCCTCTGTCTACCCCGAGTCCACCAAGTGCCAGCAGAGGAACAACAGCCCTGGCGGCTACTTCGTAACAGCGCGGGCCACTTCCCCCTCCATCCACCTCGGCGAGGGCTTCCTGCTCCAACTTGTCCAGGTCAGCCTCTTCAGGGCGTGGTACGACATCCCAGTCGTGTCCCACATTCGTCCAGAGCGCGTGCACCGCGGCATTCCGCGCACGGTCCAGAAGCTGATTGTCCTGCCCGGAGAATGACCGCAGCGCCAGCTCGAAGACGTACGGTGACCGGCCCTTGGCCGAGAAGGACTTCACCCCGAGCACTTCGTTGATGACCTTCCGCTCCTCCCTCTTCGGCGTGGTCATCAGCCGGATCAACCATGCGCAGCGTTCGTCGCGGTGAGTGTCGAAGCCAAGCCTCTTGGCCACCTCCGCCAGGTCCTCACGCCCCAGGGCGAAGATGAGTTCGTCCGAGCTGAGCAGGGCGTAGTCAGCAAGTGTGTTCACTGCCCGCTCGGCCAGCAGCGTCTTCTGTGCCTCCGCGGAGAACGCCTTCGGCTCGATGTTCTGGGCCCCAAGCGCCAGGTTCAATGTGCTGACGTAACTCGACTTGCCCTGGCGCTGCTGTGGTGTCGCCTGGCTCCCCCAGCCCCATCCAATAATGAGATCGACCTCGGCTGTGAGGGCATTGAGCTGCTGCTCGGCCTGGAGCAATCTGTCGAGCTGCATCTCCGGAGCATCCGCCAGGTCCGCTGCCTCGGCGCTGAGATGGCGCATCAGCTTGTTGAGCCAACGCCGTTGCCCGACCGGCTCCATCGTGAGGATCTCGGACTCCGTCAGCCCGAGGATCCGGTGTGCTGAAGCCGTCCGGGACGTTCCGTCCACGACGCCGACGGCTTGGCGAGGCGTACCGTCCGTGAAGCGGAACTCCACATGACCAGCCAGGAGAGGCATGAGGACACCGTTGGCACCGATATCTTCCACCCAGTTGTTGTGCTGAAGGACGTAAGCCGCATTGCTGTCCAGCGCACCGGCGATGGCTGCCCGCGACCCCCGGTAGACAAGCGAGGGCAGTTCGGGGGGAGACTCCGGGGCCGGCAATGCGAGATGCGCCGACCCTGCCTCGCTGACCTTGGGGTCGGACAGATACGTCTGACCGACGACGAACCTGCCATTGGTGGCGTCGACGAGCAGCAACGGCGTCCACACAGTGGCACGAAGCAGGTAGAGGACCCTGTTGCCCCGCACCCGCTGCTGCCTGATCTGTGATGCCTGGACGCTCCGGGGGTCGACAACGGTGGCCAGGAGCTCCGCCGCAGTCTCTTCCGTGTGCCCGATGTCCACCTGAGCCTTCTGCACGAGACGCTCGGCTGCGCTTTCGACAGACCGGCGGTCCCTGACGACAAGGAGCGCAACACGATCTCGAAGCACGTCCACCCGGTCCCGGTATTCCGGTTCTGTGATATCGCGCTCATTTTCCATTTCGTTCATTGGTCGCAAGTCTCCCGCTTGACCGTGTGACAGAGGACAGGCACAGTGAAAGGGCCTGGCCCAGGAGGGCCAGGAAGTGGGGCCAGGTCATCCGCCGGACGACGGACACCTGGCCTTCGCGCTGTTCAGGGGGCATCGGCCGACGGCCCGGGGCCCGCCGCGCGGGCCATGGTGTCAGGGACGTGCGACATGGCGCACCGACCGCACGTCAAGACGGACACCTTGGTGCCGCTGACCATCTCGGCCCAGTACTCGGGCACACCGTCCACCGCCGCACCGAAAGCGCCCACGGCGACATCGGCCGCCCACAACGCCTGCTCCAACGGCCCAGCTACATGGCTTACCCGCAAGCTCTCCGGCAGCAGGCCCGAGCTCCGCAGCCCAGCCAACCCAGCGATGTCGCCTTTGTCCCTGACCAGCCCCCTGGACTCGAACACGACATTCGAGACCTCTCGATCAGCCAGAGCAGTGAGCAGTGCCTGCTGAGCCTTCCTGCGAGCCCGCTCCTGGCGAGAGCTGTCCATTCCGCACCAGGTGGCAAGCACCACCTCGCATTCGATTGCTGCCGCGCTCCTGACGAGGGACCGTCTGCGCCCGGCAGCCTCATCGCGCCAGTGGACCTTTCGCTGACCGGCCAGCAGTGACGCGGCCATGCGATCCCGAGCCAGCTGCACTTCGTGCGGGGCCAGTACCACCGCCGAGAACATGTAGATCCCCGTGCCGTTCGCACGGCAGCGCAGCGATTCATCGCAGAATGCGCTGATACCCGGCTTGGTGTTATGAGAAGACGGCGCACCGCTCATTGGTTGGAGACCTCCGTGTCGTACGAGGGCGCTCAGCGCTCGTACCCGTGGCAGGTCCTGTACGTCTGGGCACCCCCGGGTCCTCACAACGCTCTCCGGCTGCATACGTTCCGGGGGCGCGGTGGGCGCGGGGTGGGTCTCCGGCAGGGGCGAATTCGCCTCCGGCCAGGGACGCCGCGTGCTGGAAGTCCAGGAGTGATTTCAGTACCAGAAGAACCCTAGGCCTCTCAACCATCCTCGTGCAAGCAGAGTTTGATTCAGCATCAGTTCCACCAGGAGAAGGTGAACGCCTCCCAGGCCAATGCCGACAAACGTCAACTCCCTTTGACCAACAGGATTCTGATTCGCGGCGCGGGCAACCGCCGTCGGCCGGGCGCCGTCTCTGAGAGAGGATTCGGGCGAGACCCGACGACGAGAGGCCGGCCCCTTGAACAACATGACGGCCATCCGTGACGCCGAGAACGAGGCGCGCAGGAACGAGCGGCGGCGCGGAGGCCGGGTCTCCGCATGGGCGGCCGCCCTGATCCTCGCGGGCGTCAGCACCGTCATCGGCTTCCGCGTCGCGGACGCCGACGGCGTCACCCCCGTACCCCAGATCCTCGCCTTCCTGCCCTGGCTGCTCGTCCCCGCGGGGGCGGGCCTGCTGCTCGCGCTGCTCGGGCGGTGGCGGATCGGCATGGTGTGGGGCGTGGCCGTGCTCGGGCTCGTGGCCTGGTACATGGAGCCGTACGGGAAGACCGACCAGCCCGACGGGCCCGCCTTCGCCGAGCTGCGCGTGATGACCTCGAACGTCGAGTTCGGGCGCGGCACGGACGGGCTGGTCGAGGCCGTCCGCAAGGAGAAGCCCGACCTCCTCTTCGTCCAGGAGTGCGACTTCGGGTGCGCGAAGACCCTGCGCAAGGAGCTGCCCCGCGCCGACTACCCCTACCGCGAGGCCGTCGACGCGTCCGGCGCCGAGGGCTCCGTCATCCTCGCCGACGTCCCCCTCAAGAGCGCGGACGGCATCGAGGCCACCCTCGGGATGCCCGGCGCCGTCGCCGACGTGAAGGGGCACCCGGTGCGTGTGCAGCTCGCGCACCCGATGCCGCCGGTGCCCCGCGGGGTCGGCCTGTGGCGCTCGGAGCTCGGGGACATCCGGGACTACGCCGCCGCGGACGACGGGACGTCGACCATCATCGCCGGGGACTTCAACGCCACCCAGGACCACGCCGCCTTCCGCTCGGTCCTGGACGAGGGGCTGCGCGACGCCGCCCGCCTCGACGGCTCGTCCCGCTCGCCCAGCTGGCCCGCCGCCGTGCCCTCGCCGCTCGGCGCGCAGATCGACCACGTCCTCGCCACGCCGGACTTCTCCGCCCGCGACGCCCGCTTCCTGGAGATCGGCGACACGGACCACCGGGCCCTCGTCGTCACGCTCACCCTGCACAAAGAGGAAACAGAGCGTTGATCCTCCGGCCAGGGCAAGTTACGTAAAGCGCCGATAATGGGCGCATGCCCCGTGAGCCCCGCCCCGCCCGTCCGGTCTCCCTGAGACCGCTCGCCCCGCCCGACTGGCTGGTCAGGTCCCTCAAACCGCAGTCCGCCCCCATCCCCTGGGCCGCGGTGGCCCGCGCCTCCGTCGCGATGGCGCTCCCCCTCGCCGTCGGCATCCTCGCGGGACAGCCCGCGTACGGCGCGCTCGCCTCCATGGGCGCCCTGTCGGGAGTCATCGGCGACACCGCCGACGCCTACCGCATGCGGATCCTCAACATCGCCGTGCCGCAGCTCTTCGGCGCCCTCGGCGTCACCCTCGGCTCGCTCGTCTTCGGGCACGGCTGGGTCGCGGTCGGCGCGGTCACCTTCGTCGCGCTCGTCTCCGGGATGATGTCGACGATCGGCGCCGTCGCCTCGGTCTCCGGACTCCTCCTCCTGCTGAACTGCGTGGTCGGCGCGGGTCTCCCCATGCCGGGCCAGTGGTGGCTCGCCCCGGTCCTGATGACCGGCGGCGGCCTGCTCGTCCTGCTCCTCGCCCTGCTCGCCTGGCCGCTGCGCTCCGGCATCCCCGAGCGCGCCGCGGTCGCCGGCACGTACCGCTCCGTGGCCGCGCTCCTGGAGGCGGCGGGCACGGACGCGTACGACGAGGCGCGCGCCGCGGTGACCACCTCGCTCAACCAGTCGTACGACCTGGTCCTCGCCCGGCGGGCCCGCGACCACGGCCGCAGTCCGGAACTGGTCCGGCTGATCGCCCAGTTGAACGCCCTCACCCCGATCGTCGAGGCCGCACCCGCCGCCGACCAGGCGGTGCGGCACTCCGGGTGCGTGCTGCCCTCGGCGGTGCCGGACGCCGTGCGCGGCATCGCCGACGCCGTACAGCACGGCCGCACCACGCCGCCGGACGTGGTCCCGGGCATCCCCGAGCCGCGCGGCACCGCCGAGCGCGCCCTCGACCAGGCGGTACGGCACGCCGTGGAGACGCTGGAGAACCCCGACCCGCTCTCCTTCGTCGACGTCGACGACCGCCTCGGACGGCCCGCCGCGCTGCGGGTGCGGGCCCGCCGCGCCGGGCGCAACGTCATCCTGTCCGGGGCCTCCTGGCGCTACGGCCTGCGGCTCGCGCTCTGCATCGGCATCGCCCAGGCCCTGGTCTCACTGATCGACGTGCCCAGGTCGTACTGGGTGGCGCTCACCGTCACGTTCGTCCTCAAGCCCGACTTCGGCTCGGTCTTCTCGCGCGCCGTGCTGCGCGCGCTCGGCACCGCGGCGGGCCTGGTCCTCGCGGCGGCCGTCCTCGCGGAGGTGCCGCACGGGTGGTGGGACGTGCCGGTGATGATGCTGCTCGCCCCGCTGATCCCGGCGCTCACCACGCGGGGCTACGGCTACCAGACGGCGGCGATCACGCCGGTGATCCTGCTGCTCTCCGACATCCTCAACCACCAGGGTCTGGGGCTGGTCGTACCTCGCCTCCTCGACAGCCTGATCGGCTGCGCGATCGCGCTCGTCGCGGGCTATCTGCTCTGGCCGGAGAGCTGGGGCACACGGATCGGCGACCGCCTCGCGGACGCGGTCGCGGACACCGCCGAGTACGTGGACCGCGCGTTCGGCGCCCTGGACGAACCAGCCGCCCGCGCCCGCATGCGCCGCCGCCTCTACCGCGACCTGTCCGTCATCCGCTCCGAGTTCCAGCGCGCCCTGACCGAGCCGCCGCCGATGGGCACGCGGGCCGCGGCCTGGTGGCCGCTGGTCGTCGCCGTCGAACGCATTCTGGACGCCACGACGGCGGCGAGGGTCCGTATCCGCCACGGAGCGGACGCCCCCAAGCCGGACGAGGTGGCCGAAGTGGCCCGCGAACTGAGGGAGTTGGCGGAGGGCCTGCGCGCCTCGGACACCCTGGAGGAGGTCCACAGCGAGTTCACGGTGAGCCCGGAGGGCAGCGTCCTGGAGCCACTGCGCCAGGAGGTGGCGGCGGCAAGGGCGATCGCTTCACCGCGGGTTGCATAGGCGCCCCGAGAGGGGCGCGGGGAACTGCGCGACCAGCCACAACCGGCCCGCAGTTCCCCGACAACCTCAACCCTCGTTACCGCACGGGCCTCAACGCGCCGCGTTGACCTTGTGCAGGGCCTTGGCCAACCCGTTGGCCCACAACTGGTCCACCTTCGCCCGCTCCGTCGCGTCCGGCTGCGCGTTCGTGCAGGACGGGCCGGGCCCGCCGCCCGACATCAGCTGGCTGCACGGACCGTCGTACGTGTCCGGGAGCCCGAGGACGTGCCCCGTCTCGTGCGTGGTGACCCGCGTCGAGTCGTACTCCTGGTTCTGGGCGTAGTCCAGGAAGATGTACCCGTTGCCGTGCCCGTCCGTGGACGCGTACGAACCCCGCGGGTCATCGCCCTCGCGGTACGAGAAGCTGGCGCCCGACGAACCCGCCTGCAGCTTCACGTTGGAGACCGCGGCGTTCCAGATCGACGTCGAGTTGGCTATCTGCTGGGCGAAGGTGGGGGCGCCGGACGCGTCGTACGTGACGGTCACGGACTTCGCGCCGGGGTTGGCCGCGCGCTTCTCGGCGACCGCCTTCACGACGGCCTCGAAGAACGCCTTGTTGGCCTTGGCCTCCGCGGCCGATCCCTGGTACGAGGCGTACGAGGCCGTGGCGGACGCGGAGGTGGGGGTCGCGGTCGACGCCGTGGCCGAGGTCGCGCCGAGACCGGCGACCGTGAGACCGAGGACGGCCGCGACAGACAGGTAACGCTTGTTCATGTGTGGGGGGCTCCCTACTCGTTCGACGACCGATGGGGCGGTCGATGAAAGGTGAACGGTTCGGTGGCTGTGAGTGTGGGGGAGCCCGGGGCGCGTGGGGATGATGGCAACTCGCGATAGCACGGGGCTATCACCCGGTCCCGGCCTGCCCAGAACGGCTGGTTCTCATGGGGTTTGGGCGTCTGGTGCGGCGGCCGTAGCGCCTCTACGCTCATCGACCATGGAGCTCGAGGTCAGGCACCTCCGCGCGCTGTGCGCCATCGCCGACACCGGCAGCCTGCACAAGGCCGCCCGGCAACTCGGCATGAGCCAGCCCTCGTTGACGACCCAGCTGCGGCGCATCGAGAACGCGCTCGGCGGCCAGCTGTTCGCCCGCGAGCGCACCGGCTGCCGCCCGACCCAGCTCGGCCGGGTCGTCCTGAGCCGCGCCCGCCCCCTCGTCACGGAGATGCGGGCCCTGGTCACCGAGACCAAGGCCGCCGCCGCGCGCGCCGCCGAGGGCCCGCAGCTGCGCATAGGCTCCACCGCGAGCCGCGCCATACCGGGCTGGCTGCGCAGGCTGCGCGTACGCCTGCCGAACACCGAGATCTCGCTCCAGATGGACGTCTCCGCGAACGCGCTGCTGCGCATGGTCGCGGCCGGCCAGCTCGACGTCGCCTTCGTGCACGAGGTGGAGGGCTGCCCGCTGCGCCTCCCGGAGTCCCTGCGAAGACGGGTGCTCGTCGACCGGGAGCCGCAGTTCGTCTCCCTCGCCGCGGACCATCCCGCGGCGGACCGCCCGGTCGTACGCCTCTCGGACCTCGCCGACGACCGCTGGATGGTCGACCCGACCGTCGACGGCGAGTGGGACGGACTGCGCCGCGTCCTGACCGCGGCCGGGCTCAACCCCCGTGTCCTGCACGGCGATTACCTCACCGCGGCGTCCCTCGTCGCCACCGGCGAGGTCGTCACCCTCTGCCAGCCGACCTCACGGGCCAGGCCCGACATGGCCGTACGCCCCCTGTGCGGCGATCCTCTCGGCGTACGCCTCATGGTGGCCGCGCGCACGGAGGACGAGATCAACGCCGTCTACGGCGAGCTGGAAGCCTCCTACTGGGAGGCGGCGGGGCAGTCCCCCGCCTACACGGAGTGGCTGCTGCGGGCCGGTGACCCCCGGGGAACCGCGGGCGGGACCTTGGTCCCCGCCAGCCGGTGACCTTCGGCAAAACAACCCTTGACCTGCGGTTTTGACCGATTTACGGTACTGGGTCACACCCTGAGGCCGCTTGTTACATTTCCGACGGATGACGCACACATGGCGCCCGTAGCTTCGTATCTGTCGCCACCGCAAAGGGGCACAAACACGAACGGCTCGACCACAGCTCGACCACAGCAACGAGGGAAGTCACCGCCATGCGCGCCACCCGCCGTACCTTCCGTACCGCCGCCATCGCCACCGGGGCCATCGCCGCCCTCGCCGTCCCGACGACGGCCGCGTTCGCCTCGGACGCGCCGTCGGCCCCGCAGGGGCAGGTCGCCGCGGGTGACCGGACCGGCCAGGACCAGACGGGCAAGGACCAGGACCAGTCCGGCAACAAGGACCAGACCGGCAAGGACGAGACCGGCAAGGACAAGTCCAAGGAACAGGACAAGTCCAAGGACCAGGACAAGCAGACCGACAAGGACACCCCGAAGCCCGGCAGCTGGGAGTCCAAGGGCACCACGAACCTCGGCAACGGCTGGTCCGCGAAGGTCGACGTCAACGCCTCCGCCCGCACCGCCAAGGCGACGCTCTCCCTGAACGGCGCCGCGAAGGGCTCCCTCACCGCGTACGAGAAGGCCGCGACGACCACCGTCGACGGCAACACCTTCACGCTGACGCCCGACGGCACCGTCACCATGAAGTCGAAGCCGACCCCGCCGAAGCCGGACGACAAGCGCGTCTTCGTCCGTGACGCGAAGCTGGCCGACGGCTCCACCGCGAAGATCTACAAGCTGGGCCCGCACCACTACCAGGCCGACATCATCGCCAAGGGCGTCAAGCTGGACACCCTCGACGCCAACGGCAAGTCCGCCTCGGGCCAGAACAACGGCCTGCACGTCACCCTGAACCCGGACGGCACGATCAAGTCCTGGGTCGAGGGCAGGCACAACGGCACCAAGCCGCAGCCCAGGAAGGACGGCAACACGGTCGTCCCGAAGGGCGGCGTCAAGGCCGGTGCCGACGGCGTGAGCACGGGATCCTCCGACGACGCCCCGCTGATCGCCGCGGGCAGCGGCATGGCGGCCATCGGCGCGGCCGGCCTCGGTTTCGCGATCTACCGCCGCAAGCAGCACAGCAACTGAGCGTGATCCAGCAGCAGTACGAGGACGGGGCACCCCGCGGTCGCGGGGTGCCCCGTTCGCGTACGTACGGGTCAGACGCCGATGTCGCAGCCGTCCTCGCGCCACACGGACACGACCGACGGGCGGACGATCTTTCCGGGACCGTCGGGCCAGGCGCTCGCCGGCTTCTCCACCGACGCCCCGTCGACCTCGCCCGGGTGCTGCACGGAGACGAGCACGCGCCGGTCCTGGACGATCGGGCCGCAGGTCTCGGCGCCGGTCGGCATGGTCAGGAACTGCTTGAGCTCACCGCGCCGGTCACCGCGCGTCGCGACGCCGAACAGGCCGTCGTGCGAGCCGAGTTGGTTGCCGTCCGTGGAGATCCACAGGTTGCCGTGCGGGTCGAAGGCGACGTTGTCGGGGCAGGAGATCGGGGAGACCCGGTCCTTGGGGAAGCCCGCGAAGTACGTCGAGGGGTCGTTCGGGTCTCCGGCGACGAGGAAGAGCGACCAGGCGAAGGTGGTGGCCTCGGCCCGGTTGCGCCGCTCGGTCAGCTCCAGGATCTGCCCGTGCTTGTTGAGGTTACGCGGGTTGGCCTCGTCGGCGCCGGCCTTGCCCGCCTTGCCGCGGTCGGAGTTGTTCGTCAGCGCGACGTACACCTTGCCGGTGTGCGGCGACGGCTCGATGTCCTCGGGCCGGTCCATCTTGGTGGCCCCGACCTTGTCACCGGCGACGCGCGTGAAGACGTACACCTCTTCGGCCGTCATGCCCTCGACGTGGCTGACGGCCTTGCCGCCGGGGCCCGCGGTGGCCAGCGGGATCCAGGTGCCGCTGCCGTCGAACTCGCCGTCGGCGGGCAGCTTGCCGGTGCCGTCGATGTCGGCGGCCGGGGAGTCCCCGGTCAGCTTGGCGACGTACAGCGTGCCCTCGTCGAGGAGCGTCAGGTTGTGCTCGTGCGCGGCCCGCGACTTCCCCTTCGCCATGCGCTTGCTGCTGACGAACTTGTAGAAGTAGTCGAACTTCTCGTCGTCGCCCATGTAGACGACCGGGCGGCCGTCGTGCGTCAGGCGCGGCTGCGCGGCCTCGTGCTTGAAGCGGCCGAGGGCGGTGCGCTTGCGCGGGGTCGAGTCCGGGTCGTACGGGTCGAGTTCGACGACCCAGCCGAACCGATTGGCTTCGTTGGGCTCCTGCGCGAGGTCGAAACGGCGGTCGAACCTCTCCCACTTCCGCTCGGAGGCGGCGCCGACGACGCCGTACCGCTTCAGGCGCGCGGCGGTCGTCGGGTCGGTGACCTTCTCGGCGTTGGCGAAGTACTGGTTGAAGTTCTCCTCGCCGTGCAGCGTGGTGCCCCAAGGGGTGGTGCCGCCCGAGCAGTTGTTGAGCGTGCCGAGGACGGTGGTGCCGCGCGGGTCGGCCGCCGTGCGCACCAGCTCGCTGCCGCGCACGGGGCCGGAGAGCCGGAAGGGGCTGGTGGCGGTGAGGCGCCGGTTGAGGTGATGGCGTGAGACGGCCCGCAGCTTCCCTCTCCGCCGCTCGCCTTCGACCACGACGACGGAGAGGCCGTGGGCCGCCCAGGCGATCTCGACCTGCTCACGGGTCGGGTTCTCGGGGTCGTACCCCTTGAACATCAGGATCTCGTCCGTGTACTCGTGGTTGGCGACCAGGAGCTGGCGGCCGTGCTCGCGGTGCAGCGGCAGCAGGCTGAGGAAGTCGTTGTTGTACCCGAACTGCCCGGCCTGCGCCTTGGCGCTCTGCCGGTCCGCGTCGAAGGCGGGGGCGCCGCGCAGGATGGGCTCGCCCCAGCGGATGACGACGTTCTGGCCGTACCCGGCGGGGACGGTGACGGCGTCGGTCTTGTTCGGGGCGACGGGCGTGAACCGCAGGCCGCGCGCGCCCCTGCTCCTGCCGTGCTTGACGCTCGTACGGTCCGCGGGGACGGCGGCGGCCTCGCTCGCGCCCGGCCCGCCTATGACGGCGCTGCCGGCGGCGGTGGCGACGGTCACGACGGCCGCGGCGCGCATCATCGAACGGCGGCTGAGCGCACCGGCGATGACGTCGCCCACGTAGTCGTTGTCGCTGGCGTTCGGGACTTCCTGGAAGCAGGCGTCGCCGCAGCGGAAGCGGCAGGTCAGGGCGGAACGGCCGCCGCTCCCCTGATGCGAGGTGATGATCGGCAGCAGCTTCGGCACGGGTCCTCCGTCGTTGTGGCGCGCTCTTGCGTGGCTTGATTCCGCCGTGAGGCTAGGTGGGGGTTTCGGCAAGGCGGCGGCCTACGGGTGAACGGAGGGTGAATCCGTGGCGCATGAGAGGGAGTTGCCGCGAGGGTCGTTCGGGTGGTGATTCGGGAGGGTGGCTCGGGCGGGTGACGGTCGGCGACCCTGCCCAAGATCGCATTCCGCGGCGGCTAACCTTACGTGTCCGCCCTGGCCAGGGATTTTCGGGAATCAACTCACGCGAAGGGTTGCGCACATGGGCATTCTGAACCGCCTGCGGAACGCGTTCGGACGGTCACGCAAGGGGGGCGTTCCGGAGGCACGGGAGCCCGAAGTTGCGGCGGCGCCTGAGCAGCCGGCGGCGGTGACCGTGCCGGCCCCCGCGCCGGAGCCGACACCGAGCGCGGCCTCGGTCCCGCCTCCGGCCTCGGCGGTGGACGACCTGGTGGCAGCGGCCTTCGACAACGTGACGGTCCCCGCACCGGCGACGGAACGGAACGCACCGTCCCCCACGGCCGAGGCACCCCCGAAGCCTGCCTCGCCATCGACCCCGACTCCCGAGCCCGTGACCGAGTCGGCCCCCGAGCCCATTACCGAGACGGCCCCCGAGCCCAAGCCCACGGCCGAGACCACCCCGGAACCCCAGGCCGAACCGGAGCCGGTGACCGAGCCCGTGACCGAGGCAGCCCCCGAGCCCATTACCGAGACGGCCCCCGAGCCCAAGCCCACGGCCGAGACCACCCCGGAACCCCCGGCCGAACCGGAGCCGGTGACCGAGCCCGTGACCGAGGCAGCCCCCGAGCCCGTTACCGAGACGGCCCCCGAGCCCAAGCCCACGGCCGAAACCGCCCCGGAACCCCCGGCCGAACCGGAGCCGGTGACCGAACCCGTGGCCGAGGTTGTCTCCTCTCCAGAGACCGAGGCGGCCTCCGAGGACGCGGACGCACCCGCACCCGCACCCGCACCCGAAGTCCCGACCGCTCCGACTGAGCCCGAAGCCAAGCCTGAGGCTCAAGTTGCCGCCAAGCCCGCCCTCACCGCCGCCAAGGTCAAGGCCAAGGCCCCCGCGCTCGCCACGGCCTACAAGGCCGCAGGCGCCGCGCTCAAGAAGAACGGGCTCACCGGGGTCCGCGCCCCGGTCTACCTCGTCCTCGACCGCTCCGGCTCCATGCGCCCGTACTACAAGGACGGCTCGGCCCAAAGCCTCGGCGAGCAGACCCTCGCCCTCGCCACCCACACCGACCCCGAAGCCACCGTCCACGTCGTCTTCTTCTCCACGGACATCGACGGCACCGGCACCCTCACCCTCGCCGAACACGAGGGCCGCATCGACACCCTGCACGCCGCCGCGGGACACATGGGCCGCACCAGCTACCACCGCGCCATCGAAGAGGTCGTCGCCCACTACGAGAAGTCCGACCACAAGGGAAGCCCGGCCCTGGTGATCTTCCAGACCGACGGCGCCCCCGACGCCAAGGGCCCCGCCACCCAGGCCCTCGCGGACGCGGCCAGGCACCCCCTCTTCTTCCAGTTCATCGCCTTCGGCGACCACGAGGCGAAGGGCTTCGACTACCTCCGCAAGCTCAAGGCCGACAACGCCGCCTTCTTCCACGCGGGCCCCACCCCCCGCGAGCTCACGGACAAGGAGCTGTACGAGGGTCTGCTGGCGGCCTGGCGCCCGTAACCCCTCTCCGGTGGGCGGACGGACCCCCGTCCGCCCACCGGAATCGAGGTGAGTGGATCTTCACGGGGCCGTTAGGATTTCGACCATGGCGGCCACTGAATCTGAGAAGCTGAACACTGCGGAGCGTCTTCCCCGCGCAAGCGGGGATGAGTCGGCGTTCTACGTCTCGACGCCCATCTACTACGTCAACGACGCTCCGCACCTTGGCCACGCCTACACGACCGTCGCAGGGGACGTGCTCACGCGCTGGCACCGGCAGCGCGGCGAGAAGGTGTGGTACCTCACCGGCACGGACGAGCACGGTCAGAAGATCATGCGCACGGCCGAGGCGAACGACGTCACCCCCCAGGAGTGGTGCGACAAGCTCGTCACCGAGGCCTGGAAGCCCCTCTGGGAGCACCTGAACATCGCGAACGACGACTTCATCCGCACCACGGAGAAGCGTCACACGGACCGCGTGCAGGAGTTCGTCCAGGATCTCTACGACAAGGGCGAGATCTACAAGGGCGGGTACGAAGGCCCGTACTGCGTGGGCTGCGAGGAGTACAAGCTCCCGGGCGACCTCATCGAGGACGAGGACGGCACCAAGCTGTGCCCGATCCACAAGAAGCCGGTGGAGCTCCTCAAGGAGGAGAACTACTTCTTCAAGCTCAGTGAGTACGGCGACAGGCTCCTCGCCCTCTACGAGTCGAACCCGGGCTTCATCCAGCCGGAGTCGGCGCGCAACGAGGTCGTGAACTTCGTCAAGCAGGGCCTGCAGGACCTGTCGATCTCGCGCTCGACGTTCGACTGGGGCGTGAAGGTCCCCTGGGACGACAAGCACGTCATCTACGTCTGGGTCGACGCCCTCCTGAACTACGCCACCGCCGTGGGCTACGGCGCCAACCAGGAGAAGTTCGACGAGACGTTCCCCGCGAACGTCCACCTCGTCGGCAAGGACATCCTCCGCTTCCACGCGGTGATCTGGCCCGCGATGCTCCTCGCGCAGGGCCTGCCGGTCCCCGGCAAGGTCGCGGCCAACGGCTGGCTGATGGTCGGCGGCGAGAAGATGTCGAAGTCGAACCTGACCGGCATCAAGCCGCAGGACCTGACTTCGCACTTCGGCGTGGACGCGTACCGCTGGTACTTCCTGCGCGCCATCGCGTTCGGCAGCGACGGCTCGTTCTCCTGGGAGGACTTCACCGCCCGCTACACCAGCGAGCTGGCGAACGACTACGGCAACCTCGCGTCCCGCGTGGCCGCCATGGTCGGCAAGTACTTCGGCGGCGAGCTGCCCGAGGCCACGGCCGCGGGCGAGGCCGAGAAGGCGATCCAGGACGGTCTGGCCAAGGCCGTCGCCGACGCCGACCGCGCGATCGGCGAGGAGCTCGACTTCCAGTCCGGCATCCTGTCGATCTTCGCCTTCGTCAAGCAGGTCAACGGCTACATCACGGAGCAGGAGCCGTGGAAGGTGGCCAAGGACGACAGCGAGGAGGGCCGGGCCCGCCTCGCGACCATCCTCTACACCGCCGCCGAGTCGCTGCGCGCCGTCGCCGTCCTGCTGAACCCGATCATGCCGGAGACCTCCCAGAAGCTCTGGGACTCCCTGGGCGCCGAGGCCTCGCTGGGCGCGCTCGCCGGCCAGCGGGTCCAGGACGCGGGCACCTGGGGTCAGCTGCCCGCCGGTGCCACGGTGACGAAGGGCGCGGTGCTCTTCCCGCGCCTGGAGGAGCCGAAGAAGGAGGCATAAGCCTCAAGCCCCGTGAGGGGCGCGGGGAACTGCGCGCTCAACCCCCACAAGACTGCACCCGCCCTAGGGCCTGCCGCGGCAGGTCCTTCGGCGGGTGCGGGTTTTCATGGGTCGCTCGCGCAGTTCCCCGCGCCCCTGAAGGGGGCCCGGCCCCTCAGGGGCCGTACGACCGCACGAGCCGCGCCAGTTGACGCCCTGCCCCCCGCAGCGGCTCCTCGCTCCGCGCGACCTGCGCGGTCACCTCCGCACCCTCCAGCGCGCTGATGACCGTCGTCGCCAGCTCCCGCGCGTCCTCGGCCGCGAAGCCCGAGGCGACGAGCCGGTCCGCCACGATCCCCTCCCAGCCGCGCAGCGCGTCCGCGCACACCCGCTGGATCTCCGAGTCCGTGCCGAGCGTCTCCAGCGCGGCGGCCGTGACGGGGCAGCCGTCGACCCAGCCCGACTCCCGCAGCCCGACGGCGAGTTGACCGGCGCAGTCCTCGATGGCCGCCGCCGGGTCTCCGCCACCGGCCAGCCCTTCCCTCAGCACCTGCGCGAACTCCTCGGCGCTGTACGTGATCGCGGCCACCGCGACGGCCTCCTTGCCGCCGGGGAAGAAGTGGTACACGGAGCCGAGCGTGGCCTCCGCCTCCTTGGCGATCTGCTTGATGCCGGTGCCCACGTACCCCTGTCGCTGGATGAGGCGGGCTGCGACGACGACGATCCGGTCGCGGGTGCTGGGAGCGGTCTTCTCGGCCATGCCGCCACCCTACCCGCAATTAGTTAGAGCGTTCGTTCTAGAGGCGTGCTACGTTTTCCCCACGCACTGGATAGAGCGATCGTTCTAGTAACCGTCTGGAGTCACGCATGCCTTCCACCGCACAGTCCGTCACCGTCATCGGCCTCGGCCCCATGGGCCAGGCCATGGCCGCCGCCTACCTCGACCGGGGCTACCGCGTCACCCTCTGGAACCGCACCCCGTCCCGCGCCGACGCCCTGGTGGAGCGCGGCGCCGTCCTCGCCGGAAGCGTCGAACAGGCCCTGGCGGCCAACGAGTTGGTGATCCTCAGCCTCACCGACTTCGACGCGATGTACGCGATCCTCGGGCAGGCCGAGGCCGCCCTCGCCGGCCGCACCGTGGTGAACCTCAGCTCGGACACC
Organism: Streptomyces sp. NPDC025651; assembly: GCF_055558735.1. NCBI lineage: Bacteria > Bacillati > Actinomycetota > Actinomycetes > Kitasatosporales > Streptomycetaceae > Streptomyces > Streptomyces sp. NPDC025651. The sequence goes on from NZ_JBVHLZ010000002.1 coordinate 575,246, forward strand.
CCCGAGAAGGCGCGCGCCGGGGCCCGCTGGGTCACCGAGCGCGGGGGCACCCACCTCACCGGCGGCGTCCTGTCCCCGCCGCCGCTGATCGGCACCCCGGAGACGTCCACGTTCTACAGCGGTCCGCGCGAGGCGTACGACAAGCACCGCGAGGCGCTCGAAGTCATCACCGGGAAGTCGGACTACCGGGGCGAGGACCAGGGCCTCGCCGCGCTGATGTACCAGCTGAACATGTTCGTCTTCTGGCCCGCGATGGTCGCCTACTGGCAGGTCGTCGCCGTGGCGGGCGCGCACGGCATCACGGCCCGGGAGATCGCCCCGTACGTCACCGAGAACTTCGCGGGCATGGGCCACTTCGTCGACTTCTACGCCTCCCGCATCGACGAGGGAAACCACGCGGGCGACGTGGACCGCACCTCGATGGGCCTGGCCAGCATGGAGCACGTCGTCCACACGGCGGCGGACGCGGGCGTGGACACGGCGTTCCCCTCGGCGGTGCACGACGTCTTCCGCCGCGTGGTGGAGGCCGGGCACGGCGCGGACAGCTTCAGCCGCGCCGTGGAACTGATCAGGAAGGGCTGACGGCCCTCAGCCCACCCGGCCCTTGAGCGGCTCGGTGTCCGGCTCCGCCTTCGGCGCCACCCGCATCCCGATGTAGCAGTACGGCGTGCCGTCGGCCAGCGTGTCGAACACCACCGGCATGTAGCCCTCGCTGAAGGACGGGCCCGCGCCGGTCCCCGCGAAGGCCTTCTCCGTCACGGCGAACAGCTCGACGTCCAGCGGCGGCGAGAAGTCCTTCATGCCGTCCACGAACTCGTAGACGAGGTGGGGCTTTCCGTCGCGCTCGGAGACGGTGATGACGACACCGGCCCGCTTGTACGTGCCGACGTACCGGGAGAAGTCCACCTCCGGCGCCTGCGCGGGCGGCTCGAAGGCGTCCGGCATCGTCACGCCCGCAAGCGCGCCGAGCAGCTCGCGGAAGAGCCCCGCGTAGAGCTCGCGGGCACCGCCGCCGTTGGTGAGGAGCACGACGGCGACGCCCGCCGACGGCACGATCCGCAGATAGCCGTACTGCCCGATCGCGGCGCCGTCGTGGCCGTATCCCGCGACGCCGTTCCAGTCGTACAGCGTCCAGCCGAGGCCCCAACCGTCCGCGCTGACCGACCACTTGTCGGGCACGTCGGCCACCCGGCGCCGCATCTCCTCGACGGCCGCGGCGGACAGCAGCCGGGTGCCGTCGGGGGCCGTGCCGCCGTCGAGGTGCATCCTCGCCAGGCGCGCCACGTCACCGGCGGAGACCAGGACGCGGCCGTACGGACCCGCCGAGCGCGGCATCAGGTCCCAGGCGGGGGCCGGGTCGGGGTCCTGGCCCGGCTCGCCGAGGTGGCTCATCGCGGTGCGGAACGCCAGCGCCTCCTCGGGCAGCGTCATGGAGCGCTCCAGGCCGAGCGGGGCGAAGAGGCGGTCCTTCAGGGCCGCGTCCCAGGTCTGTCCCGTCAGGACCTCGACGATCCGGCCGAGGACGTTGTACCCGAGGCTGCTGTAGGAGACCGCGGCGCCGGGACGGCAGTCCAGGGCCACGCCCCTGGCCGCCTCGACGTACCGCTCCAGGCAGTCGTCGCCGCGCCCGGCGTCGTAGGTGAAGTCGCACGTCAACCCGCCCGTGTGGGAGAGGAGTTGGCGGGTGGTGATGGTTCGCGTGGCCTCCTCGTCGGCCGTCTCGAACTCCGGCAGGATCTCCTTCACGGGGGCGTCCAGGTCCAGTTCGCCCGCGTCGGCGAGGCGCATGATCAGCGTCGCCGTGTAGATCTTGGCGATCGAACCGGACTGGAACACCGAGTCCGTGGTCGCCTCCACGCCCGTCCCGCGGTGCAGCACGCCGCTCGCCAGCTCGTGGATCTCCCCGTCGACCAGGACCGCGAGCGTGGCCCCCGGCACGTGGTGGGCGGCGCGCAGCCCGTCCAGCCTGGTCTGCCAGTGCGCGAGGTCGAACGTGGCCATGAGATCCCCTCCGAGGTGATGCGACGACGGCTGTGCGTACTTCGTTCTCTCGTTGCGAACACTGTACGCACAGGGATCGGTGTGCGCAAGGTGCGCACGCCGTGCGCTACGGTGGTGGGGTCCCGCACGGAACACGCGCAGGAAACGCACGAGGAGGCCGCCATGCCCGCCGACCCGAAGCCCGAGATCGCCTCGGTGTGGACCCGCCCGCGCCGCCATCGCGAGCAGCTGAGCCGGGAGCAGATCGTCGCCGAGGCCGTGCTGCTGCTCGACGCGGACGGCCTCGAATCGCTCAGCATGCGCAAGCTCGGCACCCGCCTCGACGCGGGCGCCACCTCCCTCTACCGGCACGTCGCCAACAAGGACGAGCTGATCGAGCTGGTCGTCGACGAGGTCTACGGCGAGCTGGAGGTGCCCGCCGCGACCGGCGCCGCCGACTGGCGCGACGCCGCCGCCCGCAGCGCCCACAGCCTGCGCGCGATGATCCTGCGCCACCCCTGGGTCGCCTCCGTGCTCGGCCAGGTCGGCCTGGTCCACCTCGGCCCGAACGTGACGAGGATGTCCGAGCGGATGGCCGCCGTGTACGCCGAGGCCGGCTTCCCCGCCGACGAGATCGAGCAGGCTCTGTCCACCGTCATCTCGTACGTCATCGGGATGGCGACCAGCGAGGCCGCGTATCTGTCACTGATCGCCCGCAGCGGCAGGACCGAGCGGGAGTTCGCCAAGACCCTCCACGACACCGGGCAGCGGAAGGGGCGGACCGAGGACCCGGGGAAGGCCCGCGACGAGACCTTCGAGTACGGCCTCCAGCGCGTGCTCGACGGCCTCGCCGTGCGGATCGCGAAGAACTGAAGGGCTGATTCGGCTCACCGGCCGACGAAGAACGGCCGGAAATGGATCACGGTGAGCTAAGTCATGCGCAGAGGCCGCGTAATTTGACGGCGCCTTCACATTCCCGTACGTAAGCTTCACTGCATGGCCACGACTCCCTCCCCCGACCGGCGACGCACCGCCGACGAGGTCAACGAGGAGATCCGTGCGCTGTGGCTGCGCGCGGGCGGACGCCTCCGCCCCGACGAGCGGCGTGTGTACGAACGCCTGGTCACCGAATGGGCCGAGGCCGAGGCCAACTCCTCACCGACACACGCGGCTTGAGACCGAGCCCCGTCAGAGCGCCCCGAAGGGGCGCGGGGAACTGCGCGACAAGCCCCAACGCACCCGCAGCAGAGAACGAACAAGGAAGGCCCCCGGAACCAAAGGTTCCGGGGGCCTTCAAGTCAACCGCTACTGCGCCGCAGGCTTCCGCAGCGCGATGTTCAGCTCGCGCAGACGCGACTCGTCCAGCTCCGTCGGCGCGCCCATCATCAGGTCCTGGGCGTTGCCGTTGAGCGGGAAGGCGATCGTCTCGCGGATGTTCGGCTCGTCGGCCAGGAGCATCACGATGCGGTCGACGCCCGGGGCGATGCCGCCGTGCGGCGGGGCGCCGAGGCGGAAGGCGCGCAGCATGCCCGCGAACTCGTGCTCCACCGTCTCCGCGTCGTAGCCCGCGATCTCGAAGGCCTTGAGCATGACGTCCGGCTCGTGGTTCCGGATGGCGCCGGAGGAGAGCTCGATGCCGTTGCAGACGATGTCGTACTGCCAGGCGAGGATGTCGAGCGGGTCCTTCTCCTCCAGGTCCTTCATGCCGCCCTGCGGCATCGAGAAGGGGTTGTGGGAGAAGTCGATCTTCCCGGTCTCCTCGTCCTTCTCGTACATCGGGAAGTCGACGATCCAGCAGAAGCGGAAGACGCCCTCCTCGAAGTGGCCCGCGCGCTTGGCGGCCTCGACGCGGACCGCGCCCATGATCTTCGAGACCTCGTCGAACTCGCCCGCGCCGAAGAACACGGCGTGACCGGCCTCCAGGCCGAGGCGCTCGGTGAGGACCTTCACGTTCTCCTCGGTCAGGAACTTCGCGATCGGGCCCGCGAAGGTGCCGTCCTCGCCGACGCGGATCCAGGCGAGGCCCTTGGCGCCCTGCTCGACCGCGTAGTCACCGAGGCCGTCGAAGAACTTGCGGGACTGCGAGGCGGTGTCCGGCACGGGCAGCGCGCGCACGTGCTTGCCGGCGAAGGCCTTGAACTCCGAGCCCTCGAAGACGTCGGTGATGTCGACCAGTTCGAGCTTGGCGCGCAGGTCCGGCTTGTCGTTGCCGTACTTCAGCATCGACTCGCGGAACGGGATGCGCGGGAAGGGGGACGTCACCTCGCGGCCGCCGCCGAACTCCGTGAAGAGCTCGGTCATGAGCTTCTCGATGGGCCGGAAGACGTCCTCCTGCTCGACGAAGCTCATCTCGACGTCGAGCTGGTAGAACTCGCCCGGCGAGCGGTCGGCGCGGGCGTCCTCGTCGCGGAAGCACGGCGCGATCTGGAAGTACCGGTCGAAGCCCGAGATCATCAGCAGCTGCTTGAACTGCTGCGGGGCCTGCGGCAGGGCGTAGAACTTGCCGGGGTTCAGGCGGGAGGGGACGACGAAGTCACGGGCGCCCTCGGGGGAGGTCGCGGTGAGGATCGGCGTCGCCATCTCGTTGAAGCCGAGGGCCACCATCTTCGAGCGGATCGAGGCGATCACGGCGCTGCGCAGCATGATGTTGCGGTGCATGCGCTCGCGGCGCAGGTCCAGGAAGCGGTACTCCAGGCGGCGCTCCTCGTTCACGCCGTCCTCGGCGTTGATCGTGAAGGGCAGCGGGGCGGCCGCGCCGAGCACCTCGACGTCCGAGGCCTCGATCTCGACCTCGCCGGTGGGCAGCTCGGGGTTGACGTTCTCCGTGCCGCGCGAGACGACCTTGCCGTCGACGCGGACGACGGTCTCCTTGGACAGCTTGTCCAGGACCTCGGCGGCCTTGGTGCCGGGGCGGGCCACCAGCTGCGTGATGCCGTAGTGATCGCGGAGATCGATGAAGAGAATGCCGCCCAGGTCTCGGCGATTGTGCAGCCAGCCGCTCAGCCGGACGTCGGTGCCGACGTCAGAGGCGCGGAGCTCGCCGCAGGTGTGGGACCTGTACCGATGCATCGTCGTTCATCCAGTCTTCGCGAATAGGGGAGAGAGCAGACCCTCCCAAGGCTACCGTCCGGGCGAAGATCGCTTTCCTGATATCCGCCGGGGCCACTCTCCCGAGGTCGTGGGACGAGGGGGCTCGGTGGCGACTTCGCCTGAGATCTTCCTAAAGTGGGTCAATGCGCACCGACGATCCCCTCATGCAGGTGGGGGATGACTCCCTGCCTCCCGTACGGGACGTCCTGGCCGCCATCGCGACCGGACTGTGGCGCTGGGACAACGCATCCGGGACCGTCACGCTCGACGCCGAGGCCGCCCGGCTGCTCGGCCTGCCCGCACGCGCCCAGACCCTGTCCGAGGCGGGCGTGCGCTCCCGCTTCCACCCCGTCGACTGGAACGAGATCTACGGAACCGTCCAGCTCGCCGTCGCCGAGGGCACCCTCGCCGAGGCCCGCCTCCGGATCATGGACGAGACCGGGCGCCGCGTCCTGCGCACCGTACGCAGCCGCTCCAAGCCCGTCCTGCACGGCGCCACGGAGGCGTACGAACTGATCGGCACCCTGCAGGAGGTCACCGAGCCCGCGCCGGGCACCGCCGCCCGCACGCCCGTCACCGGCGACTGGCGCCGCTCCCGGGAGGCGTTCCTGCTCGACGCGGGGCGCGCGCTCGCCGAGGCGCGGTCCACGGAGGAGGTCCTGCGGGTCGCCGCCGGGCTCTCCATGCCGGGGTTCTCGCCGGACGGGCTCGCGGTCTTCGGGGTGGCGGGCGACCGGCTGACGATCATCGGGCACCACGGCCACCAGCCCGGCGACGACGGGCCCTTCTCCGCGATGCCGGTGGACACCGACTACCCCGCCGCCGAGGTGGTGCGCACCGGCCGGGCCGTCTATCTCTCCTCGCCCGAGGACTACCGCCGCCGCTATCCGGCGGCCTGGCCGCTGGCGCGGCGCTTCGAGCGGCAGTCGTGGGCGTTCCTGCCGCTGACCGTCGCGGGCCGCACGATGGGCGCGTGGATGGCGGCCTTCACCTACCCCGTCTCCTTCACGCCGGACGAGCGCTCGGTGCTGACGACGGTGGCGCGGATGCTGGCGCAGGCCCTGTCCCGGGCCGGGGTCGCGGAGTCCGAGCGGGAGCTGACGGAGGGCCTGCAGCGCTCGATGCTGCCGATGCTCGGCCCGCAGATCCCGGGGATGAGCGTGGCCGCCCGCTATGTGCCGACCGGCGGGGGCCTGCAGGTCGGCGGCGACTGGTACGACATGATCCCGCTGCCCAGCGGCCGCATCGCCTTCGCCATCGGCGACGTGCAGGGCCACGACGTGCGCGCGGCGAGCCTGATGGGACAGCTGCGGATCGCCCTGCGCGCGTACGCCTCCGAGGGGCACCGCCCGGACGCGGTGCTCTCGCGCGCCACCCGCTTCCTCTCGGGGATCACCGAGTCCCTCACCTACGGCTCCAGCGGCAGCGGCGCGGCCGCGGCCACCGAGTACGACCCGCGCTTCGCGACCTGCCTCTACGTCGAGGCCGACCCGGCGACCGGCGTCCTGGAGATCGCCCGCGCGGGCCACCCCGAGCCCGCGATACGCATGAGCGACGGAACGGTCCTGCTGCGGCCCGTCGCGGGCGGGCTGCCGCTCGGCATCGACCCGGACGCGGACTACCCCACGACGCGTCTCGTCCTGGAGGCCGGCGAGACCATGCTGATCTGCACCGACGGCCTCATCGAGACCGGCGGCCACGACCTGGACAGCGGCTGGGCGCGGATCAGGGCGATCCTGGAGGAGCACGCGGGCGACGGCGAGGGCGACGGCCTGGAGCAGCTCGCGGACGCCCTGGTGCAGGCCGTGCACGGGCCCTCGTCGCACCACACCACGGGCCCGCTGGCGGACCGCCGCGAGGACGACATAGCGGTGCTGCTGCTGAGCAGGGCGAGCCGCCCCGAGCAGCGCACGGACGCCCGCCGCACCGTCCTGACCATCGCCCAGGCCGAGCCGGAGCGCATCGCGGGGGCCCGCCGCCACCTGCGGGACCTGCTGCACGACTGGGCGGACGCCGACCAGGTCGACTCGGCGGTCCTGATGGTCTCCGAGATGCTCACGAACGTCCTGGTGCACACGGACGGCGACGCCCTGATGGTCGCCGAGGTCACCGGCGAGCCGGGCGCGCGCCGGCTGCGGGCCGAGGTCGCGGACGGCAGCGACGACCTCCCGCACAAACGCCACCCCGGCGAACTCGCCTCTTCCGGGCGGGGGTTGGTCCTGATGGAGCTGCTGGCCGGGGCGTGGGGCGTGGACCCGCGGGGCGACGGAAAGAGCATCTGGTTCGAGCTGTACGAAAACACTTCCGGCGGGGATGCGCCCTGAAGGGGCGCGGGGCTCTGACATGTGCGGCTCCGCCGCGGGGCGCGACCAGCCACGTAAAACCCGCACCTTTACGACGGACTCGCGTAGCGGCCCCGCAGCTCCGAGACGATCCCGAACGCCGCCGCCGTCAGCGGCACGGCCAGGAGCATCCCCAGGATCCCCGCGACCGACGCGCCCGCCGTGATCGCCAGCATCACCACCGCCGGATGCATCTGCACGGTGCGGCTCTGGATCATCGGCTGGAGGATGTGGCCTTCGAGGACCTGGACGGCGAGGACCACGCCGAGGGCCCACAGCGCGATGACGAAGCCCCGGTCGGCGAGCGCGACCAGGATGGCGACCGCGCCGGACAGGAACGCCCCCAGGTACGGGATGTAGGCGCCGACGAAGACCAGCGCGCCAAGCCCCCAGGCGCCGGGGACGCGCAGGATCAGCAGGCCGACGGTGATGCAGATCGCGTCGATGAGCGCGATGAACGTGGTGCCCCGCATGAAGCCCTCGACGGCCTCGAAGGCGCGGCGGCCCATCGCCTCGACGGTGTCGCCCGTGGAGCGCGGCGCGAGGGACCTCAGGGCGTCGGCGGCCTTGTCGGAGTCGCGCAGGAAGAAGAAGACGAGGAGCAGCGCGAGGACGGCCATGGCGATCATCTCGCCGACCACGCTGAGCCCGCTGATCACGCCGGACGCGGCGGTCCCGCCGTACTTGCTCAGGATGTCCTTGGCGTTGGAGGCCAGGTCGTCGAGCGAGGTGCCCGCGGCCCCGAAGTGCTCGCTGAGCGACTTCGCGGCCTGCTGGAGCGAGGCGATGATCTGGTCGCCGGTCTCGATGAGCGCGCTGACCACGATGTACGTCGCGCCGCCCACGACGGCGACGACCGCGACGCAGGTGAGACCGGCCGCCAGGGACCGGTTGAGCTTCATCGCGACGAGCCGCCGGTGCAGCGGCCCGAGCAGCGCGGTGCCGAGGATCGCGAGCAGGACCGGGGTGACCGCCGTCTTGAAGGTGACGCAGAGCCAGATCCCCACGGCGGCCACGCCGGTGACGAGGAGAGCGACGACGCACCAGGCGGCGAGGCGGCGCGCGGGCTCGGGCAGGAGGGTGCTCACCCTCCTACCCGAGCACGGCGGTGCGGAGCCCGCACCTTATGTACGGCTACATGCCGTGCACGGCGGGGACCGTGCCGAGCAGGCCCTTCTGGAAGTCCTCGAAGGCCTGCTGCAGTTCGTCCCGGGTGTTCATCACAAACGGGCCGTAGTGCGCCATCGGCTCCCGGATCGGCTGCCCGCCGAGCAGCACGACCTCCAGGTCGGGGGCGTGCGCGTCCTGCCGCTCGTCCGCGCGGACGGTCAGCGAGGAGCCCGCGCCGAAGACCGCGGTCTGCCCCATGTGCACCGGGCGGCGCTCGGTGCCGACGGTGCCGCGGCCCGCGAGGACGTACGCGAGGCCGTTGAAGTCCTCGCGCCAGGGCAGCGTCGCCTCGGCGCCGGGCCGCACGGTCGCGTGGATCATCGTGATCGGCGTGTGCGTGATGCCGGGGCCCTCGTGCCCGTCCAGCTCACCGGCGATGACGCGGAGCAGCGCGCCGCCGTCGGGGGTGGTGAGCAGCTGGACCTGGCCGCCGCGGATGTCCTGGTAGCGGGGGTCCATCATCTTGTCCTTGGCGGGCAGGTTCACCCACAGCTGGAGGCCGTGGAAGAGGCCGCCGGACTGGACGAGGGACTCCGGCGGCGCCTCGATGTGCAGCAGGCCCGAGCCCGCCGTCATCCACTGGGTGTCGCCGTTCCGGATGGTGCCGCCGCCTCCGTTGGAGTCCTGGTGGATGAAGGTGCCGTCGATCAGGTACGTGACCGTCTCGAAGCCGCGGTGCGGGTGCCAGGGGGTGCCCTTGGGCTCTCCCGCCTCGTACTCCACCTCTCCCATCTGGTCCATCATGATGAACGGGTCGAGGTACTTGTAGTTGATTCCCGCGAAGGCCCGGCGCACCGGGAACCCCTCGCCCTCGAAGCCGCTCGGCGCGGTCGTCACGGCGAGCACGGGTCGGGCCGTGGCCTCGGCCGGCGCCACCACTCGGGGCAGGGTCAGCGGGTTCTCGACGGTCACTGCAGGCATGGTCGGTACCTCCTTGTGCGCTCACTTTAGTTGAACGTAGAACTTTCTGCCACCTGAACGAACGGAGCCCGGAGGGCATTCCCTCCGGGCTCCGCGAGTGGCTGGAAGCGGTCTACGAGCGCGCCGGGCTGCCGCCCACCGTCACCTCGGCCGCCGCCGAGCAGCTGCCCCTGCAGGTCAGCTCCACCGAGTTGTCCGGCGGATGCACGATCGCCTCGTTCCCGGCGACGCGCGGCGGCACGATGCCGACGAAGGTGTACGTGACCTCGCCGTCCGCCGCGATGTCGGCCGTGGTGTCCAGATCGCCGACCCCTCGGCCCTCGCCGCACGAGGACGGGGACGTGGCCGAGCAGATCCAGCTGAAGCCCTTCAGCCACTCCGGCAGGGTGTCCCTGACCCGCACGCCGATCGCGTCCGAGGGCCCGGCGTTCTTCGCGATCACCTTCAGGGTCAGCCGGTCACCGGCCTTGTACGGATGGGGCTGGTAGGACTGGTCCACCGAGAGCGCGGTGTGCGGCCGCGGCGCCACCTGCGCGTGGTCCGCGCAGACCGGGTCGCAGCCGGGGTCGGAGGTGTTGTCCGGCGGCTCGACGCTGGCCGTCGCGGTCAGCGCGCCGGTCGCCGACGACGGCACCCTGCCCTGCTGTACGTAGACGACCTTGCCGCCGGGCGGCAGCGTCACCCGCTGGTCGACCCTGCCCGAGCCGGTCCTCGTCGGGCAGACGCCGCCCTCCTTCGCGGTGCAGGTCCAGGCGAAGTCCTGGAGCTGGGGCGGAAGTTGGGCGATGACATGGGCTCCCTTGGCGACACCCGGGCCGTCGTTCGTGACGGTGACGGCGTAGGAAAGGGGCTCACCGGGGACGTAGGGGTCGGGGTCCGCGAGCTCGGTGATGCGCAGGTTCACTTCGTTGACGACGTCGATCGGCAACTGGACGCGGTTGTCACGGGGGTTGAGGTCGTTGTCCGTCTCGCCGCGCACCACGGCGTCGCTCGGCGCCTCGCCGACCGCGTCGGGGCCCGCCTTCACGTCGAGCAGGACGGGCGGCGCCGCCGTGCCGGGCTGGATGACGTCCGGCCGACTGCACGTGACCGTCTGTTCCTCGACCTCGCAGTCCCAGCCGGGCGCGGAGACGACCTTCGGGGTCAGGCCCGGCGGCAGCGTCTTGACGAGCGTGGTGGCCGTCGACGTGGGGGCGGCCAGCCTGCGGTTGCCGACGGTCAGGGCGAGTTGGCCGGTGCCGCCGGTGCGGAACTCGCCGCGCACCTCCTCGGTGACGTACAGATCCGGGTCCAGTGTCGTCACCTTCACGTTGGTGATCTCGTGGAAGCCCGTCGAGGCACCCGTGGAGGCCGCGAAGCCGAGCTTCAGCGTCTCCGGCACGGCGGGCTGGCCCTTCACCTTGGCCAGATCCAGCGGGCCGAGCACCCGCTTCATGCCGGCGCCGTCGTGGAAGTCGATGGAGACGGCCAGTTGGAGCGCCGTGGACAGCTCGACCTTCACGGTCCGCTTCGCCTTCGCGCGGCTGCGCTCCCCGTCCACGGCGAGCGGCCGCCGCAGCCGGTAGTGCTGCACGTAGGCGTTGCCGGTGGCCAACGCCCCTCGTACGCCGATGGAGTTCGGCACCCGGCCGGGACCGCCCTCGCCCCTGGCCTGGGGCGGGTTGGTGAAGTTGCCGTACTGGTCGAGGCCGACGCCGAGGTAGCCGCCCTCGATGCCGGAGTAGCCGAGCGCGCCGCCGTAGTGGCCCGCGTCCCTGGGCGAGGCCTTGCCGTCCAGGAAGAAGAAGCTGATGCCGTCGGCGCCGCGGGGGGTCGTCGCCCCGTACTGGTACTGGTCGAAGGTCGCCGAGATCCCGGCCCTCGACGGCAGCGCCCGGTTGATCAGCGCGAAGCCGCTCTGCCGGTGGCGGTTGCTGGTGAGGCGCAGCGCGCCGCGCCCCGCCTCGTCCTTCGAGGCCCGCTTCGGACAGCCCTTCAGCGGGCCCTCCGCCCCGCGGTCCCCGGTCAGGCACGCCCACCCGTCGGGGTCCCCGGGCCCCGCGGCCCGGCTGTACCACTCCGTGGTGTCGACCTCGGACCCCGCGAAGGTCTCGTCGATGAAGGTGTCGGCACGGGCGTCGGCCGTCGGCAGACAGAGACCGACGGCGGCGAGGACCACGGCGAGACCACGCGAAAGAAGACTACGCATGGTCACGATCAAGTCACGGAGAGCAACCTACCGCTAGCGGGGAGGTCCGTCCGGGTCGCACCGCAGACGCGCCCCGTAAGGGGCGCGGGGCTGTATCGACATGCGGCTCCGCCGCGTGGGCGCGACCAGCCAAAACGGACCCGCAGCCGAAATCCGCGAACCCAGCGGAGCGTCAGCCGTACATCCTGCGCATCGCGAAGTCCACCATCTGCTCGACCGCCTTCGCGTCGAACACCATCCGGTGCTCGCCCTCCATGTCGAGGACGAAGCCGTACCCCGTCGGGAGCAGGTCGATGACCTCCGCCCCGGTGGTCACGAAGTACTTGGAGTCCTTGCCCGCGTACCGCCGCAGCTCCTTGAGGGACGTGAACATCGGGATCACCGGCTGCTGGGTGTTGTGCAGCGCGAGGAAGCCGGGGTTGTCACCGCGCGGGCAGTAGACCTTCGAGGTCGCGAAGGCCTGCTGGAAGTCCTCCGCGGACATCGATCCCGTGGTGAACGCGCGCACCGCGTCCGCGAGAGAAGGCGGCGAGGGCTCGGGGTAGAGCGGGGGCTGCTGGCCGTACCCACCGCCGGGCATGCCCTGCATCTGCTGCTGTTGCGGTGGCGGCTGCGCGCCCGGCGGTGCGTACTGCTGCTGGGCGCCGGGATTCTGGTCGTAGCCGTACATGCCCGCAAGAGTACTGAGTCACAGATGACCTATTAGGGGTTGCTTCTTATTACCGACGGGTAGCATCATCGTATCCACTTGCTGGTACTCATCCCTTTCCTGCTTACGGAGCCTTCGCCATGGGCCACTACAAGTCGAATCTCCGCGACATCGAGTTCAACCTCTTCGAGGTGCTCGGCCGCGACAAGCTGTACGGCACCGGCCCGTTCGCGGAGATGGACGTCGACACCGCCAAGAGCATCCTCGACGAGCTGCGCAGGCTCGCCGAGAACGAGCTGGCCGAGTCCTTCGCGGACGCCGACCGCACCCCGCCGGTGTTCGACCCGGAGACCAACACCGCGCCGATCCCCGAGACGTTCAAGAAGAGCTACCAGGCCTTCATGGACTCCGAGTACTGGCGCCTCGGCCTGCCCGAGGAGATCGGCGGCACCACCTCGCCGCGCTCCCTGATCTGGGCCTACGCGGAGCTCCTGCTCGGCTCGAACCCGGCGATCTGGATGTACTCGTCCGGTCCCGCGTTCGCCGGCATCCTCTTCGAGGAGGGCAACGAGGCGCAGAAGAAGATCGCCCAGATCGCCGTCGAGAAGCAGTGGGGCTCGACGATGGTCCTGACCGAGCCGGACGCCGGTTCGGACGTGGGCGCGGGCCGCACCAAGGCCGTGCAGCAGGAGGACGGCTCCTGGCACATCGAGGGCGTGAAGCGCTTCATCACGTCCGGTGAGCACGACATGTCGGAGAACATCCTCCACTACGTCCTCGCCCGCCCCGAGGGCCACGGCCCCGGCACGAAGGGCCTCTCGCTCTTCCTGGTCCCCAAGTACGAGTTCGACTGGGAGACCGGCGAGCTGGGCGAGCGCAACGGCGTCTACGCCACGAACGTCGAGCACAAGATGGGCCTCAAGGCGTCCAACACGTGCGAGATGACGTTCGGCGACCAGCACCCCGCCAAGGGCTGGCTGATCGGCGACAAGCACGACGGCATCCGCCAGATGTTCATGATCATCGAGTTCGCCCGCATGATGGTCGGCACGAAGGCCATCGCGACGCTGTCGACGGGTTACCTCAACGCCCTCGAGTACGCCAAGGAGCGCGTGCAGGGTCCCGACCTGGCCCAGTTCATGGACAAGACCGCGCCGAAGGTGACGATCACTCACCACCCGGACGTGCGGCGCTCGCTGATGACGCAGAAGGCGTACGCGGAGGGCATGCGCGCGCTCGTGCTGCACACCGCGGCGGTCCAGGACGACATCCAGATCAAGGAGGCGGCGGGCGAGGACGCGTCGGCGCTGATCGCCCTGAACGACCTCCTCCTGCCCATCGTGAAGGGCTACGGCTCGGAGAAGTCCTACGAGCAGCTGGCGCAGTCGCTCCAGACGTTCGGCGGCTCGGGGTACCTCCAGGAGTACCCGATCGAGCAGTACATCCGGGACGCCAAGATCGACACCCTCTACGAGGGCACGACGGCGATCCAGGGCCAGGACTACTTCTTCCGGAAGATCGTCCGCAACCAGGGCGCGGCGCTGAACGGCCTGGCCGAGGAGATCAAGAAGTTCCTCGCGGTCGGCACGGGCGGCGAGACGCTGGCCGGCGCCCGCGAGGAACTGGCCAAGGCCGCGGTCGAGCTGGAGGCCATCGTCGGCGTCATGCTGACCGACCTCGCGGCCACCGAGCAGGACGTGAAGTCCATCTACAAGGTGGGCCTGAACACGACCCGCCTCCTGATGGCGTCGGGCGACGTGGTCGTCGGCTACCTGCTGCTGCGCGGTGCCGCCGTGGCCGCCGAGAAGCTGGAGACGGCTTCCGCGAAGGACAAGGCGTTCTACGAGGGCAAGATCGCCGCGGCCAAGTTCTTCGCCGCGAACGTCCTGCCGGGCGTCGCGAACGAGCGGAAGCTGGCGGAGGGCGTGGACCTGGGCCTGATGGAGCTGGACGAGGCGGCGTTCTGACCGACGCCCCACGAACCGACTGACGGCGGCCCGTCCCCTGCCGGGGGGCGGGCCGCCGCCGTCATCCGGGTCCCGCCCCGGGGACGGCTCCTGTCCCGCCAACGCACCGCACAGAACGCCCACGCCGAGACATCCACCGCGAAGCGGTGGTGCAGGGGAGGGTGAGGCGGCGGCAGCCTCACCGCGGTGGCAAAGGACACCCGCAACAGAACGACCGCTCTGGCTAGGCTGGCTTCCATGAGCACTCCGCCCCGCTTCGACCGCGGCCACACCGAAGACCTCATGTCCTTCCTGGCGGCGAGCCCCTCGCCGTACCACGCCGTGGCGAGCGCCGCCGAGCGCCTTGAGAAGGCCGGTTTCCGGCAGGTCGAGGAGACCGACGCCTGGACTGAGACATCAGCGGCCGGCGCCGCGGGGACGACCGGCGGCAAGTACGTGCTGCGGGGCGGGGCGATCGTCGCCTGGTACGTCCCCGAGGGCGCCGCCCCGCACACCCCCTTCCGCATCGTCGGCGCACACACCGACTCCCCGAACCTGCGGGTGAAGCCGCAGCCCGACGCCGGCGCCCACGGCTGGCGCCAGGTCGCCGTCGAGATCTACGGCGGACCGCTGCTCAACTCCTGGCTGGACAGGGACCTCGGCCTGGCGGGACGCCTCTCCCTGCGCGACGGCACCTCGCGCCTCGTGAACATCGACCGGCCCCTGCTGCGCGTGCCCCAACTGGCCATCCACATGGACCGGTCCGTGCACACCGACGGGCTCAAGCTCGACAAGCAGAAGCACATGCAGCCCATCTGGGGCCTGGGCGACGACGTCCACGAGGGCGACCTCATCCGCTTCCTGGAGGAGGAGAGCGGCCTGGGCGAGGGCGACGTCACCGGCTGGGACCTCATGACGTACGCGATCGAGGCGCCCGCCTTCCTCGGCCGCGACCGCGAACTCGTCGCCGGCCCCCGCATGGACAACCTCCTGTCCGTGCACTCCGCGACGGCGGCCCTCGCCGCCGTCGCCGCCCAGGAGAACCTCCCCTACATCCCCGTACTCGCCGCCTTCGACCACGAGGAGAACGGCTCGCAGTCCGACACCGGCGCCGACGGCCCGCTGCTCGGCAGCGTCCTCGAGCGGTCGGTGTTCGCGCGCGGAGGTTCGTACGAGGACAAGGCCCGCGCGTTCGCCGGGACCGTCTGTCTCTCCTCCGACACCGGGCACGCCGTCCACCCCAACTACGCCGAGCGGCACGACCCGACGCACCACCCGCGCGCCAACGGCGGCCCGATCCTCAAGGTGAACGTCAACAACCGCTACGCCACGGACGGTTCGGGCCGCGCGGTGTTCGCCGCCGCGTGCGAGAAGGCGGGCGTGCCCTTCCAGTCGTTCGTCTCCAACAACGCGATGCCGTGCGGCACGACGATCGGCCCGATCACCGCGGCGCGGCACGGCATCAAGACGGTCGACATCGGCGTCGCGATCCTCTCCATGCACAGCGTGCGCGAACTGTGCGGCGCGGACGACCCGCACATGCTGGCCAACGCGCTCGTGGCGTTCCTGGAAGGCTGACTACCGCCTTGTTGTGTGACTGCGAGGGGGCCGGGTACCCGGGCCCCCGCAGTCGATACAGCAGGGAGGCGGTCCATCATGGGCCTGGGCGGATGCATCATCCTGATCGCCGTCGGCGCCATACTCACGTTCGCCACCGACTGGGAGATGGAAGGAATCAACGTCACCGTCGCCGGGCTCATCATGATGGCGGTGGGCATCATCGGGGTGGCCGTCTTCACCAGCATCGCGCGCCGCAGGCGGGCCGTGCCGCCGGTCGCGCAGACCACGGTCGTCGAACCCGACCAGGAGCACCGGGGTTACTGAACCGCCCACGCGTGTCCGACACGTCACGGTTCGGGGTAGTCATGGCGCCATGAGACTTCTCGTACGCGACCGCATGCTCGGCATCGGCGACGACTACTGGATCGAGGACGACCAGGGCCGCAAGGTCTTCTTCGTCGACGGCAAGGCCATGCGCCTGCGCGACACCTTCGAGCTGAAGGACATGCAGGGCAGGGTCCTCATCGACATCCGCGCCAAGATGCTCGCCCTGCGCGACACGATGGTGATCGAGCGCGAGGGCGAGCCGCTCGCCAGGGTCAAGCGCAAACGGCTCTCCCTGCTGCGCAACCACTACCGCGTGGAGCTGGTCGACGGCACCGAACTCGACGTCAGCGGCAAGATCCTCGACCGGGAGTTCGCCATCGAGTACGACGGCGAACTCCTGGCCGACATCTCGCGCCGCTGGTTCCGGGTGCGCGACACCTACGGACTGCACGTCGTGCGCGAGGACGCCGACCCCGCGCTGCTGCTCGCCGTCGCGGTCTGCGTGATCCGCCTCGCGGAGAAGGAGCGGGGCGAGGACTGAGCAGACCGCGCGGCACGGACCGACCCCCCAGTCGGCGTCCCACCGCATGCATGTTACGTAGGGCGATGTTCCGCTTACCGAGAGTGGCCGAAGGGTCGGCCACTGTCAGTGAGAGAGGAATTGGGTGGCTATGTCTGCATGGCGCACCACGGGCACACGCACCGCTTTCGCGGCCGGGCTCGGCATCGCATTGGCCCTGACCGTCACGACCACGGCCGTCTCCGCACCGGCCTACGACGGCCACGAACCGGACAACGCCGACTGGGGCACGGTCGTCGACACCGCCAAGGACGGCCTCCAGGCCAACGCCTGGGTGGCCCGCGTCCAGGGCCTGCAGGGGGTCGTCGACACGGCGCTCTTCGAGTCGCACTACCCGACGACGCCGAAGGCCCCGGCCGAGCAGTCCGGCGGCAAGAAGCTGATCGACCTGGCCCCGGGCGGCTTCGGCATCGGCAAGGGCTCCGCGCTGTACTCCCGCGCGATGGGCAACAAGTTCCCGGCCACCACCTCCAGCGACACCGCGGTGCCCGCCCCGGGCGTGGCCTACGCGGACGCGGGCGGCGCCGCCATCGACGTCGGCATCCCCTACATCCAGAACCCGGCGGGCGGCACCCAGCTCTCGCCGCTCGGCCTGCACGTCGAGGGCATCACCGTCTCGGCGATGAGCGTGCCCGGCAAGCCGGTGCACTTCACCGGCGGTGCCGCCCGGGCCTCGCTGTCCAGCATGGGCGCGAACATCATCAAGATCCCGCCGCTGTGGCCGGTGAACTTCGGCGCGCGCATCCCGGCCGACTACTCCAAGCCGCCGGTCGCCCTGGCCACCACCAACGAGCAGGTGACCACGGACAACAAGGGCCGCCCGACGCTCGGCGAGGACAAGCACTACCGGTACGACGAGAAGGCCACCAGCGGCTACGTCAACGCCATCCACGCCTCGATCCTCGGCACCGAGGTCGCCGACGTGACGGTCGGCCACGCGGCGGTGCTGCGCGACGCGTCGCTCACCGACAAGCTCAAGGACAAGCTGCCGGCCGACAAGCTGCCCAAGCTCCCGGACTTCGGCGACGTGAAGATGCCGAAGATGCCGGACTTCACGGCCAAGAAGCCCGAACCCGCGGACAAGAAGCCCTAAGCGGCCCCGCCGCCCTCGGCCGTCGGCGCCTCGGAGGCGCCGACGGCCGAGCGCGCGCCCCGCACCCAGCCGCACAGCACGAGCCCGAGAAGGGTCAACCACCATGCCGCAGCACCGACTTGGGCGCACCGCGTCCCTCGCGGCCGCCACGGGACTGAGCGCCGTCCTGCTGCTCGGCGGCGCGGCGCACGCCGCCGAACCCCCGCCGTTCCCGCCGCCCGGCGGCATCGAGCTGAACGAGAAGGGGGAGCCCAAGGGCGAGCAGATCGACACCACTTGGGAGATCGTCAAGCCGTTCAAGGCGGCCGCCGAGTGGATGGTCCACGGCGCCTTCGACATCGCGTCGGGCTTCTGGAACACCTTCTTCCCCGGCACCGCCGCCGACGCCGCCCCGAAGTCCCCTGCCGATTCCGCGGATACCGCGGATACCACGGATACCACGGATACCGCGGATACCGCGGATACCACGGATTCCACCGGCCCCTCCGACGCCTCCGACCCCTCCGGCACCGCGCCGACCTCGCCGAAGGAGCAGCCCTGACATGCGACGTCTCCCGTCCGTTCCGCTGCGCGTCGGCCTCGCGCTGCCGGTCGCCCTCCTCTGCGCCGCGGCGCCCGCCGCCGCCCTCCCCGCACCGGGCCCCGACCCCCAGCACCAGGCCGCGTCCACGCACAACTGGGGCACCGTCCTCGACACCTCCGAGCCCGCGCAGTCGACCGCCTGGGCGATGCGGGCCCTGAGCCGGAACACCGCCTCCGACGCCCGCATCGGCGAGAGCCACCACCCCGCCTACCCGGGCGTGCCCGACGCCTACCAGGCCGCGCTGAACGGCCCGGTCGAACCCGGCGCCGACGCCCCGTGGTTCGACCACATCCAGGGGGTGCGCACCGCCGCGGGGGCCGCGCCGAAGGACCGCCGCGCCGTGACGGCGTCCGTCTCCGTCGAGGAGATGGAGTTCGGCCTGCCCACGTACAAGGCGCCCGCGAAGCCGGGCCCCGCCGCCACCCAGCTCTCCGAGTTCGGCGTGCTGCTGCGGGACGTCGGGGCGGGCGCGGCCGCCGGGCCCGGCAGGCCGTCCACGCTCTCCTCGTCCGTCGCCTCCGGATACCTCTCCCTGGCGGGCAAGCGGATCCACGCCTTCGACGGCACGAGCCCCGCCAACACCGGCGTCCGCGTGCCGAAGGACCCGAAGCTGCCGCCGCGGCTCCTGCTCACCGTCAACGAACAGATCAGCACCGACGGCCAGGGCCACCCCAACGTCACCGCGTCCGGCGGCGACATCGCGGACAGGAACGCCCCCGGCGCCTATGTGAACGCCCTGCACCTGACGCTCCTCGGCCCGGAACCGGTGGACTTGACGATCGGTCACGCCGCCGTGCTCCGGCCCGTGGGCTGAGCGGGCCGCACCCCCCGGATGGCCGACCCGGCATGCGGCGGTAGCTCTCCGTGTCGACGCTGTAACCATCGGTGGTCAGAAAAGTCGACGCGCACCACGCACCGCCCTGACCCCCACCGACCCCTCCCGTACCAGCTACGTCCCCGTACCAGCTACGCGAGACACGAAGGAAAGAGAGGCTGGCCATGGCCTCATGGCGTACTTCAAAGCGGTACGCCCTGCTCACCGCAGGGCTCGCCGCGACCGCGGTGACGGCTACCGCATTCCCGGCCCAGGCGGCGCTCGCGCCGGTCGGCGTCGACGACTGGGGCACCGTCGTCAAGACCGACGACTGTCTGCAGGCGGACGCCTGGGTGGCCCGCGTGAAGGGGCTCGCGAGCGTCGTCGACACCGCGCTCTTCGAGTCGCACTACCCGACCACGCCCAAGGCTCCCAAGCAGCACGCGGGCGGCGAGAAGCTGATCGACCTCGCCCCCGGCGGCGTCGGCATCGGCCGTGCCTCGGCCCTGTACTCCCGCGCCATCGGGCACGCCCACCCCTCGACCGAGGCGGGCAGCAACGACGTCCCGGCCCGCGGCGAGGTCTACGCGGACGCGGGCGGCGCCGCCATCGACGTCGGCGTCCCGTACATCCAGAACCCGGCGGGCGGCACCCAGCTCTCGCCGTTCGGCGTGCACGTCGAGGGCATCACCGTCTCCGCGTACTCGCAGCCGGGCAAGGCGGTGCAGTTCACCGGCGGCGCGGCCCGCGGCTACATCTCGGTGGCCGGCGCCCGCATCATCGACATCCCGCCGCTGTGGGCCGTCAACTTCGGCGCCCGCATCCCGGAGGACTACTCCAAGCCGCCCATCGCCCTGGCCACCACCAACGAGCAGGTGACCACGGACCAGAAGGGCAACGCGACCCTGGGACCGGACAAGCACTACAAGTTCGACCCCAAGGCCAGCAGCGGTTACGTCAACGCGATCCACGCCAGCGTCCTCGGCACCGAGGTCGCCGACGTGACCGTCGGGCACGCCGCCGTCATCCGCGACCCGGCGCGCACCGACAAGTTCGCGCCCAAGACCACCAAGTCGGCGGCGAAGCAAGCGACGCAGCCCGCGGGCAAGTCCAAGTTCTGCGCCCCCTACGCGCCGCCGACCAAGGTCCTCGGCGCGATGCGGAACACGTACGACGCGGCGGGCAAGACCTCCTGCTGGTGATCCGGTAGCCCTTCCGTCGCGCGGCGCGGCACGGCGTGACGCGTGACGCTGGTGCGCATGTACGTCACCGCGCTCGCCCGCACGGCCGCCATCGGCGCACTCGCCGCGCTCGCCGTCGGCTGCACCACACCGGAGCCCGAGAACATCCCGCAGGTCAGCGGGGAGTTCGGCAAGCAGCCCACCGTGACCATCCCCGATCTGCCGCCGCCCGACAAGGCCCGGATGAAGGTCCTCAAAGAGGGCGACGGGCCCGTCACGCGCAAGGGCCAGGTCGTCGTGACCGACGTCGACATGCGCCTGTGGGAGAAGAACAAGCCGCTCCTGGACACCTACCGCCTGGAGCAGCCCACCACCGCCGTCCTGGACGGCGAGCACGTCGCCCGCACCTGGGACCAGGCGCTGCTCGGCCGCAAGGCGGGCAGCCGCGTCCTCATGGTCGCCCCCGCCACCCACGGCTTCGGCCCGCACGGCATGGCACCGGCGCAGGTCCCGCCCGGCAACCACATGGTCCTCGTCTTCGACGTGATCGGCGGCTACGGCCCCAAACAGCAGGTCCCCGAGGGCGGTTCGGCCCCGGCGGACGGCAAGAGCGGCGATCCCGTGGTGCGCGCCGAGCCCGGCAAGGACCCGCAGATCACCGCGTGGGGGAGCCCGCCCCGCAAGGCGACCGTCCGCACGCTGGTGGCGGGCAAGGGCCGCGAGGTCGGCGAGGGCGACACGGCGGTCGTGCAGTGGTCGGGCCGCGAGTGGGGCAAGAAGGCCCCGTTCGGCTCGACGTACCTGCGCAGCGGACCGAACGGCTTCGTCGTCAAGAAGGGCGCGGTGCCCCCGGGCTGGTACGAGGCCCTGAAGAACCGCAAGGTCGGCACGCGCCTCCTGCTGACGGTCCCGAAGACCCAGGACCCGTCGTTCACGATGACGAAGGGCGGGGTGGGCGTCCCGAAGGGCAAGGACGTGGCGTACGTGATCGACGTACTGGACAGCAGGGATCGTTGAGGCAAGACCCCGGTAAGCAGAGGCGCCCCGTCAGGGGCGCGGGGCTGTGACAACATGCGGCTCCGCCGCGCGGGCGCGACAAGCCCCCACCCACCCGCAGACGACTCACAACCCGCGAAGGCCCCCGGGAGCAACGCTCCCGGGGGCCTTCACCGTTCAGCCCCTGCGGTCAGCAGCGCGTGCGGATCCAACCACCGCAGCTGATGTCCTGGTTGGGGTCGGTCTTGACCACGAACGTGTCCGTGGTCGTGGACCCGTTCGTCCCGTTGCCGTCGGAGGTCACACCCGTCGTGCCCTCCAGCTGGCCCTCGGCGCCCTTGTCGACGTCCGTGACCACCTTGACCGGCGGGTAGGAGTCACCGGGCTTCAGGGCGTCCGCGCCGGTACCCGGCCGCGTACACGTGACCGTCTGGCCGTTGACCGTGCACTTCCAGCCGTCGCCCGAAGCGGTCTTCGGGGTGACGCCCTTGGGGAAGGTGCGCTCGACGGTGACCTGGCCGCGCGTCGGGCCCGCGGTCTTGTCGTTGCTGGTCGTGATCGTGAACGTGGCCGGCTTGCCCTGGACCACGTCGCCCTCGGGCTTGGTGACCGTGGTGAGGTTCGGGTCCTTGACCGGGGCGGGCGTGACCGTCGTCTTGTCCGTGACCGGGCCCGGGGTCTGCTCGCCCGGCGTGGTCACCTCGGTCTTGCCCTCCAGCTCACCCTTGGCGTCCTCGTCGACCCTGGTGCCGATGTGGATGGTCGGGTAGCTCCTGCCCGGGTTGAGCACGTCGGTGCCCTTGCCGGGGCGCTTGCAGGTGACCGTCTGGCCGTCGATCTTGCAGTCCCAGCCGTCACCGTTCGCGCTGACCGGGGTGATGCCCTTGGGGAAGGTGCGGACGACCTTCACCTCGCCGTCGGTGGGACCGGCGTCGGGCTTGTTCGCGACGTCGATCGTGTAGCCGGCGTTACCGCCGCCCACGACGGGACCGGTCGGCTTGGTGGTGACGGTCAGGTCCGGGCCCTTGGCCGGGGTGACCGTGAACTTGCTGGTCTCGGGGCCCTTCTTGGGCCCGCCCGGCGTGGTGGTCTCGGTGGTGACGGTCTTGTCGCCCTTGGCGCCGCCGTCGACCTTGGTCTTCACCGTGACCGGCGGGTACTTGTCGCCCGGCTTCAGGGCGTCAGGACCGGTGCCGGGCCGCTTGCAGGTGACCGTCTGGCCCTCGACCTTGCAGTCCCAGCCGTCGCCGGAGGCGGAGACCGGGGTGACGCCCTCGGGGAACGTCTGCTTGGTGACGACCTCGCCGGTGGTGGGTCCGGCCAGCTTGTCGTTGCCGGTGACCATCTCGAACTCGGCGCCTTCGCCCGCGTTGACCGGGCCCTTCGGAGTGACCGTCGTCGACAGGTTCGGGTCGAGGGACTCGACCTTGCCGTTCCACAGCTCGTGGATCTCGGTGCTGTAGCCGGTGGAACCGGCGAAGCCGATGCGGAAGGTGTCGGGGACCTTCGGCTGGCCCTTGATCTCGTCGAGGTCGACCGGCTCGATGACGTCCTTGTAGCCGCGGCCGTCGTGGAAGTCGATGGAGACGGCGAGCACGCCCGCGGTGGACAGCTCGACCTTGGCCGTACGGACCGCGGCGCTACGGGTCTTGGCCTCGTTCACCGCGAGCTTCCGGCCCGACTGGTAGGTCGCGACCATGGGGTTGTCGACGCTGGTCGCGCCGCGCACGGTGATCGAGTTGGGCTTGCGCTCCTTGGCGCCGCCCGCGCCGTAGCCCTCCTTGGTGAAGTTGCCGAAGACGTCGAGGCCGACACCGAGGTAGCCGCCCTGGATGCCGACGTAGCCGAGGCCGCCGCCGTACTTGCCCGCGGCCTTCGGCAGCGGGGCCGAGCCGTCGAGCAGCATGAGGGAGATGCCGTCGGCGGCGTTGCCGGTCGACGGGTCGTACGCCGCGAAGTCGATGGTGAACTTCAGGCCGCCCTTGGAGGGCAGCGGCGTCTTGGCGACGGCGAAGCCGCTCTGGTCCTTCTTGTTCGACGTCAGCCGCAGAGCGCCCTGTCCCGCCGCGTCACCGGTCGCGTCGGGGCACGCCTTGAGCGGGCCCTTCGCGCCGGTGGCCGCGGTCAGACAGGCGTAGCCCGTCGGGTCGTCGGCGGTGGCGGTGGAGCTGTGCCACTTGTTCGGGTCGACCGACGTACCGGTGAAGGACTCGCTGGCGATCTCGCCCGCAGCGGCCGGCTGCGGCGCGACGAGGGACAGGCCCATGGCCACCGTGGTGGCCAGGCCGAGCGATGCCGTCAGCCGGGGTGGCAGCCACCCCGGCCGCCGTCCACGACTGTGTCCGATGTCTGTCATTTGGGTGCCTCCTCGGGCGCACCACGCCCTGACCACAGGTCTCTGAGTGATTACGTCACGTAGGCATCTGAATGCACACAGTGACCATCTTTTCGATCATCAGAACACCGGGGCGGGGTTGCCGCGATTGGCGAAGCCCAAGCGAGTGAGAGGCCGTGGGGCGCCTGGCCTCCCGCGTCGGCGACGCGGGCGGGCAGGCCTCAGCGACGCGGCGCGGGCGAACCCAGGAGGCGGTCCTTCAGCGCCGGGAACTGCTCCCTGGTGGCGGCGACCTTCGCGGGGTCGAGGTCGACGGTGAGGATCTCCTCGCCGTCGCCCGCCTCGGCGAGCACCTCGCCCCACGGGTCGACGACGACGCTGTGCCCGGCCTGCGGGACGTCCGCGTGCGTGCCGCCGGTGCCGCAGGCCAGGACGTACACCTGGTCCTCGACCGCCCGCGCGCGGGCGAACAGCAGCCAGTGCTCGCGGCGGCGCGCGGGCCATCCCGCGGGCACCACGAACATCTGGGCGCCCGCGTCGACGAGCCCGCGGAAGAGCTCGGGGAAGCGCAGGTCGTAACAGGTCGCGAGGCCGAGCGTGGTGTCCGGCGTGCGCACCGTCGCCAGTTCGGATCCCGCCGCCATCAGCACGGCCTCGCCCTTGTCGAAGCCGAAGCGGTGGATCTTCCGGTAGGCGGCGGCGAGTTCACCGTCGGGGGAGAAGACGAGGGAGGTGTTGTAGAGGGGGCCCTCGGGGTCCCTCTCCGGGATCGAGCCCGCGTGCAGCCAGACGCCCGCCTCGCTCGCGGCCTTCGACATGGCCTCGTACGTCGGGCCCTCCAGCGGCTCCGCCTCGCTCGCGAAGGACTCGTACGCGAAGGCGCCCGTGGTCCACAGCTCGGGGAGCACGACGAGGCCGGATCCCTCCCGCTCCGCGACCTCGCGAACGAGCGAAGAGACGCGTGACCTACGGGAATTGACCGATTCGCCCTCGTCTACGGCGATCTGGATCAGAGAGGCGCGCACACTACCACCGTCCTGGCATTCGAGCCGTCAACACGGGCCTACGATCGTCACACGAAAGCACTGCCGGGGTGCCTTTGGGCAGCGTAACTTAGCCACTCAAGACACCCACCGCCCGCGTACGACCGCCGAGGGGTCCCGTGAGTCTCCATCCCAGCCTGCAAACCTACGCCGACGCCTGGACCCACTCCGTGGAAGCGATATCCGAGCTGGTGTCGCCACTCGCCGAGAGCGAGTGGAACTGGGCGACGCCCTGCCCCGGCTGGTCGGTGCGGGACATCGTCTCCCATGTCATAGGCCTGGACTGCGAGATGCTGGGCGACCCCCGCCCCATCCACACCCTGCCCCGCGACCTGTACCACGTGCAGACCGAGGGCCAGCGGTACATGGAGATGCAGGTCGACGTGCGCCGCCACCACACCGCGCCGGAGATGACCTCCGAGCTGGAGTACACGATCATCCGCCGCTCGCGGCAGCTGCGGAACGAGTCGCGGGACCCCGACACCAAGATCCGCGGCCCCCTCGGCACGGAACAGACCCTCGAACTGGCCATGCGGATGAGGGCGTTCGACGTCTGGGTGCACGAGCAGGACCTGCGGACGACGCTGAAGAAGCCCGGCAACCTCGACTCCCCCGGCGCCCATGTCGCCCGGGACCTGCTCCTGCACGGACTCCCGAAGGTGGTCGCCAAGAAGGCGGGCGCGCCCGCGAATTCGGCCGTCGTCCTCGACGTGAGCGGCCCCGTCGAGTTCCTGCGCACGGTCCGCGTCGACGCCGAGGGCAAGGGCACCGTCGACAACGCGCCCTCACTGGGCCCGCTCGCCACCATCGCCCTCGACTGGGAGACGTACGTCAGACTGGCCTGCGGCCGCGTGACGTACGCGTCCGTGGCGGACCGCATCAAGGTCGAGGGCGACCACGACCTCGCGGAGGCGATCCTGCGGGAGTTCGCGGTGACGCCCTAGCCGTCACGCCCTGGCCGTCCCGCCCTCGACGGCACGCCCCCGGCGTCACGCCCCCGGCGTCACGCGGGCACGTGCACGGCCTCGACGCGGCTGGCCACCAGCTGCTCCTTCTCCCGACGCACCGCCCTGGTCCGCAGCCGCAGGATCTGGCTGAGCCCCAGCAACTCCAGGACGAAGACGGCCGAGAAGGCGATCCGGTAGTTGTCGCCGGTCGCGTCGAGCAGCACGCCGATCGCGAGCAGCGTCGTCATGGAGGCGATGAAGCCGCCCATGTTGGTGATGCCCGACGCCGTGCCCTGGCGCTCCGGCGGGTTGGCGGGCCGCGCGAAGTCGAAGCCGATCATGGACGCGGGGCCGCAGGCGCCGAGCACGGTGCACAGGACGACGAGCAGCCACATCGGTGCGTGGTCCCCGGGGCAGGCGAGCGTGGCGCCCCAGGCCGCGGCCGTCGTCCCGATGGTGCCGAGCGCCAGCGGGAGGCGCGCGGCGTGGTGCCGGGCCACGATCTGCCCGTACACCAGGCCGATGACCATGTTGGACAGCACGACGAGCGTGAGCAGTTCACCGGCCGTGGCCCGCGAGAGCCCCTGCGCCTCGACGAGGAACGGCAGCCCCCACAGCAGCAGGAACACCATCGCGGGGAACTGCGTGGTGAAGTGCACCCACAGGCCGAGCCGGGTGCCGGGCTCCCGCCAGGACAGGGCGATCTGCTTGCGGACGAAGGCCGCTCCGGTGTGCGCCACCGGCTCCGGCTCGTGCCCCTCGGGGTGGTCCTTCAGGAACAGCGTGGTCAGGACGAGGACGACGACACCGCACAGCGCGCTGCCCGCGAAGGCCGCGGTCCAGCCGACGGAGTGCAGCAGCCGGGCGAGGACGAGGGTGGAGACGAGGTTGCCCGCCATGCCGACGAGGCCGGCGAGCTGGGCGACCAGCGGGCCGCGCCGGGCCGGGAACCAGCGGGTGCCGAGCCGCAGGACGCTGATGAAGGTCAGGGCGTCGCCGCAGCCGAGCAGGGCACGGGACGCGAGCGCCATCCCGTACGAGGGGGAGAACGCGAAGCCCAGCTGCCCGACCGTGAAGAGGACGACACCGATGGTCAGCACCTTCTTGGTGCCGAGCCGGTCGACCATCAGGCCGACGGGTATCTGCATGCCCGCGTACACGAGCAGCTGGAGTATGGAGAAGGTCGAAAGGGCGGACGCGTTGACGTCGAAACGGTCGGCGGCGTCGAGCCCGGCGACGCCGAGCGAGGTGCGGAAGATGACGGCGACGAAGTAGACCGCGACGCCGATGGACCAGATGAGGACGGCCTTCTTCCCGCCGGGCGGATCACCGGGGAGGGTCACGGCGGCGGCGCTCATCGGACCTCGCCCCGCGCCAGGTTCTGGAACCAGCCGACGTGCCGGGTGACGACGGCGACCGCCGCCTCCGCGTCGCCCGACCTGAGCGCGGCGAGGATCTCCTCGTGCTCCGTGAGCGTCTTGGCGATCCGGTCGGGGTGCGAGTGCATGACGGCGACGCCCATCCTCAACTGCCGGTCCCGCAGCTGGTCGTAGAGGCGCGAGAGGATGTCGTTGCCGCCGCTGCGCACGATCTCGGCGTGGAAGCACCGGTCGGTGACCGCGGCCGCCGCGAGATCCCCCGCGGCCGCCTGGGCCCGCTGCTGTTCGAGCAGCTCCGTCAGGCGCCCTATCAGCCCGGCCGGCGCGGGCACGGCCTTGCGCACCGCGTGCGTCTCCACGAGCAGCCGCGTCTCGACGACGTCCGCGATCTCCTGCGCCGAGACGGGAAGGACGAGGGCGCCCTTCTTCGGGTAGAGCCGCAGCAGCCCCTCGACCTCCAGCTTCAGGAGCGCCTCGCGCACCGGGGTGCGGGAGACCCCCACGGCCTCGGCGAGCTCGCCCTCGGTGAGGAGCGTGCCGCCCTCGTAGCGGCGCTCCAGGACGGCTTGCTTGACGTGCGCGTACACGCGCTCGGCGGCGGGGGGCCGCTTGACGGCGGCCGTGGCGGTGGCTGGCATGCGCACAGCATAGATACAACAGGGATACGACGGGGCCCCTGTCCACATCGCGGGCACTTTCCCTGAACAGCGGCACATCCATTCACCCCTCTCACTCGTCTTATGAGTGAGCGGCACCCTCATGTCGCCGCAGCCCAGGGGTATTTGGAGCAGAGAACTTGAAAACCGGCATCAAGGGCGTACGCCGCGCATCGGCCGTTATCGTCACCGCGAGCGCGATACTGGCCGGCGGCGCCCTCACCACCCCGGCCCACGCGGCCGCACCGCCGAAGCCGTCGATCACCGCCAAGGGCGGGTTCGTCATGAACAACGGCAACGGCAGGACCCTCTTCACCAAGTCCGCCGACACCCGCCGGTCCACCGGCTCCACGACGAAGATAATGACGGCGCGCGTCGTGCTGGGCCAGCGGAACCTCAACCTGGACTCCAAGGTCACGGTCCAGAAGGCCTACAGCGACTACATCGTCGACAACAACTGGGCCTCGTCGGCCCGGCTGATCGTCGGCGACAAGGTCACCGTCCGCCAGCTCCTGTACGGGCTGATGCTCCCCTCCGGCTGCGACGCGGCGTACGCGCTCGCGGACAAGTTCGGCAAGGGCTCGACCCGTTCCGCCCGCGTGAAGAACTTCATCGGCCAGATGAACTCCACGGCCAGGAGCCTCGGCATGCGGAACACGCACTTCGACTCGTTCGACGGCATCGGGCGCGGCAACAACTACTCGACGCCGCGGGACCTGACGAAACTGGCGAGCAACGCCATGAAGTACTCCACGTTCCGCTCGGTCGTGAAGACGAAGTCGACGACGCAGAAGGTCACCACCAGGTCCGGTGGCTACCGCAACATGTCGTGGACGAACACGAACCCGCTCCTCGGCTCGTACCGCGGTGCCATCGGCGTGAAGACGGGCTCCGGCCCCGAGTCGAAGTACTGCCTCGTCTTCGCCGCGACCCGGAACGGCAAGACGGTCGTCGGCACGGTCCTGACGTCGTCGTCCGTCGCCAACCGCACGTCGGACGCGAAGAAGCTGCTCGACTACGGCTTCAAGGTGGCCTGAGCCCCCGCAAGGGGCGCGGGGAACCGCGCGGCCACCCCCACCGGCCCGCAGGCGAAGAACAGCCGCCTGCGGGCCGGACCCGTCTCTACGCCCAGGTGAGCAGCCTCTTCGGCTTCTCCAGGATCGCCGCCACATCGGCCAGCACCTTCGAGCCCAGCTCGCCGTCGACGAGGCGGTGGTCGAAGGAGAGCGCGAGCGTCGTCACCTGACGCGGCTTGACCTTGCCCTTGTGGACCCAGGGCTGGAGCTTGATCGCACCGACCGCGAGGATCGCGGACTCGCCGGGGTTGAGGATCGGCGTGCCCGTGTCGACGCCGAAGACGCCGACGTTCGTGATCGTGACCGTGCCGCCCTGCATGGCCGCGGGCGAGGTCTTGCCCGAGCGGGCCGTGGAGACCAACTCGCCGAGCGCCTCGGCCAGTTCGGGCAGGGTCCTGTCGTGCGCGTCCTTGATCTTCGGCACGATCAGACCGCGCGGGGTGGCCGCGGCGATGCCCAGGTTCACGTAGTGCTTCTGGACGATCTCCTGGTTCTCCTCGTCCCAGGCGGCGTTGATGTCCGGGTTCCGCTTGATCGCCACCAGCAGGGCCTTGGAGATGAGCAGCAGCGGATTGACCCGCAGCCCCTCGAAGGCCTTGTCCTGCTTGAGCTCCTCGACCAGCTTCATGGTGCGCGTCACGTCGATCGTGACGAACTCCGTGACGTGCGGGGCCGTGAAGGCCGAGGCGACCATCGCCTGCGCGGTGGCCTTGCGGACGCCCTTGACCGGGATACGGGTCTCGCGGGCGGCGTCGCCGCTCACGACGGGGGCGGGCGCGGGGGCGGCCTGCGGCGCGGGCGCCTCGGTCACCACCGGCTGCGGCTGCGGCGCCGGAGCGACCGCCGCGTGCACGTCCTCGCGCGTGATGATCCCGTCGGGTCCGGACGGGACGACCGTCGCGAGGTCCACGCCGAGGTCCTTGGCGAGCTTGCGGACGGGCGGCTTGGCGAGCGGCCGGGTGCCCTGGCCCGCGGCGGGCCGCTCGGAGGGCTGGACCGCGGGAGCGCTCGTGCCGTTCAACTCGGCCTGGACCGCGGCCGCGTAGTACGTCCCGGCCGGCGGCTGGTCGGCCTGCTCCGGCACGGACGACTTGCGCGCGCGCCGCTTGCCGGAGGACTCGGAGACCCCGTACCCGACGAGTACGGGCTGGCGGCCCGCCGGGGCGGCCTCCTCCGCGGGCTCGGCAGGCGCGGCCGCGACGGGCTCGGCGGGTGCGGCGGTCTCGGCGGGGGCGGCGGCCTCCTGCGCGGGAGCCGCGTCCACGGGAGCCGATCCGCCCGACACGTCGACCGCGATGATCACCTGGCCGACGTCGACCGTGGTGCCCTCGGGGAAGCGCAGCTCGCGGACGACGCCGTTGAACGGAATGGGCAGTTCCACGGCCGCCTTGGCCGTCTCGACCTCGCACACGACCTGGCCGTCGGTGACCGTGTCACCGACCTGGACGTACCACTTGAGGATCTCCGCCTCCGTGAGCCCCTCGCCCACGTCCGGCATCTTGAACTCGGCAAGAGCAGTGTCTGTCATCGTCGTCACGACCCTCTCCCTCAGTACGCCAGCGAGCGGTCGACGGCGTCGAGCACCCGGTCGAGGCCCGGCAGGTACTCCTCTTCGAGGCGTGCCGGCGGATACGGCGCGTGATAGCCGCCGACCCGCAGCACCGGGGCCTCCAGGTGGTAGAAGCACCGCTCGGTGATGCGCGCGGCGATCTCCGCGCCGGTGCCCAGGAAGACCGGGGCCTCGTGGACCACGACCAGGCGGCGGGTCTTCTCCACCGAGGACTGCACCGCGTCGAAGTCGATGGGCGACATCGAGCGCAGGTCCAGGACCTCCAGGGACTTGCCCTCATCCTCGGCGGCCGTGGCCGCCTGCAGGCAGACCTTCACCATGGGGC
The DNA here is from genome assembly GCF_055558735.1 of Streptomyces sp. NPDC025651. Classification (NCBI taxonomy): domain Bacteria; kingdom Bacillati; phylum Actinomycetota; class Actinomycetes; order Kitasatosporales; family Streptomycetaceae; genus Streptomyces; species Streptomyces sp. NPDC025651. The sequence goes on from NZ_JBVHLZ010000002.1 coordinate 605,997, forward strand.
CGTACGCCGCGAGGGTCAGGTCGGTGCCCTCGCGGGCCACACGGGCCTTGTGCAGGGGAGCGGGGATGGCCTCCTTGTCGACCTCGCCCTTGTCCCAGTAGCGCCGCTTCGGCTCGAAGAAGATCACCGGGTCGTCGCTCTGGATGGCCTGCTGCATCATCCAGTAGGCATCGGCCGAGTTCGAGGGAGAGACCACCTTCAAACCCGCGACGTGCGCGAACAGCGCCTCGGGCGACTCGCTGTGGTGCTCGACCGCGCCGATGCCGCCGCCGTACGGAATGCGGATGACGACCGGCATCTTGATCTTGCCGAGCGCGCGGGCGTGCATCTTCGCGAGCTGCGTGACGATCTGGTCGTACGCCGGGAAGACGAAACCGTCGAACTGGATCTCCACGACGGGGCGGTAGCCCCGCAGGGCCAGGCCGATGGCCGTGCCGACGATGCCCGACTCGGCGAGCGGGGTGTCGATGACCCGGTCCTCGCCGAAGTCCTTCTGCAGACCGTCGGTCACACGGAAGACGCCGCCGAGCTTGCCGACGTCCTCACCCATGATCAGGACCTTGGGGTCCGTCTCCAGGGCCGTGCGCAACGATTCGTTGATCGCCTTGGCGATGGGAAGCTTCTGGACAGCCATGGTTACTTGACCTCCCCGTCGGCGAACGAGGCCTGGTAGGCGGCGAACTGGGCGCGCTCCTCGTCCACGAGCGCGTGCCCGTCGGCGTAGACGTTCTCGAAGATCGCCATCAGATCCGGATCCGGCATCGCCCGCACCACCTCTCGCACTCGTTTGCCCAACGCTTCGCTCTCGTCCTCGAGTTCCGCGAAGAATCCCTCATCCGCGTGACCTTCGGACTCCAGGTACGCGCGCAGCCGCAGGATCGGGTCCTTGGCCTCCCAGGCCTCCCGCTCCTCGTCCCTGCGGTACTTGGTCGGGTCGTCGGAGGTGGTGTGCGCGCCCATGCGGTAGGTGAACGCCTCGATGAGCGCGGGGCCCTCGCCCGAACGCGCCCGCTCCAGCGCCCACTTGGTGACCGCGAGACACGCCAGCACGTCGTTGCCGTCGACCCGGACGCCCGGGAAGCCGAAGCCCTGCGCGCGCTGGAAGAGCGGCACCCGGGTCTGCTTCTCGGTGGGCTCGGAGATCGCCCACTGGTTGTTCTGGCAGAAGAAGACGACCGGGGCGTTGTAGACCGCGGAGAAGGTGAACGATTCGGCGACGTCGCCCTGGCTGGAGGCTCCGTCCCCGAAGTACGCGATCACGGCCGAGTCCGCGCCGTCCTTGGCCACGCCCATCGCGTAACCGGTGGCGTGCAGGGTCTGCGAGCCGATGACGATCGTGTACAGGTGGAAGTTGTTGCTGTTCGGGTCCCAGCCGCCGTTGTTCACGCCGCGGAACATGCCGAGCAGGTTCGTCGGGTCCACCCCGCGGCACCAGGCGACGCCGTGCTCGCGGTAGGTGGGGAAGACGTAGTCGTCGTCGCGGGTGGCCCGGCCGGAGCCGATCTGGGCGGCCTCCTGGCCCAGCAGCGAGGCCCACAGGCCCAGCTCGCCCTGGCGCTGCAGGGCGGTGGCCTCGGCGTCGAAGCGGCGGGTGAGGACCATGTCGCGGTAGAGACCGCGCAGTTCCTCCGCGGTGATGTCCGCGACGTACGGGTCGTACTCGGCGTTCTTGACCCGCTTGCCCTCAGGGGTCAGCAGCTGTACGAGTGCGGGCTCCGTGCTCTTCTGCGGCGCGGCCTTCTTGGCGCTCGCGCGCTTGCCGCCGCCCGTACTGCTGCGGCGCGGTTTGCGCGCGGCGGTGCTCTCCACGGTCACGTGTGCTCCTCCGTCGGTCCGGCCCCCGGGATTACCGGGTGAGCCAGTGCGGCTCGCCTGGTCCGTGCCCGCGCACGGGGTGGGTGCGACTCGGCCGGGAACAGGCGTGACAGGTGCCCCGGCGAGCTCCCTGCACAAAGCACGTTACCCAGTGCTTCCCAATTCTGTGAAACCCCACCTGACCTGCGAATTTGCTTGGAAATCCAAGTACCTGACTGCTTGGATTTCCGAGTAAATCGAGAAAGTCGGGAACAGTTCCTGGTCACAGCACTGATCACAGCCTGGCAGGGGGCCGGAACACCGGCACGTTATCCCGGCCACCCCGCGCACGGGAAGGGTTCCGCCCGGGCAGGGAAAGAGATCGTGTGTGAGACTGGCTCCGTGCGCGAAGAAGGAAAAATTACGGTATTTCTCCTCGACGACCATGAGGTGGTCCGGCGTGGAGTCCATGAGCTGCTGTCCGTGGAGGCCGACATCGAGGTCGTCGGCGAGGCCGGCACCGCGGCGGACGCCCTGGTCAGGATCCCCGCGACCCGGCCCGACGTGGCCGTGCTCGACGTGCGCCTGCCGGACGGCAGCGGTGTCGAGGTGTGCCGCGAGATCCGTTCGCAGAACGAGGACATCAAGTGCCTGATGCTCACCTCGTTCGCCGACGACGAGGCCCTCTTCGACGCGATCATGGCCGGTGCCTCCGGCTATGTCCTCAAGGCCATCCGCGGCAATGAACTCCTCACCGCCGTACGGGACGTGGCCGCGGGCAAGTCCCTGCTCGACCCCGTCGCCACGGCGCGGGTCCTGGAGCGGCTGCGCGACGGCAACAACGCCAAGGGCGACGACCGCCTGGCCAACCTCACCGAGCAGGAGCGGAAGATCCTCGACCTGATCGGCGAGGGCCTGACCAACCGCGTCATCGGTGAGCGGCTCCACCTCGCCGAGAAGACGATCAAGAACTACGTCTCCAGCCTGCTGTCCAAGCTGGGCATGGAGCGCCGCTCGCAGGCCGCCGCGTACGTGGCGCGCATGCAGGCGGAGAAGCACTGACGTACCCGTCGGCGGGGGCGGGGGCGGTGGGGGGCCACCGGAAGGGCGTTCCCTCATGCGTGCCGTCGCGGTCGACGCGTTCAAGACCGAGCCCCGTCTGATCGAGGTGCCCAAGCCCGAACCAGGCCCCGGCGAGGTGCGGGTCAGGGTCGTGTACTCCTCGCTCAACCCCTTCGACTGGCAGGCCGCCGACGGCCTCCTCGAAGGCCGGGTCGCCCATGTCTTTCCGCTGGTCATGGGCTCGGACTTCGCGGGCTCCGTGGACGCGCTCGGCGCGGGTGCCGACCGCTTCCGGGTCGGCGAGGCCGTCTTCGGGCAGGTGACGCGGCCGCCGGTGGGCGCGGGCACGTACGCCGAGTACGTGACCGTCCCCCAGGACGGCGCCGTCGCCGCCGTCCCCGAGGGCCTCTCCCTGATCACCGCCGCCGTGCTGCCCACCGCCGGGATGACCGCCGCGCAGATCCTGCGGGCCGCCGCGATCCGCGCGTGCGAGAGCCTGCTGGTCATCGGCGCCACGGGCGGTGTGGGCACGTATCTCACACAGCTCGCCGCGGCCCGTGACGTCCGCGTCGTCGCGGCGGTACGGGGCCAGGAGGGCAGGCGGATGGGCGCGCTGGGGGCCGCCGTCACCGTCGACACGATGACCGAGGACCTGGCCGCGGCGGTGCGCGGGGAGTACCCGCAGGGCGTCGACGCGCTGGTCGACCTCGTCTCCGCGGACCCGGACGCCTTCGCCGCGCACGCCCAGCTCGTCCGCGACGGCGGGGTCGCGCTCTCCACCCGCTTCGCCGCGGACCCGGCGAAGGCACCGGCCGGCATCGAGGCCGTGGACTTCGCTCTGGACGCCTCGTCCGACCTCCTCGACCTGCTCGCCGCCGAGGCCGCGAAGGGCTCCCTGAAGGCGCCGATCGACGCGGAGGTCCCCCTGGACGAGGCCCCGCGCGCGATTGCCAGGAACAGGGCGGGCGGGGCACGCGGCAAGACGGTGTTCGTGGTCTAGTCCTCAGGGACTTACGTCCCCGCCCGATGAGGGCGGGATCCCCTTTCCCGACACCCTGTCCATGAACCAAGGTGGGGTCCATGCCCACCGACGAACAGCTCGCCTTCGAACTGCTCCGCCGCACCGACTACGGCAGGGTGGCGACGAGCATGCGCGCGCTGCCCTTCCTGGCCGCGGCCCGTCATATCGTCGTCGACGGGAAGATCCTGCTGCGCATGCACAAGGGATACGGCTACCACCAGGCCTGCGTCGGCAGCGTCGTCGCGTACGGCGCGGACAACCTCAACGTGGCGAGCGCGCGGGACGGTCAGTGGACCGTGCAGCTGGTCGGCGTCTGCGAGGCGGTCGAGCCGACCACGGCGGAACTCGAACTCTTCGGCCCGGGCCCCCACTACGTGGACGGCGAACTCTTCGACCCGGTCTACCTGCGCATAGAGCCGCAGTTCACGACGGTCCACACCCTGAAGGCCGGCCACGACCGCCAGCTCCAGCACATCCTGTGAGCCGGAAGCGGCCTCGGCCGTGGGCAAGCGTCCCGCCGGGGCCACACACCGTCCCCGCCCCGGGGCGGCGCACCGCCCCCGCCTGAGCCCGGCCGCCGGGGTCAGACCCCGTCGCCGTCCCCGCCGGCACCGCCCGGGTCGCCCTCGCCGTCATCCGTCGGCTCCGTCGGCTCCGAGGGCTCGTTCGTCGGATCCGTCGTCGGATCCGTGGTCGGCTCCTGCGTGGTGGGATCCGTCGTCGGATCCGTCGTCGGGTCCCCCGTCGGCGTCGTCGGCCCGGTCGTCGGATTCGTCGGCCCGTCGGACTGGCTCGGCGGCGGGTTGTAGTCCGTCTCCCCGCCCGTCCCGGTGTCCGGGTCCGACGTCTCGTCCTGCGTCTCGTCGTCCGGGCTCTTGCTCGGCTCCTTGGACTGCGACTGCTTGGTCGCCGGGGTCTTCGGCGGGTCCTTCTTGTCGTTCTTGTCCGCCGCCGTCAGCGCGAACGTCACGCCCACCGCGATGGCGATGATCGCGAGCGCCACGAAGATCCACATCTTGCCGCGGCCGCCCTTGCCGCCGTGGTGACCGCCGTCGAACCCGCCGTCGTCACCGCCCGGCGGCCGCAGCATCGGGCTCGGGATCTGCGCGGTCCCGGAGTCGGGGTGCGCCATGGCGGCCGTACCCGCGACACCCATCGCCGGGGTGTTGCCGCCCTCGTGCATCTCCACGGGCCCGGTGTTCCAGGTCCCCGTGTGGCTGCCCTGCTCGTGCAGCATCTGCAGCCCGTACTGGACGAGGCCGCGCATCTCCTCGGCCGTCTGGAACCGGTCGTCCGGGTCCTTGGCGAGGGAGCGCATGACGAGCCCGTCCAGCTCCGGCGGCGCCGCGTCCGAGACCTCGGACGGCGGCACGGCCTGGTCCTGGACGTGCTGGTAGACCACGGAGAGCGGCGTCTCACCGGTGAACGGGGGCCGCAGGGCGAGCAGTTCGTAGAGCAGACAGCCGGTCGCGTACAGGTCGGACCGGTGGTCGACGGCCTTGCCGAGCGCCTGCTCGGGCGAGAGGTACTGCGGCGTGCCCATGACCATGCCGGTCTGGGTCATCGTCGACTGCGCGCCGTGCAGGGCGCGCGCGATGCCGAAGTCCATCACCTTCACCGCACCGGTGTTGGTGATGATCACGTTCGCGGGCTTGATGTCGCGGTGCACGATGCCGTGCTGGTGCGAATAGGCCAGGGCTTCGAGAACGCCCGACACGATGATGAGGGCCTGCTCGGGACCCGGCGCCTCCGCGTTGATCAGCAGATCGCGGATCGTCCGGCCCTCGACGATCTCCATGACGATGTACGGGACGACGTTCGGCCCGACGACGTCTTCACCGGAGTCGTACACCGCGACCACGGCGTGGTGGTTCAGGCCGGCGACCGACTGTGCCTCACGCGTGAAGCGGGCCTTGGAGACCGGGTCCTCGGCGAGGTCGGAGCGGAGCAGCTTGACCGCGACCGTGCGGCCCAGGCGTACGTCCTCGGCCGCGAACACCTCGGCCATGCCGCCCCTGCCGAGTCTGCGGGTCAGCCGGTATCGGCCGTCTCCGACAAGCCCGCCATTGCCCCACATCTCAGGCGCGTCTGACATACCGCCGCCAGTCGCCTCGGGGTCGGACGGGCCCTGAGCGCGCTGCGTCTGTGCCATCAGTCCTCGCCGTCGTTTCTGGTCGTGGTACTTGGTACTGAGTACGTCGCGGTACGGGGTACTCCGTCGGGCCACGCTACAGCCTTCACGCCACCCGCCGGTTCGACGTGGACCGCACATCAAAGCCTTCGACGGGTCCCGTGCGCAAACTTGTAACGCTTCCGAGACGCTTCTTGCGCGTACGGTCACGGAACGGGCACCGAGCTTGACGCGTCATCGTCCTCGGGCAGACTTGGCCTGGAATAGCGGGTAATTCGATCACCAGCCGCGGAGCCGTCCGGCAACCGCGCCGATGGGGGACGCACGAGATGAGCAGCCAGGACGGCGCACAGGGGCGGTACGCGGGGCGTTCGCTGGCCGGTGGCCGCTACCAACTGCGCGATCTGCTCGGCGAGGGCGGCATGGCGTCGGTCCACCTCGCGTACGACACGGTGCTCGACCGACAGGTCGCCATCAAGACCCTGCACACCGAACTCGGCCGTGAGCAGTCCTTCCGCGAACGCTTCCGCCGCGAGGCCCAGTCGGTGGCGAAGCTCACGCACACGAACATCGTGTCGGTCTTCGACACCGGCGAGGACGAGCTGGACGGCGCGACGATGCCGTACATCGTCATGGAGTACGTCGAGGGCAAGCCGCTCGGCTCCGTGCTCGACGCCTCCGTCACGCAGTTCGGCGCGATGCCGACCGACCAGGCGCTGAAGATCACCGCCGACGTGCTCGCGGCCCTGGAGATCAGCCACGAGATGGGCCTGGTCCACCGCGACATCAAGCCCGGCAACGTCATGATGACCAAGCGCAACGTCGTGAAGGTCATGGACTTCGGCATCGCCCGCGCCATGCAGTCCGGGGTCACCTCCATGACCCAGACCGGCATGGTCGTCGGCACCCCGCAGTACCTCTCGCCCGAGCAGGCCCTGGGCCGCGGCGTCGACGCGCGCTCCGACCTGTACTCGGTCGGCATCATGCTCTTCCAGCTGGTCACCGGGCGGCTGCCCTTCGAGGCGGACTCGCCGCTCGCCATCGCGTACGCGCACGTCCAGGAGGAGCCGGTCGCTCCCTCCTCGATCAACCGTTCCCTGCCGCCGGCCGTCGACGCGATCGTCGCCCGCGCGCTCAAGAAGAACCCGAACGAGCGTTTCCCGACCGCCGAGGCCATGCGCGACGAGTGCCTGCGCGTCGCCCAGTCCTTCCAGGCCGCGCCGCCCAGCATCGTGCCGGGCGCGCAGACGGCGAGCGGCGCGGGGGTCGGCTCGGCGGTCTTCCCGCCGGTCGACACGTCGATGCCGCAGGGCGGCAACGTCCAGACGCCGTACCAGCCGGGTCCGTACGGCCCGGCGACCCCGGCCCCGACGCCCGCCCCCACTCCGGGCTACGGCTACCCGCCGCAGCAGAGCGGCTACCAGACCCCGCCGCCCACCAACGCGTACGCACCGCAGCAGCAGGGCGCGCAGACCCCGCCGCCGTACCAGCTCTCGCCGCAGCCCGCGACGACCGCGGCGGGCGGCCCGGGTTCGGGCGGCCGCAAGAAGAACATGCCGGTGGTCGTCGGCTCGATCGTCGTCGCCCTCATCGCCATCGGCGGCCTGATCACCGCCCTCACGCTCAACGGCGGCGGTGACGGCGACAAGGAAGGCTCCGGCGACAAGTCGAAGCAGCCGGTCGCGGGGCACAAGGGGCCCAACCGCAACATGACGATCGAGACCGACAAGTGCACGGAGCCCGAGACGGGCTACAACGACGAGAACAAGATCAAGGTCCCCGACTTCACGTTCAAGGACTGGAAGTCGGTCCTGTCCTGCCTCCAGGCGGCCGGCTGGAGCTACGACAAGCGCAAGATCGACGAGAACGCCTACGGGGAGGACACCGTCATGCGGCAGACCCCGAAGGAGGGCACGGAGGTCGACCCGAAGAACATGGACATCCAGTTCGACGTCTCCTCGGGCAACCCGGCCTAGGGCCGAGCAGGCTTCACACCACGCACCACGACGAGGGGCTCGGTACGCATGATGCGTACCGAGCCCCTCGTCGTGCGCCTGGAAGTTCTCAGAGGGTCCTAGAGGTACGGACCTCCTGAGCGGCCCGCGATGCCGCCCTCTTCCTCCTCGTCGCCGCCGCCCACACCGGGAGGCAGCGCCCGTCGCATCTGTTCCAGCTGGGCCCGCGCCGCCATCTGCTGCGCGAACAGCGTGGTCTGGATCCCGTGGAAGAGGCCCTCCAGCCAGCCGACCAGCTGTGCCTGCGCGATGCGCAGTTCCGCGTCGCTCGGCGTCGTGTCGTCCGTGAAGGGCAGGGAGAGCCGCTCCAGCTCCTCGACGAGCTCGGGGGCCAGACCGTCCTCGAGCTCCTTGACCGAGCTGGCGTGGATCTCCTTGAGGCGGACCCGGCTCGCCTCGTCGAGAGGAGCCGCCCGCACCTCCTCGAGCAGCTGCTTGATCATGCTGCCGATACGCATGACCTTGGCCGGCTGTTCGACCATCTCCGTCACCGGGACCTCGCGGGATTCGTCGTCTCCGCCGCCACCGAGAGCCATTCCGTCCTGGCCCACGACCAGGACCTGGGGGCTCTCCGGCGACCGTTCGTTCCTCGGCATCTCCATGCCGCCATTCTCTCGCACCCGTACATCACACATCGGTGGTGCCCCCATACGGGAGTGATCCACCCTCAGCCGCGGCGCAGCCGCAGACCGAGGAAGCCGAGGCCGAGCCCGATGAGGACGAGACCGCCGCCGAGCGGCAGGACGCGGGGGACGGGCAGCACGGGCCCCTCGGGCGCGGCGTCCTGGTGCGCGACGGGGGTCGGCTCGGACACCGGCGCAGGCGGTGGCTCCGGAGGCGGCTTCGGGGACGGGGTGGACGGCGGCAGCGGCGGAAGCAGGGGCTCGGCCCGCCCCGGCCGCTCACGTCCCACACCGGGACGGCTCCCGGCGCGGGACGTCTCGTCGACGGTGGTCACGGGACCCCTGGGGGCCGATTCGGCCGCGTACGAGACGAGGTCGGGCACGACGGCCGCGAGGACCGCGAGCAGGGCGGCCACCACGAGGACCAGCCGACTCGACCGCGAAACAGTCACCGCACTGGCCCCCTCCCGCTACCGGGACACCAAGATCAGAATGATCGCCACACCGGTGACAAGCGTCACATAAAGGTGCATTTCCGGCATCTTGGTGGTGTAGGGGCCTCAGTGATACGCCCCCGGCCGAGACATGCCCCGAGAAGGGCGCGGGGGGACGGCGCGACAAGCCACAAGGCACCCGCAGACGAGAAACCCACCCGGCCCGCCCTTCGGCACCGCCCTACAGCGCCAACAACACCTTGCCCATGTGACTACTGGCCTCAAGAACCCGATGAGCCGCCGCGGCGTCCGGCATGGGAACGGTCCGGTCCACGACCGCCCGCACATGCCCCGCCCCGATCAACGGCCAGACATGCTCCCGCACCGCGGCCACGATCGCCGCCTTCTCCGCGGCAGGGCGGCCGCGCAGCGAGGTCGCCGTGACGGCGGCCCGCTTGTTCAGCAGCGTGGCGATGTTCAGCTCACCCTTGACGCCACCCTGCATACCGATGATCGCGAGCCGACCGTTGACCGCGAGCGCCCGCACGTTCCGCTCCAGGTACTTCGCGCCCATGTTGTCGAGGATGACGTCCGCGCCCGCCCCGTCCGTGGCCCGCTCGATCTCCTCGACGAAGTCCTGCTCGCGGTAGTTGACGAGTACGTCTGCCCCCAGCTCCCCGCAGAACGCCAGCTTCTCCTTGCTGCCCGCCGTGACGGCGACCTTCGCGCCGACGGCCTTCGCGAGCTGGATCGCCATGGTGCCGATGCCGCTCGATCCGCCGTGCACGAGCAGCGTCTCGCCGGGGCGGAGGTGGGAAATCATGAAGACGTTGGACCAGACCGTCGAGGTCACCTCGGGCAGCGCGGCCGCCGTCACGAGGTCGACGCCCTCCGGCACCGGAAGCAGCTGGCCGACCGGCACGGCGACCTGCTCCGCGTACCCGCCGCCGGAGAGCAGCGCGCACACCTCGTCGCCGACCGCCCAGCCGGAGACGCCGGGTCCGAGCGCGGTGATCCGGCCCGAGCACTCCAGGCCGGGGTACGGGGACGCGCCGGGCGGCGGGTTGTAGAAGCCCTGTCGCTGCAGCAGATCGGCGCGGTTCACGGCGCCGGCCGCCACCTCGACGAGCACCTCGCCCTCGCCGGGCACGGGATCGGGGACCTCGGCCCACACGAGCGCTTCGGGGCCGCCGGGTTCGGGGATCGTGATCGCATACATGCGGCCGAGGCTACTCGCGTGGGTTCGGCCCCGCCCGGCCCCGTCAGTTCGGCGGCAGCGGCTTCGTGTCCGGGGTGACCGCCGTCCTGGGCGAGGCCCGCACGATCGTGATCAGCCGGTCCGTCAGCTCCAGCTTCCCGACGGCCGGATCGTCGTACCCGAGCACCCGATGTCCTCGTACGACGCTCACGACGAGGTCGTCCGTCTCGCGTACGCCCCGCCCCACCTCGGCCTTTATGACCGGCCGTTCGACGAGGTCGAGCCCGCTGCCCTGCTGGATCAGGTCCTCCATGACCATGCCCGCGCTCGGGCTGAGCACGGAGAGACCGAGCAGCCGGCCCGCCGCACTGGCGCTGGTGATCACGGCGTCGGCACCGGACTGCCGCAGCAGCGGCGCGTTCTCCTCCTCGCGCACCGCGGCCACGATCTTCGCCCCGCGGTTCAGCTGGCGCGCGGTGAGGGCGACCAGGACGGCGGTGTCGTCGCGCTGTGTGGCGATGATGATCTGGCGGGCCCGCTGCACCTCGGCGCGGAGCAGCACATCGCTGCGCGTCGCGTCGCCGATGACACCCGCGAACCCCTCCGCGGTGGCCGCGTCGACGACCTTCGCGCTCGGGTCGACCACCACGATCTGCTCCGGCTTCAGGCCGGTCGCGCAGACCGTCTGGATCGCCGAACGGCCCTTGGTGCCGAAGCCGACGACGACAGTGTGTTCACGCAAGTTGGACCTCCAGCGGGACAGACGCCATTCCTCGCGCGTCCGTTCCGTGAGCACTTCGAGGGTGGTGCCGACCAGGATGATCAGGAAGAGCACGCGCAGCGGCGTGATCAGCAGGATGTTGGTGAGCCGCGCGCTGTCGCTGTACGGGACGATGTCGCCGTATCCGGTGGTGGAGAGCGTCACCGTCGCGTAGTACGCGGCGTCGAGGAAGTCGACGTGCTTGTCGGAGTTGTCGTTGTAGCCCTCGCGGTCGAGCCACACGATGCAGGTCGTCAGGGCGAGCACCAGCAGGGCCATCAGCAGCCGGCGGGTGACCTGCCGCAGCGGGCGGACGACCTCGCGCTGGGGCAGCTTGATCCGGTGCGTCGTGTGGTGCTCGTCGGGCTGGCGGGCGATGGCGTCGTGGCCGGGAAGTTTCACGTGAAACACTCCCCGCCGTCCGACAGGGCCCATGGGAGATCGAGGATCTCCAGCTCCTGGCCCTGCCGTGCGCCGCCCGGCGGCACCACCGCGAGGCCGTCGGCCGCCGCGATGCCGCGCAGCATCGCCGGGCCGTTGAAGCGCAGCGGCACCGCGTCGTCACCGCGCAGCGTGACGGGCACGAGGCGGGTGTCGTACGGATGGCCGTGCACGTCGTCCCGTACGGCCGCCGTGTACGTCGACGCGGCGCGGCGGCCGGAGAGCGTACGCAGCAGGGGCTCGGCCAGCGTGAGGAGGCCGGAGACGGCCGCCAGCGGATTGCCGGGCAGGCCGACCAGGTGCTGTCCGGGCCGGATGCGGGCCAGCAGCATGGGGTGCCCGGGGCGCACCGCGACACCGTCCACGAGCAGCTCGGCGCCGAGGCGGCGCAGGGCGGGGTGGACGTGGTCGACCGGCCCCGAGGCCGTGCCGCCCGTCGTGACGATCAGGTCGGCGGTGGACGCCGTGATCGCCCCGTGGAGGGCCTCGGCGTCGTCGCCCAGGCGCCGGACACCGGTGACCTCGGCGCCGAGCGCGCGCAGCCAGGGCGGCAGCATCGGGCCGAGCGCGTCACGGATGAGGCCCTCGCGGGGAAGTCCCTCGGTCAGCAACTCGTCGCCCAGGACGAGGACTTCGGCACGGGGCCTGCGGATCGCGGACAGCGTGTCGTACCCGGCGGCCGCGGCGAGGCCGAGCACGGCGGGCGTCACCACCGCGCCGGGCGGCAGCAGGCGGTCGCCGGAGCGGCACTCCTGGCCGCGCGGGCGGATGTCCTGGCCGGTCACCATCTCGCGCAGGGCGTGCAGCCTGCCCTTGTCGTCGATGCGGCCGTGCTCGCTGCGCAGGACGGCGGTGGCGTCGTGCGGGATGCGGGCGCCCGTGGCGATGCGCACGGCCTCCCCGTCGATGAGCGCGTCCGGACGGGCGTGCCCGGCGAGGATCCCGTCGGCGCGTACGTCCCAGGGACCCGGACCCGCGACGACCCAGCCGTCCATCGCCGAGGTGTCGAAGGACGGCAGGTCGGTGAGGGCGGTGAGGGGGGCCGCCAGGATCAGGCCGAGGGCCCGCTCCAGGGGGACGGGGGCGGGCTCGGCACCGGGCCCGGGAGCGGCCTGTGCCGCGCGGGCGCGGGCGGCGGGCCAGGAGGTGATGTCGCGGTGCCTGTCCTCGCCTGCGGCGATGGCGTGCTCCTGCCCTGGCTGCGGGGTGGACGGGGGCGTGGCGCTGTTCGGAGGCACGGCGCTGTTCGGAGGCTCGGCTCCGTTCACCAGCGCGGAGCCGCTCGGGGGCGAGGTCGAGGCGCCGTACGGAGTGGAGGTCGTGGCGGTGGCCGTGGCCTCGGTCGTGGCGGTGGCCGTGGCCTTGGTCGGCGTCGATGTCGGTCCCTGTGGCGAGACCGCTGCCGGGCGAGGGCCGGTACCGCGCCTGTCGCGGGGGTCGTTCACCAGGGCGAGCGCCTCGTCGATCTCGGCCTCCGGCGCGGGCTGCCCGGTCATCCTGCGTCCGGCTCGGCCCGGGCGGCGGCGTCGGGCCCCGCGGTCGGCTTCGGGTCCTGGGCCGCCTCGGCTTCCTGGGACACCTTGGGGTCCTGGGACACCTTGGCGTCCTGGGACACCTTGGCGTCCTGGGTCACCTTGGCGTCCTGTTGGTCCTCGTCCGCCCAGCGGGCCGCGAGCGCCGCGGCCTTGCGCGCCGCCTCCGCCACCGCCTCGGCCCCGTCCGCCTCCCCGCCCCGGGCCGCGGCCTGCGCGGCCGCGTACCCGACGAGGAACGTGGTCAGCGGCGCCGCGGGCCTGGCCACGCCGTGCGCGGCGTCACGGGCGAGGTCGAGGAGGGTGCCGGTATCGACGTCGAGTTCGATGCCCAGCTCGTCCTTGACTGCGGAAATCCATTCATCCAACACGTGCCCATGCTCCCTGATCCGCGCCCGAGCGGCGGCGATGTCGTCCCAGGTGTCGCAGTCGAAGGCCGCGAGGGGGTCGGCGACCCTGGTGAGGTCGAGCCGCGTGGTGAGCAGCCGCAGCGGAAGCCCGGTGAGCCCACGGCCCTCCGCCCCGGCGCGTCCTGCCGCGTCCAGGCCGGTGCCGGGCAGCGACGCGAGCTCCCGACGGAGCGACGCGCTCCGATAGGCCGCGACCAGGGGCTGGTCGCGGCCGTCGGGGTCGGTGAGGACCGTCCCGTCCGCGCCGCTCTCGCGCAGGGCGGTGAGCAGACGGCGTACGGTCCGCGCGCCCAGGAAGGGCAGATCGGCGGAGAGCACCACCACCAGTTCGGCGCGCGTGCGCCGCAGCCCGGCGTCGAGCGCGGCGAGCGGCCCGCCGCCCGCGGGTTCCTCGCGGGCCCACACCACGGGCCGCGCGGTCGGCCTCGGGGCGGCGACGACGACCGTGGTCCCGGCGTCCGCGCACGCCGCGAGGACCCGGTCGATCAGCGCACGGCCGCCCACGCGCACCCCGGGTTTGTCGGCGCCGCCGAGCCGTGCGGCGCCTCCCCCGGCGAGCACGACGGCGTCGTACCGGCCACCTTCGTTCGCGGTCATCCCCCGAGTATGGGCATACGGAGGATCATTGCCACCCCCGCGAAGGGCCCTTCGGGCAAGGGACTTACGTCACGTCGGGCGGCTCACACCGACCGCATCTGGTGACTCACACCGACCGCAGCAGCACCGCCGGCTGCTCCACGCAGTCGGCCACGTAGCGCAGGAAGCCACCCGCCGTGCCGCCGTCGCACACCCGGTGGTCGAAGGTGAGCGACAGCTGGACCACGTGCCGCACCGCCAACTCCCCTTCGTGGACCCACGGCTTGGGGATGATCCGCCCGACGCCGAGCATGGCCGCCTCGGGGTGGTTGATGATCGGCGTCGAGCCGTCGACCCCGAACACCCCGTAATTGTTGAGCGTGAAGGTCCCTCCGGTGAGTTCCCCGGGCGTGAGCGTCCCGGCCCGCGCCTCCTCCGTGAGCCGGATCAGCTCGGCGTTGATCGACGCGGTCGTACGCGACTGGGAGTGCCGCACCACCGGCACGACCAGGCCGCGGTCGGTCTGCGCCGCGAAGCCGAGGTGGATGTCGGCGAACCGGCGTACCTCGCGCGCCTCCATGTCCACGCTGGAGTTGAGCATCGGGAAGCGCTGCAGCGCGGCCACGCTGATGCGGGCGAACAGCGCGAGCAGCGACACCTTGTGGCCGTCGCGCTCGCTCATCGCCGCGTTCATGGCCCTGCGGGCCGCGAGCAGTTCGGTCGCGTCGGCGTCGACCCAGCAGGTGGCCTCCGGTATCTCGCGACGGCTGCGGGACATCTTGTCCGCGACCAGGCCCCTGATGCCGGTCAGCGGGTGCCGGGACTCGATGCCCGCGCGTGTGGGCTCCTGTCCGGCCGCCACCTGGCGGCGCGCCTCGGCCCGTCCCGCGCGGATCAGCTCGTCGTCCTCGCGGGCGGCCTCCTTGATCGCGCGGGTGCGCTCCGTGGCCCGCGCGCCCGCCCGGCCCGCCGCGACGGCGGACTCGACGTCCGCGCGCGTGATCAGCCCGTCCGGGCCCGAGCCCGTGAGACCCCGCAGGTCGACGCCGTTCTCGCGCGCCAGCTTCCGTACGAGGGGGGAGATCACCGGAACCGGGCCGTCCGCGCGCGCGGACGGCTCCTGCGGAGGCTCCTCTCGCGGAGGCTCTTCCCTCTGAACGGGGCTGGTGGGGCCGGTAGGGCTGGTGGGGCTGGTGGGTCGTACCCTCCTGCGGCGCGCGGGCGCCGCCGCCGTTCCGTACCCGACCAGGACGTTGCCGGAGGACTCCTCGGCGGCCGACTGCAGGGCACGCTCGGCGGGCTCCTCCGGGGCCCGGGCCCCGGCCGTCTCCTCGGCGGCACCCACGGCGACCGTCAACAGCGGCGCGCCCACGGGCAGTTCCTCGCCCTCCCCGCCGTAGCGGGCCGTCACCACGCCTCCGTAGGGACACGGCACCTCGACCATCGCCTTGGCCGTCTCGACCTCGACGACCGGCTGGTCCACCGCGACCACGTCACCGACCTCGACGAGCCAGCGGACGATCTCGGCCTCCGTCAGCCCTTCCCCGAGGTCGGGCAGTTTGAATTCGAGGACCTGGGCCATCAGCTCTCCGCCTCCCACTGCAGCCGCGCGACCGCGTCCAGAATCCGGTCCACGCCCGGCAGATGGTGCTTCTCCAGCATCGGCGGCGGATACGGGATGTCGAAGCCCGCGACCCGCAGCACCGGCGCCTCCAGGTGGTGGAAGCACCGCTCGGTGACCCGCGCGGCGATCTCTCCGCCGGGGCCGCCGAAGCCGCCCGACTCGTGCACGACGACCGCGCGTCCCGTCCGCCGCACCGACGCCGCGACCGTCTCGTCGTCGAAGGGCACCAGCGAGCGCAGGTCGACCACTTCGAGGTCCCAGCCCTCCGCGCGGGCGGCCTCGGCGGCCTCCAGGCAGACGGGCACGGACGGGCCGTACGTGATGAGGGTGGCGCTGCGCCCCGCGCGCCGCACCACGGCGCGGCCTATCGGTTCAACGGTCGCCGGAGCGTCCGGGTTCCAGTCGGCCTTGGACCAGTACAGCCTCTTCGGCTCCAGGAAGACGACCGGGTCGTCGGAGGCGATGGACGCCCGCAGCAGGCCGTAGGCGTCGGCGACGGTGGCGGGCGTGACGACATGGAGCCCCGGGGTCGCCATGTAGTACGCCTCGGAGGAGTCGCTGTGGTGCTCGACGCCGCCGATCCCGCCGCCGTAGGGCACGCGGACGGTGAGGGGCAGCGGCATCGCGCCCCTGGTGCGGTTCCGCATCCGCGCCACGTGCGAGATCAGCTGCTCAAAGGCGGGGTAGGCGAAGGCGTCGAACTGCATCTCGACGACGGGCCGCAGGCCGTACATCGCCATGCCCACCGCCGTGCCGAGGATGCCCGCCTCGGCCAGCGGTGTGTCCGTGCAGCGGTCCTCGCCGAACTCCTCGGCGAGTCCGTCGGTGACCCGGAAGACACCACCGAGCGCGCCGACGTCCTCACCGAGGACGTGCACGGAGGGGTCCTCGGCCATGGAGTCGCGCAGCGCTCGCCCGAGCGCCTGCGCCATGCTGGCCGGCTTGGTGACCGGCTTCGCCGCGACCGTGGTCATCGCGCTTCCTCCTCCGCCTCTTCCGAGGCCACTTCCAGCTCGGCCCGCAACTGCGCCGCCTGCTCCCGCAGTTGGGAGGTCTGCTCGGCGTACACGTGCGTGAAGAGATCCATGGGGTCGAGCAGCGGGTCCTGGTTCATGCGCTCGCGCAGGTCGGCCGCCATGGCCTCGGCGTCGTCGGTCGCCCGCCGCCTGATGTCGTCGTCCAGGAGTCCGCGCTCCGTCAACTCCCGCTCCAGGAGCAGGATCGGGTCGTGGCCGCGCCAGGCCTCCACCTCGGCGTCGCGGCGGTAGCGGGTGGCGTCGTCGGCGTTCGTGTGGGCTTCCATGCGGTACGTGAGGGCCTCGACGAGGGTCGGGCCGCCGCCCTCCCGCGCGCGGGAGACCGCTTCGCCGAGGACCTCGTGCATCGCGACCGCGTCGTTGCCGTCCACCAGGCGCCCCGGCATGCCGTACCCGACGGCCTTGTGGGCCAGGGACGGGGCGGCCGTCTGCTTGGCGAGCGGCACGGAGATCGCGAAGCCGTTGTTCTGCACGAGGAAGACCACGGGGGCCTGCCACACGGCGGCGAAGTTCAGCGCCTCGTGGAAGTCGCCCTCGCTGGTGCCGCCGTCGCCGACCATGGCGAGCGCGACCACGTCGTCGCCCTTGAGCCGGGCGGCGTGTGCGAGGCCCACGGCGTGCGGGAGTTGGGTCGCGAGGGGGGTGCACAGGGGCGCCGTGCGGTACTCACGCGGGTCGTACCCGGTGTGCCAGTCGCCGCGCAGCAGCGTCAGCGCGCTCACGGGGTCGAGACCGCGGGCGACCACGGCGAGCGTGTCCCGGTAGCTGGGAAAGAGCCAGTCCCGCTCCTCCAGGGCGAGGGCGGCGGCGATCTCGCACGCCTCCTGCCCGGTGCTGGACGGGTAGACCGCGAGCCTGCCCTGCTTGGTCAGCGCGGTCGCCTGGGTGTTGTAGCGGCGACCGCGCACCAGCTCCGCGTACAGGCGGCGGAGCAGCCCCGGATCGGCCTTCTGAGCGGCCTCGGTGCCAAGGACGCGGTAGGGCTCCGCGTCCGGCAGGAGCGGCGCGGGGCCGATCCTGGGCTGCCAAGCGGGGGGCGGGGAGGGCCGGTAGGCGCCCCGCTGCTCCATGACCGTCATGACGGCACCTCCTGGGGGGGGAAGCGGTCTCCTCGTGGGAGCTGCAAAAGAGGCGCGGCGATGTGATGCGCCTCACCAACCGATTGTTCGGTCGTCGGCACATTTTGGCTACAGGCACCTCCAGGCTGTGGACAAACGGTTCTGCACAGCCTGGGATGGATGCAGTACGTCCATGGTAGGGAGGCGGGGGGACATGGCATCTGAACGAATGGCCGACCGGAACGACAGCGACCGTCCGGAACCCCGGCCGGAGACCCGCCCCGAACCCCGCCCCGAGCCCAGGCCCCTGGACGCCATCGACCGCGACATCCTGCAGATCCTGCACACGGACGGTCGCGCGTCGATACGCTCCGTGGCCGAACGCGTCCATGTGTCGCGGGCCAACGCGTACGCGCGCATCAACCGCCTGATCGACGACGGCGTCATCCGGGGCTTCGGGGCGCGGATCAACCACGAGCGCGCCGGGCAGGGCGCGTCCGCGTACATCACGCTCAAGATCGTTCAGAACACCTGGCGTACGGTGCGCGAGCACCTGCGCGCACTTCCCGGTGCGTCACACATCGCGCTGGTCAGCGGCGACTTCGACGTACTGCTCCTGGTGCACACGCCGGACAACCGCGCTCTGCGCGAACTGGTGCTCACCCGGCTGCAGTCCATCCCCGAAGTGCTCAGCACGCGTACGTTGCTGGTCTTCGAGGAGGACGACATGGAGCCGGAGAGCTGACTCCCGGCCCGGCCACGCGCCGTTCCGCGGGCCGGTTCAGCGCTCGGCGCGCAGCCCCGCGAAGGCCAACTGCACGACCGCGTCCGCGATTTGTGCGCCGTTTGCGGCGCCGCGGCTCTCCGGCCGGTACCACTCGACGATGGAATTGATCATTCCGAAGAGCAGCCTGGTGGCCAGGCGCAGCTCGACGTCGGAGCGCAGATCGCCGTCCGCGACGGCCTCCTTGAACAGCTCGGCCACCTGCTGGTCGAACTCCCTGCGCCGCTCCATGGCCCAGCGCTCGGTGTCCGTGTTGCCGCGCACCCGCAGCAGCAGCGTCACATAGGGCAGTTCGGCGACCAGGACCTCCACCGTGCGGCGCGTGACGTACTCCAGGCGCTCCACCGCACTGCCCACGCGCGCGTGCTCCTCGGCGAGGATCCCGAAGAGGCCGTCGAGCGCCCGGCTCACCGCGCGGCGCAGCAGCTCCTCCTTGCCCGTCACGTGGTGGTAGATCGAGGACTTGGAGATGCCGGCCGCCTTGGAGAGGTGCTCCATGGACGTGCCGTCGTAGCCCCGTTCGTTGAAGACTCCGACGGCGACGCCGAGCAGTGTCTCCGGGGTGTACGTGTCCCGCCGGGCGGTGGTCATGAGTACTCCTCTCGCACGGCCTGGCGCCGCAGGGCCTGGGAGGGCGCGTATCGCCCTGTGGGGTACTCGTCGTTCAGCAGGTCCAGCGCCTGGGCCACGCGGTACGCGGTGAGGCGGCGGCCCCATTCGACCGGTCCGAGCGGGTAGTTGACGCCGAGCCGCATGGCGGTGTCGACGTCCTCGGCATCCGCCACCTCGCGCCCCACCGCGTCGAGGGCGAAATCGACGAGCATCCACACCGTGCGGGCCACGATCATTCCCGGGGTGTGCCGGATGACGCTGACCTTCTTGCCGAGCGCCTGGAAGAGGCCGATCGCCTCCTTCAGGCCCTGCTCGCCCACCCTGCTCGACGGCGCGAGGGCGATCCGGGTCGCGGCCCGGTAGTCCAGCGCGAGGTCGAAGTGGATCGTGGGCTCCGCCGCGGCGTCGGCGGCCGAGCCGTCGGCCGGGGCGAGCCGTGTGCCGCTCGGGAGCTCGATGTGTCCCGGGGAGCTCGGGACTCCCGTGCCGTGCTCGACCCGGATGCCCGCCTCACCGATGAGGTCGACGAGCGTGCCCGCCGGGAAGAGGTCGCCGTCGACGAGGACGGACTCCGGTGCCTTCGCGGGATCCGCGGTGTGCGGCTCCGCGCGCGGGGCGTCGTCCCCGTACGCGTACCAGCCCTGTCCTGACTTGCGGCCGAGGCGGCGCGACTCGACGAGGCGGCGCTGGGCGAGCGAGGGCGTGAACTTGGGGTCCTGGAAGAAGGAGTCCCACACGGAGCGCGTGACGGCTTCGTTGACGTCCTGGCCGATGAGGTCGGTGAGCTCGAAGGGGCCCATCTTGAAGCCGCCGCACTCGCGCAGGACGGCGTCGATGGTGGCGGGGTCGGCGACCCGCTCCTCGTACAGGCGCAGGGCCTCGGCGTAGAAGGGCCTGGCGACGCGGTTGACGACGAAGCCGGGGGTGTCCGCGCAGCGCACCGGGGTCTTGCCCCAGGCCTTCGCGGTCTCGTACGCGCGCGTGGCGGCCGACTCGTCCGTCGCGAAGCCACTGACGACCTCGACGAGGGGGAGCAGCGGCGCGGGGTTGAAGAAGTGCAGGCCGACGAAGCGGCCCGGCTCGCGCAGGGCGCCCGCGATGGCGGTCACGGACAGGGACGAGGTGTTGGTCGCCAGCAGACAGTCCTCGGAGACGACGTCTTCGAGGTCCTGGAACAGCCTCTGTTTGACGTCCAGTTGTTCCAGGATCGCCTCGACGACGAGACCGCAGCCGGCGAGCTCCGCGAGGCTCGCGGCGGCCGTGAGCCTGGCGCCGGCCGCGGCGCGGTCCTCGGCCGTGAGCCTGCCCTTCTCGACGAGCCGGTCCAGCCGGGCGCCGATCGCGTCGGCCGCCGCCTTCGCGCGGTCGGGCGCGGCGTCGTACAGCCGCACGGGGTGGCCCGCGACCAGGGCGACCTGTGCGATGCCCTGTCCCATGGTTCCGGTACCGACCACGGCAACGGCGCTGGTGAGCTCGAGTGCTGTCATGCTCGCGATCCTCCCGCACGGCCTTCGGCCGGGGGTTCCGGGGGTGGCCGTGGAGAAGTTGTCCACAGGTTTGGCGGACCCTCTTGTCCCGACCGATCGTTCGGTTACTCTAGCTCTGTCCGCACGTCCCTGCCCACCGTCCCTGCCCAGTTCGCCAGCTCGACGAAGAGCTGACCGACGAGGAGTTGGTCCGTCATGGCCGCCGAACTCACCGCGCACGACCTCATCGCCAAGCACCGGTCCACCCTCGACCAGGCGCTGGAGACCATCCGCACGCGCGCGTACTGGTCCCCCCACCCCGAACACCCCAAGGCGTACGGCGAGGACGGCAGTCTGAGCCTGCCCGAGGGCAAGGCCGCGTTCGACGCCCTCCAGGGCACCCGCTTCGACCTCGCCCAGCCCGGCACGGACGACTGGGTGGGCGGGGAAGTCTCTCCGTACGGCCCGGAGTTGGGGATCACCTACCCCCACCCGGACATCGACGCCCTGCTGCCCGCCATGCGCGCGGGCATGCGCGCCTGGCGCGACGCGGGCGCGGAAGCGCGCGCGATGGTCTGTCTGGAGATCCTGTCGCGGATCAGCGCCCGCACGCACGAGTTCGCGCACGCCGTCATGCACACCAGCGGCCAGGCCTTCATGATGGCCTTCCAGGCGGGCGGCCCGCACGCCCAGGACCGCGGCCTGGAAGCGGTCGCGTACGCGTACGTCGAGCAGTCCCGCACCCCCGACGCCGCCGAGTGGACCAAGCCCCAGGGCAAGCGCGACCCCCTCGCGATGAACAAGCGGTTCACGCCCGTCGCGCGCGGCATCTCCCTCCTGATCGGCTGCAACACCTTCCCGACGTGGAACGGCTACCCCGGCCTGTTCGCCTCGCTCGCCACCGGCAACCCCGTCCTGGTCAAGCCCCACCCGCGCGCGGTGCTGCCCCTCGCGCTCACGGTCCGCGTCGCCCGCGAGGTCCTCGCCGAGGCGGGCTTCGACCCGAACCTCGTGTGCCTGGCGGCCGAGAGGCCCGGTGAGGGCATCGCCAAGACCCTCGCGGTCCGCCCCGAGATCAGGATCATCGACTACACGGGGTCGTCGTCCTTCGGCGACTGGCTGGAGGCCAACGCCCGCCAGGCGCAGGTCTACACCGAGAAGGCCGGCGTCAACACGGTCCTCGTGGAGTCGACGGACAACTACAAGGGAATGCTGGCCAACCTCGCCTTCTCCCTGTCCCTCTACAGCGGCCAGATGTGCACCACCCCGCAGAACCTCCTGATCCCGCGCGACGGCATCACCACGGACGCGGGCGCCAAGTCGTACGACGACGTGGTGTCCGACCTCGCGGCCTCCGTGAACGGCCTGCTCGGCGACGACGCCCGGGCGAACGGCATCCTCGGCGCACTGGTCAACCCGGACGTGAAGGCCCGCCTGGAGGCGGCCGCCGGGCTCGGCGAAGTCGCCCTCGCCTCACGGGAGATCG
This sequence comes from Streptomyces sp. NPDC025651, assembly GCF_055558735.1. Lineage (NCBI taxonomy): Bacteria > Bacillati > Actinomycetota > Actinomycetes > Kitasatosporales > Streptomycetaceae > Streptomyces > Streptomyces sp. NPDC025651. The sequence goes on from NZ_JBVHLZ010000002.1 coordinate 628,061, forward strand.
CCAACCCCGAGTTCCCCGACGCCGTGGTCCGCACCCCGGTGATCGTCAAGCTGGACGGCGCGAAGCCGGACGCCGAGGCGGCCTACCTCAGCGAGTGCTTCGGCCCGGTCTCCTTCGCGGTCGCCGTCGACTCGGCGGCGGACGCGGTGGAGCTGCTGCGCCGCACGGTGCGCGACAAGGGAGCGATGACCGTCGGGGCGTACACCACGTCGGACGAGCTCTCCGCCGCCGTGGAGGAGACCTGCCTCGAAGAGTGCGCCCAGCTCTCCCTGAACCTCACGGGCGGCGTCTATGTGAACCAGACGGCGGCGTTCTCGGACTTCCACGGCTCGGGCGGCAACCCCGCGGCGAACGCCGCGCTGTGCGACGGCGCGTTCGTGGCCAACCGCTTCCGCGTGGTGGAGATCCGCAGGGACGCCTGACGCCCCGGAGTCCGCGGCGGGTTCAGGCCTCCGGCCCCGGGGGCCTGCCCGCCGACCAGTGGAAGAGCGCCATGCCGACGCTCGTCGCCAGGTTGTAGCTGGAGACCTGGGGGCGCATCGGCAGGGACACCAAGTGGTCGGCGCGGTCCCGCAGTTCGGCCGAAAGGCCGCTGCGCTCGGACCCGAAGGCGAGCACGGCGTCGTCCGGGAGCGTCAGCCCCCGGATGTCCTCGCCCTCGGCGTCGAGCGCGAACACCGGGCCCGGCGGCAGCTCCGCGACCTCCATCCGCTCCACGGCGGTCGCGAAGTGCAGCCCTGCCCCGCCGCGCACGACGGTGGGGTGCCAGGGATCGAGCGTGCCGGTCGTGACGACCCCGGTCGCCCCGAACCCCGCGGCGAGCCGGATCACCGCGCCCGCGTTGCCGAGGTTGCGCGGGTCGTCGAGCACGACGACCGGCGCGGTCCTCGGCAGCCGCCCCAGCGCCGCCAGATGGGCCGTACGCGAGGGGCGCACCGCGAGCGCGGCGACCGCCGTGGGGTGCAGCCGGGGCACGAGAGCGCGCAGCCGCTCGTCCTGGACCTGCACCAGAAGCCCGTCGAGCGCCTCCCTCACGTCCGGCGCGAGGTCGTCCGCCAGGGCGAGGACGGCGGCCCTGTCGCCGGTCAGCGCGAGGGGCACCCGTGCCCCGAAGCGCAGCGCGTGCTTGATCGCGTGGAAGCCGTCGAGCAGCACGGAGCCGTCGGCGAGCCCGCGCCAGGCGCGTACGGCGTCCTCGGGGTCCGTCGCGGCCGCCCCGCCCGTGCCGTCCGTGACGTCCGTGCCGTTCATGGAGTGAAGCCTACGCGCGCGTGCTCGGTGGGCTCCGTGCCCGGCTCCTCGCCCCGTGCGCGCTGCTCCGGCATGGCGTCCCCGTCCTCGGCACGGTCGGCGCGGCCGGCGCGGGGGAGCGGAATGCGGGAAACCGCCGCTCCACGCGCGCGTGCCACCCATCCGCCCAGGCGCCGCAGGAACGACGTCGGCAGGAACACGGCGTCGGCCGCGATCATCGCGAGCGAGAAGAACGGCAGGCCCAGGACGACCGCGATGACGGCGTGCTCGAACATCATGGCCGCCAGCAGGACGTTCTTGACCCGGCGGTTGAAGAGCGTGAAGGGGAAGGCCACCTGCACGGCGACCGTCCCGTACGTCACCAGCATCACCATGAGGCCGTGCGACGAGAGCAGTTCGGAGAGGGCGGGCCACGGGGAGAAGTAGTCGAGGTTCAGCGGGTAGTAGACAGCCGTGCCGTCCTGCCAGCGGCTGCCCTGGATCTTGTACCAGCCGGCCGTCGCGTAGATCAGGCAGGCCTCGACCATGATCACGAGTAGCCCCGCGTTGTGGGCGATGTTGGCCACCACGTCGAGGAGCTTGCGCAGCTCGCTGCCCGGCCCGCGCCGCCCCGTCGCCCACCACAGGCCGTGCGCCAGCCACAGCCCCCAGAAGAACAGCAGCCAGCCGCCGCTGAGCTGCCCGAAGAACGTCACGAGGGACAGGCCGAGACCGAGCACCCACCACAGGACGGGCCCCACCCTGTCGACGTCCGGCACCCTGTCGGCGTCGACGTCCTCCGCCTCGTCGGCGCCCTCCACGCGCACGCGTGCCGCACGCCGCGCGTCCAGCGACCAGACCTGGCCGCACCGCGTGAAGACCAGATACGTCGCCATGAGGTGGATGACGTTGTCGCCGCCGTCCCCGATGAAGATGCTGCGGTTCTGCAGCGACAGCACGCCGATCATGAAGAGCACGGACATCGCGCGCGTGTGCCAGCCGAGCAGCAGCAGGGCGCTGCTCAGCATCGCCAGCGCGTAGACGACCTCGAACCAGAGCTGCCCGTCCGACCACATCAGCGCGGTGAAGGCGCCGTTGCTCGCGACGAGCTGCTGCGCCATGTCCCAGTTCCAGGGACCGTCGGGCCCGTACATCTCATGGCGGTGGGGGAACTCGCGCAGCAGGAAGAACAGCCAGGTCGCCGCGAAGCCGATGCGGATCACCGCGGTCTGGTACGGGCCGAGGGCGTATCCGGTGGCCTTGGCGAGCCCTTGTCCCAGCGGACGTGCGAACCGACTCACCGGTCACTCCCCTTCGCGTCCGAGAGCGGCAGGTCCTCCGGAGTCACCGTCCACCAGGGGAGGAGGCGGTACACGGGTTTGGCGGACACCTTCTCGTCGCTCCACTTCGGAGGCCGCACGTTCGTGGTCTTCGCGCGCAGCTGCACCCGTGCGATCTCGTCGCCCTTGCCGCCCGGCGCCTCCCGTTCCAGGCGCATGTACGCGATGCGGCGGACGTAGCGCTCGGAGAGCTGGCCCCGCAGACCGACGGGACGATTCTGCGTGTCGTGCGCGCCCACGTAGAAGTCCCAGGCCCTGCGCAGCTCGTTCTGCTGCGTGTGGCTGGGCAGCAGACTGCCGTCGATCCCGGCGCCGTCCTGCGCGGAGAGGTCGTACCAGTCCGTGGTCCGTACGCCTCCGTCGGCCGTACGGAGCTCCGCGCGGGCCTGCACCGCGACGTTCTGCTGGAGCGGATTGGGGGCGAAGAGCTTCCAGTTCTGCTCGAACTCGGGGTAAATCCACTCGTCGACCACGTCGCCGTGCTGCTTGGTCAGGGTGTTCGAGGGCGCGACGTGGAGGAAGAGCATGCCCGTGTGGACGACGGCGACCACGGCGATGATCGCCAGGGCGCACGCCGCGGCGATCTGATGACCGAGCCTGAGCCCGGCGATGCCGACGCGAGCCGCCGGCTCGGGGCTCCGGCCCTCGCCGAGCGGTGCCGGATCGGCCGTGGGTCCTGGGCCGTGGGGTCCGGCGGGCCCGCCGCCGGACCCCTTGTCGTACCCGTCCATCGCGCCCCGTTCCCCGTTCCCGCACCGAACCCTGCCGCCGGAACGGTACTCAGGCCTGCCCGCCCCGCACAGCGTCCGTGAAGTTATCCACAGGGTTGACACCTTATGGCGACGCGCCGCACCATTGAATTCAACGAACCGAACGATCGGTCGGTAGGTTCGCTCAAGGTCGAGGGGGACCGAGATGGCGACAGCAGCCGCACACCAGGCGGCGGGGACGGAGCCGGACGAGGCCGCGTCCACGGCGGAGCACCAGACCGCCTTCGACGCGGCGGTCGCCGCCGACGAGCGCATCGAGCCACGCGACTGGATGCCGGACGCCTATCGCGCGTCCCTGGTCCGCCAGATCGCGCAGCACGCGCACTCCGAGATCATCGGCATGCAGCCGGAGGCCAACTGGATCACGCGCGCCCCCTCCCTGCGGCGCAAGGCGATCCTCATGGCGAAGGTGCAGGACGAGGCCGGTCACGGCCTGTATCTCTACAGCGCCGCCGAAACCCTCGGCACCAGCCGTGACGAGCTGCTCGACAAGCTGCACGCGGGCCGCCAGAAGTACTCGTCGATCTTCAACTACCCCACGCTGACCTGGGCCGACGTCGGCGCGATCGGCTGGCTCGTGGACGGCGCGGCGATCACCAACCAGGTCCCCCTGTGCCGCTGTTCGTACGGTCCTTACGCCCGCGCCATGGTCCGCGTCTGCAAGGAGGAGTCCTTCCACCAGCGCCAGGGGTACGAGTCGTTGCTCGCCCTCAGCCGCGGCACCCAGGCCCAGCACGACATGGCGCAGGACGCGGTGAACCGCTGGTGGTGGCCCTCGCTGATGATGTTCGGCCCGCCCGACGACGAGTCCTCGCACTCCGAGCAGTCGATGACGTGGAAGATCAAGCGCCACTCGAACGACGAGCTGCGCCAGCGCTTCGTGGACATCTGCGTCCCCCAGGCCGAGTCGCTCGGCCTGACGCTCCCCGACCCGGACCTGGTGTGGAACGAGGACCGGGGGCACTACGACTTCGGCCCCATCGACTGGACCGAGTTCTGGGACGTCCTCAAGGGCAACGGCCCCTGCAACGACCAGCGCATCACCCAGCGCAGGCGCGCCCACGAGGAGGGCGCGTGGGTCAGGGAGGCCGCGGCCGCGTACGCGACGAAGCACGGCGAGAAGCACGGAGAGGCGACAGCATGAGCAGCTCGACCGACTGGCCGCTGTGGGAGGTGTTCGTCCGCTCCCGCCGCGGGCTCTCCCACACCCACGCGGGCAGCCTGCACGCCCCCGACGCGGAGATGGCCCTGCGCAACGCCCGCGATCTGTACACCCGCAGGAGCGAGGGCGTCTCCATCTGGGTGGTGCCGTCCACCGAGATCACCGCCTCGTCCCCGGACGAGAAGGACTCCTTCTTCGAACCGGCCGGCGACAAGCCCTACCGCCACCCGACGTTCTACGAGATCCCGGAGGGGGTGAAGCACCTGTGACCGCCTCCACCGACGTCACCTCCACCGATGCCGTCGCGACCGGCGCCGAAGTCCCGGCCCTGCCCGCCCTGGCCCTCGGGGACGACGCGCTGGTGCTCTCGCACCGCCTGGGGGAGTGGGCCGGGCACGCCCCCGTCCTCGAAGAGGAGGTCGCCCTCGCGAACATCGCCCTCGACCTCCTCGGCCAGGCCCGCGTCCTGCTCTCCCTGGCCGGTGACGAGGACGAGTTGGCGTATCTGCGCGAGGAGCGCGCCTTCCGCAACCTCCAGCTGGTCGAGCAGCCGAACGGCGACTTCGCGCACACCATCGCCCGCCAGCTCTACTTCTCCACGTACCAGACCTTGCTGTACGGCCAGTTGGCCGCGGGCGACAGCCCCTTCGCCCCCCTGGCGGCGAAGGCCGTCAAGGAGGTCGCCTACCACCAGGACCACGCCGAGCAGTGGACCCTGCGGCTCGGCGACGGCACGGACGAGAGCCACGCGCGCATGCAGCGCGGCCTCGACGCCCTGTGGCGGTACACCGGCGAGATGTTCCAGCCGGTGGCGGGCCTGGACGTCGACGGGCAGGCGCTGCGGGAGAGTTGGACCGCCTCGGTGACGGCGGTCGTCGAGCGCGCCACGCTGACCGTGCCCGAGGGCCCGCAGACCGGCGCGTGGGCGGCGGGCGCCGGACGCCAGGGCCTGCACACCGAACCGTTCGGGCGGATGCTCGCCGAGATGCAGCATCTGCACCGCAGCCACCCGGGGGCGTCATGGTGACGACCGCGCCCACCGCGCTGGAGGCGGAGCTCCTGGCCCTCGCGGGCTCGGTGCCCGACCCCGAGCTGCCCGTGCTGACCCTGGCCGAGCTCGGCGTGGTCCGCGGCGTCCGGGTCCTCGGCCCCGGCAAGGTCGACGTCGACCTGACCCCCACGTACACCGGCTGCCCCGCGATAGAGGCCATGACCGCCGACATCGAGCAGGTGCTGCACGACCGCGGCATGGCCGAGGTCTCGGTGCGCACGGTCCTCTCCCCCGCCTGGTCGACGGACGACATCAGCGCCGAAGGCCGCCGCAAACTGGCCGAGTTCGGCATCGCGCCCCCGCGCTCCCGCCCGGCGGACGGCCCCGTCCCCCTGAGCCTGTCGATCCGCTGTCCGCACTGCGGCTCGACCGACACCGAACTGCTCAGCCGCTTCTCGTCCACGGCCTGCAAGGCGCTGCGCCGCTGCGCCTCCTGCCGTGAACCCTTCGACCACTTCAAGGAGTTGTGATGGCCCGCTTCCACCCGCTCCGGGTAGCGGCGGTCGACCGGCTCACCGACGACTCCGTGACGCTGACGTTCGACGTGCCGCCCGCGCTGCGCGAGGAGTTCCGCTTCGTCCCCGGCCAGCACCTCGCCCTGCGCCGCTTCACCGACGGAACCGACGGCACAGACGGCACAGACGGCACAGACGGCACCGAGATCCGGCGTACGTACTCGATCTGCTCCCCGGCACCGCACCCCGACGCCCAGGGAGAGCCCCGGAGCCTGCGGGTCGGCGTTCGCCTGGTCGAGGACGGCGCCTTCTCGACGTACGCCTTCAAGGAAGTCGCCGTCGGCGACGAGCTGGAGGTGATGACGCCCGCGGGACGCTTCACCCTGGACCCGGCGCCCGGTCGCTATGCGGCGATCGTCGGCGGCAGCGGCATCACTCCGGTGCTCTCCATCGTCACGACGCTCCTGGAGCGCGAACCGCGGGCGGACTTCTGTCTGATCCGCAGCGACCGCACCACCGCGTCGACGATGTTCCTGGAGGAGGTCGCCGACCTCAAGGACCGCTGGCCCGACCGGTTCCAGCTGGTCACGGTGCTCTCCCGCGAGGAGCAGCAGGCGGGCCTCGACTCCGGACGGCTCGACGACGAGCGGCTCGCCCGGCTCCTGCCCGCGCTGCTGCCCGTGGGCGAGATCGAGGGCTGGTTCCTGTGCGGCCCGTTCGGCCTGGTGCAGGGTGCCGAGCGGACGCTGCGCGGCCTCGGCGTGGACCGTCGCCGCATCCACGAGGAGATCTTCCACGTCGACGCCGGTGTCCCCGCCGCGCCCGCCTCCCCCGCCCCCGAGCACAGCACGGTGACGGTGACGCTCGACGGCCGTTCGGGCACCTGGCCCGTCCGCGACGGCGAGACGCTCCTGGAGACGGTGCTGCGCAACCGCGCCGACGCGCCCTATGCCTGCAAGGGCGGGGTCTGCGGCACCTGTCGCGCCTTCCGGGTCTCGGGCGAGGTGCGGATGGACCGGAACTTCGCGCTGGAGCCGGAGGAGACGGAGGCCGGCTATGTGCTGGCGTGCCAGTCCCATCCGGCCACGGACACCGTGGAGTTGGACTTCGACCGCTGAGCACGCCCGGCCCCGCAGGTGTGGCTTCCTACGGATGTGGCTCCCCGTGCCCGCGCCCCCGGCCCTCTGCCTGTTCCCTTCCCGTAGAACCTGTTCTATCTTGACGGACCGTCAGATCTGAAGCGGGAGGACAGGCAGTGGACTTCACCTTCACCGAGGAACAGCAGGCCGTGGTCGAGGCGGCGAAGGCACTCTTCGCCGGTGTCGCTCCGGACGGGGTGCCGAGCCCCGCCCTCACCCCAGGAGCCGTCGCCGACGACTTCGACCGCCCCCTGTGGTCCCGGCTCGCCGACTCCGACCTGCTCGGTGTGCTCATCGACTCCGAGCACGGCGGCGTGGGCCTGGACGCCATCGCCCTGTGCCTGGTCCTGCGCGAGTCCGCGAAGGTGCTCGCGCGCGTCCCGCTCCTGGAGAGCAGCGCCGCCGCGGCGGCCGTACAGGCCCATGGCGGCGGTGAGTTGAAGCGGCGGATCCTGCCCGCGGCCGCCCGCGGAGAGCTCGTCCTCACCGTCGCGGCGAACGGCCGTACCGGACACGACCCCGCCGAGCTCGCCGTCACCGCTCAGCGCGACGGCGACAGCTGGGTCCTGGACGGGCTCCAGACGGGCGTGCCCTGGGCGTTCGACGCCGACCTCGTCGTCGTCCCCGCCCACACCGCCGAGGGCCGCGCCGTCCTCGCGCTCGTCCCCCGCGTCCATGAGGGCGTCACCGTCGCCGAGCAGATCTCCACCACCGGCGAGCGGCTCGGCCGACTCCGCCTGGCGGCCGTGCGCGTCGCCGCGTCCGACGTCATCGATGCCGACGGCGCCTGGGACCGGCTGCGCGACCTGCTCGCCACCGGGACCTGCGCGCTCGCCCTCGGCCTCGGCGAGGCCGTGCTCGGCATGACGAGCGAATACACCGGCAAGCGGGAGCAGTTCGGCCACCCCGTGGCCACGTTCCAGGCCGTGGCCGTGCAGGCCGCCGACCGCTACATCGACCTGCGCGCGATGGAGGCCACCCTCTGGCAGGCCGCCTGGCGTGTCAGCACCGGCGCGGACGGCGCCCTACCCACGACGGGGGACGTGGCCGTCGCCAAGATCTGGGCCTCCGAGGGTGTACGAAGGGTCGTGCAGACGGCCCAGCACCTGCACGGCGGCTTCGGCGCCGACACCGACTACCCCCTGCACCGCTACCACGCCTGGGCCAAGCAGCTGGAGCTCTCCCTGGGCCCCGCCGCGGCGCACGAGGAAGCCCTGGGCGACCTCCTGGCCGCCCACGCGCTCGGCTGACCCGAGCCCGACCGCTCGGCTGACCTCAGCCCGACCGCTCGGCTGACCCAGGCCCAACTGCTCGGCTGACCTCAGCCCAACCACCCGGCTGACCCCAGCCCAGTCACCCGGCTGAGCCGAGCCCGACCGCCCGGGTGGCTCAGACCACGGCGCCCGGCTGTCCCTTGTCGTCGACGACGGGCCGCCCGGCCGCCGCCCAGGCCTCCATGCCACCGGCGACGTTCACCGCGTCGATGCCCTGCTGCCCGAGGTACATGGTGACCTGGGCGGAGCGCCCGCCGGACCGGCAGATCACGTTGACCCTGCCGTCCTGCGGCGCCGCCTCGGTCAACTCGCCGTACCGCGCGACGAATTCGCTCATCGGAATGTGCAGGGCGCCCGCGGCGTGCCCCGCCTGCCACTCGTCGTCCTCGCGGACGTCCAGCAGAAAGTCGTCACCCGCGAGCTCGTCCACGCCGACCGTGGGCACCTGAGAACCAAAATCCATGCCTCGACGCTACCGGACGGGTGCCGCCGCACTCGGCGGCGGCCGGGCTCGGCGGCCGGTCCTACGCGGTCAGCCGCTCCAGCTCCGCCTCGCGCTCGGCGACCTGGGCGAGGAGCTGCTCGGCGATCTCGTCGAGCAGCGTGTCCGGATCGTCGGGCGCAAGCCGCAGCATCCCGCCGATCGCGCTCTCCTCCAGCTCCTTGGCGAGGACCGAGAGGAGCTCCTTGCGCTGGGCGAGCCATTCGAGCCTGGCGTACAGCTCCTCGCTGCGCGTGAGCCGCCGCGCCTCGGGCACGGGTCCCGCGGCCCACTCCTCGGACAGCTCCCGCAGCAGCGCCTCGTCGCCTCGCGCGTACGCCGCGTTGACGCGCGTGATGAACTCCTCGCGCCGCTGCCGCTCGCTCTCCTCCTGCGCCAGGTCCGGATGCGCCTTGCGGACCAGCTCGCGGTAGAGCTTGCGGGCCTCCTCGCCGGGGCGCACCCGCTGCGGCGGCCGCACCGACTGATCGGTCAGCATCGCGGCGGCCTCGGGGTGGAGCCCGTCGCCGTCCATCCAGCCGTGGAACAGTTCCTCGACGCCCGGCATCGGCATCACCCGCGCCCGTGCCTCGTCCGCCTTGCGCCGGTCCTCGGGGTCGCCGGTGCGGGCCGCGACGGCCTCGGCGATCCGGGCGTCCAGCTCGTCGAGCCGGGCGTACATCGGGCCGAGCTTCTGGTGGTGCAGGCGGGAGAAGTTCTCCACCTCGACCCGGAAGGTCTCCAGCGCGATCTCGTACTCGATCAACGCCTGCTCGGCGGCGCGCACGGCCCGCTCGAGCCGGTCCTCCGGCCGCTCCGGGGGCGGCGTCCCGCCCTGCGGCCCCTGCGCGGAGCCCTCGGCGCTCCCAGCGCTCTCGGCGCCCTCAGCGCTCTGAGGGGTCTCGGGCTGCGTCGGCTCGGCTTCCGGGGTCGTCACCCGCCCAGCCTAGGCCACCCTCCGAAGGCACCCCCGGGGCCATCCCCCGAAGCCCCCCTCACACCCCGGCCTCCGCCGCCACCCGCCCCTCCTTGACCGCACGCACCAGCAGCGCGTGATCCGCCTCCGTACGGTTCGCGTACGCCGTCGCGAAGCGCGCCACCGCCTCGTCCAGCTCGTCGTTCTTGCCGCAGTACCCCGCGATGAGCCGCGGGTCGGCGCTGTGCGCGTGGGCGCGGGCCAGCAGGGCGCCGGTCATGCGGCCGTAGTCGTCGATCTGGTCGGCGGCCAGCGCCGCCGGGTCCACGCTGCCCTTGCGGTTCCTGAACTGACGTACCTGGAAAGGCAGTCCGTCGACCGTCGTCCACCCCAGCAGGAAGTCGCTGACGACCTGCATCCGCTTCTGGCCGAGCACCACCCGGTGCCCCTCGTGCGCCGCCGTCGGCGCCTCGAAGCCGGCCGCGGGCAGATGCGGGAGGAGCGCGGAGGGCCGCGTCTCCTTGACCTGGAGCACGAGCGGCTCGCCCCGGTGGTCGAGCAGCAGCACCACGTACGACCGCAGGCCCACGCTGCCCGTGCCGACCACGCGGAACGCCACGTCCTGGATGGCGTACCGCGCGAGCAGCGGCAGCCTGTCCTCGGGCAGCGTGCCCAGGTACTCTCCGAGCGCGGCGGCCACCGACGCCGCCTCCGCGTCCGGCACGCGCCGCAGCACGGGCGGGGCGTCGACGAAGCGCCGCCCGACAGAACCGTCGCGGCCCTCGACGCGCTCCGTGGACTTCGCCGCGAACCGGGCGCTCGTGTTGTGCCGTGCCTTCTCGGAGACCCGCTCCAGGGTGCCGAGCAGGTCGCGCGCGTCCGTGTGCGAGACCAGCTCCTCGTCCGCGATGGCGTTCCACGCGTCGACGACGGGAAGCTTCGCGAGCAGCCGCATCGTGCGGCGGTAGGCCCCGACGGCGTCCAGCGCCGCCTCCTCGCAGACGTCCTCGCTCGCCCCCGCCTCGCGCCCCGCGAGCACCAGGGACGCGGCGAGGCGCTTGAGGTCCCACTCCCAGGGGCCGTGCACCGTCTCGTCGAAGTCGTTCAGGTCGATGACGAGGCCGCCCCGCGCGTCCGCGTAGAGACCGAAGTTCGCCGCGTGGGCGTCCCCGCAGATCTGCGCGCCGATGCCGGTCACCGGGGTGCGCGCGAGGTCGTACCCCATCAGGCCCGCGGAGCCCCGCAGGAACGCGAAGGGGGATGCGGCCATCCTGCCGACCCGGATCGGCGCGAGCTCGGGGAGCCGGGTGCGGTTGGTCTCCGTGACGACGGCCACGGGATCGGGCCGGTCGCCGTCCACCGGGAACCGCGCGTGCTCGGCCCGCGCCACCCGCTTGCGCAGCGCCTTGCCCGCCCCCTTGGGCGAGCCCTGCGCTGGCCAGGCGGCGAACCCCGCCACCTCCGGCAGCCGCACACCCGGCAGCCGCACGGCAGGCCCCCGCTGCCCGGGAACCGCCTTGCCGAGCTCCGCCTTACCGGACTCGGCCTTACCGGACTCCGCCCTACCGGACTCGGCCTTACCGAGCCCCGCTGTGCCAAGTTCCGCCCTACCGGACTCCGCCCTACCGAACTCCGCCCTGCCGAACTCCGCCCTGCCGAACTCCGTCTTGCCGGACTCCGCCATGTCCCTCGCCCCCCCGTCGCCCGCCCGCCGGGCCTCGCGCCAGGCCTCGACGGTACCGCCGTGCGCCGGCCGCCGTCAGAGGCCGCCCCGTCCCGGCTTCCGGGGCAGCGCCGTGATGAGCAGCAGCATGACGGCCGCGAGGCAGGAGGCCACCACAAGCACGTGCTCGAAGCCGGCCGAGAAGCGTGCGACGCAGCCGGCGCCGCAGTTCCCCACGGCCTCGATGCCGTTGTTCCCCGCCGCGTCGAACAGGGCGGCGAACATGGCCGACCCCGTGCTCTGTCCGATCTCCCGGCAGAAGAAGAGGTTGGCGGTCGCCGCTCCCCGGCCCTCCCAGGTGACCGAGGCCTGCACGCCGACCAGCAGGGCGGGCTGGAGCAGGCCGAAACCGGAGCCGAGCCCCGCGGACGTCAGCGCGTACGCCCAGCCGGGCGCCCCGGACCCGATGAGCAGCACGGTCGCCGTGAGCGAGGCCGCCACCACCGCGCTCCCCGCCCACGCGGCGCTGCGGAATCCGACGCGCAGGTACAGCCTGCCGCTGAACGCGGCCACGGTCGGCCAGCAGAACGTCATCCCCGCCAGGACGAGGCTCGCGCCGATCGGGTCGAGCCCGAGGACCTCCTGGGCGAAGACGGGCAGGAAGAGCAGGGGGACGACCATGACCGCGCCCAGCAGGCCCATGACCAGGCTCGGTAGCGCCAACTCCCGTCTGCGCCAGACCCATCGCGGCACGACGGGGTGGTCCGCGCGCCGCTCGGTGCGCACCGTGACCGCCACCAGGAGCAGGAACACCGCGCCCAGCACGGCGCTTTGCGGTGACGCCCAGCCCCACGCCGAGCCCGCCTGGGCGAACAGGGTCATCAAGGTCGCGCAGGACAGCAGCAGGCACAGCGCCCCGCGCCAGTCGACGGCGGCACCGGTTCCCCGCGCGGGGCTCTCCCCGGGGAACCGGCGGTGGAGCAGCCACACCGCCGCCACGCCGAAGGGGAGGTTGAGCAGGAAGATGAACCGCCAGTGGCCGTAGTGGGCGAATCCGCCCCCGAAGGCCGGGCCCGCCAGCGCCGCCAGGCTCCAGACCGACGCGAGCAGGGCCTGGATGCGGCCGCGCTCGCCCGGCCCGTAGAAGTCGCCGACCACCGTCTGCACCGTGGCCTGGATCGCGCCGGCCCCGGCCCCCTGGACGAACCGGAAGACGATGAGGCTCGCCATGCTCCAACTCGTCGCGCAGAGTAGCGAACCCACCAGGAACAGGGCCGTGCCCCAGATGAGCACGGGCCTGCGCCCGTGGAGGTCCGCCAGTTGTCCGTAGACGGGCACCGACACGGTCGCGGCCAGGACGTACGCCGTGAAGAGCCAGCTGAAGAGGGATCCGTCGCCGAGGTCGGCCACGACCTGGGGCGCGGTCGTGGCCGTCACCGAACTGTCCATGGCGGACAGGAACATCACCAGGAGGAGGGCCGCGACGACCCCGCGCGGCCGCCTCGCGACGGCGGCCGCGGCCGCTTCCGTCACGGAGTCAGCTCAACCACGTGTTCGACCCTGTCGGGCGAGCCGTCGGCCGAGGCCGCGACGAGTTCGTAGAACGTGCCGAACAGGCGGTGGCTGAGCCACTGGTCCTCGAAGAACGCGATGCGGTCCGCGACTTGTTCCGGCACCGCGTCGCCGCCGGCCAGGAGCACCATCGCCTGGAGGACGTCCTGGGGCGTCACGGAACTTCCCGCGTGCGCGTTGTCGAAGACCTCGTCCGTGTGGGGCTCGGGGCTCACGACGGGGTTGCGGCGCCGCTGCACCCGTATGCGGTAGTCGTCGCCGACCACGTCGTTCTTGAAGACCCCGATGTGCTGCAGGCTGCCCTGGTTGATGTCCAGGGAGAACTGGGACATCCTGCCCTTCTCCCGGAAGGGCTGCCGGCCGTCGAGGTCGAAGTCCTGGAGGCCGACCGTCCGGTGGGAGTAGGTGTGCGACTGGCAGGAGTAGGTGACCAGGCCCGCCTTCCGCCCGCTCGCGGTGAGCAGTTCCATCTGGAAGACGAAGTCGCTCTCGGCCGCGAGCACTTCACGCGGGAACTCGGGTACGTGGACCGCGTCGCCGTCGCCTATCAGTTCGGCGAGCGTGGTGGCCTGCCGCGTGCCGAGGAAGTCCCCGACCCTGCGCAGGTACGGATTGGTGATCCGCAGCGCGGCCGCCTCTCCGGGAGCGAGTTCCAGGTACCAGGCGAGCAGGTCGATGTAGTGGTAGCTGGAGAACGAGAGCGCTCCGATGCCGCTGCGGTAGCCGTGCGCGTCCCCCAGCAGGTACTCCTCCGGGAACCGGAACAGGCCGCCGTTCTTGACCATCTGCATCGATGTGATGCCCTGCCCGTACGTGCGCTGCATCTCGCCGATGTCCGCGGCGATCGACCGGTAGATGTCGTTGGCGCGCCGGCGCAGCGGCAGCGCCACGTGGCAGGGCCGCCCGGACGCGCGCGCCCGGTCCAGGGCGCGCCGGATCTCCTCGTAGCCCTCGATGATCGTCCGGGCGGCGGCCGGGTCGTACGCGGCGTGCTCGGTGACCAGCAGGGGCTTGTCGCACAGGACGGTGATGCCGCGGGAGATCGCCCAGAGGATGTACGCACGGTGGTGGACCGGGCTGCAGGCGATGATGACCAGGGAGAACCGGTGCGCCGCGTGCGCCTGGTCCAGCAGGCTCGTCAGCCCTCGGTCGTCGAGCCCTTCGGGGTTGAGCCAGTCCGGATCGTCCGCGCTCAGCAGCTCCCGCAGCGGGGCCATGTCCTCGTCCTGCGCGCGCTTCTCCGGGTTCCTCGGGTCGCAGATGGCCGCCACCCGGACCGGCCTGCCGGACCGCTTCATGCCCAGCAGCGCCGGCGCGTGGTTCTCCCTCCCCGCCCAGTGCCCTGAGCCGCCGACAAGAAGCACCTCAGTGGTGCGAGCCATTCCTCGTGTCTCCTTTCACGCCGTACGGGCGGCATCGACATGCCGGAGGAACCCGGTCACCTCTGCGGTGAGCGGAAGCCCTCGGCGGTTGTCGGGCGAATCGACCAACTGCAGGAAGGCGGCGACGAGTTCGTGCGCCTGCGCGATGGTCGCGGAAAAGGCCGCGGGGCCGTTTCCATAGGGATCGGGCAGTTCGGTGAACGGAAGGCCCAGGTGGGAGACCGGAAGCACGGGCACGTCGGCGGACAGCCGCGAGCCGGCCTCCCGCGACACGGCGGAGTCCAGGGGCACCACGAGATCCAGGCGTCCCATCCGCTGCTCGTCCCAGCGCTGCGAGAGCGTACGGGGCAGCTCGACGCCGTGCTTCCCCGCGGCCGCGACCATGTCGCGGTGGACGGGCTTTCCGCCGCACCACGAGGCGACGCCGGCGGACCGGGAGTCCAGCACCCGCGAGAGACCGACCTCCGCGAACCGTTCCCGTGCCAGATGGGCCACCAGCGGAGAGCGGCAGATGTTGCCCGAGCACAGCCACCAGACGGCGGCTGGGCGCGGAGACGGCGAATCGGTCATCGGTGCTCCTGTGACGCCTGGTTGAGGGAGGTGGCCACGGAGTACAGCTCCTCGTGGCTCCGCGCCGAGGGGCCGGACAGCACGTCCTCGACGACATGACGCGGATCCGACGCGGTGCCCTGCCGGCCGCCCACGTGGACACGGGCCCTGCGCCGCCGGTCGAGGCTGCCGGGGAG
Organism: Streptomyces sp. NPDC025651; assembly: GCF_055558735.1. Lineage (NCBI taxonomy): Bacteria > Bacillati > Actinomycetota > Actinomycetes > Kitasatosporales > Streptomycetaceae > Streptomyces > Streptomyces sp. NPDC025651. The sequence continues at coordinate 643,242 of NZ_JBVHLZ010000002.1, forward strand.
GTCGGCCAGGTTCTCGCGATCGACTCCGAGGAGGACTCCGCGGCGCGCGAACTCGTCCACGAGCTGCCCCGCCCGGGGGCCGTCCTCGACGGCCAGCGTCAACGCCGCGTCGCAGGACGCGGCCCGCGGCGGCACGGCCTCCGCGCCCGGCGCCCCCAGCAGACGGGGCACGGCCTGTGCCGCGGGACCGCAGGTGGAGACGGCGTCGGCGATGGCGAAGCTGCCGGTACGGCGCGCGGCGACCTCCGTGACCAGGAACTGTCCGGTGCGCTCGGCCAACACGCCCTCCACGCTGAGGAATCCGCGGGTGCCCGACGCCTTGACGACCTGTTCGGCGAGGTGGAAGAGGGGTGAGGTGACGGAGAGCGGCACGGCGACCTTCGCCTTCCAGTCCCCGTGCACCACGGGCATGCGGGTCCGCTCCTTGACGATCACCGCGACCGGCAGGACGCGGGGCCCCGCGAGCACCTTGACGGAGACCTCGGGCCCGTCGACGAAGTCGCTCACGAGGATGGGTGTGTCCGGGTCCGCCACCTCGGACAGCGGCCGCGCGCAGTCCGCGGCGGACGCTCCGGCGACGACCCCGACGCCCCCCGTGCGGTCGAGCAGCTTGGCCACCGTCGGCCGGGGGACGGCGTCCGCGGCCAGTCCGGCCAGGTCCGTGAGCCTGCTCGGCACGGCGGGCAGCGCGTGGTCGCCCAGGAACCGGTGGGTGAGCCACTTGTCGTCGAACACCTCGGCGGCCGACGCCGAGGGACCGAACGCGGCCACGTCGACGGGCACGGCGGCCCCCCACTCGTCCCAGGCGCTCGCGATGCGCCGGATCGAACCGGGCCTGGACGCACGCCCGACATTGACCCAGTGCGTGGCCCGCGCCTCGCGCACCGCCCCGCGCACCGCCGCGCCGACGGACTCCGGCGCGTCGGCCAACTCCTGGTCGTCCACATGCAGATGGGCGTGGCCGAGGCTGCGGTAGGCGGCGGCCACGGCCTCGGCCTGGCGCGCGGACCCCCAGGTGACCAGCAGGACGTCACGCATGGGCGGACACCAGGGAGAGGCCTCGGACGAACTCCTCGTCGAGGTGCCCGGCGATGAAGGCCGCCACGGCCTCGTTCTCGGCCTCCCACGACTCCAGCACCGGGGTGTGGGAGCCGCGCGGCGGAAGGTCGGCGTACAGCGGGATGACGGGGACGACACCGAGACAGGGCCACCCCGTCTCGGCCTCGACACGGCGTGCTCCGGCCCACGCGGTGTCGGGGTGTTCCACGCCGTTGACGATGAACCCGCGTACGCGCGAGCACACGGTGTCCGGGACGAGGCGCGCGGTGCCCACGAGGGAGGACTGCCAGCCGCCCTTCCTGGCCCCGGCCACCAGGACCACCGGGCGCTCCGCCATGTCGGCCAGGAGCATGTTGGACAGGTCGCGGTCGACCGCGTCCGTCGCGGCGCCCGCGCCCTCGGCCAGGAGGTAGGTACCGGCCGCCCTGTCGAGGTCGGCGCGGGTGGCCTCCAGCAGGTGCCGCCACTCCTCCTCGCCGACCGCGGTGAAGTCGAGCGCGTCCTCGGACAGCCGGCGCGAGACGGCGGCCGTGCCGGGCCCGACGGCCCGCCGGATCAGCACGCGTTCGCCGTCGAGGACCGCCGTGTGGCCCACGACGCCGGACTCGACCGCGCCGCGGGCACCGACCGCGAGCGCCATCAGATGCACGGACAGGTCGACCGCCGGGTCCTCGGACACGGGGTTGAGCGCCAGCGCCACGGGCTTGTAGACGGAGACCGGCAGCGCGGCGGCGCGTCTGATGACCGCGAAGGACCGCACGAACAGGCTCTTGCCGCTGCCGGCCGTGGTGCCGAGCACCGTCAGGCCGGGCCGTTCGGGGATGTTCATGAACCTGCCTTCAGTGCGGGGAGCGCGGCGTGGACCTTCTCGAAGGCGTCGGCGTACGCCTCGACGAGCGGGGCCTCGTCCTCGAACGTGAGCGTGGGCAGGCTGAGGGACTCGGCCCAGACGCGTTCGGCGGTGGGGAAGTCCCCCGGGCCGTAGCGACGGCGCCCGAGCTGCCCGGAGCGGAAGACCGGAACGTCCTCGTCCGTGAAGAACGCCGTCGTGTGCAGGGGGGCCGAGCCGGGCTTGTGGACATCGAGGCCCTCCGCCTGGAGCGCCGCGACCAGGGTCTTGGTGGGTACGTCGAGCCAGTCGCCGGACAGGCGCAGCTTGTACCCGTAGAAGGCACCCCGGTCGCAGCCCTCGCGGGTCACCGGCGTGCGCAGGCCGGGGATCCGGTCCAGCCGCTCGGTCAGCCGGGAGAGCCGGGCCTGGCGCTGCGCCACCAGGGGCTCCATCTGCTCGGTGCTGACCCGGGCGAGGGCCGCGGACAGGGGGTGGATCCGGTAGTTCAGGCCGAAGCCCGTGCTGGCGTAGCGCGCCAGGTCGGTCGTGCAGTCCTGGGAGGCGCGCACCCGGAAGTGCCCGAGCAGCACGGCGCGTTCGAAGACCTCGCGGTCGCGCGCCGCCATCAGGCCGCCCTGTCCGGCGAAGACGAGCTTGGCGCTCTGGAAGCTGAAGGCGGCGGCGTCGCCGATGGAGCCGACCTCGCGGCCGCGGTGCCGGGCGCCGTGGGCGTGGGAGCAGTCCTCGACCACCCAGAGGCCGTGCTCCCGCGCGATCTCCATGATCGCGTCCATGTCGCACGGGTGGCCCCACAGATGGGTCACGCTGATGCCGACGGTGCGGCTGGTGATGGCGGCGCGGATCGACTCGGGGTCGATGTTGCCCGTGTCGTCCTCGGCGTCCGCGAGCACGGGCGTCGCACCGGTCTGCACCAGGGGCATCACCGTGGCCAGGAACGTGTTGGTGGGGCAGATCACCTCGGTGCCGGGCTCCGCGCCGAGCGCGTAGTACGCGGAGTGCAGCGCGGCGGTGCCCGACGTCACGGCGAGGGTGTGGTGACCGTCGAGGCGCTTGCTCCACATCCCCTCCAGGACCTCGGCCTCGCCCTCGCGCCCGTAGTAGCTGAGCTCGGTCCTCTCCATGAGGGCGCGGACCGCCGCGTCGTGCTCGGGGGTGAGCCGGGGCCAGGAGAAGACGTGGGGCTCGTCGAGGACGGGGGTGCCTCCGTGCAGTGCCAGCGTCATGGCGTCGTTCATCCTTTCGAGGTGTGGGCGTAGTGGGGGCGGCCGCTCCAGGCGTCGAGGCTGTCGTCGAGCCGCCGCATCGACCGCGTCACGAGGTCGAAGCGGGCGACGAGCCGGTCCCGCGTGGCGTGGCGCAGGAAGAGCCGGGTGGCCTCCAGGCAGCTGCGGACCGCGTCGGCCCCCGCGTCGTAGTCGGGGAACAGGCCGGCCTGGGTGATGTCCTCGCCGGGCAGCAGGGGGTTCTCCATGCGCGCGCGGGTCAGCAGCATCTGGCGGGACTTGGGGTTGACGACCAGTTGGCACTCGGTGGCGAGGGCCGCGTCGATGGCGTACTCGGCGGACAGCCGGGCCGTGTACAGGGCCTCGGTCGGATCGGCTGAGGGCACGGCGAGCAGGTCGTCCGTGAGCGCGGCGCACGCCAGGGCCGACCGGACCGCCATGTAGATGTGCAGGAGGTCGGCGGCGTAGCGCTGCCGGAACGCCTCGCCCGTCCCCGACGCGGACAGGGCACGGTCGCGCCACAGCGCGTGCAGCTCCATGAAGCGGCGCTGCGACAGCAGGGGCAGGCCCGGCTCCTCCACCTCCGCCGGCGCCAGGAGCAGCGACAGCAGGTTCTCCCGGTCGCGCGGCTCGGCGGTGCCCGGGACCACGTTGACGTCCAGCAGGGCGTCGCCGCACACGACGGTGACGGACGGCTGGTCCGCGGGGCGTGCTTCGGGCGTGAAACAGAACAGGTCGACGTCCGACGCCTCGTTTCCCAGGTCCCCGGCGAGCGATCCGCCGAGGTAGATGTCGCACGGGCCGATCTCCCCGTGGACCGCCTCGACCACCCGGTCGTGGTCGATGTTCCATAGCTCGAACAACTGACTGGTGAGCATCCCGGCTCTGACCAACCTTCCTGTCTACGAGTGGGTACTGCCGGCCGGTCCTCAGGCCGAGGGAGTGCGCCAGCGCTGTCCCGGGAACCGCGGGCGGCGCTCCGAGGAGAAGTCCGCGAGCCACATGCGTGCGGTCCAGTCCAGGGCGCGCTCGGGCCGGTATCCGAGCTCCTCGCGGGCCTTGGAGGTGTCCACGGACTTGCCGACGCGGTCCGGGAGTCGGATGCCGCGGTGCTCCGCCGCCTCGACCAGGTCGGGGACGGCTTCCTTGAGCACGGGCAGCAGCTCGGTGCCGAGCCGCTCGCGCCTGGCCCTGTCCAGGGGCAGATCCGACGCGACGCAGTAGGCGGAGAACGGGTCCCGCGGCGTGCGCGCGAGGGCACGCACGATGGCCTGGCAGGCGTCCAGGGCGTCCAGGCCGGTCGACAACTTCCGCAGGTGGTAGTCCACATGGGACGGGAAGAAGAACCGGCCGAAGCGCAGGGCGGTGCCCACGGCGCCCTGGGCGGCGTACTGGCGCAGCAGCTCCTCGCTCGCGATCTTCGACATGTCGTAGACGTCCTCGGGGCGCAGGGGCGAGTCCTCGTCCAGCACGTACGCCGGCTGCCCCTCGGCCGAACCCGAGCCGTAGATCGAGGTCGAACTGGCCACCACCGCTCTGCGTACGCCGGCTTCGAGCGCGGCGAACAGGACGCTCTCCGTGCCCCGCACGTTGATCTTCCAGAACTCGTTCCGCGGGAATCCGGACACCAGGTGGGCGCCGTGCAGGGCCGCCAGGTGCACCAGCGCGTCGGCCCCCTCGAACGCCGAAGGGACGACCGTCGCCGGGCTGGAGATGTCGCAGTGGACGAAGGTGGCGTTGGCGACCGGCTCGCACGGGCGGGAGTCGAGGACCAGGACCTCGACACCGCGCTCGGCCAGGAGGCGGGTGAGCAGGGAGCCCAGCCGGCCGGAGCCGCCGACGACGGCCACCTTGCGGATGTCCGCCGCCGTCAACGCGTCGAGCCAGGAGGCCTCGGCGCCGGTGGCCACGGAAGCGGTGGCCACGGAAGCGGTGGTCACGGAAGCGGTCGTCTCGGGACCGGCGTCCTCGGAACCGGCCGCTGTCTCGGAACTCGCCGGTGCGTCGGAACCGGCCGCTTTCTCGGCAGTGCGGGATGTCAACCGCCCTCTCGCCATGTCATCTTCCTCTCGGGTTCGTCCGGTTCAGCGATAGGAGCGGGCCTGGAGCTCGAAGAGCTCCGCGTAGGTCCCACCGCTGCTCATCAGCTGTTCATGGGTCCCGGCCTCCCGGACCCTGCCCTCGTCGAGCACCACGATGAGGTCGGCGTCGCGCACGGTGGAGAAGCGGTGGGAGACGAAGAGAGTGACCGCTCCCGCGCCGGCACCGCGCCGGTCCGCCGCGTCGGAGAAGCGGGCGAAGACCGCCTGCTCCGCCGCCGCGTCGAGTGCCGCGGCCGGTTCGTCGAGGACCAGCAGCAGCGGCTCCTCGCGCACCAGCGCCCTGGCGAGGCCGACCTTCTGCCACTGCCCGCCGGAGAGTTCGGCGCCTTCGCCGTAACCGTGGCCGAGCAGTCCGTCGAGACCGCCGGGGACGCGCTCGACCACGCCACGGGCCTCGGCGTCGTCCAGGGCCCGGTGGAGGGCCGCGTCGTCGCCGATGGCGGGCAGGGCACCGATGCCCACGCCTTCCCGCAGGGTCAGTTCGAGGCGCGCGAAGTCCTGGAACAGCGGCGCGACGCGACGGGACCAGGACTCCGGGTCGAGCTCCGCGAGGTCCGTGCCGTCGACGAGGACGCGTCCGCTCGTGGGCTGGTACATGCCGCAGAGCAGCTTGACGAAGGTGCTCTTGCCCGCGCCGTTCTCACCGACGAGGGCCACGGTGCTGCCCGCGGGGATGACCAGGTCGACGTCGCGCAGCACGGGCCGCTCGCTGCCGGGGTAGGAGAAGCCGACGTTCTCCAGACGGATGCCCCGGCCGAGCCGTACCGGCGCGGGCCTCTCGCCCGCGGGGCGCCGGGCACGCCCGGCGAAGGCCCTCAGCCGGTCCAGGCGCTCGAAGGTGCGGCCCGCGGCCTGCACGGTGCTCAACATGGCGAGCGCGGCGACGACTTGGGTGCTGATCTGCACGGCAAGGGTGATCAGCAGGACCACGTCGCCGATCCCCGACTCTCCCGCGAGGGCCTGCCGCACCACGACGACGATCGCGCCGCCGAAGGCCAGGGCGAACAGCAGCTGCCCCAGGGCCCGCAGCCCCGCGGCCCGTGCCGCGGCCCGGGTCAGGGCCCTGTCGACGGCGCTCCAGTCCTCCTGGTGCAGCGCGAGCACCCGCCGCTCGGCGCCGTACGTCCGCAGTTCCCTGACGGAGGCCGCCGTGGTGGCGAGGTTCATCAAGTGCCGTGCCCTGCGGGTGTTCTCGGCGGTGCGCTCCTCGGCGCGGTCCACCAGTGCCTGGGCGCGGCGGCCGATCAGGATGGGCGGTACGGCCGCCACCGGAAGAAGCACGAGCCAGGGGTTGAGCAGGGCGAGGAGCACGGCGGTCACCCCTGTCTGCAGCCCCAGGCAGACCAGTTGGAGCACGGCTTCGAGCACGGCACGGGTGCGGGGCAGGTCCTCGCGCACCAGCGCGAGCGTGTCGGCGAACTCGTGGCTGTCGAAGTGCTCCAGGCCCGGTGTGCCGTTGGCGACCTCCAGCAACTCCTCCTGGAGCGCGGCCTCGCCCAGCTCGCCCAGCTCGAAGTAGAGCAGGTGCGCGAAGTGGCCCATCATCAGCTCGACGATCAGCAGGGCGGCCGTGCCCAGCGCGCACCACAGCACCATGCCGGTGGCCTCGTCCAGCGCGGCGTCCGTGAGTCCCTTGAGCGCGAGGGAGATCGCCGGTGTGGCCAGGCAGCCGATCAGCAGCAGCCCGGCGCCGCCGGCCAGTCTCCACGGGTCGCTGCGGTGGGCGAGGGTCAGTACGGGGCGGATGGCCCGCCAGGGCGACGTCACCGGACGGCACCCCTCTGCCCCGGCCCTTCGGGGGCGTCCGCCGCGTCCTCGAAGCGGCTGGCCTGCAGTCGGAAGAGGGCGGCGTATCCGCCGTCCGCGGCCATGAGTTCGTCGTGCGTGCCGGATTCGGCCACCTTCCCGTGCTCCAGGACGACGATGCGGTCGGCCCGGCGCACGGAGGAGAAGCGGTGCGAGATGATCACGCTCGTCAGGCCCCGGGTCATGTCGAGAAAGCGGTCGTAGAACTCGGCCTCGGCCCGGACGTCGAGCTGCGCCGTCGGCTCGTCGAGGACCAGGACCTGGGCGCCCGTCTCGGCGGCGAAGAAGGCGCGGGCCAGAGCCGTGCGCTGCCACTGCCCGCCCGACAGGTCGTGACCGCCCCGGTAGGCGCGGGACAGGATCGTGCCGGCGCCGCCGGGCAGTCCGTCGACGACCTCGCGGGCGCCCGCGCGCTCGACGGCTCTGGCGAGCGCGCGCTCCGTCTCCGGTGAGTCGGGGGCGTCGGGGGCACCCATGCGGATGTTCGCCTCCATGCTGAGCTCGTAGCGGATGAAGTCCTGGAAGATGACGGCGATGGCGCGGCGCCAGGCATCCGGGCACACCTCGCGCAGATCGGTGCCGTCGACGCGGACGGCCCCCTCGTCCGGGTCGTGGAGCCGGGTGAGGATCTTGACGAGGGTCGACTTGCCCGCGCCGTTGAGGCCGACGACGGCGGTGGAGGTTCCGGCCTCGATGTCGAGGTCGAGGTGGTCGAGGACCGCGGCGCCGCCGGGCGCGTAGCGGAACACCACGTTCTCCAGGCGAAGGCTCTTCTTCAGGGTGAAGTCGGCCGTCGTCTCCCGCGGCACCGATCCGGAATCCTTGTGTCCGGAATGCTGCACGTTCCGACGTCCGGAATGGTGCCCGTTCCGACGTCCGCCGTGCTGCCCGTTCTGACGTACGCGCTGCCCGTCGCGCTCCGCCAGTGACTCGAAATCGACCATTGCGTCGGCCGACTGCATTCCGTACTGGGTCTGCACATCGCTTTCGGGGAAGTACACGCCGAATCGAAGCGGAATGAGAATTCCCTGTATCGCGACCGTGAGTTGAAGAAGTTCGAGGCGCCCTTCGGCGACGGCGTGAGCGAGGAGATACAGCGTGACGGCGCCACCGACGAGTCCGACCACGGAGAGTGCGACAAAGGGCAGGAACAACAGGCGCCGCCGCCCCGCCCACAGCGGTTCGAGATAGCCGCGGGTCTCCTTCGCGTGGCGTTCCCTGAACCAGCCGATGAGCCCAAGTATGCGTATTTCCTTGGCGATTTCCGCACCGCTCGCGGTACGGCGCACATACGCCATGCGTCGCCAGCGGCCGGTCAGGTCCGTCCACAGCTGGGCGAACCTGCCGAGCGATCCCCGCTGCCCGTGGCGGATCACCAGGGCGGTCACGGCGACCGTGAGCCCCGCCCAGGGGCTGAGCGCCACGCCGACGAGCACGACGGCCCCGATCAGCTGTGTGTAGCGCGAGACGAGGGCGAGCAACCCCGTCACGGCGTCCCCGGGCGTCGAGGCCTGCTTCTCGAAGGCGCCACGGGCCCGGCTGAGCAGGTCCAGGGTCTCCTGGCGTTCCAGCGAGGCGAGCGGCGCGTCCTTGAGGGCACCGCTCATCAGCCGCTGGACGCACCGCCCGTCGACACGCCGCGTGACGACGTCACCGACGAACAGCCGGTACGGAGGCAGGAGTTGCTGCGCGACCAGCGCTGCGGCGGAGACCGCCAGAGGCCCCGCGACGGACCCGAGGCCTTCGCCCCCGACGTCCGGGAGGCGGTCGATCAGGACGCTGATCGCGACGATGAAGACCAGTGGCAGCAGACCGAGCACCACATTGACGGCGAGCGAGGCCGCCACCGGCCCCGTACCCGCGTACGGCAGCAGGCGCAGGATGGCGATCCAACGGCGGGACCGGGAACCCCACGAGCGCGTGGCGGCAGCACGAGATTCCGTCGGCATGAGCCACCCCCCTTGGATTCAAGTTGGTTCAGACCAACGGCAATTGAGCTTGCGTGGCCGCCATCTGGCTGTCAAGGCCAGGCAGTTCGCACGATCCGTTCACAAAAGCGCAACAGGCCAAGGGTCTTGAATGCCGCTTTACCAGGCTTTGAACGGCCCTTTCATTTGGTTCGGACCTGAATTGCGTTGGTCTAGACATGGTGCTCGACAGGTTGTTAGGTTCGTCGATCAGTGAGCGCCACAGCGACCACTCGGCCGTGTCCGCCTGTTGCCCGCGCGCGTTGCGAGCTCCGCCCCGGCGGAGGCTGCTTTTCGTCCGCGCCGCGAGCCGGTCCAAGGCCGGCTGTGACCCGAACATCCCGCCCGACACGGCCAATCCGCACTTCGTTCTTGATGAGGTAATGGGGGATCAGACATGGGTGTGCTCGGTACCAACGAAGCGGGCCGACAGGACGAAGGCGACCTCGGCGTCTCCCATGAACAGCACGTGGACACGCTGCTGCTGCTGTCCGACCCCTGGCTCTCCGCCGACGAGGCGGAGCGCCTTCGCGAACGCTTCCGGCAGATCGGCGGGCGCCTCGACTGGGGCTGGCTCCTCGACCAGGCGGCCCGCCACAAGGTGCTGCCCCTGGTGGGCTACAACGTCGGCCGCCACCGCCTGCACCGGCATCCGGAGGAGCGGTTCGACACCATCCCCAACCGCTGGGTGCTGACCGCCGCGTACGAGTCGAACCGGCACCGCAACGCCGTCCTGCGCGAGGAGTTCGCCGCCGTCATCGAGGCCGCCGAGTCCCTGGGCGTCCCCTACGCCGTACGGAAGGGACCGCTGCTGAGCGAGCGGCTCTACCCCGACCCGGGCCTGCGGCGCATGCACGACCTGGACCTGCTCGCCTCGAAGGAGACCGCCGCCGCGCTCGGCCCGGAACTCGCCCGGCTCGGCTTCGTCCAGGGCCGCGTCTCGGACGACGGCACCGAGGTGGAGAGCTTCAGCCGCGGCACCCGCTACTTCTGGTCCCTGCACGTCAACAACGCCCTCCCCTACCTGAAGCTGTCCCCCGATCCCCATGTGGAGAGCATCGAGATCGACTTCTGCCACGACATCGCGCCGTCGGCGGGGCCCGACGGCGAACGGCGCACGGCGGACTTCCTGGCGCACGCGGTGCCGGTGACGGTGTGCGGGGTGCAGGGCCGCGCCCTGCGCGTCGAGGACGAGGTCATCGACCTCTGCGTCCACCTCCACAAGGAGGCCGACTCGCGCCACTACATCGCGCTCGGCACCGACCTGCTGCTCTCCAAGTTCATCGACGTGGCGTGCGCCGTGTCCCGCTGCACGGCGGAGGACGGCCGAAGGGTGGCCGCCCGGGTCGCCGAACTCGGCGTGCGGGACAGCGTCTTCTACGCCCTGCACTACGCCAGGGAGCTCTTCCCCGAGGCCGTCTCCAAGGAGCTGCTCGACGCCGTCCAGCCGGTCAACGAGAACGTTCTCGTGGAGTACGGACACCTGGAGGGAAAGCCGGCCGCCTGGACGTCCGACTTCCGCGACCGCCTCTTCTCCACCCGTCGGATCGCCGAGGCGGAGGACGCCAAGACGCTGCCGGTGACCTGAACCGCCGTACGGAGCAGCGAAGTTGACTGGTGAAGTCCATTTCTTTCATGGGGGTGCTGGTTCGATGACGACGATGCGGGAGCCGAACCCCGCGGAGGGCGGGCCCGATGCGGGCCTGCCCTTCCCGGGCGAACTCAGTGGGGACGGCGCGGTCGAGTCCGTCCCCATCTCCTCGCTGCTGAACGCCGACTCACCGCGGATCCAGGGCGAGGACCCGGAGCACGTGCAGATCCTCGCGCAGTCCGGCGACGCGCTGCCGCCGATCGTCGTCCACCGGCCGACCATGCGGATCGTCGACGGCATGCACCGCATGCACGCCGCGTTACTCCGGGGCGCCCAGGAGATCGACGTACGGTTCGTCGACGGGGACGAGGCGGACCTCTTCCCCCTGGCCGTCCGGCTGAACGTCACGCACGGCATGCCGCTCTCCCTCGCCGACCGGCGCGCCTCGGCGGCGCGCATCCTGGTCTCCCACCCGCAGTGGTCCGACCGGGCCGTCGCGGCGGCCACCGGGCTCGCCGCGAAGACCGTCGCCGCGCTGCGCAAGGACACGGACGCGGACGTCGCGCCGCTGCGCGGCAGGATCGGCCGCGACGGCAGACGCCGCCCAATCAGCAGCGCGGAAGGGCGCAGGGCGGCCGGCGAGCTGGTGAAGGCGAACCCGCGGACCCCGCTGCGCCAGCTCGCCCGGGAGTCGGGCATCTCCCTCGGCACCGCCGCCGACGTGCGGGCCCGTGTGCTGCGGGGCGAGGACCCCGTACCCCGGCCGAAGGCGGCGGGCGGTCCCGACCCCTCGGCGGTGGTGCGCCGGCCCCGCACCGGCGGCTCGCCGACCGAGCTCGCGCCGCAGCGGGACGCGGCGATGGTCCTGCGGATCCTGGTGGCGGACCCCTCCCTGCGCTTCACCGAGTTCGGCCGCTCCCTGCTGCGCTGGCTGAGCGGCCACGTGGTCGACCCGCAGGACTGGCAGCAGCTCATCGACGACGTGCCGAGCCACTGCGCGGGAACCGTGGCGGACCTGGCCCGCAAGTGCAGCGAGTCCTGGCGCGAGTTCGCCGACCAACTGGAACAGCGCCTCCATGCCTCGGCGTAGCGCTTCCGGGCCACGGTCCGACGCCTGCGAGCCACGGCCCGACGCCCGCGCGCCACGGCACAGCGCCCGCGCGCCACAGCATGGCGCCGTGGCGCGGGCGGCGGACGTGCGCGCGCCCCTCGTCCTTCCTCCTCAGCCCTCGGCCGGACCCGGAGCAACGCGGTGACCCACGAATTCGACGTCTACGCCACGGCCAGCACGACCCGTAGCCAGGGCGCACCCCACGAGCTGGCCGTGACCCGGGAAGTGGGGCGCCGCGCCGAGCAGTTCGGGCTCACGGGGCTGCTGGCCTTCTACAACCACCACAACCTCGACCCCTGGCTCGTCGCGTCCACCCTCATGGGGTGCACCGACCGCCTGGTGCCGCTGGTCGCCGCCCAGCCCTACGCAGTACCGCCGTTCACCGCGGCCCAGATGATCTACACCCTGTCCACGCTGTACGGCCGCCGCGTCGACCTCAACCTGATCACCGGCGCGGCCGGCAACGAACTGGCCCAGATCGGCGAGGGGTTGGGACACGACGAGCGCTACGACCGCGCGACGGAGTACATCCACGTGATCCGGTCGCTGCTCGGCGACCCCGCCGCGCTCACCCACGCCGGCCGCCACTACCGCTACGAAGGCCTGCGCATCAACGCCCCGCTCGACCCCGCCCTGATGCCGCGCGTCTTCGTCGCGGGATCCTCCCCCGCGAGCCTCGCGACGGCCAGGGCCGTGGCCGACGTCGCCGTCACCCACCCCGAGCCCGTGGACCGGTTCACCTCCGAGTACGCGCGGCACCTGGACGGCGGGCCGCGCATCGGGATCCGGATCGGGCTCCTCGCCCGCCCCGGCGACGCCGAGGCCTGGGAGGTCGCACGCGCCACCTACCGCGAGAGCCGGGCGGCGTCCCTGAAGACCGCGCTGCGCCGCACCTCCGGATCCGACTGGAGCCGGAGGATGGCGGTGCTCGCCACCGAGGGCGACATCTACGACGAGGTGTACTGGACCGGCGCCTACCGCAGCGACAAGGGGTCCATGCCCCTGCTCGTGGGCAGCTACGAGACCGTCGCCGCCTATCTGGCCCGGTACTTCGACGCGGGCGCCCGCGTGGTCCTCCTCGGCAACGTCGTCGAGGCGGAGGACTTCCGGCACGCCGAGGCGGTCTTCTCGCTCCTGTCCGCGGCGCGGACCGGGTGACCGCCGCGCCGATCCGGTCGCCCGTTCAACTGCTGACCTCATCAGTTGAACGCCGTTGCTCCTGACTCCCTCGTCCGGCTTGATTCCTACCTCCGACCGCAATCCCTGGGGGACTTCGTGGCCTTCACCCCGCACTCGCTCACCGCGGGTGACCCGCACCTGCCGTCCGCGTCCGCCGCCGTCCACGACCTCCTGGACGCGGCGGCGGACGGCCGTCCGACGGCGCTCGCCGTGTCCGACGCCACCGGCGCGTGGACGTACGCGGAGCTGCGGACGGCGAGCCTGCGCGTGGCGGGCTGGCTGCGGGAGCGACAGGTGCGCCGCGGGCAACGGGTCCTCGTGCAGCTGCCCAACCGCAGGGAACTGGCGGCGCTCCTGTACGGGGCCTCGCGCATCGGCGCCGTACTCGTACCGATCAGCGCGCAGATGATGCCGTACCAGTTGAAGGACGTCGTCGAGGACGCCGGGCCGGCGCTGGTCGTCGCGGAGCGGCAGACCCTGGAGCGGGCCCGGTCGGCGACGCGGTCCTGCCCGGTCCTCGATCTCGACGAGGTGTGGTCCGGCATCGACGCCACCGCGCCGCTGCCGGGCGAGGGCCCCTCGACCCCGCACGACGCGGCGGTGCTCATCTACACGTCGGGGAGCACCGCCGCGCCCAAGGCGGTCGTCTGCCCCCACCGGCAGATCCTGTTCGCCGCGCGGGCCATCGGCTCACTGCTGCGCTACCGCCCGGACGACGTCGTCTTCCTGCGTCTGCCCCTGTCCTTCGACTACGGGCTCCACCAGCTCTTCCTCGCCGCGCTGAGCGGGGCGTCCGTGGTCATCGACGGCGCGGGACGGGACATGACCCTCCTGCGGCGGATCCGGGCGGCCGGCGCGACCGTCGTACCGCTGGTCCCCTCCCTGGCGCAGCTCCTGACGAGCCTCGCCGCACGGGACCGGCAGCCGACGGACGTCCGGCTGTTCACCAACACCGGCGCGGCGCTGACCGAGGCGGACCGCAGGGCCCTGCGCGAGTGGTTCCCCTCGGCGGAGATCTCGCTGATGTTCGGCACCACCGAGTGCAAGCGCATCTCGGTGCTCGAACCCGACGGCGACCTGAAGAAGCCGGGCTCGGTCGGCCCCCCGCTCCCCGGCACGGCCGTGGACGTCGTCGACGAGAACGGCGTACCCCGGCCGCCGGGCGAGACCGGGGAGTTCGTCGTCCGCGGCCCGCATGTGATGAGCGGCTACTGGCGCGCCCCCGAGCTGACCGCGCAGCGGTTCCGCAGGGATCCGCGGACCGGCGAGGTCGTCCTGTACACCGGTGACCACGGCTGGCTCGACGAGGACGGCCACCTCTACTTCGCGGGCCGCAAGGACGACCTCGTCAAGCACAAGGGGACCCGCCTCGGCCTCCTGGAGGTCGAGGCGGCGGCGATGGACATCGAGGCGGTCCGGGCGGCGGCCGCCCTCGTCCTCGACGACGGGACGCTGGTGCTGTGCGTCACCGCGGACGTGCCGACCTCCGAGCCGATCGTCCAGGGCCTCGCGGAGCGCCTCGAACCGGCGAAGCTCCCCGACCGGTGCCTGCTCGTCGGAGACCTGCCCCTCACCCCCAACCACAAGACCGACAGAAAACGCCTGGCCGAGACGGTGAAGGAGCTGCAGCGATGAAACCGACCGCACTCGTGGAGGAGTTCGGCAGCCCGCTCTACGTCTACGACCTGGCCCGCGCCACCGAGTCCGCGGCCGCGCTGCGCGCACAGCTGCCCACGGGCTCGACCCTGTTCTACTCGCTCAAGGCCAACCCCCACCCGGAGGTCGTCCGCACCCTGCGGGAGGCCGGCTGCCGGGCCGAGGTCAGCTCGACGGGAGAGCTGGACGCGGCCCTGCTCGCCGGCCACCGGGCCACGGACTGCCTGTACACCGGCCCTGGCAAGACCCCGGCGGAGCTCGCCCACGCCATGCGCTCGGGCGTCACGTTCCACTCCGCCGAGTCCCTCGGCGACCTGCGGCGCATCAGCGAGGCGGCGGGCCGGGAAGGGGTGTCGGCCCGGTGCCTGCTGCGGATCAACGCGGCCGAGGCCGCCGGTTCCGCCGGGCTGCGCATGACCGGCACCGCCTCGCAGTTCGGCTTCGACCTCGGTGCCGTGGCCGACTGGGCGGACCGGGTCACCGAGGTCCCGCACGTCGAACCGGTCGGCCTGCACCTGTTCACGGTGACCAACGCCAGGGACGAGGACAGCCTGCTCCAGGAGCTGCTCGCGAACATCCGCACCGCGGCGCTCCTGCGCTCCGAACACGGGCTCCCCCTGCGCTTCCTCGACCTCGGCGGCGGTTTCGCGCACCCCTACGCCGTGCCCGGCGACCGGCCCTCCTATCCGCTGCTGCGCCAGGCCCTGGAGGACGAACTCGACCGGCTGTTCCCCGGGTGGCGGGACGGCGGTCCGGAGGTGGCCTTCGAGTCGGGCCGTCATCTCAGCGGGTCCTGCGGGCAGTTGCTGACGACCGTGACGGACGTCAAGGAGAGCAAGGGCCGTACGTTCGCGGTGCTCGACGCCGGTGTGAACACCCTCGGGGGCCTCGCGGGCCTGCGGCGGCTGCCGCCCGTCCGGGCCCGGGCCGTGGTGGCCGACGCCCCCGGCGAACGCGAGCGCGCCGAGCAGCGGGTGACCCTCGTCGGGCCGCTGTGCACGCCGAGCGACACCCTCGCGCACGACGCCGTCCTGCCCCGGCCCGAGCCGGGCGACGTGCTGTCCGTGCCGAACACCGGCGCCTACGGCCTGCACGCGAGCCTCCTCGGCTTCCTCTCCCGGCCGCTGCCCACCGAGGTCGCCGTCCTCGGCGACAGCGTGGTCTCCACGGGACGGCTCACCCTGCGCCGCGAGGACGCACCGGCCCCCGGCGGGAGCCACCCGTCCCCCGCGGAGCGCGCCCGGCGCGTGCTTCCCGTACTCGCCGAACACGCGCGCGCGGTGGACACCGAGGCCCGCTTCCCCGCCGAGTCGCTGACGGCACTGCGCGAGAGCGGACTCATGGGTCTGCTCGTCCCGGTCGCCCACGGCGGCCTCGGCGGAAGCCTCGCCGACCTCGTCGAGGTGGCCCAGATCCTGGCGTCGGGCTGTCTGTCCACCGCGATGATCTGGGCGATGCACTGCCAACAGGCCGACGCCGTCGTACGGTTCGGCTCGCCGGAGCTGCGCCACGAGCTGCTGCCCCGGATCGCGGCGGGCACGGTCTACCTGGGATCCATCACCTCCGAGAGGCAGACCGGCGGCCATCTGCTCACCAGCGCGTCCCCGCTGCGCGAGACCGCGGACGGCCTGCTCGTCGAACGGGACGCCCCCATCGTCACGGGCGGCACCGCGGCCGACGGCTTCCTGCTCACCATGCGCGACGCGGAGGAGGCACCGGCGCGGCAGGTCACCCTCGTCTACGCCGACCGCGCCGCGCTGGACGTCCGGGTCAGCGGCGACTGGAACCCGCTGGGCATGCGGGGCACGCACAGCGTCGCCCTGCGCCTCTCCGGCGTGGTGCCCGCCCACCATGTGGTGGGCGGGCGGGGCGAGTTCGCGCAGGTCGCGGTCGGCAGCTTCATTCCGCTCGGCCACGTCGGCTGGGCCGCCTGCTGGCTCGGCGCGGCGCGGCAGGCACTCGCCGAGCTCGTCGCCCAGCTCCGCTCGCCCAGGCGCCCGTCCTCCATGGACCTGAAGTCCGACCTGGTCACCGAGCGGATCGCGCGCATCCGCATCGACCTCGAAGCGGTCAGCGCCGTCCTCCACCAGTGCGAGCGGGAGATCACCCGGTGCCGCGCACAGGGCGGCGACGTCACCGAGACCTCCGTGCAGATCCATCTCAACACCCTCAAGGTCCTCGCGTCGGAGCTGACGTACCGGGCGGCGGACCGGTGCGTCGAGCTCGCGGGCCTGGGCCTCGGCTACCGGGCGGACTCCCCCGTCCCGCTGGAGCGCCACCTGCGCGACCTGCGATCGGCCAGCCTGAACTACTCCAACGACCGTCTCCTGACCGCGACCGGCACGCTCTGCCTCGTCGACCGCGCGGTCCGGCTCATCGGGGACGCCCCCTCGCCATGACGACGGCGGAGCCGATCGTCACACCCACACGACCAGAGCGGAGAAGCACCGTGGACACCCAGTGGACACCGCAGTTCGAGAAAGTCGTCCGGGAGTACCTGCCCCTGCTGGAAGCCGATCACGAACTGCCGTCCGACGCGCGGCTGTCGAGCCTCGGCCTGGACTCGCTCTCCACGGTGCAGCTCATCGTCACCCTCGAGGACACCTTCGAGGTGAGCGTTCCCGACGAGCTGCTCACGCCCGAGAACTTCGCCACGTGCGGCGCGCTCTGGGCAGCCTTCAACCCGCTTCTGCCGTCCGGGTCATGACGGATCCCGTCGCCCTCCGGGAGGAACTCCGCATCCGGGTCACCGGGGAACGCTCCGGCACCGCGCCCCTGACCTGGGCCCAGCGCGTGCAGTGGAACGACACGGAGTGGATGAAGCCGCACGACCACCACTTCAACACGAGCAGGCTCCTGGCCGTCCCCTCCGGGCTCGGCCTCGACGCGGTGGCCGCGATCGTCACCGGCACGCTGCGGCGCCACGAGTGCCTGCGCACCCGGTACGTCGTCGACGCCGACGGCACCCCGTCCCAGGTCCTCGCCGCCACCGCCGAGATGCGCGTGCCCGTCTACCGGACCCTGGTGCCCGACCCGGCGGAGGCGGCCGACCGGCTCCGCGCCCGCCTGCAGGCGCGGCGCTTCGAGCTGGACGCCGAACCGCCGGTGCGGATCGCCGTCCTCGAACACGCGGGCGAGCCCGTGCAACTGCTGCTCGTCGTGTCGCACGTCACCCTCGACTTCTCCGGACTCGCCCTGCTCACCGACGAGTTGACGGCCCTCCTGTCCGGCCGCGTCACCGCGGCCGAGCTGCCGCCGGTGCGCCACCAGCCGTTCGACCAGGCGGCCGCCGAGGCGGAGCCCGCGGCGCTGCGGCGCTCCGCCGCCGCCCTGGAGTACTGGGAAGGCATCCTGCGCGCCGCGCCCCTCACCCTCTTCGCCCCGCCCGTGGACGAGCCCGCGACGGCCGGGGACACCGAACGGCCCGCGCCCGCCACCGAACGGCCCGCGCCCGCCGGGGACGCCGATCTGCCCGAACCGCCCGCCGCGGACGCCGAGCGGTTCGGGCAGATCAGCATGGCGTCGCCCGCGCTCACCCTGGCCACCCGGGCGGTGGCGGGCAGGCTCGGGGTCAGCGGGACCACGGTTCTGATGGCCGCGGTCCACAGCGTGCTCGCCGAACTCACCGGCCAGGACGCGGTGCCGCTCAAACTCATCGCGTCCAACCGCGCGGCTCCCGAGCTGCGCGACCTCGTCGGGATCGCGCTGGGCAGCTGCGTCACCCTGGTCCCCGCGCGTGGCCGCCCCTTCCCGGACGTCGTACGCACGACGGGGCACGCCGCCCTGCGGGCCTACCGCAGGGCGCAGTGCGACCCGGTGGCGCTGGCCGCGCTGCGGGCGGCGGTGAGCGCCGAACGCGGCGTGGCGGACATCGAGTTGGCGTGCGGTTTCAACGACATGCGCCCGACGCGCGCGCCCGAGGCCGGGCGGCAGGACCCCGGCGAGCTCTCCCGGCTCCTGCCGCACACGGAACTGACGTGGGACGGCCACCGGCCCCGCCAGGAGGTCAAGCTCTGGTACTGGGTCCAGGAGGTGGACGGCGTGGACGTCCACCACGCCCTGGTCGACCTGCACCACCTGCCGAAGGAGCGGACCCGGGCCCTGCTGCGGGCCGTCGAGGACGTGGTGGTGACGGCCGCCCTCGACACGACGCCTCCCACCACGCCTCCCACGACGCCTCCCGCCACGTCCCCCTCCGCCTCACCCGACCCGGGCCCCGAGCACCCCTCGCACCTCTGACAGGTGTCCCACCACGGCATGCGCCGCGCCGAGCCGGTCGGCGGTGTGTGTCGTGGTGATCCCCACGACGTACATCCCCGCGCTGCGGCCCGCCTCCACCCCGGCCGGCGCGTCCTCGACGACCACGCACTCCCCGGGACTCGCGCCCAGGGCGGCGGCCGCCGCCAGATAGCCCTCCGGATCGGGTTTGCCGCGGCGGACGTGGTCGGCGGCCACCAGGACCTCCGGCACCGGCAGTCCGGCGCCGCGCAGCCTCCCTGTCATCAGGCCGCTGGGACCTGACGTCACCGCGGCCCAGCGGCCGGGCGCGAGCCCCTCGAGCAGCTCGGGCGCCCCCGGCACGGGCCGGACGAGACCGACCCCCTCGGCCTCCAGCTCCTGGATGCGGGCCAAAACCGCGGACTCGTCGTCGGCACGGAAGAACCGCGGCACGACGTCGCTGTCCCTGCGGCCGTGGCAGACCGCGAGGATCCCCTCCGCGTCCGCTCCGAACTCGGCCGCCACGCGCCGCCACACCTGCACGATCAGCCTGCTGGAGTCGACCAGCGTGCCGTCGATGTCGAACAGGAACCGCGCAGGGGCCCCGGTCGTGGCACCCGCCCCCATCAGGCTCCCGCCGCGGCCGCGCCGAGGGACGCGTACGCCGCCGCCACACCCGCCGGGTCACGGAACAGCGCCGAGGCGACGACCAGGCGGTCCGCCCCCGCCGCCCGCAGCGCCGCGGCACGCTCCGCCGTCACGCCGCCGTCCGCCGTGACCCGCACATGGCCGAGGCCCCGCGCGTCCAGGTCGGCCCGCAGCCTGCGGATCTTGTCCACGGTGTACGGCAGGAAGTCGCTGGTGCCCGGGTTGACCGCCATGACGACGACCTGCTCCACGAGGTGGGCGACCTCCTCGACCGCCGACAGCGGGGTCCCCGGGTTCAGCACGATGCCGCTCGCGATGCCCGCGCTCTCCAGGTCGCGCAGCAGCCGGGCGATGTGCGGGGTGCTCTCGACGTGCACCGACACGAGATCCACGCCCGCGCCCGCGAGTCCGTCGATGTGCTCCTGCGGCCGGGCCACCTGCAGATGCACGTCCAGACGCCGGTCGAAGGCCTTGCGTATGGACGTCACCGCCTTCAGGCCGAAGCTGATGTCCGGCACGAACACCCCGTCCATCACGTCGAGGTGCAGCAGCTCCGCGTCCGTACCCGCCACATCGGCGACAGCCTGCCCGTACCGCAGCGGGTCGGCGCCGAACAGGCCGGGGACGATGGACACTTCAGTGGCTGAATCCGTCAAGGCGATCTCCTCGTCGTTCTCGATCTGGGTTCTCGATCTGGGTTCTGGCTCGGTCCGGCTCTGTCTCGCTCGGCCCGGCTCGGTCAGCCGGTGATCGACCGCAGCGTGTCGGCGACCAGGTCGATGTCCTCGGGACGCATCTCCGGGCGCAGCGGCAGGCACAGCGCGTTCCGCGCCAGGAAGTCGGCGTTCACCAGAGCTGCCGCGTCGAAGGAGTACGCGGCGAAGGCGGGCTGGCGGGCGATGGACACCGGGTAGCGCACGACCGCGTCGACTCCCTTGTCCCGCAGGGCGGCCAGGGTGGCGTCGCGGTCGGGTACGACGGCCTGGTACATGTGGTACACGTGCTCGGGCCCGGCCTCGGGCACCCGTACCCTGCTGCCGGCCAGCGCCGCGGTGCACCGGTCCGCGAGGCTGCGGCGCGCGCTGTTCCACGCGTCGAGGCGCGGCAGCTTGTACTGGAGGACCAGCGCCTGCACGGAGTCCATCCGGCTGCTGTAGCCGATCTCCGTGTGGTGGTTCTGCGCCTCCTGGCCGAGCCCCCGCAGGCGCCGCAGACGGTCCGCGAGCCCGGCGTCCCCGGTCACGGCGGCGCCCGCGTCCCCCGCGGCGGCGAGGTTCTTGGACGGGTGGAAGCTGAAGCAGCCGATGTCGCCGAACGTGCCGACGTGCTGCCCCTTCCAGCGGGCGCCGACGGCCTGGGCGCAGTCCTCGACGAGCACGAGGCCGTGCTCCCGCACCAGGCCGGTGATCCGGTCCATGTCCAGGACCTGGCCGAACATGTGCACCGCGAGAACGGCCTTGGTGCGCGGAGTGATCGCGGCCGCCAGCTGGTCGAGGTCCATCATGTAGTCGGTGTCCGTGCAGTCCACCAGGACGGGGGTGGCCCCGACCCGCGCGATGGCCAGGACGGTGGAGTGGAAGGTGTTGGCCACCGTGACGACCTCGTCGCCGGGACCGACGCCCAGGGCGTGCAGGGCCAGGATCAGCGCGTCCGTACCGGAGTTGAGGCCGATGGCGTGCTCGGCGCCCGTGTAGTCGGCGAAGGCCCGCTCGAACTGCTCGACGGGCTTGCCGAGGATGTAGTCGCCGGACAACAGCAACTCGCGGATCTTCGCGGTGAGTTCGTCGATGTCACTGAACTGGGCCGGGTAGCCGTAGCGCGGAACCAGCATGACTTCCTCTCAGGAGGGCTTTCGGAAGGACGGCAGGGGAGGGGGAAGCGCGGTTTCAGCAGCCGACGGGGACGTCGGCCACCGTGGTGACGATGTCCGGCTCACGGCTCGCGCCCGCCGCCAGCGTGGGGTCGATCAGCACCTTGAGGTGCTCGCCGGGCAGCCGCTCGCCCGGCCGGTCGGCCGCCATGGAGCGCAGCACGGGCCCGGCGGACTCCAGGGAGACCACGTGGCTGAGCACCCGGCCGAAGCGCCCCGCATGGGCACAGAGCAGGTCCTGCGCGCGCCGCAGATGGGCGGGGGAGGTGCCCCGGTGCCCGGTGAGCCCGATCCTCTTGCCCGAGGGCAGCACCACGTCGTGGACGGCGCCCGGCGCCGGCGCCCCGCACACATTGGCCCGGCGCACCGCGTTGAGATCGAGGTCCCCGGTCAGCTCGTGCACGCTGCCGGTGCCGAACCCGCCGAGCAGGTCGACGACCCCGCCGTCGGCCACGGCGTGCGCGGCCTCGGTGAGCGCCGCCCCCGCGGCCTCCCTGGGCAGACAGACGAACGCGGCCCCGGCGGCTCCCGAGGCCCCCGCGCCGGACGCCGCGCCGACGAGCCGGGTGCCGGGCAGGACCTCGCGCCGCCGCAGGTAGTCCAGGCGGTCCTCGCGCCGGTGCACCAGCGTCGTCCCGATGCCGCGCACCTCGCCGACGAGCGCGGCGAGCACGGCGGTGGTGCCGCTGCCCCAGACCGCGACCGTGTCCGGGCCGCCCGCCGCGTCGAGCAGGTCCCAGCCGTAGAGGACGGCGCCCAGGGGCTCCACCAGGACCGCGAGGTCGGCGGGCAGGTCGGGGCGGGCCGGGACCAGGTGCCGCAGGACCGGGCCGTCCGGGCGGGCCGGGTAGTACCGCCGGAAGCACCCGTCGTAGGAGTGCCCGAGGATCCGGTCCTGGTCGTCGGGGTCGACCGGGTTGAAGACGCCCCGCTCGACGCCGGCCGGTGTGCGGTGCTCCACGAGCCCTTCATGGCCGAGCACGGCCGCCGCGTCGGCCCGTACGCCGCGCTGGATCTGCAGGTCCGTCCCGCAGATCCCGGCCCGCAGCACCCTCAGCCGCGCGGTGCCTGCGACCTCGGTGCGGGAGAGCCGCGTGCCTCCGTCGGCCGTACGGGTCCAGGCCAGGTCGGTGGTGGTGGTGTCCGTCATGCCGCCGCCCTCGTCCCGTCGAGCAGCCGGTGCAGGAGGACCACCGCGCGCCGGATGTCCGGCTCGGTCAGGTCGCCCGCGAAGCTGTGCTTGCCGATGCCGATGGGCAGCGGCACGTTCTGGTTCCCGTCCCGGTGCCGGGTGGACTCGGCCAGGGCGTCCCACAGGAACTCCGGCGCGCAGACCGGGTCCCACAGCGGAAGTCCGGCCCTGCGGAGCAGGTTCATGACCCGCAGGGCGTCGGCGGGCGTCTGCAGGCCGCGGTCCACCGCGAGGGCGCAGGACAGCGCGATGTCGATCGACACCGCCTCGCCGTGCAGCAGTTCCGGCTGGGCCGCCATCTCCACCGCCGGGCTGAAGGTGTGCCCGAAGTCCACCGCCCTGCGCAACTCGTGCTCCCACAGGTTCGGTTCGAGCTCTTCGAGCATGCCGTCGATCGCCCGGCGCATCACCTCCTGGCCGACCGCGCCGTCGAGGCGGCGGCGCAGCAGGTCCTCGACGTCCCCGTCGAGCAGGTCGAACAGCACCGGGTCCTTGACCACCGCCATCTTGACGATCTCGGCCATGCCGTTGCTGATGTGGCGGGCCTCCAGGCTGCCCAGGAAGCTCCGGTCGAGCAGCGTGACGGCGGCCGGGTGGTAGGTGCCGAGCCGATTCTTGTGGCCGTGGAAGTTGACCGCCGTCTTGGCGCCGATCGCCGCGTCGACCAGGCCGATCAGCGTGGTCGGGACGCGGACGTACGGAGTGCCGCGCCGGTACAGGCTGGCGGCGAGCCCGACCAGGTCGGTCAGCACCCCGCCGCCGATGGCCACGATCGGCTCCCGGCGGGCGAGCCCGGTGGCGTCGGCCGCGTGCACGATCTCCTCGATCGCCGCGAGCGTCTTGCTCCGCTCCCCGCCGGGCAGGGCCAGCACGCGCGGGGTGACGCCCCTGCCCAGGAAGTAGTCCCGTATCTCCGCTCCCCGCACCGCGTGCACGGCCTCGTCCACCACCACCAGGCGCCGTGCCCCCGCCGCAAGGCCGGCGGCGGCCGCGAGCGCGTCGTTCCCGGGTGCCAGTACGTCCGTCACCTCGGTGACGCGGTAGGTGACGTCCTGACAGGCACGGACGTTCCAGTCCCCATTCATGCTCTGCACTCACTCCCCAGCAGAATTCCCCTTGCGTGGATCCCCGCGCCACGCAGCGCACTGAGGCCGTCCGGCTCCCCTCGGACGACCCTCCGGGCGAAGTAGTCCGGGTCCCGGTCCGACATCCCGTACAGCCCCAGGTCGTCGAGGTTGCGCAGCAGACTCGCCAGGTACGGGTCTCCGAGGTTCTCCACCACCCCGCCGGTGAGCACGGTGTGTTCCACCTCGGGGTTGAGGCAGGCCTGCGCCAGGAGCACCTGCGCCATGGGCCTGGTGACGGCGTCGAGCACCCGGACGGCGCCGGGGTGCCCCGCGCCGACCGCGCCCGTGAACGAGGCGAGCAGGTCGGCGTCCGAGCCCGCCGCCCGTCCGTCCGCACCGCCCCACTCCGAGGCCGGCACGGTGCGCAGGAAGCGGCGGATCCCCTCGCCCGAGGAGAACGCGCCGACGTGGTCGTACGCCCCGCAGTCGCATCGCGCGGTGACCGGCCCGCCGTTCCACAGGAGTTGGGCGGGAAGGTGCCCGATCTCGCCCTGCAGTCCGTGCTCCCTGTCGAACGGGATGCGCCCGGTCGCCAGGTCGATCGTCCGGTACGCGATGCCGGTGCTCACCGTCACCGCGGCCGCCGTCCTGCGCTGGTCCAGGTCCTCCCGGGCGAGGAGCGCGTAGGCCAGCGCGGAGACGTCGTTGATCACTGTCCACCGTATGCCGGGGCGCCGCTCCGCCAGCTCGGCGGCCGGCCACCAACTGGTCCGCTCGGCTCCGAACAGCGGCGCCGCGCCGAGGACTTGGCCGGTCCAGCCGTCCATGGCCGCCCCCAGGGACACCGCGCAGGTGTCGATCGGACCGGACAGCCCGATCCCGTCCCTGGTCTCGTCCCTGATCTCGTCCCTGATCTCGTCCCTGATCTCGTCCCTGATCTCGTCCCTGATCTCGTCCAGGGTCCGCACCAGCCAGTCGACGATCCCGCGCTGCAGTTCGGCCGCGGTCCCCGGGCGGGAGCGATGGCTGACGGCCGGGTCGCGGCGCAGCGCCACGACGTCGCCACCGCCCACGAGCACACCGGCGCGGAACCACGTGCCGCCGAGGTCGAACACCACGACCGGGCGGTCGCTCTCCCGTGCCGCCTCGGCGCTGAAGCCGTCGGCGCGCGCCCCCGTGGCATACGGGCCGGTCACTGCGGTGAGCCGGCCGCTTCGGCGTCGAGCAGCAGCAGGCCGTCGGTGCCGACAAAGGTCCGGGCGGCGAAGGTGTCCTCGGTACCGGCGACCGTCTTGGCGACCGCATCCGTCTTCTGCGCCCCCGTGGCCAGCACGAGGCGGGTGGCCGCGCCCCGCAGCGACCGCAGGGTCTGGGTCATCCGCACGGCGCCGTCCACGGTGGTGGTGACCGTGACGCCCGAGGGGTCCTCGGGGTCGTAGCGGTCGGCGAACAGCGAGGCCAGATGGCCGTCCGGGCCCAGCTGGAGCAGGACGACGTCCGCGCTTCCCGTGGTGGTCAGGGAGGAGAGGAACCCGGCGTACTCCGCGGCACCGGCGGCCGGGTCGTCGGCACGGACGGGCATCGGGTGCCTGCGCGCCTCCGGCACCCCCGCGGGGTCGAGGAGCGTCTCACGGATCATCCGCCAGTTGGAGCCGGTCTCCGCCTCGGGCAGCACCCGGTCGTCGGTCTGCACGACCCGCACCGAGTCCCATGGCACATCGCTTTTCGCCAGCAGCCGGTAGGTCGCCAGCGGAGTATTTCCTCCAGTCAGCGCGACAACACATTCCCCACGCTCTTGAACTGTCTTCCGTACGGCTTCCACGACCGCCTCGACAGCTTTCTCGGCCACCGCTTCGGCAGTCTTCAGGTGGTGCGCAGAAAGCGAACTCAACGTAAAACTCCCGGTCTTGATGGAGGAATTCACTGGACCGGTAGTGACCCTACTGCCGTCGGATCTTTCCGGCCACGCACCCGCTTGAACAGCAAGAATGCTCCGCAATACGGAACACACTGGAACGACTCGACATCGGTTCATACACTGTTACAGTCCCGGCCATGCCAATATCCCGCGTCAATGGATACCTGGACCGGCTCGGCGTTCACGGGCCGATATCGCCCACTTACGAGAACCTGCTGCGACTGCACCGCGCCCACGTGGAGCGAATTCCCTACGAAACCCTGGACTTTCAGCTCGGCCGTGCGCCCGGCATCGACCCGCACCAGTCCTTCGACCGCATCGCGCGGCTGCGCAGGGGCGGCTACTGCTTCCACCTCAACGGCGCGTTCTGGCTGCTGCTCAAGGAGCTCGGCTACCAGGTGGAGATGCACCGCGTCGGCGTACAGAAGGTCGACGAGCCCGTACCTCCGGGCATCAACGCCAACCACATGGCGCTGACCGTCACCGGCCTCCCCGCCCCGCACGTGCCCGAGGGACGCTGGCTGGTCGACGTGGGCCTGGGCTTCGCCTTCCACGAGCCGCTGCCGCTGCGCGCCGGACGGACCGAACAGGGCCCGTTCTCGTACGAGTTGACGTCATCGCCGTTCGAGCCGGACGCCTGGCGCCTGGACCACCACCCGCTGCGCGGCTTCGCGGGCGCCGACATCTCCACCCGGCCGGCGGGCCCCGAGGACTTCGCGGAGCAGCACGCCCATCTGTCCACCGCGCCGGAGTCCGACTTCGTACGGCTCGCCCGCGCCCAGCGCAGGGACGCGTCGGGCACCGATCTGCTGCTCGGCTGTGTCCTCACCCGCATCACCGACGCGGGTGAGCAACAGCGCGAACTCACCACCGCCACAGAGTGGTTCGAGACCCTGAGCACCCGCTTCGGCCTCCCTCTCGACGACCTCGACACCACCGACCGCGAACGGCTGTGGACCACCGTGCGCACCGCTCATGAGGCGTGGCGGCAGAACACACCGAGCCTGTCCGACGCATGAGGGCGCCCTCCCTCACCGCCAGTCCCGCGGCGCCCCCTCCGTGCGCCGCCCGGACAGCGCCTCGGCCGCCGCCACCGCGTTGACGAGGCCCGCGCCGAACGTCTTCAGCACGACCGTCCCCGCGGGCACGGGCACATCGCGGAACCCCATGTCGACCACGACCGCGTCGGGGCGCGCGGCGAGCAGCCCCGCCAGCGCCCGTGCCTGCCACGCGTCGTCGGTCCCCGCCCTGACCACCACGGCCACCGGGACGCCGTCCGGCACCGCGATGTCCGCGGTGGCGGTACCCGGGGCCACCGCCACCGAACCGGCGGCACCACCGAGCCTCTCCAGCACGTCGGCCAGCCCCCAGGGCACGGTGCCGCAGGAGATGTTCGGCTCCGGACGCAGCTCGACGACGAAGCGCCCGCCGGGGTCCGGCAGTGGCCCCCGCACCTCGAGGGCGCGCCGGGCGGCCACGAGCCCGACCGGGCTCAGGTCCTCGGCGGGGCGGTCGGGCGCCCCGGTCCACTCCCGCAGCCCCGCCACCCGCTCGGCGGCCTCCTCCAGCCTGGACAGCGTGAGGGTGCCGTCGGCGAGGGCCCGGCGGACGCTGTCATGGATCTCGGCGCAGATCTCCTCCCCGTCGTCCGGCCCCAGGATCATCAGGTCGACGCCCGCGGCCCACGCCCGCACGGCCGCACCGCCGAAGCCGAGCCCGGCCTGCGCGGCCTTCATGTCGAGCGCGTCGCTGATCACCACGCCCTCGAACCCGAGCTCCCCGCGCAGGATGTCGGTCATGAACCGCCTGCTGAACGTGGCGGGGGTGCCGTCGATCGCCCCGACGACGACGTGCCCGGTCATCACCGCCTTGGCTCCCGACTGGACCGCGGCCGCGAACGGGGAGAGGTCGCGGGCGCGGAACCGCTCCTCGGACGCGTCCACGGCGGGCAGTTCGAAGTGCGAGTCGACGGTGGTGGACCCGAGCCCCGGGAAGTGCTTGACGGTCGCGGCGACCCCGTGCCGCTGGAGCCCCTCGACGAAGGCCCGGGTGTGCACGGCCACGCGCGCCGGATCGGAGTGGAACGAGCGGGTGCCGAACACCGGAAGCTCCGGCCCCGGGCAGACCTCCGCACAGGGAGCGAGGTTCACCGAGATCCCCGCGTCGATCAGATCGGCGGCGATGGCCGACGCCACCCGCGAGGTCAGCTCCGGGTCGTCCACCACACCCAGGGCGAGATTGCCCGGGTAGTTGCTGCCCCGGTGGTACTCGGCCCTGGTGATGTCACCGCCTTCCTCGTCCAGGGCGATGATCAGGTCCGGACGGTGCGCCCGCAGCGGCCGCGTGACCAGCTCGCGCACCTGCCCGCCGAGCAGCCCGAGGTTCGCGCCGAACAGCACGATGCCGGCGAGCCCGTCGTCCAACTCCCGTTTCAGCCAGTCGGCCGGCTCCGCGCCCCCATAGGCAGGCAGCAGGCAGGAGTTGACCAGGGTCGACACCTCTGTCATCCACGTCTCCTCAGGGGAACCGGCGGTGGTCTGGACCAAAATGGACCGGACCAACTGACGCTGTCAACGCCCTCGCGCCCCACACGGACGCCCCAGGAACACGGACCACCGAGGCCCACTCCCCGGGAAGGTTGAACGCTTGCGTACGTCTCGGCCGGAACGCGATCCTGGATGCCCCGCCGGGGGTGGACGCTCCACCGGCGGTGGACGCCCCCTCACAGCGACAGGGCCCCGACCGTGAGATAGCTCACCGTCGGGGCCCTGTGTGCGCTCTCCGGCCGAAACCGGCCCGAAACGCGAGAAACGGGCCCCACCAGGACTCTCGTCTCTGGTGAAGACCCGTTCATCGGTTCTTCTGGTGCGCGAGGGGGGAGTTGAACCCCCACGCCCTTGCGGGCACTGGAACCTGAATCCAGCGCGTCTGCCTATTCCGCCACCCGCGCATTGGGTGTTGTCTTCGGGCTTCCCGCCGTTTGGGGCGAGCGCCTGCCGACATCCAGAAGATTAGCACGCTGCAGAGGGTGGATTCACATCCGTATGCGCGGGCACCTGCCCAGGGGACCGGCCCCGCACCGGCCGGGACCCACCGCCGCCCCCGGCCGAGCTCACCGGGGTCCACAGCCAGGTGCGGGACACTGGCTTGGAGCCCCCTCTACGATCCCTTGTAAAAGGAGGCTCGAGCAGGCGTCCCGAGCAGCTGCCCGGAAGGGTTCCGGGGCCGGAGATCAGGGCTTCATCAGGGAGCCCTGGGAGGATCCGCGGACCCTGGTGCGGGCATGCCTTGTGAGAGGCGACACTCGTCGACTGGGCGGACAGGGGGAACCAGCCGATTTCCCGGCGCGTGGATACGATCAGTAAGCAGTACCAGGATGACTACGACGGAGGAGGTGCCCCATGGGAGTCCTGAAGAAGTTCGAGCAGCGACTTGAAGGTCTGGTCAACGGCACCTTCGCCAAGGTGTTCAAGTCCGAGGTCCAGCCCGTCGAGATCGCCGGCGCCCTCCAGCGGGAGTGCGACAACAACGCGACGATCTGGAACCGCGAGCGGACCGTCGTCCCCAATGACTTCATCGTGGAGCTCAGCGCCCCCGACTTCGAGCGGCTGAGCCCGTACTCGGGCCAGCTCGGCGACGAGCTCTCCGGCATGGTGCGTGACTACGCGAAGCAGCAGCGCTACAGCTTCATGGGCCCCATCAAGGTCCACCTGGAGAAGGCCGAGGACCTCGACACCGGCCTGTACCGCGTGCGCAGCCGCACGCTCGCTTCCAGCACCTCACAGACTCCCGAGCGCGCCCCGGCGGGCCCCGGCCCGAGCGGCCCGACGGGTCCCGGCCGCGGCGCGAGCGGCGGCGGCGGTGGCTACGGCTACCCGCCCACCGGCGCCCCCGGCGCGGGCGCACCGCCCATGCCGGCCGCACCGCCACCCGGCGGCGCGGGCCACCCGGGCGGTCAGTCCCCGGCTCCGAGCAGACCCTCGGGTCCCGGTGCCGGACCACTTCCGGGCGCCCAGGTGCGGCGCTGGATCGAGATCAACGGCAACCGCCATCAGATCTCCCGCCCGACGCTGGTGCTGGGTCGCAGCACCGACGCCGATGTGCGGATCGACGACCCCGGCGTATCCCGTCGGCACTGTGAGATCCGGACCGGAACGCCCTCGACGATCCAGGATCTCGGGTCTACCAACGGCATCGTGGTAGACGGGCAGCACACCACCCGCGCTACGCTCCGCGACGGCTCGCGGATCGTCGTGGGCAGCACCACCATCATTTACCGGCAAGCCGAAGGGTGAAGCGGGGGCAATGTCAGAGCTGACCCTGACGGTCATGCGGCTGGGTTTCCTGGCCGTTCTGTGGCTGTTCGTGATCGTGGCCGTCCAGGTCATCCGCAGCGACCTGTTCGGTACGCGCGTCACCCAGCGTGGTTCGCGCCGTGAGGCGCGGCCGCAGCAGACCGGCCGCCAGCAGCAGGCCGCACCGCCGCAGCAGCGCCAGCAGCAGGGCGGTGGTGGCCGCCAGCGCCGCGGCGCCCCCACCAAGCTGGTCGTCTCCGAGGGCATCCTCGCCGGGACGACGGTCGCGCTGCAGGGCCAGACCATCACGCTGGGCCGTGCGCACGACTCCACGATCGTGCTGGACGACGACTACGCCTCCAGCAGGCATGCCAGGATCTACCCGGACCGTGACGGCCAGTGGATCGTCGAGGATCTCGGGTCCACCAACGGCACGTATCTCGACCGGACCCGACTCACCACCCCGACGCCCATTCCGCTGGGCACGGCGATCCGCATCGGCAAGACCGTCATCGAGCTGCGGAAGTAGTACGACAATGAGCGAGCGGAGCGAGCGAGCCGGAGCGGCTGTCCAGGGGCTGGACGCCGGCGCGCTCCCGACCGGAGGGTGGGCACCGTGCGGATGTACCCGGAGCCGACGGGCGAGGTGCGCATGAGTCTGTCTTTGCGTTTCGCCGCCGGATCGCACAAAGGCATGATCCGGGAGGGGAACGAGGACTCCGGTTACGCCGGACCGCGTCTCCTCGCGATCGCCGACGGCATGGGGGGCCAGGCCGCGGGCGAGGTGGCCAGCTCCGAGGTGATCTCGACGCTCGTCACCCTCGACGACGACGTACCGGGCTCGGACATCCTCACCTCGCTCGGCACGGCCGTGCAGCGGGCCAACGACCAGCTGCGCCTGATGGTCGAGGAGGACCCCCAGCTCGAGGGCATGGGCACGACCCTGACCGCCCTCCTGTGGACGGGGCAGCGCCTCGGCCTCGTCCATGTCGGCGACTCACGCGCTTACCTCCTGCGGGACGGCGTGCTCACGCAGATCACGCAGGACCACACCTGGGTGCAGCGCCTCGTCGACGAGGGCCGCATCACCGAGGAAGAGGCCACCACCCACCCGCAGAGGTCCCTCCTCATGCGCGCGCTGGGCAGCGGCGACCACGTCGAGCCGGACCTCTCCATCCGCGAAGTCCGCGCCGGCGACCGGTACTTGATCTGCTCGGACGGCCTCTCCGGAGTCGTCTCGCACCAGACCATGGAGGACACCCTCGCCTCCTACCAGGGCCCGCAGGAGACCGTGCAGGAGCTGATCCAGCTCGCGCTGCGCGGCGGCGGCCCCGACAACATCACCGTGATCGTCGCGGACGTCCTGGACATCGACAGCGGCGACACCCTCGCGGGCCAGCTCTCCGACACCCCCGTGGTGGTCGGCGCGGTCGCCGAGAACCAGCTCCAGGCGCAGGACGACGGCGCCATGCAGACGCCCGCGGGCCGCGCGTCGGGCCTCGGCCGCCCGGTGCCGCCGCAGACCCCTCATGGACAGGGCGGCGGCTTCGGCCCCCCCGGCAGCGGCGACACCACGGGGTACGTCCCCGAGGGCGGCTTCGGGGCGTACGACGACGAGGACTTCATCAAGCCCCGCGGCGGCCGCAAGTGGCTCAAGAGATCCCTGTACGGGGTACTCGCGCTCGCCGTCATCGGCGGCGGTCTCTACGGCGGCTACCGCTGGACCCAGACCCAGTACTACGTGGGCACCAAGGACGAGCACGTCGCCCTCTACCGCGGCATCGACCAGGACCTGGCCTGGGTCAGTCTGTCGAAGGTCGAGAAGGACCACCCCGAGATCGAACTCAAGTACCTGCCGCCGTACCAGCGCAAGCAGGTCGAGGGCACCATCCCCGAGGGCGACCTCGACGCGGCCCAGAGCAAGATCGAGGAGCTGGGCCGGCAGGCCTCCGCCTGCAAGAAGGACGCCGAGCGCCGCGCGGTCGAGCGCGAGAACAACGCCAGGACCGGCGAGGGCGAGGCGGGCGGCACCACCGGCCTCCGCAAGGCCCCGGACCCGACCTCGTCGACGTCGCCGACCGACAAGGGCGACGCGAACGACAAGAACAACCCGAACGACAAGAACAAGTCCGAGAAGCCGACTCCCACACCCGGCCCCAGCCTCTCCGAGGATGAGCAGAAGCTGGTCCCGCTGTGCGGTAAGCAGTAAGCAGCCGTTGGGGGCCTTTGCACGCCATGAGCAGTACTACACACACGTCGACGATCGGCGCGATCGGTGCGCCCAGCCGGCGCAACACCGAGCTCGCGCTGCTCGCTTTCGCGGTCGTCATCCCGCTGTTCGCCTACATGAACGTGGGGCTCGCCCTCACCGGTGAGCTGCCCACGGGCATGCTCGGCTACGGCCTGGGCCTCGGCATGCTGGCCGGCGTCGGCCACATCGTCGTACGCAAGTTCGCGCCGTACGCCGACCCGCTGCTGCTTCCGCTGGCGACGCTGCTCAACGGCCTCGGTCTGGTCGTCGTCTGGCGGCTCGACCAGTCGGAGAAGCTCCAGCAGCGCGCCGAGGCGCAGTTCGGCGCGTTCAGCCCCTCGGCGCCGAACCAGCTGATGTACTCCGCGATCGGCGTCGCCCTGTTCGTCGGCGTGCTGCTCCTGCTCAAGGACCACCGCGTCCTGCAGCGCTACACGTACATCTCCATGGTCGGCGCGATCGTCCTGCTGCTCCTTCCGCTCGTGCCGGGCCTCGGCATGAACGTGTTCGGCGCCAAGATCTGGATCCGGGTCGGCGGTTTCTCCATCCAGCCCGGTGAGTTCGCGAAGATCGTCATCGCGATCTTCTTCGCCGGATATCTGATGGTGAAGCGGGACGCGCTCGCCCTGGCCAGCCGCCGCTTCATGGGGCTCTACCTGCCGCGCGGCCGTGACCTCGGCCCGATCATCGTCGTCTGGGCGATCTCGATCCTGATCCTGGTCTTCGAGACCGACCTCGGTACGTCGCTGCTGTTCTTCGGCATGTTCGTCGTGATGCTGTACGTCGCCACGGAGCGCACCAGCTGGATCGTCTTCGGTCTGCTGATGTCCGCCGTCGGTGCGGTCGGCGTGGCCTCGTTCGAGCCCCACGTGCAGCAGCGTGTGGACGCCTGGCTGAACCCGTTCGCCCCGGAGACCCTCGCCCAGACCGATCAGATCGCCCAGTCCCTGATGGCGTTCGGCTCCGGCGGCGTCCTCGGCACCGGCCTCGGCCAGGGCAACTCCGACCTCATCGGCTTCGCCGCCAACTCCGACTTCATCCTCGCCACCTTCGGCGAGGAGCTCGGCCTGGCCGGCGTCATGGCGATCCTGCTCATCTACGGCCTGATCGTGGAGCGCGGCGTCCGCACGGCGCTCGCCGCCCGCGACCCGTTCGGCAAGCTCCTCGCGATCGGCCTCTCCGGAGCCTTCGCCATCCAGGTCTTCGTCGTCGCCGGCGGCGTCATGGGCCTGATCCCGCTCACGGGTATGACCATGCCCTTCCTGGCGTACGGCGGTTCCTCCGTCATCGCCAACTGGGCCCTGGTCGGCATCCTGATCCGGATCAGCGACACCGCGCGCCGCCCCGCACCGTCCCCCGCACCGAACCCCGACGCCGAAATGACCCAGGTGGTCCGACCGTGAACAAGCCCCTGCGCCGGATCGCGATCTTCTGCGGGCTGCTCGTCCTCGCCCTGCTCGCCCGGGACAACTGGCTCCAGTACGTCCAGGCCGACACCCTCGCGAAGCACGAGAAGAACCGCCGCGTCACCATCGAGCGCTACTCCCAGCCGCGCGGCGACATCATCGTCGACGGCAAGCCCATCACCGGCTCGAAGGCGACCCCGGGCAGCGACCTGAAGTACAAGCGCACGTGGAAGAACGGGGAGATGTGGGCCCCCGTCACCGGTTACTCCTCGCAGCGCATCGGCGCCAGCCAGCTGGAGAGCATCGACGACGGCATCCTCACCGGCAACGACGACCGGCTCTTCTTCCGCCGCACCCTCGACATGCTGACCGGCGAGAAGAAGGAGGGCGGCAATGTCGTCACGACCCTCAACTCCGCCGCGCAGAAGGCCGCGTACGACGGCCTGAAGAGCAAGGGCAAGGGCGCCGTCGCCGCGATCGACCCGTCGACCGGCGCGATCCTCGCGCTGGCCTCCACTCCGTCGTACGACCCGGGGACCTTCGCGGGCAACACCGACAAGGAAGCCCAGCAGTTCCTCGACCTGGACAAGAACAAGGACAAGCCGCTGGTCAACCGCGCGCTGCGCGAGACCTACCCGCCCGGCTCCACCTTCAAGGTGGTCACGGCGGCGGCGGCCCTGGAGCACGGCCTCTACGACAGCATCGACGAGAAGACGGAGTCCCCGCTTCCGTGGACGCTGCCGACCACGCGGACCCCGCTGAAGAACGAGAACAACATCCCCTGCAAGAACGTCTCGCTGCGTGAGGCGCTGCGGATCTCCTGCAACACCGTCTTCGGCAAGATCGGCTCCGATCTCGGCAAGGACAAGATGCTGGAGACGGCGAAGAAGTTCGGCTTCAACTCCGAGCAGTTCGTCCCCGTCCGCTCCAACGCCTCCAACTTCCCCGAGGACATGGACAAGCCGCAGACCGCGCTGTCCTCCATCGGCCAGTTCGAGACGGCCACGACGCCGCTGCAGATGGCCATGGTCGCCTCCGCGATCGCCAACGACGGCACGCTCATGGAGCCGTACATGGTGAGCGAGCTGCAGGCGCGCAACCTCGACGTCATCGAAAAGCACTCGCCCAAGGAGATGAGCGAGCCCCTCTCGAAGGAGAACGCCCAGAAGCTCCAGGAAATGATGGAGACGGTCGTCAACAACGGCACCGGAACCAACGCCAAGATCCCCGGCGTCACCGTCGGTGGAAAGACGGGTACGGCTCAGCACGGCGTCGCCAACAGCAAGAACCCGTACGCGTGGTTCATCTCGTACGCCAAGACGGACTCCGGTTCGCCGGTCGCCGTCGCCGTGGTCGTCGAGGACAGCGACGCCGACCGGGGTGACATCTCCGGTGGCGGACTCGCCGCGCCCATCGCCAAGAACGTGATGAAGGCAGTCATCGAAAGCAAGAAGTGACCCCCATCACGCTCCCTCCACATCGGTGCACGTTGCGGTACCGGTCCGGTATCGGGTGACGGTCGCGTCCGGGTCACGCAAGTCGAGCCGGGTACGGTATGCCCGGACAGCACACCGCCGGACCACACAACGGTGCGGTCGGGACCGACGGAGAGGGCTGGATTAGCTATGGAAGAGCCGCGTCGCCTCGGCGGCCGGTACGAGCTGGGCCAGGTGCTCGGCCGTGGTGGCATGGCCGAGGTGTACCTCGCGCACGACACCCGGCTCGGTCGCACCGTGGCGGTGAAGACGCTGCGGGTGGACCTCGCTCGTGATCCGTCCTTCCAGGCCCGGTTCCGCCGTGAGGCCCAGTCGGCCGCCTCGCTCAACCACCCGGCGATCGTCGCGGTCTACGACACCGGCGAGGACTACGTCGACGGGGTCTCCATCCCGTACATCGTGATGGAGTACGTCGACGGCTCCACGCTGCGTGAGCTGCTGCACTCCGGCCGCAAGCTGCTGCCGGAGCGGGCCATGGAGATGACGATCGGCATCCTCCAGGCCCTGGAGTACTCGCACCGCAACGGCATCGTCCACCGCGACATCAAGCCGGCGAACGTCATGCTGACGCGCAACGGCCAGGTCAAGGTCATGGACTTCGGCATCGCCCGTGCGATGGGCGAGTCCGGCATGACGATGACGCAGACGGCCGCGGTGATCGGCACGGCGCAGTACCTCTCGCCGGAGCAGGCCAAGGGCGAGCAGGTCGACGCCCGTTCGGACCTCTACTCCACCGGCTGTCTGCTGTACGAGCTGCTCACGGTCCGGCCGCCGTTCGTCGGGGACTCCCCGGTCGCGGTCGCCTATCAGCACGTACGGGAAGAGCCGCAGGCCCCGAGCGTCTTCGACGGCGAGATCACGCCCGAGATGGACGCCATCGTCCTGAAGGCCCTCACCAAGGACCCGGACTACCGCTACCAGTCGGCCGACGAGATGCGGGCCGACATCGAGGCCTGCCTCGACGGCCAGCCGGTCGCCGCCACCGCCGCCATGGGCGCGGTCGGCTACGGCGGGACCGACGGCTATGGGGCCGACCAGCAGACGGCGATGCTGCGCCCGCAGAACGGCGGCGGCCAGACGTCGATGATGCCGCCGGTCAACCCGGACGACGGCTACGGCTACGACGAGGGCCGCGGCCGCCGCCAGAAGAAGAGCAACACGTCGACGTGGCTGCTCGTCCTCGCGGGCGTCCTGGTCCTGGTGGGCGCGATCCTCATCGGGAAGTGGGCGTTCAGCGGGGGCGGCGGCGACAACACGACGAAGGCGCCGAACTTCGTGGGCGAGACGTACAAGGAAGCCCAGAAGTCGGCGGAGAACGTCGGCCTGAAGCTGGAGATCGGCAAGCGCGAGCCGTGTGAGAAGTACCCGAAGGGTGAGATCTGCGCCCAGGACCCCGGGGCCAACACCGAGGTGAAGAAGGGCGACACCATTTCGGTGACGGTGTCGACCGGCTCTCCGAAGATCATGGTCCCTGATGTACAGGGCCTGAGCTTCGAAGAAGCCAAGAAGATGCTCGAGGACAAGGGCTTCAGCAACATCGAGCAGGAGACGCAGGAGTCCGACCGGACCCCCGGCAAGGTCATCGGCCAGGACCCGGAGGGCGACACCAAGGCGGAGAAGAGCGAGACCATCACGCTCACCGTCGCCAAGGAGAAGAAGCAGGAACTGGTCCCCGACGTCACCGGCCTCGACTATGAAGCCGCCGCGAAGCGGATCACGGACAACGGCTTCACTCCCGCACGCTCGGACGTAGCCAGCGAGGACGTCGAGGAAGGCAAGGTCATCAAGACCACGCCCGCCGCCGGCACCCCGGCCGACCCCGGCTCCACCGTCACCGTCCAGGTCGCCAAGAAGGCCGAAGAGGCCACGGTCCCACCGCTGACGGGTCAGAAGCTGAAGGACGCCCGCAAGGCCATCGAGGACGCCGGTCTGACGGTCGGCACCATCACGGGCCCGCAGGACGACGACGCCCTCGTGGTCCTGTCCACGCCCAACGCCGGCGAGAAGGCGGCCCCGGGCACGGCGGTCAACCTGACCACCGCGGGCGGCAGCGGCAACGACAACGGCGGAAACGGCGGTGACGACGGCGGCGGAGGCGGCTTCATCGAGGGCGCCGGCGGCTGGGGTCGCCACGACTGACCCCACACCCCGAACGTGAGAGAGCCCCGGTACCGCTGAGCGGTACCGGGGCTCTCCCGCGTTCTCGTCACACGCGTACGCGCTACTCCAACTCCGCCGGAGGCGTCCGCTTGTTGTCGACCTTCTCGATCCGCTCCAGCTCGCCCCAGACGATGTAGCGGTAGTTGGACGTGTAGACCGGCGTGCAGGTCGTCAGCGTGATGTAGCGGCCCGGCTTCTTCTTGCCCGATTCCTTCGGGACGGGGTCCAGGACCCGCACGTTGTACTTCGAGGTCTCGGGCAGCGTCGCGTACACCTTGTAGACGTACCACTTGTCCCGGGACTCGTAGACGATCGCGTCGCCCTTCTTGATCTTGTCGATCTTGTGGAACTTCGCGCCGTGCCCGTCACGGTGCGCGGCCAGCGTGAAGTTGCCCTCCTTGTCCTGGGGAAGGGCCGACTTGATCGGGTCCTTGTAGTAGCCGGCGACGCCGTCGTTGAGGATCTTGCTGGTCGTGCCCTGCTTGACCAGGATCTCGCCGTTGCCCATCGCGGGGACGTGCAGGAAGCCGATGCCGTCCTTGGTGTCGATGCTGCCGGGGCCGCCGGCCCAGCGGTCGCGCACCCGGTCGCCCTGCTTGTGGGCCTCGCGGTCCGCTATGACGTTGGTCCACCAGAGCGAGTAGACAACGAACAGGCCGAGCACCAGGCCCGCGGTGATGAGGAGTTCACCGAAGACGCTGACCGCCGTGGCGATGGGGCCGCGGCCCCGCTGCCGTGGCGCGGGCACGGGCGCCTCGGCCTTCTTCTCGTCGTGGTCGGTCGTGGCTGCCACTGGATCTGCCCCGTTCTCACACTGCTAGTTGACGAGCGCGCTCGGCTTTCCCTTGCTGCGCGGCCGTTCCTCGACCATCTTGCCCCAGACGATCATTCGATACTTACTCGTGAATTCCGGGGTGCAAGTGGTCAGTGTGATGTACCGGCCGGGTTTCGTGAAGCCGGATCCGGGCGGAACAGGGCTGATCACACCGATGTTGCCGGGGCTGGTCTGCGGCAGGATGCTCGCCATCTTGTAGACGAAGTACTTGTCCTGCGTCTCTACGACGATCGGGTCGCCCGGCTCCAGACGGTTGATGTAGCGGAACGGTTCGCCATGGGTGTTGCGGTGGCCCGCGACCGCGAAGTTGCCCTGCTTGGCTTCCGGCATCGCGGTCTTGGTGGCGCCCTCGTTGTAGTGGCCGACCATGCCGCGGTCGAGGACCTTCTGCTTGTCGATGCCCTCGGCGACCGGCACGACGACGTCGAGGCGCGGAATGTGCAGCAGCGCGAAGCCCTGGCCGGGCTCGAAGGCCCCGGGTTTGCCCTTGCCCTTCGCCCAGCTCTCCTGGAGGTCGTGGGCGGCGCCGTCCGCCTGCTGCTGGGCCCGGATGTTCGTCCACCACAGCTGGTACGTGACGAACAGAAGCATCAGGACGCCGACGGTGATGAAGACTTCGCCGAGCCCCCGGCTGATGACCGCGCCCGGCGACGGCCTGCGGGCGCGCTCCGCACGGCGGGCCTCCAGGCGGGAGAGAGGGGCGCCCTGCGAGGGCGGCGCGGGGCGTGTGCCGCCGGAGCGGGTGCCGCCCTTCTTGGCGGCCTTGCGGCGAGCAGCCCGGCCCTCCGTGGGCCGCTCGGGCTCCGGCTCGGCTATTCGGCGGGTGTCCTCGGTCCGCAGCGCCACCGTCTCGTCGTCGGGTATCGGCTCGTACGCGGCTGAGGGGCGCTCCGGGGCGTACGCGCCGTACAGCTGCTCGTACGTGGGCTCGGCCGTCTCCGCCGTCTCCTGCGGCTGCGGCTGCGGCTGTGCCTGCTCCCCGTACCAGTCCCGGGCGTACCCCTCGGGGTCGTACCACTCCTGTTCCTGGGGCTCCGGCTTCGGCTCCGCGGCGGGCCCGCTGCGGAACCACGGAGAGGGGTGCTGCCCCGGCAGAGGATCGGTCAGCGGGTCGGCCAGATGATCGACGGCCGACTCCAACGCACCGCCGTCCAACCCACCGCCCTCCGCCGCCCCGCCGTCCCCGGAAACGACGCCACCCGCGCCCCCCTGCGCGTCACTCGCGTCGTACGGGGCTCCGGAGGAGTCGCGCTCGGGGCGCAGGGCGGTCACGCCGTGGCCCTGCCCACCACCGGGGCGAGCCCGCTCGATCGCTCCACGGCACCGGTGTCGCCGCACTCCACGAGCCAGTTGGCGAGCATGAGGTGGCCGTGCTCGGTCAGCACCGACTCGGGGTGGAACTGCACGCCCTCGACCGGCAGTTCGCGGTGGCGCAGGCCCATGATGATGCCGTCCTCCGTGCGCGCGGTGACCTGGAGCTCCGCCGGGACGGTGGCGGGCTCGGCGGCCAGCGAGTGGTAGCGGGTCGCGGTGAACGGCGACGGCAGCCCCGCGAAGACGCCCTTGCCCTCGTGGCGCACGAGCGAGGTCTTGCCGTGCAGGAGCTCGGGGGCGCGGTCCACCACGCCGCCGTACGCCACCGCCATCGACTGCATGCCGAGGCAGACGCCGAAGACGGGCACCCCGGTGGCGGCGCAGTGCCGCACCATTTCGACGCAGACGCCCGCCTGCTCCGGGGTGCCGGGGCCCGGCGAGAGCAGGACGCCGTCGAAGCCGTCCTGCGCGTGCCTCAGCTCGACCTCGTCGTTGCGCAGGACCTCGCACTCGGCGCCCAGCTGGTACAGGTACTGGACGAGGTTGAAGACAAAGCTGTCGTAGTTGTCCACGACCAGGATGCGGCTGCGGCCGCCGGCGGTGCTCACTGGCCGTCCACGGTCACGTCGTTGAAGGGCAGCAGCGGCTCGGCCCACGGGAAGACGTACTGGAAGAGCACGTACACCACCGCGAGGACGAGCAGCAGCGAAATCAGCGCCCTCACCCATGCGTTTCCCGGCAGATGCCGCCAGATCCAGCCGTACATGCCGTCCCTTCCGTCGCGTACGACCAAGGCCTCCCTCGCCGTACGGCACCAGACTAACGGCGCAGTGCCTCCGGTTTCCCGGCCTCCACAGGCTGGGTGGCATCCAGATGTGCCCAGACGATCAGCCGGTGACTGTGGCCCCACTCTGGTTCACAGGTCGTAAGGGTGAGGTAACGTCCCGGGCCGTCATAACCGGATTTGCGCGGGACCGGATCAATGACACCGATGTCGCCGGGGAGCGTCTTGTACGGCTTCTTGTCGATGCGGTACGTGAACCAGGTCGTGCCGTCGGTCAGGACGACGGCGTCGCCGGGGCGGAGCTCGGGGAAGTCCTTGAAGGGGTCGCCGTAGGTGCGCCGGTGGCCCGCCACGGAGAAGTTGCCCTTCTGCCCGAGCCGGGCGGTGGAGGCGTAGTGGCCGAGCCCCTTCTTGAGTACGTCGGTGCCGGTGCCCTGGAGCACGGGCTTGTTCCACGTGAAACCGAACCGCGGGATGTACATGACGGCGAAGGGCTTGCCGTCCTCATAGGCGGCGGGCTTCTTCGGGGCGCTGTCGACGGCGTCGCCACCACCGCCGCCGCCCGTGCCCGTGGGCACGGAGCCCTGCGCCCACTGGTCCTGCAGCTTGTCGATCTCGCCGTCCATGGCGTTGTCGGCCTTCACGCCGGTCCAGAACAGGACGTACACCACGAACAGCACGATCAACGTGCCGACGGTGATGCACAGTTCGCTGAACGTCCTGACGAGCACACGCACCGACACAGGACGACCCCTCCCTGGGTGCTACTCCATGGACTTCGCGTAGTGGAGATCCACTGTGCCGGAGTAGCCGGGAAGAGTCACCGCCCCGTCGTCGTCCACTTTCCAGCCCAGGCCGTACGCGTTGACGTACAGCATGTAGTTCTGGATCTCGGGGGACGCGGCGAGGGCGTTCTTGAGCTTGTCGGGGTCACCGACCGCGGTCACCTTGTACGGCGGGGAGTAGACGCGGCCCTGGAGGATCAGGGTGTTGCCGACGCAGCGCACGGCGCTCGTGGAGATCAGGCGCTGGTCCATGACCTTGATGCCCTCGGCGCCGCCCTGCCAGAGGGCGTTGACCACGGCCTGGAGGTCCTGCTGGTGGATGACCAGGTCGTTGGGCTGGGGCTCGGGGTAGCCGGGCAGCTTGGCGGTGGCGTTGGGCGGGGCGTCCGCGAGGGTGACCGTGACCGCCTTGCCGCGGAGCTTCTTGGTGCCGGCGTTCTCTTCCAGGGCCTTGAGCCGCGCGTCGTCGGCCTTGGTGCTGCCGTTGTCACGCTGAGCGAGTGATTCGACGTCGTCCCGCAACGATCCGTTGGACTCGTCGAGCTCGCCGTTCTTGTGGCTGCGCTCCTGAATGAGATCGGAGAGTTTCAACAGGGAGGCATCGGTACGGATGTTGGTGCCTTTGGCCGTGTTGAAGCTGGTGAAGAAGATCAGCCCGGCGAGTGCGAAAACGGCACCCGTAAGCACCCGAACCGGACGCCATCGGGGGCGACGACCGGCACCTTTGTGGGAGTCGGCAGAATTGCTCAACGTACCCTTATCTCCTTCAGCGCCGCGGAAGCACTACGCTAACGGACGCCCGGGGGAGGCCTCAGCTCCCCGTAGCGTCCCGCCCGGCGCCAGACCACAGTTACCTGCGCGGCCACGCAGCGCATCGACAGGAGAGACCCTCGTGCCGAAGTCACGTATCCGCAAGAAGGCAGACGACTACACGCCGCCGCCCGCGAAGAAGGCGACGAACATCAAGCTGACCAGCCGCAGCTGGGTGGCGCCGGTGATGCTGGCGATGTTCATCATCGGCCTCGCCTGGATCGTCGTCTTCTACGTCACGGACGGAAAGCTGCCGATCGACCCGTTGGGCAACTGGAACATCGTGGTCGGCTTCGGCTTCATCGCGGCGGGATTCGGCGTCTCCACGCAGTGGAAGTAGGCCCCACGGCGTAGAGCACAGGCGCTCCACGCACAAGCCTTGCCCTGAGTTATCCACAGCGCTATCCACATGGGGAAAAGGTCTGAAGATCTGTGGATAACTCTCAGACGGTTGACGCCGGTGTGACTGGCCCACCGGATCTCTGTTCGCCCCGCGCCCCTTGTCCTTCCTGGGGAAACCCAGGTCAGCGACAAGGGGCACGGTTGTTCCCCACAGCATGCACAAGATCCGGCACACGCTGTGGACAACGCGAGCACGTCAGGTGAGCTGCCCGGTCCTGATGACGACCATGACCACAGCCGCGACGAGCACCAGTGCACAGCTGCCGTACTGGATGAGGTTCCGCCGCTCGCGGGGCGCGTGCACCATCGCGTAGCCGACGATGACGCCGCCGACCAGGCCGCCGATGTGGGCCTGCCAGGCGATGCCGGGCCAGAAGGCCGTGATGACCAGGTTGATCGCCAGGAGCGCGATCACCGGCCGCATGTCGTAGTTCAGCCGCCGCATCAGGATGGCGGTCGCGCCGAACAGACCGAAGATGGCACCGGACGCCCCGAGCGAGGGCCTGTACGGCTCTTCGAGGAGATAGGTCAGCGCGCTGCCCGCGAGACCCGACGCCATGTACAGCGCGAGGAAGCGGGCGCGGCCGAGCGCCGCTTCGAGCGGGCCGCCGATCCACCACAGGCTGAGCATGTTCAGGGCGATGTGCATGATGCTGCTGTGCAGGAACATCGCCGTCACCAGGCGGTACCACTGCCCCTCGGCGACTCCCTCGATCGAGCCGAGCTCCGGCACGATGGCCCGCCCGAGCAGGTCGTACTGATCGGTGAAGCGATCGCCGACCGCCTGCTGCACCATGAACAGGACGAGGTTCAGCCCGACCAGGATCTTGGTGACCAGCCTCGGGTCGGCGGTGATCGCGCCGCCCGCGACCGTGCGCGGCTGGTTGGCCGCCGGCGCGTGGCCGGTTCCCGAGCCGCCCCGGACGCACTCGGGGCACTGGAAGCCGACCGAGGCACTGATCATGCACTCGGGGCAGATGGGCCGCTCACAGCGCGTGCAGGTGATACCGGTCTCACGGTCCGGATGCCGGTAGCAGCCGGGCAGGCCCGACGCCCCCTGCGGCTCCTGCGGGCTGCCTGGCGCCTGGTCCATGGGGTCCCCTCAATCTCCGTACGAAGGCACTGTGACGGCACACGTGGCAACGCACCGCCCCGCCCTTCCTTACGGACGGGCGGGGCGGTTTGGTTCCCTCGCGTATACGCGCAGGTCAGGCGTCGCGGGTCTCGATGACCACGGACTCGATGACCACGTCGTTGACCGGGCGGTCGGTGCGCGGGTTGGTCTGCGTGGTCGCGATGGCGTCCACGACCTTCTTGCTGGCGTCGTTGGTGACCTCGCCGAAGATCGTGTGCTTGCGCGTCAGCCACGCGGTCGGCGACACAGTCACGAAGAACTGCGAGCCGTTGGTGCCCGGACCGGCGTTGGCCATCGCCAGCAGGTACGGCTTGTCGAAGGCGAGGTCCGGGTGGAACTCGTCCTCGAACTCGTAGCCCGGGCCGCCCGTGCCGTTGCCCAGCGGGTCACCGCCCTGGATCATGAAGCCGCTGATCACCCGGTGGAAGACCGTGCCGTCGTAGAGCCGGTCCGTCGTCTTCTTGCCGGTCTGCGGGTGCACCCACTCGCGCTCGCCCTGGGCGAGCTCCACAAAGTTCTTGACCGTCTTGGGCGCGTGGTTCGGCAGAAGCCGGACCTCGATGTCGCCCTGGTTGGTCTTCAGGGTGGCGTAAAGCTGCTCAGCCACGATCTGCCTTCCGTTGTCTTCTGTGACACCCCGATCCTCGCACGGACCGGATTGGGACGAGTAGCCACCGAGTGGGCGCGCGCCGCGGGGATCCGTGGCATTGTCGGCCAAGAGCGCTTCTTGCACCGATTCGATCGAATTGAACGGAAGCAACCGATCGATCGGGCTGAGCGGAGAATTGCCTTGATCACAGATCGGCCGGAGTCCGTATTTCTCGTGACCCGGATGC
Source organism: Streptomyces sp. NPDC025651 (assembly GCF_055558735.1). Classification (NCBI taxonomy): domain Bacteria; kingdom Bacillati; phylum Actinomycetota; class Actinomycetes; order Kitasatosporales; family Streptomycetaceae; genus Streptomyces; species Streptomyces sp. NPDC025651. Next base: position 687,211 of record NZ_JBVHLZ010000002.1, read on the forward strand.
CCGCCCTCGCATGCCTCGGAGCGATCCGGAAGGCATGATCCCTGAAAGGGTGGAAAGGTGACATACCTATACGCCACCGAGGAGGAGGATCCCGTGACCCGCATCGACAGCGTGCGCGCCGCGACCGGCTCGGCGAAGGACAGCGTCCGGCACGCCGCGGAGGCGGTGGCCCCCTATGCCGGCACGGCCAAGGACCAGGCCGCCCACTATGCGCACGAGGTGCGCACACGGCTGGCCCCCAAGGTGTCACAGGCCGCGCATCAGGCCGCCGAGCAAGCACGCGTCCAGTACGGCGCGCATGTCGCCCCGCGCGTCGAGCAGGCGCGTACGCACGTACCGCCGAAGGTCGACCACGCCGCGCACGAGGCCGCCGCCCGCACCCGCAAGGCTGCCCGCCAGGCCGCCGACTACTCCAAGCCCCGCATCGAGCACGCGGTCGCCGTCGCTCAGCCGGTCCGCGAGGAGGCCGCGTCCCGTGGCACGGCGGCCCTCGCCGCGCTGCGCGGTCAGGTCTCGCCGAAGGAGATCCAGCGCCTGGCCCGCAAGCACAAGCGCCGCGCCAGGGCAGGTCGCCTCGCCAAGAGGCTCGCCGTGGTCGGCATCCTCGCGGGAGGGGCCGTCGCCGCCTGGAAGTGGTGGGACAAGCAGGCCAACCCCGACTGGCTGGTCGAGCCGCCCGCGGCCACGGAGGTCCCGGACCGCGCGCCGCTGACCTCCGTCGACGGCAGCGGCCAGGCCTCCCTCGACCCCGAGGTCCAGGCCAAGCAGGCCGAGGCCGAGGCGGCGGACCGCGACGAACGGGGCTGACCCCACCGGGGCCCCGGCTCCGTTTCACGTGAAACAAGAAAACCCCCTCTGACCTGTTTCCCCAGGCCAGAGGGGGTTTCTCACTATGGAGCCCAACCGACGCCCGCCTTGACTTCCTCAGGACGGCGCGAAGCTGAGCGCGCAGCGCACGGGCACCTTGAAAGGTGGGTGGCGGTGAGGTCGGCGCCCTCAGAGAGAGCATGGTCCGCACCGGCCCGAACACCACGGCGCGGGACTCGCGCATCGGCTGGGTCGCCAAGCAGCTCCAGCTCCTCACCACCGTGAATCCCGTGTGGGCGCAACGCTTCAGGGGCACCGTCGAGACTCAGTTTCCCGAGTTGTCCCTCGCCGACGTCGACGAGCACCCCGTCGACGAAATGACGCAGTAGGTGACCGCTGACGTCATAACCGCAGAGAGCCCCTCCGACTGCGTTTCCGCAGGTCGGAGGGGCTCTCGGGATGTGGAGCCTAGGGGAGTCGAACCCCTGACATCTGCCATGCAAAGACAGCGCTCTACCAACTGAGCTAAGGCCCCGTGAGTGATACGTCGGACCGGAAGAATCACGTCCCGGCGTGCATCGCAGACCAGAGTACCGGGTCACCCCCCGGATCTCGCAAAAGGATTGGGGGTCCCGGTGCACGACCACTCTCCGTAAGATGCTCGACGTGGTTCGCGGCAGCGAACCACGGTCTTAGGGGAAGCGATGGGGAGACGCAATGGACGCCGCACAACAAGACACCACCGCGAGAGCACGGGAGCTCCAGCGGAACTGGTACGGGGAGCCGCTGGGGGCGCTCTTCCGTCGCCTCATCGATGATCTGGGCCTGAACCAGGCGCGCCTCGCCGGGGTCCTCGGCCTGTCCGCGCCCATGCTGTCCCAGCTGATGAGCGGTCAGCGTGCCAAGATCGGCAACCCCGCGGTCGTCCAGCGCGTCCAGCTCCTCCAGGAACTGGCCGGCCAGGTCGCGGACGGCAGCGTGAGCGCCGCCGAGGCCACCGACCGCATGGACGAGATCAAGAAGTCCCAGGGCGGCTCCGTCCTCACCAACACCTCACAGACGGCGACCAGTTCGGGCGCGCCCACGGTCAAGCGCGTGGTGCGTGAGATCCAGTCGCTGCTGCGCTCCGTCGCGGCGGCCGGCGACATCATCGATGCCGCCGACTCCCTCGCCCCCACCCATCCGGAACTGGCAGAGTTCCTCCGGGTGTACGGCGCCGGGCGCACCGCGGACGCGGTCGCCCACTACGAGGCGCACCAGAGCTGAGCCTGAGCCGTCGACCGGGCCGCCACGCGGCCCGGAAGGGGAGCGGAGCGCGACCATGGGTGAGGTCTTCGCCGGTCGGTACGAACTGGTCGACCCGATCGGACACGGGGGAGTCGGAGCGGTCTGGCGTGCCTGGGACCACCGCCGCCACCGCTATGTGGCCGCCAAGGTCCTCCAACAGAGCGACGCACACGCCCTGTTGAGGTTCGTACGGGAACAGGCCTTACGGATCGACCACCCCCATGTGCTCGCGCCCGCCAGCTGGGCCGCCGACGACGACAAGGTCCTGTTCACCATGGACCTGGTCGGCGGCGGCTCGCTAGCTCATGTGATCGGGGACTACGGCCCGCTGCCGCCCCGCTTCGTCTGCACCCTCCTCGACCAGCTGCTCTCCGGCCTCGCGGCCGTCCACGCCGAAGGCGTCGTCCACCGCGACATCAAGCCGGGCAACATCCTGTTGGAAGCCACCGGCGCCGGGCGCCCTCATCTGCGCCTGTCGGACTTCGGCATCTCGATGCGCAAGGGCGAGCCCCGGCTGACCGAGACCGACTACGTGGTGGGCACGCCCGGCTACTTCGCCCCCGAACAAATGCTGGGCGCCGAGCCGGACTTCACCGCCGACCTCTTCGCCGTCGGCCTGGTCGCCCTGTATCTCCTGGAGGGCGCCAAGCCCGACGCCAGGGCGCTGATCGAACACTTCGCCGAGCACGGCACGCCACGCGCCCCACGAGGCATGCCCGAGCCCCTCTGGCAGGTGCTCGCCACCCTCCTCCAGCCGGACCCCCAGACGCGCTTCCGCACCGCCACGGGCGCGCGCAAGGCGCTGGCCTCGGCTGCCGAGATGCTTCCCGAGCCGGGTCCCGACGACGAGCTCATCGAGATCTTCGACCAACTCGCCCCGCTGCCCACCGGATTCGGCCCCGACGGCCCTCTCACATCCGCACCGAGGCCGGGCCCGACCTCGGGTCACATGCGCCCTACCGCCAGGCCGCAGCCCCCCGCCGCCCCCTCGCTATGGACTCCGACTCCGACTCCCACACCGACGTCCACCCCCACTCCCACTCCGACATCCACTCCCACACCATCCGGTCCCCTCCCGTACGTCGCTTCGGAGACGGGCAGCTTCCCCCTGCCTCCGCCCCTGCAGCCGCCTCAGCCGTCCACTCCCCCCACACCCACTCCGATGCCCCTGCAGGCACCCGCTCCCGACCCCGCACAAGCCGTGACGTCCGCGGTGCACCGCAGCCACGCTCCTACTTATCCATACACCGCTCAAGCCGCTCAGGTTCCACCTCAGAACCCCACAGTTCCCCAGCCCCACGCCACGGCCTTCCCCGCCTCGCCACGGCGCCCCGGACCGCCCGCGAAGGTCGCGGTCCCGATGCTGCTCATCGCGTTGGTCTGCCTCGCGATCGGCACCTGGGCCCTGACCCGGATCTGACAGCCGACACCCACACCCACACGGCCGGGCCCCGGTCAGCCCGCCCTCACAGCCCCCTCACCAGCCCCGCGGCGGCCCGAACTCCGCAGGCGCATGCGCGGCCGCGGGCCCAGACACGACGGCCGCCGAAGCCGAAGCCGCGGCAGCCGCTCTCCGCCGCGCGACCAGCGTCCACACGCCGAGGGTCCCCAGCAGCACCACACCGGCCCCGATCCCACCGGCGGCAAGCATCACCATCGCCTCGTCGACGCCACCCGCACCGCCCCCGGCGGGCGTATCTCCTCGCTTCGCGGCCGCCGCGTCCCGCTCCGTGACGCCGAACTCATCGGCGGGCCGAGGCGATCCCGCGTACGCGGGACCCGGCTTCGGCGCCCCCTCGACGTCCACCCGCAGCGTCAGCTCCAGCGTCCCCTCGCCGAGCTTCTCGGCGACTTCCGAGCTGAGGTGGACCGACAGGTAGTACCAGCCGGCGAACCGCATCGCGGCCATCTCGTCGGTGAGGGCGAAGCGATTCTCGTACGCGACAGGCGGCAGCGGATCCATCGCCGCCGACTTCTGCTTGCCGTCGTACGCCGTATCCGCGTCGTCGACGTGCGCGCGCACGGGGTTGAACAGCGACACGATCAACGCGGACGAGACATACCCCGTGCCGCGCGCGCTCCCGCGCCCCGGGCCGCCCCGCTCACCGCCGACGCTCGAACTGCCGAGCTCGGCGGCGACCGAGAGCCGCTGTCCCCAGTCCACCGGCACGCGGTAGAAGAGCGTCTCCCCGGGCTCGATCTCGGCCCCCCAGACCCCGCTCTCCAGCCCTCGCGCCCGGTTGAAGCTCGTGCCGCCCTCACGTGGCTTCCGCTCGCCGGACGGCGGCACAGGAGTCGACGAGTCCCACGACTTCGGCGGTGCCGTCCCACCCCCCGCCCGCAGCGCGGGTTCTGACGCCACGTGAAGTTCCAGGTCCCAGTCCTCCCGGGCGGCCGCCGACTCACCGATCCGCTCGACGGCCACGTAGTAGGTACCGGCTCCCTCACAGCTCTTCTCGTCGGGACCGACCCTGCGTGCCGCCGTGGCCGTGATGGGACGAGGACTCTCCGAAGAGCCGTACCGCGCCTCCTGCGCCTCCAGGGGACTGCAGTTGTTGCCGTCCGCGTCCTGCACGGACACCTCGACCCCGTCGGCATAGGACACCTTGGTGCCAGGCTTCGGGACGGCGGTCACCGAGACGTACGCGCTCTCCTTCGCCGTGAGCTCCAGGCGGTAGAAACGTTGCCCCACGCGCGGGAGAGAGCTTTTGTACGTCTTCCCGGGGCTGAGCCGATGCCCCTCGACGTTGCTCGTCGTGCCGTCGACCGTCTCGGCGCCCTCGGCGAAGGCATACGGACCGGGCGCCCCCGCAGCCCCGGCCTGCCCTGGAAGCGCCGCCACGGCGCACAGCGCGGCCACCACGACCACGGCCGGCACTGCCCTGCCACGGCCCCGTCTCAGCGCTCCCCGGCCCCCACCCAGCCGCCGCCCCATCACGCGCCACCCCTCGTCGCGAACTCAGACGTCCCACCCGTCCCGACCGTCCTGCCCGCCCGGCACCGCGCGAACACCACCGCGAACCCGCCACCGACGCAACCGCGCCACCGCACCGCCACAGGAATTCGCTCACGCAAGCGAGCAATTTACGTACGCGAAGAATCAGCCCCCGAGCAGCACAAAGCCCCGGCCGCAAGAGCGACCGGGGCCTGTGAAGTGACTGCTGTCGATACTCACGAACCCGTGGGCACGGAGTCAGTCGCCTCCGTCCACAGATCCTGCTCGGCGCGATCCGCCTGGATCTGGCGGTACACGAGGAGCCCGCCGATGGCGGCCAGTGCGACCAGGAGAAGCTTCTTCACCGCGCGACCTCGTCTTTCCTTGACGTAGGGGACTTCTGGCGCCCGACTATACACACCGATCGATATCGATCGGTGACCTGGATCCACCCCAACTCCCGCCCCGCACACAGCAGTCGAACCGGACGCAGATCCTCCGCACCGATCCCGTCCACTGTGACTTTCGCCGCTCTTGCCCCTTTCTCGGGCCCTTGGGGCCATCCGGGTGGTGTTCATCTGAACATCGACGCGGCTCGTGCGTCGGTCCACCACTCTCGGCCCCGCATACACATCATGAGGAAAGTACGCAAATCGCCCAACCCGAATTGAGGGGTCATGACCGGCACCAAGGCCATGAAGCTGTGGACCACGATCGTCACCGCCTTCCTCGCGCTCTTCGCGGCGCTGGGGCTCACCACGACGGCCACCGCGGCCACGGCGGTACAGGAGACCACGAACGCACGCAACGCCACGGTGAGCGCGCCCGCGCAGGCCATGGCCTTCTGGTCGGCGGCGTACGAACGGTCCTTGCCCCCGACGATGAAACAGCGCATCCGGGCCGAGGCCCATGGCTCGTCCCCCAGCTGCCGGCACCTGCCCCCGACGGACACGGAAGCCGAGGCTGAGAACACCGCCCAGGAGCCAGGGCTCGCTGCGGAGCCGTAATCCCGGCCCCCACGCCAGGGCACACGCCCTCCCCGCCTTCAGAAGACCCCCAGGCCGCCACAGGCCGGGGGTCTTCTCCGTATGCCTCCGGGGGTCTTCTCCGTATGCCCCCGGAGATCTCCGGACGCCACCGGCAGCCTCCGGATCGAGCACTGCGAGACGAGATCCACCGCCCGATCAAGACACAGCACCCAGCTCGTTCGAGGCACCGGACCAAGCACCGTCAGGACACCCGGCCAGGCACGGTGCCCCGAGACGCCAAAGACCCCCGGCCCTAGTGGACCGGGGGTCTTCGTGCTGGTGGGGCTAACAGGATTTGAACCTGTGGCCTCATCCTTATCAGGGATGCGCTCTAACCAACTGAGCTATAGCCCCGCCGCGCTTCGGTGTGTGTCCCGCGCGCTGACCTCTGAAGATTAGCGCACCTGGGGGCCAGTCCCAAAATCGATACCCGCGCGCGGGGAACCCCGCACCGAAGCCCGTGGGAAAGCAGGGGTTACTCGTCCTCGGCCAGGGTCAGCTCGACGCCGCCCACGAAGCCCGCGGAGAGGTTGTAGATGAAGGCGCCGAGCGTCGCCAGCGCCGTCGCCAGGACGACGTCGATGACCGCGATGATCGACGTGAACATCAGGACGCGCGGCAGCGACAGGAAGGACTGCAGGTCGAATCCGTTGGACTCGTTTGAGCCCGTCGCCTCGGAGATCGTGCCGCCGACCGTCGAGAAGACGCCCATCGCGTCCATGACCATCCACAGCACGGCGGCCGCGACGATCGTGCAGATGCCGAGCGCGATGGAGAGCAGGAAGCTGACCTTCATCACCGACCACGGGTCGGCCTTGGCCACCCGCAGCCGCGCCTTGCGCGTACGCGGCGTCGTGCGCGCCCCGGTGCGGGGCCTGCGCACCGATCCCGTCTGGGAGCCCTGCTGATATGCCTGCGGCGGGTGGTACGCCTGAGACGCCTGCTGCTGGGGCTGACGCTCTCCGGGCAGAGCCCCGCCGCCCTGCGCGCCCTTGCCGCCCGCGTACGTGGCGTCGTACTGGCCAGATGCCTGACCAGAAGTCCCCGGCCCTCGGGTGTCCGTCACAGTCCCCCCCTGGGATCCATGAGACTCATGAGAGTCGTGTGCATCAGTGGCGGAGCCACGGGCACCGTCTGTGCCGGTAGTGCCGGTCCTCTTCGCCCCGGCGCCCGTGGCTCCACTCACGATGACTCACTCCTCGCGCTACTCGGCCGAGGAGTCCGTGCCCTCGTCCGTACCGACGGCCGGCTCGCCGCCGTCCGATTCGTCGACGACGACGTCGCCATCGACTTCCTCGGCCTCGCGCCCGGCCTCGGCGTTACGAGCGATACCGACCACGGCATCGCGCTTGCCCAGGTTGATCAGTTGGACGCCCATGGTGTCACGGCCCGTCTCCCTGACCTCGTTGACTCGCGTACGAATCACACCGCCGGACAGCGTGATGGCGAGGATCTCGTCGGTCTCCTCGACCACCAGTGCGCCGACGAGCGAACCGCGGTCCTCCACGATCTTGGCGGCCTTGATGCCGAGGCCACCGCGACCCTGGACGCGGTACTCGTCGACGTTGGTCCGCTTCGCGTACCCACCGTCGGTGGCGGTGAACACGAACGTACCCGGACGGACAACATTCATCGAGAGCAGCTCGTCGCCGTCGCGGAAACTCATGCCCTTGACGCCCGAAGTGGCGCGGCCCATCGGACGCAGCGCGTCGTCCGTTGCGGTGAACCTGATCGACTGGGCCTTCTTGCTGATGAGCAGCAGGTCGTCCTCGGCCGAGACCAGCTCGGCGCCGATCAGCTCGTCGTCCGAACCGTCCTCCGTCTCACGGAGGTTGATGGCGATGACACCACCCGATCGGGGTGAGTCGTAGTCCTTCAGAGAGGTCTTCTTGACCAGACCGCCCTTGGTGGCGAGCACCAGGTAGGGCGCCGCTTCGTAGTCACGGATCGCCAGGATCTCGGCGATCTGCTCGTCCGGCTGGAAGGCGAGGAGGTTCGCCACGTGCTGGCCGCGGGCGTCGCGTCCGGCGTCGGGCAGTTCGTACGCCTTGGCGCGGTAGACGCGGCCCTTGTTGGTGAAGAACAGCAGCCAGTGGTGCGTCGTCGACACGAAGAAGTGGTCGACGATGTCGTCTTCCTTGAGCTTCGTGCCGCGAACGCCCTTGCCGCCGCGCTTCTGTGAGCGGTAGTCGTCCGTCTTCGTGCGCTTGACGTAGCCGCCGCGGGTGATCGTGACGACGATGTCCTCTTCGGCGATCAGGTCCTCCATGGACATGTCGCCGTCGAAGGGCACCAGGGCGGAGCGACGGTCCTCGCCGAACTTCTCGACGATCACCGCGAGCTCTTCGCTGATGATCTGGCGCTGCTTCGCGGGCGAGGCCAGGATCGAGTTGTACTCGTTGATCTTCGCCTGGAGTTCGTCGTGCTCGGCGACGATCTTCTGGCGCTCCAGGGCGGCGAGCCGGCGCAGCTGCATCTCGAGGATGGCGTTGGCCTGGATCTCGTCGATCGACAGGAGGCCCATGAGGCCCTCGCGCGCGATGTCGACGGTCTGGCTGCCGCGGATGAGCGCGATGACCTCGTCGATGGCGTCCAGGGCCTTGAGCAGGCCGCGCAGGATGTGGGCCCGCTCCTCGGCCTTGCGCAGACGGAACTTCGTACGCCGGACGATGACCTCGATCTGGTGCGTCACCCAGTGGCGGATGAACGCGTCCAGCGAGAGCGTGCGCGGCACGCCGTCGACCAGGGCCAGCATGTTGGCGCTGAAGTTCGACTGCAGGTCGGTGTGCTTGTAGAGGTTGTTCAGGACGACCTTGGCGACCGCGTCCCGCTTGAGGACGATGACCAGGCGCTGGCCGGTGCGCGAGGACGACTCGTCGCGGACGTCCGCGATGCCGCCGACCTTGCCGTCCTTCACGAGGTCGGCGATCTTCTGCGCGAGGTTGTCGGGGTTCGTCTGGTACGGGAGTTCGGTGACCACCAGGCACTGGCGGTTCTGGATCTCCTCGACCGCGACGACCGCGCGCATCGTGATGGAGCCGCGGCCCGTGCGGTAGGCCTCCTCGATGCCCTTGCGGCCCACCACGAGGGCGCCGGTCGGGAAGTCGGGGCCCTTGATGCGCTCGATGAGGGCGTCGAGCAGCTCCTCGTGCGAGGCGTCCGGGTGCTCCAGCGCCCACTGCGCGCCCGCCGCGACCTCGCGGAGGTTGTGCGGCGGGATGTTGGTGGCCATGCCGACCGCGATGCCCGCGGAGCCGTTGATCAGCAGGTTCGGGAAGCGCGCCGGCAGGACCGTCGGCTCCTGGTTGCGGCCGTCGTAGTTGTCCGTGAAGTCGACGGTCTCCTCGTCGATGTCACGGACCATCTCCATGGCCAGCGGGGCCATCTTGCACTCGGTGTAGCGCATGGCGGCCGCCGGGTCGTTGCCCGGGGAGCCGAAGTTGCCGTTCGAGTCGACGAGCGGCATCCGCATCGACCACGGCTGGGCGAGGCGCACCAGGGCGTCGTAGATCGAGGTGTCGCCGTGCGGGTGGTACGTACCCATGACGTCGCCGACGACGCGGGCGCACTTGTAGAAGCCCTTCTCGGGGCGGTAGCCGCCGTCGTACATCGCGTACAGGACGCGGCGGTGCACGGGCTTCAGACCGTCACGTACGTCGGGCAGCGCGCGGGACACGATGACGGACATCGCGTAGTCGAGGTAGGAGCGCTGCATCTCCGTCTCGAGCCCGACGGGCTCGACACGCATGCCCACACCGGGAACGGCGGGTTCCTCTTCGGGCGTCACAGGGGTGTTCTCGTCGGCCATTGCTGGTCAAAGTCCTTTCGAGGTGCGGCTTGTACGGCCGACTCAGATGTCGAGGAAGCGGACGTCCTTGGCGTTGCGCTGAATGAACGAGCGCCGTGCCTCGACGTCCTCACCCATCAGCACCGAGAACAGGTCGTCGGCCTGCGCCGCGTCGTCCAGGGTCACCTGGCCGAGAACGCGGTGTTCCTGGTCCATCGTCGTGACGCGCAGCTCCTCGGCGTTCATCTCGCCGAGACCCTTGAAGCGCTGGACCGAGTCGTCCTTGATGCGCTTGCCGGACTGGCGGCCGAGCTCGATCAGGGCGTCCCGCTCGCGGTCCGAGTACGCGTACTGGAAGTCGTCGCGGGTCCACTTGATCTTGTACAGCGGCGGACGCGACAGGTAGACGTGACCGGCCTCGACCAGCGGCCGCATGAAGCGGAACAGGAAGGTCAGGAGCAGCGTGTTGATGTGCTGACCGTCGACGTCGGCGTCCGCCATCAAGATGATCTTGTGGTAGCGGAGCTTCTCGATGTCGAAGTCCTCGTGCACACCGGTACCGAAGGCCGAGATGAGGGCCTGGACCTCCTGGTTGTGCAGGATCTTGTCGACGCGCGCCTTCTCGACGTTCAGGATCTTGCCTCGGATGGGCAGGATCGCCTGGTACATCGGGTCGCGGCCGGACTTCGCCGAACCACCGGCGGAGTCACCCTCGACGATGAAGATCTCGCACTTCGTCGGGTCGTTCGACTGGCAGTCGGAGAGCTTGCCCGGCAGGGACGCCGTCTCCAGGAGGCCCTTGCGGCGGGTCAGGTCGCGCGCCTTGCGGGCGGCGACGCGGGCCGTGGCGGCCTGGATGCCCTTGCGGATGATGTCCGCGGCCTCGTTCGGGTTGCGGTCGAACCAGTCCGTCAGGTGCTCGTGCACGACCTTCTGGACGAAGGTCTTCGCCTCGGTGTTGCCCAGCTTGGTCTTCGTCTGGCCCTCGAACTGGGGCTCGCCCAGCTTCACCGAGATGATCGCGGTCAGACCCTCGCGGATGTCCTCACCCGTGAGGTTGTCGTCCTTCTCGCGGAGCAGCTTCTTGTCGCGTGCGTAGCGGTTGACCAGACCCGTCAGCGCGGCCCTGAAGCCCTCTTCGTGCGTACCGCCCTCGTGCGTGTGGATCGTGTTCGCGAAGGAGTACACGCCCTCGCTGTACTGCGAGTTCCACTGCATCGCGATCTCGGCCGAGAGGAGGCGCTCCTTGTCCTCGGCCTCGACGTCGATGACGGTGGGGTGGACGACCTCGCCCTTGCGGGAGTTGAGGTACTTCACGAAGTCGACGATGCCGCCTTCGTAGTGGTACGTCACCGTGCGGACCTCGTCGTCGGCCGCCTCGGCCGTGTCCGCGCCCGCCACGGCCTTCGCCGACTCGCGCTCATCAGTGAGTTTGATCGTCAAACCCTTGTTGAGGAACGCCATCTCCTGGAAACGCCGCGCCAGCGTCTCGAAGGAGTACTCGGTCGTCTCGAAGACGTCCGGATCGGCCCAGAAGGTGACCGTGGTGCCCGAGTCCTCGACCTGCTCGTGCTTGGCGAGCGGGGCCGTCGGCACACCCAGCTTGTAGTCCTGGGTCCAGCGGTAGCCGTCGCGCTTGATCTCGACCGAGACCTTCGTCGACAGGGCGTTCACGACGGAGACGCCGACGCCGTGCAGACCACCGGAGACGGCGTAGCCACCGCCGCCGAACTTGCCACCCGCGTGCAGCACGGTCAGCACGACCTCGACGGCCGGCTTCTTCTCCACGGGGTGGATGTCGACGGGGATGCCGCGGCCGTTGTCGATCACGCGCACGCCGCCGTCGGCGAGGATCGTGACGTCGATCGTGTCCGCGTGTCCGGCCAGGGCCTCGTCGACGGAGTTGTCGACGACTTCCTGCACGAGGTGGTGCAGGCCTCGCTCACCGGTCGAGCCGATGTACATGCCGGGTCGCTTGCGAACCGCGTCCAGACCCTCGAGGACGGTGATGGCGCTGGCGTCGTACGAGGCGTTGGCCTCGTTCTCGCCGGCGTCGGTGGACGGGATGTTCTCGTTGGGGTTGCCGGAATCGGCCACGAAGCGCCCTTTCTGGCACAGCACAAGCCAAGCTCCCGGCGGTGGCCGGAGCGGCTGCGTCGTTCAGCGATAGTCAGCGTTGCTCGGTGCGTCCCACAAGTGGGGCGGGATTAGCTTCCAGTCTACCGGTAGCGCTGACAGTGATGGGGGTTTGCCGGTACCTGAGTCCGCATGTGCCGCCCTGAACCGGCCTCGGCCGACTCCCCATATGCGGCCCAGGGCTCCAGAACGCTCACAGCGGCACTCAGCGCTTCGGGACGTCAACCCCCAGCTACCGTCGCGAGCGCCCTCAGCCGTAGGTGTCGCCGGGGCCCGTGCTACCGGGCGCGCGCAAGGGTCCGAAGCGGCGCGCGGGGCCCCCGGGACCGAGGACCTTGATGAGGCGTACGGTGCCGTGGCCCAGGTCCTCGTTGAGGCGGGCGACCAGCTGTGGGGCGAGCAGGCGCAGGTTCGTCGCCCAGGCCGTCGAGTCGCACTGCACCGTCAGGACGCGCTCGTCCTCGTCGTACCTCTGCGGGACGCAGTGCTTGGCCAGGTCGTCGCCGACGATCTGCGGCCAGCGGCCCATCACGCCGCCCACCGCGGCCGACGTCTCCCAGCCGCGCTCGGTGATCAGACGGTTGATGGCGGAGCCGAGCGGCAGCGGGTCGCGCCCGTCCGCGCGCGCACCGGAGCGCAGTCCGCCGCGGCGGGCCTGCTTCTTCTGCTGCGCGGCATCCCCACGCGCGCGTGCCTGCTCCTTGGCCGCGCGCAGGGCGACCCGGGCGAGGTCGACGCCGGAGGGTTCGGGGGTCTTCGGCTTGCCCGCGGCCCCGTCTCCGGAGGCCTGGGGAGCGCCCTTGGCCGGCTCTTCGGTGCTCATACGCGGTCCACCGCGCCGTCCGACACCGCGTACCGCGTGCCGGTGAGCACGTCCGGGACGTCGTCGTCCACCGCGGCGGTGACCAGCACCTGCTCGCCCGGGGCCACCAGCTCCGCGAGCCGTTCCCTGCGGCGGGCGTCCAGCTCGGCGAAGACGTCGTCGAGGACGAGCACCGGCTCATTGCCCTCGGCCCTGAGCAGGTCGTACGAGGCCAGGCGCAGCGCCAGGGCGTACGACCAGGACTCGCCGTGGCTCGCGTACCCCTTCGCGGGGAGCTGGCCCAGCTTGAGCACGAGGTCGTCGCGGTGCGGGCCGACCAGGGTGACGCCCCGCTCGATCTCCTGCTTGCGGGCCTCCTCCAGGGCGGCGATCAGCTGTTCGTAGAGCGCCTCGCGCGTGTGCCCGTCCCCGGGCGCCGACGGCTTGTACTCCAGAGAGATCGGTCCGCCACCGGGAGCCAACTGTTCGTACGCCTTGTCGGCCAGCGGCTGCAGCGTCGAGATCAGGTCGAGCCGCTGGGCGAGCAGCTCGGCACCCGCGCGCGCGAGGTGCTGGTCCCAGACGTCGAGAGTGGACAGGTCCATGGAACGCCCGCCGTGGCGGCGCGCGAGGGCGGCCGACTTCAGGAGGGTGTTGCGCTGCTTCAGGACCCGGTCGTAGTCCGACCGGACACCCGCCATGCGCGGGGAGCGCGCGGTGATCAGCTCGTCGAGAAAACGACGGCGCTCACCGGGGTCGCCCTTGATCAGCGCGAGATCCTCGGGCGCGAACAGCACGGTGCGGACGATCCCCAGCACATCGCGCGGCCTGACCTGCGAGGACCTGTTGATGCGGGCGCGGTTGGCCTTGCCGGGATTGAGCTCGAGCTCGACCAGCTGCTGCCGCTCGCCCTGGCGCACCTGGGCCCTGATGACGGCGCGCTCGGCGCCCATGCGCACCAGCGGCGCGTCCGAGGAGACCCGGTGGCTGCCGAGCGTGGCGAGATAGCCGACGGCCTCGACGAGGTTGGTCTTGCCCTGCCCGTTCGGGCCCACGAACGCGGTGACGCCCGGATCGAGAGGGACCTCGACCCGGGCGTACGAGCGGAAGTCGGCCAGCGACAGATGCGTGACGTGCATGGTGTGCGCCGACCTCCCCCGGCAAACCCGCGCTCAGCGCACAGGCTGTGGATTACTTCTTCTCGACCGCGTGGCCGCCGAACTGGTTGCGCAGCGCGGCGATCATCTTCATCTGCGGCGAGTCGTCCTGCCGCGAGGCGAAGCGCGCGAAGAGCGACGCGGTGATCGCCGGCAGCGGCACGGCGTTGTCGATGGCCGCCTCGACGGTCCAGCGGCCCTCTCCGGAGTCCTGCGCGAAGCCGCGCAGCTTCTCCAGGTGCTCGTCCTCGTCGAGGGCGTTGACCGCCAGGTCGAGCAGCCAGGAACGGATGACCGTGCCCTCCTGCCAGGAGCGGAAGACCTCGCGGACGTCCGTGACGGAGTCGACCTTCTCCAGGAGCTCCCAGCCCTCGGCGTAGGCCTGCATCATCGCGTACTCGATGCCGTTGTGGACCATCTTCGCGAAGTGGCCCGCGCCGACCTTGCCCGCGTGCACCGAGCCGAAGTCGCCCTCGGGCTTCAACGCGTCGAAGATCGGCTGCACCTTGGCGACGTTCTCCTTGTCGCCGCCGTACATCAGCGCGTAGCCGTTCTCGAGGCCCCAGACGCCGCCGGAGACGCCGCAGTCGACGAAGCCGATGCCCTTGGCGGCGAGCTCCTCCGCGTGCTTCTCGTCGTCCGTCCAGCGGGAGTTGCCGCCGTCGACGACGACGTCGCCGGGCTGGAGGAGCTCGGAGAGCTCGTCGATGGTGGACTGGGTCGCGGCACCGGCCGGGACCATCACCCACACCACTCGCGGGCCCTTGAGCTTGCCCACAAGCTCCTCGAGGCTGTGGACATCCGCGAGGTCCGGGTTGCGGTCGTATCCGATGACGGTGTGACCTGCGCGGCGGATGCGCTCGCGCATGTTGCCGCCCATCTTGCCGAGGCCGACGAGACCGAGCTCCATCAGAGGTTCCTTCACTAGCGACGTGGCGTTACGGCACTTTCGTACCTGCGTCCGAGCCTACGCCCGGACGCACGCACACACCTGTGGGCTCAGCCGCTCAGACGTACGGGCATGATCAGGTACTTGTAGGCCTCGTCCGCCTCGGCGTCCAGGGCCGGCTTGCCGCTCAGCAGCGCCGGCTTCGTGGACGTCGTGAACGACAGCTGGGCGACCGGGGAGTCGATCGCGCTCAGGCCGTCCAGCAGGAACGTCGGGTTGAAGGCGATCGAGATGTCGTCGCCGTCGAGCTGGGCGTCGACCCTTTCCACAGCCTGTGCGTCGTCACTGGAGCCCGCTTCCAGGATCAGCACACCCTGCTCGAAGCTCAGCCGCACCGGGGTGTTGCGCTCCGCGACCAGGGCCACACGCTTGACGGCCTCCACGAAGGGGGCGGTCTCGATGACGGCCACCGAGTTGAACTCGGTCGGGAACAGCGTGCGGTACTTCGGGAGGTCGCCCTCGAGGAGACGCGTGGTCGTACGCCGGCCCGCGCCCTCGAAACCGATCAGGCCCTCGCCCGCGCCCGAGCCGGACAGCGCCAGGGTGACCGTGTCGCCGCTCGTGAGCGCCTTGGCGGTGTCCAGGAGCGTCTTGGCGGGCACCAGGGCGACCGCGGACGCCTCGGGGTTCTCCGGCTTCCACAGGAACTCACGGACCGCGAAGCGGTAGCGGTCGGTGGAGGCCAGGGTGACCGTGTCGCCCTCGATCTCGATGCGTACGCCGGTCAGCACGGGCAGCGTGTCGTCGCGGCCCGCGGCGATGGCCACCTGGGAGGCGGCGGATGCGAAGACCTCACCGGGGACGGTGCCCGTGGCGGTCGGCATCTGCGGCAGCGCGGGGTACTCCTCCACAGGAAGCGTGTGGAGTGTGAATCGCGAGGAGCCGCAGACCACCGTCGCCCGTACACCGTCTGTGGAGATCTCCACCGGGCGGTTGGGGAGCGCGCGGCAGATGTCCGCGAGCAGCCGGCCCGACACGAGGACCGTGCCTTCCTCGTCCACCTCCGCGTCCACCGAGACGCGTGCCGAGACCTCGTAGTCGAAGCTCGACAGGCTCAGTGCGCCTTCCTCGGCCTTCAGCAGCAGGCCCGCGAGGACGGGCGCAGGCGGCCGGGCCGGGAGGCTGCGCGCCGCCCAGGCCACCGCCTCCGCGAGTACGTCGCGTTCAACCCGGATCTTCACCGTAAGCCGCCCTCCTGCTGTTGCTGGCTGCTCTCGCCCGCTGGGCCTGTGGCCCTCGTCGTCTGACTCGGTGTCTCTCAGCCATGCCGTGGGAAGGACACCGGGGACCAGTCTGACGCACCGCACTGACAGTCGGTGCCCGTCGGGGTCAAGTCGTGGCGAGCGGCACCGGAGCTCCGGAGCTCGAGTTGTGCACAGGACCCCCTTCCAAACGATTTCCCCGGACTCTCTAGTTGGGAGTAGTAGTAGGGCCTGTGGAAACCGTGGATAACCGTGAAAGCGCAGGTCAGCGCCGGTTTTTTATCCACTGAGCCTGTGGGCGGCACCCGTGGACAACCGGGGGTTTCTGTGGACGGGCGAAAGTTCTGCACACCCGATGCACAGGGAGGGGGCACTTCTCCCCAGCGCTGTCCCCAGCTTTACCCAGCTTCCCCACAGGCCAACCGACCACCTTGGTGTGACGCCTTTCACTCGACCCAGTGAGAGCGCGCGTTGCGTTGCCGAACAGTGGACAGCCGTGTGGAGAAGCTGGGGACGGCTGGGGACAACGAGCTCGAGCCTGTGGGTAGCCGGTGGACAACTTCATGCACAGCCTGTGGACAGAATTTTGATCCACACCCTGTGGAGAATCTTCGTCCACGAATCCACAGCCACCTGACCTGGCCTGATGATCCCTCAGCAGGGTCCCCTGTGGACAGCGTCTGGACAACTTCCCGGTCCCCAGGGTGTGGAAGCGAAAAAGTTCGCACATCTGTGGAGAACCCCCGTCTGAGCAGGGGAAATCGAACACCGGTCGGCCCCGATCCGGCCCGCTGGAGCCGTCGATAGCCGTCGATGCCTCCTCAGGGGCCCCAGAAGGTGCCGTGAGGAGGCCTCAGGAGGTGTCCTGAGGCAGCAAGAAGGCGCCTCAGGAGGTGTCCTGAGGCGCCTTCAGCGACGTAACGACGTATCTCCGGGGGCTGTTCCCCGTGGCTGTCAGCCGTTCTTGATGCGGTTGGTGAGCTCGGTGACCTGGTTGTAGATGGAGCGGCGCTCGGCCATCAGCGCGCGGATCTTGCGGTCCGCGTGCATGACGGTCGTGTGGTCGCGGCCGCCGAACTGCGCGCCGATCTTCGGCAAGGAGAGGTCCGTCAGCTCACGGCACAGATACATGGCGATCTGCCGGGCCGTCACCAGGACGCGGCTGCGCGAGGATCCGCACAGGTCGTCCACCGTCAGACCGAAGTAGTCGGCGGTCGCGGCCATGATGGCCGTCGCCGTGATCTCCGGAGCGGCGTCCTCGCCGCCGGGGATCAGGTCCTTGAGGACGATCTCCGTCAGACCGAGGTCCACAGGCTGTCGGTTGAGGGACGCGAACGCGGTCACCCGGATCAGCGCGCCCTCCAGCTCACGGATGTTCCGTGAGATGCGCGACGCGATGAACTCGAGCACCTCCGGAGGCGCGTTGAGCTGTTCCTGCACCGCCTTCTTACGAAGGATCGCGATACGGGTCTCCAGCTCGGGCGGCTGGACGTCCGTGATCAGGCCCCACTCGAACCGGTTGCGCAGCCGGTCCTCCAGGGTCACCAGCTGCTTGGGCGGCCGGTCACTGGAGAGCACGATCTGCTTGTTCGCGTTGTGGAGCGTATTGAAGGTGTGGAAGAACTCCTCCTGCGTCGACTCCTTGTCCGCGAGGAACTGGATGTCGTCGACGAGCAGGATGTCCATCTCGCGGTAGCGCTTGCGGAAGCTGTCGCCCTTGCCGTCGCGGATGGAGTTGATGAACTCGTTGGTGAACTCCTCCGAGCTCACGTAGCGCACGCGCGTGCCGGGGTAGAGGCTGCGGGCGTAGTGCCCGATCGCGTGCAGCAGATGCGTTTTGCCAAGCCCCGACTCCCCATAGATGAAGAGGGGGTTGTACGCCTTCGCGGGCGCCTCGGCGACGGCGACCGCGGCCGCGTGCGCGAAACGGTTCGACGCACCGATGACGAAGGTGTCGAAGAGGTACTTCGGGTTGAGGCGCGCGGTGGGCTCGCCCGGCCCCGTCGCGGGCGCCGGCTGCGCGGCCAGCGGGCCGGGGGCGCCGCTCGACGAGGTGGGACCGACAGGGCCGCCCCGGTGTACGCCGCCGTGGCCGTTGCCCCGGTGGTCACCGGGCGGCTCCGGCATGTCGTGGCGCTCGCGCCGGTCCTGCGGCTCGGGGCGCTGCTGCTCGTACGGCGAGCGCTCCTGCGGCGGCTGCGAGCGGTAGTCGTGCTGCGGCGGCTGCACCGGGTTCGCGTACGGGTCGCGCTCGGGGAAGCCGAGCCGCGGCTGCTGCCAGCCGTAGTCGTCCTGGGGCTGCTGCTGCGGCCAGGCGCCGGGCGCCTGGCGCTGATAGTCCGGGTAGGCGGGGCGCGCGGTCGGCAGCTGGTCGGGACGGGAACCTGCCTGGTGCTCGTCCGCCGGGCGGCGTCCGTAGCTCTCGTACTGCTCGCGTCCCTGCCCGGAGGCGGGCGGCAGCTCGGGCTCTTCGTAGCGCTGCTGCTGATGGTGCTGCTGTTGCTGGGCGGGCTGCTGCTGGATCGGCGGCGCCGGCGGGCCCACGGGCTCGCCCACGGAGTCGTCGACCGTGATCGCGATGCGGATCGGGCGGCCGCACTCGCGGCTCAGGGTCTCGCTGACCACGGGCGCGAGACGGCCCTCCAGTACGCCCTTGGCGAATTCGTTCGGAACGGCCAGCAGCGCGGTGTCGGCGACGAGCGCCAGTGGCTGGCAGCTCCTGAGCCACCGTTCGTCCTTCGCCTCGACGCCCTGTCCGCGGCCCTCACCCAGCAGATGTTCCAGAACTCGTGGCCACACTGCGGCAAGATCGGCAGGTACGTCAGCCACAGGGCACGCTCTCTCACGGGGTCCCACGAAGGTGTGGTTCATGGGACGGAAATCGGGATGGGGAGAAGGAAGGGAACGAATCGGAGTTCAGCCACGGTAGTCAGGGCGACGGCTGCGGTTCAAGTTGTTGTCCACAGGCTGTGCACAGTGTCTCTCCCTGACGGCCGGTTTGACCGGATGGCGTAGCCCCGCGTACCGTAACCAGGTCGAGTTGTCGATGGCTGCTGCCGCCTGCCTCCGATGGGCAAAGATCACGATCTGTGATTGTGAAGCGGTGCACTCGGTGCGTATTCGCGAGCTTCTCGTGGGCGCACGGTGACAGCCAGGCGATGTCCCGCCATCTACGAATCATTTCTGGAGCCCCCGAGTGAGCAAGCGCACCTTCCAGCCGAACAACCGTCGTCGCGCCAAGACCCACGGCTTCCGGCTGCGCATGCGCACCCGTGCCGGCCGCGCGATTCTCGCGTCCCGCCGTGGCAAGGGTCGCGCCCGCCTGTCCGCCTGATCCCAGTCAGGTCATGACGTCGTGCTGCCTACCGAGCATCGGCTGAGGCGGCGCGAAGACTTCGCGACCGCGGTACGCC
This sequence comes from Streptomyces sp. NPDC025651, assembly GCF_055558735.1. Lineage (NCBI taxonomy): Bacteria > Bacillati > Actinomycetota > Actinomycetes > Kitasatosporales > Streptomycetaceae > Streptomyces > Streptomyces sp. NPDC025651. The sequence goes on from NZ_JBVHLZ010000002.1 coordinate 706,714, forward strand.
GAGGACGCCGGGCCGGACGCCCGCTTCTCGTCGTCCATTTGCGTAGCGGTGCAACGGACCCGCACGTGCCAGGGGAGAGCTCTCCCCCGACACGTGCGGGTTTCGTCGTCAGCAAGGCCGTGGGCGGTGCAGTCGTACGCAACACCGTGAAGCGCAGGCTTCGCCACTTGATGCGTGACCGATTGGCCCTCGTGCCCCCCGGTAGCCTGGTAGTCGTACGAGCGCTGCCCGGAGCGGGTGACGCCGACCATGCACAGCTGGCCCGAGACCTGGATGCCGCCTTGGAGCGGTTGCTGGGAGGGGGCGCGCGATGAAGTACCCGCTGCTGGCTCTGATCAAGCTGTACCAGTGGACGATCAGTCCGCTCCTGGGCCCAGTGTGCAAGTACTACCCATCGTGTTCCCGCTACGGCTACCTGGCCATCGACCGGCACGGTGCGGTCAAAGGGACGGCGCTCACCGCCTGGCGCATTCTGCGGTGCAATCCGTGGTCGCTCGGTGGTGTCGACCACGTTCCGCCGCGCAAGCGTCCGCGGTGGCACGAGATGCTGCGCGCTGCCTGGCGCGAACGCAAGGGCGGGCCCTCCGCCGCAGGCGCGCCGACCGGGGATCTTCCCCCTGGACCGGCCGCCGAGACCGAGACCCCGTCCCATGCTCAAGGAGCCTGATTAGTGGACACGATTGCCAGTCTCTTCAGCTTTATCACGACACCAGTCTCGTGGATCATCGTCCAGTTCCACTCGGTGTACGGGAAGATCTTCGGCCCCGACACGGGCTGGGCCTGGGGCCTGTCCATCGTGTCCCTGGTGATCCTGATCCGGATCTGCCTGATCCCGCTCTTCGTGAAGCAGATCAAGGCCACTCGGGCGATGCAGACGCTGCAGCCCGAGATGAAGAAGATCCAGGAGCGCTACAAGAGCGACAAGCAGCGCCAGTCCGAAGAGATGATGAAGCTGTACAAGGAGTCGGGTACCAACCCGCTCTCCTCGTGCCTTCCCATCCTGGCGCAGTCCCCGTTCTTCTTCGCCCTGTACCACGTGCTCAACGGCATCGCCACGGGCAAGCAGATCGGCGAGATCGACGGTCCGCTCCTGGAGAGCGCGCGGAAGGCCCACATCTTCGGTGCCCCGCTGGCCGCGAAGTTCACTGACAGCGCGGACAAGGTCGCTGCGCTCAACGCCACGCTGACGGACGTCCGCGTCGTCACCGCGATCATGATCATCCTGATGTCGGCGTCGCAGTTCTTCACGCAGCGCCAGCTGATGACGAAGAACGTGGACACCACGGTCAAGACGCCGTTCATGCAGCAGCAGAAGCTGCTGATGTACGTCTTCCCGATCATGTTCGCCGTGTTCGGTATCAACTTCCCCGTCGGTGTCCTCGTCTACTGGCTGACCACCAACGTGTGGACCATGGGCCAGCAGATGTACGTGATCCGCCAGAACCCGACCCCGGGCTCCAAGGCCCAGGCCGCGTTCCTGGAGCGCCTGCAGAAGCAGATCACGCACACCAAGAAGGTGCGGGGCCGCGGCAAGACCAATGTCATCAAGGCGATCGTCGCCAAGGGCCGTGACCGCAACGAGTTCGAGCGGAAGTTCATCAACGGCCTGACCAAGGCGGGCCTCGCGGCCCAGGCCGACGGCACCGTCGTCGAGAGCGAAGCGGCCGTCGCCACGGAGACCGAGGACGGCGCCCCCGCCGCCGGTGCTCCCAAGCGGCAGCAGCCCAAGCGCCAGAGCAAGGCGAAGCGTCAGTCCGGCACCGCTCAGGGCACCGCCAAGACGGACGCCCCCGAGGACAAGTCCCCCGAGACGAAGCCCTCCCTGGAGAAGGCCGACAAGCCCCAGGACACCACCCCCAAGACCAAGCAGGCCGGCGGCAGCACGACGGGCAATCAGCCCGGCTCCGGTCAGCGCAGCCGAGCCAAGTCGGGACAGCAGCGCAAGGGCCAGCAGCGGCCCAAGCACCCGTCCTCCAAGAAGTAGAAGGAGCCCATCCCGTGACGGAAGGCACCACCACCTCCGCCGCAGCTGAGGCCGGCGACACCCTCACCCGCCTCGAGCAGGAGGGGGAGATCGCGGCGGACTACCTCGAGGGTCTGCTGGACATCGCCGACCTCGACGGCGACATCGACATGGACGTCGAGGCCGACCGGGCCGCTGTCTCGATCATCAGCGACAGCGGCAGCCGCGACCTGCAGAAGCTGGTCGGCCGCGACGGCGAGGTCCTGGAGGCGCTCCAGGAGCTCACGCGTCTCGCGGTGCACCGCGAGACCGGTGACCGCAGCCGCCTGATGCTGGACATCGCGGGTTACCGCGCCAAGAAGCGCGAGGAGCTCTCGGAGCTGGGCGCCAAGGCCGCGGCCGAGGTGAAGAGCTCGGGCGAGCCGGTCAAGCTCAAGCCGATGACGCCGTTCGAGCGCAAGGTCGTGCATGATGCGGTCAAGGCCGCCGGTCTGCGCAGTGAGTCCGAGGGCGAGGAGCCGCAGCGCTTCGTCGTCGTGCTCCCCGCCTGAGCGGCACCGAGTATTTCCGGCCCCGTCTGTTCGCAGGCGGGGCCGATCTTTGTCAGCCTGTTAGTCAGCCACCCCAGTGCGGTACGGAAGGACGGTCCCCGTGACGGAGGCAGCGGAGCTCCCCCCGGCGCCTGAAGAGGCACGGACGGTATTCGGCGAGCGCTTCCCGGACGCGGTCCGGTACGCGGAGCTGCTCGCCGACGCGGGAGTGCAGCGAGGTCTGATCGGCCCTCGTGAAGTGCCCCGGCTGTGGGAGCGGCACCTGCTGAACTGCGCGGTGCTGTCCGAGGTCGTGCCCGAGGGCGTCACGGTGTGCGACGTCGGCTCCGGCGCCGGCCTGCCCGGTATCCCGTTGGCGCTCGTCCGCCCGGACCTGAAGATCACGCTTCTCGAGCCCCTGCTGCGGCGCACGAACTTCCTCACCGAGGTCGTGGAGCTCCTCGGCCTCGACCATGTGACGGTCGTGCGGGGACGCGCCGAGGAAGTCCTCGGCAAGCTGCCGCCGGTGCATGTGGTGACCGCACGTGCCGTCGCGCCCCTGGACCGGCTTGCGGCGTGGGGCGTCCCGCTGCTGCGCCCGTACGGAGAGATGCTTCTCCTCAAGGGCGACACCGCCGAGGAGGAGGTCAAGGCCGCAGGAGCCGCCCTGAGCAAGCTCGGTGCGGTGGACACCTCGGTCCTGCACGTGGGCGAGGGTGTGGTGGACCCGCAGTCGACGGTCGTGCGGGTCGAGGTCGGGGAGAGCCCGGGTGGTGTGCGTTTCGCCGCTAAGCGGGCGAAGGCGGCTCGTACCGGGCGGGCCCGGCGACGCCGAGGCTGAACCGGATTCTTTCACTGCGGCCCAGGGGCGCTGATCCGTCCTGACGACGAGCCGTACTCCACAAAAGCTGTCAAACGTACGCATACCGGGGTGTCGCACAAGCGGCACCCCGGCTGCGGTGCATCGTGTTTCACGTGAAACGTCGCTCACTGCTGCATGGCATCATCAGTCGCGGCCGCGCTGCGGAACCTCGCGACCGTCGACCACTTGGTTCCCTCGATAAGGGAACGGAGTTGTCCACAGAGGTGGATTCGTCCACAGAAGACCGGGCCTCGCTGGTTCACGACCCCGAAAGCATGGGAGGCTCTGTTCATTGCGAGCCTGATGTCGAGGAGAGTGAATCCTTGCGGTCCGACGCCAACATCGCGGGACCGATGACCGATCCGGTCCCCGGTCCCCGTACCGAGTCGGCGGGGGAGGATGTTTCACGTGAAACACCGACCCCGATGGACGACACACCCATCGGTCGTGCTGCCCAACTGGCGGTGGAAGCGCTCGGCCGCGCAGGCGAAGGCCTGCCGCGCCCCGAGCAGACCCGCGTCATGGTGGTCGCCAACCAGAAGGGTGGGGTGGGCAAGACGACGACGACCGTCAATCTGGCCGCCTCGCTCGCTCTGCACGGCGCACGCGTCCTGGTGATCGACCTCGACCCGCAGGGCAATGCCTCCACGGCTCTCGGTATCGACCATCACGCCGAAGTGCCGTCCATCTACGACGTCTTGGTCGAGAGCAAGCCTCTCTCCGAAGTCGTCCAGCCGGTGCCTGACGTCGAGGGTCTCTTCTGCGCCCCCGCCACCATCGATCTCGCCGGTGCGGAGATCGAGCTGGTGTCGCTGGTGGCGCGTGAGAGCCGGTTGCAGCGAGCGATCCAGGCCTACGAGCAGCCGCTGGACTACATCCTCATCGACTGCCCGCCGTCGCTGGGGCTGCTCACGGTCAACGCACTGGTGGCCGGCGCGGAGGTGCTGATCCCCATTCAGTGCGAGTACTACGCACTGGAAGGACTCGGCCAACTCCTGCGCAACGTCGACCTGGTACGGGGCCACCTCAACCCGAACCTGCATGTGTCGACGATTCTCCTCACCATGTACGACGGCAGGACCCGGCTCGCCTCTCAGGTGGCGGACGAGGTGCGCAACCACTTCGGCGACGAGGTCCTGCGGACGAGCATCCCGCGATCGGTCCGCATCTCCGAGGCGCCGAGCTACGGCCAGACGGTGCTCACCTACGATCCGGGATCGAGTGGCGCCCTCTCCTACTTCGAAGCGGCACGAGAGATCGCGCTGCGCGGAGTAGGAGTGCGTTATGACGTCCAGCACGCCCACATGGGCGCTCAGAACAGCCAGCAGAGCATGACGGAGGGGATGCAGTGAGCGAGCGACGGAGAGGGCTGGGGCGAGGCCTCGGAGCCCTGATCCCTGCAGCCCCGACGGAGAAGCAGGCCCCGCAGACGGTGGGGGGAGCCTCGACCTCCCCCACGGCAGTGCCTGTGCTCACCGCCGAGCGAGGAGTGGCCGCCGCGAAGGTGGCGTCGCTCCCGCAGAGCCCCGTTTCACATGAAACGGCGGAGCCGGCCCAGCAGGCAGTGGAGGCGCCGGAGAGCTCGACCGTGGCCGGTGCGCACTTCGCCGAGCTGCCGCTGGACTCCATCAAGCCCAACCCGCGACAGCCGCGTGAGGTGTTCGACGAGGACGCTCTCGCGGAGCTGGTGACCTCCATCAAGGAGGTTGGTCTCCTCCAGCCCGTCGTCGTACGGCAGTTGGGTCCCGCGCGTTACGAGCTCATCATGGGCGAGCGACGCTGGAGGGCCTGCGGTGAGGCGGGGCTGGAGCGCATCCCCGCGATCGTGCGGGCCACGGAGGACGAGAAGCTCCTCCTGGACGCGCTGCTCGAGAACCTGCACCGTGCCCAGCTGAATCCGCTGGAAGAGGCCGCCGCCTACGACCAGTTGCTCAAGGACTTCAACTGCACGCACGACCAGCTGGCGGATCGTATCGGTCGCTCCCGCCCGCAGGTCTCCAACACGCTCCGGCTGCTGAAGCTCTCTCCGGCGGTGCAGCGCAGGGTCGCTGCCGGGGTCCTCTCCGCGGGGCACGCTCGTGCGCTGCTCTCCGTCGAGGACTCGGAGGAGCAGGACCGACTCGCCCACCGGATCGTGGCCGAGGGCCTTTCGGTGCGTGCCGTCGAGGAGATCGTGACCCTCATGGGGTCGCGGCCGCAGAGCGCTCCGAAGGCCAAGGGGCCGCGTGCCGGCACCCGGCTCTCGCCGGCGCTGACCGGTCTCGCCACCCGGCTCTCCGACCGGTTCGAGACGCGAGTGAGGGTGGACCTGGGGCAGAAGAAGGGCAAGATCGTCGTCGACTTCGCCTCCCTGGAGGATCTGGAGCGCATCCTCAGCACGCTGGCTCCGGGAGAGGGGCCCGTCCTGCAGAACGGCCTCGCCGAGGCCGCGGCGGAGGACGACTCCGAGGACGGCAAGGCCTGAGCCCCAGAGGTCGGCACCGCGAGAGCGGGCCGTGTCCGGTCTGTACCGGAACACGGCCCGCTCTTTGCTTTCTTACGGTATCGGGGCAATCGCATCGTGGATACGATGCGTTGAGGTATGGCGCATCCACCTGACGGCACCTCATTGGGGAGGCAGGGGCCATGCGATCGATGAGCCGCACCGGACTGATGACCGCGGGCCTCGGGCTGGGGGCGGTCGGCGGATTCGTCGGCAGCTTGCTCAGGGAACGCAGCGCTCTGACAGCCGCTCTCAGTGCGGCGGGCGAAGGAAGTGAGGAACCGCCTTCATGGGGCGTCGGCTCGTACCGCTCACGCTGGACAACCTCCCGGACCTTCCCAAGCGCTGCCGTTCGTGCGTCTTCTGGGAACTGGACCCGGTCAGCGGCCAGGCCGCGGTAAAGGCCGGAACTCCGGAGCTGGAGAAGGAGGCATGGATCTCCGCCGTCCTGCTGGAGTGGGGATCCTGCGGTCGCGTCGTGTACGTCGACGATGTGCCGGTGGGCTTCGTGCTCTATGCGCCTCCGGCGTATGTCCCCCGCTCCACCGCGTTCCCCACCAGCCCTGTGTCACCGGATGCCGTCCAGTTGATGACGGCCTTGATCATGCCGGGCTATCAGGGCCAGGGGCTCGGCCGCGTGATCGTCCAGACGGTGGCGAAGGATCTGCTGCGCAGAGGGTTCAAGGCGATCGAAGCCTTCGGTGACGCGCGCTGGGAGAAGCCTGCGTGTGTGCTGCCCGCGGATCATCTCTTGGCGGTGGGCTTCAAGACGGTCCGCCCGCATCCTGCCTACCCGCGGCTGAGGCTCGAGCTGCGGACGACGCTCTCCTGGAAGGAAGACGTCGAGCTGGCGCTCGACCGCCTGCTGGGAGCGGTACAGAAGGAGCCGGCGCTGCGGCCGCTCTGAGACTTCCGGCCTGTGAACGGCGAATGGACCAGCCCCCGGAGGGACTGGTCCATTCGTGTTTCACGTGAAACATCGCCGCCGATTACTCGGCGATGAAGTCCGCCAGGTCGCGCTCGATCGCGGCCTTCGGCTTGGCGCCCACGATGGTCTTGGCCACCTCGCCGCCCTGGTACACGTTCAGGGTCGGGATGGACATGACGCCGTACTTGGCGGCCGTGCCCGGGTTCTCGTCGATGTTGAGCTTGACGACCTCGATCTTGTCGCCGTGCTCGGCCGCGATCGCCTCGAGGGACGGGGCGATCTGGCGGCACGGACCGCACCAGGCGGCCCAGAAGTCCACCAGTACGGGCTTGTCGCTCTTGAGGACGTCCTCCTCGAAGGAGGCGTCGGTCACGTTCTTCAGGGTGCCGGCCACGGCAGTCTCCTTAACTTGTTGCGGTGGGGGAAGAGAGGGGTCAGACGGTGGCAGCCGCGGACTCGCTGTCGGCGAGGGCAGCGAGGAAACGCTCTGCGTCGAGAGCGGCGGAGCAGCCGGTGCCGGCCGCCGTGATCGCCTGGCGGTACGTGTGGTCGACGACGTCGCCGGCGCCGAAGACACCGGTCAGGTTCGTCCGGGTCGAGGGCGCGTCGACCTTCAGGTAGCCCTCATCGTCCAGCTCCAGCTGTCCCTTGAAGAGCTCCGTGCGCGGGTCGTGGCCGATCGCGATGAACAGACCAGTCACCGGCAGCTCGGACGTCTCGCCCGTCTTGAGGTTGCGCAGCGTCAGCCCGGAGAGCTTCTGCTCGCCCTTGATCTCGGCGACCTCGCTGTCCCAGATGAACTTGATCTTCGGGTCGGCGAAGGCGCGCTCCTGCATCGCCTTGGAGGCGCGCAGGCTGTCGCGGCGGTGCACGATCGTCACGGACTTGGCGAAGCGCGAGAGGAAGGTGGCCTCCTCCATCGCGGTGTCGCCGCCGCCGATCACGGCGATGTCCTGGTCCTTGAAGAAGAAGCCGTCGCAGGTGGCGCACCAGGAGACGCCACGTCCGGAGAGGGCGTCCTCGTTCGGCAGGCCGAGCTTGCGGTGCTGCGAGCCGGTCGTGACGATGACGGCCTTCGCACGGTGCACGGTGCCCGCGGTGTCCGTCACGGTCTTGATCTCACCGCTGAGGTCGACGGCGACGACATCGTCGGGCACGAGCTCGGCACCGAAGCGCTCGGCCTGGGCCCGCATGTTGTCCATGAGCTCGGGGCCCATGACGCCGTCCTGGAAGCCGGGGAAGTTCTCCACCTCGGTGGTGTTCATCAGCGCACCGCCTGCGGTGACGGCGCCCTCGAACACCAGCGGCTTCAGCGACGCGCGCGCGGTGTAGAGCGCCGCCGTGTAGCCGGCGGGCCCGGAGCCGATGATGATCACGTTACGGACGTCGGTCACGGCTTGATTCCTCGTCTCTGGGGACTGCTGCGTACTGCTGGTGGGTGCCTGTCTCAGGACTCTCACCCCACCCAACGGATCCTACGGGGCGTGCATTCCCCGACGTGTCCGCGCGCACGGAAGCGTGTCAGGACGGAGAGTGCCATGCACCACAAGACTGCTGGCCGCAGCGTCGAGCGCCCGTGAAAGAGCGCTGTGAAAAAGGCCGGTGACGTCAGCCCTGGGGGATACCCGAGACGTCAGTTCTGGGGATAGGAGTGCGTCACAAGGATCTTGCCTGTGGACGGTGAGGCCTTGTCCACGCAGGTGGCATCGACGACGTACGCGGAGACCTTGGTGCTGTCGGTGTCATGGGGCACGACGACGAGATAGGCGGGCTTGCCTTCGTAGGAGCCCGCTTCGGCGGCGAGAGGCGTCTTGTCATCGATGCCGCGCTGAATGCACTCGGGGATCTCGGCCGTGGCTGCCTGAGACTCCTCGGACTCCTCACCCAACTTCGTCTTGGGGGACTCCGGCGCGGTGCGTGTGTCGTAAGTAGGTGTGGAGCCCTCCACCTTGCTCCCGGACCCCTTGACGGAGTTCTTCGCGAGGAGGTCGGCGACCTGACCCTTGAGCTTCTCCTCGGAGAACGGGTTCGCGGTCTCCCGGCCCGAGGCCGTATCGGAGGTCCCACCTGAGTCGCCGCCCATGGTCTGCATCAGCAGGGTGCCGAGACCGATGGCAGCCGCGGTGAAGACGGCGCTGAGCACGGCGGTACGCCGACGCATCCCCCGCGGTCGGCCACCGCGCCCTGGACCGGTGGCGGCACGCGGGCGCCCGGCAGGGCGGTCGGTGGTTCCGGAGGACGTGCGGGAAGGCGATGTTTCACGTGAAACACGCGCGGCGGCGGGCGACGAAGTGGCGAGCGCCGGCTCGGGCTCCACCTCGGGCTCCGCTTCGGACGTCTCACCCACCGCATCGGGGCTGTCGGGGGCGGTGGAGTTCAGCAGTGCTTCGGCAGCCAGCGCGGCGTCGATGCGCCCCGCGACATCGGCCGGCATGCGTGGAGGGCCCGGCAGGGTGCCGAGCATGCCGCGGATCTCCTCCAGGGAGGCATAGACGTCGGCGCAGAGCTCGCAGCTGTCCAGGTGCCGCCGTACGTCGCTCGTGCGCGACGGGGAGAGCAGACCTTCGGTCAGCTCGGAGATCTCAGCGACTTCCGGGTGCCCGGCCGAGTCGGTCGTGGCTGTCACGCTCGCCCACCTCCGCCCTTCACAGCAGCTGAATCGCTTGGTCCTGAATCCCGTGGCCCTGCTGCCGGTGGGACGGATGTCCCCTGCGTCCGGTTCCTTCCTGAGGCGGGCTTCTTGCTTCCGCCGTCGTCGCCGCTGTCTCCATTGCGCGCGGGTGCTTCCGTACGCAGATGAGTGAGCAGCGGCAGCAGTCTGGCTCTGCCGCGTGCGCAGCGGCTCTTGACCGTGCCGGTGGGGATGTCGAGCATGCGGGCTGCCTCGGCCACCGGATAGCCCTGCATGTCGACCAGGACGAGGGCGGCACGCTGATCGTGAGGAAGCGTGCCCAGGGCCTCAATGAGTTCCCGGTGGACATCGCCGCGCTCGACGGGAGCGGCGGCCGATTCCTCCGGCTCCAGGAGCTGCTCAAGCCGTTCGGTGTCATCGATCGGCGAGGCCTTGCGCGAGGCTGCCTTGCGCGCCCGGTCGAGACAGGCGTTCACGGTGATCCGGTGCAGCCACGTCGTCACGGCGGACTGCCCACGGAAGGTGTGGGCCGCGCGGTAGGCGGAGACCAGGGCGTCCTGCACCGCGTCGGCCGCCTCCTCGCGGTCCCCCAGCGTGCGCAGCGCCACGGCCCACAGCCGGTCGCGATGGCGCCGTACGAGCTCACCGAAGGCGTCCTTGTCACCGGCGACGTGGCAGGCGAGGAGGTCCTGGTCGCTCATGTCACGGTGTTCGGTGCCCTCCACCGTCGAACCCCCTCCCCCCTCGGTGAGCGTCGCCGAGCCGATTCCTCAGCCCTTGAATTTCACGTCCGTGATGCCTTGCTTGTATCCCGCGCTGTAGTACCCGTCGCGAGGTGAGTTCGGTACTTCGGTCATCCAGAGGAGCACGTACTGCGACTTCACGGGCTTCTTGGCCTCGATCTTCGCGGTCTGGCCCGACGTGGTCGCGGTGCCGATCTTCTTCATGGACTTGATGTCCGCCGAAGGCGTCAGTGAGTCCGTCGCGTACAGCTCGACCGTGGTGCGGTTCCCGCCGTAGCGAAGGGCTATCGACGCCTCGGAGACGTCTTGCTCCGAGCCGAGGTCGTAGACGATACCGACACCGGGCTTGTACGGGGCAAGCCGCGGACCCTCGTTGAAGGTCTTGGTGCGCCAGAGCGTGGACCGGTCCTTGTCGTAGGTGTTGCCTACGGTGCCCGGGTTCTGGGGGTCGCCCTTCAGGACGAACTCCTCGGCGCCCTTGATGGCGATCGGCTTCTTCGGCTTGGGCTGGCCCTTGTCGCCGCCTCCGTTGGTGTGCGACGTGCCGGGGGCCCCGGAGTTCTCGCGGTCCATCAAGGCGTCCGCAAGCTGCCAGCTGCCCAGGCCGAGCGCGGCGATGAGCAGCGCGGACACGGCCCACTTGAGGGCCCTGCCGGTGCGGCTCTGCAGCGGGGGCGGCGGGGTCGGCACGGGCTGCGTGACCCCGGGAGCCGCGGGACGGCCGTACGTGCCCTGCTGGTATGTCGTGCGCTGGTACTCCGGCGGCGCGGTGAAGGCGGGCTCGGGCGGGCGGATGCGGGGCATCTCGCCGATGGCCTTCACCAGCTCCTCCGGCGTCGTGCACGGAGGTTCCTGGCGTGACGCCGTCGCACCGTCGTTGACGAGCGCGCGCATGGCGAGCTCCGACAGGCCGCGGTGGACGCCCGCACGCACCTGGTCGGGGGCGATGAGGCCGATGTCCTTGGGGAGCCCGGAGAGGCCGTACGCGTCGTCCTCGTACGGCCAGCGCTGGGTCAGCGAGGCGTACAGAAGGGCGCCGATCGCTTCCGTGTCCGTGCGCTGCGGGGTGTCGGAGCTGATGCCGCGCAGCGCGGCGTTCACGGCGAGACCACGGATGCGGTACTGGCCGGTGGAGGTGCGCAGCACCGCGCTCGGTGTCAGCCGCAGATGCGCGAGGCCTTCGCGGTGCGCGGCGGCCATGGCCTGGGAGACCTGGCTGACCAGCTGGTACGCGTCGTGCGCCTCGAGCGGGCTGGCGGCAAGGAGCGCGGTGAGCTCCGTGGCGTCAGGGAGCCACTCGTGGACCACGTAGACGAGGTCGTTCTCCTCGACCGCGTCCAGGACCTGTACGAAGCGCGGGTCGCCGAGCAGCGCCGAGGAACGGGCCGCGGCGAGCACCGAGCGGGCCCGCGGATGGTCCGCGGGCAGGAGGTGCACGCCGACGGCGCGACGGAGCTTCTCGTCGACCGCACGCCAGCTGCTGAAACCGTCCAGACGGGTGACGCACTCTTCCAGTCGATAGCGTCTGGCGAGCTTGTGGCCACTGTGCAGTTCTGGGGGTGAGGACGCCGCCCCGCGGCTCGTGGGCTTGTCGTTGTTGTCCGCCGCGTCTTCGTCTGCTGCCGTGTCCCGCTCCCGGGTCTGGGCCACCCCGTCGGCCGTGGCCTGCTCCGCCTTGGCGGTCAGCGGCTCGTCGCCGCTGTTGTCTGCCACGTCGACGGCAGCCGTGCTCCGTTCCGCCACCGTCGTTCCTGCCTCCCCATCCGTTGCGCTTCGTCAGACGCCAAAGCCAATTGTGCCCACAGTCCGGCGCTATGCACGACACACGGTGGCCGACGATGGTTGTGCGAACCGCCCTATCTCAGCGGCCGAGACGCCCCCGGACCATGCCGACCATGGAGTTGAGCTCCGCGATCCGCATCTTTCGGGCGGCCACGAAGAAGACGCCGATGAGTGCGATGCCGCCGACGACCAGCGCGACCAGGGAGCTGAGCGCCCCGGTGCCCATCGCCTTGAGGATGGCGAAGCCGACGGCGCCACCGACGAGGGCCGCCGGGATCGAGGCGCCGAAGAGCCGCGTGTACGTGCGTGCCACCTGCGCACCGTCCAGGTCGCCGCCCAGCCGTGCGCGCAGCCGCCGCCAGGCCACACCGACGCCCACCGCATAGGCGAGGCCGTAGGAGGCCGCCATGCCGACCACCGCCCACCGGGCGGGCAGGACGAAGAAGCAGAGGGCCGAGGCCGCCGCGTTGACGGCCGCCACGATCACGGTGTTGTAGAAGGGCGTGCGCGTGTCCTCGTAGGCGTAGAAGCCGCGCAGGACGACGTACTGGACCGAGTACGGAATCAGGCCGAGCCCGAATGCCATCAGGGTGTAGCCGATGTTCTGCGCGCCCGAGCCGGAGCCCGCGTACAGCAGCGTGGCCATCGGGACGCCGAGGGCGAGGAAGGCGAAGGCGCACGGCACGATGGCCACGGCCGAGGTGCGCAGGCCGTACGAGATGTCGTCGCGGACGGCGGCAGGGTCGCCGTCGTTCGCGGAGCGGGAGATGCGGGGCAGGACCGCGGTCATCACGGAGACCGTGATGATGGCCTGCGGCATCTGCCACAGGAGCAGCGCGTAGTTGTACGCGGTGATGCCGGTGCCGGCATGGCCCTGGTCGGCCGCGGTCGTACCCGCGCTGGTGGCGAGCTGGGTGACGACGACCATGCCGACCTGGTTGGCCAGGACGAAGAAGAAGGTCCACTTCGCGAGCCGCGCGGCCTTGCCGAGGCCGTGGCCGCGCCAGTCGAACCGCAGGCGGATCTTGAACCCGGCCTCGCGCAGGTACGGAAGCATGGCCAGGGCTTGCACGACGAGGCCGAGCAGCGTGCCGATGCCCAGCAGGCGCACGCCGTCGGGCGTGATGTTGGCGGGGGTGACGCCGGACTCGGTGAATCCGCCGAAGGCCCAGATGAAGGCGCCGAAGGTGGCGATGACCACGATGTTGTTGAGGACCGGGGTCCACATCATCGCGCCGAAGCGGCCGCGGGCGTTGAGGATCTGTCCGAGGACGACGTGCACGCCCATGAAGAACATCGTCGGGATGCAGAAGCGCGCGAAGGTGACGGTCACTTCCATGCGAACGGGGTCGTCCGCGATCGTCGGCGACATCATCCGGACGAAGAGGGGTGCCGCCACCACACAGATGACGGTGACGCCCGCGAGCAGGACCATGACCAGGGTGAGGAGCCGGTTGGCGTATCCCTCGCCGCCGTCGTCGTCCTTCTTCATGGCGCGTACGAGCTGCGGGATGAACACGGCGTTCAGCGCGCCGCCGCCGACCAGGACGTAGATCATCGTCGGGAGCGTGTTCGCGACCTGGTACGAGTCGTTGAGCAGGCCGACGCCGATCGCGGCGGCCATGACCAGGGTGCGCAGGAAGCCGGTGAGGCGGGAGACGATCGTCCCCGCGGCCATGAGGGCGCTGGACTTCAGCAGGCTCGACGCGCGGCCGCCCGACTTGGGAGCGGGCGCAGGCGCGGGAGCCGGTGCCGGGGCCGCCGCGGGGGCCGGGACGACCGGTTGCTGTTCGGCGGGCGGATAGCCGCCGTTGACGGGCTGCTGGTAGCCGTTGCCCTGCTGATAGCCGTTGTCCTGGGGGTAGCCGCCCTGCTGGGGATGGCCACCGCCTTGTTGGTAACCGCCTTGGGGGTAGCCGCCCTGTTGGTAGTCGCTCTGCTGGTAGCCGACCTGCTGGTTGCGGTAGCCGCCGGGCTGCTGGTCGCGGAAGAGGTGTGCGAAGGCGTCCGGTTCGTGGTGCTCCTCGCCGGCCTGGGTGACCAGGTCGTCGACGCCCACGAACTGCGTCGTACGGGCGTCGTCGCCGTACGGGAGGTGGCGGGTGGGGCCGTCCGGCTCGGGTGCGGGCGTCTGGGCCCACACACGCGGGTCCGGGGCGTGCTGCGGGCTGGGCGGCTGGCCGTACAGCGGCTGCTGCTGATAGGTGCCGGGCGGCGGCGGAGGATGCGCCGCACGGTCGTAGAGCGCCTCGGTCACCGGGTCCTGGGCGGAGAGGTCCTGGGCCCGGTAGGGGTCCTGGTCGTAGGCATCCTGGAGATACATGTCCGGCGCTGGCTGCGGCGGCACCTGCCCGTGCTCGGGGGAGCCGGGCGGCGGGCCCCCGGGCGAGGCGGAACCGCCCGCGCCCTGGCCACGGTCACCGTCGTACGGCGCGTTCATGGTTACCCCACCTCATCGTCCCCGGGCCCACCGGCCACGACATCGCTCAACGGTCCACTCTCTCACCCGTGTCCGACGGGTCGGTGCTTTCCGGAGCGGTGTCCGGCGCCGGGTCACTCGGCTGCTCGGGGTCGTCTTCCCCCGACTCGGAGCCGGAATCGCCCTCAGGGCCCTCGTCAGGGCCTTCCTGGGCCTGCTTGCGCGCGGCGCGCTTGCGCTGGGTGTACATCCGGAATCCGGCGAGAACGAGCAGCAGGAGACCGCCGGCGATGACAAGCATCACCGTGAGGGTGAACTCGGTGACGTTGACCTCGAAGCGCACGGCGTCGCCGTAGGGCTGGTCGTCCTCCGTGTAGAGCTGGGCGTACACCGGGACCGGACCGTTGGCGTTGGCCGTGGTCGTGAACTTCACCGACTGGGAGTGGCCGCCCGAGACCTTGATCGGCTTCTCCTCGCACTGCCCGTCGCCGATCTTCAGGCGGGTGGGCTTGCGCGAGCACAGCCGCAGCACCAGGTTGTCGACGTCCTGTACCAGGTTGTTCTGGACAGAGATCGGAATGGTCGCGCTGCGTCCGGAGAGCTTCGCGGCGGACCTCTGGACCAGACTCACCTGCTGGGTGAGCTCCTTGAGGTAGTCCCACACGCTCGTCCGGTAGTCGCTCGACTCCTTCGGACGCCCGCGCCAGGACGTCGACATCTCACGGTCTATGGCCCTCCCGAACGGGGTGACCACGCGGTCCTTCTCGGTGAGGATGACCTGGAAGCGGTCGAGCTGGTTCTGCGTGTTCTGAATGTGCTCGAAGGCCGACTGCGGCAGCTCCTGCTTGCGCAGCGAGGCGGGGTACGTGCCGGCCGACGGCACCTGCGTGGTGGCCTGCGGGTCCGGCTTCTCCTTCGCCGCGGCGGTCAGGTCCTGGGACTGCGACCACTGGCTGCCGGAGAGGCTGGTCAGCGCCTTCGCCATGGACTGGGCCTGGCTCGCCGAGGGCATGCGCTGCGGGGCGACGACGATGCTGCGCTGCTTGTCGGGGTCCTGGAGGTTGATCATCAGGCTCTGGGCGAGGAACTCCTGCACGGCGAGCGTGGAGTTCTCGGCCTCCGTCATGTCGCCCTCGAAGGCCGTCGAGAGGCGTGCGTCGGCCACCATGGCCGTCGTGCCGCCGCCGATCGGCCGGGCCGCTGTCGGCGCGTACTGCAGGTTGGTCTCGCGCAGGCTGTCGCTGCGGGTGATGACCGAGTGGGCGCCCGCGGAGGTGGCGACGTCGACGATCGACGGGTCGATCGCCCCGTCGGCGGGCCACGCGAAGTCCGTGCTGGGCTTCACGTGGAGGATCGTGTCCACCGCCTTGGCCCCGACGTCGGTGGCCTCCTTGAGGTGGCCGAGCGAGCCGGAGACGGCCTTGCCGTTGTGCGCGAGGGACGCGAGGTCGGGGTCGGCGAAGGGGAGCGCGACGACCTTCTTGCCCTTGACGGCGGCCTCGAGGTCGTTGAGCCACTGGTTGGCGACGGCCTGGTGCCTGCCGGCCCTCGTGGTCTTCCCGTCGGGGTTCTGGATCCGGTAGCTCTTCGTCATCGCCTCGACGGAGGCGAGCAGGTCCGGATCGATGACCCAGGTGACGTCGAGGTCGCTGCCGAGGGACAGGAGCTGTTCCAGGCGGCCGCCGGGCCCCAGCTCATCGGCCAGGTCGTCGTTCTTGAAGACGGGCGTCTGCTGTTCGTCCGACTCGTTCTTCGCCGTGAGGTGCGTGGAGGAGATCAGCGGCCAGAGATAGGTCGTCTTCGTCTTCGCGTCGGCGGCGTCGGGCTGCCACGGCAGGAAGGTGCGCTCGATCCCGAGCACCTGGGGGTAGGGCTGGGCGCTGCTCTGCCCGGTGAGGGCGACGCCCAGCTGGTAGACGCCGTCGGCGCCGAGGCTCAGCTCCTTGACCGGTACGGAGATGCTGAAGTCCTGACGCACACCTGGGGCCAGCTTGGAGAACTTCTCGGTGTACTTCCCGCCGACCTCCGTGCCCTCGGTGCCCGGCTGGAAGCCCGTGCGCTTCGCGGCGGCGTCGATGGCACTGCGGCTGTTGACGGGTCCCACCCGCAGGCCGACCTTGGCGTCGGTCACCGTCTGCTTGCCGTTGTTGGTGACGGTGCCGGAGACGACGAGGGTGTCGCCCTCACCGGGCGTGGTCGGGGTGAGCTTGTCCAGCGAGACGTCGACGGTGCGGGATCCGGTCGCGTCGGCCTTCGCGCTCGGCGGGGCGGCATGTGCGACGGGGCCTGCAGGGACCTGCAGGAGTCCGGCCAGCAAAGGGGTGCCCACCAGCAGTGCTGCGGTGCGCCGCAGCCACCGGCGGGCAGGTGAGGGACTGGTCCCCGGGAAGTCTGCCGCCTCGGCCACGCGTTCGCCCGTCCCTCGTCGTCGTCAGTGGTCGTCGGTTGTGCGTCCACGCATGGTAACGATGCGCGCTGTGGCGAAGTGCCGCGGACTGCTCCACATGATCGGAAGACCTGGCCGGGGGCGACGGTGCGGGCCTTGCGGGGCCCGGCGGGAATCGGGTCGGCCCCGGGCGCCCGGGACACGTACCCTTTTCTGTTGTGCCGAACGCCAATGAAGACAATCCCAGCGCACTGAGCCAGGTGCAGCGCCGCGCGGTCAGCGAACTGCTGCGTGTGTCCCCTGTCGCGGACGATCTCGCCCGTCGATTCCAGGAGGCGGGGTTCTCCCTCGCCCTGGTCGGTGGCTCGGTCAGGGACGCCCTCCTGGGGCGGCTCGGCAACGACCTGGACTTCACGACCGACGCACGCCCCGAGGACGTACTGAAGATCGTCCGGCCCTGGGCGGACGCGGTGTGGGAGGTCGGGATCGCCTTCGGTACGGTCGGCAGCCAGAAGGACGGCTACCAGATCGAGGTCACGACGTACCGCTCCGAGGCGTACGACAGGACCTCGCGCAAGCCCGAGGTGTCCTACGGCGACTCCATCGAGGAAGACCTCGTACGCCGTGACTTCACGGTGAACGCGATGGCGGTGGCGCTCCCCGAGAAGGAGTTCATCGACCCGCACAGTGGGCTTGAAGACCTGTCGGAGCGCGTCCTGCGCACTCCTGGCACTCCCGAGGAGTCCTTCTCCGACGACCCGCTGCGCATGATGCGGGCCGCGCGCTTCGCCGCGCAACTGGACTTCGAGGTGGCCCCCGACGTCGTCGCCGCGATGAAGGCGATGGCCGAGCGCATCGACATCGTCTCCGCGGAGCGTGTGCGGGACGAGCTGAACAAACTGATCCTCTCCGCACACCCGCGCAAGGGCCTGGCTCTGCTCGTGGACACCGGGCTTGCCGAGCGCGTCCTGCCCGAGCTGCCGGCGCTGCGTCTGGAGCGGGACGAGCACCATCGTCACAAGGACGTCTACGACCACTCGCTGATCGTCCTCGAGCAGGCGATGGCACTGGAGACGGACGGCCCCGACCTGACGCTGCGGATCGCGGCGCTGCTGCACGACATCGGCAAGCCGCGGACGCGACGCTTCGAGAGCGATGGTCGGGTCTCCTTCCATCACCACGAGGTGGTGGGCGCGAAGATGGTCAAGAAGCGGATGACAGCGCTCAAGTACTCCAACGAGCTGGTGAAGGATGTCTCGCGTCTGGTCGAGCTCCACCTGCGCTTCCACGGGTACGGCACGGGCGAGTGGACCGATTCGGCCGTACGTCGCTATGTACGGGACGCGGGACCGCTCCTGGACCGGCTGCACAAGCTGACCCGCTCCGACTGCACGACGCGTAACAAGCGCAAGGCGAACGCCCTGTCGCGCGCGTACGACGGCCTGGAGGAGCGCATCGCTCGCCTCCAGGAACAGGAGGAGCTGGACTCGATCCGCCCCGACCTCGACGGCAACGACATCATGGAGGTCTTGGGCGTGGGCCCGGGCCCGGTGATCGGCAAGGCCTACAAGTTCCTGCTGGAGCTGCGGCTGGAGAACGGGCCGATGGAGCGGGACGCCGCGGTGGCGGCGCTCAAGGAGTGGTGGGGCGAGCAGAGCTGAGGCGGGCGCTGGTTGTTTCACGTGAAACAACCAGCGGTCCGTTATGTGCCGAGGGGCGCTGTTTCACGTGAAACCGTGAACCAGCGCCCCTCGGCACATCAGCTGTGTCAGGTCAGGCTTCCTTTGTGCAGAACAGGAAGTTGTTGCCCTCCCCGGTCTCGGCGTAGAACCCGGTGGCGCCCTCGACCTTGCGGCACTCGGCCTCCGCCGTGAACGAGGTGAACTTGCCGTCGATCTTCTTGATGCCCTTGGATTCCGCCTCGGAGGAGGAGCAGTCCACGACCTCCATGCGGTCCGAGGACGACGAGGCGGGCTTCAGGCAGTCGCCGACCGCCGCGGTCTCTGCGTCGTCCCGGCTCGCCCACCAGCTACCTGCGATCACTATGAGGCCGAGCACCACGGCCGCACCTCGCAGGTACGCCTTTATGGGACGACGCTGCGGCTGGGGCGGCGGAACCGGCGCGCCCTGGTTGAAGGCCGGATACGGCTGCTGCGGCATGCCCGGCTGGCCCTGCTGGGGCGGGTACGGGGCCGCTGGTGCCTGCTGGCCGTACGGAGCGCCGCCCTGGGGCTGGCCATAGGGGTTCTGGCCCTGGGGCGGGTACGGAGTCTGGCCCTGGGGCGGCGGAGTGGTCACTTTGGGGGTCCCCCTCGAACGAGAGCGCGATGGCGCGAATAAGACGCCCGTAAGTTATCGGGGAGAAGCGGCGTCCCTGAAACTCACAGGGACTCTGTGGCACTGATGTGACACTTACTGAGCGACAAACCGGTCAATAGCGGAACTAATGGCGTCTGGTCGCTGCTACTGCCGCCCGGCGCTGCGTCAGCTCGCTGAAGTGGTGCGCCGCTATGGGCGGTGGGGCATGTGCTGCTGAAGCGGTGTCCAGGGAGCAGTGGACTGCTTAGGCGCGAGGGTGTGTTGCGGGATTCGGGCGTACCGCCGCAGTTCTCGTAAGAGTAGGAGTTGGTATCCGGTTTTCCTCACGCTAAATGCATGCAGGGTGGCTGATCTGTACAGGCCAGCCACCCTGTGTAGCACTTCCGTGCTGGTGTCTTTTCTCTTAATCGCGAAGGCGGATCAGGCCGCTATGCCTTTGTAGCTGGCAGGGACAAACGGGGTGCTTGAGGAGTAGTCACCGGGCTTGATGTCGAAGTAGGATCCCTTGCAATCCTTCTTTGAGTAGTAGCGGACTTTCCCTGCCCTTCCATTTGCTACGGAGTGGCCTGACTGCAACGGATTAGTGCATTGGTTACCCCAGTCTGGCAGTGCTGACCAGCGGGAACCCGAGAAGTTCTTGTTCTTCCATATGCACATGTACTTTGAATTAATGCAACTCTTCCGGTCTGCCGTTCCAGCGCTTGCTGGTGCGGCGCTGACGACGCCGGTTACCACTATGGCGAGGGTTGTGGCCGCGATGCCCAGCGACTTCTTCATAATCTGCTCCTTTATGGGATGGCTGGAACGCTATCGAGTTCTTCGCGCGTATGAGGCAGGAATCGGTTGGTGTGACCGACCTCACGCTAGATTTCGATGCAAGCTCGGGAGCTTAAACTTGACTCAAATAAATATGGCCATCAATGAGTAAGTCAGCTAAAGGGGGAGACGCGAACCGCTGAATGCAATTGTTGCGTAGAGCAGTGCCACGCCCACAACAAGCGGAACCGACCTGCCGTCAGGCGGCAGCATCAGCGCGGCCACCGCTGCCGCGCCGACGAAAGCGACGTTGAAGAGGACGTCGTAGACGGAGAAGATTCGGCCGCGGAAGCCGTCGTCCACCGAGGACTGCACCACCGTGTCCGTGGCGATCTTCGCGCCCTGAGTCGTGAGGCCGAGGACGAAGGCGGCGATGAGGAGGGGGACGGGTTCGAAGGGGAGACCGAGGGCCGGTTCCAGGACCGCCGCCGTCGCCGCGCAGGCCACGATCCAGCCGCTCGCCCCCAGTCGCGCCACCGCGGAAGGCGTCACCACGGCGGCCACGAAGAACCCCGCGCCGGAGATCCCCACGGCGAGTCCGAGCAGCGCGAGCCCGTCGGACTCCGTCGATGTCCAGGCGTACCGGCACAGCATCAGGACCATCACCGTGAGCGCGCCGTAGCAGAACCGCATCACCGTCATCGCGGCCAGCGCGCGGGCGGCCGCGGGGCGCTGGGCCAGATGGCGCACCCCCGCCCGCAGGCCTCGTGCCGTCCCGGCCAGCGCGGCCGCCAGGCGTGGCTGCACCAACTCCGGATCCGGTCCGAGCAGTTCACGGGCCATGCGGAGGGACGCGAACGCCGCGCAGAGGTACAGGGCGGCGCCGAGGAGGACCACCGCCGCGTCCGAGTCCGATGCCGCCAGACGGACGATGAAGGCGAGGCCGCCTCCCACGGTCGCGGCGAGCGTTCCCGCGGTCGGCGAGAGGGAGTTGGCGATGACCAGGCGGTCGGCGTCGACGACGCGGGGCAGGGCTGCCGAGAGCCCGGCCAGGACGAAGCGGTTGACGGCCGTGACGCACAGCGCGGAGGCGTAGAAGAGCCAGTCGGGGACGTCACTGAGCATCAGCAGCGCGGTCAGCGACGCAAGGCCGGCCCGCAGGACATTGCCGTACAGGAACACCTGGCGGCGCTGCCAGCGGTCGAGCAGGACGCCGGCGAAGGGCCCGATCAAGGAGTACGGGAGGAGCAGCACGGCCATGGCGGAGGCGATCGCTCCGGGCGAGGCCTGCTTCTCCGGAGAGAAGACGACGTACGTCGCGAGGGCGACCTGATAGACGCCGTCCGCGCCCTGCGAGATCAGCCGTACGGCGAGCAGCCGCCGGAAGTCCCGCAGCCGCAGCAGTATCCGCAGGTCACCGACGACAGCCATGGGCCAAGCCTCACATACGAAGAGGGTCCCCGGGCGGAATGCCCGAGGACCCTCAACACGTCACAAGGAGAAGGCGATTGGCGCGCCCTCCGGGTCTCGCTAGCGCTCGACCTCGCCCTTGATGAACTTCTCGACGTTCGCGTAGGCCTCGTCGTCGAAGTACTGGACCGGCGGGGACTTCATGAAGTAGCTCGACGCGGAGAGGATCGGGCCGCCGATGCCGCGGTCCTTGGCGATCTTCGCGGCGCGCAGGGCGTCGATGATGACACCGGCCGAGTTCGGGGAGTCCCAGACCTCGAGCTTGTACTCCAGGTTCAGCGGGACCTCACCGAAGGCGCGGCCCTCGAGGCGGACGTACGCCCACTTGCGGTCGTCGAGCCACGCCACGTAGTCCGACGGGCCGATGTGGACGTTCTTCTCGCCCAGCTCGCGGTCCGGGATCTGCGAGGTGACGGCCTGCGTCTTCGAGATCTTCTTGGACTCGAGGCGGTCACGCTCGAGCATGTTCTTGAAGTCCATGTTGCCGCCGACGTTGAGCTGCATGGTGCGCTCGAGACGGACACCGCGGTCCTCGAACAGCTTCGCCATCACGCGGTGCGTGATGGTGGCGCCGACCTGCGACTTGATGTCGTCGCCGACGATCGGGACACCGGCCTCGGTGAACTTGTCCGCCCACTCCTTGGTGCCGGCGATGAAGACCGGCAGGGCGTTGACGAACGCGACCTTGGCGTCGATGGCGCACTGCGCGTAGTACTTCGCGGCGTCCTCGGAGCCCACGGGCAGGTAGCAGACGAGAACGTCGACCTGGCGGTCCTTGAGGATCTGGACCACGTCGACCGGGGCCTCGGCGGACTCCTCGATGGTCTGGCGGTAGTACTTGCCCAGGCCGTCGAGGGTGTGGCCGCGCTGGACCTGGACGCCGGTGTTCGGCACGTCGCAGATCTTGATGGTGTTGTTCTCGCTGGCGCCGATGGCGTCCGCGAGGTCGAGCCCGACCTTCTTCGCATCGACGTCGAAGGCGGCGACGAACTCGACGTCACCGACGTGGTAGTCGCCGAACTGGACGTGCATCAGGCCCGGGACCTTGGTGTCCGGGTCGGCGTCCTTGTAGAACTCGACGCCCTGGACCAGCGAGGCGGCGCAGTTGCCCACGCCGACGATGGCTACGCGAACCGAACCCATTCCGGTTGCTCCCTGTGTGATCTCGGTATTCCGGATGAAACCCTGCAAAACGCCGGGTCTCACTTGGCGGGGTCATCGGACGGATCCGGCGGCGGGTTGTTCTCCCGCCGCCGGGGCAGGACCGCCGACTCCCCTGATGTGCTGTTCTGCTGAGCGGAGCTGTCGGGAGCGGACCGTTGCTGGTCCCGTCCCGCTCGCTCGCTCTCGATGAGCTCGTTCAGCCAGCGCACTTCGCGCTCCACGGACTCCATGCCGTGCCGCTGGAGCTCAAGCGTGTAGTCGTCCAGGCGCTCCCGGGTACGGGCCAGGGAGGCGCGCATCTTCTCCAGGCGCTCTTCGAGGCGGCTGCGGCGGCCCTCGAGCACCCGCATGCGTACGTCCCGCGAGGTCTGCCCGAAGAAGGCGAAGCGGGCGGCGAAGTGCTCGTCCTCGTACGCGTCGGGGCCGGTCTGCGAGAGCAGATCCTCGAAGTGCTCCTTACCTTCCGCCGTCAACCGATAGACGATCTTGGCGCGACGCCCTGCGAGTGGAGCTGCGAGGGCGTCCTCGGGGCTGCTGCCCGGCTCCTCGATCAACCAGCCGTTGGCGACCAGCGTCTTGAGGCACGGATAGAGGGTCCCGTAGCTGAAGGCGCGGAACACTCCCAGCGACGTATTGAGTCGTTTCCGCAGCTCATAGCCGTGCATCGGAGACTCGCGGAGCAGACCGAGCACGGCGAATTCCAGGATGCCGGAGCGCCTGCTCATCGTCGCCTCCCGTCTGCCGCGGTCTCTCAGTACGGCCTTTATGCCGAGCTGATGTATCGACTCGATACATCGAGACGATAGAACGGCGATCCGGTTGAGACAAGAGGGGGCACGGTGAACGGCGTCACATCACCGATTCGTAGGAAGTAACTTGCCTGATTTGGGGTGAACTTCAGCTCTACGAGGGTTTTGACGGTGCGTAGTCTGTGCGCCATGCATGCCACCGGGAACCAAGTGACGCCAGGGAGCGTCGTCGTCCCCGGTGCAGTGCGGGTGAGTGCCGGAACGGGCGCATCCGTACTTCGGGGGGACCGGAAACCAGCCGCCGTTTCCAGGCGTGGACAGCTGCGCCTGCCCGAGGAGTAATCGTTCGATGAGCGAGCACCGTCGCAAACCGCCGCAGCCGCAGGGTGGCGGACGCGCCGCGGCCAGGCGCGGCGCCCCAGGAGCGTCGTCGGGCCGCCGCGCGGCACCGCGGGGCGCCACTGGATCGCCCTCTTCCTCCTATGGGTCGCATGGATCAGGGGCCCCCGACGACGGGGACCGCCCTTACGGCGGGCGGGCCGAGGCCCGTCGCGCCGCTCAGCGCAGTGGTTCGGTGGGCGCGGGCGGCGGTCGTCGCAGAGCGCCCGACGGGTCCGGCGGCGGGCGGTCGGGCGCCGGTGGCGGCGGACGCCGTGGCGGTGGCGGTCCCGGTGGTCCGAGCGGCCCCGGGCGCGGCAGGGGCCGTGGCGCCGAGCCGCCTCGCAAGAAGCGGTTCATCGACTACCCGCGCGCGGGCAGGCACGGTGCGCGGCGCTGGATCCCGTCATGGCGCCTGGTCAGCGGCGTGTTCATCGGTTTCCTCGGCAGCCTGATGGCGGTCGCCGGCATCTCGTACGCCCTGGTGGAGGTGCCCGAGGTCGACAAGGCGGCCAAGGCCCAGAACAACGTCTACTACTGGGCCGACGGCAAGCAGATGGTCGCGACGGGTGGTGAGCGCAACCGCCAGATCATCGACTACGACGACATCCCCAAGGAGATGCGCTTCGCCGTCATGTCGGCGGAGAACAAGTCCTTCGAGAAGGACAAGGGCATCGACCCGATGGGCATCACCCGTGCCCTGGTCAACATGGCCAAGGGCGGGCAGACCCAGGGTGGCTCGACCATCACCCAGCAGTACGTGAAGAACGCGCGCCTCGGTGACCAGTCGCAGACGTTCAGCCGTAAGTTCAAAGAGCTCTTCATCTCGATAAAGGTCGGCCGGACGGTCCCCAAGGAGGACATCATGGCCGGCTACCTCAACACCGCTTATTACGGTCGTGGGGCGTACGGCATCCAGGCGGCGGCTCGGGCCTACTTCGACAAGGAAGCCAGCGAGCTGGATCCGAGCGAGTGCGCTCTGCTCGCCACGGTGCTCAAGGGCGCCACGTACTACGACCCTGCCGGCTACCCCGAGATCGACCCCGCGGCCAACAGCAAGGACAACACCGCGCGCGCCAAGAAGCGCTGGGCGTGGATCCTGGACGAAGAGGTCAAGGACGGTCGTCTGACCGCCGCGCAGCGGGGCAAGTACACGAAGTTCCCCAAGCTGCAGAACCCGCGGTCGAACACCCAGCTCGCCGGCCAGACCGGTTACCTCGTGGACCTGGCCAAGGCCTACGTCATCAGGAACACGAACATCACCGCCGAGGAGCTTCAGCAGGGCGGCTACGAGATCCACACGACCTTCGAGAGGAAGAAGGTCAAGGAACTCGAGAAAGCGGTGAGGAAGGTCCAGAAGGACAAGATCAAGCCGAAGCTGCGTCCGGACAAGGACACGCACGTCCAGTTCGGCGGTGCCTCCGTGGATCCGAAGGACGGCGCGATCAAGGCCATCTACGGCGGTGAGGACGCGACGAAGCACTTCACCAACAACGCCGACCAGACCGGTGCCCAGGTCGGTTCGACGTACAAGCCGTTCGTGCTGGCCGCCGCTTTCAAGCACGGTGTGCGGGACCGGGAGGGCCCCGAGATCCAGTCCGACGCCGAGCGCACCGTCGTCAATCCGAAGAGCCTGTACAGCGGCAAGAACAAGCTCAAGATCCAGAAGTACAACGGCGACGTCTGGACCGACAGAGAAGGCAAGGAGTGGCTCCAGACGAACGACGGAGACCAGTCCTACAACGCCCCGACCTACCAGATCGACCTGCGTGAGGCGATGCGGGAGTCGGTGAACTCGGCCTATGTGCAGCTCGGCATGGACGTCGGCCTGGACAAGGTGAAGGAGACGGCCATGGAGGCCGGTCTCAAGGACGACACCTCCATGGCCAGCGCCAATTACCCGTCCTTCTCGCTCGGCACCTCCTCACCGAGCGCGATCCGGATGGCCGGGGCGTACTCCACTTTCGCGGCCAGCGGCAAGCAGAACGAGCCGTACTCGGTCACCGAGGTCAAGCACGAGGGCGACACGGTCTACCAGCACGAGAAGGAGACCAAGCAGGTCTTCACCGCTGAGGTCGCCGACAACGTCACCGATGTACTGAGGACCGTCGTGGACAAGGGCACCGGTACCTCGGCTCGGCTGCAGGGCCGCCAGGTCGCCGGCAAGACCGGTACGACCGACGGCAACAAGTCCGCCTGGTTCGTCGGCTACACCCCGCAGCTGTCGACGGCGATCAGCATGTACCGGCTCGACGACGACGAGAACAACAAGAAGCGCGAGTTCCTGGAGATGTTCGGCACGGGTGGCGAGGAGAAGATCCACGGCGCCTCGTTCCCCGCGCAGATCTGGCGGGACTACATGACGCAGGCGCTCAAGAACGCGCCGGTGAAGACGTTCCCCGTGCCGGAGCCGATCGGCAAGGTCGTCGGGGAGACTCCGCCTCCGCCGCCGTCCCCGACGGAGACGGAGGAACCGGAGGAGACCACGTCGCCCACGCCCACGGAGTCCGAGTCCTCGAAGCCTCCGTCGGAGTCGCCCGACCCCGGTGAGTCCTGCGATCCGTTCGACTGGGACTGCAACCACAACGGTGGTCAGGAGAACGGCGGTGCCGACGGAGGGGCTGACGGCGGTCCCGGTGGCGAGTCGCCACCGGCCACCGAGGATCCGACCGATGGCGGAGCGAGCAACGGGAACGGCCATGGCGGCGGAGGCGGGTTCATCTCCGGTTCGGAAGGCTGAGCCGACGCCTTCCGGCTGATCCGGCAGGACGCCGGGGACTCCCCCGCTCATGTTTCACGTGAAACGAGGGCCGTCGCACCGATGGGTGCGGCGGCCCTCTCCGTGTTTTCAGTCGCGTACGGCAGGATGGCGGGCATGCCCAGTGCAGACCCCAGCGCAGATCCGAGCGCAGAGACCCCGCGCACGAGCGTGTACGAGCCTGTGAGCCCGCAGGAGCCGGAGCCGGATCCGGTACGGCCCACGAAGGAGGACGAGGTCGCCAGGGCCGGCAGTGAGCTGATCGGCGGTCCCATCGGCCGAAGAGTGCTGTTCGCGGCGACCTGGTGGACCCCCGTACGCATCATCGCGCTCGTCGCAATCGGGATGTTCGCGCTCGGAATGATCCAGAAGATGCCCTGCTACAACGGCGCGTGGTTCTTCGGGGCGAGCTCGCAGTACACGCACGCGTGCTACTCCGACATCCCGCATCTCTACCAGGGGCGTGGCTTCGCCGACGGTCTCGTGCCGTACTTCGACAAGTTGCCCGGCGACATGGAGTACCTCGAGTATCCGGTCCTCACCGGAGTGTTCATGGAGGTGGCCTCCTGGGTGACTCCTGGCAGCGGATCCATCCAGCACCAGGAGAAGATCTACTGGATGGTCAACGCCGGGATGCTGATGGTCTGCGCGGCGGTCATCGCCGTCTGCGTCGCCCGCACCCATCGGCGCCGCCCCTGGGACGCGCTGCTGGTCGCCCTGGCGCCGGCGTTCGCGCTGACGGCCACCATCAACTGGGACCTGTTCGCCGTCGCTCTCACGGCCGCCGCGATGATGATGTGGGCACGCGCGCGCGTACTTGCCTTCGGTGTGCTCCTCGGGCTCGCGACGGCAGCCAAGCTCTATCCGGTGCTGCTGCTCGGGCCGCTGCTGATCCTGTGCTGGCGCGCGGGCCGATGGCGGGAGTTCGGCACCGCCCTGCTCGGTACGGCGGGTGCCTGGCTGGGCGTCAACCTTCCGGTGATGCTGCTCGCGAGCGACGGCTGGTCGAAGTTCTACACCTTCAGCCAGGAGCGCGGCGTCGACTTCGGGTCCTTCTGGCTGATCCTCTCCCAGCGCATGGACTCCCCGCTGACCACCGACACGGTCAACACCCTGGCGATGGCACTGATGCTGCTCGCCTGCCTGGGCATAGGAGCGCTCGGGCTCACCGCGCCGCGGCGCCCGCGCTTCGCGCAGCTCGCCTTCCTGGTGGTCGCCGCCTTCATCCTCACCAACAAGGTCTACTCGCCGCAGTACGTGCTGTGGCTGGTCCCCCTCGCCGCGCTCGCGAGGCCGCGCTGGCGCGACTTCCTGATCTGGCAGGCGTGCGAGGTCGCGTACTTCCTGGGGATCTGGATGTACCTGGCGTACACGACGAGTGGAGACGCCCACAAGGGGTTGCCGACCGAGGGCTACCAACTGGCCATCGCCGTCCACCTGTTGGGGACGCTGTACCTGTGCGCCGTGGTCGTACGCGACATCCTGATGCCGGAGCGGGACGTGGTGCGCAGAGCCGGGGACGACGACCCTTCGGGGGGTGTCCTGGATGGTGCGGAGGACGTCTTCGTCCTGGGGTCCGGAGGGCTGCCGGCGCGGACCACCGCGCACTCCAGCGAGGGGCCCTGCGTGAAGTGGGGGTCGGTGACCGACCTGCCGCGCTGAGGCGCGTGACGTTCACTCTGGGCGAACAGCACATGAGGAAGGGCCCGGTACGACACACGTCGTACCGGGCCCTTCCTACATGCTCGACCGACTGCTCAGCGGTCGATGATTCGGTCGAACTGCGTGGTGGTGTGCCTCAGGTGGGCCACCAGTTCCTCGCCGACCTTCGGCTCCGGTGCGTCGGAGGGCACGAAGAGGATGGAGACCTGCATGTGCGGCGGCTCCGCGAACCAGCGCTGCTTGCCCGCCCAGACGAACGGCGAGAGGTTGCGGTTGACGGTCGCGAGACCGGCGCGGGCCACGCCCTTGGCCCGCGGCATCATGCCGTGCAGCGCCTTCGGGGCCTCCAGGCCGACGCCGTGCGAGGTGCCGCCCGCGACCACGACCAGCCAGCCGTCGGAGGCGGCCTTCTGCTGGCGGTAGCCGAAGCGGTCGCCCTTCGCGACGGCGGTGACGTCGAGGACGGCGCCGCGGTACTCCGTGGCCTCGTGGTCGCCCAGCCAGAGGTTCGTGCCGATACGGGCGCGGAAGCGGGTCTGCGGGAACTGCTGCTGCAGACGGGCGAGTTCGCCGGCCTTGAGGTGGCTGACGAACATCGTGTGCAGCGGGAGGCGGGCCGCGCGCAGGCGGTCCATCCAGCCGATGACCTCCTCGACGGCGTCCGAGCCGTCGGTACGGTCCAGCGGCAGGTGGATCGCGAAGCCTTCGAGGCGTACGTCCTCGATGGCGGCGTGCAACTGCGGGAGCTCCTGCTCGCTGATGCCGTGGCGCTTCATCGAGGACATGACCTCGATGACGACGCGGGCACCCACGAGGCCGTGCACGCCGTCGAGCGACGACACGGAGCGGATGACGCGGTCGGGCAGCGGCACCGGCTCCTCGCCCCGCCGGAACGGGGTCAGGACCAGCAGGTCGCCGCCGAACCAGTCCTTGATCCGGGCGGCTTCATAGGTGGTGCCCACGGCGAGCACGTCGGAGCCGAAGCGCGTGGCTTCCTCGGCCAGGCGCTCATGACCGAAGCCGTAGCCGTTGCCCTTGCAGACCGGGACGATGCCCGGGAACTGCTCCAGCATGTGCTTCTGGTGTGCCCGCCAGCGCGCGGTGTCGACATAGAGCGTGAGCGCCATGGCTGGATCCCGGAACCTTTCTCGTGTCTGCGGTGTATCAGAGTTATGGAAGGAAATTGTGCGGGATCAGCGGCGCGACATGTAGATGTCGAGCGCCTTGTGCAGCAGCTTGTTGAGCGGGAAGTCCCACTCGCCGATGTACTCGGCGGCCTCGCCACCGGTGCCGACCTTGAACTGGATCAGGCCGAAGAGGTGGTCGGTCTCGTCCAGGGAGTCGGAGATGCCGCGCAGGTCATAGACGGTGGCCCCCATGGCGTACGCATCGCGCAGCATCCGCCACTGCATCGCGTTCGAGGGCCTGACCTCGCGCCCGATGTTGTCCGACGCGCCGTAGGAGTACCAGACGTGTCCGCCGACGACCAGCATGGTCGCGGCCGACAGGTTCACGCCGTTGTGCCGCGCGAAGTACAGCCGCATGCGGTTGGGGTCCTCGGAGTTGAGGGCCTGCCACATCTGCTGGAAGTAGCCCAGCGGGCGCGGGCGGAACTTGTCGCGCACAGCCGTGATCTCGTACAGGCGCTGCCACTCGGCGAGGTCCTGGTAACCGCCCTGGACGACCTCGACGCCGGCCTTCTCGGCCTTCTTGATGTTGCGGCGCCACAGCTGGTTGAAGCCCTTCTGGACCTCGTCCAGCGAGCGGTTGGCCAGCGGCACCTGGAAGACGAAGCGGGGCTGGACGTCACCGAAGCCGGCGCCGCCGTCCTCGCCCTGCTGCCAGCCCATGCGGCGCAGCCGGTCGGAGACCTCGAAGGCCCGCGGCTCGATGTGCGTGGCCTCGGTGTCCCGCAGGCGCTTCACATCGGGGTTCTGGATGCCCGCCTTGATCGCCGGAGCGTCCCAGCGCCGGATGACGACCGGCGGGCCCATCTTCACCGAGAAGGCGCCCTGCTGCTTGAGGTGCGCCAGCATCGGCTGCAGCCACTCGTCCAGGTTCGGGGCGTACCAATTGATGACCGGACCCTCGGGGAGGTACGCGAGATACCGCTTCAGCTTGGGCAGCTGGCGGTAGAGCACCAGGCCGACACCGACCAACTGACCGGTCCTGTCGTCGAACCAGCCCAGGTTCTCCGAGCGCCATTCGCTCTTCACGTCAGCCCATGCCGGGACCTGGCAATGACTCGCCGACGGCAGGCTCTGGATATATGCCAGATGCTGCTCGCGGCTGATGGTCCTCAGGGTCAGACTCATTCGGGGCGCTCCTCGGGCTGGTGTGTCCCCATGGGTACAGGGGCTCCGGCTCTCGCGCCGAAGCCTACTGCGCCCTGCGAGCGACCCGTCTGGGCGTACGGAACCTGGGCCCCCGGCCGACCACGTGACCGGGGTGCCGCGAGGTCGTCAGCCGACGATTCCGCCGAAGAGTCCGCCGTGTGCCATGCCCAGGAAGAAGCCGACCGCCGAGGCGCCGAGCCCCAGGATCAGCCCGAACCGCTCTCGCGTCGTGGCCGAGATGAACTGGCCGTACGCACCCGTGAAGATCCCGACCAGGCCGGTCCACGAGCTGAGCAGATGGAGGTTGTGGAACATCGCCGTCACGAAGGCGATCGCACCGAGCACCAGCGTCACGCCGACCAGCGTGTCCTGGAGCGGATGGGACTTGCCGTCCGTGGCGAAGAGAGAGGTGGCGGTATTCGGACGCATTGTCTGTGCCATGTGAGGCACCTCCTGCGGAAGGCGGCGCATCGTAGCGCCATACACACCCGATGTGTACAGATTCTGCCCGTCCGACGTCGGATTTCAACCGGAAGCCTCGGTGCGGGTACTCTGTACCGTCTGCACCGGTGTCTGCCCAGGCCACGGCATGAGCCCCCGCTCTCGGGAGCCGATTGTCAGTGGCGGCCGATACCGTTGCGTACGCATCACGACCCTCCTGCCACGGAACGACCGTGGCCGCTGAGTCCAAAGGAGGTGGGTTCCACATGCGTCACTACGAAGTGATGGTCATCCTCGACCCCGATCTCGAGGAGCGCGCTGTCTCCCCGCTGATCGAGAACTTCCTCTCCGTCGTCCGTGAGGGCAACGGAAAGGTCGAGAAGGTCGACACCTGGGGCCGTCGTCGTCTGTCCTACGAGATCAAGAAGAAGCCCGAGGGCATCTACTCGGTCATCGACCTGCAGGCCGAGCCTGCGGTCGTCAAGGAGCTCGACCGACAGATGAACCTGAACGAGTCGGTCCTCCGGACCAAGGTCCTCCGTCCCGAGACCCACTGAGCTCCTTAGCTCAGCGGCACTCGGGATTCGAGTAGCAGCAAGCAGCCAGCAGCAAACCCGCCGAGAGGTTCCCCCATGGCAGGCGAGACCGTCATCACGGTCGTCGGCAATCTTGTCGACGACCCCGAGCTGCGCTTCACCCCCTCCGGTGCGGCGGTCGCGAAGTTCCGTGTCGCGTCCACCCCCCGCACCTTCGACCGTCAGACGAACGAGTGGAAGGACGGCGAGAGCCTGTTCCTGACCTGCTCGGTCTGGCGTCAGGCGGCGGAGAACGTCGCGGAGTCGCTCCAGCGAGGCATGCGCGTCATCGTGCAGGGCCGACTGAAGCAGCGGTCCTACGAGGACCGTGAGGGCATCAAGCGCACGGTCTACGAGCTGGACGTCGAGGAAGTCGGCGCCAGCCTGAAGAACGCCACGGCCAAGGTCACCAAGACCACCGGTCGCGGTGGCCAGGGTGGTTACGGCGGCGGTGGCGGCGGCCAGCAGGGCGGCGGCTGGGGCGGTGGCTCCGGCGGCGGTCAGCAGCAGGGTGGCGGCGGTGCTCCCGCCGACGACCCCTGGGCGACCGGTGCGCCTGCCGGCGGCGGCCAGCAGGGCGGCGGCGGTGGCGGCTGGGGCGGAAGCTCCGGCGGCTCCGGTGGCGGCTACTCGGACGAGCCCCCCTTCTAAGCCTCAGGGCTTGATGGCCCTCGGGCCAGGGGTGGGGCCGTACCCACACTTCTTGATCACACAGGAGAAACACCATGGCGAAGCCGCCTGTGCGCAAGCCTAAGAAGAAGGTCTGCGCGTTCTGCAAGGACAAGGTCACGTACGTGGACTACAAGGACACGAACATGCTGCGGAAGTTCATTTCCGACCGCGGCAAGATCCGTGCCCGCCGCGTGACCGGCAACTGCACGCAGCACCAGCGTGACGTCGCCACGGCCGTGAAGAACAGCCGTGAGATGGCGCTGCTGCCCTACACGTCCACCGCGCGATAAGGGAAGGGTGACCGACTAATGAAGATCATCCTCACCCACGAGGTCTCCGGCCTCGGCGCCGCCGGCGAGGTCGTAGACGTCAAGGACGGCTACGCCCGCAACTACCTGATCCCGCGGAACTTCGCGATCCGCTGGACCAAGGGTGGCGAGAAGGACGTCGAGCAGATCCGTCGTGCTCGCAAGATCCACGAGATCGCGACGATCGAGCAGGCCAACGAGGTCAAGGCCCAGCTCGAGGCCGTCAAGGTCCGCCTGGCCGTCCGCTCCGGCGACGCCGGTCGTCTCTTCGGTTCCGTCACCCCGGCCGACGTCGCTTCGGCGATCGAGGCTGCCGGTGGCCCGAAGATCGACAAGCGCCGCGTCGAGCTGGGTGCGCCGATCAAGACCCTGGGCGCCCACGCGACGTCCGTGCGTCTGCACCCCGAGGTTGCCGCCAAGGTCAACGTCGAGGTCGTCTCCGCCTAAGCACTGCGCTCTAGGGCATTGCGCTCGGTAGGACTGAGTGAAGGGGCCGCACCCACTGGGTGCGGCCCCTTCCTCGTGCGATCTGGCGTGGTTTCACGTGAAACAGCGTGAAACCGGGACAGCGTGAAACGGTCAGCGCGTGGCGCCCGTGACGATCCAGCGGCCGGAGCGGGAGCGCAGCCACAGGGTCACCATGCGCACGGCCATCATCAGCGTCATCGCTCCCCACAGCGCTGTCAGGCCTCCGCCGAGGGTCGGTACGACCAGGGCGACGGGGGTGAAGACGGCCAGCGTGATGAGCATCGCCCAGGCGAGATACGGCCCGTCGCCCGCGCCCATCAGGACACCGTCGAGCACGAAGACGATGCCGCAGATCGGCTGGGCGAGCGCCACCACCACGAGGGCGGGCAGTGCCGCGTCCTGGACGGCGGCGTCGCCGGTGAAGAGCGGGATGAACAACGGCCGTGCGAGGACGACCAGCAGACCGAGGACGACGCCCGAGGCGATGCCCCACTGCACCATCCGGCGGCAGACGTCGCGAGCGCCATTCGGATCGTCGGCGCCCAGATAGCGTCCGATGATCGCCTGCCCGGCGATGGCGATGGCGTCCAGCGCGAAGGCCAGCAGGCTCCACAGGGAGAGAACGATCTGGTGGGCGGCCACGTCGGCGTCACCGAGCCGGGCGGCCACGGCGGTGGCGATCATCAGGATGGCCCGCAGCGAGAGCGTGCGGACCAGGAGAGGTGCCCCGGCCTGGGCACAGGCCCGGATCCCGGCGGCGTCGGGGCGCAGCGAGGCTCCGTGCCGTCTGGCACCGCGTACGACGACGAAGAGATACACGGCGGCCATGCCGCACTGGGCGATGACGGTGCCCCAGGCGGAGCCGGCGATGCCGAGGTCCGCGCCGTAGACCAGGCCGACGTTGAGGACGCCGTTGGCGACGAAGCCGCCGATCGCGACGTACAGCGGGGTTCTGGTGTCCTGCAGGCCGCGCAGTACACCGGTGGCGGCGAGCACGACGAGCATGGCGGGGATGCCGAGCGAGGAGATCCGCAGATACGTGATGGCGTACGGGGCAGCGGTGTCCGAGGCGCCGAAGAGTTCCACGAGCGCTGGTGCGGTGGGCAGGACGACGGCGATGACGGCGGCACCGAGGAGCAGTGCGAGCCAGATGCCGTCCATGCCCTGGCGGATGGCGGCCTGGAGGTCTCCGGCTCCCACCCGGCG
This sequence comes from Streptomyces sp. NPDC025651, assembly GCF_055558735.1. Classification (NCBI taxonomy): domain Bacteria; kingdom Bacillati; phylum Actinomycetota; class Actinomycetes; order Kitasatosporales; family Streptomycetaceae; genus Streptomyces; species Streptomyces sp. NPDC025651. The sequence continues at coordinate 740,703 of NZ_JBVHLZ010000002.1, forward strand.
GGCGACGGCCGCTGTGGTGGCGTAGGCGAGGAAGACGAAGACGCTCACCGCGGTGGTGAGGAGAGCCGAGGCGACGCCGAGACCGGCCAGTTGCGCGGTGCCGAGGTGGCCGACGATGGCGCTGTCGGCCATCACGAAGAGGGGCTCGGCGACCAGTGCGCCGAAGGCCGGGACGGCGAGCGCGATGATCTCTCGGTCGTGTCTTCGCCGGGCGGCCTTGGGCGTCGCGGGAGCCTGTGTCATGGGCACCAATCTAATCTTCCACAGGTAAGAGATGCAATGTTCTTTAGACCCTTACTTGATCTCTCGTCGGACGCTTCGTGGCGCGCGGTTTGCAACGATCTTGGTCCGACTGGGGAAGTTTTTCTTCTGCACAGCCGGTGGATGGGAAAGGTGCAGGTCAGGGCCTATTTTGCGAGATGCCTGAGGGCTTGTTCACAGGGCTGTCCACCGGCCCGTGCACAGGTTTTGCCGGGTTCTCCACAGCATCGGGCCCGTCATCCACACCGCCTGTGGATAACCAGATTGGCTGACGGTGCCCACAGGCCTACCGTGGTCCGGCGCCCGCCTCGTCGTACGACATCGGAAACCCCGCAAAACCGACGCGTCAGAACCGGAGTTGGGCCCCCTTATTTGTCAGTGTCGTGCCGTAGGAAAGAGGGGCACGGCGAGGTCCGCTCGGCGGACGGGAGGAGGTGGCCCGGTGAGTATCTCCGAGCCTTTGGACGACCCCTGGGCCGACAGCGGTCCCAGTGATCGTCTGCCCGTCTCCCGCCAGCGCCGCGACGGAGGCCGGGGCCGCGACGAGCAGCACGAGCGCGGACGCGAGGGCGGCTGGGACGGCGGAGGTTCGTCCTTCGAGCGCGTCCCTCCGCAGGATCTCGACGCCGAGCAGTCCGTGCTCGGCGGCATGCTGCTCTCCAAGGACGCCATCGCCGATGTCGTCGAGGTTCTCAAGGGCCACGACTTCTACCGCCCCGCGCACGAGACGATCTACGCCTCGATCCTCGACCTGTACGCGAAGGGCGAGCCCGCCGACCCGATCACCGTGGCGGCCGAGCTCACCAAGCGCGGTGAGATCACCAAGGTCGGCGGCGCATCGTATCTGCACACGCTGGTCCAGACGGTCCCGACCGCGGCGAACGCCGAGTACTACGCGGAGATCGTCCACGAGCGCGCGGTGCTGCGCCGTCTCGTCGAGGCCGGCACGCGCATCACCCAGATGGGATACGCGGCCGACGGCGACGTCGACGAGATCGTCAACAGCGCCCAGGCCGAGATCTACGCGGTCACCGAGCAGCGCACCACCGAGGACTATCTGCCGCTCGGCGACATCATGGAGGGCGCGCTCGACGAGATCGAGGCGATCGGCTCGCGGTCGGGGGAGATGACCGGTGTGCCGACCGGCTTCACCGATCTCGACCAGCTCACCAACGGTCTGCACCCGGGCCAGATGATCATCATCGCCGCCCGTCCCGCCATGGGTAAGTCGACGCTGGCCCTGGACTTCGCGCGGGCCTGCTCCATCAAGCACAACATGCCGAGCGTGATCTTCTCGCTCGAAATGGGGCGCAACGAGATCGCGATGCGCCTGCTGTCCGCCGAGGCACGCGTGGCACTGCACCACATGCGTTCCGGCACGATGACCGACGAGGACTGGACCCGGCTCGCCCGGCGCATGCCGGACGTCTCGGCCGCCCCGCTCTACATCGACGACTCCCCGAACCTGTCGATGATGGAGATCCGCGCCAAGTGCCGCCGCCTCAAGCAGCGCAACGACCTCAAGCTCGTCGTCATCGACTATCTGCAGCTGATGCAGTCCGGTGGCTCCAAGCGGGCCGAGAGCCGGCAGCAGGAAGTCTCGGACATGTCGCGAAACCTGAAGCTCCTCGCCAAGGAGCTCGAGCTGCCGGTGATCGCGCTCTCGCAGCTGAACCGTGGTCCGGAGCAGCGTACGGACAAGAAGCCCATGGTCTCCGACCTGCGTGAATCCGGCTCGATCGAGCAGGACGCGGACATGGTGATCCTGCTGCACCGCGAGGATGCGTACGAGAAGGAGTCACCGCGCGCGGGCGAGGCGGACATCATCGTGGGCAAGCACCGTAACGGCCCGACGGCGACGATCACGGTCGCCTTCCAGGGCCATTACTCGCGCTTCGTGGACATGGCGCAGACCTGATCCGGGCCTCCACCGCGCCGTGTCTCAGCGGCCCAGGGCCGCGGCCTTGGTCTCGCGCTGTGCGAAGACGTCGTCCTGGCGGCTGTCCATCTGCCGCAGGGCGTCCTTGCGGTCCCGCTTGGAGAGTCGGTCGAGGTAGGTGTGACCGATGAGGTGGTCGCTCTCGTGCTGCAGGCACCGGGCGAAGTAGCCCGTCCCCTCGACGAGGAGAGGGCTGCCGTCCTTGTCGAACCCGCGGACGACGGCCCGATCGGTGCGGGGCACCACCATGGTGGCGCCGGGCACGGACAGGCAGCCCTCGAACTCGTCGACGAGCCGTCGGCTGCCCGGCTCCGGCAGTTCGAGGACCGGGTTGATGATGTGGCCGACGTGCCGGACCCCGTGGTCGTCGGGGCAGTCGTACACGAACAGCCTTAGGTCGACGCCGACTTGGTTGGCGGCCAGGCCGGCGCCGTCGGCGACGTGCATGGTCAGGAACATGTCGTCGATCAGCGCCGACAGTTCGGGAGTGCCGAACTCGGTCACCTCGCGGCAGGGACGGCTCAGAACCTCCTCGCCCACCACCGTGATCCTGCGGACCGCGCCCCGTTCCGCCTCCGGCGGCAGGGCCGGGTAGGAGTCGACGGGGTGGCCCTGCAGGCGGACACGGTGGTCGATCGAACGGGACGGTTCGTGCTGAACAGACATGGCTGTCTCCCCTTTTCGCGCATGCCTCAGAGACCGCGGAGGTCGCCGCGGCTGATGTCTGAGCAAGGATTACCGCTTGCCAAGAGCTTTGCAAAGTAGCAGACTTTGCAAAGTGACTGAAGATGACGTCAATGCCCGGGGCGCGCGGGACGACCGGGCCTCGGGTACCGGCGAAGAGCTGCGGGAGCACGAGGTCCGTACGGCTCTGCTGGCCCTGCTCGCCGAGGTCGGAACCGTCACCGCGACCGAAGCCGCCTCCCGGCTGGGCTACAGCTCCGGCCTCTGCTCCTTCCACCTGCGACAGCTCGAGCGTCACGGGTACATCGAGGAGGCGCCCCACAGCGGCGGCCGCGCACGTCCCTGGCGGCTGAGGCAGCGGGCGGCTGCCGACGGTCCCGCGGAGGAGCACTTCGGGGACCTGGCCCGAGGCCTCGAGGACGAGAGCTGGCAGCGATGGCTGACCCAGCGGGACGAGGCACCGTCCGAATGGCGCCATGACGAGGCCTTCAGCGCCATCGCCTATCTGACACCCGAGGAGATGAGCCGGGTCGCGGACGTCGTCCGGCGGGCGCTCGCGCCCTACCAGGACCGTGAACAACGCCCCCTGGCCCGGCCCGACGGCGCTCGTCCGGTGGCTCTCATCACCCGGCTGTTCCCCCTGCTGCCCCACACGGCGGACGACGCGGAGCAGGACTGAGGCCGCGCGGCCAGACCTTCAGAAGGCGCTGAGTCCCGTGAGTTCGCACGAGAGGTCCCAGAGCCGGGACGCTGCCTCGGGGTCGGTGGCCCACGGCTTGACGCCGCCGATGAGCATGTCGTCCGTGGTGGCCGGTTCGGCGATGTCGCAGTCCTGGCAGTACGCGCCTCCGCGGCCGTCGAGGAGCGGTGACGTCGCCGCCCAGACGGCGGTCGCCGCGCCCTGCTCCGGGGTCTTGAAGCCTTCGGCGGGAGTGCCGTCCGGAGTCACCCAGCCCTGCGCGAGCCACTCCTCGCGGGGGATGTGGCGCTGCAGCGGCGTGAGGATGCTGCCGGGGTGCACGGCGAAGGCGTGCAGGCCGCGGTCGGCGCCGAGGCGGTCGAGGTGCAGGGCGAAGAGGGCGTTGGCGGTCTTGGACTGGGCGTAGGCCAGCCACCGGTCGTAGCCGGTGCGGAAATGGAGGTCGTCCCAGCGGATGTCGGACAGGAAGTGTCCGGAGGAGGCGACGGCCACCACTCGGGCCCTGCCGGGAGTGAGGGCCGGGCTCAGGCGGTGGGTCAGTGCGAAGTGCCCGAGGTGATTGATCGCGAAGTGCGCTTCCCAGCCCGGGCCGACGAGCGACTCCGGGCAGGCCATCACGCCCGCGCCGTTGATGAGGATGTCGAGGGAGCGGCCGGTTTGCAGGAAGCGGTCGGAGAAGGCGCCGACGCTGTCCAGGTCGGCCAGGTCGAGGGCGTGCACCTCGGTTCGGGGTGTGCCGCGCAGGGCGTCCTCGGCGGTGTCGGGGCGGCGGGCCGGGACGACGACGTGCGCGCCCGCGCGGGAGAGAGCGCGGGTGGTGGCGAGTCCGAGGCCGGAGTATCCGCCGGTCACCAGGGCGGTGGTGCCTGCCAGGTCGATGCCGGTGAGGACGCCGTCGGCGGTGCTCCCGGCTCCGAATCCGGTCCCGAGCTTCCGCTGTTCTGTGATCATGTACGCGACGCTAAAACCTAGACTGCGCGCTAGGTCAAGGGTCGGTCGATACGGTCGAGGCATGAGTGAGGACGCGGATGCTCTGCCCGCGAGGAATGCGGGTGGGCTGCCCGACAGGAACGCGGGAGTACTGCCCGGCAGGAACATGGGCGGCCTTCCCGCCAGGGGCACGGGCGGTCTGTCCATCGGGAAGGTCGCCGAGGCGACCGGTCTGAGCGTGCACGCGCTGCGGTTCTTCGAGCGCGAAGGGCTCTTCCTGCGAGAGATCCCGCGCACCGGCGGTGGCCAGCGGGTCTATGAACAGGCGGACGTGGACTGGCTCCTGCTGTGCGGGCGGCTGCGGGACTCGGGCATGCCGATCGCCACGATCAAGAGGTTCGCGGCGCTCGTCCGCTCGGGCCCCGGCAACGAGAAGGACCGCCTCGCGCTGCTCCAGGAGCACGAGCGCGACGTACGCGCGAAGATCGACGACCTCAGTGCCTGCCTGGACGTCATCCACGGAAAGGTCGTCGTCTACGAGGAGCACCTGCGTGACGGCACGGCTGTCGGGCTCTGGTCTCCGACGCCGGGGCCGGCACCAGTCACTGGCTGAATTCGCTCGACTCGCAGACGCCGCCCAGGTGAACTGGTCCCATGACGACACCCCACGAAGAGCTGCTCCCCACCACGCGCCGAGCCCTCCTGCACCGCATCGCCACCGCTCAGGCGGAGGGCCGGACACCCTCGCTGGTCGCCTCGGTGGCCCGGGACGGGGAGCTGGTGTGGAGCGGCGGCCGCAGCATGACGGACGGTCATGAGCCGGACGAGAACGTCCAGTACCGCATCGGCTCGATCACCAAGACCTTCACCGCCGTGCTGGTGATGCGGCTGCGCGACGAGGGGGTGCTGGACCTGGGCGACCCGCTGGAGAAGTATCTGCCGGGCACCGGCGCGGGAGAGGCCACGATCGCCGAACTCCTCGCGCACACGGGCGGGTTGGCGGCCGAGACTCCGGGCGAGTGGTGGGAGCGCACCCCCGGGTCGGTGCGCCCGGAGCTTGCCGACGTCCTCGGAGAGCAGCCCTTCAGGCACCCCGTCGGGCGCCGTTTCCACTACTCCAACCCCGGATATACGTTGCTGGGCTCGCTGGTGGAGGCGTTGCGGGGCGCTCCGTGGGAAGAGGTGCTGCGCCGTGAGGTGCTCGAGCCGCTGGGGCTGAGCCGCACCAGTGCGCAGCCCGTGGCTCCGCACGCGAATGGCTGGGCCGTGCACCCCTGGGCGGACGTGATGATGCCGGAGCCCGCCGAGGACCTGGGGCTGATGGCCCCGGCCGGCCAGCTGTGGTCCACGACGGCGGATCTGGTGCGCTTCGCCTCATTCCTGGCCAAGGGCGACGACCGGGTTCTCGGTGCGGAGTCCGTGCGGGAGATGAGGACGCCCGCGGGGCCCTCGCAGTCGGGGGACTGGGACAGGGCGTACGGCCTGGGCCTGGATCTGCTGCGGTGGGAAGGGATCGACCTGGCCGGGCACACGGGTTCGCTCCCGGGCTTCCTCGCCGGCCTGTGGGTGAGCGAGAAGGACGGCGTGGCCGCGGTCGCGCTCGCCAACTGCACGTCAGGGCCGCTGATGGCGGCGCTGGCCGCGGACCTGGTCAAGATCGTGGCCCAGGCGGAGCCTCGCATCCCGGAGCCGTGGCGCCCGCTGCCCGAAGCCGACGCGAAGGTACTGGAGTTGGCGGGGCCCTGGTATTGGGGCACCCAGGTGCTCGCGCTCCGTCTGACGGCCGACGGCGGGGTCGAGCTGGGCCCGCTCTCCGGCGCGGGCCGCCAGGCGCGGTTCCGGTCCAACGGCGACGGCACATGGACAGGGCTCAACGGCTACTACGCGGGTGAGGTGCTGCAGGCGGTGCGGCGGCCGGACGGGTCGGTGAGCCATCTCGACCTGGGGTCGTTCGTCTTCACCCGCGAGCCGTACGACGCGGGGGCGCCGGTGCCGGGCGGGGTGGACCCGCAGGGGTGGCGCGGCTTCTGACGCCGAGAGGTTCTCACTGAAGGGGCCTCGCCGAAGGGGTCTCGCCGAGGGGTCTGTTTCACGTGAAACAGACCCCTCGACGCATCAAGAGCCGCCTCAGAGCTGCAGCTTGAAGCCCACGTGCGACGCCGAGAACCCGAGCCGCTCGTAGAAGCGGTGGGCGTCGGTGCGGGTGGCGTCGGAGGTCAGCTGCACCAACTGGCAGTTCTGACGCCGGGATTCCTCGACGGCCCATTCGATGAACCGCGTACCGAGTCCGCTGCCGCGCTCGTCCGCGTGGACGCGTACGCCCTCGATGATCGACCGTGTGGAGCCCTTCCGGGAGAGCCCCGGAACGATCGTGAGCTGGAGTGTGCCGACGACGCGTCCCTCGCGTACGGCGACGACAAGATGCTGGTTCGGATCGTCGGCCAGGCGCTCGAAGGCGGTGACGTACGGAGTGAGGTCGTCCGGCGACTCGCGCGCCGCGCCCAGGGGGTCGTCGGCGAGCATGCCCACGATGGAGGGCAGATCATCGGCGACGGCAGGGCGTATTTCAAGATCTCCCATGGCCGCAGCCTATGCGGATCGACCGCCGTGTGGGCAGGTGATCGCGGCCTTTTCTAGGCGGGCACGCGCAGCGTCTCGACGGCCTTGACCAGCGGGGCGAGCTCCGGGTTCTGCGCCGCCTCGTCGAGCGCCTCGCGCAGGGCGGCGTCGTTGGTGGGGCGGGCCTCGGCGAGCAGCGCGGCGCCGGCCTCGCTGACGTCCGTGTAGATGCCTCGGCGGTCGGTGGGGCACAGGTAGCGGGCGAGCAGGCCGCGCTCCTCGAGGCGCGTCACCAGGCGGGTGGTGGCGCTCTGACTCAGCACCACGGCGTCCGCGACCTGCTTCATCTGCAGATGGCCGCCCTCTCCGTCGTGCTGACGGTTGAGGACGTCGAGAAGGCTGTACTCGCGCACGCTCAGGCCGTGCTTGGCCTGGAGGGCGCGCTCGACGCGGGCCTCGATCTTTCCGTGGAGCAAGGAGAGGGCGCACCAGCTTTGGGCGAGCGCGGTGAGTGCGGGGTCTGTCGCTGTCATGGCTCTTGTTCCTCCGTCCCGGAGCGGCTGCACCCAGGGTAATCCACAGATGCAATATCCGGCGCTTGCAATTAACCAGCGTGTGCAACTATTGTGGACGCACGTTAAGCGCACCTGCAACCGTCTGGAAGGTAGATCCATGCCTCTCGCGCTTCTGGCCCTTGCGATCGGGGCCTTCGGAATCGGGACCACAGAGTTCGTGATCATGGGGCTGCTTCCCGAGGTCGCGGGTGACTTCGGTGTCTCCATCCCCACGGCCGGCTTCCTCGTGACCGGCTACGCCCTTGGCGTCGTTCTCGGCGCCCCCCTGATGACCGCCCTCGGCACCCGCATCTCCCGCAAGCGGATGCTGATGCTGCTGATGGGCCTCTTCGTCATCGGCAATCTGCTCTCCGCCGTGGCGCCGGTCTTCGGCGTGATGGTGGCGGGCCGCATCGTCGCCTCGCTGGCGCACGGCGCCTTCTTCGGCATCGGATCGGTCGTCGCGGCCGAGCTGGTCGCGCCCGAGAAGAAGGCGGGAGCGATCGCCATGATGTTCTCGGGCCTCACGGTCGCCAACGTGGTCGGTGTTCCGCTGGGCACTTTCGTGGGCCAGGCCATCGGCTGGCGCATCACCTTCGTGATCGTCGCCGCCCTCGGTGTCATCGGCCTCGCCGGGATCGCCAAGCTCGTGCCGGACCTGCCCAAGCCCGAAGGCGTGCGGCTGCGCGACGAGATCGGCGCCTTCCGCAACGCACAGGTCCTGCTCGCCATGGCGATGACGGTTCTCGGCTTCGGCGGCGTCTTCGCGGCCATCACCTACATCACGCCGATGATGACGGATGTCGCCGGATACGCGGACTCCTCCGTCACCTGGCTGCTCGTCCTGTTCGGGCTCGGCATGGTCGGCGGCAACCTCGTCGGAGGACGGTTCGCGGACCGCGCGCTGATGCCGATGCTGTACGTGTCGCTGGGCTCCCTCGCCCTCGTCCTCGCCCTGTTCACGCTCACCGCGCACAACAAGATCGCGGCCGCCGTGACCATCATGCTGATCGGAGCCCTGGGCTTCGCGACCGTGCCGCCGCTGCAGAAGCGGGTCCTCGACTACGCCTCCGGCGCCCCGACGCTCGCCTCCGCGGTCAACATCGGCGCCTTCAACCTGGGCAACGCGCTGGCGGCGTGGCTCGGCGGGATCGTCATCTCCGCCGGTCTCGGCTACACCGCCCCGAACTGGGTCGGCGCGGTCCTCGCCGCCTCCGCCCTCGTCCTGGCCCTCGTCTCGGCCGCCCTGGAGCGCCGCTCCGGTGCCCCCAGCCTGGTCGTGACCGGCTCGGCGCCCGTCGAGCAGGCAGTGCCGGTCCACCACTGACCTCCCCCCTTCCCCCCTCCCTCTGTAACCCCAGCAACACCCGCTAGGAGAAACCCCTCATGAGCACCACCGCCGTCGCCCCGCTGACCATCGAGGACGCCGAAGCACTCGTCACCGCGGCCCGCCGCGCCGCCGAGACAGCCGGTGTCACGGTCAGCGTCACCGTCCTCGACGCGGGCGGTCACCTCCTCGCCTTCCGGCGCGACGACCGGGCCGTGCTGATCTCCGGCGAGACCAGCACGCGCAAGGCGTACACCGCCCTTCAGCTGAACGCCCCGACCGCCGATCTCGTCGACGCGGTCCAGCCCGGTGGCCTCTTCCACACGCTGCCCACCGCCCTCGACCGGCCGCTGCTCTTCATCGCGGGTGGGGTGCCGGTCCACCGTGACGGTCGTCTGATCGGTGCGATCGGGGTCGGCGGCGGCGCGCCGGAGCAGGACCACGGCTTCGCGACGGCGGCCGTGGAGGCTCTCGCGTAAGGCGCGTACCGACGACGTTCGATGCGTACGTGGAATGGCCCGCCCCTTCAAGGGACGGGCCATTCCGCGTAGTTGCCGTGTGGCGACGCTCAGGACGGGTCAGCCGGCCGCGACCGTGAGCGGTGCGAAGCGGCGGGTCCAGTCGCCGGGCAGCTCCGGTGTGCCATAGGCCATCACCGCGTTGAAGGCGATGGGCTCGAGGCCGTTCTCCTTCACCCACGCCAGGAGCTCTTCGTGTCGTACGTCGATGTCGGTGCGCAGCGGGCGGTCGGTGTGGGCGCCGAGCGAGGCGATGAGGGCCTTCGCGGTCTCGGTGTCCCGGGCGATGAGCGGGCCCACGACGTGGGTCTCCATGTTCGGCCAGGCGCCGGCGTAGCCGATGATCTCGCCGTCGGCCTCCGCGACCCGGAGCTGGTCGGTGAAGGCGGGCAGCCGGGCGATCACATGGGTGCGGTCGTGGCCGAAGACTTCGGTGTCGAGCCGGAGGATGGTGGTCAGGTCCTCCGCGGTGGCCGGCCGGGTGGCGATGTCGGGCAGGGGGCCGGTGGGAGCGAGGCGGCCGCGGACCATCTCGGCGCGGCCGATCACCTTGAAGCCGAGCTGTTCGTAGAGCGGGCGGCCGTTGGGAGTCGCGTGGAGGGTGAGCGGGGTGGTGGCCGCCTCCTCGATGGCGTACTGCATCAAGCGGCGGCCGATGCCCCGGCGGGCGTACCTCTCGGCGACGAGGACCATGCCGATCGCCGCGAGACCGGGACGCTCCTGAGGGCCGTACTGGGTCACTACATAGGCACCGATGAGGCCGTGGCCGTCGGGGTCGTCGATGCCGTAGCCCGTTCCGGCCGACAGCAGCAGACCCCACTTGTGTTCTTCACGGGGCCAGCCCCGGTCCTCGGACAGGTCGGCGCAGGACTGCAGATCGCGGGGGGTGAGTCGGCGGATGGGCAGTGCGGAGAGGGAAGGTGTCGACACCCGGGTCAGGCTGTCTGACGTACGACCTCGGCGTCCACCCGTTTGTGGGCAGAAGCACGTTGCTTTTGGCCACGTTGCTTCCGGCCACGGCGGGTGAGCCCCCAGGGCTTGAGCACGGACAGGACCGTCATGAAGACGTAGGCGCTGAACGAGACGATGGGTCCGGCGATCAGATCGGTCGGCTCTGCCAGTGGGTTTCCCGCCGCCACGGTCGCGGCCGCGTCGCTGACGCCGGGGCGCAGCGCGAAGACCGACGCGGCGGTGGTGGCCATGGTCAGCCAGAACTTCGTGTACACCCAGCGATGCCTGGCGAGTCCCCATGGCGTGCCCAGGGACAGCAGCAGACCGCTCAGCAGAGTGAGCAGGGCAAGAGGGATCACCAGCCAGTCCGTGAAGATCTGCATCGAGCGGACGGTGGCTTCGACGGTGGCAGTGGATCCCGTCGTGATCGCGGTCAGGGCGAGAGCGAGCAGCCCGAGCGTGAGCCCGAGCCAGCCGGCTGCGCCGACTACATGGACAACCAGGGTGGCCCGTCGTGCGGGGCGGCTAAGTTTCACGTGAAACACGGTGCCAAGCGGGGCGGCCAGGGGCGTCTGACAGCGGGAGTAACCGTGGGTACTAGCCTCGGCGTACATGGCACGCCTACACCTCTTCGATCTGGACGGGACGCTGCTGCACGGCACGGCGGCACCCGTGGAGATATCGCGGCAGCTCGGCTTGGACGCGGAGATCGCCGAGCTCGAGCGGGACTTCGTGACGGGGCTGATCGACTCACCGGAGTACGCGGTGCGCGTGCACGCCTTGTGGGCGGAGCTCACGGACGCTCAGGTGACGGCGGCCTTCGAGGGAGCGCCCTGGCTTTCCGGCATTCAGGACACCTGGGCGGAGATCAGGGAAGGCGGTGACTACTGCGCGGTGGTGTCCCTCTCGCCGTCCTTCTTCGTGGAGCGGCTCATCGGGTGGGGTGCGCACGCCGCGCACGGATCGCGTTTCCCTGCCGTGCCGTTCACCGAGCCCATCGATCCGACGGGCATTCTCAATGCGGCGGGCAAGGTGAAGATCGCGAACCGGCTCTGTGAAGAGTTCGGGGTGAGTCGTAGCGATTGCGTCGCGTACGGCGACTCGCTTTCCGACCTGGACTTGTTCGGGGCCGTACCGGTTTCCGTGGCCGTCAATGCGGATCAGCGGCTGGTGGGCCTGGCCACGCACTCCTATGTCGGGCGGGATCTGCGTAAGGCGTACGAATTGGTGCGGCACGCCCGGTAATTGAGGCAATTGGCGGGCCGGACCGTTGAATTGAAGGTGAAGGGAAGGGGGCTTGTGTGTCCGGCAGCTGCCGGTATGGTCGACTCCGATTCATGCCGGGTGCGTATCTCCGCACTCTGGGGGGCACGCGCGCAGGTCAATGAAGCCTAACGGGGCGAAGAGATCCAGAACCCGTACTTCTCGTTATGCGGCCTGTGCGGAGGCGGCGAATGGGATGCTGCGGTGAGGTGACTGCGGCCAATGTCACATTCTCGACCTACTTGTCCGTAGGGTCCCGGAATCCGGGGTTCAATGTGGCCGTATCGGCTATCGAGGCAGAGCGGGGACAGCGAGGAGAACAGGCGGCTTCCGACAGGCAGCTTCCGACAGGAAGTGCGCAGACCGACCGAGAGATGTTCGAGGCGAGGCACAGCATGGACGCTCCGACCACCGCGTCGGCGGACGACGGCACTGCCGGTGACGGGGGCGGTTGGTTCACCCCGCGCAGACCGCCGCGGCGGCAGGAGGAAGGGGTGCCGCAGCAGTTCGGCACCTCCGACCCGGCACCTGAGCCGACGGCACCGGGGTCGACGACGCCTGAGCAGACGGCACCTGAGCAGACGGCGCCCGAGCCGACGCCCTCTGAGCAGACGGCGCCTGCGCCGACGAACGGGCGAATACCCGCCGCGTCGACCGCCTCGCGCATGACCTCAAGCGCCTCGCGCACGGCCGCGACCGCGCAGGCCCAGCAGGCGCCGACGCCGACACCCGCGCCCCCGCTGCAAGCGAAGCCGACGGATAGGGCATCGGAGAAGGCTTCGCCCGACGCCGTCCTGGTGCAGCGCACGATGGCCGAAATTGGCCCTGTCGCCGACAAGGTCACCTCGTACTTCTACGCGTTGCTGTTCACTCGGCACCCCGACCTGCGCGCCCTGTTCCCCGCCGCGATGGACACCCAGCGGGACCGGCTCCTCAAGGCGCTGCTGACCGCGGCCGAGCACATCGACAACACCGACATCCTCGTCTCGTACCTGAAGAACCTCGGGCGTGGACACCGCAAGTACGGCACACAGCCCGAGCACTATCCGGCCGTCGGCGAGTGTCTGATCGGCTCCCTGAGCCGGTACGCGAGCGCGGTCTGGGACGAGGAGACCGAGGCCGCCTGGGTCCGGACGTACACGACGATCTCCCAGGTCATGATCGACGCGGCCGCGGAGGACGAACTGCGCGCCCCTGCCTGGTGGTTCGCCGAGGTCGTCTCGCACGACCTCAGGACCCCCGACATAGCCGTCGTGACGGTCCGCCCCGACCAGCCGTACCCCTTCCTCGCCGGGCAGTACACCAGCCTGGAGACCCCCTGGTGGCCGCGGATCTGGCGGCACTACTCCTTCGCGTCGGCGCCCCGCTCCGACGGGCTGCTGTCCTTCCACGTGAAGGCCGTACCGGCCGGCTGGGTCTCCAACGCCCTGGTGCACCACGCGCGCCCCGGCGACGTCCTGCGGCTCGGCCCGCCGGCCGGTTCGATGACCGTCGACCACACCACCGACAGCGGCCTGCTCTGCCTGGGCGGAGGCACGGGCATCGCGCCGATCAAGGCCCTGGTCGAGGACGTCGCCGAGCACGGCAGACGGCGCCCGGTCGAGGTGTTCTACGGCGCCCGCACCGATCACGACCTGTACGACATCGACACGATGCTGCGGCTCCAGCAGAACCATCCCTGGCTGTCCGTCCGCCCGGTCGTCGACCAGCGGGCCCAACTGCCCGACGCCGTGCGCGAGTACGGCCCCTGGAACGAGTACGACGCGTATCTCTCGGGGCCGCCCGGCATGATCCGCAGCGGAGTGGACGCCCTGCGGGACGTGGGAATCCCCGAGGGCCGTATCCGCCACGACTCGGTCGAGGAACTGGTCGCGGCCGGGGACTAGCCCGCAGCCGGGCTGCCCGGAACCGGTCCGGGCAGCCCGGAACCGGTGATCAGCCCAGATCGGGGGCGTGCATCGCGCGCACGCCCTCGATGTTGCCGTCCAAGTAGTGCCGCAGCGACAGCGGTACGAGATGGACCGAGGCGATGCCGACCCGGGTGAACGGCACGTGCACGATCTCGTACTCGCCGCACGGCTCCTCGATCTCGGGGCCGTGCCGCAGGCCGGTGTCCATGGACTCCAGGCGGCAGACGAAGAAGTGCTGCACCTTCACACCGGTCGCGCCGCCGTCCTCGCCGATGTGCTCCACGGTGTCCACGAAGCAGGGCACGACATCGGTGATCTTGGCGCCGAGCTCCTCGTGGACCTCGCGATGGAGCGCGTCGACGACGGTGGCGTCCGCGGGCTCCACGCCGCCCCCCGGGGTGACCCAGTACGGATCGACACCGGGCTTGGTCCGCTTGATCAGGATCAGGTCGTCTCCGTCCAGGAGGACGGCGCGTGCGGTGCGTTTGACCACGGGTCGGACGGTCATGGGAGAAATGTGGCCCGGACTGTTCCACGTGAAACATCATGAACCAGCCGGGACCTCCATCAAGCCCAGTCGACGGCAGCACGCAACAGCCACTCGTGCGCCCGCGCGATGTGCGGCATGGCCAGCGTGCCGGTGCGCACCACCAGGAAGTACGTGCGCAAAGGGGGCACCGCGGGGTCGAGCAGCGCCACGACGTCGCCGCGTTTCAGGGCCTCGGCGCACAGATAGCGGGGCAGCACCGCGAGCCCGGCGCCCGAGGCCGCGCAGGCCAGGACCGCGCGCAGATCCGGCACGATGACGGCGCCGGACGCCGCGGGGCGGGCATCGAAGACGGCCGCCCAGTAGCGGGAGACGAACGGCAGCGACTCGTGCACCTCGACCACCGGAAGGTTCTCCAGCGGCAACGCCCCCTTGCGGCGCAGCTTGCCGGGGCCGATACGGGCGGCCCACCGCTTCCCCGCGACCAGGACGTGCTCCTCGTCGCAGAGCGGTGTCGCGGTGAGCAGTGCGCCGCGCGGCCGGGCCGTGGTGATGGCCAGGTCGTGGTGTCCGGCGGCGAGCCCCTCCAGCGTCTCCTCGGCGGTGCCGAACGAGGCGCGCAGGGCGTAGCTGTGGCCGTCCTGGCCGGTCAGGGTGGTGAGTGCGGGCAGGGCGCGCTCCGCGGTGAACTCCGGCGGCCCCGCGAGGTGAAGGGTGCGCACCGACGAGTCCTCCTCGAGCCCGGCCTCGGCGATCTCCACCAGGGCGTCCAGATGAGGGGCGGCCTTGTGGGCGAGCTCGTCGCCGATGGTCGTGGGTGTCACGCCGCGGGCCTGGCGAAGGAAGAGCGGGCGCCCCAACTGCCGCTCCAGGGTGCGGATCTGGGAGGTGACGGCGGGCTGGGAGAGGCCGAGCAGCGCTGCGGCGCGCGTGAAGGAGCCGGCCCGGTGCACCGTCACAAAGGTGCGCAGCAGGGCCAGATCCATGGCGACGTCCCTTCCCTTCATGCCCTCGGGGCGCGCCCAACTATAAATATGTCGATAGGTCTCTGTCGCTACTGTGATTGGACACTGACACAGAGTCAACTAGCCTTGTTCGCGCGGTTCTTCGCGCGCGGAACCGGAACGGTCCGAGCCACGAGGGGGGAGGCTCGGACCGTTCGTTGTGCGTAGACGGGGTGGGACGGGGGCGTCGGAAGGGGTCAGTCGGCCGATTCGTCCAGCGCACGCAGGACGTCCGCCACCAGGTCGTCCTGGTCCTCGGCGCCTGCGGAGAAGCGGATGAAACCCTCAGGGACGGCGTCGCCTCCCCAACGGCGGCGGCGCTCGGCCGTGGACCGCACACCGCCGAAGCTCGTCGCGTCGTCCACGAGACGCAGTGCTTCGAGGAAACGCTCGGCACGCGCGCGCGTGGGCAGCGTGAAGGAGACCACGCACCCGAAGCGCCGCATCTGCTGCGAGGCGATCTTGTGCGAGGGGTCGTCCGGCAGCCCGGGATAGCGCAGCCCGGACACTTCCGCGCGGTCGCGCAGCGCCTCCGCGAGGGCCAGGGCGTTCGCGTTCTGCCGCTCGGCACGCAGCTGGAGCGTGGCGAGCGAGCGGTGCGCGAGCCAGGCCTCCATCGGCCCGGGGATGGCTCCGACGATCTTGCGCCAGCGCCGTACGGAGGCGGTCAGCTCGGCGTCGCGGCAGGCGACGTACCCCAGCAGGATGTCGCCGTGGCCGGTGAGCATCTTGGTGCCGCTGGCCACCGAGAAGTCGGCGCCGAGGTCGAGGGGGCGCTGGCCGAGCGGCGTGGCCAGGGTGTTGTCGACGGCCACCAGGGCACCACGCGCGTGTGCCGCCTGTGCGAGCCGGCGCACGTCGCCCACGTCGAGGCCGGGGTTGGACGGCGTCTCGATCCACAGCAGCTTGGCACCGTCCAGGACGTCGAGCTGGGCGTCGCCCCCGGTCGGGGCGGTGCGCACCTCGATGCCGTACGCCGTGAGCTGTTCGCGGACCAGCGGGAGCACCTGATAGCCGTCGTCCGGCAGGACCACCGCGTCACCGGCGCGCAGCTGCGAGAACAGCACCGCCGAGATCGCGGCCATGCCGGAGGCGAAGACCAGCGTCTCGACGGCCTTTCCCGAATCCGGGTCCTCAGGGTCCCCAGGCGCTTCGAGCTCGCTGATGGCGCGCTCCAGGTGCGTCCAGGTGGGGTTCTCGTCGCGGCCGTAGGCGTAGCCGCCCGTGGGGTCGCCCGGCAGGTGGAAGTGGGCCGCGAACACCGGTCCTGGAAGCGTCGGTTCGTGCTTCACCGGCTCGGGCAGCCCGGCCCGCACCGCGCGCGTGCCGTCGCCTATGGACCCCGATTCCGTCGTCATGCCGCCTGCCTCTCCACTGCTTCGCGTACCGCGTCGAGCAGGCCTTCGCTCGCCGCCTCCACCATTCTCAGACACTCCTCGAACCCCTCGAAGTCCCCGTAATAGGGGTCCGGAACGTCCGGCTCCGCGGCCTCGGGGTCGTACGAGCGCAGCAGCCGCACCTTGTCCGCGTCGGCCGGGGTCGGTGCCAGGCGGCGCAGCGTGCGCAGATGGCCGGAGTCCAGGGCGATGACGAGGTCGAGCTTCGCGAACCAGTCGGCCTGGAAGCGGCGGGCCATGTGGTCGCTCGGATGTCCCGCGGCCCGCAGGACGGAGACGGTGCGCGGATCGGCGCCGTCCCCTTCGTGCCAGCCGTCGGTGCCCGCGCTGTCGACCACGACCCGGTCGCCGAGACCGGCCTCGTCGACCAGGGAGCGGAAGACCGATTCGGCCATCGGGGAGCGGCAGATGTTGCCGGTGCAGACGAAGCAGACGGAGAAGGGCATGGAGCGGGTTCAGTCCTTGTCGTCGGGGAGCACGACGTTCATGGCCCAGGAGACGATCGAGATGATCAGGCCGCCTACGACGGCGGTCCAGAAGCCCTCGACGTGGAAGCTGACGTCGAGCTTGTCGGCGAGCCACGAGGTGAGCAGCAGCATGAGGGCGTTGACCACGAATGTGATCAGGCCCAGGGTCAGGATGAACAGCGGGAAGGTGAGGACCTTCACCACCGGCTTGACCAGGAAGTTCACCAGGCCGAAGAGCAGGGCCACGATGATGAGCGTGCCCACCTTCTTGCCCGTGCTGTCGCCGGTCAGGGTGATCTTGTCGAGCAGCCACACGGCGACGGCCAGGGCCGCGGCGTTGGCGATCGTCTTGACTACGAAATTCTTCATGTGTCTGATCGTGGCAGACGTGGGCCGGTGACGAGCGGTTCACGAGGGGCCGAGGACCAGCAAGGGGCGTACGAAGGCGATGAAGGCATTCCGACTGGACGAGCTGGAGGCGGAGCGCGCCGCGAACGACGGCGCGTATCTGCAGTTTCTGCGTGAGCGGAACATGTCGGTCGGGCTGTACGCGCTCAACGCGGGCGAGACCGACCCGCAGCAGCCGCACGGGCAGGACGAGGTGTACATGGTCGTCAGCGGCCGTGCCTCGATCACGGTCGGCATGGAGACCACGCAGGTGGCGCGCGGCAGCGTCGTCTATGTGCCGGCCGGAGTCGCCCACAAGTTCCACCACATCAGCGAGGACCTGCGGGTGCTCGTCGTCTTCTCGCCGCCCGAGGCCTGACGCCTTCCGTCCCCTCCCGGAGGCTGACTGATTCAGGGCTCCGACCTCGGGGTTCCCTAAGGGTTGGATCAGGGGAGTTCGGGGGATCCGGGGCGCCCGCACGGCTCTTTGCGGCCCTAGCATCGAATGCAGGAAGCAAGGAACTTGCAGAGAGAGGTAAGGACGATGGCGGCGAAGGAGATCTTTGCGGGAATGCCGTGGTGGGTGAAGTGGGTGGCCGTGCCGGTCATCGCACTCGTCGTGTTCGGCAGCGTGATAGCGACCGTTGTCGGATTCGTGGTCGGCCTGCTCTTCAAGGCGCTGATTTTCGTCGCCCTCGTCGGTGGACTCATCTACGTCGTACGGAAGTTCATATCCGGTTCGTCCTCGTCGCGCACCGACTGGTGACCGCCGGCCGATGACCACTGACTGGTGAGTTTTCGCAACGGTTCCCTCGGCCGGGGGAAGTTTCCCGGCAGGGCGCCGTAGAGCGGTGGCCAAGGGTTAGAGTCCGAAAACCGACGCGGGGGCGATCCCCGCGGACGGGTGCACTGCCCTCTTCCCGTGTGTATCCGGGCAGGGGCGGAGACCCCCCACGTGCTTCGGGAGCGAACCTTGGCCGCGGTCGACACCACCACTTCACCAGTAGAAGCCGACGCGGTCTCCGCAGGCGTCGCGCCGACCCTCATCGGCTCCGTGCAGCGGGCGATGCGGCTGCTGGAAGCCGCCGCCTCGCACCAGGACGGGGCGCCCGCCAAACAGCTGGCCAGAGAGGCGGGGCTCGCGCTCCCCACCGCGTACCACCTGCTGCGCACCCTGACCCACGAGGGCTATCTGCGCCGCGAGAAGGGCGTGTTCGTGCTCGGCGAGGCGGCCGAGCGGCTCAGCAGCAGCGGGGCTCAGCAGAATCGTCGCGGCATGATCGATGAATCGCTGGCCCACTGGCGCGACACCATCGGCGTCCCCGTGTACTTCGCGGTCTACCGCGAGGGCGAGATCGAGGTCGTCGCCGTCTCCGACACCCCGAGCAATCCCGCGGTCGAGGAGTGGGCGGACTTCCGCGAGACGGGGCATGCCCACGCGATCGGCCAGTGCCTGCTCGGCCAGCTCGACGGCGAGGCGCGCCAGGACCACCTCGACCGCTATCCGGTGCAGTCGATCACTCGCTACTCGGTGCGGGACGACCGGACGTTCATGCGGCGGCTGGACGCGAGGGAGCGGATGCGGCCCGTCGTGGAGCGCCAGGAGTACGCCCTCGGGACGGTCTGCGCGGCGATTCCGATCACGGCCGGGGACACCGCGGCGACCATGGCCATTTCCGTTCCCGCCTATCAGGCCGATCGGCTGCTGCCCGCGGCCGAGCGGCTGCAGCGCGAGATCGGAAAGCTACTGGGGACACTCGCCTTCTCTATCAGCATCTGAAAACTCACTCCTTGTGATCTGGTGTGTACGTTAAGCAAGATGCCAGGAGTGTCAGGGAGTTGGTTCCTGGCCAAGTGAGGGCTAAGTGACGGGGTAGGGCGCGATGGGCGAGTCGGTTCAGGCAGAGGTCATGATGAGCTTCCTTGTTTCCGAGGAGCTGTCGTTTCGTATCCCGGTGGAGTTGCGCTACGAGATCGACGATCCCTATGCCGTGCGGCTGACGTTCCATCTGCCCGGCGATGCTCCCGTGACGTGGGCCTTCGGGCGGGAGTTGCTGATCGACGGGGTCGGCAGGCCGTGCGGGGACGGGGACGTGCGCATCGAGCCCACCGATCCCGACCTGCTCGACGAGGCCCTGATCAGGCTTCAGGTCGGCGCGGACCAGGCGCTGTTCCGGGTGGGCATTCCTCCGTTGCTCGCCTTCCTCGACCGCACGGACAAGCTGGTGCCGCTCGGGCAGGAGCGGGCGCTCGCCGACTTCGACACGCATCTCGACGAGGCGCTCCACCGAATCCTCGTGGAGGAGCAGAACGCGGGCTGATCCCTGGGGCCGACCGGCCGAGGGGGATGGCAGATTGGTGCATTTCGCGGCAGGTCGGAAGCGACACCGCACCTGCCCGGCGTCAGGCCTTGCGGCGGCGGCCCCTTCCTCCGCGTGACGGGCGGGCCGCCGGGGCGCCGGGCGGCCCCGACGAGCGGTCGGCGGAGACCACCAGGGCGGCCAGCGCGGTCGTCACCGGTACCGAGGCGACCAGGCCGATCGAGCCGACCAGGGTGCGCACGATCTCCTCGGCGACCAACTCGCTGTTGGCCACGGTGCCCACGCTGGACTGCGCGATCGAGAAGAGCAGCAGCAGGGGCAGCGCGGCGCCCGCGTAGGCGAGGACGAGGGTGTTGACGACCGAGGCGATGTGGTCGCGGCCGATGCGGATGCCGGCGCGGTACAGGCCGCGCCAGCCCATCGTCGGGTTGGCCTGGTGGAGCTCCCAGACCGCGGAGGTCTGCGTGACCGTCACGTCGTCGAGGACGCCGAGCGAGCCGATGATGACGCCCGCGAGCAGCAGGCCGCTCATGTCGATGGACGGATACAGGCCATGGATGAGGCCGGTGTTGTCGTCCGTGTTGCCGGTCAGCGCCGCCCAGCCGATGAAGAGCGAACCGAGCAGGCCGATGAGGAGCAGCGAGATCAGTGTGCCGAGCACCGCGACCGAGGTGCGGGCGGTGAGGCCATGACAGAGATAGAGCGCGATCAGCATGATGGCGCTCGCCCCGATCACCGCCACGACCAGCGGGTTCGAGCCCTGCAGGATCGCCGGCAGGATGAAGAACGTCAGCACCATGAAGCTGATGGCGAGCGCGACCAGCGCCATCACCCCGCGCAGCCGCCCCACCACGACGACGGCGAGCGCGAAGATGCCGGCGAGCAGAGCCATCGGGACCTTGCGGTTCACGTCGGTGACCGAGTACTGCAGCGACTCCGGTGCCTTGGGCTCGTAGGCGACCACCACCTGCTGGCCCTCGTGGAGCTGCCGGGGCGAGTCCGGCTGGATGACCTCGGTGAAGGTACGGCCCTTGTCCTTGCCGCTGGTCACCTCGATCGTCGCCTTCTTGCAGGTGCCCTCGGCGTGGGACTGCGCGGACTGGCCCTCGGCGGTGGAGGTGTCGCCGTTCGGCGGGGTCTGCGAGGCGTTGAGGTCCTTGCAGGGCAGCTCCTGCACCTTCGTGACCTTCGCCGACTGCATCTGCCGGTCGAAGCCGACGCCGGTCCGCTCGTGCGAGGGCGTGCCGCCGGGCCAGAAGACCATGAGCCCCACGACCACCGCGGTGGCGAAAGGAATCAGCACCGCGGCGATGACCTTGCGCAGATGTTTGGAGACGGGCGCCGCGGGACCGTGGCTGTGCGAGTGCCCGTGGCCTCCGCTCCCGTGTCCATGGGGGCCGGGAAGCGGCGGTTGCGAGGGCGGCGGGGGCGGCGGCTCTGTGGTGGTCACTGCCCGATCATCGCAAGAACGGAGGGGGCCCTCTGTTCAGCGCGCCCGACATGACGCTAGCGTGGAGCCACCTTTGCAATCGCGGGAGCTCGGAGCACCGGGCTGAGAGGGCGCTGACCCCCGTACGAACGGCACGAACCGACATGAGTCGTGCCAGCCGCACGGAATTCGCTGCGTCGACCGCCGAACCTGTTACCGGGTAATGCCGGCGTAGGGAGTAGGTCTCATGACCACATCGGACGCACGCACGCCTGCCTCAAGCACGCCCGAGGGCGCGGAGGCCGGGAAGTCCATCGGCTGGCACAAGGCGTACGTCGAGGGTTCGCGCCCCGACCTGCGCGTGCCGGTCCGCCAGGTGCACCTCACCAACGGCAAGTCCGTCACGCTGTACGACACTTCGGGTCCCTACACGGACCCGTCGGCCGAGACCGACGTCCGCCGCGGCCTGCCGCCGCTGCGGGAGAACTGGATCATCGCCCGCGGTGACACCGAGGAGTACGTGGGCCGCCCGCCCCGCCCCGAGGACGACGGCATCAAGCACACCTCGCCGCGCGGCGGGCTCAAGAACCTCGACGCGGTCTTCCCCGGCCGCCCGCGCCAGCCGCGCCGCGCCCGCGCGGGCCAGGCGGTGACGCAGCTCGCGTACGCCCGTCGCGGCGAGATCACGCCCGAGATGGAGTTCATCGGGATCCGGGAGAACATCGACCCCGAGATCGTGCGCGCCGAGGTCGCCGCGGGCCGCGCGGTCATCCCGGCCAACGTCAACCACCCGGAGATCGAGCCGATGATCATCGGCAAGAAGTTCCTGGTGAAGGTGAACGCCAACATCGGCAACTCCGCGGTCACCTCCTCCATCGAGGAGGAGGTGGACAAGATGACCTGGGCGACCAAGTGGGGCGCCGACACGGTCATGGACCTCTCCACCGGCCGCAACATCCACACCACCCGCGAGTGGGTCCTGCGCAACTCCCCCGTGCCGATCGGCACCGTGCCGCTCTACCAGGCCCTGGAGAAGGTCGACGGCAAGGCCGAGGAGCTCACCTGGGAGATCTACAAGGACACGGTCATCGAGCAGGCCGAGCAGGGCGTGGACTACATGACGGTGCACGCGGGCGTGCGCCTTCCGTACGTCCCGCTCACCGCGCGCCGCAAGACCGGCATCGTCTCGCGCGGCGGTTCGATCATGGCCGCCTGGTGCCTCGCGCACCACAAGGAGAGCTTCCTGTACGAGCACTTCGAGGAGCTCTGCGAGATCCTCGCGGCGTACGACGTGACGTACTCGCTCGGCGACGGCCTGCGGCCCGGGTCGATCGCGGACGCCAACGACGAGGCGCAGTTCGCGGAGCTCAGGACCCTCGGCGAGCTCAACACCATCGCCAAGCGGCACAACGTACAGACCATGATCGAGGGCCCGGGCCATGTCCCGATGCACAAGATCAAGGAGAACATCGACCTCCAGCAGGAGATCTGCGAGGAGGCGCCGTTCTACACGCTCGGCCCGCTGACCACGGACATCGCGCCGGCCTACGACCACATCACCTCCGGCATCGGCGCCGCGATGATCGGCTGGTGGGGCACGGCGATGCTCTGCTACGTCACGCCCAAGGAGCACCTGGGCCTGCCGAACAGGGATGACGTCAAGACGGGCGTGATCACGTACAAGATCGCGGCGCACGCCGCGGACCTCGCCAAGGGGCACCCCGGTGCGCAGGACTGGGACGACGCCCTCTCGGACGCGCGCTTCGAGTTCCGCTGGGAGGACCAGTTCAATCTGGCCCTCGACCCGGTCACGGCACGGGAGTTCCACGACGAGACGCTGCCGGCCGAGCCCGCGAAGACGGCGCACTTCTGCTCGATGTGCGGGCCGAAGTTCTGCTCGATGAAGATCTCCCAGGACATCCGCCGTGAGCACGGCGGGGATCTGGCCGCCGACGACATCGAGGCGGGGATGGAGCAGAAGTCCAAGGAGTTCGCCGCGGCGGGCAACCGGGTCTATCTGCCGATCGCCGACTGAGCCGGGGCTCGCCTGAGCCGGGGCTCACCTGGGCCAGGGTTCGCCTGAGCAAGGGCCGCGATCGCCGCCGCGCGGGGGCAAGGCCGTGCACCGGTTCCCGACCGGTCACTGCCCTGCTCCCGTAACCGCGCGAGGGGCCATGCGGGCATGACACTTTGCCCACCTGGCCCTACGCCTCCCATGCGCGCCGCCGCTCGTCGACAGCGGCGCGTCGAGGCGAAGTCGAACCTCGTCGTCCGGGCCCCGGTTGCGGGGCGTTACTCCGGCTTGTGGTCGGGCCCGCCGAAGTCCGGGCTGGAGAAGTCCGGGCTGGAGAAGCTCGGCCGCGGACCCGCCGTCGGTCCGCCGTCCGGGCTGCTGAACCCCGGCCTGTGATAGCCGAGTTGGGGCATGCGGCCGTTGCCGGCATGTCCCCCGGGGCCCGATGACGGCGTACGGGCGGCGGGAGCCCCGCCCGGTTCCGTCAGGGCCTCCCGCAGGAACGGCACGACGCCCCGCTCAAGGAGTGCCCGGCCCCAGGCTTCCCTGGCGCGGGACACCTCCTCATGCCGCTCGCCGTGCAGTCCTGCCTGGAGCGAGGTGGCGCCGTTGCGCAGGGCGGTCAGGAGGAGCCCGACCGCGGCGACCAGGATGCCCCCGGCGGTGAGCGCGCCGAACAGCCATCCGGCGGTGAGCAGGGTGTCCGCGAAGGCGGGCTCGGGGTTGAGCATCTTCAGGATGTAGCCGACGAGCAGGAAGATCGCGGCTGCCGTCCCCGCGAGGACGGGTGCGAGGACCGCGACGACGGCGATCGCCCCGGCTCCCGCTGCCGCCGGTTCGGCGACCTCGCCCATCGTGGTGGCGAGGCTGACGCCGCCGGAGCCCGACTCCGCGGCGCTCTGTCCGCTCCCTTCGCGGATCGATGTGGACGTCGGTCGAGGTTCGCGCAACTCCTCGCGAACCTTCACGTAGTGCGCGTATTCGGCCGAGGCAGCGGCCGTGATCAGTGCTGTCGCGTTCAGGGCCATGGTGCGCAGTTGTTCGGTGTTGAGCCGCTGGCCCACTGCGGCGAGTTCGGGACGGTCAGGTGCGGTGCGCAGCGCCTCGTCGAGGATCCGCTCGTATTCGGGGCGGTCCTCATTGAGCAGGTGTGGAGCGCTGTTCATGTGCATCCCCCGATGCTCCGTAGGGCTAAGGCTCGCATGGCTACGAGCCGTCGGGCAGAAACGGAGGGGAGCCTGCTACGGATAAGCCGATGGTAGAGCCGTGACGGCACGCGGTGACAGGGGGTTTCCAGAAATTGCCCCCCTGGCCAGCGTGATCCTGTAATGGACCGCCTGCCCAGTGAACGCTCAGATACCCAGGGGGAGTTGCTGGACCAGTAGCTTTCCGGCCATGGTCACTCCGCCGTCCATGGCGATGGCCAGACCGTCGGCGTAGACGTGCGGGCCCTCGATGACCGGGCCGCCGCCGTCCGACTCGTCCTCGGAGCCGACGTCACCCAGGAGGTACGGGATGGGGCTGTGGCCATGGACGATGCGCGTGCCGCCGTACATGTCGAGGAGTTCGCGCACGGCCGAGGGGCCCGACTCGTCGCGGAAGGCGAAACGCTTGGTGAACTTGCGGAAGAGGTCCCAGCACTCGTCGGCGTCGTTGCGCGTGAGGGTCTCCCGGATGGTGTCGTTCACCGCCTCGATCGAGTCACCGTAATCCAGATAGGCGGTCGTGTCGGAGTGCACGAGGAGATGGCCGTCGGCCTCCTCCATCGCGTCCAGGCGGGCCATCCACTGGAGGTGGTGGTCCTCCAGGCGCTCCATGTCGGTCTTCTGGCCGCCGTTCAGGAGCCAGGCGGCCTGGAAGGTGGCGGTGCCCGCGCCGGAGTTGACGGGGGTGTCGCCGAAGCGCTTGGCGCCGAGCAGGAGCAGCTCGTGGTTGCCCATGAGGGCCTTGCAGTAGCCGCCGGCGGCCGCGGCCTCCGCGGAGAGCCGCATCACGAGGTCGATGACGCCGATGCCGTCGGGCCCGCGGTCCGTGAAGTCGCCGAGGAACCACAGGCGCGCGTTGCCCGCGGACCAGCTGCCGTCGGCGTCGATGAGGCCCTGCTCCTGGAGGGCCGCGACGAGCTCGTCCAGATAGCCGTGGACGTCGCCGACGACGTACAGCGGGCCGTGCTCGTCGCTCGGCCGCGGCTGCGGGGGCTCCGGCATGACCTGCACCTGCACGGTGTCGCCGCGGTTGATGACGGGCAGGTCGCGCTGGGTGGGGGTGTAGCCGTCGTCCGGCAGCTCACCGGGCGCCCCGGGGCTCGCCGCGGCGGGACCGGTCGTCTCATGGACGTACGCCGGTACGCGGAAGTCGCGCAGCGTCGCCGTCCGCACATCGGGTCCCTGACCGGCCCCCTGAGTCATCGACCCCTCCACCACCATTGCGCCGCATCTGCACCGAGATCGGACTGCCTGGTCGCAGCGGCCCGCGGTGTCGTCCGCCCATCATAGGAATGCGGCTCCCGCTGTGTGGTGCACCAGGGGTGGTGAATCGGTGCCGGACCCGGGTTCACCGCGGTTTTCTCCCGAATTGGGCAGAGGTTTCCCCGCAGGTGGCGGGCTGTTGGTCGGCCTCTGCCCGGTGCCGGCGGCTCGGGGCGGGAGCGGTCAGCCGTGGCCGGGCGAGCGGGGCGGGCTGACCGTCGTGCGCGGCGGTCGTCGCTCGGACGAGGTGCGCACGATCAGTTCGGTCGGTATCACCTGCTCGATGGGACGGCCCGCGTCGAGGCCCTCGATGGCATCGATCAGGAGCTGTACGACGGCGGTGCCGATGCGGCGCGGTTTGAGGGAGAGCGTGGTGATGGGCGGTTCGGTGGTGGCGTACACCGTGGACTCGCTGCAGCAGACGAGCAGCAGGTCGTCGGGGACGCGCAGGCCGTACCGCCGGGCGGCGGCGAGCAGGTCGGTGCCGTTGGGGTCGAAGAGGCCGTACACGGCGTCGGGCCGGTCGGGACGGGCGAGCAGCCGGTCGGCGGCGACGGCGCCCGCACAAGGGTCGTGGGCGGGGTAGGACTCGTAGACGGGATCCTGGCCCACCCGCTCGCACCAGCGCAGATAGGCGGTGGTGGACAGGTGGGTGTACGTGTCCGTGGTGGTGCCGGTGAGCAGGCCGATGCGGCGTGCGCCGGCGGCGGCGAGGTGGTCGAGGATCTCCAGGACGGCGGCCTCGTGGTCGTTGTCGACCCAGGCCGTGACCGGGAGCGAGCCCGCCGGGCGGCCGTCCGAGACCACCGGCAGGCCCTGTCTGACCAGCTCGCTGACGACCGGGTCGTGGTCGGAGGGGTCGACGACGACGGTGCCGTCGAGGGCGACGTTCGACCACACGTCGACCGGGCTGCGGCGTGAGGTGGCGGGCAGGATGACCAGGGCGTAGCCCCGGGCGAGGGCGGCCGATGTGGCGGCTCTGGCCATCTCCGCGAAATAGGCGAACTCGGTGAAGGTGAAAGGTTCATCCCCGTACGTCGTCACGGTCAGGCCGATGAGGCCGGACTTGCCGGTACGGAGGGTGCGGGCCGCTGCGGACGGGCGATAGCCCAGCCGCTCTGCGACCTCGCGGACGTGGCGTCGGGTGGCGTCGGGCAGCCGACCCTTGCCGTTGAGGGCGTCGGAGACAGTCGTGATGGAGACACCGGCTGCGGCGGCGACGTCTCTGATGCCCGCTCGGCTCTGCCGGTTGCCCCGGCGCGCGGTCTCCGCTCGGCTCACCTGGTGCTTCCCTGCTGCTGTCATGGCGAGCCGATAGTAGGGCTCATGGGGGTGGGTAGCAGGGGCGCATATTCACGCGTTGACAGGCACGTTTCTGCATGGTGGTGGAGCGTCAATGACCATGGAATTCAAGGGAGTTCAGCTGATCAACAGGTAGCTGACCCTGATCGTCGTGCGCGGGCCTGCCAAATGCGCGAGGTCTCGAAGAGGTCTCAACTCACCTTCACGAGGGACGCGCGCCACGGAGCGAGCCACCGGCGCATGGGGGAGCACGCGGCGCTCCCCCCTCGCCGCACGCCTTCGTACGCCGATGCCGCGAGGTGCGGTACTCGACACCGCGAGGCCATTCGCAGCGGCGCCGAATCCTCATAAGGTAAGCAGTATTCGAACCTGTCTGTGACTGGCTACGAGGAGGACTGCGGTGAGCGAGACGAGCCCGAGGCTGCGTGCCGAGCTGGAGGGTATTCCCACCTACAAGCCGGGCAAGCCCGCCGCGGCCGACGGGCCTGTGGCCTACAAACTGTCCTCCAACGAGAACCCCTATCCGCCGCTCCCCGGCGTCATGGAGAGCGCGCTCGCCGCGGCCGGGTCCTTCAACCGCTACCCCGACATGGCGTGCACGGCCCTGATGACCGAGCTGGCCGAGCGCTTCGGGGTGCCCGTCTCGCACATCGCCACCGGCACCGGCTCCGTCGGCGTCGCCCAGCAGCTGCTGCAGGCCACGGCGGGCCCGGGCGACGAGGCGATCTACGCCTGGCGGTCCTTCGAGGCGTACCCGATCATCACGCAGGTCAGCGGCGCGACGTCGGTGCGGGTACCGCTGACCGACGGCGAGGTGCACGACCTGGACGCGATGGCCGCCGCCATCACCGAGCGCACCCGGCTCATCTTCGTCTGCAACCCCAACAACCCCACGGGCACCGTGGTCCGCAGGGCCGAGCTCGAACGCTTCCTCGACCGGGTGCCGAGCGACGTCCTGGTCGTACTCGACGAGGCGTACCGTGAGTTCATCCGCGACCCCGAGGTCCCGGACGGCATCGAGATCTACCGCGACCGACCGAACGTCTGCGTCCTGCGTACGTTCTCGAAGGCGTACGGCCTGGCGGGCCTGCGCGTCGGCTTCGCGGTCGCCCATGAGCCGGTGGCCGCCGCGCTGCGCAAGACGGCGGTGCCCTTCGGAGTGAGCCAGCTCGCGCAGGACGCGGCGGTGGCCTCGCTGCGTGCCGAGGACGAACTGATGGGCCGCGTCGGCTCGTTGGTCGCCGAGCGCACGCGCGTGGTCGAGGCGCTGCGCGGTCAGGGCTGGACGGTGCCCGAGACGCAGGCGAACTTCGTGTGGCTGCGGCTCGGGGACCGGACGGCCGACTTCGCTGCGGCCTGCGAGAAGGCCGGCGTCGTGGTGCGGCCGTTCGCGGGCGAGGGGATGCGGGCCACGATCGGCGAGACCGAGGCCAACGACATCTTCCTGCAGGCGGCGGAGGCGTTCCGCAAGGAGCTCTAGCGCTCCGCTGGGGGCTGGTTCTGGAGCGGTGTCGTAGCTGCGGGCCGGACGTGGCTGGTCGCGCAGTTTCCCGCGCCCCTTCGGGGGCGCTCGGCTAGTCGGCGGACTCGACGCGGATCGGGTCGCCGCTGCGCACCGTGGCCAGCTTCCTCGGGTCGCCGTCGATCCGCCCCAGGAGATTGCACGGGCTCGCGAGGCGGCACTCGTCGCCCCGCGAGATCGGCGTGGGGCCGTAGGGGAGGGCGAGGGCGTCGCCGTCGGTCCAGAAGGCGACCGTGCCCGGCTCGACGACCTGCTGGGCGCCGTCCTCGCGCGGGACGCTGACGCCCGTGTCGAAGTAGACCTCCTCGCCCCAGGTGCCGGCGGTGGCGGAGAGCGGCAGTGCCTGGGCGAGGGCCTGGCTGGTGGGGGTCTCGTCGAGCGTCGCGGTGAGGTGGCCTGCGGGCCAGGAGATCCGTATCTGCATGGCGCGGATTCAACAATATGTTGAAGTTCTTGGGAAGGCCCCGGAGAGCGTCTCTCCGGGGCCTTCGCGCGCCCTTCGCGGCGATCCGGCTCGCTCTTTGCGGCCATTGGCGCGTTCCCCGCGGTAAGGGGACCCCCGCGTCAACGTGCCGACACCCAGTACGACATAATGCTTGTGAATGTGAACGCGTTCACAAGCGTGTCCCGGTTCCTCCGGAGATCAGTGGGATTAAAGGGGCAAACTGCCGCTATGACCACGGCGAGTAAGGAGAAGACGCAGTGGACCTGGCTCTAGCGCCGGAGACCCTGGCGCGATGGCAGTTCGGCATCACGACCGTCTACCACTTCCTGTTCGTTCCCCTGACGATCTCTCTCGCCGCTCTTACGGCGATCCTCGAGACGGCGTGGGTGCGGACGGGCAAGGAGCACTACCTCAGAGCGACCAAGTTCTGGGGCAAGCTGTTCCTGATCAATATCGCGATGGGCGTTGTCACCGGCATCGTCCAGGAGTTCCAGTTCGGCATGAACTGGTCCGATTACTCGCGCTTCGTCGGCGACATCTTCGGGGCGCCGCTCGCCTTCGAAGCACTGATCGCCTTCTTCTTCGAGTCGACCTTCATCGGCCTGTGGATCTTCGGCTGGGACAAGCTGCCGAAGAAGCTGCACTGCGCGACGATCTGGATCATCTCCATCGGCACGGTCCTGTCGGGGTACTTCATCATCGCCGCCAACGCCTGGATGCAGCACCCGGTCGGCTACAAGATCGTGGAGCGGGACGGCACCAAGCGCGCGGAGCTCACCGACTTCGCCGAGGTGCTCTTCCAGGAGACGACGCTCGTCAACTTCTTCCACGTCATCTCGGCGGCCATCCTGGTCGGCGGCGCCTTCATGACCGGCATCGCCATCTTCCACCTGCGCAAGAAGCAGCACGTCCGCACCATGCGGATGTCGATGCGGCTCGGCCTGGTCACCGCGTTCGTCGGCACCCTGCTCACCGTCATCAGCGCCGACACCCTCGGCAAGGTGATGTACGAGCAGCAGCCGATGAAGATGTCGGCCGCCGAGGCGCTGTGGGAGACCGAGAAGCCGGCGCCGTTCTCGCTCTTCGCGTACGGCGACGTCTCCAAGGGCCACAACGACGTCGCCATCGAGATCCCCGGGATACTGTCCTTCCTCGCCAAGAACAACTTCAGCGCGGAGATCCCCGGCATCAACGACCTCAACAAGGAGGCGCAGGACAAGTTCGGGCCCGGTGACTACCGGCCCAACATCCCCACCACCTACTGGTCGTACCGCTGGATGATCGGCTTCGGCGGGGTCTCGATGGCCCTGTGCACCGCCGGTCTCTGGCTGACGCGGAAGAAGTTCTGGCTCGCTCCGGAGCACCGCACCGGCGAGGACGACGTGCCGAAGCTGATGCTCACCAAGAAGAGGGAGCTGACGCCGAAGCTCGGCAAGTGGTGGTGGCGGCTCTCGCAGTGGACGCTGATCTTCCCCCTCATCGGCACCGCCTGGGGCTGGATCTTCACCGAGACCGGGCGTCAGCCCTGGGTGGTCTACGGAGTCCTGCGCACCGAGGACGCGGTCTCGCCCGGGGTTTCGCAGGGCGAGGTGATCACCTCGCTGATCGGGTTCACGCTCCTCTACGGGATCCTCGCCGTGATCGAGGTGAAGCTCATGCTCAAGTACGTCAAGAAGGGCCCGCCCGAGCTGACCGAGGCGGACCTCAACCCGCCCACCAAGATCGGCGGGCCGGGCTCGGGCAACGGCTCCGACTCCGACGACGCCGACCGGCCCATGGCCTTCTCGTACTGAAGGAAGGAGCGAGACGGACATGGAACTTCACGACGTCTGGTTCGTACTGATCGCCGTCCTGTGGATCGGCTACTTCTTCCTGGAGGGCTTCGACTTCGGGATCGGCGTACTGACCAAGCTGCTCGCCCGCGACCGGGTCGAGAAGCGGGTCCTGATCAACACCATCGGTCCCGTCTGGGACGGCAACGAAGTGTGGCTGCTCACCGCGGGCGGCGCGACCTTCGCCGCCTTCCCCGAGTGGTACGCGACGCTGTTCTCCGGGTTCTACCTGCCGCTGCTGATCATCCTCATCTGCCTGATCGTGCGCGGTGTCGCCTTCGAGTACCGCGCCAAGCGGCCCGAGGAGCGGTGGCAGACCAACTGGGAGCACGCGATCTTCTGGACCTCGCTGATCCCGGCGCTGCTGTGGGGTGTGGCCTTCGGCAACATCGTGCGCGGCGTGAAGATCGACGCCCACAAGGAGTACGTGGGCAACTTCTGGGACCTGCTCAACCCGTACGCGATCCTCGGCGGCCTGGTCACCCTGACGCTGTTCACCTTCCACGGCGCGGTGTTCGCCTCGCTCAAGACGGTGGGCGACATCCGGGTGCGGGCGCGCAAGACGGCGCTCGGCCTCGGGCTCGTCACGGCCGTGCTCGCGCTCGGGTTCCTGATCTGGACCCAGGCGGACAAGGGCGACGGCAAGAGCCTGGCCGCGATGATCGTGGCGGTGGTGGCCCTGGTCGGCGCCATCGCGGCCATCAAGATCGGGCGCGAGGGCTGGTCGTTCGCGTTCTCGGGCATCACCATCGCGGCGGCCGTCGCGATGCTCTTCCTGACGCTCTTCCCGAACGTCATGCCGTCGTCGCTGAACGAGGAGTGGAGCCTCACGGTCACCAACGCCTCGTCCAGTCCGTACACCCTGAAGATCATGACCTGGTGCGCGGGCATCGCGACGCCCGTGGTGCTGCTCTACCAGTCGTGGACGTACTGGGTGTTCCGCAAGCGGATCGGGACGCAGCACATCGCTGACGCCGCGCACTGAGTCCGCTGCTGATGTCACGCGCTGAGCCCGCTTCGACCCGCCTGTCCCCCGTCCTTCGGAGGGTGTGTTTCACGTGAAACCGATCGACCCGCGCCTGCTTCGCTACGCCCGTGCCACTCGCTTCTTCCTCGTCGCGGTGGTGGTTCTGGGGCTCGTCGGTGCGGGTCTGGTCATCGGCCAGGCGATGCTCATCGCCGAGGTCGTGGTGGGGTCCTTCCAGAAGGGCCTCACCGCGGGGGACTTGGGCACGCCGCTCATGCTGCTCGCTCTGGTAGCGGTGGGGCGGGGCCTCGTCTCCTGGCTGACCGAGCTCGCCGCGCACCGGGCGAGCGCGGCGGTCAAGTCGGAGCTGCGGAGCCGGCTTCTCGAACGGGCGGGGGAGCTCGGGCCGGGGTGGCTGACCAGTCAGCGGACCGGCTCGCTCGTCTCGCTCGCCACGCGGGGCGTCGACGCGCTCGACGACTACTTCTCGCGCTATCTGCCGCAGTTGGGACTCGCGGTGGTGGTGCCGGTGGCGGTGCTCGCCCGCATCGTCACCGAGGACTGGGTGTCGGCGGCGATCATCGTCGTGACGCTGCCGCTGATCCCGGTCTTCATGATTCTGATCGGCTGGGCCACGCAGAACCGGATGGACCGTCAATGGCGGCTCCTCTCGCGTCTGTCGGGGCACTTCCTGGACGTGGTGGCGGGGCTTCCGACCCTGAAGGTGTTCGGCCGCGCCAAGGCGCAGGCCGAGTCCATCCGCAAGATCACCGGCGAGTACCGGCAGGCGACGATGCGGACCCTGCGCATCGCCTTCCTGTCGTCGTTCGCCCTGGAACTCCTCGCGACGATCTCGGTCGCGCTGGTCGCCGTGACCATCGGCATGCGGCTCGTCCACGGCGAGATGGACCTGTACGACGGTCTCGTCGTCCTCGTCCTCGCGCCCGAGGCCTATCTGCCGCTGCGTCAGGTCGGTGCGCAGTACCACGCGGCGGCGGAGGGGCTCTCGGCCGCCGAGGAGATCTTCGAGGTCCTGGAGGCGCCGGTGCCGGCCGCGGGGACGGGGCCCGCGCCCGCCGGTGCCATCCGCTTCGAGGGGGTGAC
The DNA here is from genome assembly GCF_055558735.1 of Streptomyces sp. NPDC025651. Classification (NCBI taxonomy): domain Bacteria; kingdom Bacillati; phylum Actinomycetota; class Actinomycetes; order Kitasatosporales; family Streptomycetaceae; genus Streptomyces; species Streptomyces sp. NPDC025651. Next base: position 773,445 of record NZ_JBVHLZ010000002.1, read on the forward strand.
GGTCCGCTACCCGGGCCGGTCGGCGGATGCCGTCTCGGACGTCTCCTTCGACGTCGGGTCCGGCGAGACCGTGGCGCTCGTGGGACCGAGCGGCGTGGGCAAGTCGACGCTTCTGAACGTCCTGTTGGGCTTCGTACGTCCTGACCGCGGGCGGGTCCGTGTCGGCGGGGTCGACCTGGCCGAGGTGTCGCCGGAGCGGTGGCGTGAGCGGATCGCGTGGGTGCCGCAGCGGCCGCACCTCTTCGCCGGGACCGTCGCGGAGAACGTGCGGCTCGCGCGGCCGGACGCGGACGACGCGGCGGTGCGGGGGGCGCTGCGCTCGGCGGGGGCGTGGGGCTTTGTGGAGGCGCTGCCCGAGGGCCTGGAGACCGTGCTCGGGGAGGACGGTGCGGGGCTCTCCGCCGGGCAGCGGCAACGGCTCGCGCTGGCGCGGGCGTTCCTCGCGGACCGGCCCGTGGTGCTGCTGGACGAGCCGACGGCGGCGCTCGACGGGGGGACCGAGGCGGAAGTGGTCGAGGCGGTCCGGCGGCTTGCCGTCGGGCGGACCGTGCTGCTGGTCGTGCACCGGCCTGCGTTGCTGGCTGTCGCCGACCGGGTCGTACGGCTGGACGCCTCCCGGGACGGTGCCCGGCAGCGGGGGGCGTGCCTGCCCGTGCCGCCCAGCGGCACGATTGCCCACGACAGTGGCGACGTGGCCGTCACGCCCGGCGAGGCCGTCGAGGTTCCCCGCCCCAAGGGCCGCGTGCTGGCCCGGGTCAGGCATGCCGCGCGGGCCCGGCGCGGGCAGTTGGCGCTGGCGTTGCTGCTCGGCAGTCTCGCGCTCGGGAGTGCCGTCGGGCTGATGGCCACGTCCGGGTGGCTGATCTCCAGGGCCTCCGAGCAGCCGCCCGTGATGTACCTGATGATCGCCGTGACGGCGACCCGTGCCTTCGGGATCGGGCGGGCCGTCTTCCGGTACGCCGAGCGGCTCGTCTCGCACGACGCCGTGCTGCGGATGCTCGCCGACACCCGGGTCGCCGTCTACCGGCGCCTGGAGCGGCTCGCCCCGGCGGGGCTGCGCGGGACCCGCCGCGGTGATCTCCTCTCCCGGCTCGTCGCCGACGTCGACGCCCTGCAGGACTACTGGCTGCGGTGGCTGCTGCCCGCGTCCGCCGCGGCCGTCGTGAGCGCCGGGGCCGTGGGCTTCACCGCGTGGCTGCTGCCCGAGGCGGGCGCCGTGCTCGCCGTCGGGCTGCTCGCCGCCGGGCTCGGCGTGCCGCTGGTGAGCGGTGCCGTGGCCCGCCGCGCGGAGCGGAAGCTGGCCCCCGCGCGCGGGGTGCTCGCCACGCGCGTGGCCGACCTGCTCACCGGGACCGCCGAGCTGACCGTCGCCGGCGCGCTGAAGCGACGTACGGCCAAGGCCCGGGAAGCCGACGCCGAGCTGACCGGCATCGCCTCCCGGGGCGCCACCGCCACCGCGCTCGGCGACGGGCTCGGGGCGCTCGTCACCGGTCTCACCGTGGCCGGAGCGGCCCTCGTCGGCGTGCAGGCGGTCGGCGACGGGAGGCTTGGCGGTGTCGCCCTCGCCGTGGTCGTGCTCACGCCGCTCGCCGCCTTCGAGGCGGTGATGGGTCTGCCGCTCGCCGTGCAGTACCGCCAGCGGGTCAGGAAGAGCGCCGAGCGGGTCTACGAGGTCCTCGACGCGGCCGAGCCCGTGCCGGAGCCGTTCCCCGAGGCAGCACAGGCGCCGCAGTCGCCCTTCCCGCTGCGCGTCGAGGGGCTGAGCGCCCGCCACGAAGGGCAGTCCGCCGAAGCGCCCGCGCTCGCCGGGGTCGGCCTGACGCTGGAGCGGGGGCGGCGGATCGCCGTCGTCGGCCCGTCCGGGTCCGGCAAGACGACGCTCGCACAGGTGCTGCTGCGGTTCCTGGGGGCGTACGAAGGGACGTACACGCTCGGTGGCACGGACGCGGCCACGCTGGACGGCGACACCGTGCGCGGCATGGTCGGGCTGTGCGCCCAGGACGCGCACATCTTCGACAGCTCGGTGCGCGAGAACCTGCTGCTCGCCAAGAAGGACGCCACGGACGCGGAGCTGCGCGACGCCCTGGAGCGGGCGCGGCTCGACGGCTGGGTCGCCTCGCTGCCCGAGGGGCTCGACACGCTCGTGGGCGAGCACGGCGCACGGCTCTCCGGAGGACAGCGGCAGCGTCTCGCGCTGGCCCGCGCGCTGCTCGCCGACTTCCCCGTCCTGGTCCTGGACGAGCCGGCCGAGCACCTCGACCTGCCGACCGCGGACGCCCTCACCGCCGACCTGCTGGCCGCGACCGAGGGGCGTACGACGCTGCTCATCACGCACCGGCTCGCCGGGCTCGACGCGGTGGACGAAGTGATCGTCCTGGACGCGGGGCGGGTGGCGCAGCGCGGCACGTACGAGGAGCTCGCGGCCGAGGAGGGGCCGCTGCGGCGGATGCTGGAGGTGGAGCGTGCGGCGGATCTGCTGATGGCGGGCTGAGCCACGGCCTGCCACGTCCTGCCCCTGTCGAGTCCCGCTCGGCCGTCCGGGGAGAGCACCGGCTTTCCCCGGCGGGCACTCCAGGAAGGCCTCGGCTTTCCCCGCCGGGCTCTCCGGGAAGGCCTCGACTTTCCCCTGCAAATAGGACTTACTAGGCTCAAAGGCATGTCAGCACCCTCGGCCTCCGCCGACTCCCCGCTCCCCGACGGCACACCGGACTCGGTGGAGGCGGCGGCGCGGGCGACCCGCAGTCTCCAAGGGCTCTCGCCCGAGCTGACCTCGCGGGTGCCGCAGCTGCTCGAAGCCATGCGGTCGGTCGGCACCGGTCTTGAGCTGCACACCACCCTGGACCGCATCTGCGAGACCGCCGCCGAGCTCGCGGACGCCCACTACGCCGCGATCGGGGTCGTCGCCGAGGACGGCGAGGGACTCTCCGACTTCGTCTACTACGGCATCGACGAGGAGACCGCCGAGCGGATCGGGCGCCTGCCCGACGGCCACAAAGGGCTGCTCGGCGCGCTCATCCACCAGCCGAGGACGCTGCGTCTGGCCGACCTCTCCGCCGATCCGCGCTCCTGCGGTTTCCCGCCCCACCACCCGCCGATGCGGACGTTTCTCGGCGTTCCGATCCGCGTGCAGGGCGAGATCTTCGGCAACCTCTATCTGACCGAGAAGCGGGGCGGGGCCGAGTTCAACGACTACGACGTGCACATGGTGCGCGTGCTCGCCACGGAGGCCGGTATCGCCATCGGGAACGCACGTCTCTACGAAGCCGCCAAGCAGCGCGAGCGCTGGATCGACGGCTCCGTGGCGGTCACCACCGCCCTGCTGTCCGGCAGCGACGCCGAGGACGCGCTCGCGGTCGTCGCCGAGCAGGCCAGGCACCTCGCGGACTCGGCAGCGGGCATCGTGCTGCTGCCCGACGAGGAGGGCGGCATGGAGATCGTCGCCGTCTCCTCGGACGACCCCTCCGGGGCGCTCGGCGTGATCGTCCCTCCGGAGAGCCGCATCGTCGCCGACCTGCTCGACGGGGAGGCCGTGTTCATCGACGACGCGGCCACCGACCCGCGCATCATGACCGACCTCGCGCGCGGCTACGGCCCCTGCATGATGCTGCCGCTGCAGAGCGACGGCCGGGTCCTCGGGACGCTCGTGACGCCCCGCGCGCGTGGGGGACGCCCCTTCAGCGAGGCCGAGCGGACGCTGGCCGCCCAGTTCGCCTCGCAGGCCGCGCTCGCGCTGATGATGGCCGAGGCGCAGCGGGACCGGGAGCGGCTCGCGGTGTACGAGGACCGCGACCGGATCGCCAGGGACCTGCACGACCTCGTCATCCAGCGGCTGTTCGCCACCGGGATGATGCTGGAGAGCGCCCAGCGCAGGTCGGTCGTGCCGGAGGTGCAGGTCGGCGTCGGCAAGGCGGTCGACGAGCTGGACGTGACGATCCAGGAGATCCGTACGGCGATCTTCGCGCTGCAGCAGGGCCCCGCGGAGGCGCCGTCCGGGCTGCGGACCCGTGTGCTGCGCGAGATCAACATGGCCGCCGTTCCGCTGGGCTTCAAGCCCACGCACCACTTCGTGGGCCCCGTCGACACGGTGGTCGGCGAGCTGACCGGCAAGAACCTGATCGCGGCCCTGCGGGAGGCCCTGTCCAACGCGTTCCGGCACGCGCACGCCGCCCGCATCGACGTCGTCGTCGACTCGACCGTGGTCCTGCCCGACGGGCAGCAGGGCGTGCGTCTGACCGTCGCCGACGACGGCGTGGGCATCGCGGAGGGCGGCCGACGCAGCGGCCTGAAGAACCTCAAGCGGCGGGCCGAGTCGCTGGGCGGCGACAGCTGGTACGGGCCGGGCATCGGCGAGGACGGCGGCGGTACGACGGTGGTGTGGCAGGCGCCGTACTGAAGCGGCGCGGCGGGCGCCGTACTGAAGTCGTGCGGCGGGCGCCGTACTGAAATCCTCCCGGCCCGTGCCGGGACGCCCCTGTTCGGCGGTATGCGCGTGGGCCGTACGGGGCACCGCGCCCCCCGAGTGCACGAGTCGCGCGGGACCCGCGCCGCCGCGGCGGGCAACGATCCCTGACATGTTCCTGAGCCACCGCAGCCGTCCGCACCCGCTCGTCAGTGTGTCGGTGCTGCTGTGCGCGCTGCTCGGTTCCCCCCTCCCCGCCACCGCGTCCGAGGGGCCGAGCGCGAGCGCCGATGTGGCACGGCTCTACGAAGAGGCCTCCGCCGCGACCGCACGCTACGAAGAGGGCCGTCGGGCGGCCGGCATCCAGCAGGCGAAGGTCCGGAAACTGGACCGACTCCTCGCCAAGGAGCGCCGCCAGATGGCGGTGCTCCACGGTGACCTGGGGCGGATGGCCAGCGCCCAGTACCGCACCGGCGGCGGTCTCCCCTACACCGCGCAGCTGCTCCTCGCCGACAGCCCTGACGCCCTGATGCGCGGGAAGCAGGTCCTGGGGCAGGCGGACCTCGCCGTCAACAGTGCCGTCGCCAAGACGCAGCGGGCCGCGGCCCGTCTCGCCGTCGCCAAGCGCAGGGCCGACCGGGCCAAGCGCTCCCTGGACCGGCGCAACGTACGCCTGGCCGAGCTCAAGCGCGGCATCGAGCGGAAGCTGGAGTCGGCGCGGTGGACCCTGCAGGGGGAGGCCGACCGGTCGGTCGCGGCGGGCAAGTGCCGCGGTGCGGTGCGCCTGCACCAGCAGAGAACACCCGTCACGCGCGCGTGGGTCCCGCCCGTGGAGTCGTACGAACTCTCGGCGGGCTTCGACAGCGCCGGTGAGCGCTGGGCCCACCGGCACACCGGGCAGGACTTCGCGGTCGGCATCGGGACGCCCGTGCGGTCGGTCGGGGCGGGCCGGGTGCAGAGCGTGTCGTGCGGCGGGGGCTTCGGCATCGAGGTCGTGGTGCGGCACGAGGGCGGGTACTTCACGCAGTACGCGCACCTCGCGGCCGTCACCGTCGACCAGGGGGACCGGGTGCGTCCGGGCCAGTGGATCGGGCAGGCGGGCACGACCGGCAACTCGACCGGGCCGCACCTGCACTTCGAGGCGAGGCTCACGCCCTACCTGGGATCGGGCGTCGATCCCAGGAAGTGGCTGGCCGAGCGGGGTGTCAGGCTCTAGGAGAGCCCTGGGAGAGCTCTGGGAGATCAGAGCCCCAGGAGAGCTCTAGGGGTTCCGGCGGTCCGCCAGGATCTGTTCGATCACGACCGCGACGCCGTCGTCGTTGTTGGCGACCGTGCGCCCGGAGGCCGCGGCGATGACGTCCGGGTGGGCGTTGCCCATCGCGTACGACGTACCCGCCCAGGTCAGCATCTCGATGTCGTTCGGCATGTCTCCGAAGGCGACGACTTCCTCCGGGGTGATGCCGCGCTCGGCGCAGCACAGCTCCAGGGTGCTCGCCTTGGAGACGCCGGGGCCGCTGATCTCCAGGAGGGCGCTCGGGCTCGAACGGGTGACCATGGCCCGGTCGCCGATGGCCGCGCGGGCGAGCACCAGGAAGTCGTCGGGCGCGAGCCCGGGGTGGAAGGCGAGGATCTTCAGGACGGGCTGCTCGGCGACGGCGGGGTCCGCGGGGTTCTCGGCGAGCAGCTTCTCGGCGGGCGCGACGCTCTCGCCGGGCTCCATGTGCAGCGGCGGGTACGTCTCCTCGTGGTGCAGTCCCCCGGTCCGCTCGATCGCGAAGGACGTGCCCGGCGCGGCGGCGCGGAGCCTGCGGACCACGTCCAGGGCGCACTCCCGCTCCAGCGCGCGGACCTTCACGAAGCGGTGGGTGCCGGGGCCGCCGTGCAGGTCGACCACTGCCGCGCCGTTGCCGCAGATGGCGAGGCCGTGACCGTGGACGTGGGCGCTGACGACGTCCATCCAGCGGGCCGGGCGGCCGGTCACGAAGAAGACCTCGATGCCGGCTTCCTCGGCCGCGCCGAGCGCGGCGACCGTGCGGTCCGAGACCGTCTTGTCGTCGCGCAGCAGCGTGCCGTCCAGGTCCGTCGCTATCAGCCGGGGCCGCGGTCGGGGCCCGGAGGGGGCGGCGGTTGCCGGAGCGGTGGAGGCCGGAGTCCCGGGCCCTGGGGTAGCTGAGGTCACGCCGTCGATTGTCCCGCATATGCGTGCACGGTCGTGCGCTGGGGCGCACATCTGAGTACCTCCAGGCCTCATCCGCGCCTGTGTTCAGCCGGTCATCGGGCACCGCCGTAAGCTCGGAGACATGAGCCTGCGCCTGAGCACCGTGATCCTTCCCGTACGCCGCTGGCACGAAGGGGGCCGTGAGCAGTGGGCGCGCGCGGAGGAGCTCGGCTTCCACACCGCGTACACGTACGACCACCTGGCCTGGCGCACCTTCCGCGACGGCCCCTGGTTCGGCGCGGTGCCCACGCTGACCGCCGCCGCGGCGGCCACGGAGCGGATGCGCCTGGGCACGCTCGTGACGTCGCCCAACTTCCGCCACCCGGTGACGCTCGCCAAGGAGCTCATCTCGCTCGACGACGTCTCCGGCGGCCGGATCACGCTCGGCATCGGCGCGGGCGGCAACGGCTTCGACGCGACGACGCTGCTCAGGGAGGGCGAGGAGCCCTGGACGCCGCGCGAACGCGCCGACCGCTTCGGGGAGTTCGTGCCACTGCTCGACCGGCTCCTCACCGAGGACTCGGTGACGTACGAGGGGGCCTTCTACTCGGCGACCGAGGCGCGCAACATCCCCGGGTGTGTGCAGCGGCCGAGGCTGCCCTTCGCCGTCGCGGCGACCGGGCCGCGCGGTCTGCGGCTCGCGGCCCGGCACGGGCAGGCGTGGGTGACCACGGGTGACCCGAAGCTCTTCGAGACGGGCACGCCCGAGCAGTCCCGCGAGGCGATCCGGGGGCAGATCGAGAAGCTCGGCAAGGCGTGCGCGGACATCGGCAGGGACGCGGCCGAGCTCGACAAGATCCTGCTGACCGGCTTCACGCCGGACCGCAACCGGCCGCTGGAGTCCCTCGACGCCTTCGTGGACTTCGCCGGCAGGCACGCGGAGCTCGGCTTCACCGAGATCGTCGTGCACGCGCCGATTCCCGACTCGGACTTCGCCGCCGACCAGGCCGTCTTCGAGAGGATCGCGACCGAGGCGCTCGCCCAGCTGGGCTGAGCCGAGCCGGGTGACCGGGGCTCAGCGGGCCGGGGAGCCCCGGTCACCCGGGAGCTCTCAGTGCACCCGGGAACTCAGTGCCCCCGGGAGCCCAGTGCCCCCGGGAGCCCAGTGCCCCCGGGGTCTCAGCGCACCCGGGAGCTCAGCCAGGGCGTGAGGGTCACCATCGGCATGTACTCCTTGTGCGTCACGTCGCCCGGCAGCGGCACGATCAGGCGGTAGCCGGGCGGGAAGCGCCTGCCCTTGACGTAGGCGATGCCGCCGAGGACCGACCGCACGAAGGCGGGCACGGAGTCGCGCGGGATGTCGTGGCACTCGACCCCCTCGACCGTGATCAGGGCGTCCGGGTCGCCGTCGTCGGCGTAGAGCCGCACGGACATCCGGGGCGAGCCGCCGAACTCGACGTACGCCTCGTGCGGCATCGAGCCGTCGGGGTCCGTGGTCACGCCGATGCCCGCGGTGGTGCGGCGCGAGGTCTGGTCGGCGCCGATGTCGTGGGAGACGGTGATCTCCCGGTCGTACTCGCGGGCGATCTCGCGCAGGGCGTTGAGGGCTGCCTCGGTGCTGTGCAGATGCTCCATACAGCCGATCATGCCTGCTCAGCGAGGTGCGGGAAACCGCAGGTAGCCGGGGGGCACGGCGGCGGTGAGCCAGACGCCGTTGGCGCTGACCTGGAAGGTGTGGCCGTCGCGGTGCATCGCGCCGGCGTCGACGGACAGGACGACGGGGCGTCCGCGGCGGGCGCCGACGCGGGTCGCGGTCTCGCGGTCGGGCGAGAGGTGCACGGCGTGCCGTCTCATGGGCCGCAGCCCTTCGGCGCGGATCGCGGCCAGGTGGGCGGCGACGGTGCCGTGGTAGAGGTACGCGGGCGGGGTCGCCGGGGGCAGGTCGAGGTCCACGGCGACGGAGTGGCCCTGGCTGGCGCGGATCCGGCCGTCCTCGACGGCGAAGCGCCGCTTGTCGTTGACGGCCACCACGTGCTCGAGCTCGGCCCGGGTGATGGGGAAGCGGTGTGCGGCGGCCGCGGCGAGCAGGGCGTCGATCTCCACCCAGCCGTTCTCGTCGAGGGCGAGCCCGATCCTCTCGGGCTGATGGCGCAGGTGTTTCGAGAGGTACTTGGACACCTTCACGGTGCGTCGTTCGTCGGGGTCTTTCGTGACGGCGGGGTCTTTCGTGGCGTCGGGGCCTTTCGTGGCATCAGGGTCTTTCATGACGTCAGCGTCCCGGTGATCCGTTTTCCGCGCACTCGATTTTCGTCCACCGACTTTTCATCCACGAATTTCGGTCCACAGGTTTGATCCACAGACAAGTACAGTTATCCACAGGCCAGTTGGCGATTCTGTGGACAACTCTCAGGCGTTTGGCGGCATTTGGGTAACTCATCCATTATTGCACTGAGTTGCCGTAAGTGAGTCCAATGTCCTTGTCTGGACTTCCCGTTCCGCCGCCGCCGCGATGAACGCGGCGGCGTTGTCCTCGCCAACCAGTGCCTGTACAGCGCGCATTGTGGAGGCGGGCAGGGCCACGTTCTGTGGCTCTTCCGTGCGCTGCGGCGGCCGCTCGGGGGTGAGGTGCTGACGGAGGTGACGGGTGGCGAACAGACGCATGGCGCGCGCCAGTTCGGCATCCACGGACTGTTGCGCGAGCGGCCTGAGGCGGCGTACGAGAGAAGCCGCCTCGGCCGCGTCCGCCTCTGTCGGCGGGTGATTTCCGAGATAGCGCGCGAAGACATGCTCGGTGGTGAACTCCAGGAAACGGGAGGCGATGTGCTCGACCTGCCCCCTCAACTCCCGCAAATGGCCCGAGATCGCCGACAAAGGAACTCCTGCCGCGTACAACTCGACGGCCACGGCCAGCTCTTGAGGGCTCGGAACCAGGAACTCGTCCTCGCGTCCCGGAACCGCTTCGAGCACGCCGAGGTCCACCGCGTCGGCCACCGCGGCGTCGTCCGGAGTGCCGCCGAAGGCGGCGTCGAGCTCGGCGCGGGTGATCCGGTCGGCCTTCTCGTCCGTCCAGGGGCCGTCCACCTCCGCGGCCAGGCCGAGCACCCCGCCGAGGCCGCGGCCCGCGTCCCAGGCCTCCAGGAGTTCCTTGATGGAGGCCAGGGTGTAGCCGCGGTCGAGCAGGTCGGCGATCTGCCGCAGGCGGGCCAGATGCGCCTCTCCGTAGACATTGGACCGGCCGCGCCGCTCCGGGCGGGGGAGCAGGCCGCGGTCCTGATAGGCGCGGATCGTGCGGACCGTCGCGCCGCTGTGGTGCGCCAGGTCCTCGATGCGGTACTCCACGCTGCCCGTCCTCCGTGATGCCTCGTGCCGGGCGGTGGCCGTGCCGCCGCCCGGGTTCTCCTGCCCGCCGGCGGTCGCCCGGGTTGTCCTGCTAGGCGATGGCCGCCCGGCCCACCGCGCCCGCCGCCGCCCGCGCCGCGGGCGACTGCGCCAGGTACTCGACGGCTTTGCGCAGCGAGCCTTCCTGCGAGGGATGGTACGACCGCCGCAGATAGCGGGGTATCGCCGTGCCGATCTCGCGCCAGGTGGGCAGCAGGCCCTTCCCGACGGCCCTGTTGTGCTCGGCCAGGGAGTACCGCAAGCGGCCCGCCAGTTGGGGGTCGTGGCGGATCAGATAGGCCGAGCCCCAGAACCACAGGTACAGCATCACGGGCGCCGTGACCGTCATGCCGACGATACGGCGGGCGTAACAGGGCAGGCCCCTGCCGCCGCAGTGCTGGTACATGTCGAAGGCGACCGCGCGGTGTTCGACCTCCTCCGCGCCGTGCCAGCGCAGCAGGTCGAGCATGACCTCGTCGGCGCGGGCGCGGTCGAGGCCCTCGGCGTGCAGCACCCAGTTCCCCAGGACCGCCGTGAACTGCTCGATCGCGGCGACGACCGACAGACGGAAGCGCAGCCACTCCTGCGTCGGTACGGGAACGCCCAACGGCGGCTGTTCACCGAGGAGTTTCTCGAAGAGGAAGTCGACGTACTTCGTGAACGCGGCGGTGTCGAGCCGCTGCGCCGCCAGGTGGTCGAGCACGTGCGCGTGCTGGACGCTGTGCGTGGCCTCCTGCCCCATGAACCCCTTGACGTCGTCCCGCAGCACCGGGTCGGTGATCAGCGGCAGGCCTTCCTTGAAGACCTTCACGAACCACCGCTCCCCCGCCGGGAGAAGCAGATGCAGGACGTTGATGACGTGGGTGGCGGTCGGCTCGTCCGGTATCCAGTGCAGCGGCGTCTCGTCCCAGTCGAACGAGACGCGGCGCGGAACGATCGCGTAGTGCTCCTCGGGGCGTGTGCCGGGGCGCTCCTCCGTGCTCACAACGGCGGCTCCAATCGGGCCATCGCGCGCAGGGCCTTGGGCGCGAAGCGGGACATGAGGTGGGCGCCGCGGGCCTCGGGGGTGACCGGGACGACCGCCTGGTTCCTGACGACGGCGCGCAGGACCGCGTCGGCGACCTTCTCCGGCGGGTAGTTGCGCAGGCCGTACAGCCGGGAGGACTTCTTCTGGCGGCGCTTCTCCTCGTCCGCGTCGACGCCGACGAAGCGGGAGGTCGACGTGATGTTCGTGTTCACGAGGCCCGGGCAGATCGCGGAGACCCCGATGCCCTGGTCCGCGAGCTCCGCGCGCAGGCACTCGCTGAGCATCAGGACCGCGGCCTTCGACGTGCTGTAGGCGGGCAGGGCCTTGGAGGGCTGATACGCCGCCGCCGACGCGGTGTTGACGATGTGACCGCCCTGGCCGCGCTCGGACATCTGCCTGCCGAACAGCCGGCAGCCGTGGATCACGCCCCACAGATTGACGTCCAGGACCTTCTTCCAGTCCTCGGAGCTGGTGTCGAGGAAGCGGCCGGAGAGGCCTATACCGGCGTTGTTCACCAGGACGTCCACGACGCCGTACTCCGTGGCGACCTTCTCGGCGAGCTTCTCCATGGCCTGCTCGTCGGCCACGTCGACCGTCTCGCCCCAGGCCTCGGGGGCGCCGATCAGGCGGGACATCTCCGCCGTACGGGCCGCGCCCTCCGCGTCCCTGTCGACGGCCACCACGCGCGCGCCCGCCTCGGCGAACGCGAAGGCGGTGGCCCGGCCGATGCCGCTGGCCGCGCCGGTGACCAGGACGAGCTGGCCGCCGAACCGGTCCGCGTACTTCCCCGTGGCCATGCTGTCCTTGGCGGGGATGCCGTCCTCGTTGGCCGTGACGAACTCGCCGATCCAGGCGGCCAGCTGGTCGGGGCGGGTGCGGGGCACCCAGTGCTTGGCGGGCAGGGTGCGCCGCACCAACCGCGGGGCCCACAGCTCCAGTTCGTCATAGAGCCGCTCGGACAGGAAGATGTCCCCGGAGGGCGTGATGAGCTGCACGGGCGCGTGGGCGTACGCGTCGGCGCGGGGCCTGCGCAGCCGCGCGCGGACGTTGTCGCGGTAGAGCCAGGCGCCGTGCGCGGCGTCCTGGGGGAGCGACGGCGTCGGATAGTCGCCCGCCGGGACCTTCTCGACGCGCTCCAGGATCTTCGGCCACCGCTTGCCGAGCGGGCCGCGCCAGGCCAGCTCGGGGAGGACGGGGGTGTGCAGCATGTACACGTACCAGGACTTGGCGCCCTGGCCGAGGAGTTGACCGACCTTGCGCGGGGTCGGCCGCGTCATGCGCTTCTTGATCCAGTGCCCGAAGTGGTCGAGCGAGGGACCCGACATGGACGTGAAGGACGCGATGCGGCCCTCCGTCCGCTTGACCGTGACGAACTCCCAGGACTGCACCGAACCCCAGTCGTGCCCGACCACGTGCACCGGCTCGTCCGGGCTGACCGCGTCGATGACCGCCACGAAGTCGTCGGTCAGCTTCTCCAGGGTGAAGCCGCCGCGCAGCGGGCGCGGGGCGGTGGACCTGCCGTGGCCCCGCACGTCGTACAGCACGACGTGGAAGCGGTCGGCGAGGCGCTCGGCGACCTCGGCCCACACCTCCTTGGAGTCCGGATAGCCGTGCACCAGCACGACCGTGGGCCGCTGGGGGTCGCCCAGCTCGGCGACGCACAGCTCCACACCGCCCGTGCGCACCCAGCGCTCGCGCATGTCCTTCATTCCCCCGGCGGTTACCTCGGCGACTTCCCCGGTCGTCATGCGGCGGCCCTCTCCTCAGCCCAGCGCCGCACATGCGGCAGATCGTCGTCCAGCCAGAAAGCGCTCTGCTCGGGGTCCTTGGAGTCGGTGACGACGAGGATCTCCTCGAACTTCGCGCCCGTACCCCTGAATCCGAGGTGCGGTTCGACCGCCCAGAGCCCCTTCTGGGGCGGGTGGTCGGAGAACTTGTAGGGGGACCACAGTGGCGACCAGCCGTCCCGGTGGCCGTGGACCGCGTCGCTCGCGAGGCCCTTCAGGGACTGCGTGCCGAAGCCGAAGAGGTGCGGCGACAGGCGGCGCTCCTTGACCCGGTCGACCTTGTGCGCGATGACGCCGAAGGGGTAAGCGCGATGGCGGTTGGCATAGCCCTGGCGGACCATGAGGCGGTCCACGTCCTCATAGATCTCGCGCAGCGGGCGGCGCTCGCGCACCTCGCGCAGGATCAGCTCGCGGTGCGCCTCCAGGTCGGCGAGGAGCTTGTCGTGCACGGGGTTGAGGCCCAGGCAGCCGGAGTAGCCGATGTCGGCGGTGAAGCCCTTGTACACCGGGGCCATGTCGAGGATGAAGGGCATCCCCGGCTCCAGCCTGCGGTGGGTGGGGAAGAACTGCAGCGGTATCCGGAAGTTCACGAACGCCGTGCGGTCCCCGAACCAGGCGAAGGGCAGGTGGAACCAGTCCCGCACACCCCGCTCGCGCAGCCACTCGCGCTGCATCCGCGCGGCCTCGCGCTCCGTCACACCCGGCTTGAGCTGCGCCGCGACCGCCTCCGCGCACTCGTACGCGAGGGTCTGCACTTCCCTGAACCCCCGCAGTTCCGCGGAGAGTTCGCCTGCAACTGCTGAGGTCATGCCACCGTCCGTCCCGAGTCCGGTCCCTGCCGTGTCCGGCTCATCGCCGTACGCGTCCGTAACTTGACACTGATGAATGTGACAATGCTCGGCGGCTGCGTCAAGGGGTGTGCACAACCCTGCGGGACAGGTCCGGAAGAACCCGCAGGGGTCGACTTCCGGCGGACCCCTACGGGCCCGTAATACTCCAGAGTGAGGGCAGGGCAAGCCCGTGGTCTGACGACTCGGTGTGGTCTGCGCCACTACCGTCGAAGCGTGACTGTGATCGCGACCGAAAGCCTGAGCAAGCGGTTCCCGAGGGTGACCGCGCTTGACCGGCTCTCCATGGATATCGGGCCCGGTGTGACCGGACTCGTCGGAGCCAATGGAGCCGGCAAGTCCACACTGATCAAGATCCTGCTGGGTCTGTCCCCCGCCACGGAGGGCCGCGCCGCCGTGCTCGGCCTCGACGTCGCCACCAGCGGCGGCCAGATCCGCGAGCGCGTCGGGTACATGCCCGAGCACGACTGCCTGCCGCCCGACGTCTCGGCCACCGAGTTCGTCGTCCACATGGCGCGCATGTCCGGACTGCCGCCCACCGCGGCCCGCGAGCGCACGGCGGACACCCTGCGCCACGTCGGGTTGTACGAGGAGCGGTACCGCCCCATCGGCGGCTATTCGACCGGCATGAAGCAGCGCGTGAAGCTCGCGCAGGCCCTCGTCCACGACCCCCAGCTGGTCTTCCTCGACGAGCCGACGAACGGCCTCGACCCGGTCGGCCGCGACGAGATGCTCGGACTGATCCGCCGCGTCCACACCGACTTCGGCATCTCGGTCCTCGTCACCTCGCACCTCCTCGGCGAGCTGGAGCGCACCTGCGACCACGTCGTCGTCATCGACGGCGGCAAGCTCCTGAGGTCCAGCTCCACCACCGACTTCACCCAGACCACCACGACGCTGGCCGTCGAGGTCACCGACAGCGACGAACACCCGGACGGCACGCGCGCGTTGAGGGACGCGCTGCGGGGCCGCGGGATCGGCACGGAGACCGGCGGCGAACTGCCCGGCGCCGGTCACACGATCCTGCTCACCGCCGAGGGCGAGGAGACGTACGACCTCGTGCGCGACCTCGTCGCCGACCTCGGCCTCGGCCTGATCCGGATGGAACAGCGCAGGCACCACATCGCCGAGGTCTTCAAGGACGAGCCGCGGCAGGAGCCCGTCTCCGAGCGGGCTGCCGCCTGGGCGGCCACCGCGGCCGCCGCACAGCAGAAGGAGGGAGGTGCGCGATGAGCGCCGAGTCCACCCGGATCCACAACATCGGGTACCGCAACTACGACGGCCCCCGCCTCGGCCGTGCCTACGCCCGCCGCTCCCTCTTCTCACAGAGCCTGCGCGGCGCGTACGGCCTCGGGCGGTCCGCCAAGTCCAAGGTCCTGCCCATGATCCTCTTCGCGGTGATGTGCCTCCCCGCCGCGATCATGGTGGCGGTCGCCGTGGCCACCAAGGCCAAGGACCTCCCCCTCGACTACACGCGCTACGCCATCGTGCTGCAGGCCGTCATCAGCCTCTTCCTGGCCGCCCAGGCCCCGCAGACCGTGTCGCGCGACCTGCGCTTCAAGACGGTGCCGCTCTACTTCTCACGGCCCATCGAGCGCGGTGACTACGTCCTCGCGAAGTTCGCCGCGATGACCTCGGCGCTCCTCGTCCTGACCGCGGCCCCGCTCCTCGTGCTCTACGTGGGGGCGCTGCTCGCCAAGCTCGACTTCGCCGACCAGACGGCGGGCTTCGCGCAGGGCCTGGTCTCCGTGGCACTCCTCTCGCTCCTCTTCTCCGGCATCGCGCTCGTCATCTCGTCGATCACGCCCCGCCGCGGCTTCGGCATCGCCGCGGTCATCGCCGTCCTGACCATCACCTACGGAGCGGTGTCCACGGTCCAGGCGATCGCCTACGAACAGGGCAGCACCGGAGCCATCGCCTGGCTCGGCCTCTTCTCGCCGATCACGCTCATCGACGGCGTGCAGACCGCCTTCCTCGGCGCGACGTCCGCCTTCCCCGGAGGGGAAGGACCGTCGACCGGCGTCGGCGTCGTCTACGTACTCGTCGTCCTCGCCCTCATCGCGGGCTGCTACGGCGCCATGATGCGCCGCTACCGGAAGGTCGGCCTCTGAGATGACCACGATCACCATCGACCACACGTCCCGCTGGTTCGGGAACGTGGTGGCCGTCAACGACATCACCATGAACATCGGCCCGGGGGTCACGGGGCTCCTCGGTCCGAACGGCGCGGGCAAGTCGACGCTGATCAACATGATGGGCGGCTTCCTCGCCCCCTCCACCGGCAGCGTCACGCTCGACGGCAAGCCGATCTGGCGCAACGAACAGATCTACAAGGAGATCGGCATCGTCCCCGAGCGCGAGGCGATGTACGACTTCCTCACGGGCCGCGAATTCGTCGTCGCCAACGCCGAGTTGCACGGCCTGGACAAGCGGGCCGCCCAGAAGGCCCTCGCCACGGTCGAGATGGAGTACGCGCAGGACCGCAAGATCTCCACGTACTCCAAGGGCATGCGCCAGCGCGTGAAGATGGCGTCCGCCCTGGTCCACGACCCCTCCGTGCTGCTGCTCGACGAGCCCTTCAACGGCATGGACCCGCGCCAGCGCATGCAGCTGATGGAGCTCCTGCGGAGCATGGGCGACCAGGGCCGCACGGTCCTGTTCTCCTCGCACATCCTCGAAGAGGTCGAGCAACTGGCCTCGCACATCGAGGTGATCGTCGCCGGACGGCACGCGGCGAGCGGTGACTTCCGCAGGATCCGCCGCCTGATGACCGACCGCCCGCACCGCTATCTGATCCGCTCCAGCGACGACCGCGCCCTGGCCGCCGCGCTGATCGCCGATCCGTCGACGGCCGGCATCGAGGTCGACCTCAAGGAGGGCGCGTTGCGCATTCAGGCGGTCGACTTCGGCCGGTTCACCACGCTGCTGCCCCGGGTCGCCCGGGAGCACGGCATCCGGCTCCTGACGGTCTCGCCCTCGGACGAGTCCCTCGAGTCGGTCTTCTCCTACCTCGTCGCGGCCTGAAGGGAGCCACCGTGTACGACCCCACTGTCGCCCGGCTCACCTACCGGGCCCTGCTCGGCCGCCGCCGGGCGCTGATCCTCTTCGCCCTGCCCGTCCTGCTGATCGTCATCTCCGCGGCGGTCCGCGCCTTCAGCGGCGCCGACGACCAGGTCGCCGTCGACGTCCTGGGCGGCTTCGCGCTCGCCACGATGGTGCCGATCATCGGCGTCATCGCGGGCACCGGCGCGATCGGACCCGAGATCGACGACGGCTCGGTCGTCTACCTGCTGTCGAAGCCGGTCAAGCGGCCCACGATCATCTTCACCAAGCTGATCGTCGCCATCGCCGTGACCATGGCCTTCTCCGCGATCCCCACGTTCATCGCGGGAATGATCCTGAACGGCAACGGCCAGCAGATCGCCATCGCCTACACGATCGCGGCGCTGGTCGCCTCCATCACGTACGCCGCGATCTTCCTGCTCCTCGGCACGATCACCCGGCACGCCGTGGTCCTCGGCCTCGTCTACGCCCTGGTCTGGGAGGCCCTCTTCGGGTCCCTCGTCGTGGGCGCCCGCACGCTCAGCGTGCAGCAGTGGTCCCTCGCCGTGGCCCAGAAGGTCGGCGACGGCGACCTGATCAGGTCGGACGTGGGCCTGACGACGGCGACGGTGCTGCTGGTCGCCGTCACGGCCGTCACCACCTGGTACGCCGGGCAGAAGCTGCGGTCCCTGACGCTGGCCGGGGAGGAGTAGCCCGCGCCCGTCCAGACCGTGTCTTCCGTCCTGACGGCGTCTTCACCCTCCCCTCAGCACACTGGGGGGAGGGCGCGCTGTTGGGCGTGCTGTTTCCGAGGAGGTGCCGCGATGGCATCGGAGGAGGACTGGGACGACGTCGTCCTGGACGAGGACTTCATCCGGTCCGCACAGGCGGAGGAGCCGTCCGCGCGGGCGCGCATGCTGACCGAGCGGTGGCGGCGGAGCGGGCCGCCCGAGCCGCAGCCGTGGCGCTCCGAAGAGCCGCCCGCGGGGTGGTTCTTCAGCAGGGCGCGGCGGCGGAAGCGGCGTCGGTAGTCCGCCGCCCGGTCGGCGCCGAGATCCGCCGCCCGGTCGGCGCCGAAGAACGGCGCGGATTAATTCGGTGGCGGTGAACTCCGCGCGCGGGCAGAGTAGTTGATGTCACCGCGCCGGCACCTGGCGCCCACCGACCGGGAGAGGAGCCGACGTGTCCATCAGTAGTCCGTCGAGTTCCCGGCAGGGCAGCCCGCGGCAGGCTCCGGAGTAGTTACTCACTCCGTGGAGCCCCGCCCGCGGGGAGCTGCCCGGGGCGGCCGCTTCGAGCGCGCAGAATTCGCATCGCTGCGCGGGCCGCCCACCCGGAGGATTGGCCGAGTGGTAAGGCAGCGGCTTGCTAAGCCGTCGTCAGGGCTGACGCCCTGCGCGCGTTCGATCCGCGCATCCTCCGCCTGGCGTTGCACTGTGCCGAGCCTCAGCCGAGGCGGGCGCCTGGTTGCACGCTGCCCGGCGCCGTGGCGTTGTGCCCACCCGTTCCGCCGTGCGGAACGCCTGCCCACAACGGGGACGACCGGGTGTTCGCGTCGGCGTCAGCCGAGGAGTCGTTCCAGCACCACCGCGATGCCGTCGTCCTCGTTCGACGTCGTCACCTCGTCCGCGATCGCCTTGAGCTCCTCATGGGCGTTGGCCATGGCCACGCCGTGAGCCGCCCAGCCGAACATCGGGATGTCGTTCGGCATGTCGCCGAAGGCGATCGTGTCCGCGGCCTTCGCGCCCAGGCGGCGGGCCGCCAGGGAGAGGCCCGTGGCCTTGGAGAGCCCCAGCGGCAGCAGCTCGACGATGCCCTCGCCCGCCATGGTCACGCCGACCAGATCGCCCGCCACCTGGCGCGCCACGTCCGCCAGCGCGTCGTCGCCGAGGCCGGGATGCTGGACGTACACCTTGTTCAGCGGGGCGGCCCACAGGTCGGCGATGTCCGTGAAGGGGATGACCGGGAGCGGGCCTTCCTGGACCGTGTACCCGGGGCCGACCAGGACCTCGCCGTCGATGCCGTCACGGCTCGCGGCCAGCGCCAGCGGGCCGATCTCCGCCTCGATCTTGGCGAGCGCGAGGCCGGCCAGCTGGCGGTCGAGCGTCACCGAGGTCAGCAGCCGGTGCTCCCCCGCGTGGTAGACCTGCGCACCCTGCCCGCACACCGCGAGGCCCTCGTACCCGAGGTCGTCGAGGATGTGGCGGGTCCAGGGCACCGCACGGCCGGTGACGACGATGTGCGCGGCGCCCGCCGCGGTGGCCGCGGTGAGCGCTTCGCGCGTGCGTCCCGAAACCGTGTCGTCGGGGCGCAGCAGCGTCCCGTCGAGGTCGGTCGCGACCAGCTTGTACGGGAAGGAGGGCGTGACCGGAGCAGGGTGGCTCACTTGGCGATGGGCTCCAGAATCTCTCGTCCCCCGAGGTACGGGCGCAGCACCTCGGGCACCACCACGGAGCCGTCGGCCTGCTGGTGATTCTCCAGGATGGCCACGATCGTGCGCGGGACGGCGCACAGCGTGCCGTTCAGCGTCGCGAGCGGCTGGACCTTCTTGCCCTCGCGCATGCGCACCGAGAGGCGGCGGGCCTGGAAGCCGTCGCAGTTCGAGGCCGAGGTCAGCTCGCGGTACTTGCCCTGGGTGGGGATCCACGCCTCGCAGTCGAACTTGCGCGAGGCCGAGGCGCCGAGGTCACCGGTGGCGACGTCGATCACCTGGAAGGGCAGCCCGAGGCCGGTCAGCCACTGCTTCTCCCACTCCAGGAGGCGCTGGTGCTCGTTCTCCGCGTCGGCCGGGTCGAC
Source organism: Streptomyces sp. NPDC025651 (assembly GCF_055558735.1). Lineage (NCBI taxonomy): Bacteria > Bacillati > Actinomycetota > Actinomycetes > Kitasatosporales > Streptomycetaceae > Streptomyces > Streptomyces sp. NPDC025651. The sequence goes on from NZ_JBVHLZ010000002.1 coordinate 792,880, forward strand.
GTACGAGAACATCTCGACCTTGTCGAACTGGTGGACGCGGAAGATGCCGCGGGTGTCCTTGCCGTACGTGCCCGCCTCGCGGCGGAAGCAGGGCGAGAAGCCGGCGTACCGCAGGGGCAGCTTGTCGGCCTCGATGATCTCGTCCATGTGGTACGCGGCGAGGGGGACCTCGGAGGTGCCGACCAGGTAGTAGTCGTCCTTCTCCAGGTGGTAGACGTTCTCGGCGGCCTGGCCGAGGAAGCCCGTGCCCTCCATGGCGCGCGGGCGCACCAGCGCCGGCGTCAGCATCGGGGTGAACCCGGCCTCCGTCGCCTGCGCGATGGCGGCGTTCACGAGGGCCAGCTCCAGCAGGGCGCCGACACCCGTCAGGTAGTAGAAGCGCGAACCGGAGACCTTCGCGCCGCGCTCCATGTCGATGGCGCCGAGCGCCTCGCCGAGCTCCAGGTGGTCCTTCGGCTCGAAGCCCTCGGCCGCGAAGTCGCGCGGGGTGCCGACGCGATCGAGGACGACGAAGTCCTCCTCGCCGCCGACCGGGACGTCCTCGTGGACGAGATTCCCCAGCTGCAGCAGCAGGCGCTTGGTCTCCTCGTCCGCCTCGTCCTGCGCGGCGTCGGCGGCCTTGACCGCGGCGGAGAGCTCGCCCGCCTTCTTCAGGAGCTCCTGCTTCTCCTCGGGCGCGGCCTTGGGGATCAGCTTGCCGAGCGCCTTCTGCTCGGAGCGCAGCTCGTCGAAGCGGAGGCCGGACGACCTGCGCCGCTCGTCGGCAGAGAGGAGGGCGTCGACGAGCGCGACGTCCTCTCCACGGGCGCGCTGGGAGGCGCGAACACGGTCGGGGTCCTCACGGAGCAAGCGAAGGTCAATCACCCCTCAAGGCTACCGTTGTGCGGTTCCGGCCCACGACTCGATATTCCATTGAGTACGTTATGCCCGGTTTGCCGGAATGTGAATTCCCGGATTCGATCATTCCGAATCAAGGTCGAATCGGGGCCGAACCGGGGCCGAAGCAAGATCGACGCGGCCGGAAAAGGCCCGTCGCGCGCGGTTCGGTGCCCGGTCAATAAAAGGGGCACCATTCCCTGAAACGGGGCAGAGCGCACCTGCCGCCTTGACCCGAACCCCTTGTGGGAGGCGGGACTTGAGGCGGTTGTCCACCTCGGTTGTCCACAGGAATGAGCCCCTCCGGAGAGTTATCCACAGGGTGTGTGCAAGATCTGTGGACTTCGGAAGGGAGTGTTCCGAAAGCCGCATGCGCGACGAAGGAATCCCTTCCCAAACCACCCCCACCCCCACTTTCGAGTGGAAATGGTTCGCTCCAAAGAGTTGATCAATGGAAAAGAGTGGACGAGGGGTGACGTGCACGCCTGTGGAAGGGCTTGGACCCTGTAGGCCGATTTGTCGACCATGTAGCGCTTCGTTGTCGACTTGTCCCCAGGTCGAGACGCAAGCCTGTGGATAACTTCTGTGGACAACGTAAATCTGCAGGTAGGACAGGACGGGGGAGGACCCGGCTGGCTAGAAACGGCCGTCCTGGCAGCGCGTCAGCCAGTCCGACGCGGCCACGAACTCGCCGTCCGTCGTGCCGGGCCGCGGTGCCCGGACGTCCTCCGGCGCCATGCCGGCCCGCGGATACGACCCGAGGAAGCGCACCTGCGGGCAGATCCGCTTGAGCCCCATCAGGGCCTCGCCGACGCGCCGGTCCGTGATGTGCCCCTCGGCGTCCACCGAGAAGCAGTAGTTGCCGATGCCCTGGCCCGTGGGGCGCGACTCGATCCGCATGAGGTTGACGCCGCGCACGGCGAACTCCTGGAGCAGTTCGAGCAGGGCACCGGGGTGGTCGTCGCCCAGCCAGATGACGACGGACGTCTTGTCGGCCCCCGTCGGCGCGGCGGGCCGGGCCGGGCGGCCGACCAGGACGAAGCGGGTCTCGGCGTTCGCCGCGTCGTGGATCTCGCGGACCAGCGCCTCCAGGCCGTACGTCGCCGCGGCGAACTCGCCCGCGAAGGCCGCGTCGAAGCGGCCCTCCTGGACCAGACGGGCGCCGTCCGCGTTCGAGGCGGCCGACTCCCACACGGCGTCCGGCAGGTGCTCGCCCAGCCAGTTGCGGACCTGCGGCTGGGCCACCGGGTGGCCCGTCACCGTCTTGATGTCCTTGAGCTTCGTGCCGGGACGCACGAGCAGCGCGAAGGCGATCGGCAGGACGACCTCGCGGTAGATCATCAGGGGCTCGCCCTTGGCGAGCTCGTCGACGGTGGTGGTGACACCGCCCTCGACGGAGTTCTCGATCGGTACGAGCGCGGCCGCCGCCTCACCGCCGCGGACCGCGTCGAGCGCGGCCGGCACGGACACCATGGGGACGAGTTCCCGGGTGGCCGCCTCCGGCAGCGTGCGGAGAGCGGCCTCGGTGAAGGTGCCTTCGGGGCCCAGGTACGTATAGCGCGTCGCCGACATACCGTCACCCTAATGGGCCTGACGTGGCGCGGCTCACGTGTCTCACGGAGCGGCACACGTCCCACATGACTCCGGCACAGGCGCCCCTGTGCCGTCAGCACGCGCCCCTACGCCTCCAGCAGCCGCTGCCCCACGTACTCGCCCTCGGCCGCCCCGCCCGGTACCGCGAAGAGACCGCTCGCCTCGTGCCGGATGAACTCCGAGAGGGCGTCGCCCCGGTCGAGCTTGCGCTGCACGGGGACGAAGCCGCGCATCGGATCCGCCTGCCAGCAGATGAACAGCAGCCCCGCGTCCGGCTCGCCCTTGGCGTCGAAGCCGTCGTGGTACGAGTACGGGCGGCGCAGGATCGCGGCGCCGCCGTTCTGGTCGGGGCGCGTGATGCGGGCGTGCGCGTTGAGGGCGATGACGAGCTTGCCGTCGGACCCCGTCCTGTCGAGCTCGGGCTCGGTCGTCTCCGTGCCGCCCGTCAGCGGCGAACCGTCCGACTTGTGCCGCCCGATCACCGCTTCCTGGTCCTTCAGACCGAGCTTCTCCCAGTCGTCGAGGAGCATCCGGATGCGGCGTACGACGGCGTAGGAACCGCCCGCCATCCACGCGGGATCGCCGTCGGCGGGCACGAAGATCCGCTTCTGGAAGTCCTTGTCCGAGGGCTTCGGGTTGTTCGTGCCGTCGATCTGGCCCATCAGGTTGCGGGTCGTCATCGGCCGCGCGGTGGCGCCCGGCGCCCGGTTGAAGCCGTTCATCTGCCAGCGGACCTTCGCCGCGCCCGCCGCATCCCGCTGGATCGCGCGCAGCGCGTGGAAGGCGACGAGCGAGTCGTTCGCGCCGATCTGCACCCACAGGTCGCCGTTGCTGCGCCCCTTGTCGAGGCGGTCCGAGGAGAAGTCCGGCAGCGGTTCGAGGGCGCCGGGACGCTGCTTCTCCAGGCCCGTGCGGGAGAAGAAGGAGGCGCCGAAGCCGAAGGTGACGGAGAGCGAGGACGGGCCCGCGTCCCGCGCGACCGCCGTGTCCTCGCCGTCGACCGGCTTGCCCGCCATCAGCCGCTCGGCCGTCGCCGACCAGCGGCGCAGCAGGGCCGTCGCCTCCTTGCGGCCCGCGCCCGCCACCAGGTCGAAGGCGATCAGATGGCCGCAGGCCTGGCTGGGCGTGGTGATGCCTGCCTGATGTTTCCCGTGAAACATCACCTCGTCCGTGCCCACGGACGTCAGGCCCTTCGCCGACGAGGAGCCCGACGAGGCCCCGGACGAGGAGTCCGAGGGCGAGGGCGCGGCGGCGTATCCGACGGCGCCTCCCGCCGCGCCGAGCGCGAGGCCGGTCGCCCCGGCGGTGCCGAGCAGCCGCCGCCTGGAAATGCCGTTGTCCGCCATGGTGGTTCCGTTCAGCCGATCTGCGCGTTCTTGTTCACGGTGACCTGGTCGATGTCCGAGGTCCGTACGGTCACCGCGATCTTCCAGTTGCCTGCCATCGGGATCTGGACGCCGTTCGCGCTCCAGTGTCCGGTGGCGATGTGGTCCGGGGTCACGGGCAGCGGTCCGACGTCCTTCGACTTGAGGGTGAAGGAGACCTTCACCTCGGGGATGTCGAAGGCGCTGCCGTTGGGCCGCTTGACGTACACGTGCAGGGCGTTGCTGCCGGTGCGGCCCGGGTCGAGGTCCAGCTGCACGGTGCCCTTGCCGTCCTGGCCGCCCGTGTCGAAGGGCACCTTGAGGCTGAGCGGGCCCGAGCGCTGTGCGGCCGCCGCCGAGGTGGCCTTGGCGGCCTCCTCCTCGGTGCGGCCCGGCTCGGTGGTCGTCAGGGCCGTCGTGACGGCGAGCAGGACGACGGCGATGCCGGCCTCGGTGAGCACCGAGCGGCGCAGGCCCGAGCGGTGCGGGTCGGCGTCGCGCAGGCGCTTCTCGCGGGCGGTGGCCATGGCGGCCTGCTGGCGGGCGAGTTGGGCGGAGCGCTTGGAGTCGCCGTCCGACTCCCCGGCGGCCGCGGGGACCGTGACGGGCTTCTTGGCGGTCTGAGTCGTCGAGACCTGCTTCTTGGTGGCCTGCGTCTTCGAGACCTGAGTCTTCGCGGCCTGCTTCGCCGCGCGCTGCTCGACGACCAGGGCGGCCGCGGCCTCCGGTGCCACGCCGCCCGCCTCGGCGGTGATCCGCCCGGTCCACCGCCGCGAGATGTAGGCGACGCCCACCAGGACGACGACCAGGCCGACCTTCACGAGGAGCAGCTGTCCGTACCGCGTGCCGGTGAGCGCCGACCACGAGCCGACCTGCCGCCACGACTGGTAGATGCCGGTCGCGGCGAGGACGACGACGCTGCCGAACGCCACGCGAGAGAACCGCCGCACGGCCGACGCGTCCACCGACGGCGTGCGGTACAGCGCGACGACCAGGGCCGCGAGGCCGCCGAGCCAGGCGGCGACGGCCAGCAGGTGCAGCACGTCGACGGGCATCGCGATGCCCGCCTGGATGCCGGCCGAGGCGTGCTCGGCCATCGCCCAGGTCGCCGCGAGCCCGATGGCGACGACGGTGCCGCCGATGGCGAGCCCGAAGGTGAGGTCCTTCTTCTCCTTCGGGTCCTCACGCTTCTCGTACGCACCGAAGAGCACCGCGATGAACAGCGCGGCGGCGGCGAGCAGCAGCAGCCGGGAGACCAGCGCCGCGCCCGTCTTGGTGTTGAGCACGTCGCCGAGCGCGCCCATGTCGAAGACGTCGGCGAGCTTCCCGGAGCCGGTGTAGGGGGCCCGCAGGAGCAGCAGGGCGAGGGTGGACGCGGTGAGCGTGAGCCAGCCGGTGGTGACGAGCCGCTGCACGGGCCGCACCCCCGCGCCGCGCGGCCAGCAGCCGAGGACGAAGGCGGCGCCGCCGACGACCAGGACGAACCCGGCGTACGAGAAGTAGCGCGCGATGTCGTAGAGCAGGCCGACCAGACCGCCGCCCGCCTCCTGGTCGGGCAGCGCGACCTTGGTGTCGGAGGGAGCGCCGATGGAGAAGGTGAAGGCGCCGGCGACCGGATGGCTGTCGGCGGAGACCACTTGGTAGGCGACGGTGAAGGTGCCGTCCGGAAGACCGGGGCGCAGCTTCACGGCGTACGTGTTGGCGCCCAGGTCGGTGGTCTTGCCGGTGTCGGCCGACTTGCCGGACGGGTCGAGGACCCGCACCGAGCCGTCCGACATGGCGACCTTCTCCGAGAAGGTCAGCTTCACCTGGGCCGGGGCCTTGGCGACCACCGCTCCCTGCTTGGGGTCGCTGCCGGTCAGCGCGGCGTGCGCGGACGTCGGCGCGGCACCGGCGAGGAAGGCGCCGGTCGCGGCGATGAGCACCAGAAGGACCCGCAGGCAGCGGGCGGCGATTCTGGACCGCGGAACGATCCTGGAGCGGGAAGCGATGGTCTGCATCAACGGTCCGTCCCTCAGTGCGAGTTGTGCGACGAGTCGTGCTGCTCGGGCTTGTACGTCGCTGCCTTGACCGGCACCTCGACCGTGATCGGGTCCGACTTCCGGAAGTGCAGCGTCATGGCGACCTTCTCGCCCTGCTTCGGCTTGCGCTTGAGCTTTTCGAGCATCAGGTGGTTGCCGCCGCTGGCGAAGTCGAGGTGGCCGTCGGCGGGCACCTTGAAGGACTTCTCCTCCTTCATGGCGCCGCCCTTGGTGCTGTGCAGCGTGACGGAGCCCGCGATGTCGCTGGTGGCGGAGGTGAGCTCGTCGGCGCCGCCCTTGTTCGTGAGCGTGAAGAAGCCGGCCGCCATGTCGTCCATGGTCGGTTCGGGGATGTACGCCCCGCCGACCTCGATCTCGGGCTTCGCCTTCGTCGCGGAGTCCTTCGCGCCGGAGTCGTCGTTGCAGCCCGCCAGGGTGAGCGCGGCGGCCAGAGCCATGGCGCCGCCCGCGAGGGTGCGGCGGCGCGTGGTGGTGCGGTGGTTCACGGGGTCTGTCCCTTGAGGAGCTTGGGGAGGTCCTTGGTGTATTCGTCGGCGGTGGCGTCCTCGCCGTACAGGACGTATCCGGCGTCGGTCTTCGGCGAGAAGGCGATGACCTGCGTGCCGTGCATCGAGACGATCTTGCCCTTCTTGTCCTTCTTGGACGGCTCGATGCTGATGCCGAGCTGGCGGGCGCCCGCCTGGATGGTGGCGAAGTCGCCGGTGAGCCCGACGAAGTCGGCGTCCACGCCCTTGAGCCACTTGCCGAGCTCGGCCGAGGTGTCGCGCTCGGGGTCGGTGGTGACGAAGACGACCTTGACCTTGTCCTGGTCGGCCTTGGGCAGCGCCTTCTTCGCGACCGCGATGTTGTTCATCGTCAGCGGGCAGACGTCCGGGCAGTGCGTGTAGCCGAAGTAGAGCAGCGTCGGCTGCCCCTTCGTCTCCTCGCGCAGGTCGTACTTCTTGCCGTGCGTGTCCTTCAGGACGAGGTTCGGCTTCTCGAACGGCTTGTCCAGGACCGTCGCGGCCTTGCCCGAGTCGGCCTCCGTGGAGACCTCGGCGACGGGCTTCTTGTTGTCGTCGCCCCCGCCGCAGGCGGTCAGGGTGAGGGCGGCCGCGGCCAGCAGGGCAGCGGCGGCGAGCTTCTTGTGGGTGCCCTTGTGGGCGCCCTTGAGGGTGCTCTTCATGGTGCTCTTCGTGCGCATACGAAAATGTCCCAGATGTGAGGGGGCCGGGGTGCACCGGGGCGGGTGTACGCCGCGTCCGGGCACCCCGAAGGGTGGATCCGCCCGTGGCTCAGCTGGTGGTGCGGCGACGTCCGGCGAGGACGCCGAAGGCGACACCCGCGGCGCCGACGACGATGCCGACGATGCCGAGGACGCGGGCGGTGGTGTCGCTGCTGTCGGAGGACTCCGAGGAGGCCGCCTTCGTGGTGTCACCGGACTTGGCGTCGTCCTTCGCGCCCGCGCCACCGCCGTGGTGGTCGTCGGACGCGGCGGTCAGCTCGAGGGTGGGAGCGGGGTGCTCCGGCTCCTCCTGGCCCTTCTGCTGCGGCTCGATCCAGCGGACGACTTCCTTGTTGTCGTACGTCTGGACGGCCTTGAAGACCAGCGCGTCGGCGTCCTCGGGCAGCTGGCCCATGGAGACCGGGAACTTCTGGAAGGTGCCCGGCTCGATGCCCTTGCCGTCGGCGGTCCAGGTGACCTTGGAGACGGCCTCGTCGATCTTCTCGCCGTGGATCTCCAGCGGCTTGTCGAGCTTGGTCTTGGTGACCTTCGCGTTCCAGCCGGGGACGGGCTGCGTCATCACGGAGGCGAGCGGGTGGTCGGTCGGGAAGGAGACCTCGAGCTTGTTGGTCGAGGCGTCGTCCATCTCGTTCGGCACCTTGAAGTTCACGACCGCGTACCCGCCCTTGGCGGCCTCGCCCTCCGGCGAGACGCTGACGTGCGCGAACGCGGGCGCGGAGAGGACGACGACGGCGGTGGCGGCGAGGGTGCCGACGGCGGCGAGGCGGGACTTCTTCAGAACGGTCATGACAGGAACACTCCACTTTCGGCAGTGGTGATCGCGGCCGTGGTGACGGCGGCGGTCGCGACGAGGGCCGTGGTGACGGCAGTCGTGACGACGGCCGTGGTGGCCACCGCAACAGCGATCAGGAATGGGTACGAGGGGTGCGCGGGCCGACGGGCACGCGCGCGTGCCGAGCGACCCCTCCGTACTGCGGTGTGGAGTGCGTCGCGTCAGGCAGCGAGTTCGACGTCGCGGCGGCCGGCCGGCGGGCCGCGCCTGATCACCGCGTCCTCGAGCGCGACCGTGCGCGGCTTCGGCGGTACGAGCAGGGCGGTGCGCGGAGCCCGCGGCCCGGTCGTCTCGGGCGCTCCGGGCAGGCCCGCCCGCAGGGCGCGTACGAGCGTGAGAGCGGAGCGCAGGGCGCGTACGAGCGCACCTTCGGCGACGCCGTGTGCCCCGTGCGCGAGCCGGACGAGCCTCAACAGGGCGAGGTCGCCGCGGCGCAGCAGCCATCCGGCGGCGACGGCCGCGAGGACGTGCGCGACCAGCATGGGAAGCGACGGAACGACCGACATGGCGCCCATCGACGGCATCGCGTCCACCGCGGTGTCGGCGGCGGCCGCGGCGGACTGCCCGTGGCCGTGCAGGGCGGAGTGATCCACTCCGGAGCCCGCGCCGACGGAGGCCCCCGCGCTGCTGGAGCCGCCCGGTCCGAGCCCGGCCGTGGTGAGGATCCGGTGGGCCTGCGCCGGCGTGATCGTCGCTGCGCCCGCCCCGCAGACCAGACGCGCGGCCCGCTCCACCAGCGAGGCGTCACCGCCCTGGGCGACCGCGGCGCCGGCCGTCGCGCCGTGCTGGCCGAGGCCGAACAGGGCGTGCAGGCCGAGCTGGCCCGCGGCGAGCAGCGCGGCGATGCCGGGCAGCGAACGCGCCCGTCCGGCGAGTGGCAGCGCGACCGCGAGGACGGCGAGGAAGCCCGCGCCCAGCGTCCACAGCGGGACGGCCACGCAGGAGGCGAGCACATGGCCCCCGGCGGACAGCACGACGCAGACCGCGGCGAACATCGCGGCCCTGAGCAGCCGGAGATCGACTCCGTCGCGCGTCGTGCGCTGGTGGGGGGCAGTCATGGCCGGGCCATCATCGCACTGGACTTACCCGGCGCATACGGCAGGTCCGGAAGGTCCGGTTCCAGCCGATGAGGGCGCGGCGAGCACGCGGAGCGGCCCTGCGAGTGCCCGGAGCGGCCCGGCGCGGGCGCTCCGCACCGGGCGGCGCCGGTCGCTTTACACCGGGCGGGGCGGGAAGCGCGTCCGCCGTATGGGCGGCATCACGTCAACTGCACGATTGTCCGGGGGTGGTCGCGGCAATACGTATCGGTATGTCGAGCCGCAGCCAGGAGGCTGGAGCATGAGCATCTGGTGGTCTCTCCATTTGCGGCGCGAAGCTGCGAGCGTTCCGCTCGCCCGCCGCCTGCTGATCGGCACGATGGAGACCGCGGGCGTGGACCCGGACGTCTCCTACGACCTGTCGGTAGCCCTCAGCGAAGCCTGCGCCAACGCCGTGGAGCACGGCGGCGCCCCCGCTCCCGGGGGCGCGTCGGGCGCGTATCGGGTCACGGCCTATCTCGACGGCGAGAAGTGCCGCATCGAGGTGGCCGATTCCGGCCCCGGGTTCCCCGGGGCGCCCCGCGGGTGTACGACGCCCCGGCCGCCCGCCGCGGAGACGGACGAGCACGGCCGGGGCCTGTGCCTCATCAGAGAACTCGCCGACCACGTCCACCTCGGCAACAAGCCGGGCAGGGGCGGCGCGGTGATCAGCTTCGACAAGATCCTCAAGTGGCGCGAGGACGCGCCGCTGATGACGGCCTGAGCAGCGGGCTCCGCAGGGGGAGGCTCACCCGGACGACTCCTCGGAGCCTTCCCCCGTCCCCGCCGCGCGGGTCAGCGCGACCACCGGGATCGTGCGCGGGGCCCTGGCGCGGAACTCCGCGAAGTCCGGGTTCCGTTCGATCTGCCGGCGCCACAGCTCGTCGTGCTCGCCCGCGTCGACGGGCGTGGCCAGGGCCTCGTACCGCTCCGTGCCCACCTCGACGACGACCGAGGGGTCCTTGACGAGGTTGTGGTACCAGGCAGGGGCCCTCTCCGAGCCGCCGTTGGACGCGAAGACGACGAGGCGGTCCCCCGCCGGGCCGGGGTCCGGCAGACAGACCGCCGGAGTCGTCCTCGGCAGCCCGCTCTTCGCGCCCCGCGTGGTCAGCAGGAGCAGCGTCACGCCGTCGAAGTCGCCGCCGACCCGGCCTCCGTTCGCGCGGAACTCCTCGATGACGCGGCGGTTGAAGGGGTTGGCGTTGTTGGTCTCGTCGGTGCTGCTGTTGATCCCGCCATCGGTGCTGCTCATGGTGCGGTCCCTCCCCGTGCTGACTGGCAACCGCCCTCAACGATCAATGAGCCGGGCTTATTTCCCCTGCTCAGGGTTGTTCCGTCAGGTGACTGTCAGGTGTCCTTCAGGTGCCCATGAGTGTTCAGACCCCGCCATCCGCCGGCGGCAACGCCCTCAGCAGCGCCTCCAGCGCCGCCCCGTACGCATGCTCCGCCGGCGTCGAGTACCCGACGACCAGGCCGTCCGCGCCCGGCATCGTCGCCCGCGGATGCCGGAACCCGGCGAGGCCGTCCAGCGCGATCCCCTGCCACGCCGCGGCCTTGACCGCGGACGCCTCCGTGCCGGGCGGCAGCCGGAGCACCGCGTGCAGGCCCGCCGCGATGCCGGTGGCCGTGATGTGCGGGGCCCGTTCGGCGAGGGCGGCGACGAGCTGGTCGCGGCGGTTCCGGTAGCGCTGGCGCATCCGGCGGATGTGGCGGTCGTAGTGCCCGGAGGCGATGAACTCGGCGAGCGTGAGCTGGTCGAGGACGCTCGCCCACGCCTCGCGCTCCCCCTTGGCGGCGAGCACCCCGTCGACGAGCTGCTCGGGCAGCACCATCCAGCCGACGCGCACCGCGGGGGACAGGCTCTTGCTGACCGAGCCGAGGTAGACGACCCGTTCGGGATCCAGGCCCTGCACGGCGCCGACGGGCTCGCGGTCGTAGCGGAACTCCCCGTCGTAGTCGTCCTCCAGGACCAGACCGCCGGTGCGCCGGGCCCAGTCGACGACCGCGGCGCGCCGCTCCGGGCGCAGCGGGCCACCGGTGGGGAACTGGTGTGCGGGCGTGAGCAGGACGCCACGCACCCGCGGCCCCTCCGCCAACTCCTCGACGCGCGCGCCGTGTTCGTCCAGGCCCAGCGGAACCGTCCGTACGCCCGCGCCCTCCAGGACCTGGTGGTGGAAGCCGAGTCCGTACGACTCCACGGCGAACGGCCCGCGCAGCACCGCGCCGCCCGCCCCGTGCGAGCCCCCGAACAGCAGCCGCAGCGCGTGCGCGAAGCCGGAGCACACCACGATCCGCTCCGGGTCGACGCGCACCCCGCGGGCCCGCGTCAGATACTCGCTGAGCGCCCGGCGCAGCTCGACGCGGCCACGCGGATCGCCGGGCCCGAAGGCCTCGTTGGGGGCGGCGGCCAGCGCGCGCCGGGCGGCGGCGAGCCAGGCCGTGCGGGGGAACGAGGCGGCCTCCGGAGTGCCCTGGCGCAGGTTGTGGGCGGGCGCCGCGGGCCGCGCGGGGGCCGGCTTCGGCTTCCGCGGCCGCTTCGGCGGGGCGGCCCGTTCGGCAACCCGGGTCCCCGAGCCCTGCCGCGCGGTCAGCCACCCCTCGGCGACCAGTTCCGCATAGGCGTCGGCGACGGTGTTGCGGGCCAGGCCCAGGTCGGCGGCGAGCGAACGGTAGGGCGGCAGACGGGTGCCCGGCGGGAGCCGTCCCTCGCGCACGGCGTCCCGCAGCGCACCGATGAGGACGGCACGGCGACTGCCGGGACCCGAAAGGTCCAAGTGCAGGTCACTGCCGATGCGTTCCGCCAAATTGACCCATGATTCCGGCATGGGAATGCACCCTAACCGAGGTCTTTCCCGCCCGTAGATTCATGGTCATGACGAACAACGCGGACACCACGCAGACCACCGCCACCACGACCGCCCAGGCCGACGCCACTGCGCACGAGCACACCCCCCGCATCAACTTCGCCAAGGCCGCCCCCAAGGCATTCAAGGCCCTCATCGGCTTCGACGCCGCCGCCCGCGACGGCCTGGACCCGGCCCTGGTCGAACTGATCCAGATCCGCGCCTCGCTCCTCAACGGCTGCGCCTACTGCCTCCACATGCACACCTCCGACGCCCGCAAGGCCGGCGAGGACGAGGCCCGCCTGCACATGATCGGCGTGTGGCGCGAGGCCCGTAACTTCTTCACGGAGAAGGAGCAGGCGGCCCTCGCCCTCACCGAGGCGGTCACCCTCGTCTCCCAGGGCGGCGTCCCCGACGACGTCTATGCCGAGGCGGCCCGCCACTTCGACGAGTCCGAACTGGCCCGCGTGCTCGCCCTGATCTTCACCATCAACACCTGGAACCGCATCGCCCTGAGCACCGCCAAGGTCGCGGGCGAGGACGAGAGGGTCGCCCACTGATGACCGCCACCCTCGCCTCCGCGGTGTTCGTCGCGGCGGCGGGCATCGCGCTGACGGCGCTGGTCGCGCCGGGCTTCCCGAAGCGGGCGGAGTGTTGAGCGACACCGAAGGGCCGGTCCCCACGGGGGGACCGGCCCTTCGACGTTGCTGACCTGACCGCAGACCTCAGCCCTTGAGCTGCGCCATCCACGCCTCGACGTCCTCGGACGTACGCGGCAGAGCGGCGGACAGGTTCTTGTTGCCGTCCTCCGTCACGAGGATGTCGTCCTCGATCCGGACGCCGATGCCGCGGTACTCCTCCGGCACGGTCAGGTCGTCCGCCTGGAAGTACAGGCCCGGCTCGACGGTCAGGCACATGCCGGGCTCCAGCGTGCCGTCCACGTACGTCTCGGTGCGCGCGGCGGCGCAGTCGTGGACGTCCATGCCGAGCATGTGACCGGTGCCGTGGAGCGTCCAGCGGCGCTGCAGACCGAGCTCCAGGACCTTCTCCACGTCGAGGTCGCCGAGCAGACCCCACTCGACGAGCCGCGTGGCGAGCACGCGCTGCGCCGCGTCGTGGAAGTCACGGAACTTGCCGCCCGGCCTCACCGCCGCGATGCCGGCCTCCTGGGCCTCGTACACCGCGTCGTAGATCTTCTTCTGCAGCGGGTTGAAGCGGCCGTTGATCGGCAGCGTGCGCGTGATGTCCGCGGTGTAGTACGAGTGCGTCTCCACACCGGCGTCGAGCAGCAGCAGCTCGCCGGAGCGGACGGCGCCGTCGTTGCGCACCCAGTGCAGGGTGGTGGCGTGCGGGCCCGCGGCGCAGATGGAGCCGTAGCCGATGTCGTTGCCCTCGACGCGGGCGCGCAGGAAGAACGTGCCCTCGATGTAGCGCTCGCTGGTGGCCTCGGCCTTGTCGAGGACCTTCACGACGTCCTCGAAGCCGCGGACGGTGGAGTCCACGGCCTTCTGCAGCTCGCCGATCTCGAACTCGTCCTTGACCAGACGGGCCTCGGAGAGGAAGACGCGCAGCTCCTCGTCGCGCTCGGCGGTGACCTTGTCGGTCAGGGCCGCCTCGATGCCGGCGTCGTAGCCGCGCACGACACGGACGGGGCCCGTGGCCTCGCGCAGCGCGTCGGCGAGCTCGCGCACGTCGGAGGCGGGGATGCCGTACAGCTTCTCGGCCTCGGTGAGGGAGTTGCGGCGGCCGACCCACAGCTCGCCCTGGCCGTTCAGCCAGAACTCGCCGTTCTCGCGGTTGGAGCGCGGCAGCAGGTAGATGGTGGCGTCGTGGCCGCCGTCCTTCGGCTCCATGACGAGGACGCCGTCCTCGGTCTGGTTGCCGGTGAGGTACGCGTACTCGACGGAGGAGCGGAAGGCGTACTCGGTGTCGTTCGAGCGGGTCTTGAGGTTGCCCGCGGGGATCACCAGGCGCTCGCCGGGGAAGCGCGCGGAGAGCGCGGCACGGCGGGCCGCGGTGTTCCCGGCCTGCGCGATCGGCTGCAGGTCGTGCAGCTCGGTGTCGGCCCAGCCGGACTGCATGTTCTCGGCGAGCTCGTCGGAGACGCCCGGGTACAGGCCGTTCTTGCGCTGCTTGATCGGCTCTTCTTCGGTCTCTTCCGGGTTCTCCGGGTTGAGCGCGTCCGACACGGTCTGCCTCCTATGTACGACACTGGACCACCCTCCATCGTACGGGCGTACGGAAGGGGGCCCAGGGCCGGAAGACCACTTACAGCGCGTGCCCGGAAGCTCACGCCGCCTCAGTCGAAGCGCGCCGCCAGCATCACCACGTCCTCGTCGCTGTCCACGGCGTCGAGCCCGTCGGGCAGGACGGCGTGCAGCACGTGGTCGGCGATGGAGCCGGGGTCGTCCCGGATCCCCTTGGGCACGCTCGCCGCCGCCGCGTGCAGGCGCGCGAAGGCCCGGTCCATCGGGTCGCCGGTGCGGTGCAGCAGTCCGTCGGTGTAAAGAAGCACCGTTTCGCCGGGCTCCGGGCTGATCTCCACGCTCGGCGCCTCCCAGCAGGCGAGCATCCCGAGCGGCGCGGACAGGGAGGTCTCCACGAACTCCGTGCGCCGCTCCCCGATGATCAGCGGCGGGCTGTGTCCGGCACCGGCGAGCGTGATCTTGCGCAGCGCGGGCTCGCAGTACGCGAAGAGGGCGGTCGCCGACCGCGCGGGCTCGGTCAGCCGCAGCAACAGCTCCAGATCGGAGAGTACGGCGACGGGGTCCTCGCCCTCCATCACGGCATAGGCCCGAAGGCTCGCCCGCAGCCGCCCCATCGCGGCCACGGCGCTGGGCCCCGACCCGGTCACGGACCCGACCGCGAGCCCCAGCGCCGCGTCCGGCAGCGGCAGCGCGTCGTGCCAGTCGCCGCCGCCGCGCGGCCCGGTGCGGTGCCGTGCGGCGAGCTGCACGCCCGCGACCCGGGGCAGCCGCGAGGGCATGAGCTCCTCGCGCAGGGTGGCGTCGGTCGTGCGGGAACGGTCGAGCTCGATCAGCCGTGCCAGGTGCTCGGTGGCGTAGCGGGCGTAGAGGCCGACGAGGTGGCGCTGGCGCTCGACCGGCTCCGCGGGCTCGTCGTACAGCCAGACGGCCGCCCCGATCCGGCCCGCCGCCTCGGTGGCGAGCGGCAGGGCGTAGCTCGCGGCGTACCCGAGGCGGGCGGCGACCTCGCGGTGGCGCGGGTCGATGCCGTCGTCCGAGAGCAGGTCGGGCTGGACGATCTCGCTCTCGGGCCCCGGCGCGGCGGTCGTCGCGGTGTCCAGGATCCTGCCGTACGAGGTGGCGCCGCGCGGCACGGTCTCGATGTGCCCGAGGTCGGCGCGGCCGAGGCCCAGGCCGACGGTGGTGTCGGGGCCGCGCCCGTCGGAGGGCTCGACGACGACGAGGCCGCGCCGGGCACCGACCAGGGCCGAGCCGGCGCGCAGGAGCTCCCGCAGGGCCTCGTCCAGGGTGTCCGTACGGGCGAGCCGCTCGGTGAGTTCGTGCAGAGTCGTGAGATCGGAGACCCAGCCCGCGAGGCGGTCCTGGATCACGACGCCGGGCGCGCTGGTCACGGACGTGCCCTCCGCGGACGGTGCGGCGGGCGTGGCCTGCGCGGCGGGCGCGACAGTGTGTGCCGGTGGCGGAACGGTGGAGTCGATTCCGGCCACTTTCGGAAGGTGCGGGGCGTTCATGGCTGACGGCTTTCCGGCCGGTGCGTAATGCTCAATAGCATCGCAAACCCCCATGTTGTTCTGCGCCGCTAGCAATGTCTCCAGATGTACACGCACTGGTGAGGGGATGTCCAGCATTGTCCTGCTGGGATTCCTGGTGTCCGAGGGAATTCCGGGAACAGTAAGAGATCTTGAGAAGTTGGCCGAAAACAGCGCCGGGTTAGGGCATATTAGGGTCGACTGAGGTTGTTCGGTAGAGCGTTGCGACGGTCGTGCTGGGTACCTACTCAGTGATGGCCAGGGGCAGTTGGGATCCGTCCGGAACCTGGCGAAGGACCCGGGCGTCTTAACTCACGACGACCGTGCCCCATCCTCCCGTGGGGGAGGCGGCAAGCAATATCGCGGGACGGCAAACGCCAGGCGCCGCCACCCCACGCCACGTCAACGCTCGGTTCAGAGTGGTTCCCCATGCCACAGGCTGGGGTCAGATGTGCCAGCTCGTACGTACAGCGAAGTGATCCACACATGGTGTGATGTGGCCCGCAGTCTCCCCGGCGCAAGCCGGCGTGCAACGGAAAGGAACGAGCGCTCATGCGCGAGATCCTCGGAAGGCGACGCAGGCTCCTGTCCTGGCGAATCGGAAGGAAGCCCGGCCGGAGCGCCGGACAGCTCGGCGCGGCTCTGACCTTCGCGACCGCATGGCGGTGGCCCGTACTGCCGGGCGTCGGCCTCGACCGACGCGACGGCACCCGGTGCGCCTGCCCCGACCCCGACTGCGCGGTGCCGGGCGCGCATCCCCTCGACCCCGGCCTCCTCGCCGCCACCACCGACGAGCGGATGGTCCGCTGGTGGTGGACCAACCGTCCGTGCGCCCCCGTCGTGCTCGCCACCGGCGGCCGCGCGCCGTGCGCCGTCAGCCTCCCCGCGGACGCGGGCGTGCGCGCCCTCGCCGCGCTCGACGAGGCGGGCATCAGGCTCGGCCCGGTGGTCGCCACCGACAGCCGCCTCCATCTGCTCGTCGCGCCGTACTCCATGGCCCAGTTGGGCGAACTGCTCTACGCCAAGGACTACGTCCCCGGTTCGCTCCGCTTCCACGGCGAGGGCGGCTACATCGCGCTGCCCCCCTCGGTGACGGGGCAGGGCCAGGTCCGCTGGGAGCGCGCGCCGCTGCCCGGCTCCGCCGCCCCCTGGGTGCCGGATGTCGAGGCGGTCGTGGACGCCGTCGTGGACGCCCTCACTCGTACGGGTGTGAGCGCGCCCGAGATGTAGGGGAAATGGGCGCGGGGCGAACGGGCCGCGCGCCCACTCTCGTTAACCTCGGCCCATGCAACCCCGCCTGATCGTGCTCCTGGGCGTCGTGGCCGTCACGGTTCTCCTGCCGCTCGCCGGCGCGTCCGCGGGGCCGGTGGGCGACGGTGACGCGAAGTCGCCCCTCCCCTCACCCTCCGTCTCCGCTTCGAACGCCCCTTCGGAGCCGGAGGTGCCGGATCCGGAGCCCTCCTCGCTCGTGGACGGCGCCCTCGGAGGGCTGACCACCGCCGCCCGGTGCGGCCCCGAACTCTCCACGCCCGACGGCATCGAGGCCCAGACCTGTGTCCTCACGCAGGGCCGCGACACCTGGGCGCGCACCTACTACCGCAATGCCACCGGCGGGGAGCTGACCGCCGTACTGACCGTGATGGGACCCGGCGCGCGCACCGTACAGATGCACTGTTCGGTGGGTGCGGGGGACGAACCGGGAGCGTGCGAGACGCCGCGCGAGCGGTCGGCCGGTGCGGCGGACGCGTACTCGGCGGTGGCGGAGTTCGCGGCGGGTGAGTCGGGCGCGCTGCTGCTGCGCTCGGGAAGCAACTCGGCGTCCCCGCAGGGCAGTTGAGGACTGAACCGGTCCCGGACATGGAAGGGCCCGGTTGCTGGCGACGGGGGATGCACCAGCAACCGGGCTACCTGAACGGTAACAAGAGATCGGCTCCTGGCAAATTCGATCTCAGTTATCCGGACAGGGATTTACTTGTGACTACAGGGAGTTGTGACTGGAGTCACGCACTCCGCCTCTGGTCGGCCGAGGGCGGCCGCGGCGCCGTTCCCGCGGGTCAGCTGAGCGTGACCTGACGGTTGGTGAGACCGCCGCGGGCCCGGCGCTCGTCCGCCGTCAGCGGGGCGTCCGACGCCAGCGCCGCCGCGAGCCGCTCGGCGAACTCGGCCGCGGGCTTCTCGACGTCCTCGGCGCCGACTCCGCTCGGCAGGTCCCACACCGGCACGGTCAGACCGTGCGCGCGGAAGGAACCGACCAGGCGGGTGCCCTCGCCGAGGGAGGACGTGCCGGCCGCGTGCAGGCGGGCCAGCGCGTCGAGGAGCTGCTCCTCGGGGTGCGGCATGACCCAGCGCAGGTGGTTCTTCTCCGGGGTCTCGCACCAGTACGCGGCGTCCACACCGGTCAGCTTGACGGTCGGGATGGCGGCCGCGTTCGCCCGCTCCAGGGACGCGGAGACCTCCGGGGTCGCGTTCTCGGAGTCGGGCACCCAGAACTCGAAGCCGGAGTGCACGATCGGCTCGAACTCACCTTCGGGGTCGAGCAGATCCTGCAGCCGCGGTCCGTCGGACGGGGCGCGGCGGCCCTTCACCGGCGTACCCGGCTCGGCCTCGACGGCGCGCTGCAGGGTGTCGGCGAGGTCGCGGCTGATGTCGCCGGACGAGGTGTCGTTCTGCAGGCCGAGCAGGACCGAGCCGTCGTCGCGGCGCAGCGCGGGCCAGGCCATCGGCAGCACGGTGGCGAGGGTGACCGAGGGGACGCCGTCCGGGAGTCCGCCCTTGAGGTTCAGCTCGACCGTGGCGGCGGGGACCAGCTCGCGCAGCGCGACCCAGTCGCACTCGCCGGGCAGGCCGTCGAAGGGGCGCTGCACCAGCTCGGTCACCGCGTGCGCGGCGGCCCGGCCGTGACAGGCCTTGTAGCGGCGGCCCGAACCACAGGGGCAGGGCTCGCGGGCCCCGACCACGGGGATCTCGCCGTCCTTGAGCTGCGGTTGCTGCTTGCCCTTGGTCTGGGGGCGCTTCTTGGCCATCTTGGCTGTCTCCCGGCTACGGCTCTCATGCACTCTTTCGTACGGGCGCGAGCCTAGCCGTTCGGAGATTCGGCCCGACGCGGAGAAGGCCCGGGGAGAGCCCGGAGCAGGCCCGGAGAAGCCCGAGTGGGACGTGGGGCGTCAGTCCAGGTCGTCGAAGGGGTCCGAGAAGGCGAGCTCCGATATCGCGGCCGCGGACGGCGCTGCGACGCGCGTAGCGAAATCGTCGTGGCGGTGCCCCGCTTGGACGACGACCCACACCGTGACCTCGCCGTGCACGTCGTCGCGGACGCCCCAGGTGTCGGCGAGCGCCGTGATGATGTTGAGCCCGCGGCCGCCGTGCGCCGTGACCGACGGGGTGGCGGGGACCGGGCGGGTCGGGCCGCCGCCGTCCGTCACCTCGACCGTCAGCCGGCCCGTCTTGTCGACGTGCCACGCCGCGCGCACATCGCCGTCACCGACCATGCCGCGACCCAGTGGCCTGCCGTGCCGGCAGGCATTGCTGAGCAACTCCGACAGGATCAGTACGGCATCGTCGACGACCGACTCCGACACTCCGTGTCTGCGCAGCTGATCGCGCATCCGGTGTCGTGCTTCCCCCACGCCCGCAGGGCCATGGGGTACGGCCATGCTCGACGACGTGGGCACCTCCCGTGCCACCACCAACGCCACCCCCGAGACCTCCTTCGCCCCACGCCACGGTGTGGATGCCCCAATGGACTGGACCGGAAACCGGCCAATCCCCGTCCGGTGACGCACTCGTAACGATCGAATACGGACCGAACGCGCCGGTGCACTCCCTGTAACCGGAGTTAACGGAGTCCCAGACGGTCCAGTTGGGTCAGAACCTGCTTGGGGCGGTTGGTGATGATCGCGTCGACACCCAGCTCCGCGCAGAGCTCGACGTCCTCGGGTTCGTTCACCGTCCAGACGTGCACCTGATGGCCCGCCCGCTTGAGTTTGGCCACGTAGGAGGGGTGATTGCGCACGATCCGCATCGCGGGTCCCGCGATCCGAACGCCCTCGGGAAGGCGCCCGTCGCGGTGGCGCGGCGAGACGAACTGCATCAGATAGACGGTCGGCAGCGTCGGGGACGCGGCCCGCACGCGGTGCAGCGAACGCGCGGAGAAACTCATGATCCGGACCGGGGACGGGCCCTCGGCGGGCGGCGCGTCCAGACCGAAGCGTTTGAGGAGCAGCAGCAGGCGCTCCTCCACCTGCCCCGCCCAGCGGGTGGGGTGCTTGGTCTCGACGGCGAGGCGCACCTGGCGGCCCGACGCGTTGCTCTCGGCGACCAGTTCGAGCAGCCGCTCCAGGGTCAGGACGGAGGTGTCCTCGTCCGGGGAGCCGTCCCAGTCGGGGCCTTCGCCCTCCTCGGCCTCGTCGTGGTCATTCTTCCAGGAGCCGAAGTCCAGGGCGGCCAGATCGGCCAGTTCGAGCGCCGAGACGGCTCCGCGGCCGTTCGACGTACGGTTGACGCGACGGTCGTGGACGCAGACGAGATGTCCGTCCGCGGTGAGCCGTACATCGCATTCGAGGGCGTCGGCGCCGTCCTCGACCGCCTTCTTGTAGGCGGCCAGCGTGTGCTCGGGGGCGTCCTCGGAGGCTCCGCGGTGGGCGACGACCTGGATCTGGTGCTGTCGTGCGAGGGTCACCGCGTCATCGTGCCATCACGGGGTACCCGGCGGCTCGCCGGAGGGCGGTCTCCCGAGGCGCCGGACACACAGGATCGGCTTATGGTGCCCTGACAGCCCATGGGAAAAGCTGACTGCAGACAAACACACAGTTGGCACAGCCAGGCCGTGACCGAGAACGCAAGCACCAACAGCATGGACCGAGGAGAAAGAGCTGTGAGCACCGAGAACGAGGGCAACGAAGTACCCAAGGCCCCGTCCGTGCCTCCTGCCGCGCCCGCCGTGCCGCACGCGCCTCCCGCGCCGGTGGACGCGCCCGCTGTTCCCGCGGATTCCGAGGCTGCTTCTTCTGCCGCGCCCGCGGCGTCTACGGCGTCTGCCGCGCCCGAGCCCATGGGGCAGCCGGGGTACGAAGGGGCGCACTCCGCGCCCGCCCACGCGGGCGCCCCGCAGGCCGCTTCCGGTGCGGGCGGCTGGCCGCCCCCGGCCCCGCCCGCCGTGCCGTCGTACGCCACGGCCGGCGGATCCGGCTCCGGCTGGGGCGCCTCCTACCAGCCGCAGGAGCCGAAGCCCGGCGGCCGGCGCGGCGGCCTGGTCGCCGCGGTGCTCGTGGCCGCTCTGGTCGCGGGCGGTGTCGGCGGCGGCGTCGGCTACTGGGCCGCCGACCGCAACGACGACACCAACTCGACCACGGTCTCCGCCCCGGACACCCCCGCCGACCTCAAGCGGGAGCCCGGCTCCGTCGCCGGGATCGCCAATGCCGCGCTGCCGAGCGTCGTCACCATCGAGGCGCAGAGCGGCAGCGGCGAGGGCGGCACGGGCACCGGCTTCGTCTACGACAAGCAGGGCCACATCCTCACCAACAACCACGTGGTGGCGTCGGCCGCCGAGGGCGGAAAGCTCCAGGCGACGTTCTCGAACGGCAAGAAGTACGCCGCCGAGGTCATCGGCCGCGCCGAGGGCTACGACGTGGCGGTCATCAAGCTCAAGAACGCCCCGGACAACCTGAAGCCCCTCCAGCTCGGCAACTCCGACCGCGTGGCCGTCGGCGACTCGACGATCGCGATCGGCGCGCCCTTCGGCCTGTCGAACACCGTCACCACCGGCATCATCAGCGCCAAGAACCGCCCGGTGACCTCCAGCGACGGCGGGCAGAGCGGCAAGAGCTCGTACATGAGCGCCCTGCAGACCGACGCGTCCATCAATCCCGGCAACTCCGGCGGCCCGCTCCTGGACGCGCGCGGCGCGGTCATCGGCATCAACTCCGCGATCAAGCCCGCGGACAGCGGCGGCCTCGGCGGCTCCGGCCAGTCCGGCTCCATCGGCCTGGGCTTCGCGATCCCGGTCAACCAGGCGCAGAACGTGGCCAAGCAACTGATCAAGACGGGCCAGCCCGTCTACCCCGTGATCGGTGCCTCCGTCTCCCTGCGGCAGGAGGGAGTGAACGGCGCGACGATCTCCCAGGAGACCACGGGCGGTTCGGACGCGATCACCCCGAACGGCCCGGCGGACAAGGCGGGCCTCAAGCCCGGCGACGTCATCACGAAGCTGGACGACGCGGTGATCGACAGCGGCCCGACCCTGATCGGCCAGATCTGGACCCACAAGCCGGGCGACACGGTCAAGATCACGTACGAGCGCGACGGCAAGGAGCACACGGTCGAC
Source organism: Streptomyces sp. NPDC025651 (assembly GCF_055558735.1). NCBI lineage: Bacteria > Bacillati > Actinomycetota > Actinomycetes > Kitasatosporales > Streptomycetaceae > Streptomyces > Streptomyces sp. NPDC025651. The sequence goes on from NZ_JBVHLZ010000002.1 coordinate 814,789, forward strand.
GTGACCCTGGGCTCCCGCAAGGGCGACAGCCGCTGACCTCCGGCCGGGCGGAGCAGGGGACCCGCTGCCCGGGAAGCCGACCCGCTAGTCTTGTCCCCGCGCCGTTCCGGTTCACCGGTCGTCGGCGCGGGGTGGGTTGCCCGAGCGGCCTAAGGGAACGGTCTTGAAAACCGTCGTGGTGCGAGCCACCGTGGGTTCAAATCCCACACCCACCGCATGGCTGGTCCGCAGGACCGGATGACGAAGGGCGCCGCCGAGTTGGCGGCGCCCTTTCGCATGCGGCGCGGCGTCACGTACAGCGCGGCGTCACGTACAGCGCGTCGTCACGTGCGGCCCGTCCGCACGTACCCGGGCGCTACTTCACATCACCCATCAGGGCCACGATCGGCTTGCGGAAGGTGAAGACCCCGATGCCCGCGAGCACCGCGAGCGTGGCCTGGAGGGCGAAGTAGGCGCCGCCGCCCGTCGCGTCGCCCATCAGCTGCTGGATGATCGCGGCCACGCAGTCGCCCGCGGTCACCGCCAGGCACCACACGCCCATCATCTGGCTCGCGTACTTGCGCGGTGCCAGTTTCGTCGTCGCCGACAACCCGACGGGAGACAGGCACAGTTCGGCGACCGCGTGGATCAGATAGACCGTGGCCAGCCACATCGGGGTGACCCGCTCGCCGCCGGCCGCGGCGGCCTGCGCCGCCACCATGACGAAGAACGAGGCGCCGACCGCGATCAGCGCCATCGCGAACTTCACCGGCACGCTCGGGTTGCGGCTGCCGAGCCACTGCCAGAGCATCGCGGCCACCGGCGCGAGAGCCATCACGAACACCGGGTTCATCGACTGGAACCAGCTCGTCGGGAAGGTCCAGCCGAGGACGGCGTTCTCGGTGTTGTCGTGGGCGAACAGATTGAGGACCGAGCCCGCCTGGTCGTAGATCATGAAGAAGGCGGCGGCCGCGACGAAGATCCAGATGAAGCCCGTCATCTTGGACTGCTCGTCCGCGGTGAGGTCCTTGTCGCGCTTGATCCGGGCGAAGCAGACGACCGGCAGCGCGAGCCCCGCGAGGGTCAGCGGCCACAGCACCCAGCCCACGCTCAGCGAGCCGGTCAGGCCGATGACGGTGTAGAAGGCGGCCGCGAGTACGAGCCACAGCAGGCCGCGCTTGACGAGGCGCGAGCGCTCGTCCGTGGTCAGTGGGGCGTTGACGACCGAGCTGGCCGCGGCCAGGTGGCGGCTGCCGAGCAGGTACTGCGTCAGGCCCAGGCTCATGCCCACGCCCGCGAGCGCGAAGCCCAGGTGCCAGTCGACGGACTGGCCGACCGTGCCGATGGTCAACGGGGCGATGAAACCGCCCAGGTTGATCCCCATGTAGAAGATCGTGAAGCCGCTGTCCCGGCGCGGGTCGGTGCGGTCCGGGTAGAGCTGGCCGACCATCGTGGAGATGTTGGACTTCATGATTCCGGCGCCGAGGGCGATGAAGACCAGGCCGGCGAAGAACGTCGCCTTGTCCGGAAGCGCCAGCAGGAAGTGCCCGCCCACCATCGAGAAGCCGCCGAGCGCCACGGCCTTGCGCGCGCCCCAGACGCGGTCGGCGACCCAGCCGCCGGGCAGCGCGAGCAGATAGACCATGGCGTTGTAGACGGAGAAGATCGCGGCACCGGTGGCGGCGTCGAAGCCGAGGCCGCCCTTGGACTCCGGGGCCACCAGGTAGAGCACGAGGAGGGCCCGCATCCCGACGAAGCTGAACCGCTCCCACATCTCCGTCATGAAGAGTGTGGCCAGGCCGCGAGGGTGTCCGAAGAACGTGGTGCCCCCGGGGGCGGGGGCGTTCGTCGAGGGGGATGCCCCGTCGTTCTTCGTCAGGGGTGCGGTCATGATCAGGTCCTTTGGTGCAGGGCAGTCCAAGCCATTGGAACGGCGTAAAGTCGCCGCTTTGCCCGGCAAAGGTCCTGAAACGGACAGCCCAAAGTCCCGAACCGGACGGTTGTCTCGAATGATGGGATATCCCGGACTGTGGTGACGCGATGTCCTGGACTGTGGTGACGCGATGTCCCGGACTGCCGTGACGCGATGTCCCGGACCTGGTGGCGCGGTGCTTCGGACCCCGCGCCCCAGGCTCCGGACGCGCCGGACTCACTCCAGGCTGCGGCCGTCCCCCGCGTGCCCCGTGAGCCGTGCCGCCGACGCGATCGTCGAGCGGGCCTCGCGTTCCGTGAGGCCGACGCGGACCGAGGCCTCCGTGAGCCGGGGTGCGAGGGCCTCGCCGATGCCGTTCTCGTAGGCGCGGCAGGCGGCCCAGAAGAGGCGGGTGTTGCGCTGGCCCTCGTGCGCCGCGAGCACGAAGTGCACGAGCCCCTGGCCCCGTTGGGCGTCCGCGTCCGGGTGGCCTGCGGGCGTGTTTCCGGACGAGGGGTTCCCGGGCGGCGGGGGCGCGGGGTGGTGCGCGCGCGGCGGGGGTGTGAGCAGGCGCAGCAGGGCGGGCGGACAGGGTGCGGGTGGCAGTTGGGCCGTGCCGGGCACGGTGCCGTAGACGCCGTGTTCGGTGCGGGAGCCGGGGCCCACGAGATAGCCGCCCGCGCCCCGGATGTCGATGCCGGGGGCGAGCCGGCCCGCCGAGTTGGGGATCACGGTGTCGGCGGGCCCCGCGAGCCAGATGTGGCGGCCGCCGCTGGGCGTGGTCACGACGACGGTGTCGGGGATCGTGAAGAGGTGGCGCAGCGCCAGTTCGCGCAGCGCGGCCGAGGCGTCCGTGCCGGACTTGGTGTCCAGGTCGATGCCGATCAGATGGTGCGGCGGCAGCCCGCAGGCGATGCCGTAGCCGGTGGCCCAGGGGGCGGCGGCGAAGAGTTCGCGGATGCGCCCGGGGTCGGTCGACGCGTCGTACACGCCGTGTCCGAGGCGGCCGCACTCGCCGTGGCACAGAGCCGGTCGGTGGTCTTCGTGGTGGGGGGAGCGCAGGGCGGGGAGCTTGGTGCGGGACAGCGGGATCACCGCGAGGCCGCGCTCGGCGGCGGACAGTGCGTGGGCGAGCGCCAGGGTGGTGGCATGGCGGTCGATGGTGGCCATGACTTCATTTTCGTACGTACGTTCGAAGAAGGGAAGAGGGAGCGAGGGGGGAGTGGCCCCGGCGGTGGGGTCGGACGGGGGAAAAGCGGCCTTCGCGGGACCGCCCGATCGGTGGTGCCGGAACGCTTCGCCTCGTGCGAGGGCTGGGTCGAGGCGGGCTCCGGGTGGATCGCGCGGGACTGGGCTGGGGATTTGGGGGCGTGAAGCGGGTTTATCGACATGTCCTCACGCTTGCGGGGGAATCGGGGCTTCTTGGGTGGTTCGCCGGGGATTCGGTGGGCAACTCTGGAGTCGCGACGTCGAGCAGCACATCCGAGGCGGTCGGCCAACTGCCTTGGGATAAGCCGTACTTCTGGTACCCCGACCTCTGGGTCGGTGCGTACCTCGTGTTCTGGAGGAATAGACATGGCAAGCATCCGTACCGCCCGCGTCATCGCTGCCGCCGCAGCCCTGCCCCTGGCTGCCGCGCTCTTCTCGGGCGTCGCGATGGCCGACAACGGCTCTTTCGCGGACAACGGATCGAACGCGGGCGTGGCGACTGTGAACGGCAGTGGTGTCGGCGGCGACAACAACGGCAACTCGTCCACCACGCAGCAGCAGGCCGTCGGCAACGGCGCCTCGAACCAGAGCAACACCGCGCAGGTGAACGGCTCCGGGTTCACGGCGATCGACCAGTCGAACGAGAACGTCGCGGTCAACTTCACCGAGCTCTGGTGAGCCGGGGGCCCCTGGAGCTGCTCGGGACAGCTCCGAGGGGTTCGCACTGTGGGGTGTGACGTTCCTGTGCGGCGGTGCTTCGGTGCCGCCGCACAGGCGTGTCCGGAGGGTGCGCCGGAGGGTGGCGCTCCGTGCGGTGCCGCTTTCCGCGGTGCCGGTACCCATGGTGCCGTTACCCGCGGTGCCGTTACTGGGTGATCTCTTGACACCGGTACGAGATCTGACGGACAGTCAGAAACCCTTGCCGGTACGAGATGGAGAGGCCGCCGCCGTGCACCTCGCCCCCACCGAACGCCAGCGGCACCTGCGCGCGCAACTGCGCGCCTACTTCCGGGACGTGATGCCCGACGGGCCGCCCGACAGCACGGACGTGACGGAGCAGCGCCGCCTGCTGCGGCGCATCGGTGCCGACGGGATGCTCGGACTCGGCTGGCCCGTGGCGTACGGCGGCCGAGGGCGGGGCGCCGACGAGCAGTTCGTGTTCTTCGACGAGGCGTATCGAGCGGGCGCGCCGGTGTCGATGGTCACCCTGAACACGGTCGGGCCGACCCTGATGAAGTACGGCACCGAGGAGCAGAAGGCGGCCTTCCTGCCCCGCATCCTCAGCGGCGACCTCGTCTTCGCCATCGGCTACAGCGAGCCGTCCGCGGGCACGGATCTGGCCGCGCTGCGGACCAGGGCCGTGCGCGACGGGGACGGCTGGCTGATCGACGGCCAGAAGGTCTTCACCTCGAACGCGCAGAACGCCGACTGGATCTGGCTGGCCTGCCGCACCGACCCCGACGCCCCCAAGCACCGGGGCATCTCGATCGTTCTCGTGCCGACGGACGCGCCCGGGTTCTCCTGGACGCCGATCGAGACGGTGGGCGGCCTCACGACGACCGCGACCTACTACGACGGGATCCGGGTGCCCGCCGGGAACCTCGTCGGCGAGGAGAACGGCGGCTGGGGCCTCATCACCAACCAGCTGAACCACGAGCGGGTGGCGCTCGCCGCGATCGGCATGCAGGCCGAGGACTTCTACGCCGCGGCACTGGACTTCGCGCGTACACCCGATCCGGTGACGGGCGGGCGCCGGATTGACGCTCCGTGGGTGCGGTCGAGGCTGGCCGAGGCGCATGCGCGGCTGGCGGCGACGCGCCTGCTCAACTGGCGTCTGGTGGGGGATGTGGGGGCGGACCGGCTGGCGCCCGGCGACGCGAGCGGCGTGAAGTTCATGGGAACCGAATCGGCCGTGGAGGTGTACCGAATGTGTCAGGAGATCACGGGCGAGCCCGGGCTCGTACGGGCCGGTTCGCCGGGTGAGTTCGGGGGCGGGGAGCTGGAGCGGATGAACAGGGCCGCGCAGATCAACACGTTCGGGGGCGGGGTGAGCGAGGTGCAGCGGGAGATCGTCGCGACGATGCGGCTCGGCATGCGGAGGGGACGGCGGTGACGACCACATCCACATCGCGGAGCGCGGGCGAGCACACTCACCAGGACATCGCGTACGAGGAGTTGAAGGCCTTCGAGGGCAGGCCGGCGGCCGAGGCGGGGCTCGGCAAGGACCCGGTCAACACGCCGATGATCAGGCACTGGTGCGAGGCCATGGGCGACACCAGCCCCGCGTACAGGGGCGCGGACCCCGTGGCGCCGCCGACGATGCTGCAGGCCTGGACGATGGGCGGCCTCTCCGGGCACGAGGGCCGTTCGCAGGCGTACGACGACCTGTTCGCGCTGCTCGACGCCGCCGGGTACACCTCGGTGGTCGCCACCGACTGCGAGCAGGAGTACCTGCGGGCGCTGCGGCCGGGCGACGAGATCACCTTCGACGCGGTGATCGAGTCGGTGTCACAGCGCAAGACGACCAAGCTCGGCACGGGCCACTTCGTCACGACGCGGATGGACGTCCGCGCGGGCGGCGAGCTCGCGGGCACGCACCGCTTCCGGATCCTCAAGTACGCCCCGGCGCAGCGCGGTCCGAGGGGCAAACGCCCCCGCCCGGTCGTCAACCGCGACAACGCGGGATTCTGGGAGGGCGTCACCGAGCACCGCCTGCTGATCCAGCGCTGCGGCGGCTGCGGTGAACTCCGCTTCCCGTGGCTGCCGGGGTGCAACGCCTGCGGCTCGCCCGAGTGGGACACGGTCGAGGCGAGCGGCGAGGGCACCGTCTATTCGTACGTCGTGATGCACCACCCGCCCTTCCCGGCCTTCGATCCCCCCTATGCCGTGGGGCTCGTCGAGCTGGCGGAGGGCGTGCGGATCGTCAGCAACGTGATCGGGGTGCCGTGCGACAAGGTGCGGATCGGGCTGCCCGTACGGCTCGAATTCCAGCGTGTGGACGCGGAGTTGGAGCTGCCGGTGTTCCGGGCCCTGGAGGAGACGTCGGGGGGTGAGCTCTGACATGGACTTCACGCCCACGGAGGAGCAGGCGGCCGCGCGCGACCTCGCCCGGGAGATCTTCACCGACCTGGCGACACCGGAGCGCCTGGCCGCGGCGGGGACGGGCTCGGACGCCGAGCTGTGGAAGGCGCTGTGCGCGGCGGGGCTGCCGGGCGCGGTGGAGGACACCGGGCTGCTCGGCCTCGTGCTTCTCCTGGAGGAACAGGGGCGGGTGACGGCCCAGGTGCCGTTCGCGGCAAGCTGTGTCTACGGCCTGCTGGCCATCGCCGCCCACGGCACGGCCGAGCAGCGGGACCGGCTGCTGCCCGCCCTGAGGCAGGGCGACGCGGTCGCCACGGGCGCGTTTGTGGCCCGGGGCGGTGTGGCGGCGTCCGCGGACGGGGAGTTGAGCGGCACGGTGCCGTGGGTGCCGTGGCTGAGGGATGCCACGCAGGTCCTGGTGGCCGCGGCCGACCGGAGCCTGTGGCTGGTGCGGGTCGCCGACGCGCGGGTGGAGCCGGTCGAGCTGACGGCGCCCTGGGCGGCGGGGCGGCTCGCCCTGGACCGGTCCCCCGGGGAGCGGCTCGGCGGCGCGGCGGCGTACGAGGACGTGCGGGCCACCGCGCGCACGGCCTTCGCGGGGCTCCAGGCCGGGGTGTGCGCGGGGTCGCTGGCCCGCGCCGTGGCCCATACGAACGAGCGGGAGCAGTTCGGGCGCCCCCTCGCCGCCAAGCAGGGCGTCCAACTCCGCGCGGCGGACGCCCACATGGACACCGAGGCGATCCGCGTCACGGCCTACGAAGCGGCCTGGCGCCGCGACACCGGCCTGCCGTACGACACGCACGCGCTGACCGCCGCCTGGTGGGCGTCGGAGGCGGGCAAGCGCGTCGTGCACGCGGGCCAGCATCTGCACGGCGGCATGGGCGCCGACCTCGACCACCCCGTGCACCGGCACTTTCTCTGGGGGCGGCAGTTGGACGCGTATCTGGGCTGCGGGAGCGAAGTCCTTGAGGAACTGGGTCAGTTGATCGCACAGTCCCGGGAGGGGGAGTCGGCATGAGGACGGGTGAGGAGCTGCCGCCGCTGGAGATCCCGATCACGCGCACGCTGATCGTCGCCGGAGCCGTCGCGTCCCGCGACTACCAGGACGTGCATCACGACGCGGAGCTCGCGAAGGCGAAGGGATCGCCCGACATCTTCATGAACATCCTGACGACCAACGGCCTCGTCGGGCGCTACATCACCGACCACTTCGGCCCCTCCGCCGTCCTGCGCAAGGTGGCGATCAGGCTCGGGGCACCCAACTACCCGGGGGACACGATGGTGTTGACCGGCTCCATCGGCCACGTCGAGTCCACCCCCGAGGGCGACACGGCCACCGTCCGGGTCGTCGGGGCCAACGCCATCGGCAAGCACGTCACCGGCACGGTCACGGTGACCGTCCCCGCGGGAGGTGCCGCATGAGCGTCCGCGCGCGGGACAGCCTCGGCGGAAGGGCCGCGATCGTCGGAATCGGGGCCACGGAGTTCTCCAAGGACTCCGGGCGCAGCGAGCTCAAGCTGGCCGTGGAGGCGGTGGGCGCCGCGCTCGACGACGCCGGGCTCACCCCCGCCGACGTCGACGGCATGGTCACCTTCACCATGGACACCAGCCCGGAGATCACCGTCGCCCAGGCGGCCGGCGTCGGCGAGCTGTCCTTCTTCTCCCGCGTCCACTACGGCGGCGGCGCGGCCTGCGCCACCGTCCAGCAGGCGGCCCTCGCGGTGGCGACGGGAGTGGCCGAAGTGGTCGTCTGTTACCGCGCGTTCAACGAACGCTCCGGGCGGAGATTCGGCTCGGGAGTGCAGCGCCGCGAGCCGTCGGCGGAGGGGGCCGCGCTCGGCTGGTCCCTGCCGTTCGGCCTGCTCACCCCCGCCTCCTGGGTGGCGATGGCGGCCCAGCGCTATCTGCACACCTACGGCCTGACCCCGGACGCCTTCGGCCACGTCGCGGTCACCGACCGGAAGTACGCGGCCACCAACCCCGCGGCGTACTTCCACGGCAAGCCGATCACGCTCGCCGACCACGCCGCGTCCCGCTGGATCGTCGAGCCCCTGCGGCTCCTGGACTGCTGCCAGGAGACGGACGGCGGACAGGCGGTCGTCGTCACGAGCGTGGAGCGGGCCCGCGATCTGCCGCACCCCCCGGCCGTGATCACGGCGGCGGCCCAGGGCGCGGGCAGGGCGCAGGAGCAGATGACCAGCTTCTACCGCGACGACCTGAGCGGCCTGCCCGAAATGAGCGTGGTGGCACGGCAGTTGTGGCGCACCTCCGGCCTCGCCCCGAGCGACATCGACGTCGGGATCCTGTACGACCACTTCACTCCGTTCGTGCTGATGCAGCTGGAGGAGTTCGGGTTCTGCGCGCCCGGCGAGGCCGCGGGCTTCGTCGCCGAGGAGAGTCTGCCGCTGAACACGCACGGCGGACAGCTGGGCGAGGCGTATCTCCACGGCATGAACGGCATAGCGGAGGCCGTCCGGCAGGTCCGCGGCACCGCGGTGAACCAGATACCGGACGTCGCCCGCACCCTGGTCACCGCGGGCACCGGCGTCCCCACATCGGGGCTGATTCTGGGGTCGGACGGCTGAACGTGGCGCGTGTCCCGGGCCCGCGCGAAGGCCCGGGCCGTTCACTCGCCCTATGCGCCTCCGAAAGATGATCATTGGACTTGTCCTCGTCCTGACGACCCTGACCATGGACCTGGCCGCGGCGCCACCGGGCGCCGCGACCGACCGTGCCGAGGGGGCGGCCGTCAACCGCGCCAAGGTGGTGACCTTCAAGGGCTGGGCCTTCGACACCTGCACCACCCAGTCCACCGACACCATGCGGCGCTGGCGGAAGTCCAGCTATCGCGCGGTCGGCGTCTACTACGGCGGCCGCGGCCGGGCCTGCAAGCGCCAACCACACCTGAACCGCGGCTGGATGCGCGCGGTGAAGCGGATGGGCTGGCGGGTCCTGCCGGTCTACGTGGGATCGCAGTCGCCCTGTGTCGTGGCGGAGAACAAGAAGGGCGTCCGCATCGGACGGCACCCCTGGAGCCAGGGCAAGCGGGAAGGACGTGACGCGGTACGCAGGGCGAAGGCACTCGGCATCCGGCGGCTCAGCCCGCTCTACCTGGACATGGAGGCGTACACCTATCGGAAGAAGAACTGCGCACGCACCACGCTCTCCTTCGTCCGCGCCTGGGACCGCGAAGTACGCAGGTTCGGCTACGTCCCCGGCTTCTACAGCAGCGCCGACTCCGGTGTGCGGCACATGGAGGAGGCACGGCGTGCGGGCGTGCGGGATCTGCCGTCGGTCATGTGGTTCGCGCGCTGGCACACCCGGCCGCACCTGTACCGCGAGCCCTCGTTGCGGCGCCACGCCTGGCGTCCGGCCCGGCGTATCCACCAGTACGCGGGTAACGTGAAGGAGCGGCACGGCGGCCGCACGCTGATGATCGACCGCAACCTGATGCACGCCCCCGTGGCCCGCGTCCGCTAGCCGCCGCTCCGGCCGGGAGCGGGGTGCGCGCCGGGCGGATTTGGGGGACGAACCCTCAGGGGGTGTGCTCCGCCTCCTCCACCTGTAGGAGGTGAGGGCAGCCCCACTCGTACAACCTGAGGCGGACACTGCTTCGGGACCTGCGGCCGATCCGGAGAAGTAGGGGGCGCTTCTAGCGTGGAGCCATGACCGCATCCATGGTGTCCGTGTGCACCAGCGCATCGAAGGCCGCGACGCGGCGCACGGGTCCGGCGCGGGCCACCGGGCCCTCGGCGTACCCGTCGTTCGCGTCCTACGTGCGGGCGCGCCAGCCCGTACTGCTGCGCACCGCCCGCTCGCTGACCGCGAATCCGAGCGATGCCGAGGACCTGCTGCAGACCGCGCTCACCAAGACGTACGTCGCGTGGGACCGGATCGAGGACCACCGCGCCCTCGACGGCTATGTGCGCCGGGCCCTGCTGAACACGCGCACGTCGCAGTGGCGCAAGCGCAAGGTCGACGAGTTCGCGTGCGACGAGCTGCCGGAGCCCGATGTGACGCCGGCCGGGGACCCGGCCGAGCAGCAGGTGCTCAGGGACGCGATGTGGCGCGCGATCATGAAGCTGCCCGCGCGGCAGCGGGCGATGGTCGTCCTCAGGTATTACGAGGACCTCAGCGAGGTCCAGACCGCCGAGGTGCTCGGGGTCTCGGTCGGCACGGTCAAGAGCGCGGTGTCGCGTGCGCTCGGCAAGCTCCGCGAGGACCCGGAGCTCACGCCGGTCCGCTGAAACGACGGCGCGGGGCCGCCGGGACGCGGCCGATGATCGATCATCCCCTGGAGTAGTGACATACCACGCGGTATGCGCGCAGAATCAGCGCAGCCCTTACTGCCGCGTAGGCGATGCCACCCCAGGAGGACGCCGTGCTGAGCACGATGCAGGACGTACCGCTGACCGTCACCCGCATCCTGCGGCACGGGATGACCGTGCACGGGACCTCGCAGGTCATCACATGGACCGGGGAAGGCGCCCCGCAGCGCCGCAGCTACCGCGAGCTCGGGGAGCGCGCCGCACAGCTCGCCCACGCGCTGCGCGAGGACCTCGGTGTCATGGACGACGAGCGCGTCGCGACCTTCATGTGGAACAACGCCGAGCACGTCGAGGCGTACTTCGCGGTGCCCTGTATGGGCGCCGTCCTGCACACCCTCAACCTGCGGCTGCCCGCGGACCAGTTGACGTGGATCGTCGACCACGCCGCCGACCGCGTCATCATCGTCAACGGCTCCCTGCTCGGCCTGCTCGCGCCGCTCCTCCCGCAGCTGACGAGCGTCGAGCACCTGGTGGTCTCGGGCCCCGGCGACCGCTCCCTGCTGGCGGGGGCGAGCGCCCAGGTGCACGAGTACGAGGAGCTGCTCGCCGGCAAGCCCACCGTCTACGACTGGCCCGAGCTCGACGAGCGCACCGCGGCCGCCATGTGCTACACCTCCGGCACCACCGGCGACCCCAAGGGCGTGGTCTACTCCCACCGCTCCATCTACCTGCACTCCATGCAGGTCAACATGACCCAGTCGATGGGCCTGACGGACGCGGACACGTCCCTGGTCGTCGTCCCGCAGTTCCACGTCAACGCCTGGGGACTGCCGCACGCCACCCTCATGACCGGCGTGAACATGCTGATGCCGGACCGCTTCCTGCAGCCCGCCCCGCTCGCCGAGATGATCGAGACGGAGCGGCCCACGCACGCGGCCGCCGTCCCGACCATCTGGCAGGGCCTGCTCGCCGAGCTCACCGCGAAGCCGCGCGACGTCAGTTCGCTCGGCCAGGTCACCATCGGCGGCTCGGCCTGCCCGCCGTCCCTGATGGAGGCCTTCGACAAGCTCGGCATGCGGGTCTGCCACGCCTGGGGCATGACGGAGACGTCCCCGCTCGGCACGGTCGCCCGCCCGCCGGCCCACGCCCTCGGCACCGACGAGGAGTTCGGCTACCGCCTCACGCAGGGCCGCTTCCCCGCATCGGTCGAGGGACGCCTGGTCGGACCCGGTGGCGAACACCTGCCCTGGGACGGCGAGTCGGCCGGTGAGCTCGAGGTGCGGGGCCCCTGGATCGCGGGCGCCTACTACGGCGGCGCGGGCGGCGAAGTCCTCAGGCCCGAGGACAAGTTCAGCGAGGACGGCTGGCTGAAGACCGGCGACGTCGGCGTGATCACCGCGGACGGCTTCCTGACCCTCACCGACCGGGCCAAGGACGTCATCAAGTCGGGCGGCGAGTGGATCTCGTCGGTCGAGCTGGAGAACGCGCTCATGTCCCACCCCGACGTCGCCGAGGCCGCGGTCGTGGCCGTGCCGGACCAGAAGTGGGGCGAACGCCCGCTCGCCACGGTCGTGTTGAAGGAGGGCGCGAGCGCCGACTACGCCGCCCTGCGCGACTTCCTCGCGGGCCGCATCGCCAAGTGGCAGCTCCCCGAGCGCTGGGCCGTCGTCCCCGCGGTCCCGAAGACCAGCGTCGGCAAGTTCGACAAGAAGGTCATCCGCAGGCAGTACGCGAACGGCGAGCTGGACGTCACGCAGCTCTGACGTCACACAGCTCTCACGTCACACAGCTCTCACGTCACCAACTGACGTACGGAGGTGGGCGATGCCGCATCGCCCACCTCCACCCACGTACGTCAGGGGTCAGTTCGTGCCGATCTTCGCCAGCAGGTCCACGATCCGGCTCTGCACCTCACCGCTCGTGGAGCGCTCCGCGAGGAACAGCACGGTCTCGCCCGCGGCGAGCCGCGGCAGCTCCGTCTCGTCGACGGCCGCGGTGTAGACGACCAGCGGGGTGCGGTTCAACTGGCCGTTCGCGCGCAGCCAGTCGACGATCCCCGCCCTGCGGCGGCGCACCTGCAGCAGGTCCATCACCACCAGGTTCGGCCGCATCTGCGCCGCGAGCGTCACCGCGTCGGCGTCGCTCTCGGCCCGTGCGACCTGCATGCCGCGCCGCTCCAGCGTGGCGGTGAGGGCGAGCGCGATCTCCTCGTGCTCCTCGATGAGCAGGACGCGCGGCGGGTGCTGCTCGCTGTCGCGCGGCGCGAGGGCCTTCAGGAGTACGGCGGGGTCGGCGCCGTACGCCGCCTCGCGCGTCGCCTGGCCGAGGCCCGCCGTCACGAGCACGGGCACCTCGGCGGCCACGGCGGCCTGACGCAGCGACTGCAGCGCCGTCCGCGTGATCGGTCCGGTCAACGGGTCTACGAAGAGGGCGGCGGGGAACGCCGCGATCTGGGCGTCGACCTCCTCGCGCGAGTGCACGATCACGGGGCGGTAGCCGCGGTCGCTGAGCGCCTGCTGGGTGGTGGCGTCGGGCGCGGGCCACACCAGGAGGCGGCGCGGGTTGTCCAGCGGCTCGGGCGGCAGTTCGTCGTCCATGGGCTGCGGCTGGGGGCGGTTCGCGACCTCGACGGCGCCGCCGGGACCGTCCAGCGGCTCGGGGCCCTCGTCGGCGTCCTCGTCCGGTGCGCCGATCGCGTACGCGCGTCCGGTGCCCTCCGTGGTGGACGCGATACGGGACTGGGGGTGCGCCCCGGCGGCCTGCGGGGGTTGCGGGTGCGGGCGCGCGGAGGCCTCGGGGCGCTCCTCGGCCGCGGGCTCGGGAGGCGTGGCCAGCCTGCGCCGGCGACCGGAGCCGCCGAGCGTGTGCGACTGCGCGGCGGCGGCCTGCTGCGGGTCGGCGGGGTTCTCCTGCCGCTGCGGCGCGGGCTGCGGCATCGGCCCGGCGCCCTGCGGCTGCGGACCGAAGACCTGGCCCTGCCCCCCGCTCTGCTCCGGCTGCGCGCCCTGCGGCGGCAGCGGGGGCTGCGGCGACTGCGGGACTCGGGCGTTCCGCGGCGGCTGCTGCCCCTGGCCGGGCGCGGACGTGCCGCCCTGACCGCCCTGCCGTCCCCGCTGCTGCTCCGAGATCTGCTGGCCGAACGGGACGCCCTGGCCGAGCGTCCGCACGCTGATGGCGCGCCCCTGCGTCGAGTTGGGGTCACCGGGCGCGGCCTCGGCGGGCAGCGGCTGGGCCGCCCTTGACTGTGCGCCGCGCTCGGGCGGGAGCGCCGCGCCCCGGGCGGGCGTCGGGACGCCCTGCGCCGGAGTGCCCGTGGAGTGCGGGGTGCCCTGCGTGGGGACACCGCCGGCCGGGGTGGTGCCGTCGGGCCACGGCTGCGGCTGCGGCTGCGGCGCGGGCAGCGGCCCGGACTCGGCGGCACGGCCGCTCCGCCGCGGGCTCTGCGCGGGCGCGCCGCCGGGGGCCGGGGAGGCCTGAGCGGCGGCCGGGGCCTGGGGGGTTCCTGGTGCCTGCGGGGCGCCCGGGACCTGAGCTGCTTCCGGGGCTTGCGGGGCGCCTGGAGCTTGAGCGGATCCGGGGGCTTGCGGGGTGCCTGGAACTTGAGCGGTACCCGGGGCCTGGGGGGCGCCCGGAACTTGAGCGATGCCCGGTGCCTGCGCATCCGGTACCTGCGCATCCGGTACCTGCGGGGCGCCCGGTACCTGCGGGGCGCCCGGAACTTGAGCGGTACCCGGGGCCTGCGGGGCTCCCGGCACCTGAGCGGCACCCGGAGCCTGCGGGGCGTTCGGGCCTGCCGGGCCTGCCGGGCCTGCCGGACCTGCCGGACCTGCCGGACCTGCCGGACCTGCCGGACCTGCCGGACCCGTGGGGGCTGCGGGGCCCACCGGGTCCACCGGGGCCGCAGGATTTACCTGAGCCGAAGGGGCGGCGTGAGCCGAAGGAGTGGCGTGAGCCGCCGGGTTCACCGGAGCCGCAGGGTTTGCGTGAGCCGCTGGGTCCACCGGAGCCGCCGGGTTCACCGGAGCCACAGGGCTTGCGTGAGCCGTCGGGTCAACCGAAGCCGCCGGGTCAACCGGACCCGCCGGGCCCACCTGGCCCACCGACCCCACCGGACCCGTGGGCCCCGCCGGACCCGCCGGACCCGCGGGCCCCACCGAGCTTCCCGGAGCCACAGGATTTCCGGGAGCCACAGGATTTCCGGGAGCCACAGGAATCCCGGGAGCCACAGGCCCCCCGGACTCCCCCGCACCGGCCGCCTGCCGGGACCGGCGGCGCCCCGTCGGGGCCTGCGTCGGGTGGGGCTGCGGAGGCGTGTGGTCGTCGGCCCCGGCGTGCGGCGCCGCGGCGTGGTGCTGCCCGGTGCCTCCCGGCGCAGCCAGGTCTCCTGGATCTCCTGGACCGTCCTGGACCGCCGCGTACTCCTGGCCTGCGTACTCCTGACCGGGCGTGCGGTCGGCGGCGGCGGGCGGCAGCGCGAAGACGCGCCCGCTGTTCGCCTCTTCCGCGGCGGCACGCTCCTTGGCGGCGGCCAGCGCACGTCGCGCCCGCCGCCCCGTGGGCCGTGCCGCGGCGTCGCCGGAACCGGTCTCGACCGCGGCGAGTTCGGCACCCGGAGCGGTGCCGGGAGCGTTCCCCGAGGACTCCGAAGGACCCGAGGCCAGCGCGGGCAGCGCGTGCTGCTCACCGGCCCGCCGGGCGCGACGCCCCCCGGAGGGGACGGGTACGCCCTGCGGCGGCACCGTCTCGCCCAACGCCGCCGATCCGGCCGCGTGTTCGGCCGCCGTCACCACGGAACCCTCGGCGGCGCTCGGCCGACCGCGTCGCCGCCCCGTACCGCCGGACGTGCCTCCGGGCATGCCGCCGGACGTCTCCGAAGCCTGTGCCGCCGCCCGCGGTCCCGCCTCCGGGGAAGCCGCCGGATCCGTCGCCACCGCCCCGCCGAGGGACTCGGGGCTCCCCGGAGCGGCCTCCGCCGCACGCCGGCCCCTGCGCCGTCCCGTGCCGGTCGACGGGGCGGCCGCCCCGCCTTCCGTACCGCCGCCGGACGTGTCCGGGGCTCCCGGGACGCCGCTCTCCAGGAAGGAGTCGACCGAGGAACGCCGGGCCCGCCGCCGCCCGCCGCCCGTGGCGGCCGACGCCTGCTCGGGCACCAGGACCGAACTGCCCGGAGCGGAAACCGCCCCCTCCGGAGAGGCGGCCCCCGAAACACCATGCTCCGGAGCAACAGCCCCCGCTCCAGCGGAAGCCGCCCTCTCCGAAGAGCCCACTCCCGCACCCGAGGAGTGCGCCCCGGAACCGTCCGTCTCCGAAGAGCCCGCAGAACCCGCCCGGATCGGCACCTCAAGTACGTACGCACTGCCGTTCATCCCCGGCACCACGTGCGTCTGCAGCACGCCTCCGTGCGCCCGCACGATGCCCCGGACGATCGGCTCGTGCACCGGGTCTCCCCCGGAGTACGGCCCCCGCACCTCGATGCGGACGACCTCGCCGCGCTGTGCCGCGGCCACCACGATGGTCGAGTCGACGTAGCCTCCCGCGACGCCGAGGCCCGTGCCCGGGCCGACATCCGCGCGCGTGTTGCCCGTGGCGTCGATCCCCGCCACGTCCGCGACGAGATGGGCGACCGCCGTGGCAAGACGCCCCGCGTCGACGACGAGCTCGATCGGCGGCGCGTGCACCGCGAACTGGGCGCGCCCGGGACCGATCAGCTCGACCGCGCCCTCCACACCGGTGGCGACGACCGCGTCGAGCATGACCGGCGTCAGGGTGAGCCGGTCGTCGCCCGCGTCGAGCCGCTGGAAGCCGAGGACGTTGTCGACGAGCGTGGTCATCCGGGCGTACCCGGCGGACAGGTGGTGCAGGACCTGGTTGGCCTCGGGCCACAGCTGGCCCGCGTCGTCCGAGGCGAGCGCGTTCAGTTCGCGGCGCAGCTCGTCGAGGGGCCCGCGCAGGGACGAACCGAGGACGGCGAGCAGCTGTTCGTGCCGCGCGGCCAGCGACTCGTACCGCGTCTTCTCGCGCTCGGCCAGCTCTTCGAAGCGGTCCTTCTCGCGCTCGGCGAGCGCCGCGTACCGCTCCTGTTCGGCGGCGAGTTCCTCGGCGCGCTGCTCCTCGGCGGCCTTGATCTCCTCGGCCCTGCGCTCCTGCGCGGCCTTGATCTCCGCTTCGTGCCGCTCGGTCGCCTCGCGCAGCTCCTCCGCGTGCCGGGCGACGGCGGCCTCGTGCTTCTGGGCCAGCTCGTCGTAGGGCCTGCGGTCGGTGAACGTCATCACCGCGCCGACCAGTTGGTCCCCGTCGCGCACCGGCGACGTCGTCAGGTCGACCGGCACCTTGGCGCCGCTCTTGGACCACAGGACCTGCCCGCGCACCCGGTGCTTGCGTCCGGAGCGGAGCGTGTCGGCGAGCGGGGACTCCTCGTAGGGGAAGGGTTCGCCGTCCGCGCGGGAGTGCAGGACCAGCGCGTGCAGGTCCTGCCCGCCGAGGTCGCTCGCCCGGAAGCCGAGTATCTGCGCGGCGGCCGGATTGACGAGGACGACGCGTCCGTCGGTGTCCGTGCCGACGACGCCCTCGGCGGCGGCCCGCAGGATCATCTCGGTCTGCCGCTGCGAACGCGCCAGCTCCGCCTCGGTGTCCACGGTGCCCGACAGGTCGCGCACGACGAGCATCAGCAGCTCGTCGCCGGTGTACCCGTGGCTGTCGTACGCGTCCCTGCCGTCTTCCAACGGGGAGCTGGTGACCTCGACGGGGAACTCGCCGCCGTCCGTGCGGCGCGCGGTCATCCGCGTCGGCTTGGTCCGCCCGCGCTGGTCGATGGTGTCCGGACGCCGCATGGATCCGGGGATGAGCCGGGAGTCGAACTCCGGCAGGAGGTCGAGCAGACCGCGCCCCACGAGAGCCGTGCCGGGTGCCTCGAACGCCTCCAGCGCGATCGCGTTGGCGTTCACGACGGTGCCGTTGGCGTTGACGAGGACCAGCGCGTCCGGGAGCGCGTCGAGTATGGCTGCGAGGCGAGCAGCGCCTCGGGATGGCCTGCTGCTCACGACGACGCTTCCTCCCTGATTACCGCTGCTTGCCGACTCGCTCAGGCCATCTTGCCCCTCGGCCCGTGGCGTGTCACGGGAGGGAGTCTACGGGGAGTGGTTGCGCGCGCGATGCCGGATGAGAGGGAGGTCGCACGCAGAAGATGTGAGTTTTCAGTACCGCCTGGTCACGCGGAGGTCGCGGGCAGCACCGGTACGAGAGCGTCCCAGCGCGACATCTCGCAGCCGTTGCTGCGGTCGTACGTGGCGTCGACGGGCCGCCCCTGCCAGGTCCCCGTGATGTGCGCGGTGGCGGGCCCGCCGTACTGCATCGTGCACATCGAGTCGGCCGGCACGGGCGCGAACGGATCGGTTCCGTAGACCGTGACCTCGTCGAGGCGGGCGCACGCGTCGGCCGCGTCCGGATGCGTGCCGCCCGTCGGGTGGCAGTTCAGTACGTACGTTCCGTCGCCAGTGCCCCCCGACTCGGTGACCGTCACGGTGAGCCGGTCGGTCGGGGCGACGATGCCCGGGGCCGGGGCGGCGTGCGCGGCGGCGGGCAGCGCGGACAGCGCGGCGGCGGAGGCGGCGGCGGTGAGGACGAGGCGGCGCAGCATTCGAATCTCCATGGGAACGAACGGGACTGGGACAGGTGCTCCACCGCCTCTAACGCCGTTCGCCGCGCGACGTTGCGGTGCCGCGGGACGCTTTGCCCTGCGGGCCGCGCGACTAGTACCGTGGGGGCCGCGATTGGTGACACACCACCTGGCTGTGTCATCATCTGCACGCACCCCCGCGCTCGCGCAGGTGTGCAAGCTGGAGGCGTCGCCTAGTCCGGTCTATGGCGCCGCACTGCTAATGCGGTTTGGGCCTTAAAGCCCATCGAGGGTTCAAATCCCTCCGCCTCCGCAGCAAGATCCGAAGCCCCGGTCCGTCTGGACCGGGGCTTCGGTGCGTCTGGGGCCCGACCCCGGGCCATGGCGCCCCCTGGACGGCATTTCCGCAGGTCACAAGGGGTCGGGCTAACGGATTTCACATGGCGGCGGCAGTCATGTAATGTTCTTCCTGTCGCCGCGAGCGGGCCGAAAGGCCGGGGAGCGGAGACGAAAACTCAACAAAACAAGCACTCGTAGCTTAACGGATAGAGCATCTGACTACGGATCAGAAGGTTGCAGGTTCGAATCCTGCCGAGTGCACAGTGAGCCGGAGGCCCCGACGAGAAATCGTCGGGGCCTCTGGTCGTTTCTGCGTTCCGTGTTCAGTTCCTCTCGGAGAGGGTCAATCGGGGCTACCTTCGCAAGGACGTAAAATCTGGACATCATGAGCAAGGTGGACGCCCCGGGACGCGGGGCCATGTGGTGGGTGCTGGTTCCGTTCCTCTCCGTCGGGCTGCTGACGGCCGTGCCCTTCGGGTGGCTGGCGGGGCGGGTGCGGCGGGTGCGGAACACGGTCATCGCCGCTCTCTACTCGGTCGCCACCGTCCTCGCTCTCGTGTTCATCCCCGAGGACGAGGCCGCGGTCGACAACTGGGCCGTCGTGATGGCCGCCTGTGTGTGGATCCTCGGCACGGCCCACACGGCCGCCGCCATGAGCGCGCTGCGGCGCGGGGCGGGTCGGGAGCCCAGCGTGGGGGAGGTCAACCGGGAGGTCCTGCGGGCCGCGATGGAGCGCGAGGAGCTGCGCAGGAAGGCCCGCGGGCTGCTGGTCGAGCATCCCGTCGCCGCGGCGGAGATGCGGATCGGGCGGCCCGACCTGCCGCGCACCTACGACGACGGCGGCCTGGTCGACGTGAACACCGTGCCCGCCGATGCGCTGGTGCGGCACCTCGGCTGGTCGGCCGAGCAGGCCGACGAGGTCGTCGCGGTGCGCGAGCGGCTCGGCCGGTTCGCGGACGGCAAGGAACTCATCGCGTTCACCCAGCTCTCGCCGACACGGGTGGACGCGGCGCGGGCGGTGCTGGTCTTCTCCGCCTAAGTGCTCATCGGCCTGAAGGCCCGCCCAGGATCAAGGGCGTGAGGCCAGGCCCGACTCCCGGGCCCAGGACGCTGTGTCCACGCGGTTGCGGGCCTTCAGCTTGGCCCGGATGTTGGCGATGTGGGTCTTGGCCGTGCCCGGCGAGATGAAGAGCTCCGTGCCGATCTCCGTGTTCGTGAGGCCGTCCGCGATCAGGAGGGCGCTCTCCTCCTCCCGGGCGGTGCGGGGCGAGGGGGCGCGGCCTCGGCGTTCCGTGGGCGTGGTCGCCAGGGTCTGCAGGAGGCGCACCGTGATCTGCGGGCTGATCAGGAGGTCGCCGGCCATCGCGGCGCGTACGCCCTCGATCAGCAGGCCCGGGCCCGAGCGCTTGAGCAGCAAGTCGCAGGCACCGTCGCGCAGGGCCGTGCGGACGTAGTCGTCGTGGTCGAAGGTGGTGACGACCAGGACGCGGGTCGGCGTCTGCTACGCGTCGCTGCTTCTGTGGGGACCGCTGCTGGCGGACGTCACCGCCGCGTACTGCCGGCGTCGGCGGGGCGGGCGGACCGCATAGGTGTGGATGAGGAGGGAGTCGCGGGAGTGGAGTGGCGTTGTGCCGGTCTCGGGTGGCCGGAGGGGAAGCCCGTGCTGCGGTGGGAAGGGGGCCGGCGCAGTGCCCTCGCCTACGGGAGTGACATCGGGTTCCGGGCCGTCGGTGAGCGGCGGTGTGTGGGGGCGCGGGGCAACCCTTGCCCCCTGCGGGCCGTGGTGCCGGGGCGGGCCACGCAGGCGCGCTGCCCGGAGTGCGCGCGGCTCGACCGGGCGTTCTCGGTGGCCGCGGACGGGGTGCCGGACGATCCGCGGACGTACCGGGTGTATCTCGCGTGGTTCGGGGCGGGGCTCGTCAAGGTCGGGATCACGGCGGAGGAGCGGGGTGCCGCGCGGCTGCTCGAACAGGGCGCCGTGGCGTTCTGCTGGCTGGGGCGAGGGCCGTTGATGGCGGCGCGGCGCACGGAGGAGCTGTTGCGGGCGGCGCTCGGGGTGCCGGACCGGGTGCCGTACGCGCGCAAGCGCGAGGTGCGGGGCGGGTTGCCCCGGTGGGCGGAGCGGGAGCGGGAGTTGGCGGGGCTCTACGGGCGGGCGACGGGGCTCGACGGGTGGGCCGAGGCGTTGGAACGGCTGCCGTTCGCCGCGGTCGACCATGAGGGGGCGTTCGCGCTGGCCGGGGCGGCCGCCGCGGAGGGCGTGGTGGCGGAGCTGGTGGACGGCGGGGTGGTCGCGGGCCGGCTGGTGGCCGCGGCCGGGCCCGACCTGCATCTGGAGGTCGCGGGGCGGGGCGTGCTCGTCGTCGATACGCGGGTGCTGGTGGGGTGGGAGCTGGTGGGGGCCGACGCGGGGGCCGGGGTGACCGTGCCGGTCCAGGAACTGACCGGGGAGGGCGGCAGCGGGGGCGCGGAGCAGGAGGGGCTCTTCTGAGCCGAGGCCGCCAGGGGGCACGGGGGCCGCGGGGGTGGCCAGGGGTCACAGGTGGAAGCCGCCCCTCGGTCGCAGGCGGAAGCCGACCCTCGGCCGCAGCCGAAGGCCGACCGTTTGTCGACCGGAGGGTCAAGTCTCCGCACCCGCGGGTCAAGAGGGGTGCCGGAGGGTGGACACGGGCACGGCGGGGGTTCGAGTGTGAAGTCATGAGTGATCACACCGTGGCTCCTGTCGGGCCCTTCGAACCGCCTTACCACGCAGTCGTCTTCACCTCCGTGCGCACCGCGGAGAACCAGGGGTACGAGGACACCTCCGCGCGCATGGACGAGCTGGTCCAGGACGTCCCGGGGTACCTCGGGACCGAGTCCGCCCGCACGCCCGGCGGCATCGGCATCACCGTCTCCTACTTCCGTGACGAAGAGGCCGTCGAGACCTGGCGGAGCAATCTGGAGCACCGCGCGGCGCAGCGGCGCGGGCGCGATGAGTGGTACGAGTCGTACGCCCTCCACGTCGCCAGGGTCGAGCGGAGTCACGGCTTTGTGCGGGCATAGCGGGAGCGGCGCGGGCAGCGCCACGGACGTCGCCGCCGTGCGGCACTTCTGGGAGCGGCTCGGTCTGCCCGGACTCGTCGACGTACACACGCACTTCATGCCGGACCGCGTGCTGCGCAAGGTCTGGGCGTACTTCGATGCCTACGGGGCGGACGGCGGACCGAAGTGGCCGATCACCTACCGCCACGAGGAGGAGCGACGGGTCGCGCTGCTCGGGGAGTTCGGGGTGCGGGCCTTCACCTCGATGCTCTATCCGCACAAGGCGGGCATGGCCGAGTGGCTCAACGGCTGGTCCGCCGAGTTCGCGCGCCGCACGCCCGGGTGTCTGCACACCGCGACCTTCTACCCCGAGCCGGGGGTGGGCCGCTATGTGCGGGAGGCCGTCGAGGCGGGGGCACGCGTCTTCAAGTCCCATGTCCAGGTGGGGGATTACGACCCGAACGACGCCTTGCTGGAGGAGGTCTGGGGGCTCCTCGCCGAGGCCGGGGTGCCCGTCGTGACGCACTGCGGGTCCGGCCCCCGGCCCGGCAAGCACACCGGTCCCGAGCCGATCGAGCGCCTCCTCGCGCGGCACCCGCGGCTGCGGATCGTCGTGGCGCACATGGGGATGCCGGAGTACGCGGAGTTCCTCGCGCTCGCGGAGCGGTACGGCGAGGTGCGCCTGGACACCACCATGGCCTTCACCGACTTCAGCGAGGGCCTCATGCCGTTCCCGAAGCAGGAGCTCGGGCGGCTCGCGGACCTCGGGGACCGGGTGCTGCTGGGGAGCGACTTCCCCAACATTCCGTACGCGTACGTCCATCAGCTGGAGTCCCTGGAGCGGCTGGGGCTCGGGGACGCGTGGCTGCGGGGGGTCCTGTACCGGAACGCCTCCGGGTTGTTCGGGGTGGAGTGAGGCCCGTGCGGTTTCTCAGGGAATTCACAGGTTCGCGCAAGAGTGCTCTCAGGGGCGCCCCGCAGGGTGTGGTGCATGACCACGACCACGCCTCAGGCGCGTACCGAACTGCTCAGGCCGGACGGGAGCCCCGTCCGCGTGCTCGTCGTGGACGACGAGGTGTCGCTCACCGAGCTGCTGTCCATGGCCCTGCGCTACGAGGGCTGGCAGATCCGCAGCGCGGGTGACGGCGCGGGCGCGGTGCGGGCCGCGCGCGCGTTCCGGCCCGACGCCGTGGTGCTCGACATGATGCTGCCCGACATGGACGGGCTCTCCCTGCTCGGCAGGCTGCGCCGCGAGATGCCGGACGTGCCCGTGCTGTTCCTGACCGCGAAGGACGCCGTCGAGGACCGCATCGCCGGGCTCACGGCGGGCGGCGACGACTACGTCACCAAGCCCTTCAGCCTGGAGGAGGTCGTGGCCCGGCTCCGCGGCCTCATCCGGCGGGCCGGCGCCGCCGACAAGCGCAGTGAGTCGACGCTGGTCGTGGGGGACCTGACGCTCGACGAGGACAGCCACGAGGTGACCCGCGGCGGCGACTCCATCCACCTCACCGCCACCGAGTTCGAGCTGCTGCGCTATCTGATGCGCAACCCGCGGCGCGTGCTCAGCAAGGCGCAGATCCTCGACCGGGTGTGGAACTACGACTTCGGGGGCCAGGCCAACGTCGTCGAGCTCTACATCTCGTATCTGCGCAGGAAGATCGACGCGGGCCGGGAGCCGATGATCCACACGCGGCGTGGGGCGGGGTACCTGATCAAGTCCGCCGTCCCCGCGCCCTCGCCTTCGTGAGACGTCCCGCACCGACGCCGCCCACCGGCTGACGGCACAGCCCGCCCGACAAAAAAACCTTGTACGCCGTATGGGGCCTGTTCTACGGTGTACGTCGCGCAAGCGCCGTACACCGTAGAACGAGAGAGAGAAGGCTGCATGACGGCAACGACAGCCGAGTCCCCCACCGCCTCCCAGAGGCACCCGCAGCGCTGGCTGATCCTCGGCGTCATCTGCCTCGCCCAGCTCACCGTGCTGCTCGACAACACCGTCCTGAGCGTCGCGATCCCCTCCCTCACCCGGGAGTTGGACGCGTCCACCTCCGACATCCAGTGGATGATCAACGCGTACTCGCTGGTCCAGTCGGGCCTGCTGCTCACCGCGGGCAGCTCCGCGGACCGCTACGGCCGCAAGAAGATGCTGATGACGGGCCTCGCCCTGTTCGGCATCGGCTCGCTGGCCGCGGGGCTCGCGCAGAGCTCCGCGCAGCTCATCGCCGCCCGCGCGGGTATGGGCATCGGCGGGGCGCTGCTCATGACCACGACCCTCGCGGTCGTCGTGCAGATCTTCGACGACACCGAGCGCGTGAAGGCGATCGGCCTCTGGGCCACCGTCAACTCCCTCGGGTTCGCGGCCGGTCCGCTGCTCGGCGGCTTCATGCTCGACCACTTCTGGTGGGGCTCGATCTTCCTGATCAACATCCCCGTGGCGCTGCTCGGCCTCGTCGCGGTGTTCAGGCTGGTGCCCGAGTCCAAGAACCGGCAGGGCGACCGTCCCGACCTCCTGGGCGCGCTGCTCTCCACGATCGGCATGGCCTCGGTGGTCTACGCGATCATCTCCGGGCCCGAGCACGGCTGGACGTCGGCGCACGTCCTGGTCTCCGCGGCGGTCGGCGTCCTGGTCCTCGGCGCGTTCGCGCTCTGGGAGCTGCGCGTCCCGCACCCGATGCTGGACATGCACTTCTTCCGCAACCGGCGGTTCATCGGCGCGGTGGCGGGCTCGATCCTGGTCGCCTTCGGCCTCGGCGGATCCCTCTTCATCCTGACCCAGCACCTCCAGTTCGTCCTCGGGTACGAGCCGTTGGAGGCGGGCCTGCGCACCGCGCCGCTCGCGGTCACCATCGTCGTCCTCAACCTCGCGGGCGTGGGCGCGAGGCTGCACGCCAAGCTGGGCACCCCGGCGACGATCGCGTCCGGCATGAGCCTGCTCGCGGCGGGCCTCACGGCGGTCGCGCTGCTCGGCGGCGACGACTACAACGGCATGCTCGTCGGCCTCGTCGTGATGGGCGCGGGCATCTCCTTCGCCATGCCGGCCATGGCCAACGCGATCATGAGCGCGATCCCGCCGGAGAAGGCGGGCGTGGGCGCGGGCATCAACGGCACGCTCGCGGAGTTCGGCAACGGCCTGGGCGTCGCCGTCCTCGGCGCCGTCCTCAACTCCCGCTTCGCCTCCCTGGTGGCGGTCTCCGCCGCGTCGTTCCCGGCGGCCATGGCCGCGGCGAAGTCCACGGGCGAGCAGGAGCGGATCGCCGACGCGTTCGCCTCGGGGATCGAGAGGGCCCAGCTGGTGGGCGCGGCGGCGGTGTTCGTCGGCGGCTTCCTCGCGGCCGCGTTGCTGCGGAGGGCGGAGAGGGCAGACTCCGCGGGGAAGACATCGGCATAGCATCGTGGAGAGGGCGGACCACCCCCTTCCGGAGACCGCCCTCTCTCCGGTCCCACCCGCGGAACAACCAGGAAGGTGCGCCATGGTCAAGGCAGCCGACCGCACGACGAATCCGGCGCGGACGAGCGTCTGGCTGCACGGCAAGGCGCGCCGCGGCAGCGGTCGCAGGGGCGACCAGCCGAGCGGGCTCGACCGGGACCGGATCACCGAGGTCACGGTGCGGCTCCTGGACGCGGAGGGCCTGACCAAGTTCTCCATGCGCAGGCTCGCCGGCGAGCTGAACGTCACGGCGATGTCCGTCTATTGGTACGTGGACACCAAGGACGACCTCCTGGAGCTCGCCCTGGACGCGGTCTTCGGCGAGATGCGGCTCCCGGACACGGAGAGCGCCCCGGAGGCGTGGCGCGAGCAACTGCGCGAGCTGGCCGACGAGTACCGCAAGACGCTGATCCGCCACCCGTGGGTGTCGCAGCTGGTCGGCAGGTTCCTCAACATCGGCCCGAACTGGCTGGACTTCGCGCTCGCGGTGCAGGTCGCCGTACGGAACACGGGACTTCCGGCGTACACCCAGAACGGCGCGATCTCGGCGGTCTTCCAGTTCGTGTACGGCTTCGGGACCATGGAGGGCCACTTCATCGCGCGGTGCGCGGAGGCCGGGATGACCCAGGAGGAGTTCTACCGGGAGGCGTCCGGCACGATCCGCCACGAGGTCGCGGCGCACGGGATCATGCAGAACGCGCGCGACCTGATGGAGGCGCGGGGCGGCGACACGGTCGAGGAGATGTGGGAGCGGGACTTCACGATCGCCCTGGACCTGATGATCGCGGGAATCGAAGCCTTGCTGAGCCGGAACAGCTGACGCCGCCGGCGGCCCGAAGCCGCGGAGCACCGGTCAGCAAGGCGTCCACCCACACCCGCCCCCCCCGGGACACCTCAGCCCTGCGGCAGCACGTCCCCCTGCACGGCCTGGATGTCGAGCTCGACCTTCAGCGTCGTGCCGATCGCCGAGATCCCCGCCTGCACCACCTGGTTGTAGTTCATGGCGAAGTCCTCCCGCCGCAGCTCCGCCGTGGCCCGGAACGCCGCCCGCGTCCCGCCCCAGGGGTCGGCCCCGGTCCCGAGGTAGCTCAGCTCCAGATCCACGGGCCGTACGACCCCGTGCATGCCCAGCTCACCGTGGACCGTCCACCGGTCCGTGCCGGACGGCGTGAGCCCGTGCGAGCGGTACGTGATCTCCGGGTACCGCTCCACGTCCAGGAAGTCCGGCGACTTCAGGTGCCCGTCCCGCATGCCGTTGCCCGTGTCGATCGAGGCCGACCGGATGACCGCCTCGACGCGGGACTTCTCCATGTCCCCGTCGGCCCCGGCGATCTCGACGCGCCCTCCGAACTCCGTGAACCGCCCGTGCACGCTGGTGATCCCGAGGTGCTGGGCGACGGCGGCCACGGTCGAGTGCGCGGGGTCGATGGTCCAGGGCCCCGGCGGCGGCAGCTCGGTGCCGCCCTGCCGGGCGAGGACGACGTTGCCGACGTCCGCCCGCCCGCTGGCCGTCACGAGCGCGGTGGAGGCGACGGGCGCGTACCCGACGGCGGTGACGATGACGGTGTAGGGCCCGGGAACCAGCTCGGTCCCGTCCCGCACGACGCCCTCCTCGTCCGCCGCGGCCCGCAGCACCTGCGTCCCCGTCATGTCGGTCACGGTGACGACGGCGTGCGGCACGGCCCACCCGTCACGCGTCCGCATCCGAGCGTTGAGTCCCATCCCGTTCAACTCCTTGCCGGGCTTCCGCATCCGGAAGCCGCACTGTCCAAGCTCGATCAAGCAGAGGGCGGAAAGCAGACGGCCCCCGGCGGCGGTGGCCGGCCGTCCCCTGCCATGAACGCCACCGCCGGCCCGGGGGCCCTTTCCGCGACCGGCCCGGGGCCGCGCCTCCGCTCGGGGCGCGACCGCGGGCCGGGGCCGATCACTCGCCCGGGTGGGCGAGTTCGATGTCGTGGCCGTCGACGCCGCTCCCGGCGACCGAGAGCCCCGTGGCCACCGGCGGGTACCCGGTCGCGATGACCGTGTACTCCCCGCTGTCCAGATCGGTGAAGGCGTACGCGCCGTCGGCACCGGTGGTCGCCGTGGCGACGACGTTGCCCGCGGCGTCCACCAGCGTGACGCGGGCGTCGTTCAGCGGCGCACCGCCCGCCCGCACCGTGCCGAGCACCTGCGAGCCGGAGTTGAGCTCCACCTCGACCCGGGTGACCCCGGCGCCGCCCACCTCGACGGGCAGGGCGAGGGGCCGGTGACCGGCGGCGTTCACCGCGACGGTGACGGTGCCGGGGACCAGCTCGGCGAAGGTGAACTCGCCCTGCTCGCCGGAGAGTCCGGTGGCCAGGACGTCACCGCGGACGTCGGTCACGATGACCATGGCACCGGCGACGGGCAGCTTGCTGTCCGCGTCCCGCACCAGGCCGCTCAGCCCGCTGGTGCCGCTGAGCAGGATGTCGTACGCGAGGGCGTCCTCGCCCACGACGACGGTCGAGGCCTGCGGCTGGAACCCGTCGGCGGAGGCGATGAGCACGTACGAACCGGCGCCGGGGGCGTCGACGGCGTAGGACCCGTCGCCCTGCGCGACCGCACGGCCCAACTGCCGTCCCCCGAGGGAGATCAGCGTGACGGCGGCACGCGGAACGGGTGCGCTCTCGGCGCCGCGGACGAAGCCGCGTACCGGAATCCCGCCGGTGACCTGGGGCGGAATCCCACCGGCACCGGCCTCGGCGGCCGAGGCCACCGCGGCGAGCCTCTGCGTGCCCTCGGGCCCCGCCTCGGTGTGCGAGGCGACGGAGGCGAGCACCGGCTCGTCGGCGACCGGCGCGGCAGCGGCGGCAGCCGGGGCGGCCGCACCGTCGGTGGCCTGCGCGGACTCGGACGCGGCCTGGGCCATCGCGCCCGACGTGCGCAGCGGGACCTCCTTGATGAACAGCGTGATCAGGAAGGCGATCAGCGCCATCGGCGCGGCGATCAGGAAGACGTCGGCGATGCCGTGCCCGTACGCGCTCTCCATCACCGTGCGGAACGGCTCGGGGATCTTGTCCAGGTCGGGGATGCCACCGCCGCCGGTGCCGCCGTGGCCGAACTCCGCGGCCGCCTTCGGGCCGAGTTCGGTGATGCCGTCCTTGACGTAGTCGGTGATCCGCGTCGCCATGATCGCGCCGAGCGCCGAGACGCCCATCGCGCCGCCGAGGGAGCGGAAGAAGGTGACGACGGAGGAGGCGGAACCGAGGTCCTGCGGCTCGACCTGGTTCTGCGTGCACAGCACCAGGTTCTGCATCATCATGCCGATGCCGAGACCCATCAGGGCCATGAAGATCGCGATGTGCCAGTACTCGGTGTCGTACCGGATGGTGCCGAGCAGACCGAGGCCCGCCGTCACCAGGACACCGCCGCTGACCAGCCAGGCCTTCCACTTGCCCGTCTTCGTGATGACCTGGCCCGACACGGTGGACGAGACGAACAGACCACCGATCATCGGGATCGTCAGGACACCGGACATGGTCGGGGACTCGCCCCGCGCCAGCTGGAAGTACTGGCTGAAGAAGACCGTGCCCGCGAACATCGCGACACCCACGAAGAGCGAGGCGAGCGAGGCGAGGGTGATGGTGCGGTTGCGGAAGAGCCGCAGCGGGATGATCGGCTCGCTGGCCCTGGACTCGACGAACACGAAGATCAGGCCGAGCAGGACCGAACCGCCGACCATGGCGCCGGTCTGCCACGACATCCAGTCGTACTTGTCGCCGGCGAAGGTGACCCAGACGAGCAGCAGGCAGACGGCGGCGCTGATGAAGAAGGCACCGGCCCAGTCGACCTTGACGTCGCGCTTGACGACGGGGAGCTTCAGGGTCTTCTGCAGGACGATCAGCGCGATGACCGCGAAGGGCACGCCGACGTAGAAGCACCAGCGCCAGCCGAGCCACGAGGTGTCGGTGATGACGCCGCCGAGCAGCGGACCGCCGACGGTCGCGACCGCGAACGTGGCGCCGAGGTAGCCGGAGTAGCGCCCGCGCTCACGCGGGGAGATCATCGCGGCCATGACGATCTGGGCGAGTGCGGAGAGACCGCCGACGCCGATGCCCTGCACGACACGGCAGGCGATGAGCATGCCGGCGTTCTGCGAAAGACCGGCGACGACCGATCCGAGCACATAGATGATCAGGGCTATCTGTACGAGCGCCTTCTTGCTGAAGAGGTCGGACAGCTTGCCCCACAGGGGGGTGGTCGCGGTCATCGCGAGCAGCGAGGCGGTGACGACCCAGGTGTAGGCGGACTGGCCGCCGCCGAGGTCGCCGATGATCTCCGGCAGGGCGTTGGAGACGATCGTCGACGACAGGATCGCCACGAACATGCCGAGCAGCAGCCCGGAGAGCGCTTCCATGATCTGCCGGTGCGTCATCGGAGCGTTCTCGTCGGGATGAGCTCCGTGCTTGGCATGGCTGCCCCGCACACCGGCTGGTGTGGTTGTTGCCATGGGCTTCCTTTTCTTACGCGGGTGTACGGGTGGTCTCTGAGGTCTGTACGTCGTGGGGGGAGAGGGGGGAGAGAGGGGGCTGGGGGGACTGGGGAATCCGGGCCGAAGCCGCGCGGCAGTCCCCGAAGCTGTCGCGCAGGCGCGCGAGCAGGGTGCTGAGCTGGTCGACCTCGTCGTCCGACCAGTCGTGCAAGTAGTGGGCGAGTGCCTGCATCGAGAGGTCGGAGAGCTCTTCGAACTTCGCCTCACCGGCAGGCGTGAGGCGAAGGATGCGGGAACGCTTGTCGGCGGGGTCGGGATCGCGGTGGATCCAGCCCCGTTCGGCGACGTGGGCGACGTGGCGGCTGGTCACCGACATGTCGACGGCGAGCAGTTCGGCGAGTCTGCTCATCCGCATCTCGCCGTGCCGGTTGAGCAGGGTGAGTACGGCGGCGGACCCGGCCGGGCACTCGGGGGGCAGGACCCGTCCGAGGCCGCGCTTCACGGCGCCGATGGCGCTGAGCTGTCGGGCCAGCTCCTCGTACTGACGCTGCGCGGCCACGGCACCTCCTGAATATTTGTTGCTTAGGGCAACGATAGAAGCAGTTGGTTGCCGCAGGCAAACTAAAACCGGACCAAGGGACTAAAGAGTCGGCAAAGGTCTGGGACCACGGTCGTAAAGTCCCTGGCCAGTGGGGGTTGGGCCGACCGCGCTGGATTCGCTAGGGTCGTGGCCCATGGCACACAACCCCCAGGGTCCCCAGGGCAACCCCGACCCCGCCGGCAGCACGCAGATGTTCCGCGCCTTCGTCGACGAGGCCCCGCAGGGCCGCCAGCAGCAGGCGGCCGCGGCCTCCGGGCCGCGGATCGGTCTGATCCTCGGCGTCATCGTCGGCATCGTGGTCGTGGCGGGCGTTGCGTGGCTGGCGCTTAAGTAGGGTCCTTTGGCTCGGCGGGGCTTCGTCCGAGGCGCTGTCTGAGCGGTGGGCTTTGCCCGCGGGTGAGTTGTGGCTTGTCGCGCAGTTCCCCGCGCCCCCTTCGGGGCGCCTTTGCGTCTGCGGAGGGGCCGTGCCCCGTAAGGGGCGCGGGGAACTGCGCGATCAGCCACAACTCACCCGCAGAAGACATTCCGCAGACGACACCCCGCCGCGTGAGGGCTACCGCGCTCGCTCCTTCGCTACTTCCACGTCACGTCCACGTCCTGGGTCTCTATGTGCATGCCCAGGGGGACCCGCCACGCGTCCACGCACACCGGCCAGGTCTTTTCCTTCTTCTCGCCGGGGGCGATCGGCGCCGGGAGTTTCACGGTCGACTCGATCGTGTCCCAGTCGACGCCGAGCGCGCCGATGATGTGCGTCCCGAAGGTGACCGTTCCCGAACGCACCGGTGAGCCACCGGTGTTGTGGAAGGTGACGGTCACCTTCTCGCACCAGCGCTTGTCCGCGGCCTCGCGCTCGGGGGCGCCCGCCTTCAGCTCGGCGGGCCCCGCGGGCGGCTTGCTCGTGCCCGGCTTGTCCGTGCCGGGAGCGGACGGGGTGCCGGAACCGCCTTCTGTGCGGCCGGGGTTCGCGCCGTTGCCGGACGAGGGGCTCTCGCCCTGCGGGGTCGACGCCTCCGAACTGTCCGAGCGGCCGGGCGACTTCCCCTCCGAGTCGCCTTCGCCGCCGCTCCCGGGAGATGCGGGGCGGGAGCCGTCGCCGTCTCCCTCGCCCTTCGGCGCACCGCCACCAGGGGTCTTCCCGTCGCCGCCCCCGTCCAGCGGCACCAGCTTCACGTCGCCGGTCGGGCCCACCGCCTCGCCCGGCGCCCGCTCCGGTACGGCACCGGCCGCGCCGGTCGCCACATAGCCGTCGCCGCTCCCGCCGCCGCACGCGGCGAGGAGGCCGCCGAGACACACCACGGCCGCACCGGCACCGAGCACGTTCCGCACACCACGTCGCATCGCGCCAGTGTGGCTGACGGCCCGTCACTTAGGAACCCCGACAGCAACACCGGCCACGCGACGGACGGTTGACCTCGTACTCGGGTCGGATTCAGTCCGAGATGAGTCCCTCGCGCAGCTGCGCCAGCGTCCGTGTGAGCAGCCGGGAGACGTGCATCTGCGAGATGCCGACCTCCTCGCCGATCTGCGACTGCGTCATGTTCGCGAAGAACCGCAGCATGATGATGCGGCGCTCGCGCGGCGGCAGCTTGGCGAGCAGCGGCTTGAGCGACTCGCGGTACTCCACGCCCTCCAGGGCGGAGTCCTCGTACCCGAGGCGGTCCGCGAGGGAGCCCTCGCCGCCGTCGTCCTCGGGGGCCGGGGAGTCCAGCGAGGACGCGGTGTAGGCGTTGCCCACCGCGAGCCCGTCGACCACGTCCTCCTCGGAGACCCCGAGCGCCGCGGCGAGTTCGGGCACGGTCGGCGAGCGGTCGAGCCGCTGGGCGAGCTCGTCGCTGGTCTTGGTGAGCGCGAGCCGCAGCTCCTGGAGGCGGCGCGGCACCCGCACCGACCAACTGGTGTCCCGGAAGAAGCGCTTGATCTCACCGACGACCGTCGGCATCGCGAACGTCGGGAACTCCACGCCCCGTTCGCAGTCGAAACGGTCGATCGCCTTGATCAGGCCGATCGTGCCGACCTGGACGATGTCCTCCATCGGTTCGTTGCGGCTGCGGAAGCGGGCCGCCGCGTAGCGCACGAGGGGGAGGTTGAGTTCGATGAGCGTGTCGCGTACGTAGACGCGCTCCGGGCTGTCCTTGTCGAGCGCGGCGAGCCGCAGGAAGAGGGAGCGGGACAGGGTCCGGGTGTCGATGGCTTCCGAGGCTGTTGAGCTGTGAAGCGCGTCGGGCGCGGAGTCGCTCGGGCTCTTGGTGAGCGTGAGCGTGAGCACCTTCGAGCTGCCCTGGTCTGCGGACATGCCACCCCCTTGAGGTCGCGGACGGTCGCGGCGGGCGCTCCCGTCGGAGGAACGCAGCCTCCACCTGAATACCGGAGGTGGGGCTACGGCAAACGCGGTTCCAGCAGAATGTCACATGTCGGCAACACGCTGTAGTTACTTGTCGACAAACAAGGGTGACATCCGTGCAGGAAAGAGGGGGTCTGGGGGATTTCAGCAAGGAGTGCCGTCGGAAAGATCCCCGACGGCACTCCACTCGTTACGGTTACGCCTCGATCCGATTTGCGGACCGAAGCCGCGCGAAGCTTCTGGCGAGCAGTCTCGACACGTGCATCTGGGAAACGCCCAGTTCGGCGCTGATCTGCGACTGCGTCAGATTGCTGTAGTAGCGCAGCAGCAGGATCCGCTGTTCCCGCTCGGGGAGTTGGACCAGGAGGTGGCGTACGAGATCGCGGTGCTCGACGCCGTCGAGCGCGGGGTCCTCGTACCCGAGCCGGTCGAGCAGACCGGGCAGCCCGTCGCCCTCCTGGGCCGCCTCCAACGACGTTGCGTGGTACGAGCGTCCGGCCTCGATGCAGGCGAGCACCTCGTCCTCGGTGATGCGCAGGCGCTCGGCGATCTCCGAGGTCGTCGGCGAGCGCCCGAAGGCGGTCGTGAGGTCCTCGGTCGCCCCGGTCACCTGCACCCACAGCTCGTGCAGCCTGCGCGGCACGTGGACGGTGCGGACGTTGTCGCGGAAGTACCGCTTGATCTCGCCGACCACGGTCGGCATCGCGAAGGTCGGGAACTGCACGCCGCGGTCCGGGTCGAACCGGTCGATGGCGTTGATGAGACCGATGGTCCCGACCTGGACGACGTCCTCCATCGGTTCGTTGCGGCTGCGGAAGCGCGCGGCCGCGTACCGCACGAGCGGCAGGTTGGCCTCGATGAGCGCGCCGCGCACGCGGCCGTGTTCGGGGCTGCCCGGCTCCAGCTCCTTGAGCTGGCCGAAGAGCACTTGGGTGAGGGCCCTGGTGTCGGCGCCGCGGGTGCTCCCGGTGCCGGGTGAAGCCTTCGCGGGTGGAGCCTCGGGCGCAGTACTGGCCGGCACGGTCAACGCCACCCCTTCTCAGACAGTCACAGTCAAGCTCAGTCGACCTTGGTCAACTCATCCGTCAAAAGCGGTCATAGCATCACAAGACATGTGCACTGTGTGCAAGCACCCGATAACTACGTGTTGAGGGGCAAGTTGGGGCTGAAGACGCGGAACGGCCCCGCACCGTTCCGGTGCGGGGCCGTTCGGGGAGCTGCTGCGCCCTGCGGCTCAGAACTCGTAGTCCGCGATCACCCACGTGGCGAACTCGCGCCACTGCGCGACGCCCGCCTGGTGGGCCGGGTGCTCGATGTACCGCTTGAGCGCATCGGTGTCCTCGACCGCCGAGTTGATGGCGAAGTCGTACGCGATGGGGCGGTCGGTGATGTTCCAGTCGCACTCCCAGAACGTCAGTTCCGGGATCTGCTCGCCGAGCGCGCGGAAGGCCTTGACGCCCTCGACGACGCGCGGCTCGTCGCGCTGTACGCCGTCGTTGAGCTTGAAGAGGACCAGATGGCGGATCACGGGCACTCCTTGGAGAGGGCTGCGGCTGTACGGCCTTGGCCGCCGCTCAGTCCTTGCCTCCGTTGGCGATCCACGTCATGAAGTCGCCGATGCTCTGAGCGGCGCTCGAAACACCCTCGAACCCTATCTGCACGTAGTCCGCGGCCTTGGCGGGGTCGGTGATGATCACATAGAGCACGAAGACGACCAGCACGAAGAGCCCGATCTTCTTCCACTGCACTGCCACGATCTGGCCTCCCCTTACCGCGCCCCGTGTGACCCCTGTGACGGCCGTGAGTCTAACCCGGACCCTACTCACGGGGCTTTTAAGGACCAACGGCCCGGCAGCACAGGCCCTTTGCCTGCGCCGTGCGAGTGGCGCGAGGCGCAGGATGGGTGGTGAGCCCGGCGGATCTGGCAGGAATCCGCAGGGTGAGGGACTTGGCCCTACTGCGGGGTCGGCGCCGTCTGCTTCCCCCCTGACGGCGGTGCTGACTTGAGGGCCGGTCCTCGTCGGGGGAAGCGGCTTGTCCCCCCGATGCCGCTTCCCCCGTCCTAGCGGGAGAGAGAGCCCCGGTGCCGTACAGGCGCCGGGGTCTTCTGCGTATCAGGGGCCATACGGGAGAGACGACGACGAAGGGCCCGTCCAGCTGGACGGGCCCTTCGCATCAAGAGCGGTAGCGGAGGGATTTGAACCCTCGGTGAGTTTCCCCACACTCGCTTTCGAGGCGAGCTCCTTCGGCCGCTCGGACACGCTACCGAGAGGAACTCTAGCCCACGATGCCCCGTGGACTGAAATCCGTTCGGCGCAGCCCCGCGCTGCCCCTGCCTCACCGCTTCCGCCTCACCGCTTCCGGAAGAAGTCCGTCAGCTGCGCGGCGCACTCCTCCGCGAGGACCCCGAGGACGACCTCGGGCCGGTGGTTGAGCCGTCGGTCGCGCACGACGTCCCAGAGCGAGCCCGCCGCTCCGGCCTTCTCGTCCCGCGCGCCGTAGACCACCCGGTCCACGCGGGACTGCACGATCGCGCCGGCGCACATCGTGCACGGCTCCAGCGTCACGACGAGCGTGCAGCCGGTCAGCCGCCACTCACCGAGCTCCGCGGCGGCCCTGCGCAGCGCCAGCACCTCCGCGTGCGCGGTGGGGTCGCCGGTCGCCTCGCGTTCGTTGTGGCCCGCGGCGAGCACCGTCGTACCGTCCGGGGACAGCACGACGGCGCCGACGGGCACGTCACCGCCCCGTACGGCCAGCTCGGCCTCGGCCAGAGCGAGCCGCATGGGCGCCCGCCAGCGATCGCGTACGGGATCGGGGATGTCGTTCGGGTCGTTCTGGTCGGTCACACGGGGAACCTAGCGGACGGTCTCGAGCACCTCCGCCGCGCCGAGGATCTCGGCGATCTCGCCCAGCGCGTCGCCGCTCTCCAGAGCGAGCAGCTCCTTCTCCGGCACGCCCAGGTCGGCGAGGATCTCCGTGTCGCCGAGCGGCCCCGAGGGCACCGCGTCGCCGCTGTCGGCTTCCCCGTCGTCCGCGTCGGCGGAGTCCGAGGGCTCGCCGTCCTCCGTACCGTCGAGGTCGAGGGCGTCCAGATCGTCGGCCGGGTCGTCGCCCGGGTCCCGGCCGAGCATCTCGTCGGTGAGCAGGATCTCCCCGTACGAGCTGCGGGCGGCCGCGGCCGCGTCCGATACGTAGATGCGAGGGTCCTCCTCGCCGTCCACGCGGACGACGCCGAACCACGCGTCTTCCTGTTCGATGAAGACGAGCACCGTGTCGTCGTCGTAATCGACCGTGGCTTCACGGGCCAGATCGGCCAGATCCGACAGGGTCTCCACATCGTCGAGCTCCGTGTCGCTCGCTTCCCACCCGTCTTCGGTGCGCGCGAGCAGTGCGGCGAAGTACACCGTGACTCTCCCACTGGTCATAGGCAGTGCCGGTTGGCGGTTTGGGGTCCCCCCGGCGAGGTCGGGGAGCGGGGAGTGCAGTTTCTGGCCCCGCCCATTCGGAATCGTGGCAGAAACGGCGCCGTCAGGAGAGGTCTTCCGGCCGCTGTGTTCCGCGTCGCGTTCTCCGGCGCCTTCGCGAGGGCCCGCGGCGCGAGGGGCGGCTACCAGCGGAACGTACGCATACGCATCGCCTGCCGCATGCGTGCCGCCCGGGCGCGGCGCGGCTTCACGCGCTCGCGGAGCTCGATGGCCTCGGTGCGTTCACGCAGGAACTGGGCGCGGCGCCTGCGGCGCTCGGCGTCGGTCTCGTCCGCTGGTTCCGGCTTGTGCTCAGCCATGGGCCACACCACCTCAGTCCGTACGTCCCCACCTTCCCCCCGGCGGCGGGGTTGATGCCAGCGCGGGGAGAGGGGCCCTGTCCCGGTTACTGTTGATGTCATGCGGATCCACGTCGTCGACCACCCGCTGGTGGCGCACAAACTCACCACGCTGCGCGACAAGCGCACCGACTCCCCGACCTTCCGGCGCCTCGCCGACGAGCTGGTCACCCTGCTCGCGTACGAGGCCACCCGGGACGTGCGCACCGAGCAGGTCGACATCGACACCCCGGTGACCCGGACCACCGGCGTCAAGCTGTCGTATCCGCGCCCGCTGGTCGTGCCGATCCTGCGCGCCGGCCTCGGCATGCTCGACGGCATGGTCCGGCTGCTCCCGACCGCGGAGGTCGGCTTCCTCGGCATGATCCGCAACGAGGAGACGCTGCAGGCCTCCACGTACGCGACGCGCATGCCGGACGACCTCTCCGGCCGTCAGGTGTACGTCCTGGACCCGATGCTCGCCACGGGCGGCACGCTCGTCGCGGCGATCCAGGAGCTCATCAAGCGCGGCGCCGACGACGTGACCGCCGTGGTGCTGCTCGCCGCCCCCGAGGGCGTCGAGATCATGGAGCGCGAGCTGGCGGGCACGCCGGTGACGGTCGTGACGGCCTCGGTCGACGAGCGGCTCAACGAGAACGGGTACATCGTCCCGGGGCTCGGCGACGCGGGCGACCGGATGTACGGGGCCGCGGAGTAGTCCCGCGGCACCGGGCCCTCAGGGGCTCAGCAGTTCCTGTCGTTGCCTGACGGAGCGGGCGTCGGCTCGGGCTTGGCCAGTTGTGCCAGGGCCTTGTCGGCGTCCTCTTTCTTGGCCAGGTCCTTGAACTTGTCGCCGAGGATCAGGTCGACCTCGCCGCCCTTGCGGCCGTCGGTCCTGTGCTCGGCGCCCGCGAGCTGTGTGCCGAGGACCGGGAGCGCGGTGTCGGTGGCCGCCTTGGCGCCGAGCAGTATCCCGGTGCCCTTGACCTTCTTGTCGAAGGCCTTCGTCGCGTTGCCGACCTTGCCGATGGCGAAGCCGCGCTTCTTCAGCTCGTCGGCGGTGTCCTTGGCCAGGCCGCCGCGGGGCGTGGCGTTGAAGACGTTGACGGTGATCCGGCGGGGCTCGGGCAGCGGCTCCGGCTTGGGCGGCGAGGCCTTGGCGGAGGCCGCGGGCCTGCGGTCGCAGTCCGGGGCGGAGCCCGCGGCCGACGCCTTGTCGCCGCCCGTGAAGACGTCGATGAGCTGCAGGGTGCCCCAGCCGATAAGGCCCACGGCCGCGGTGGACGCGATGGCCGCGAGCACGATCCTGCGGCGCCCGCTGGGGCGGCGCATTCGCGGATATTTGTCCCCCGTGATGCGGTACTTGCCGCCCATGCCGGGGGGAGTGAGCATGCTCATGGGCGCAGCGTAGTGCCGCGTGGCGGCGATGCCTACTAAATGATCATTGCCCGGGGCTCAGTCCAACCCAAAAGGGCCAATGCGGACTTGGGCCCGGTTCGGGCGGGGGAACGGGCGCGTCAGCCCAGTTCGAGAACGCGCGCGTGGAGCACCTGGCGCTGCTGGAGCGCGGCGCGGACGGCGCGGTGCAGCCCGTCCTCCAGGTACAGGTCGCCCTGCCACTTCACGACGTGCGCGAAGAGGTCGCCGTAGAACGTGGAGTCCTCGGCGAGCAGGGTCTCCAGGTCGAGCTGGCCCTTGGTCGTCACGAGCTGATCGAGGCGGACCGGGCGCGGCGCGACGTCCGCCCACTGCCGGGTGCTTTCCCGGCCGTGGTCGGGGTACGGCCGGCCGTTTCCGATGCGCTTGAAGATCACACGGAAAGCCTACCGGTCAAGGCTCTCCGGGCGCAGCCATGGCGACGGAGTGCGACTCTGGGAAATGACGCCGGAAACCGGGATAAACCGGGAACTCTCAAGCCGGGAACAGGGGCCGAAGTGAGCGAGAGCCAGCCGATGCCGTCCATGTCCGGGAGTGGGAACCGCCCGAACGAGTCAGTGCCGGTCGCGGGGGTGACGGCCGGAGGCGATGGTTCCGGCGGTTCGGGAGGTCCCGAGGAGGCCGGGGGCGCCGCGGGTGCGCTCCCTCAGGAGGCCAGGGAGATCGCCGCCGGGTACGCCTTCACCGGGCCCGCCCTCGATCTGGGCGCCCTGATGTGGGGCGGGCGGTGCTACGCGGACGCGCAGATCCGCATCCCGCTGCCCATGCTCAACCGGCACGGCCTCGTCGCCGGGGCCACCGGCACCGGCAAGACCAAGACGCTGCAGCTCATCGCCGAGCAGCTGGCCGCGCAGGGCGTGCCCGTGTTCCTCGCGGACGTCAAGGGCGACGTCTCGGGGATCTCGGCCCCCGGCGAGGCGGGCGAGAAGGTCGCCGAGCGCGCCGGGGACGTGGGGCAGGAGTGGGAGGCGACCGGCTTCCCGTGCGAGTTCTACGCGCTCGGCGGCATCGGCACCGGCATCCCCGTGCGGGCCACCGTCACCAGCTTCGGGCCCGTCCTGCTGTCGAAGGTGCTGCAGCTCAACCAGACGCAGGAGCAGTCGCTCGGGCTGATCTTCCACTACGCCGACCAGAAGGGCCTCGAACTCGTCGACCTCAAGGACCTGCGGGCCGTGGTCACCTTCCTGACGTCGGACGAGGGCAAGCCCGAGCTGAAGGGCATCGGCGGCCTGTCGACGGTCACCGCCGGCGTCATCCTGCGGGCGCTGACCGCCTTCGAGGCGCAGGGCATGGCGGACTTCTTCGGGGAGCCCGAGTTCGACACGAGCGAGTTCCTGCGGGCGGCGCCGGACGGGCGGGGCCTGGTGTCCGTGCTCGAACTGCCCGCCGTACAGGACAAGCCGCAGCTCTTCTCGACCTTCCTGATGTGGCTCCTCGCCGACCTCTACAACGACCTGCCCGAGGTCGGCGACGTGGAGAAGCCGAAGCTCGTGTTCTTCCTCGACGAGGCGCACCTGCTCTTCAACGGCGCCTCCAAGGCCTTCCTCGAAGCCGTCACGCAGACCGTGCGGCTCATCCGGTCCAAGGGCGTGGGCATCTTCTTCGTGACGCAGACGCCGAAGGACGTGCCCGCGGACGTCCTGGCCCAGCTGGGCAACCGCGTGCAGCACGCGCTGCGGGCGTTCACGCCGGAGGACCAGAAGGCGCTGAAGGCGACGGTGCGGACGTTCCCGAACTCGGCGTACGACCTGGAGGAGGTCCTCACCGGGATCGGCACCGGCGAGGCCGTGGTCACCGTCCTGAGCGAGAAGGGCGCCCCGACGCCGGTCGCGGCGACGCGGCTGCGGGCCCCGGAGTCGCTGATGGGGCCGGTCGACGCGGGCGAGCTCGACCGGGCCGTGAAGGGGTCGCTGCTCTACGGCAGGTACGCGGACGCCGTCGACCGCGAGTCCGCGTACGAGAAGCTGACCGCCCGGGAGGCCGAGACGCAGGCCCGCAAGCAGGCCGAGGCGGAGGCGGCCGAGGCGGAGAAGGCGGCGCGCGCGGCGGCGCGGGCGAAGCCGCAGGGGGACGGGTCCGTGGTCGAGCAGGTGGTGGGGAGCGGGATGTTCAAGTCGCTGCTGCGCTCGATGGGGACGCAGATCGGGCGGGAGATCTCGCGATCGGTGTTCGGGACGGCTCGGCGCAGGCGCTGAGCGCGGCCCGGCGCCGCCTCGAGCAGGCGGCGCCGGGCCGTGGTCTCGCGGGGGTCAGTCCTCCTTGGGGCGGGTCCGGTTCCGGGGCTGGTCCTGGGGCCGGTTCTCGGCCTGGGCCCGGTTCGGGTGCTGCGTGGTGGCTTCCGGCTTCTGGTCCGTGTCGGCGGGAGCCGTGCGTACGGCTTCTGCGCGCAGGAGGGCGTGCAGGGCCGCGTAGGGGTCCATGGGCATGGGGGTGTCGTCCTTCGTCTGCGGTTTCTGCCGGGGGAGGAGAAGGCCCGGTTCCCTGAGGGGGGCCGGGCGTTCCTGTCAGCAGCGCAGGACCACCGAGCGGGGGGTCGGGACGTGGGGGTGGAGACGAGCGGGGGCCAGGCCCTTCGGGGTGCCGGGAGTCCGCGGAGGGCCGACCGCGGTGTGCGGGCGCCGTGTGGGGACGCGGGTGGCGTGGCGGGTCGGCAGGCGCAGGGCGGTGTCGGTGACGTCCTGCTGGAGCTCGCTGCCGGTCTCCGTGGAGAGGGCGGCCTGCGGGGGCGGGGTCGCGGGGCCCGCCGGGGCCGTGAGGGTGAGGGTGGCGGCGACCAGGACGAGGAGGGTGAGCAGCGCCCTGGGCCACGTGGTGCGGCGGTGGGGTGCGGGCGGGACGCTCATGCATGGCATGTCCCCCGGGCGGACCCCGAAGCCGATCGGTCCCCGCCCAGATCCGCCCTCATGGGCTAGGGCACGGCCTCGCTCCGTCCTACTTCGACGACGCCTTCGCCGCGGCCTTCAACGCCTGTTTGTGGGCGCGGACCTTCTGGAGGGACTCCGGGCCCGTGATGTCCGCGACCGAGCGGTAGGCCTTGGGGGCGCCGTAGTCGCCCGCGGCCTCGCGCCAGCCCTTGGGGTGGACGCCCAGTTGTTTGCCCAGGAGGGCCAGGAAGATCTGGGCCTTCTGCTTGCCGAAGCCGGGGAGGTCGTTCAGGCGCCTGAGGAGTTCGTCGCCGGTGGCGGCGTCCTGCCACAGGGCCGTGGGCTCGCCGTCGTAGTGGTCCACCAGGTACTGGCAGAGCTGCTGGATCCGCTTGGCCATCGAGCCGGGGTAGCGGTGCACCGCCGGCTTCGTGGAGAGGAGCGCGGCGAAGGCCTCGGGGTCGTACGCCGCGATCTCGTGGGCGTCGAGGTCGTCCGCCTCCAGCCGCGTGGCGATGGTGTACGGGCCCGCGAACGCCCACTCCATGGGGACCTGCTGGTCCAGGAGCATGCCGATCAGTGCGGCCAGCGGACTGCGGCCGAGGAGCTCGTCGGCCTCCGGCTGCTGGGCGAGGTGCAGGGTGACGTCCATGGGTCGATGATCCCTCGCGGGACCGTCCGGCGCAGTGCAGGAGGGTGGGGGCGGGCGGAAATCCGGGTGCGGGGATCTCGGAGGGCCCGTTAGCCTCGGCTTCATGTCTACGCCCCGCATTTCCTAGCCAGGACACACGCCTTCACGCCACCCGTGTGTCCATTCGCTATTGCGGAGCGTCATCCCATGATCACCGTACGAGGTGTCGACGTGCGCGTCGGCGCCCGCCTCCTGCTGTCCCGCGCCTCCTTCCACGTCGCCCCCGGCGACCGCGTCGGCCTGGTCGGCCGCAACGGCGCCGGCAAGACCACCCTCATGAAGATCCTCGCCGGGCGGACGGCGCCCGCCGAAGGGACCGTCACCCACACCGGTTCCGTCGGGTACCTCGCCCAGGACCCCGGCGCCGCCGACCCCGCCGCCACCGTCACCGACCGCATCCTGTCCGCCCGCGGCCTCGACGAGGCGGTCGCGGCGCTGCGTACCGCGGAGACCGCCATGGCACAGGCCGCGGGACCGGCCGCGCAGGAGCGGGCCATGGCCGCCTACGCCCGCGCGGACGACCGGTTCCAGGCGCGCGGCGGGTACGCCGCCGAGGCCGAGGCGGCGCGCGTCGCCGCCGGGCTCGGGCTGCCCGAGCGGGTGCTGCGGCAGGCCGTCGGCGAGCTGTCGGGCGGTCAGCGGCGCCGCGTCGAGCTCGCCCGGATCCTGTTCTCGCGCCACGACACCCTGCTGCTCGACGAGCCGACCAACCACCTCGACGCCGACTCGGTGGGGTGGCTGCGCGGCTACCTGGCCGGATACCCGGGCGGCGTCGTGGTCATCAGCCATGACACCGGGCTGCTCGCCGGCATCGTGAACCGGGTCTTCCACCTCGACCCGGCGCGCGCCGCCATCGACGTGCACAACACCGGCTGGCACACCTACCTCGCCCAGCGTGCCGCGGACGAGCGGCGGCGCGCCCGCGAGCGCGCCAACGCCGAGCGGAAGGCGGCCTCGCTGCGCGCCCAGGCCGACAAGATGCGCTCCCACGTCTCCACCGCCACCGCCGCGAAGAACATGGACCGGCGTGCCGAGCGGCTGCTGTCCGCCGCGGAGCCGGTGCGGCGCGGCGAGAAGGTCGCGCGGATCCGGCTGCCCGAGCCCGCGCCGTGCGGCCGGATGCCGCTCGGCGCCATCAGCCTCACCAAGGCGTACGGGTCCCATCGCGTCCTCACGGGCGTCGACCTGGCCGTCGACCGGGGCAGCCGGCTCGTCGTCCTCGGGCTGAACGGGGCCGGGAAGACGACGCTGCTGCGGATCCTCGCCGGGCGCGAGGTGCCGGACGAGGGGCGGGTCGTCGCGGGGCCTGGGCTGCGGCTCGGGTACTTCGCGCAGGAGCACGAGACGCTGGACGGCGCGCGGACCGTCCGGGAGAACCTCGCCGCCGCCGCGCCGCGGCTGGCCGACGGCGAGGTGCGGGGCGTCCTCGGGGCGTTCCTGTTCCGCGGGGACGACGCGGACAAGCCCGTCTCGGTCCTCTCCGGGGGGCGAGAAGACGCGCCTCGCGCTGGCCGGGCTCGTGCACTCCGGCGCGAACGTCCTGCTCCTGGACGAGCCCACCAACAACCTCGACCCGGCGTCCAGGGACGAGGTGCTGGCCGCCGTGGGGACGTATCCCGGGGCCGTCGTGATGGTCACGCACGACGAGGGCGCGATCGACGCGCTGCGGCCCGACCGGGTGCTGGTGCTTCCCGACGGGGTCGAGGACCTGTGGGGTCCGGAGTACCGGGGGCTAGTCGAACTCGCGTGAGCCCGGCTCCGGCTCCGGCTCCGGTCCGACTCCGGCCTCGGCCCCGGTCCCGGCCTCGGCTCCGGCCTGACTCCGGCCTCGGCTCCGGCTCCGGTCCCGGCTCCGGCCCCGAGGGTTCACCAGGACTCGGTGCGGTGCATCGGTCGCGTCGGCGGGTTCACCTCGCTCCCGCTCCCCGCGCGCAGCCTCAGCGCGAGGAGCGGGAAGACCAGGACCGACACCATGCCCGCGCCGACCAGCGCCGCCGCCTCGCCCGCGGTCAGTGCCTCCTCGTCGAGGCCGATCGTCGTGATCGCCACGACCAGCGGCAGCGCCGTCGAGTTGTAGAGCATCAGCGCCGTGCGGTCCCGGCGGCCCAGGTCGCGCGGGGCGAGCGCGTAGACGGGCAGGCCGCGTACGACGAGGAACAGGAGGAGGAAGGCGGGGAGCAGGATCAGCGCGCGGCCGCCGTGCAGCAGGGCGTTCAGGTCGAAGTCGATGCCGGTGACGATGAAGAACACCGGGACCAGGAAGCCGAAGCCCATCGCCTCGATCTTGCCGAGGACGAGTTCGCTGCTCTCGGGGGCCGCGCCCTGCAGCACGAGCCGGGTGAGCAGGCCCGCCGCGAACGCGCCGAGCAGCGTGTCGAGCCCGAAGGCGTACGACAGGCCGAGCATCGCGGCCAGGAGCAGCATCACGAAGCGGACCGCGAACTGGGCGCTGCTGTGCAGGGTCCTGGCGATGACGTTGGCGAACCACGGCGGACGCGGGCGCAGCGCCCAGAACACCGCGCCCGCCGTGACCGCGGCGAAGGCGGCGAGCAGCGCCGTGGACCTGCCCGGGGCGCTGCCGCCGAGCAGCAGCGTCATCGCGATGATCGGGCCGAACTCGCCCACCGCGCCGAACGCCATCATCACCGTGCCGAAGCGGCCCTTCAGGTCCCCGGAGTCGCGCAGGATCGGCAGGACCGTGCCGAGCGCGGTGCTGGTGAGCGCCGTGCCGATGACGAAGCTCTTGGTGACCGCGCCGCCGTTCAGGGCGAAGGCGATGCCGAGGCCGAGGGCCAGGGCCGCGAGCCAGGCCCACACCGAACGGCGCAGGGTGTCGCCGCGGACCGTCGCGAACTCGATCTCGTACCCGGCGAGAAAGATCAGCATCGAGAGGCCCAGGTTGGAGAGGGCGTTGACGGTCTCGCTGTGGTGGGCGACCCCGAGGACGTCGGGGCCGATCACGATGCCGAGGACGATCTCGAAGATGACCAGGGGGACCGGGATCCAGCGGCCGATCCCGTAGGCCAGGAGCGGGGCGAGGACCGCGACGGCCATGATCAGAATGAGGGTCCCCGACTGCGACATACGGAGTTATTTAGCATAAAGTCGGGCGAAGTCGGACCAGGTCGGGCTGTTGGAGGGCCCGGCGCGGTCCGGAGCGGTCCACAACGGTCTGGAAGGGGGTCCTGTGAGCCTTGGTCAGGATCCGGTCGACGGCGGTGGCGTGCCGGGCACGAAACCCGGGCTCACGAAACCCGGGCTGTGGAAGCGGTGCCTGTGGGGCGGGCTCGGTCTGTGGCTGCTGACCGCCCTCATCACGTACGCCACGAGGAACACCAACCTCCTGCCCACGCTGATCCTGCTGGGCAGCTTCCTGGTCCCCGGCGTCTTCGTCCTGTGGGCCTACGAGCGGCACGGCCGCGAC
The DNA here is from genome assembly GCF_055558735.1 of Streptomyces sp. NPDC025651. Taxonomy (NCBI): domain Bacteria; kingdom Bacillati; phylum Actinomycetota; class Actinomycetes; order Kitasatosporales; family Streptomycetaceae; genus Streptomyces; species Streptomyces sp. NPDC025651. Next base: position 859,253 of record NZ_JBVHLZ010000002.1, read on the forward strand.
CTCGGTCTCGGCGTGCTGCTCAACTGCTTCGTCGTGGGCGGTGTGCTGGGCGTGCTCGGCGCGTCCGTCATGGAGTACTACCTGCTGCACCCCTCGGTGTGGATCTTCGTGGGGGTCGGGCTCATCGAGGAGGCCGTGAAGCTCGCCGCGCTCGTGATCGTGCTGCGGCGGTTCCGGCAGGTGCGGGGGGTTCGGGCCGGGCTCGTGCTCGGGGCGGCGGTGGGGTTCGGGTTCGCCGCGTTCGAGAGTTCCGGGTACGCGTTCAACGCCGTGGTCAGCATGCGGGGGCTCGATCTGCGGTCCCTGCTGGAGACCGAGATCCTGCGGGGGCTGCTCGCTCCCTTCGGGCACGGGCTGTGGACCGCGATCGCCGGCGGCGTGCTGCTCAAGTACCGGGAGCCGGACGGGCGGTTCCGGTTCCCGGGGGCTTTCGTCGTCACGTATCTCGGCGTCTCGTCGCTGCACGCCCTGTGGGACTCGATGCACGGGATCGCCGTCTGGCTCGTCGCCGAGATCACCACCACCGGGCTCGACCGGGAGCTCTTCGCGCAGGGGTACATCCCCGATCCCACCGCCCAGCAGAAACACCTGTTCACCGTCTTCTCCGTGGGCGGGCTTGTGCTCGTCTCGCTCGTCGGAGTCGCCTGGCTGCTGTCGCTCGCCCGGTCGGGTGCGCGGGGCGGCCGCCTCTCCGCACCCCGTCCCTCGCTCCCGCACGCAGAAGCCCACCATCCCGGCTCGCCGGAGGCATAGGGTGGCGACGCATGGTGCACACGCTCCCCGCGCTGGGCGACACCGCCCGGCGCCTCGCCACCCGCTGCGAACCCCGCGTCAACGAACTCGCGCGCCGCATGACGCGCGACGCCTTCGCCCGCCTCCGCGGCTACGCGGAGCTCCCCGCGGACGTGAAGGACGTCGAGATCGCCGCCACCGCCCGGCACGGCCTGCGGCTCTTCCTCGACCGCGTGGCCGCCCCCGCGCCCGTCGAGGCCCCCGGCGACTACGAGTACTTTCGCGAGCGCGCCGCCCAGCGGGCGGACGAGGGCATGCCCCTGCACCTGCTGCTCAGCACGCACTGCCTGGGCACCCAGGTGCTGTGGCGCGCCCTGCGCGACGCCGCCCTGCCCGGCGAGGAGGCCGCGCTCGCCGAGCTCAGCGACTACCTGTTCGCCGCGCAGGAACGCATCGTGGCCGCCGTCACCGAGACCTACCTCGACGAGCAGGCAGCCATCGTGGCCGAGCGCCGCGAGGAGCGCAGGTCGCTGGCCAAGGCCCTGCTGGAAGGGGCCCCGACGGGGGACGCGGAGCGGGAGGCGCTTGCGCCCTTCCGAGAAGGGGCCCTGGTCCTGTTCCTGCGGCTGCCCGCCGCCGGCCGCAGTGGCCGCCCCGTCGCCGTGCGGCGCCTCGTGCGACGGCTGCAGGCCACGCTCGACCGCGTCTTCGGCGCCGGCGTGCTGACCCGTCTCGACGGTGCGGGCGGCCACGCCATCGTGCCCGGCCGCGGCGGCGCCTCCGAGCGCGTGCTCGGTGACGTACGCGGTGACGTACGCGATGACGTACGCGACGGCGTACTCGATGAACTGACCGAACTGCTGCGGGAGTTCTGCGGGCCCGAGCTCCGCCTCGCCGTCGCGGCCGCCGGGTCCGTCCAGGAGATACCGGAGGCCGCCCGCACCACCGAAGAAGTCGTACGCGTCGCCCGTGCCTGCGGCAGGCCCGCCGGGCCGCACCGACTCGACGACGTACTGCTCGAATACCACCTGTCACGGCCGAGCGCGGGCAGCGAGCGGATCGCCGGGCTGCTCGAACCCGTCGCCGAACGGCCCGAGTTGACCGAGACCCTGCGCGCCTATCTGGCCCTGCGGCAGGACCGCAGGGCCACCGCGCGCCGCCTCAGCCTGCATCCGAACACCGTCGACAACCGGCTCGCCCGCGTCTCGTCCCTGACCGGGCTCGACCTCACCTCGTCGCACGGCACGGCCCTCGCCCTCGCCGCGCTGCTCCTGCGCGAGATCAAGGAGCCGACGGCTTCGCCTGCGCCGCCGCGCACTCGTCCGGCGTGAGCAGGCTCTGCCGCGCCGTCCGTACCGTCCGCGCCGTCCGTACCGTCCGCGCCGTCCGTACCGCGCCGCGCCGTCCGTACCGCGCCGCACCGCCCGCACCGCCTGCGCCGTCCGTACCGCGCCGCGCTGTCCGTACCGCGCCGCGCTGTCCGTACCGCGCCGCGCTGTCCGTACCGCGCCGCGCTGTCCGCGCCGCGCCGCGCCGACCGCACCACCCGTGCCGCGCCGCCGCCCGCGCCGTACGTGGTGCCGCCGACCAACAGGCCGCGCGGCAGCGGAGCGCCGCCCCGCACCTCGCACTCGCCTGCTCGGCGGGCGAGTTGATCGGTAAACCCTTTCCCGGTCGTACGGCTGTGCTTCCATGCTCCGATGAGACGAGACCGTGCCGCCGACGCGGCCGAAGGCCACCCCGTCCTGCGCATACGGGAGCCGGCCGGCGAGCGCGACCTGGAGGCGTGCGTCGGTGTGCTCGCCCAGGTCCACCGCACCGACGGTTACCCCGTGAACTGGCCTGCCCGGCCCGCCGAATGGCTGGCCGGGCAGGCCCCGCTCGGCACCTGGGTGGCCGAGCTCGACGGCCGGGTCGTCGGCCACGTCAGGCTGTCCCGGGGCGGGCCCGGGGACGTGGCGCCGGGTCTGTGGAGCGAGCGCGCGGGCGTCGGCGCGGACACGACCGCCGTGGTCAGCCGTCTCTTCGTCATGCCGGACGCCCGCGGCCACGGCATCGGCGCGCTGCTCCTGGGCCGCGTGACGCGGGAGGCGCGGGCGCTCGGGCTGCACCCGGTCCTGGACGTCGAGTCCTCCGGCACCTCGGCCACCGCGCTCTACGAACGCCTCGGGTGGCAACTCCTGTCCGTCGTCGAGCGGGAGTGGCAGCCCGGCCAACGGGTCACCCTGCGCTGCTACGCGGCCCCCGACGCCGACGATGCCGTACGCGATGCCTCCGCCGCCTCGCGCAGCGCCACCAGCAGCCCCCGCAGCGCCGGTTGAAAGGCGCCGGCTGAACCGGTGACCCGCCCCGCTCCGCGGCCTGGATCCGTCGGGGTCAGCCGAGCAGCGAACGCACCGCGGCGCGGTCGACGTTCGTCAGGGCGCGGACCAGCTTCGGGGTGAGCAGGACGAGTACGGCGCCGACGGCACCGACGGCCAGGACCTGCGCGGGCGAGGTGATGTAGTACTGGTGCCGCTCGCCGCCCGAGGTGAAGTCGTAGAGGCGGTAGCCCGGCCAGCCCACGTAACGGTGGAAGACCCAGGAGTACGTGGGGAAGAGCGCGACCACCCAGCCGGTGACGAGGAACGTCACCGAGAGCGTGAAGCTCAGCACCCGCCAGGGGAACATCACCAGCTGGAAGAGCAGCGCCTTCCAGCCCGCGGCGTCCGCGAGCCGGGCCCTGGCCCCGGCCCACCACCCTTCGCCCCTGGGCGCTTCGAACGCCTCGGGGCCCGCGACGTCGAGCCCGAGCCCCGTGCGGGCCCGACGCCGCTCGGCGGCCCCGAGGCCGCGCGCCGCCGCGAGCGCCGCGGCGAGGACGGGCAGCCCGAGCGCGGTGACGAGCAGACCCGCGCCGAGCGCCAGCGCGGTCACGGCGAAGGCGAACCCGGCGACGGCGACGGGCAGCGACGTCAGTACGTGGCCGATCTCCCGGAAGGTGACGGCGCTGAAGGGCGCCCGCCAGAAGCCGGGCCGCCGCGAGGGAGCGGCGGTACGCAGGGGAGCGCCGGTACGCAGGGGAGCGGCCGTCGAAGCGGCGTACGGGAGGGTGTCGGTGCTCATGGCGGGCCTCGGATCCTTCGCGGTGGGAGGGAGTGGGGAGGGGGGAACGACGTGCCGTGCTGACGTCCTCCACACTCGCGAATCCGCGGGCCCCGCGGCATACGGTGATGTGGTGTCTTGGGGGTGGTGCTAGGCCCCCTGTCGCCCTGCGGCCCGCCGGTGCAGATGGTCGCTGCCGGTGAACGGCGGCCGGGCGGGCCGTACTTCGACGAACGCGTACCCCGCCTTCTCGGCGACGCGGCACGACGCGGGGTTGCCCACCTGGTGGAGCAGGTCCAAGTGCCGCAGGCCCTCGGCCCCGTACGCCCCGAAGGCCCAGTCGGTGAGGGTCCGCAGCGCCCGCGGTGCCACGCCGCGGCCGCGGGCGCGCGGGGCGGTCCAGTACCCGACCTCGGCGGTTTTGGAGGTGGGGACGGTGGTCCTGAGCGTGGCGTTGGCCAGGAGGCGTCCCTCGCCGCCCTCGCCGTCCTCCTCCAGGACGGCGAAGCAGAGGTACTCCCCGCTGTCCCAGCCCTGGCGGCGGATCTCCAGCCACCGCTCGGCGTCGCCGAGGTCACGCACCGGCGGTGTCGCCCCGTCGCGCGGGACGTCGCCGCGGTAGGCCTCGACGAGCGCGGGGGCGTCCTCGCCGCGCCACGGACGCAGCAGCAGGGCGGGCAGCGCGTCCGTGGCGGCGGCACGCAGGACGGGGCCGCTCACGCCACCTCCGTCCCGGTCCGCGCGCCTTGGGCGCGCAGCCATGCGACGACGTCCTCCGCGCCCGCCTCGACGGCGATGTCCAGCGGCGTCATGGCGTCATAGCCGATCCAGTCGAGCTCGGCGCCCCGCTCCAGCAGATACCGCGCGGTCGCCAACTGCCCGCCGTGGCAGGCGCCCCAGAAGGCGCTGGTGAGGTCCTCGGCGTCGGGACGGTCCGCCGGGTCACCCCCCTCCACGCGGGCCTCGACGCGGTCGAGGAGCCCCAGCGTCGCCGCGTCCTGCAGGGTCGTCCGCGCCCCGTGCTCCAGAAGCCGCCGCGCCGCACGCCACTGCCCGAACCCACGGGCGTCGGCCAGTGGGGTGCCGCCCCCGATGACGGCGCCGGTCGCCTCGATGTCCGCGCCGGCCGCGATCAGGGCGTCGAGCGCGGCCACGTCGTCGTTGCTCGCGGCCCAGTGCAGGGGAGTCTCGGCATGCGCCCCGACGAACCGGGCATCGGGGTCCGCGCCCGCCGCGGCCAGTACGCCGATGACCTCGGGCCCCGCGGGGAAGTGCCCCGGCCAGTCCGTGGCGATGTGCAGCAGACTGCGCGTCCCCGCGGCCTCGCCGTCCTGTCTGACGCCCGCGGAGGCGAGCGAGGGATGCGCGCCGAGCAGCTCGCGCAGGACGGGGACGTCACCGGCGCGGATCGCCTCGGTCACCGCGACGGCCAGCGGGTCCCGCGCTTCGAGAACTGCCATGCCCGACCTCCTGATCGACTGCTCCCGAGTCTGCCAGCGACCACTGACAACGCACGGCGGCGAGGGCCATCGCGACGGCCACGGCGATCAGGTGCTCGCGCCCGGCGAGGTTGGGCTCGGCGATCGAGCCCGCGACCGTCGGCACGACGGCGGCGAGAAAGAGGAGCGGCGCCCGTAGCCGCACGGCCGTGAAGGCGAAGAGCCCGACGATCGCCGCGGAGGCACCGGTGTCCACCGCGTGCGCGGCATCGGCGGGGAGCCCGGGGCCGCCGGGGCCGAGGGCGACCATCACGCGCGCCCCGAGGGTCCCGGCGAGCGTGACGGCGTACGCCACCACCAGCGCGCGCACGCGCCCGAAGAGCAGCTCGGCGAGCGCGAAGGAGAGGAACAGCCGGGGCAGCCCGCCCCACACGGCCAGATCCACCGCGGGCACGAACACGGAGACGGGCGTACGTATCAGGGACAGCCAGAGCGGCTGGTCGGCCCGCACCTCGCTGAGCACCCGCACGACATCGGCGCCGACGCCGGTCTGCTGGAACTCGTGCAGTCCGATCACGGCGACGGTGGCGAAGAGGGCGAGCGAGACCCCCAGAGGGCCGCGCTCCAGAAGCCGGCGGCAAGGCACGACCACGACGCCCCGCCACTCACGCAACAGAACATCGCGCAACAACACTGCCCCATCCCCTTCCCGGCCGCCCTGTCCGGGCGGAGAAGGCGGAGAACGTCGAAGGCCCCAACCGCGAACGGTTGGGGCCTTCGGCTGCCCTTGCGGGCGAGTGCGGAGGATACGAGATTCGAACTCGTGAAGGGCGGCCCCAACACGCTTTCAAGTCTTCGCCCGACCGTTCTTGAGGGTACGGGACTACCTTGACCTGCAGTGTGACTGGGATGGGTATGGCTTCTGGACGGTGCTGTACGACGGCGAATGCAACCAGAACTGCAACCACGGATCAGCGTGGTCTGTCTGGTCACCGCCCCACTCGACTACTGCTCGTTCGCTCAGGGTTCGCGCGGGAAGGCGGCTGACCACTTCGTGCAAGTGGAGGCAGTCGGCGAAGCGGAGCACCCCAGGCCCGTTCTGTGCCTTCATGCTGGCGGAACTGTTAGAGGTAGACGTGGGCGATGCCGTACCGGTCGTTGTAGTCGAGGAGCAGGTATCACCGATGTCGCCCCTGCCAGTGAGCACTGGGCTGCAGATGCGGGCCTGAGGAGGCAGCCTAACGGAAGTGCCTCACTCCATCCTCTCCGAGCCACTTGTCATTGGGGATGACTGCGTGCGAAATAACTTCTGGGTAGCGATCCGCCAGGTACTCCTGTTGAATTTCTTCGCCCGTCCTTCGATCGAGAACAGTTTTGATTCCACCCAACTTCATCTTCTTCAAGGTTCCGATGGACTCGCCAGAGACAAGAGCATTGAAGGCTTTGACCGCTTGTGCTGACTGCTGAACGCTGTCCCGACTGACCATACCGCGGTTCACGCTGAGCATGGTGTTTGTGTACATTGCTCGTGGGTCCCTGCCGACGAATTCTCGGCTCGCCTCGCCGATGCCGTCAAAAAACAAGTCTGCGGCGTGCTCCGGCCATACTTCTGTGATGATTTCGTAAGCGACGATCAGACCTGTTGCGCTGGAATGGCACTGCTTTCCTTTGCTCACCAGGCGGAGGATGTGTTCCTCGGGGACGGGCCACTGCGTCACGAGTTTCTGCAGCTCCTCGGCGGTGAGCCGGCCGTTGGTCCAGCGCGTCCAGGAGTGTCCCGCTTCCCGGTTGGCGAGAATTTTCAGTGCCGCCGCGTACACGTTGGCGTTGGCCTGCTTCATTTCCGTGATCTGCGCGACGAAGTCGCCAGCAGTGCGGACGCGGCCACCGTCGATGGCAGTGAATGTTTCAGGGCTGAGGTTGTACGTGACCTGTGCAGTTACGGTCGTATCGGTCTCGATGATTGCTGCGGCGCGGTGCTGTCCATCGATGAGGCAGCCATGCCAGTCGAGTGCGAATCCCTGATGTGTGGTGCGGAATTCCCCATTGCGAAGAATATTCTTAAACTTATCTACATTGCCGCGCTTCAAGGGGACTCGATTGCACGTCCTTTTGGTCATCCAGTCCGAGCATTTTTCGGGCGTCACCTCGATGATCTCGGTGTACACCGGCGGATTGTTCCCGCTTTGCTCGGCCATAGTGTCCTCTCCCTGCGATCATGTGATGGTCGTCTCGCTCCTCGTCGAAGGCTAGAGACTGCCTCGTCAGGCAGTGGGTGATGTTGCAATTCGATCAAATGTGATCAATAAGTGTCTGCAAGTACATTCTTTCTGACTGATTCTCCCTCTATGTGGGTGTGCTCGCCGGCCTCCACAACCATCGAGGCCTGTGCAGAGCCATGAGCAGTCACCCCCGCCCGTCCTGCCTACGGCCCTGCGATCAGACCGCGGGAGCCCGCGTGTCAGTCATCGGTGGATTTGCCCGGCGCCGGGCACAGTGACGCGGGCCCTCTACGTCTGGACGTAGCTGCTGCGGCGCGCGCCTTGTCGTCGATCCCCTGCTTCACTGAGGCGCTTTGAGTCGTGTGTTGAGGGCGTCGCAGCAGCCTGCCAAGATCACCCGGCAGCGGCTCGGTGATGCCTGGAACTCGACAGCGAGGTGATGGCCGAAGGGGAGGGCCATCAGTTCCAGCCCCGACCGTCCTTGAGGATTCTGACCTTCGGTAACAGCCGCTTTTGGGGACTTCTGAGCGATGTGCGGTGGTGAATGCAGCCAGAACTGCAACCACTGCTGACTACTTGCTGTGTTCCGGGCCGTACCACTGGAGGGATTGCCTGGTCGCTGTGGCGATGCACTCGAAGTCGCGATCGCGATGGAGCAGGGTGAGCTCCGCATCTCAGCGGTCGCAGCGACGCCCAAACCAACCGCTGCGGCACTTCAGTGTTCCCCCTGCTTGGCGAGGGCCTCTTGGACCTGTCATGTGCGGTCGTGGGCGCGGTTGTCGACGGACACCCAGCCGAGAGCAGCCGTATGCCCTCGAAGTCCTCTGCCCGGTCCGCGGCGGGGCGGGCGCTGCAGAAGAATTCGAGTTCCGTGATGAGGCAGTCTGCGATCGTCCCGGCCGCTGCAGCCGTGGGTCACGGCAAGCCATCGTCCGATCGGTAGTCGGGCAGCATGCGGATCTCGTCGCCCAGCTCGGGGGCGGAGATCTCGTGACCCCTGGCGAAGCTCTTGAACACTGCAGCCCCAGTACGTCGATCGACCGAGGAGGCGTAGCAGACCTCCATCTGCTTGCATTGATCGCATAGAAGGCTGGCGACGAAGGGCGCCAGGGTGAGTGGGCCCTCTGGACTCAGCACGTAGAACGTGTCGTTGGCGACAGGCTCAGCCCATGTGAAGGACTGGCACTCGAAGTCGGGGTGGTCGCCCGTTACACGCTGCATGACTACTTCGAAGGCTCGCGGTCTCGGCCGATAACTGCACGAAATAGTGAGAAGCCACCGAGCGCCGCTGAGGAAGTCGGCCTGTCCCAGGGCCCGTTCGAGCTGTGGTCTGAACTCGACCATGCGCAGAGCGGATTCCTGCGGGCTCCGGGGTTTGTCGCCGTGCGAGGCGCGGTTGCGTTCGTTCTGCAGGGCCCGGAGATCCGCGAGGACCCCTGGGGCCCCGTTGTCGCCCCGGAGGGCGTTTCGGAGGCCGGGGATTAGGTCGGGCTGGGTGTCGGCGATCGGCCCGAGGTGCTGGTCGAGCCAATTCGTCCAGGTCCCGAACGTAGTCCGCTTGAGAAACCCGTTTCGCAGCGCGGTAAGCGCCTGTCGCGCTTGATCTCGCTGGTCAGAGTCGCCTGGCACACGGCCATCAATCTGCCCCCTGAGCAGCGCTGCCCCGGTGACTGTGAGCGTGATGGCGAGAATCTCGGCAGCCTCGAGCAGTGCCTCGTACTGGTCCTTCGGGGCGTGTGCCTGTTGGAGCACTCGTACGGCGCGGGCGAGTGGGTGTGGCAACGATTCCTGGGCGGTCACGAGTGCCTGCGAGGAGCACGGAGGTTGACTGCTGTCTTCCCGACGCACGCTGCTGGTCGGCACAGCTGGCGATGGCTGGGGATTCGGCACGGGGGCACCCGGGCGTTGTGGGGCGTGCCTGGAGGGCGGCGCCGACCCGCCGGGACGAAGCAGCAGCTCGGTTGTTGGCCCAGCGGTTTGGGCCGGCACCCGTGGCACCGTGCCAGGCGACTCCTCCTGTCGTTGCCTCCGCCATCGGCGGAAGAGCAGCCGCAACCAAGCTGGGAATATGCCGAACAACGCGATGAACACGACGATGGCGAGAAGGGTGTCCAGCCATACCGGTAGAGCGCTCGGTTCTTTACCAGCCGGAATGGAGACAGCCGCCAGAAGCCCCCAGCCGATGGTCATCCACAACGCCCAGTCCCGGTGCACGGGGTCGTCGAACAGTCCGAGCACCGCGTTGCGCCGCTTCGGCCGGGTCACAGGCGGAGGCGATGACGGCACTCTGGCGTCACTGTCCATAGAGCCATGGTGCCTCGGGGCGTCGTCCGAAAACAGCGCCACGTAACAATCAGTTGATGCCTCAGAAGCCCTGGGTGACAGCGCGGTCCGAGGTGGTCCCTCGTTCGCGGTGCCATGGCCTGTTGCGGAGCAACGGCTGTGCGGCAGCGGGGGGCGACGCTTCACTGCCGTACAGACGGCCCGGCCGGGGCGGAGAACGCCGAAGGGCCCCACCGCGAACGGTGGGGCCCTTCGGCTGCCCTTGCGGGCGAGTGCGGAGGATACGAGATTCGAACTCGTGAGGGGTTGCCCCCAACACGCTTTCCAAGCGTGCGCCCTAGGCCACTAGGCGAATCCTCCGCCGCAAACAATACAAGACGTTGGGCAGTGCTCGCGAACACGATCCGTCCGAGGGCATCCCGAGGACACCCCGAGAGCTTCCCGAGGTCGGAAGGGTGCCTCCCGGCGTCGCTTCCGCGGCCGAGGATCCGCTAGGGTGGGCGTCAGCCCCTCACGTGGCGCTATCTGACTGAACTCCCCCAGGGCCGGAAGGCAGCAAGGGTAGGTCGGCTCTGGCGGGTGCGTGAGGGGCGCTTTGCGTTGGGGCGGTCCAGGTTGTCAGTGGTCCCCATTAACCTCGTATGCGTGTCGTCTCTCGCGCTGTACCGCCGCTATCGCCCGGAGTCGTTCGCCGAGGTCATCGGGCAGGAGCATGTAACCGACCCGTTGCAGCAGGCGCTGCGGAACAACCGGGTCAATCACGCATATCTGTTCAGCGGCCCGCGCGGCTGCGGCAAGACGACGAGCGCGCGCATCCTGGCCCGCTGTCTGAACTGTGAGCAAGGTCCCACTCCCACGCCCTGCGGCGAGTGCCAGTCCTGCCGGGACCTGGCGAGGAACGGGCCGGGCTCGATCGACGTCATCGAGATCGACGCCGCGTCGCACGGCGGTGTGGACGACGCCCGTGACCTGCGCGAGAAGGCCTTCTTCGGCCCCGCGTCGAGCCGGTACAAGATCTACATCATCGACGAGGCCCACATGGTCACCTCGGCGGGCTTCAACGCCCTCCTGAAGGTGGTCGAGGAGCCCCCGGAGCACCTCAAGTTCATCTTCGCGACGACCGAGCCCGAGAAGGTCATCGGCACGATCCGGTCGCGTACGCACCACTACCCCTTCCGCCTGGTGCCGCCCGGCACGCTCCGGGACTATCTCGCCGAGGTCTGCGGGCGCGAGTCCATGGCCGTCGAGGACGGGGTGTTCCCGCTGGTCGTGCGGGCCGGTGCCGGTTCCGTGCGTGACTCGATGTCCGTCATGGACCAGCTCCTCGCCGGCGCGGGCGACGCCGGTGTGACATACGCCATGGCGACCTCCCTCCTCGGGTACACGGACGGTTCGCTCCTCGACTCCGTGGTCGAGGCCTTCGCCTCCGGGGACGGCGCCGCGGCCTTCGAGGTCGTCGACCGCGTCATCGAGGGCGGCAACGACCCGCGGCGCTTCGTCGCCGACCTCCTGGAGCGGCTGCGGGACCTGGTGATCCTCGCGGCCGTGCCGGACGCCGCGGAGAAGGGGCTCATCGACGCCCCCGCCGATGTCGTCGAGCGGATGCAGGCGCAGGCCGGTGTCTTCGGAGGCGCCGAGCTGAGCCGCGCCGCCGACCTCGTCAACGAAGGCCTGACGGAGATGCGCGGCGCCACCTCGCCGCGGCTCCAGCTGGAACTGATCTGCGCGCGCGTGCTGCTCCCCGCCGCGTACGACGACGAGCGCTCGGTCATGGCCCGCCTCGACCGCCTGGAGCGCGGCGGGAACTTCATGCCCGGCGGCCAGGGCCCCGCCATGGGGTACGTCCCCGGGCCCGACGCCCACGCGGGCGTGCAGCAGCCCGGCGTCGCCATGCCCGCGGGCGGCCCGCCGCCCGTGCCGCAGGGTCCGCCGGTTCCGCCCGGGGGAGGACCTGCCGCCGCACGCGCGGCCGTGCGAGGCGGGACGCAGCAGGGCGGGGCCCCGGAAGCGGCGGCTCCAGCGGCTCCGGCTGCCCAGCCCGCTCCTGCGGCCCCGGCTGCCCCTGCCGCTCCCGCGGCCCCTGCCTCGCCTGCCGCCGCCCCGCCCGCCGCTGCCGCCGAGCGGCGGCCCGGTGGCTGGCCGACGGCTTCGGCACCGGGGAGCGGCCCGGCTCCCGCTGCCGCGCCCGCGCCGACCGCTCCGGAGGCGGCGCAGCGCCCGGGCGGCTGGCCCACGGCGGCGTCCGCGGGAAGCGGCGCTCCGGCTCCGGCCCCGCAGCAGCCCCAGTCCCAGTCCCAGCCCCAGCCCCAGGCCTCGGCTCCGGCTCCGCAGGCCCCCGCCCCGATGGCCGCCGCGGCGCCTGCCGCGGGCGGGCTCGACCCGCGCAGCCTGTGGCCGAACATCCTTGAGGCGGTGAAGAACCGCCGCCGCTTCACCTGGATCCTGCTCAGCCAGAACGCCCAGGTGGCGGGCTTCGACGGGACGACCCTCCAGATCGGCTTCGTCAACGCGGGAGCGCGGGACAACTTCGCGAGCAGCGGCAGCGAGGACGTGCTGCGGCAGGCGCTGTCCGAGCAGTTCGGCGTGCAGTGGAAGGTCGAGGCGATCGTCGACCCGTCGGGCGGCTCCGCGCCCCCGCCGGCCGCGGGCAACTTCGGCGGCGGCGCCCCGGCGGCCCCGCGCCCCGCGGCACCCCCGCAGCAGCAGCAGCAGCCGTCGCCGCCGGTGTCGGCCCCCGCCCCCCAGGCCCCGCCCCCGCCGGCCCCGGAACCCACCCCGGCACCCCAGTCCGCCCCCGCCCCGGAACACGTGGCCCCCGAGGACGACATCCCCGAGGACGACGACCCGGACCTGGTCGAATCGGCCCTCTCCGGCCACGACCTGATCATGCGGGAACTGGGCGCGACGGTGGTCGACGAGTACCCGAACGAATAGCCGGGGAGGGGCAGTCACCGGGTAGCCCGGGGCGGGCACCGGGTCCTTGCGCGGCAACCGCCCCACTGACCCACCGCGGAGCGGCGGCTCAGGTCGGATACGGCCCGAACCCGCCGAACCGCGAACCCGCCGAACCCGCGCACCCGCGAACCCGAGCCCCCAGCCACGGCCAGGCCTGCCCCCGGGGCCCGCCGAACTGGAGGAACGTACAACCGTCGAAGCCCCCGGACCTGGCGGCCCGTACAAAGCCACCCCGCCCCGCGGGCTAGGCTGGCCACCGTGAAGGTCCTCGTCATCGGCAGTGGTGCCCGCGAACACGCCCTGTGCCGCTCTCTGTCCCTCGACCCCGACGTCTCCGCGCTGCACTGCGCCCCCGGCAACGCCGGCATCGCAGAGGTGGCCGAGCTGCACCCGGTCGACGCCCTCGACGGCGCCGCCGTGGCCGCCCTGGCGACCGGGCTCGGCGCCGGGCTCGTCGTGGTGGGCCCGGAGGCCCCCCTCGTCGCGGGCGTCGCCGACGCCGTGCGCGCCGCGGGCATCCCCTGCTTCGGCCCCTCCGAGGAGGCCGCGCGGCTGGAGGGCTCCAAGGCCTTCGCCAAGGACGTGATGGCGGGCGCGAGCGTGCCCACGGCACGGTCGTACGTGTGCACCACCCCCGAGGAGATCGACGAGGCCCTCGACGCCTTCGGCGCGCCGTACGTCGTCAAGGACGACGGGCTCGCCGCGGGCAAGGGCGTCGTCGTCACCGAGGACGTCGAGGCGGCCAGGGCGCACGCCCGCGCCTGCGACCGCGTCGTCATCGAGGAGTTCCTCGACGGCCCCGAGGTCTCCCTCTTCGCGATCACCGACGGCGAGACCGTCGTCCCGCTCCAGCCCGCCCAGGACTTCAAGCGCGCGCTGGACGGGGACGAGGGACCGAACACCGGCGGCATGGGCGCGTACTCGCCCCTCCCGTGGGCCGACCCGAAGCTGGTCGACGAGGTCATGCAGAGCGTGCTGCAGCCGACCGTGGACGAGCTGCGCCGCCGCGGCACCCCGTTCTCCGGGCTGCTGTACGCGGGCCTCGCGATCACGAGCCGCGGCGTACGCGTCATCGAGTTCAACGCCCGCTTCGGCGACCCCGAGACCCAGGTCGTCCTCGCCCGCCTGAAGACCCCGCTCGCCGGCATCCTGCTGGCGTCGGCGAACGGCACCCTCGCCGACCTGCCCCCGCTGCGCTGGAGCGACGACGCCGCGGTGACCGTGGTCGTCGCCTCGCACAACTACCCCGGCACGCCCCGCACGGGCGACCCCATCGAGGGGCTCGACGAGGTCGCGGCGCAGGATGCCCCGGACGCGTACGTCCTGCACGCCGGGACGAAGCGCGACGGCGACGCCGTCGTCAGCGCGGGTGGCCGTGTGCTGTCCGTGACGGCCACCGGCGCGGGCCTCGCCGAGGCCCGCGAGCGCGCGTACGCCGCGCTGTCCCGCATCCGCCTCGACGGCTCCCAGCACCGCACGGACATTGCCGCGAAGGCGGCCGCGGAGGCGGCTTCGTAGCCGTGCTCCCCGTGGTTCCGACGGCGTGAACCGTCCGGTTCACGCACAGAACGCGTAACTTTCAGCCAACTTCAGGCCCCGGATCTGACACTGGATCCGGGGCCTTTTCGGCAGCCACCTTTAGCCAAAGCCATTCCATCGAGTGACCGATGGCCCATCCGGCTGACGACGACGGGCACCCCAACTAGGGTGCGGCGCAAGCGTTCAGGGCGCCCAGAGCCAAACAGACCACCGGCATTGCGATGTCGGTGGCGGGTGCCACAGTGGGGGAGTGAGCAACACCAACGCCATTGATGTGCGCCGCCGGTGCGAGCCGGCGGCCGAGCAGTAGGCAGCAGGGGGTGCCATCGGTCGTGTCAGGTATGGGTGTGGAGGTGGGCGCGCAGGCCGCGCGCTCCCGGGCCCTCGCCGTGCTGCGCCTGCGCAGCCGGGCGCTGGCCGTCGCCCTGCTGCCCGCGGCCTTCGCCGTCGTGCTGCTCGCGGCCGGTGCCACGGGCCATGCGGGCGGCGGGAGTTGGGACGTCGTCCGCTGGATCGTGACGATCTTCGCCGCGGTCGTCCTGCTCGCCGCGGCGGGCGTCGCCCTCGTCGTCGCGAGGGCCAGGCCGGCCCTGAGCCCCACCGTCCCGATCGCCGAGGAGTCCGCCCCCGACCTGTACCGCCTGGTGCGGGACCTCGCCGACCGCCTGGACGTCCCGGCGCCCTCGGCGATAGCGCTCACCCCGGACTGCGACAGCTGGCTGGAGGATCGCGCCCACCCCGCGCACGGCCCGCCCGCCCGGGACCGGGACGAGACATCGGCGGCGAGCGGACCGGCGTCCGACGGCGTCCGCGGCGGCGGTGCCCCGCCCCGTCGGTCGCCGATCGCCCCCGTGCTCGTCATCGGCTCCCCGTTCCTGTGGTGGATGCGGGTCGGCGAGCTCCGCGCGGTGCTCGCCCCGGTCGTCGCGGGCACGGGCCCCTCCGCCCACCCCGACATAGCCGCGGCCCGGCGCTTCGTGCGCGGGCTCGACGCCGCGGTCGCGGTCGCGGCCGCCCCCGGGCGCGGGCCCCTCGGGCGCGTGGTGCTCGGCGGCATCGGCCGGGTCGCCCGGTTCCTCCTGCGCAACTGCCGGGTTCACGCCGCCGAGATGGAGCGCGGCGTCGCCGCGGCCGCCGCCGAGCGCGCCCAAGCCGTGGACTACGGCGTGCGGATCGTCGCCCAGGAACAGGTCGGCCTCGCGTACGCGGGCTGGGACCGCCTCCTCACCCGCGTCGCGCTGCCCGCCTGGCGCATGGGCCGCTGGCCCTCCCGGCTGGACGCGGGCGTGGTCTCGGCGCTCACGGAGCTCTCCCGCAGGGACCGCCTGGCGGAAGGGTTCGCCTCGCGCCTGGGCGAGCGCCCCGCCTGTGACCTTCTGGAGGAGCCCGGTTCGGTGGACGAGGCGGCCTCGCTCCTCGCCGCCCGCCTCTTCCACGGCGGCCCCGCGGAGGCGGGCCCCGACTGGGCGCCGGTGGCCTGGCAGGAGTATCCGGACGAGGTCGTGGACCGCAAGTGGCGCATGGACGCCGCCCGGCTGCACCGCGTCCTGGACTCCCTGGGCGTCGGCCGCTCCGCCGACCCGACCGCCCCCGACCCCGAGGGCCCGACCCTCGACCGCGTACTGGATCACCTCACGGCGGCCGGCCCCGACCCCACGGGCATGGCTACGGAGGGTGACGATCCCGCCGCCGTCCCCCCGGGGCAACCGGCCCCCGCGGCCCCCACGGCCCCCGAGAACCCCGCGACCGAAACCGCCGCCGACGCGCACCTCGTCGTCGGACTCGACACCGACTCCCGCGCCGACTCCCGCACCACCACCGCGCCCGGCACCGACCCCGATGCCTACCCCGACATCGACACCGACGAGGAAGGCCCCGGCGGCATGCTCGCCGCCGGCCTCAGCGCCGAGCTGGCCCGCGAGGAGGCCGCGGCCCCGCCCCGCCCCGCCCCCACGGGACAGGGCCCGGACGAGTCCCTCTGGGACGACGGCGCCCTGCCGCTCTTCCCGCTGCAGCCGCCCCGATCGGGCCGCGAGCTGCTCGCCGACCACGTCACGGCCATGGTGTGCTGCGCCGCGGTGGACACCGCGGGAGCCGCCCCCGGCCTCGACTGGCTCGACGGTCCCGCCCTCCTGGTGGACGGCGAGCGCGCGGCGGACCTCGCGCCGCGCGTCCTGAGCCTCGTCGAGGACGGTGACCCGTCCCCCCTGCGGGACTGGCTCACCCGCCTCGGCATCCGTCCGGAGAAACCGGTCCGCCTGGTCTGACCCCCCTCCGCCCCGCCCGCGCGCGGACCGCCCGCCGCCCCTGCCCGGCAAACCCGCAGGCAGGCCCCGCCCTCGCGCCACCCCGGTCCGCCCCCCTCACGCCACCCTCCCCGCCACCCCGCCCGGAAGGTCACGTTCCGTTCACGTCAATTCGCGACGAACGGTGACGGTGCGCGTGCGTAATGTGATGTGCTGGGACCCGCCGCCGGGACCTTGGCGCCGGGCGGCGCCGCAAGCTCGGGGGAGCGAGGGAGGGGACGTCATGGGACCGGAGCCGATCCGCCGCTGGGAATCGGGCGCGCTGGCGCATGCCGTGTCGGACCCCTTCGGCCAGGGCCCGCTGCCCTGGCTGCGCGGAGCCGAGCACTACTTCGACGACACCGGCAACGTCGTTCCCTGGTACGTCGACCACGCCCCGGCCCCCGGCGCCGCGGACATCCCGGCGCCCCGCACCGGCGGCCCGCTCACCGCCGACGACGTGCACCGCCAGATCAAGGGCTTCACCTCCACCGGCGCCGCGGCCCCGGGCGAGGCGATCGACTTCCACGTCACGGTCGACCCGCCCCAGCAGTTCAGCGTCGACATCTACCGCATCGGGCACTACGGAGGGGACGGCGCCAGCAAGATCACCACCAGCCCCCGCCTCTCCGGCATCGTGCAGCCGCCCCCGCTCGCCGCCGACCGCACGGTCTCCTGCCACCACTGGTGGCTCTCCTGGCGCCTGCAGATCCCGACGTACTGGAGCATCGGGGCGTACGTGGCGGTTCTCACCACCGCCGACGGATACCGCTCGCACGTCCCCTTCACGGTCCGCGACAGCCACCCCGCCGACCTCCTGCTGCTCCTGCCGGACGTCACGTGGCAGGCGTACAACCTCTATCCGGAGGACGGCAGGACGGGCGCCAGCCTCTATCACGCGTGGGACGAGCAGGGCCGCCTCCTCGGCGAGAGCGAGGCCGCCGTCACGGTCTCCTTCGACCGTCCCTACGCGGGCGCGGGCCTGCCCCTGCACGTCGGCCACGCCTACGACTTCATCCGCTGGGCCGAGCGCTACGGCTACGACCTGGCGTACGCCGACGCCCGCGACCTGCACGCGGGCCGCATCGACCCCACCCGCTACCGCGGCCTGGTCTTCCCCGGCCACGACGAGTACTGGTCGACGAACATGCGCCGCACCACGGAACTGGCCCGCGACGGCGGCACCTCCCTGGTCTTCCTCTCCGCCAACACCATGTACTGGCAGGTGGAGTTGGGCCCGTCCCCCTCCGGGGTCGCGGACCGCCTCCTGACCTGCCGCAAGCGCCGCGGCCCCGGCAGGCCGGCCCTCTGGCGCGAGCAGGACAAGGCCGAACAGCAGCTCCTCGGCATCCAGTACGCGGGCCGTGTCCCCGAGCCGCACCCCCTCGTCGTCCGCAACGCCGACCACTGGCTGTGGGAGGCGACCGGGGCGCACGAGGGCGACGAGATCGAGGGCCTGGTCGCGGGCGAGGCCGACCGCTACTTCCCGCGGACGCCGCTGCCCGAGCACCAGGGCCGCATCCTGCTCGCCCACTCCCCGTACGCCGACGCGGAGGGAGTCACACGCCACCAGGAGTCCTCGCTCTACCGCGCCCCCTCCGGCGCCCTGGTCTTCGCGTCCGGCACCTTCGCCTGGTCACCGGCGCTCGACCGCCCCGGCCACGTGGACACCCGTGTCCAGCGCGCCACCGCCAACCTCCTGGACCGCATCTGCAAGCGCGACTGACCCCGCGCCCCCGCGCCGACGCACAGTCCGGCCCAACCCCTGGCCAAGACCACACTCCCGATACGGGAGAATCGACCTCACTTGGCCAGAACCACGGGAGGGAACCGTGTCCGGATTCGTAGAAAAGCCCGAGCCCCTTGAGGTGCCGGGCCTGGTCCACCTCCACACCGGCAAGGTGCGCGAGCTGTACCAGAACGAGGCGGGCGAGCTCGTCATGGTCGCCAGCGACCGCCTCTCCGCCTATGACTGGGTGCTGCCCTCGGAGATCCCCGACAAGGGCCGCGTCCTCACCCAGCTCTCCCTGTGGTGGTTCGACCAGCTCGCCGACCTCGTCCCCAACCACGTCATCTCCACCGACCTGCCGCAGGGCGCGCCCGCCGACTGGGAGGGCCGCACCCTCGTCTGCAAGTCCCTGGAGATGGTCCCGGTCGAGTGCGTGGCCCGCGGCTATCTGACGGGCTCGGGCCTCCTGGAGTACGACGAGTCGCGCACCGTCTGCGGCCTCGCCCTGCCCGAGGGCCTGGTCGACGGCTCCGAGCTGCCCGCGCCGATCTTCACGCCCGCCGCGAAGGCCGCCGTCGGCGAGCACGACGAGAACGTGTCGTACGAGGAGGTCGCCCGCCAGGTCGGCGCCGAGACGGCGGCCCAGCTGCGCCAGACGACCCTCGCGGTCTACGGCAGGGCGCTGGACATCGCGCGCGAGCGGGGCCTGATCCTCGCGGACACGAAGTTCGAGTTCGGCTTCGAGGGAGAGCGGCTGATCCTCGCCGACGAGGTCCTGACCCCGGACTCGTCCCGCTTCTGGCCCGCCGACCAGTGGGAGCCGGGCCACGCCCAGCCGTCGTACGACAAGCAGTTCGTGCGGAACTGGCTGACCTCGCCGGCCTCGGGCTGGGACCGCAAGAGCGAGCAGCCGCCGCCCGCGCTGCCGCAGGACGTGGTGGACGCCACTCGCGCCAAGTACATCGAGGCGTACGAGCGCCTGACCGGCACCGCCTGGTAGCCGGCGCCCGCGTCGGTGCACGAGCCGGCGCACGAGAAAGGCCCCGGTCGACTCGACCGGGGCCTTTCATCTGGAGCGGACGACCAGGTTCGAACTGGCGACCTCAACCTTGGCAAGGTTGCGCTCTACCAACTGAGCTACGTCCGCGCTGCGCCGAAGCGCGAGGACAACTATACCCAACCTCGCTCGCGTGCGAGACGCACTGCGGCATGACGGTTCTCGGCACCGACTTTGGTGGCCGCCGACGAGAGGTAGTTGCGGACGGTCCCCTGGGAGAGCGCGGCGCGCTGGGCGATCTCCGCGACGGGTGCCCCGTCGGCGGCGAGTTCGAGCACTTCGGCCTCGCGGTCGGTCAGCGGCGAGTCCCCCGCGGAGATCGCGTCGGCGGCCAACTCCGGGTCCACGTAACGGTTTCCGGCGTGCACGGTCCGGATGATCTCGGCGAGCCGCTGGGCGCTCACAGTCTTCGGCACGAAGCCGCGCACCCCCACCGCGAGGGCCCGCTTGAGATGTCCCGGTCTGCCGTGGCTCGTCACGATCATGGTGCGGCAGTGCGGGAGTTCGTCCCGCAGGGATGTGGCGACACTCACACCGTCGGCGCCCGGCATCTGGAGATCGAGCACCGCGACATCCGGCTGGTGGGCGCGCGCCATGGCGAGCGCCTCGGGCCCGGACGCCGCCTCGGCGACCACGACGAGATCGTCCTCGAGCGCGAGCAGGGCGGCGAGGGCTCCCCGGATGAGGTGCTCGTCATCGGCGAGCAGTACGCGAAGACTCACGCGGCCACCTCTTCGTCCCGGTCCTTGTACCGCTCGTCGTCTTGGTGCTCGCACCGCTCGTCGCCCTGGTGCTCGCACCGATCCTCGTATCGCTCGTTCCGTCCCGGCCGGGCGCGGGTGTGGCGCGCGGTGGGGCAGGGCACCTCCACGCTGAGCCGGAACACCCCGTCGCCCGACGTGAAGTCCAGCGTCCCGTCCACCGCGGCCAACCGCTCCCGGAGGCCCGCGAGCCCGGATCCGGACCGGGCCCCGGCGCCGTCCGCGGGCGGCGCCTCCGGCACTCCGTCGTTCTCCACGACCAACGTCGTACGCCCCTCACTCACCGCCACGGCGATGTCGCACCGCTTGGCGTCGCCGTGCCGCAGCACGTTCGTCGCCGCCTCCCGCACGGCCCACCCGAGGGCGGACCGCACGGCGACCGGCAGCTCGGCCGCCGCCCCGGTCACCCGGCAGGTGATCCCCGCGGCCTCCAACACGCCCTGCGCACCGGCCAGTTCCACCCCGAGGTCGACCTCCCGGTAGCCCCGCACCACTTCGCGCACCTCCCGCTGCGACTCCTGCGCGATCCGCTGCACCTCGACCATCTGGTCCACCGCCTCGGGGCGCCCGCGCCGCGCGAGCTGCACCGCCAGCTCGCTCTTGAGCGCGATGACGGCGAGGTTGCGCCCCATCACGTCGTGCAGGTCACGCCCGAACCGCAGCCGCTCCTCGGCGACCGCGAGCCGGGCCTCGACCTCGCGGGACCGGTCGGCCTCCCACATCACGGAGAGCGTCCAGGCGCCGCAGCGCGCGGAGAACAGCGTCAGGACGCCGCCGAAGGCGGTGAGCCCGGCGAACGCGGCGAGCTGCCCGCCGCGCACGCCGACGGCGGCCATGGCGCCCACGGCCACGGCGTCGACCAGCGCGAGGCACAGGAGGAAGCGCCGGACGGGAACGGCGAAGGCGAGGGACTGCCCGAACGGCACCACCAGGTACAGCAGGGTGAAACCGATCAGCCCGTCGGCGACGCCGTCCACCGCCTGCAGCGCGACGGTGAGCCCCAGCGCGACGGCCATGAGGGTGCCGCCCACGGCCAGGTCGCGGCGCGGCAGGGGGCCCCGGTCGAGGTAGTGGTCGAGGGAGCGCCGCAGCGTGCGGTTGACGTGCACGCTCTGCGCGGCGGCCACCGCGATCAACGTCCAGCCGAGGAGCTGCGCGCCCGGCTCGTGCCGCAGGCTCAGGCCCAGGGGCACCGCGCCCCAGCTGAAGAAGAAGACCCAGGGCATCGCGTGCCACACGGCCACGCTCTGGAACTCGACCTTCTCGATCTTGCGGCGCCCGTGCCAGCCGCGCTGCCAGGTCCGTATCCGGTCGAGTAGCACCCCTGGTACCTCCCTCAGTGCCGCGGTTCCCAGCGGAACCACCGTCGTACAGCAAACACCGAGAGCAGGGTCCAGGCCACCGCCGTGGCGACGGCGCCCACGGTGTCGCCGGACGAGAGGTTGCCGGCCCAGCCGCCGCGGATCAGCTCGATGACGGGGGAGAGCGGGAGCAGTTCGCAGAACGACGCGACCTTGTCGGGCATGACTTCGAGCGGGATGAAGAGCCCCGAGCCCATCATCGAGCCGAAGACCAGCGGCATGCTCATGACCTGCGCGGACTCGGCGGACCTGGCGAAGCTCCCGGTGACGGCCGCCAGCGCGGCGAACATCACGAGGCCCGCGACCATGCCGAGCACGACGAGGTGGGGCGCGCTCGGCGCTCCGGCGTCGAGCAGCACCGCGCAGCCCACGGCGAGGACGAGGGACTGCACGACCGCGATGACGATCGACGGCAGCGCGGCGCCCGCCAGGATCTCCTGGTCCCGCAGCTCGCCGGTGCGCAGCCGCTTCAGCACGAGCTCCTCGCGCCGTGCGACGTAGACGCCGGTCAGCGTGGAGTACACGGCGAAGAGGAGCGAGAAGCCGAGGGCGCTCGGCAGCACGACGGTGCCGACGTCGAGCCCGGTGCCCTTCAGGTCCATGCCCTTGGCGGCCTGCTTCATGCTGATCGGGATGATGAAGGGCACGAACAGCGCCGCGAACAGCGTCCCCTTGCTCCGCCCGAGCAGCGTCAGTTCGGCGCGGGCCAGCGCCCGCATCCGCCGCGCCGGGGTCGTCACAGCCATGGTGCTCATACCGCCATCTCCTTCTCGGCGAGGCGCCCGCCGCGGGCCCCGTCCGCTCCGCTCTCGGCGTCCCTGGCGATCCGCAGGAACGCCTCCTCCAGCGAGGCCGCGCGTACATCGAGCCCGCCTAGCTCGACCCGCGCCTCCCTGGCCCACAACAGCAGCTCGGTGGCGGTCCGTTGGAGTTCGTCCGTACGCAGACTGACCCGGCGCCCCGTCAGTTCGTGCCCGGTCACGCCGAGCTCGGCGAGCGGCGGCAGGTCGCCGACGAAGTACCCGTCGGGCAGTTCGAAGGAGACGTGCGAGGGCTGCGAGGCCACCACGTCGGCGACGCGTCCCTCGGCGGCGATGCGCCCCTCGTGCAGGATGGCGAGCCGTTCGGCGAGCTCCTCGGCCTCTTCCAGGTAGTGCGTGGTGAGCAGCACGGTCGTGCCGTTGTCGCGCAGCGTGCGGACCAACTCCCAGGTCTCGCGCCGCCCTTCGGCGTCGAGCCCGGTGGTGGGCTCGTCCAGGAAGAGCACCTCGGGCTGTCCGATGAGCGCCATCGCGAGGTCGAGCCGGCGCTTCTCGCCGCCGGAGAGCTGCTTCACGCGGACGCCGGACCGCTTGTCGAGCCCCACGGTGCCCAGCGCCTCGCGGACGGGCCGGGCCCCGCTGGTGCAGCCGGCCCACATCCGCGCGGTCTCCGCGACCGTCAACTCGGCGGGGAAGCCGCCCTCCTGGAGCATGACGCCGATGCGCGGCCGCACGGTGGCGCGCTCGGTGTACGGGTCGTGCCCGAGCACCCGCACCCGCCCCCCGGCCGGCGCCGCGAGCCCTTCGAGGAGCTCGACGGTGGACGTCTTGCCTGCGCCGTTGGTCCCGAGGAGCGCGAACAGCTCCCCGCGCCGCACGGTGAAGGAGATCCCCCGCACCGCCTCGAAACCGCCCCCGTACACGCGCCGGAGATCGGTCACGTCGATCACTTGGTCAGTCATGGGAAAAGCGTCCCCCGGCGGCGGGGGCCGGAGCAGTGCGCGCTGTCATCGGCCCGCATGACAAATGTCAGACACCCGGCGGCGTACGCATACGAAGAAGGCCCCGGTCACGGGGACCGGGGCCTTCTCGACTGGAGCGAACGACGAGGTTCGAACTCGCGACCTCAACCTTGGCAAGGTTGCGCTCTACCAACTGAGCTACGTTCGCATTGCCTCCGACCGACCGCCTGAAGAAGCACGGCCACCGATCGGTGCGAGCACCAGCCTACCGCAACCAGAGGACTGGTCCGTAAGCGGTGCGGAGCGGGTGACAGGGATTGCACACTGCGCCTTCCCCCTGGAAGGGGGATGTTCTACTACTGAACTACACCCGCACGACTCCGTGAGGTCCGGCCTTTCGGCCTCGCCCCTCGGCGTGCTCCAGACTCTAGCTGACCAGCGGGGGTGCAGCGCAAGTCGGTTGCCGCGAGGGGCTTCCCGGCCGCGTGGAGCACCAGGTCAGTTGGCCGCCTCAAAGGCCTCGTAGACCTTCTTCGGGATGCGGCCGCGGGGCGGGACGTCCATCTGGTGCGAGCGGGCCCAGGCGCGGACCGCCGACGGGTCGGGGGTCACGGCTGTGTGACGGAACACCTTCCCGGACTTCGACTGCTTGCGGGCCGCCTCCAGGTACGGTGCAAGTGCCGTGCGCAGTTTCTTTGCATTGGTTTGGTTGAGGTCGATCTCGTACGACTTGCCATCAAGACCGAACGCGACCGTTTCTGCCGCTTCCCCGCCGTCGATGTCGTCAAAGAGAGTGACCACGACACGCTGCGCCACGAATATCGGTCCCTTCGTGCGGCTCTACCGCGTTGACGTGCGGTGATGCCGACTGTCCGGCTGTTTTGGGGCAAAGTATCGAGTATTGCCAATTCCTTTGTACAGTGCCCGGCATTGAATTGTGAAGCCCGCCCTATTACCTCCGCGTGTCCGGCTTGATTGCAGATCCGTGATCTTTTCCTGGATTCTTCGTGAAGGTGTCCCGTTCGAAACCTGTCCAGGTGCCGGAACGTGACCGCCATCACGTAGGTTGCTACGAATCTACGCGAGTAGAAATTTTGTGCCGGTAGTCTGAAGGAACCTGCTCAGCACCTCGCAAGCAGCACACGCCAGCACCACACACCGGGAGTGCCAGTGGCACGCGTCGTAGTCGACGTCATGCTCAAGCCGGAGATCCTCGACCCCCAGGGCCAGGCGGTGCAGCGTGCACTGCCGCGCCTCGGTTTCCAGGGCATCTCCGACGTACGTCAGGGAAAGCGCTTCGAACTCGAGGTGGACGGGCCCGTCGACGACGCGGCCCTCGCCCGTATCCACGAGTTGGCGGAAACCTTCCTCGCCAACACCGTGATCGAGGACTTCGTCGTAAAGGTCGAAGAGGCTGAGAAGGCCGAGGAGGCCGCGAAGTGACTGCTCGAATTGGAGTCGTCACTTTCCCGGGAACCCTCGACGACCGCGACACCCAGCGCGCCGTCCGGGTCGCCGGCGCCGAAGCCGTGCCGCTCTGGCACAAGGACAAGGACCTCAAGCAGGTCGACGCCGTGGTGCTGCCCGGCGGTTTCTCCTACGGCGACTATCTGCGGGCCGGCGCCATCTCGCGTTTCTCCCCGGTGATGGAGTCCGTCATCGAGCAGGCGAAGGCCGGAATGCCGGTCCTCGGCATCTGCAACGGCTTCCAGGTGCTCACCGAGACGCACCTCCTGCCCGGCGCGATGCTGCGCAACAACCACCTGCACTTCATCTGCCGCGACCAGAAGCTGCGGGTGGAGACGGACAAGACGGCCTGGACCGCGGACTACACCCCCGGCCAGGAGATCTCGATCCCGCTCAAGAACATCGACGGGCGGTACGTCGCCGACGAGCGGACCCTGGACATGCTGGAGGCCGAGGGCCGCGTCGCCTTCCGCTACCTCGACGTGAACCCCAACGGCTCGCTCCGTGACATCGCCGGCATCACGAACGAGGCGGGCAATGTCGTCGGCCTCATGCCGCACCCCGAGCACGCCGTGGAGCCGCTGGTCGGGACCGGCCGCACCGACGGCCTCGGATTCTTCACCTCGATCCTGAAGAAGCTGGTCAACGCATGACTCTGGACACCGTCAAGCACGCGGCCGAGACGCCCGACGTCAAGCTGCCCTGGGCCGAACTCGGCCTGAAGGAAGACGAGTACGAGCGCGTCCGCGAGATCCTCGGCCGCCGCCCGACCGGCGCCGAGCTCGCCATGTACTCCGTCATGTGGTCCGAGCACTGCTCGTACAAGAGCAGCAAGATCCACCTGCGGCAGTTCGGCGAGAAGGCCCCCGAGAACGACGCGATGCTCGTCGGCATCGGCGAGAACGCCGGCGTCGTCGACGTCGGCCAGGGCTACGCCGTCACCTTCAAGGTCGAGTCGCACAACCACCCGTCGTACGTCGAGCCCTACCAGGGCGCGGCCACCGGCGTCGGCGGCATCGTCCGCGACATCATCGCGATGGGCGCGCGCCCGGTCGCGGTCGTGGACCCGCTGCGCATGGGCGACGCGCACCACCCCGACACCAAGCGCGTGCTCCCCGGAGTCGTCGCGGGCATCGGGGGCTACGGCAACTGCCTGGGCCTGCCCAACATCGGCGGCGAGCTCGTCTTCGACGCCTGCTACCAGGGCAACCCCCTGGTCAACGCCGGTGCCATCGGCGTGATGCGGCACGAGGACATTCACCTCGCGAAGGCGTCGGGCCCCGGCAACAAGGTCATCCTGTACGGCGCCCGCACGGGCGGCGACGGCATCGGCGGCGCCTCGATCCTGGCCTCCGAGACCTTCGACGACAGCAAGCCGTCGAAGCGTCCCGCCGTCCAGGTCGGCGACCCCTTCCAGGAGAAGCTCCTCATCGAGTGCACCCTGGAGGCCTTCGCCGAGAAGCTCGTGGTCGGCATCCAGGACCTCGGCGCCGCCGGACTCTCCTGCGCGACCAGCGAGTTGGCGTCCAACGGCTCCGGCGGCATGCGCGTCGAGCTGGACGACGTCCCGCTGCGCGACTCCACGCTCACTCCCGAGGAGATCCTCATGAGTGAGTCGCAGGAACGCATGTGCGCCGTCGTCGAGCCGGAGAAGGTCGACCGCTTCCTGGAGATCTGCGAGAAGTGGGACGTCATCGCCACCGTCGTCGGTGAGGTGACGGACGGCGACCGCCTGGAGATCTTCTGGCACGGCGAGAAGATCGTCGACGTCGACCCGCGCACGGTCGCGCACGACGGCCCGGTCTACGAGCGTCCCTACGCCCGGCCGAAGTGGCAGGACGCGCTCCAGGCCGACGACGCCAACAAGCTTGCGCGGCCCGCGAACTCGGCCGAGCTGCGCGAGCAGGTCCTCAAGCTGGTCGCCGCGCCGAACCAGGCCGCGAAGTCCTGGGTCACCGACCAGTACGACCGTTTCGTGCAGGGCAACACCGTGCTCGCGCAGCCCGAGGACTCCGGGATGATCCGGGTCAACGAGGAGACGGGGCTCGGCGTCGCCATCGCCACCGACGGCAACGGCCGGTACGCGAAGCTCGACCCGTACACGGGCGCCCAGCTCGCGCTCGCCGAGTCGTACCGCAACGTCGCCGCCTCCGGCGCCAAGCCGCTGGCGATCTCGGACTGCCTGAACTTCGGTTCGCCCGAGGACCCGGACGTCATGTGGCAGTTCGCCGAGGCCATCCGCGGCCTCGCGGACGGCTGCCTGGAGCTGGGCACCCCGGTCACCGGCGGCAACGTCTCGCTCTACAACCAGACGGGCGAGGCGGCGATCCACCCGACGCCGGTCGTCGCGGTCCTGGGTGTGATCGACGACGTGGCCCGGCGCACGCCGATCGCCTTCAAGGAAGAGGGCCAGCTCCTCTACCTGCTCGGCGAGACGCGCGAGGAGTTCGGCGGTTCGGCCTGGTCGCAGGTCGTCCACGACCACCTCGGCGGGCTGCCGCCCGAGGTCGACCTGGCGCGCGAGAAGCTGCTCGCCGAGATCCTGATCTCGGCCTCGCGCGACGGCATGATCGACGCCGCGCACGACCTGTCGGACGGCGGTCTCGTGCAGGCCGTCACCGAGTCCTGCCTGCGGGGCGGCAAGGGCGCGCGGCTCGTCGTGCCGGACGGCCTGGACGCGTTCACGTTCCTCTTCTCCGAGTCGGCAGGGCGTGCGGTCGTCTCCGTGCCGCGCAGCGAGGAGCTGCGCTTCACCGACATGTGCGGGGCGCGGGGTCTGCCCGTCACGCGCATCGGTGTGGTCGACGGCGACGCCATCGACGTACAGGGCGAGTTCGCGCTGCCGCTGAGCGAGCTGCGCGAGGCGCACGAGGGGACGATCCCCGGGCTCTTCGCCTGATCCGTCCTTCTTCGAAGCCCCCGTTCGGACCTGGTCCGGGCGGGGGCTTCGGCGTTTTCGGGGTCCGGGTGCGTCACGGGTGCCGGGTTCGGGGTTGCGCGTCATTACGTAACTACGTAATCTCAAG
This sequence comes from Streptomyces sp. NPDC025651, assembly GCF_055558735.1. Classification (NCBI taxonomy): domain Bacteria; kingdom Bacillati; phylum Actinomycetota; class Actinomycetes; order Kitasatosporales; family Streptomycetaceae; genus Streptomyces; species Streptomyces sp. NPDC025651. The sequence goes on from NZ_JBVHLZ010000002.1 coordinate 886,916, forward strand.
ATCATGAATCTGGAAGAGCGCGTCGCCGAGCTGGAGCGGCGCATGGCGGAGCTGGAGAGCGCGGAACCGGCCGCGCCCGCCGTGGGAGAGGGCGACTTCTGGGCCCTCGACGCGCTGAAGGCCCGGCACCCGGTGTCCGAAGACGCGGACGGCGCCGTCCTGTTCACCGGCGCGGTGCGCGTCCCGACGGGACATCGGTACGAGTGGCAGTACGGTCAGCTCGCCGAGGCGGTCTTCGAGGACGAGTGGTCCGAGCTCGCCGACTCCTTCGCCGCGCTCGGCCATCCCGTACGGCTGCGGCTGCTGCGGGAGATCCTCGGCGGTCTGCGCACCGCGGCCGAACTTGCCGCGCTCGACGACATCGGCACGACCGGCCAGATCTACCACCACCTGCGCCAACTGACCGGCGCGGGCTGGCTGCACAGCGCGGAGCGCGGCCGCTACGAGGTTCCCGCGGGGCGGGTGGTGCCGCTGCTCGTGGTGCTCACCGCCGCGCGTCCCGTGCTCTGACCGTTTCTCGTACGAGGGGGAAGTCATGTCTGTGGGTCAACGCAAGGCCGCGGCGCTGCTGCAGCGCCTCCTGTTGTTGTTCATCGCCGCCCACCTGATCGTCGTGTTCACCATGGAGCCGCCCTACCCCGGCTGGCTCGGCTTCGCCGCCGCCGTCGGGGTGTTCGGCCTCAGCCTCGCGCTCGGCGCCGACGCGCGCCGCGAGGCCAAGGTGTCGGAGCCCCCGGCCACCGTCGAGATCGCACCGCCGGTCCTCGGCCGCTGGTCCGCGCTCAACAGCCCCGCCGACAAGGTGCCGAGCCACGGCACGCGGAGCTACGGGCAGGCCTACGCCATCGACATCGTCGCCGAGCCGGAGGAGGGGCCGGCCCGGCCCGCCTTCGCCTGGCTCTGGCCCCTCGCGCGCGGCAACCGTGCCTTCCCTGCCTTCGGAGCGCCGCTGCTGGCCGTTGCCGACGCCACCGTCGTACACGCGGAGGACGGACAGCGGGACCATCTCAGCCGCAACTCCCTCGCCGGAGTCCTGTACCTGATCGTCGTCGAGGGCTTCGGCAGGTCGCTGGGCGGAGCCCGCCGCATCGTCGGCAACCACGTCGTCCTCGACCTCGGAGAGGGGACGTACGCCGTGTACGCGCACGTCCAGCGCGGCTCGCTCGCGGTGCGGGCCGGCGACAAGGTCGTCGCGGGGCAGGTGCTCGGCCGCTGCGGCAACTCCGGCAACTCCACCGAGCCGCACGTGCACTTCCAGCTGATGGACGGGCCCGATCTGGACACGGCGCGGGGCGTTCCCTTCACCTGGCGCGGGGTCGGCGTGCCCGCGAACCACGAGGTGTTCACCGTGGGCGAGGAAGCCGCAGCGCAAGCACCGTCGCGAGCAGCATGATCCCCGCCCCGCACAGGAACACCACGTCGGTGGCGTCGACGTAGGCCCGCACGGCGGCGGCGTGCGCGTCCCCGGTCAGTCCGGGGATGGCGCTCACGTCGCCGCCGGGCCCGTGCGCCGTGTACAGGCGCAGCAGGACCGTGCCGAACAGGGCCGTGCCCACCGCGTTGCCGAGGGTCTGGAAGAACCGGACGCCCGTCGTCGCGACGCCCAGCTGATGGCGCGGCGCCGAGTTCTGCACGAGCTGGATCAGCTGCCCGATGAGCTGGCCGAACCCGGCCCCGGTGAGCAGGAGTTCGGCCCTGATCAGCCAGAGCGAGGTGTCCGGGCCGACGGTCGAGAGGAGCACGAAGGCCGCGGCCGTGGTCAGCGTCCCGCTGATGGTGAAGGTCCGCGCCGACCAGCCACGCTCGGCCAGGCGTCCCGAGAGCAGCCCGACCCCGGTCATGCCGGCCGCCATGGCGAGCAGATGGAGCCCGGCCGCCGAGCTGGAGAGGCCGCGGGCGACCTGCAGATAGACGAGTACGTAGTAGATCGCGCACATCATGGCCGCGCCCATCAGACCCTGGATCGCGAAGCCCCCGCGCAGTTGCGGAACCCGGAACAGGGAGAGCGGAAGCAGCGGTTCGGCGGCCCGTGCCTGGCGCCACACGAAGAGTGCGAGGGCGGCCGCGGTCGCGGCGAGCAACCCGAGGACGACGGGGGACGACCAGGCGTACTCCTTGCCGCCCCAGTCGGTGACCAGGAGCAGCGCGACGGAGAACGCGGCGGCGAGCACGGCCCCGCAGTAGTCGACGGCGCGGCGCACGGGGGGCCGCTCCGGCAGTCTCAGCGCGACGGCGGACGCGGCGAGGACCGCGACGCCGGCCGGCAGATTGACGTAGAAGATCCACCGCCAGCTCGCGTGGTCGGCGAGGAGTCCGCCCAGCCAGGGCCCGAGCGCCATGCCGCCGCCCGCGACGATCCCGCCGAAGCTCGCCCCCTTGCCGGACTTCTCGTCGGGACCTTTCAGCTGGGCGAGGACCACCATCGTGACGCTCATCAGGCCGCCGCCCCCGATGCCCTGCACCGCGCGGGCGGCGATCAGCTGTCCCATCGACTGGGCGGCGCCGCAGAGCGCGGAGCCCAGCAGGAAGACGGCGACGGCGGTGACGAAGACGCGCTTGGCGCCGAGCACGTCGCAGAGCTTGCCGTAGAGCGGCAGCATCGCGGCGCCCGCCAGTGCGTAGGCGCCGACCAGCCAGGGGATCGCGGCGACGCCGTGGGCCGGGTCGAGGTCGCGGACGATCGGCACGGCGGCGGCCGACACGATCTGGGTGTCCAGGACGGCGAGGGCGATCGTGGCGAGGCAGACGGCGAAGCCGATTCTGCGCCGACCTGCGGACAGGGGTGCGGCGGCGCCCGGAGGCGCGGTGGTGGTCACGGTCATGGCGCCACCCTGCATCAGGAAAATGTACTCAGTCAATGTTTCATCCCAGGCAAAAATTCATCCTGGTACAGTGCGGAAATGGCTGAGGAAACCCTGGGGCTGCGTGAGCGCAAGAAACGGCAGACCGCGTCGAGGATCTGGCGGACCGCGCTCGACCTGTTCCTGGAGCGGGGCTACGACAAGGTCTCCGTCGCCGAGATCGCCGCCGCCGCCGAGGTCTCGAAGATGACCGTCTTCAACTACTTCGGCACCAAGGAGGACCTGCTCCTCGGCCCGATGGAGGACCACGTCGCCGACGCCGCCGACGCGGTGCGCGACCGCGAGCGCGGCGAGTCCGCGGTCGCCGCGATCCGCCGTGAGTTCCTGGCCAAGGTCGACGCGCGCGACCCCTCGGTCGGGCTCTCCGACGACCCGCGGATGATCCAGTTGCGCCAACTCATCGGCGACACACCGGCGTTGGCGCGCAGGGCCATGCTCTTCCAGATGCGCGGCGTCGAACTCCTCGCCGACGTGCTCGCCGAGGAGACCGGCGACCGGCTCATGGCGGGCATCGCCGCTCAGCAGCTCGTCGCCGCGCGGGACGCGGTCATCCTGGAGAACCACCGGCGCCTGGTCGCGGGCGACAGGGCCGAGGACATGGCCGCCGACTGCGCGGCCCTCGCCGAGCGCGCCTTCGACCTGGTGGAAAAGGGACTTCAGGGGTATCCGGCGAAGGCTTAGGCTCGGCACCATGCCACCGGCCAAGAAGCGCACGCGCTCGTACGACTCCGCCAGGATCCGCACCGCCGTGCTCACCCAGTTCGGCAACGTACGAGCCGCCGTCAGCACCCTCACGCCCGAGCAGCTCGCGCGGCCCACGCGCCTCGGCGACTGGACCGTGCACGAACTCGCGGCGCACCTCGCGATGGTGCTCGGCACCGTCCACCGCTACCTCGGCATGCCCGAGCCCGCCCAGCACGAAGTCCCGCTCATGGACTGGCCGTTCGCGACGATCACCGCCGCCGCCCAGGTCGACGAGGACACCCGCGCCATCGCCGAGAGCGCGGGCACGGAACTCGACGAGCTGTTCACCCGCACCCTCACCGGCATCGAGGAGTCCCTGGCCGCCGCCCCGGACGAGCGCCTGGTGCCCTCCCGCTTCGGCGCCATGACCCTCGGCGACTTCCTGGTCACCCGCACCGTCGAACTCACCGTCCACACCGACGACTTGAACGACGCGGTGCCCGGCCTCGACGTTGCGTACGACCGGCAGTGCGTGGCCGCCTGCACCCGGCTGCTCGCCGACGCCCTCGCGGTGAAGGCGCCGGGCGCCTCGACCGAGGTGCGCGTCCCGCCGTACGCGGTCGTGCAGTGCGTGGAGGGCCCGCGGCACACCCGCGGCACCCCGCCCAACGTCGTCGAGACCGACCCGCTCACCTGGATCCGCCTCGCGACGGGACGTACGGACTGGGCGACGGCGCTGGACGCCGCGCGGGTCAGCGCGAGCGGGGAGCGGGCCGACCTGTCGGGGCTGCTGCCGATCATGGGCTGATCAACGGGCGGACGGCGGGGGATGGAACCGGTACCCCCACTTGCCCCGTCACATCGTCATGCACACGCAGCGTCTGACCCTCACCCTGACCGCGCTGGCCTCCGCCGGGCTGCTGCTCACCGCATGCGGCACCGAGTCGGGAGCCGGCTCCGAAGGCGGCTCCGGCGGCCGTTCCGTGGACACCGGGCTGCCCATCACCGGCGTCCGGTGGAACGTCGACAGCCTCACCGTGGGCGGGAAGAAGTACGAGGCCCCGGCCGGCGCCCACCTCAAGATAGGCAAGGACGGACAGGCCGGCGGCAGCTACGGCTGCAACCACGTCGGCGCCAAGGTCTCGGTCAAGGGCGACACCCTGGACTTCGGCGAGACCCAGATGACGAACATGGCCTGCGACGGCGGCCGCATGAAGTTCGAGGAGAACCTCTCGCGCGCCCTCGGCAAGGAGAAGTTCACCGCGAAGGTGGACGGCGACCGCATGACCCTCACCACGGCCAAGGGAGACCGCGTGGACTTCACCTCGAAGCCGGCGGAGCCCGACGCCCCGCTCACCGGCACCAAGTGGACGGTGAACGGCATCGGCGACGGCAAGGTGACCGCCACCCTGCCCGAGGCGGTGTCCGGCAAGGTCCATCTGACCTTCGGCAGGGACGGCAAGGTGCGCGGCAACCTCGGCTGCAACGACGTCACCGCCAAGGCCGAGGCGAAGGACGGCAAGGTCACGTTCGGCGCCCCCGCGAGCACCCGGAAGATGTGCCCGGGCGACGCGATGACGACCGAACGCAAGCTCCTCAAGCTCTTCGGCGGCACGGCGGGTTACGAGGTGAAGCAGGACGTGCTGACGCTCACCGCCGCCGACGGCACGGTGATCCACGCGAACGCCGCGCAGAAGGACGCCGGCCAGCAGAAGGACGCCGACCAGCGGAAGAACGACGACAAGTAGCCCTGGGCCGTATCCGGCTCAGGCCCCTGCACCCTGAGCCGGATACGGCAGCAGCCCCTTGTCCGTCCGTTCCCACGCCGCCTTCAACTCCGCGAGCAGCGCGGGCTCGGCGGCGCTCCGGTCGGCCTGCTCGCGCCGGTCCTCCGCGAGGTTGAACAGCTGGTCGCCCCCGCCCTTGCCCCGGTAGTACTTCCAGTCCCCGCGCCGCAGCGCCCGCTCCCCGCGCACCCGCCAGAACAGCTCGCGCTCGGCGACCTCCTCGCCCTTCAGCAGATAGGGCGCGAGGCTCGTCCCGTCCAGCGGATGGGCGGAGTCGGGCCGAGCCCCGGCTATCTCCAGCAGCGTCGCCGTCCAGTCCGGCGTGTAGACGGGCTCGTCGCTGACCTGTCCGCCGTCGATCCGCGCGGGCCACCGCACGATCGTCGGCACACGGATCCCGCCCTCCTTCAGCGAGCCCTTGTTGCCGGACAGCGGCCAGTTGTACGAGAAGCGCTCGCCGCCGTTGTCGGAGGCGAAGAACACGAGGGTGTCCCGCTCCTGCCCGGACTTCCTCAGGGCACCCAGCACCTCACCGATCGACCGGTCCAGGTCCTGCACCATCTCCGTGTACTTCTCGACGGAGCCGCCGTCCTGGTGCCAGAGCGCGCCCTTGTGACCCGCCTTGATCCTCCGCACGATCTCGGCGCTCTCCTCCTCGTCCCCGTCGGCGATCCAAGGCCAGTGCGGGGTGGTGAAGTTGAGGTTGAGCAGCCACGGCCTGTCCCCGTGGTCGCGCCGCACGTACTCGCTCGCCCGCTCGGTCAGGATCCGCGTGTAGTACCGCAGGTCCTTGTACGCGGCGTCGCCCTCCCGCACATCGCCTTCGTAGAGGTCGTACTCGCCGCCGAGCCCCAGCTTCGAGTAGTACTCCAGGGCGCCGCCGAAGTTCCCGAAGAACTCGTCCCAGCCCGACTTGGTGGGGGAGTAGTCCGGCAGGTAGCCGCAGTGCCACTTGCCGATCAGGGCGGTCGCGTACCCGGCGTCGCGAAGCAGTGAGGCGAGCGTGGGGTGCGTCGGTTCGAGCCCCGCGGACTTGTCGGCGATGGGCTCGGCGAGACCGCCCTTCGTCCGCCCGGGGAAGCGCCCCGTGTAGAGGCTGAAGCGGGTGGGCGAGCAGGTCGCGGACCCGGAGTAGGCGTCGGTGAACCGCACGCCCTGGCGCGCGAGCCGGTCCAGGTTCGGGGTCCTGATGTGCGGCGAGCCGTAGGCGGACAGATCGGCCCAGCCGAGGTCGTCGCCGAGGATGAAGAGGATGTTGGGCCGCTTGGCCCGCCGGTGCGGCGCGGCCCTGAACGGCCTTTCCCTGTCGGTGGTTTGGGCCTGTGCCTCGGCGGCGGGCAGCCCGACCGCGGCTGCGGCGGCGGAGGCACCGACGACGCCGCCGAAGGCGCGCCGGGACAGCTTGGATTCATGACGGGACACGGAGCGCTCCTGAACGGAGAAAAAGAGGGAGAAAAGGAAGAGGGGGAGGCGGGGTTCAGGCAGCGCGGCGACAGATCGCGCTCGCGACACGGACGAGGTCTACGTGGCGGCGCTCCACAAGCGTGACCGTCGGGCCACTGAGGGGCTGCATGGGCCAGGAGCCTGGCCGGGGCATCGTGTACGTGTCAACGATCCGGCCCACCTGTTCACACGGGCTTCGTACTCCGTACGCACCCCCTGAAATCGCGGGATCACGCAGAGTCCCCTTGGCTGACTGTGCGTACTCATTCACGTACGTGTCCACAGAACCCCAAGAAGAAGGCACTCCCATGCGACGCATATCCCCCCGCGCCACCGCCACGACCGCCCTGCTCGCCCTCGCCCTCACCGCGGCCCCCGCCACCGCATCGGCCGCCGAGCCGCCCCCGCCCGCCAAGCCCGCGAAGGACGTCCCCGTCGACGGCGGCTTCGTCAAACTCACCCTCGACGCCGAGCTGCTCGCTGGCCTCAAGGCCAAGGGCGTCGTCATCTCCCAGCTGACCGCCGACTGCAAGGTCCCCAAGGACCCCAAGGGCAAGCCGTACGTACCGCCGGTGACCGCCCTCAGCCTCGGTGTGACGGCCGGCGACATCGCCGCCGTGGACGCCAAGGTCGGCGGCAAGCTGACCTTCGCCAAGACCTGCCTCGGCCTGGTGAACGTGAAGACCAAGGCGGGCGTCACCCTCTCCGGCCTGGAGGCGGACCTGTCCACCGGCGTCCTGATCGGCACGCTCCACGACGCCAAGGGCACCGCCAAGGTCAAGCTCGGCACCTTCGAGCGGGCCGCCCTGGACAAGAAGACCGTCGACACCGCCGCGAACTCCGTCTCGCTGAACGCCGACGTGAAGGTCGACGCGGCCCTCGCCGCACGCCTCAACGCGGGCCTCGGCGTGGAGGCCGTCGCCGCGGGCACCGCGCTGCTCACCGCGGACACCGACCTGTCCCTGCAGGCGGACGCCGACCTCAGCCTCGACCTGGGCCTGAACGTGAAGACGGAGGTCTCCACGGGCCTCGACCTCGGCGTGATCCTGGGCGGTCTGCTCGGCATCAAGTGAGACCGAGCGACAAACCGTGCGACAACGGGAGCCGACCGTCACCGCGATCACGGTCCGTACAGATTCCGTATCCCCAATTCGGACCAGTGGTCGATCTCGCCTACACTCGGTGCCGTGCCACGTGGTGACGGTCGACTCAATCACGATCTGCTCCCCGGCGAGAAAGGCCCCCAGGACGCGTGTGGCGTCTTCGGTGTCTGGGCTCCGGGCGAAGAGGTCGCAAAGCTCACGTACTTCGGGCTCTACGCCCTCCAGCATCGGGGCCAGGAATCCGCGGGAATCGCGGTCAGCAACGGCTCCCAGATCCTCGTCTTCAAGGACATGGGCCTCGTGTCCCAGGTCTTCGACGAAACCTCTCTCGGATCCCTCCAGGGTCACATCGCGGTCGGTCACGCCCGCTACTCGACCACCGGAGCCTCCGTCTGGGAGAACGCCCAGCCGACGTTCCGTGCCACCGCGCACGGCTCCATCGCGCTCGGGCACAACGGCAACCTCGTCAACACGGCCCAGCTCGCCGAGCTGGTCGCCGAACTGCCGAAGGAGAACGGCCGCGCGACCCAGGTCGCCGCGACCAACGACACCGACCTGGTGACGGCTCTCCTCGCGGGCCAGACCGACGACGACGGCAAGCCGCTGACCATAGAGGAAGCCGCCGCCAAGGTCCTCCCGGACGTGCGGGGCGCCTTCTCCCTCGTCTTCATGGACGAACACACGCTGTACGCCGCCCGCGACCCGCAGGGTATCCGCCCGCTGGTCCTCGGCCGCCTGGAGCGCGGCTGGGTCGTCGCCTCGGAGTCCGCGGCGCTCGACATCTGCGGCGCCAGCTTCGTCCGCGAGATCGAGCCCGGCGAGTTCGTGGCCATCGACGAGAACGGACTGCGAACGTCCCGATTCGCAGAAGCGAAGCCCAAGGGCTGTGTCTTCGAGTACGTCTATCTGGCGCGCCCCGACACGGACATCGCGGGTCGGAACGTCTACCTCTCGCGCGTCGAGATGGGCCGGAAACTCGCCGAGGAAGCTCCCGTCGAGGCCGACCTCGTCATAGCGACCCCCGAATCCGGCACCCCCGCCGCGATCGGTTACGCGGAGGCGTCGGGCATCCCCTTCGGCGCGGGCCTGGTCAAGAACGCCTACGTCGGCCGGACCTTCATCCAGCCCTCGCAGACGATCCGCCAGCTCGGCATCCGCCTCAAGCTGAACCCCCTCAAGGAAGTCATCAAGGGCAAGAAGCTGGTGGTCGTCGACGACTCGATCGTCCGCGGCAACACCCAGCGCGCCCTGGTCAAGATGCTCCGCGAGGCAGGCGCCGCCGAGGTCCACATCCGGATCTCGTCCCCGCCCGTGAAGTGGCCGTGCTTCTTCGGCATCGACTTCGCGACCCGCGCCGAGCTCATCGCCAACGGCATGACCATCGAGGAGATCGGCACCTCGCTGGGCGCCGACTCCCTCTCGTACATCTCCATCGACGGCATGATCGAGGCCACCACCATCGACAAGCCGAACCTCTGCCGCGCCTGCTTCGACGGCGAGTACCCGATGGAGCTGCCCGACCCCGAGCTGCTCGGCAAGCAGCTCCTGGAGACGGAGCTGGCGGCAGGCCCTGCCGCCACGGCAGCGGCCGACGCGATCCGTCGCCCGTAAGCCCACGTAGTAACGACACGAAAGTTCTCACCCCCTATGTCTGAGACCACCGGTGCCAGCTACGCAGCCGCGGGCGTCGACATCGAAGCGGGCGACCGCGCCGTCGAGCTGATGAAGGAATGGGTCAAGAAGACCCAGCGCCCCGAGGTCGCGGGCCTCGGCGGCCTCGGCGGCTTCGCCGGGCTCTTCGACGCCTCCGCCCTCAAGCGCTTCGAGCGCCCGCTGCTCGCCTCCGCGACCGACGGCGTCGGCACGAAGGTCGACGTCGCCCGCCAGATGGGCGTCTACGACACCATCGGCCACGACCTCGTCGCGATGGTCATGGACGACATCGTCGTGTGCGGCGCCGAGCCGCTCTTCATGACCGACTACATCTGCGTCGGCAAGGTCCACCCGGAGCGCGTCGCCGCCATCGTGAAGGGCATCGCCGAGGGCTGCGTCCTCGCGGGCTGCTCCCTGGTCGGCGGCGAGACGGCCGAGCACCCGGGCCTGCTCGGCCCGGACGACTTCGACGTCGCGGGCGCCGGCACCGGCGCGGTCGAGGCCGACCGCCTGCTCGGCCCGGATCGCATCCGTAAGGGTGACGCGGTGATCGCCATGGCGTCGTCCGGTCTTCACTCCAACGGGTACTCGCTGGTCCGGCACGTGGTCTTCGACCGCGCGGGCTGGTCCCTGGACCGCCGGGTCGAGGAGTTCGGCCGCACGCTCGGCGAGGAGCTCCTGGAGCCCACCAAGATCTACTCCCTGGACTGCCTGGCGCTCACCCGCACCACGGACGTCCACGCCTTCAGCCACATCACCGGCGGCGGCCTCGCGGCGAACCTCGCGCGTGTGATCCCCGACGATCTGCACGCGATCGTCGACCGCGAGACGTGGACGCCGGGCGCGGTCTTCGACGTGGTCGGCAAGACCGGTCAGGTCGAGCGCCTGGAGCTGGAGAAGACGCTGAACATGGGCGTCGGCATGATCGCGATCGTCCCCGAGGAGTCGGCGGACGCGGCCCTGACGACCCTCGCCGACCGCGGCGTGGAGGCCTGGGTCGCGGGCGAGATCACCGACCGGGGCGACCGCGCGACGGGCGCCGAGCTCATCGGTGACTACGCCAAGTAGGACGGCGGTGCTGCCCTCGGGGCAGCACAAAACCCGGTCCGGTGTGGTGACCACCCCGGACCGGGTGAAGTGCAGTCGCTATGAGAACTGCGAATACTGCGTAAGCAACAAATACTGCGAATGCAACGAGGTCAAGCGCCGCGGCGCTGCGACGACGGACCGGACTCGTCGTCCTCGTCCTCGTCGTCGTTATACAGATCCGCGTACTGGGCGTACGGGTCGTCTTCCTCGTCGTCGTCCTCGAACGGCTCGCCATTCGGCGGCTGTTGCGAAGTCGAAGCGCCCAGCTCATTGGCCAGACGCGACAGATCCGTCCCGCCGCTGCTGTACTTCAGCTGGCGGGCGACCTTCGTCTGCTTGGCCTTTGCCCGGCCGCGCCCCATGGCTCGACCCCCTCGGATACGGGGCTCGACGGCCCCAGAGTCTTGACACGCGTTCATGATCTGGAACGGGCTCTCCGTGGAGAGACCGGTCCGTAGGGCTTCCACGGTACCTGCTCCTGCGGCCATACGGTACGTCGCCCGCAGGACGCGCCTCGGCGCACAACCCGCGAGGAGCCCCGTCCTCGCTGGTCAACTGCGATTTTAACCTCTTCTTGCCGGGCGACCCGCCGACGGGGGTGAGTCTTGTCTCTCGTGTACGTCGGCGGGGCCCTGTCAAAACGTCGTACGGCCCCCGAGGGGCGGGCGGAAGGTCAGCGTCCGAGTGCCTCCGCCATCCGCTGCTCGGCGATCCTGTCCGCCGCCGCGGCCGGCGGAATGCCGTCCTCCTTTGCGCGAGCGAATATGGCAAGCGTGGTGTCGAAGATCTTCGACGCCTTCGCCTTGCACCGGTCGAAGTCGAAGCCGTGCAGCTCGTCGGCGACCTGGATCACGCCGCCCGCGTTCACCACGTAGTCGGGTGCGTACAGGATCGAGCGGTCGGCGAGGTCCTTCTCCACGCCCGGGTGCTCCAGCTGGTTGTTGGCGGCGCCGCACACCACCTTCGCGGTGAGCACCGGCACGGTCTCGTCGTTCAGGGCGCCGCCGAGCGCGCAGGGGGCGTAGATGTCGAGGCCCTCGACGCGGATCAGGGCCTCGGTGTCCGCCACCGCCGTCACCGAGGGGTGCCTGTCGGTGATCCGGCGCACCGACTCCTCGCGCACGTCCGTGATCACGACCTCCGCGCCGTCCTCGATCAGGTGCTCCACGAGGTAGTGCCCGACCTTGCCGACGCCGGCGACGCCGACCTTGCGGCCGCGCAGGGTCGGGTCGCCCCACAGGTGCTGGGCCGATGCGCGCATGCCCTGGAAGACGCCGAAGGCGGTGAGCACGGAGGAGTCGCCCGCGCCGCCGTTCTCGGGGGAGCGTCCGGTGGTCCAGCGGCACTCGCGGGCGACGACGTCCATGTCGGCGACGTACGTACCGACGTCGCAGGCCGTCACGTACCGGCCGCCGAGTGAGGCGACAAAGCGGCCGTAGGCGAGGAGGAGCTCCTCGCTCTTGATCCGCTCGGGGTCGCCGATGATCACTGCCTTGCCGCCGCCGTGGTCGAGCCCGGCCATGGCGTTCTTGTACGACATCCCGCGTGCGAGGTTCAGCGCGTCGGCGACGGCCTCTTCCTCGGTCGCGTACGGGTAGAAACGAGTGCCGCCGAGGGCGGGACCCAGGGCGGTGCTGTGGAGGGCGATGACGGCCTTGAGGCCGCTGGCGCGGTCCTGGCACAGCACGACTTGCTCGTGGCCCCCCTGTTCCGAGTGGAACAGGGTGTGCAGGACGCCGTTGTCTGCTTCGGTCACTGTGGTGACTCCCGGTCGAATAGCGGCGGTTGGGCGGGCTCCCGTGAGGGTGGCGGGCGCCCGATGGGCATGAGACTAGAGCCTGTCCACCGCCCTTGGCCGCCCAGTGCGGAGGATCACCCCCTGCCGGAGTACGCGGGGGTGCGGCGCAGTTCGGCCATGGCACGCTGTGCGGGGTTTTTCAGCCGTGAGTCGGGGGAGAGAGCAGCCGTGCCCAAGGTGTCATCGGTGACGGTCCCTTATGCGTCCTACCTGCGTGTGTACGAGCCGCTGGCCGCTTTCCCCCAGCCGGAGCGCGACCACTGGGCGCGCTATGCGCGCCGCCGGGACCTCCCCTCCTACCAGGACGAACTCCGCCGCTCCCTGGCCGACCTGGTGCCGACGCCGCCCGTGCCCGTGCCGGTGCACGAGAGCAGCGACGCCTTCGTCGTGGAGGTCGACGGGGTGCTGTGCGTCTGCCCGTGGCGGACCCGGCTGCGCGGCTGGCAGGCCATGGGGGACCTGGCCGAGCAGCTGCCGATGCCCGTCCTGGACGCGGTGCTGCCGCCGGTGGTGCGCCGCCAGACGACCGCCGACTACGAACAGTGGCTGGCCGGCAACCCCGACGCGCGCCCCTGGATCCGCACGTCCACGTGGCAGGTCCCGCTGCACTGGTTCGTGCTCGTCGCGGACGAGGAGCGGAGCTACGAGAGGGACGAGAAGGACGGCGCCCCGCCGGTCCTGCGCTACCGCACCCCGATGGTGCAGGCCCGGCGCCGGGTCGCGCGCGGTCTGAAGACGCTGCGGGAGGCGCTGGACGAGGGACCGCTCATCGATGGTCTCGTCGACGTCGGCCGGTGGCTCGAGGAGTTCCACCCGCGCTCCCTGGTCGAGCTCGACTACGGAGGGCTCGTGCACGCGGTGTCCGCCGACGAGCTCGACGAGGACCACTCGGCGGCGGACGTCGCCGAAGGAATCGAGGCGCTGCGCAACGGCGACGGCGAGGTGGCCGGCGAAGCGTATGCAAGGCTCGTGGAGCGCTGGCGGGCCGTTCGGGACCTTCAGTACGCGAACTGAGGGCGGCTCCGGGACGTAGGTCCCGATCCGGGCTTTTGGTTCAAGCGTGATGGACCGCACTTACTGGGCCCTTGCGCCCATCACCCCCCCTCGTGCCAAAATAGGACAAGGAGTCCGGGGAGGGCTCCTTCCGCCCAACTAAGGGCGGAATGCTCAGCATTGCACTCTATGGGGGGTCTGTTGACTCCTGATCGCTCTGTGACTGATCGTCACTGTGGCGTGACTGTCCGCTATGGCATGGTCCATCGGCTTCCGTCGGTGATGAACACCTGGGAGGGCAATTCCATCGGTTTGGCCGACGCGGCTGGACGGATGGTGTAGTTGTAGTGCCGAGGACAAGCCGTTCGTCCTATAACCGACTCGACTCGCGTCCGCCATTTCGGGCAACGCGGGTCAAGGTGCAGAATTTAGAGGAATGAACCGAGAAGGTTCGGTTCTCCCGAGGAGGCCGCTCATGACCGCTCGCACCCCTGATGCCGAGCCGCTGCTGACCCCGGCTGAGGTCGCCACGATGTTCCGCGTCGACCCGAAGACGGTGACGCGCTGGGCCAAGGCTGGCAAGCTCACGTCGATTCGCACGCTCGGCGGTCACCGCCGTTACCGCGAGGCTGAGGTCCGCGCACTGCTCGCGGGCATTCCGCAGCAGCGCAGCGAGGCCTGAACTACCGCTTAACCAGCAGTAACCCGCACAACTCGGGCGAAGAGCACCACTGCTGCCGGGTCCCCCAACCTGGCCGTACGTCCGACATATAGCTACACGCGACGAGGGTCCTGCCCCAACGGGACCCACGCCTGAGACACATGGGTGCGTCGTTCGATCGCGCTGGACTCCGCCGGGTCCAGCGCGATCTTTTTTGTGTGCCGAGGATCCGCTGGTGGGCGGGTCCGTGAGCGCCCTTGTTGGTCTCTGGGGGGTCCCTGCGGGGTCACGTGGTGAGCGCTGTGGGGGAGGTGCAATTGCACATATTAAATTGGCCTGTTGTAGGGAGGGTGTAAGTTCCGGGGTTCCCAAAACTTGTTCGGTGACACCCGTCACATGCCGTGAATCTTGTTGCGCGCGTCGGCCTTGCGCTAGTGGGGACGCGGCGTGATGTGAAGCCCTGTGACTGACAGCCTCCCACCGAGGGGGCGGGCCGCGCGGCGCCTTTGGTCATGCGTTGGGGGGACTTTCGTCCTCGGTGGGTTGGTCCTGTGCGGCGCTCTCCCGGACGAACGCGGCCTCGGGCGTCTCGCACCCGTCAGGGACGCGCTGAGAGGGCTCCAGGGCGAGCCTGAGCAGTTGGTGGCAGATCGGGCAGTGCCGCGTCAGATGGCGGTAGCTGGTGGCCGCCGCGAGGTGTGCGCGCAGCAGGGCGCGCGTCTCGTGCCGCGCGGACGCCGGAGAAGCAGACATGCGTCACCTCCAGGGGGAGCCTCCCGCCGGCTCCCTGTTGTCTGGGGTACCGGCGGAATGTGACGCAGTCAAGATGCGGGAGCGGCAACGGGCCGCATTCACAGGGGGTGCGAAGAGGGGTCTGCGTCCAGGGGATCCCGGGCCTCGGCGGGGCGATCGACGACCGGGGTCCCGGGCGTGGTCGGAGGGGGCAGGGAACCCGTGAACGCGAAAGCGGGCCGCACCTTCTGGTGCGGCCCGCTTTCCTGATGCGGTCCTGACGGGATTTGAACCCGCGGCCTCCACCTTGACAGGGTGGCGAGCACTCCAAACTGCTCCACAGGACCTTGCTTCGCTGCGCTCATTGCTGCGTTGCGCTGCGAGAAGGACTGTACAGCAGCTCGGGGCCGCCGGTCGAACTCACGCTGAGCGACCAGTCCGTCACGGCTTCGGAGGCTACGGAACCGCCGCGTCGATGGCCTTCACGATCCGCTTGTCCGAGACGGGATACGCCGTGCCGAGCGCGTGCGCGAAGTAGCTGACGCGGAGTTCCTCGATCATCCAGCGGATGTCCAGGACCTCCTGCGGCACGGGCCTGCCCTGCGGCATCTGCTCCAGGAGCCACAGGTACTCGTCCCGCATCTCGCGGACCTTCTCCATGCGCGTGGTGTCCCGCTGGACGTTGGTCGGCATCTGCTGGAGGCGCCGGTCGGCCGCCACCATGTACCGCATCAGGTCCGGCAGGCGCCGCAGGCCCGTCTCCGTCACGAAGCCCGGCTTGATGAGGGAGTTCAGCTGCTCCCGCACGTCCGCGAGGTTCGCGAGCAGAGCGGGGCTCTTCGCCGACTTCAGGCGCCGCTCGCACGCCTGCCAGGCGGCGAGCACCTGCTGCACCTGGGCGACCGCCTTCACGGTCGTGTCCACGATCTCCGCGCGCACCTTGTCGAAGAGCTTGCGGTACGACTCCTCGTCCCAGACAGGGCCACCGAAGTCCGCGATCAACTTGTCCGCGGCCGCCATCGCGCAGTCGTCGAAGAGCGCCTGCATGGAGCCGTGCGGGTTCGCGGACAGCGCGAGCTTCTGCTGGTTGGTCAGCTTGTCCGAGGCGAACTTGGCCGGATTCACCGGGATGTTGCGCAGGATCAGGTGGCGCGTGCCGCGCCACATCGCCCGCTGCTGCTCCGCCTCGGTGTCGAAGAGGCGTACGGAGACGGTGTCCCCGTCGTCCACGAGCGCGGGGTACGCCTTCACCGGCTGCCCCGCGCGGCGCGTCTCGAAGACGCGCGTGAGGGTGCCCAGGGTCCAGTCCGTGAGGCCCGTGCGCTCGACGGCCGCGCCGCCCGTCCGCTCGGCCGTCGCCGCGGCGGCCTGCGAGAGCGCCTTGCGGGCCTTCGGCTTCAGGCGCAGCTTCAGCGCTTCCAGGTCCTTGTCCTCGGCGAGCTTCCTGCGCCGCTCGTCGGTGATCCGGAACGTGATCTTCAAGTGGTCCGGTACGCGGGTGAGGTCGAAGTCGTCCGGCGAGACCGGGACGCCGACCATCCGCTGGAGCTCGCGCGCCAGCGTGACGTGCAGCGGCTCCTGCAACGGCACCGCGCGCTCCAGGAACGCCTTCGCGAAGTTCGGCGCGGGCACGTAGTTGCGGCGGATCGGCTTGGGCAGGGAGCGGATCAGCTCGATGACCACGTCCTCGCGCAGGCCCGGGATCTGCCAGTCGAAGCCCTCGTCCGTGACCTGGTTCAGGACCTGGAGGGGGATGTGGACGGTCACGCCGTCCGCGTCCGCGCCCGGCTCGAACTGGTACGTCACCTTGAACTTGAGCTGCCCCTGACGCCACGAGTCGGGGTAGTCGTCCTTGGAGACGTCACCCGCCTTCTCGTTGATCAGCATCGACCGCTCGAAGTCGAGCAGTTCGGGCTCCTCGCGCTGCTTCTTCTTCCACCAGGAGTCGAAGTGCGCGCCGGAGACGACGTGTTCGGGCACCCGCTGGTCGTAGAAGTCGAAGAGCGTCTCGTCGTCGACGAGGATGTCGCGGCGCCGCGCGCGGTGCTCCAGCTCCTCGACCTCGGTGAGGAGTTTGCGGTTGGCGGCGAAGAACTTGTGGTGCGTGCGCCAGTCGCCCTCCACCAGCGCGTTGCGGATGAACAGGTCGCGGGAGACCTCGGGGTCGATGCGGCCGTAGTTCACCTTGCGGTCGGTGACGATCGGGACGCCGTACAGCGTCACCTTCTCGATCGCCATCACCGCGGCCTGGTCCTTCTCCCAGTGCGGTTCGCTGTACGTCCGCTTCAGGAGGTGCTGGGCGAGCGGCTCGACCCACTCCGGCTCGATGCGGGCGTTCACACGGGCCCACAGGCGCGAGGTCTCCACCAGCTCGGCCGACATGATGAAGCGCGGGGGCTTCTTGAAGAGGGCGGAGCCCGGGAAGACCGCGAACTTGGCGCCCCGGGCGCCGATGTACTCGTTCCGCCCGCCGCGCTGCTTGGGGTCCTTCTCCTTGCTCTCCTTCGACTCCTTCACGTCCTTCATCCCGATGTGGGACAGGAGGCCGGAGAGGAGGGAGATGTGGATGTGCTGCTCGGGGGCGTCGTCCTCGTTGAGGTGTATCCCCATCTGCTTGGCGACCGTACGCAGCTGCGTGTAGATGTCCTGCCACTCGCGGATGCGCAGGAAGTTCAGGTACTCCGCCTTGCACATCCGGCGGAAGGACGACGAGCCGCGCTCCTTCTGCTGCTCGCGCACGTACCGCCACAGGTTCAGGAAGGCGAGGAAGTCGCTCGTCTCGTCCTTGAAGCGGGCGTGCTGCTGGTCGGCCTGCGCCTGCTTCTCGGAGGGGCGCTCGCGCGGGTCCTGGATGGAGAGCGCCGCGGCGATCACCATGACCTCGCGCACGCAGCCGTTCTTGTCGGCCTCCAGGACCATCCGGGCCAGCCGCGGGTCGACGGGCAGCTGGGCGAGCTTGCGGCCCTGCTGCGTCAGCCTCTTGCGTACGTCCTTCTGGCTCGGGTCCAACGCGCCCAGTTCCTGGAGGAGTTGGACGCCGTCACGGATGTTGCGGTGGTCCGGCGGGTCGATGAAGGGGAACTTCTCGATGTCGCCGAGGCCGGCGGCCGTCATCTGCAGGATGACCGAGGCGAGGTTCGTACGGAGGATCTCCGCGTCCGTGAACTCGGGCCGGGAGAGGAAGTCGTCCTCGCTGTACAGACGGATGCAGATGCCGTCCGACGTACGACCGCAGCGGCCCTTGCGCTGGTTGGCGCTGGCCTGGCTGATCGCCTCGATGGGCAGGCGCTGCACCTTGGTGCGGTGGCTGTAGCGGGAGATGCGGGCCGTGCCCGGGTCGATCACGTACTTGATGCCCGGGACGGTCAGGGAGGTCTCCGCGACGTTCGTCGCGAGGACGATGCGTCTTGCTGTCCCTGCGTCGGGCCGCTGGAACACGCGGTGCTGCTCGGCGTGCGACAGCCGGGCGTAGAGGGGGAGGACCTCGGTGAACTTGTAGTTCTTCTTGTTCAGCGCGTCCGCCGTGTCACGGATCTCGCGCTCTCCGGAGAGGAAGACGAGGATGTCGCCCTTGCCCTCGGCCTGGAGCTCCTCGACGGCGTCCGTGATCGCGGTGATCTGGTCGCGGTCCGAGTCCTCGGAGTCCTCTTCGAGGAGCGGGCGGTAGCGGACCTCGACGGGATACGTACGCCCGCTGACCTCGACGATCGGGGCGTCCCCGAAGTGCCGCGAGAAGCGCTCGGGGTCGATGGTCGCCGAGGTGATGACGACCTTCAGGTCCGGGCGCTTCGGGAGCAGCTGGGCCAGGTAGCCGAGCAGGAAGTCGATGTTGAGCGAGCGCTCGTGGGCCTCGTCGATGATGATCGTGTCGTACGCGCGCAGCTCGCGGTCCGTCTGGATCTCGGCCAGCAGGATGCCGTCCGTCATCAGCTTGATGAACGTGCCGTCCTGGTTGACCTGGTCCGTGAAGCGGACCTTCCAGCCGACGGCCTCGCCCAGCGGCGTGTTCATCTCGTCGGCCACGCGCTCGGCGACCGTGCGGGCCGCGATGCGGCGCGGCTGGGTGTGGCCGATCATGCCGCGCACGCCCCGGCCGAGCTCCAGACAGATCTTGGGGATCTGCGTGGTCTTGCCGGAGCCGGTCTCGCCCGCGACGATCACGACCTGGTGGTCGCGGATCGCCTCGGCGATCTCGTCCTTCTTCTGGCTGACCGGCAGCTGTTCCGGATAGGTGATCGCGGGCACACGGGAGCCGCGCTCGGCCATCCGCGCCTCGGCCTTCTCCACGTCCGCCGCGATCTCGGCGAGGACGGCGGCACGGGCCTCGGGCTTGCGGATCCGGCGCGCACCCTCCAGCCGCCGGCCGATCCGGTGCTCGTCGCGCAGCGAGAGCTCGGTGAGGCGGGGGGCGAGGGCGTCGAGGGCGAGGGCGGGCTGCGTAGACATACGGCGTCCAGGATCTCACCCGCTCCTCGGCAGTGGCGAACCGATTTCCCGCGGGGCGCCGGGCGGTTTTCCCGTCGGGCGCCGGGCAGCACGTACGATTCCGGGCATGCCGACCCGCACGCGCACACCCTGGAGCCCCCTCGCGGTGGTCTTCCTCGTCGTGCTCGGGCTCGGGATGTTCTGCGGGCCCGCGGCCGCCGCCGCGCAGCAGCCGGTGGCCAAGGCCGCCGGGACCGAGGTGTTCGTCGCCCAGGAGGCCGGCGCGCACGACTCGCCCGGCTGCGGCAAGGGCACCGACCGGGACGGCGACCGGGCGCCCGGCACCCCGCAGCGCCCCGGAACGGCGTACGAGCTGCTGCCCGCGCTGCACGACACCCGCGCGGCGTCCGGCTCCTGGGGCGCCGACCAGGCCGTTCTCCTGGTGGCGCCGGGCCGGGCCCCGCCCGCGCTCACCCCGCCCTCACCGATAGACCTCTCGATCCTGCGCGTGTAGGAGGCCCCTGACCCAGGGGCCCCTTCATCGACGTACACAGGACAAGAGAGAGCACACCCATGCCCAAGAAGGACAACAAGAAGAGCCGCAACATCGCCATCGGCGCGGGCGTCGCCGTCGCCGCCGTGCTGCTCGGCGTCGCCTCGTACACGGCGACCAAGCCCGGCGACTCCAGCGGCAGCACGGTGAAGGAGGAGGCCGCGGGCGCCGCGCCCTCCACCGAGGACCAGCCCGGCGTCTACCCCGAGCTGGAGAAACTCGCCCGCCGCGACGCCAAGGACCCGCTCGCGCAGGGCCGTGCGGACGCGCCCGTCGTCATGGTCGAGTACGCCGACTTCAAGTGCGGCTTCTGCGGCAAGTTCGCCCGCGACACCGAGCCGGGCCTCGTGAAGAAGTACGTCGACGAGGGCACCCTGCGCATCGAGTGGCGCAACTTCCCGATCTTCGGCGAGGACTCCGAGCGGGCCGCGCGCGGCGCGTGGGCGGCGGGGAAGCAGGGGCGCTTCTGGCAGTTCCACGAGGCCGCGTACGCCGAGGGGTCCAAGGAGAAGGGCTTCGGCGAGGACCGCCTGAAGGAGCTGGCGAAGGAGGCCGGGGTCAAGGACGTCGACCGGTTCGTCTCCGACGCGGACAGCGACGCCGCCAAGGCCGCGGTGAAGAAGGACCAGGAGGAGGCGTACGGCCTCGGGGCCACCTCGACGCCGTCCTTCCTGGTCAACGGGCGGCCCATCTCGGGCGCGCAGCCGGACCAGGTCTTCGACCAGGCGATCGAGGCGGCGGCCAAGGCCGCGAAGCCCGCCGGCAAGGGCGGCTCCAAGTGACCGCCGACGTCGGGTACTTCGCCGCGTTCCTCGGCGGGCTGCTCGCACTGGTGAGTCCGTGCAGCGCGCTGCTGCTGCCCGCCTTCTTCGCGTACTCGATCGACTCGGCCTCTCGCCTGGTCGCGCGGACCGGCATCTTCTACGCGGGGCTCGCGACCACGCTGGTGCCGCTCGGCGCGGCCGGGTCCTTCGCCGGGCGGTTCTTCTTCGGCCACCGCGACCAGCTGGTGCTCGCCGCCGGGTGGCTGATCATCGGGCTCGGCGCGCTGCAGATCCTCGGCATGGGGTTCGCCTCGCGGAAGATGGCCGAGCTCTCGGGGCGGATCAGGCCGACCAC
The DNA here is from genome assembly GCF_055558735.1 of Streptomyces sp. NPDC025651. Taxonomy (NCBI): domain Bacteria; kingdom Bacillati; phylum Actinomycetota; class Actinomycetes; order Kitasatosporales; family Streptomycetaceae; genus Streptomyces; species Streptomyces sp. NPDC025651. The sequence goes on from NZ_JBVHLZ010000002.1 coordinate 907,817, forward strand.
CGCGTTCTCCGTGTACGCGCTCGGTGCGGTGTACGGGCTCGCCGGGTTCTGCGCGGGGCCGATCCTCGGCAGCGTCCTGACGGTCGCCGCGGTGAGCGGGAGCCCGGTGTACGGAGGGCTGCTGCTCGCGGTCTACGGGCTCGGCATGGCCGTGCCGCTCTTCCTGCTCGCGCTGCTCTGGGAGCGGTTCGACCTGGGGCGGCGGCGGTGGCTGCGGGGCCGGACGTTCACGGTGGGGCGGTTCGAGCTGCACACGACCTCGCTGCTGTCGGGGCTGTTCTTCATCGGGCTCGGCGCGCTCTTCCTCGCGTACGACGGGACGACGGCACTGCCCGGTCTGCTCGACGTGGACGACTCGTTCGCGGTGGAGCAGTGGGCGGGGCGGCTCGGCCGTTCGGTGCCGGACGCGGTGCTGCTGATCGGGGTCGTGGCGCTGGTGGGGGTGGCGCTCGCGGTGCGAGGGTGGCGGCGGAGCAGGGAGCGGGACGCGGCGGTGGAGGCCCCGGAGGGGTAAGTCCCTTTTGGGTGTTTTAGCGTGGTCGTATGTCTGACCACGGTGATCACGGTGCGCACGGGCGGGTTCCCACGAGGAGCGAGCGGTGGGCCGCCTTCAAGCAGTCGCCGTTCCTGCCCGCCACCGTGCTCGTGTTCATCCTGGCGGCCGCCGCGGGGCTCTTCGCGGGTTCGTACACGTACTCCATGGCGAACCCGACGCCCCACCGGATCCCCACGGCGGTCGTCGGCGCGCAGGACACGGGGCGGGGCAAGGCCTTCCTCGACGGCATGGAGAAGGCGCTGAACGCCTCCCTGGAGGTGCGGCGCTACGACAGCCGGGCGGCGGCCCGGCAGGACGTGGAGGAGCAGCAGGTCTTCGCGATCCTCGATGCGGGGCCGGGGGACAAGGTCACCCTGGACGTCTCGGGGGCGTCCGGGGCCTCGGTCGCGCAGGTGCTCGCGGAGACCGCGCCGAAGGTGGGGGCGGAGGTCGGGGTGCCGGTCACCGTGAAGGACATCAAGCCGCTGCAGGCGGGCGATCCGCGGGGCCTCGCCATCTTCTACATCTCGCTGGCCGCGGTGATCATCGGCTTCGTCGGGGCGATTCAGCTGAGCGTGCACGCGCGGGGGCTGAACCCGGCGGAGCGGATCGGCTTCACCGCGCTGTACGCGCTGCTCGGGGCCTTCGTCATCGCGGCCGTCGTGGACTGGTGGCTGGGTGCGGTGGATCTGCCGTTCGTGGAGTCGTGGCTGATCCTGGCGCTGACGATGTTCACGTCGGGCATGGTCTTCACGATGTTCAACACCCTCTTCGGGCGGTGGGCGATGATCCCGACGTGGGGCCTGATGGTGCTGCTCGGCAATCCGTCGTCCGGGGGCGCGGTGTCGTGGCCGCTGCTTCCCTCGGTGCTCGGCCACATCGGGCGCTGGCTGCCGCCGGGGGCGTCGGTCAACGCGCAGCACACGGCGGTGTACTTCGGCGGCCACCAGCACGCGTTCCCGTTCCTGGTCCTCGGGGGGTGGGCGCTGGTGGCCTGCACGGTCTTCTGGGTCTGGCGCCATCGCCATCCGGGCGGCCGGGAGTCGGCGCCGGCGCATGCGGGCGCATGAACGCCGGAAGCCCCGCTGGGTCAGCGGGGCTTCCGAAAGAAGTGGCTGGGGCCGGGATCGAACCGGCGACCTATCGCTTTTCAGGCGATCGCTCGTACCAACTGAGCTACCCAGCCACGCGATTCACGAAGGAATCGCAAGCGGTCCTGACGGGATTTGAACCCGCGGCCTCCACCTTGACAGGGTGGCGAGCACTCCAAACTGCTCCACAGGACCAAGCGTTGTGCGAGCACTAGTCTCGCACAAGGTGTTGCGTGCCCCCAACGGGATTCGAACCCGTGCTACCGCCTTGAAAGGGCGGCGTCCTGGGCCACTAGACGATGAGGGCTAAGAGGCCCGCCGTGTGCGCCTCGCAGCGCGTCGGGGACGTGAGAAGCATATGGGATGCGGGGAGCTATCGCCAAAACGGTTTAGTGGGAGGGGGCGGGAGCGGACGGGGACGGGGGCGCTCCGGGCTGGTTCTCCTTGGGGAGATGGCGGCTGACCTCCGCCTTCGTGAGCCCCAGACCGCCGAGTTTGATCTCGTCCCAGGCCTGCAGCCGCTTGGTCGTGCGGTCCAGGTAGAGGATCGACGCCTCGACCGGGTCGGGGTACTTGTCCTCGACCGCCCGCAGCCCGCTGCCGCCCGTCGATCCCTCGATGCGCAGCCGCGTGCCCTTGTCCATGACCTCCATCTCCTGGTGGTGGACGTGCCCCGCGAGGGCGAGCGGTACCTCGCCGTCCGTCTCGCGCGCCGCCGTCGGGTTGTGCGCGATCGCCACGTCGACCGGGGTGCCCGCCGCCCGCTCGGCACGCAGGGCCGACGCGAGCCGGATGCCCGCCATGTTCTGGACGGCGTCGCTCTCCCGCTTCACCGAGCGGTCGGGGGTGTACTGCGGGTCGCCGATGCCGGCGAAGCGCAGGCCGGCGACGGTCTCGGCCCTGCCGTCGTCGAGCACGTGGACGTTCTTGAGGCGCTCCATGTAGCGCTGGGTGGTGTGCGAGTCGTGGTTGCCGCGCACCCACACGTACGGCGCGCCCAGGTCCTCGATCGGGTCGAGGAAGGCGTTCTCGGTGGCCGAGCCGTGGTCCATGGTGTCGCCGGAGTCGACGATGACGTCGATCTCGTACTGCTCGACGAGGGAGGCGATGATCCGCCAGCTCGCCGGGTTGAGATGGATGTCCGAGACGTGCAGGACCCGCATCGTGGTGGGGTCCGGTTGGTACGTGGGGAGCGTGGACGTCACGTCGTAGAGCTTGGTCACGTTGGTGACCAGGCGCGCCAACTCCTGTTGGTAGACGTCGAATTCGCTCACGATGCTGCGGGCGTTGCCGACGACCGAAGGCGCGCTGCTGAGCAGGCCCGAGAACTTCGGCTCGAGGACCGACTTCGGGTTCCAGGTGGCGTACGCGGCCGTGCCCGACGCCGCGAGCAGGGCGAGGGCGAGACCGCCGGCCGCGAGCGCGCGGCGCGGGCGGCGGTAGACGGCGAGGCCGAGCGCGGTGGCGCCCGAGACGACGGCGACGCAGGAGCGCACGGCCAGGTCGAGCGTGCCGTGGCCGACGTCGCGCACGACCTCGTCCTGGAGCCCGGAGAGCCGCTCGGGGTGGTCGACCAGGGCCTGGGCGCGCACCGGGTCCAGGCGGTCCACGTCGACGTCCAGGCGGATGGGTGCCGTGTGGGAGCGCAGCTCAAGGGCGCCCAGCGGCGAGACGTTGATCTTCGTGCCGCCGGAGACGGACGGGCGGAGCGTCATCCGGGTGTCCATCGGGCCGACCGGCGCGCGCACGCTGCCCACGATGAGCAGGCCCAGCCAGGCGCCGAGCAGCACGACCGTGATCAGGCCGAGCGCGCGGGCGTAGGGATGGGGCGGGCTGACCAGTTCGGTTTCGGGGTGGGCACGGCGAGCGCGGTAGTGGCCTACGAGGGCGGTGCCCGCCCTTCGTACGCCCTGGAGAACGACTGTGAAGTCGCGGGCCATTGGTCCCGTATGCCCAATTGGGAGGGCGGGTATGCCGGGACGGGCGCGGTGGCGTGGCTGACAATGGGGGCGTGCTGGAGATGACGCGCGAGGAGTTCGAGGAACTGGTCGCCGAGGCGCTCGACCGGATTCCTCCGGAGCTGACTCGGCTGATGGACAACGTGGCCGTCTTCGTGGAGGACGAGCCGCCCGCCGACGATCCCGAGCTGCTCGGGCTCTACGAGGGGACGCCGCTGACCGACCGGGGCGAGTGGTACGCGGGCGTCCTGCCGGACCGCATCACGATCTACCGGGGTCCGACGCTCCGGATGTGCGAGTCGCGCGAGGACGTGGTCGCCGAGACGGAGATCACCGTCGTGCACGAGGTGGCCCACCACTTCGGGATCGACGACGCCAGGCTGCACGCGCTCGGATACGGGTGACGCGCTCGGGCAGGGGTGACGCGCTCGGGTGCGGATGAGGTTCGTGGGGCGGGTGAGCCAGGGCTCGGGTGAGTCCCGGGCACGCGTGAGCGAGGGCGTCCGCCCTGGTGTGCGGGGCGGTGCGGGCGGGGGTGGACGTCCGTGTCCTCTTGCGGGCCGCGGGAGTTGGGCAGGGCGTCCCGATTCTCAGCGCCTCGGAGGTGCTCGGCCGTGCGCCAGTTGTACGTACCCGTCCGTTGGGCCGCGGTCGCGGTGGCCGTCGCGGCGACCGCGGGCTGCATGAGCGTCAGTGACGACGGGAACGCCCCTGGGCCCGGTCGCTCCGCGGGGCAGCGCGGCGGGGCGGCCGCGCCCGACGGCGATCCGGTGACGCAGGGCGGTGACGTCGCCTCCGGCGGTGAGCGGGGGCAGGGCCGCGGGCGGGGCAAGGGCAAGGGCAAGGGCGGCGACGAGGCCGAGCCGAGCGCGAGCAAGTCCGCCGCGGGGTCCGCGAAGCCCTCGGCGTCCTCCTCGGCCTCGGCGTCGGCGGAGCCGTCGAAGCCGGGCAGGCCGGGGAAGCCGTCGCCGACCCGGCCGAAGCCGGACCCGACGAAGACCAGCGCGACGCCCACCCCGCCGAAGCCCACGCCGCCCGACCCGACGCCGGATCCGACCACCCCGGAGCCGTCGTCCTCCGAGGGCTCGGGGCAGGACGCCCAGCTGCAGCGGCGGGACGAGGAGATCGCGGGGCGCGAGCCCTCGCCTCAGGCAGGGCCTCGGTAGGGTCTGAAAGCCCTCGGACCGCACTCCTGAAAGAGGGCGGTTTGCCATTTGGGGTGGGGGGTGCGTATGGTGGTAGATCGTTTGATCCCATTTGCCCGGCGCCGCCACAGAAGAGCGCCGCGTGGCGCGTACTCTCCCTTGCCGTGGCTGACCGCATAGAGGCGGTCCATTGCGAAATCACGGAGTTGACGGGCGCGTGCCGAGACTCCGGAAGGTTTCGCATTTCGCATGTCCATTTCCAGTTCTGACCAGGCCGTCCTGCCCGAGAACGAGACCGTCGAGATCGTCGCGTCCGTCGAGAACGACGCCGTAGAGGCCGTCGCCGACGCCGCCGAGACCGTCGAGTCCGTCGAGGCCACGGACGCCACCGAGGTCACCACCGACGCCGACGCCGACGCCGAAGCCGTGGAGGCCGACGCCGACGCCGAGCCCGAGATCACCTTCGCCGACCTCGGCCTGCCCGAGGGCGTCGTCCGCAAGCTCGCGCGCAACGGCGTGCACACCCCCTTCCCGATCCAGGCCGCGACCATCCCGGACGCCCTGGCCGGCAAGGACATCCTCGGCCGCGGCCGCACCGGCTCCGGCAAGACCCTCTCCTTCGGTCTGCCGACCCTGGCGCGCCTCGCCGACGGTCACACCGAGAAGAAGAAGCCCCGCGCGGTCATCCTGACCCCGACCCGCGAGCTGGCGATGCAGGTCGCCGACGCCCTCCAGCCCTACGGCGACGTCCTCGGCCTGAAGATGAAGGTCGTCTGCGGCGGTACGTCGATGGGCAACCAGATCTACGCCCTGGAGCGCGGCGTCGACATCCTCGTCGCCACCCCGGGCCGACTGCGCGACATCATCAACCGCGGCGCCTGCTCCCTGGAGAACGTCGAGGTCGCCGTCCTCGACGAGGCCGACCAGATGTCCGACCTGGGCTTCCTGCCCGAGGTCACCGAGCTGCTCGACCAGGTCCCGGCCGGCGGCCAGCGCATGCTGTTCTCGGCCACGATGGAGAACGAGATCTCCACGCTGGTCAAGCGCTACCTGACCAACCCGGTGACGCACGAGGTCGACAGCGCCCAGGGCAACGTCACGACCATGACGCACCACATCCTGATCGTGAAGCCCCGCGACAAGGCGCCCGTCACGGCCGCGATCGCCGCGCGCAAGGGCCGCACCATCATCTTCGTCCGCACCCAGCTGGGCGCCGACCGCATCGCGGAGCAGCTGCGCGACGCCGGTGTGAAGGCCGACGCGCTGCACGGCGGCATGACGCAGGGCGCCCGTACGCGGACCCTCGCGGACTTCAAGGACGGCTACGTCAATGCGCTCGTCGCGACCGACGTCGCCGCGCGCGGCATCCACGTCGACGGCATCGACCTCGTTCTGAACGTGGACCCGGCCGGCGACCACAAGGACTACCTGCACCGCTCCGGCCGTACCGCCCGCGCGGGCCGCTCCGGCACGGTCGTGTCCCTGTCCCTGCCGCACCAGCGCCGCCAGATCTTCCGCCTGATGGAGGACGCGGGCGTCGACGCCTCGCGCCACATCATCAACGGCGGCGGCACCTTCGACCCGGAGGTCGCCGAGATCACCGGCGCCCGCTCCATGACCGAGGTGCAGGCCGACTCCGCGGGCAACGCCGCGACCCAGGCCGAGCGCGAGGTCAAGGACCTCACCAAGGAGCTGGAGCGCGCCACGCGCCGCGCCGCCGAGCTGCGCGAGGAGGCCGACCGCCTCACCGCGCGTGCCGCCCGTGAGCGCGGCGACGACCCGGAGGCCGCGGTCGCCGAGGCCGCCGCCGCTGCCGAGGCCGTCGTCGAGGCCGCCGCCTCGGTTCCGGAGCAGCCGGTGGCCGAGCGTGCCGAGCGCTTCGAGCGTCCGGCTCGCGAGGAGCGTTCCTCCTCGTACGAGAACCGCCGTCCGCAGCGTGACGAGCGCGGCAACTACGAGCGCGACCGCCGTGGCGACCGTGGCGGCTTCAACCGCGACGACCGCGGTGGCTTCCGCCGTGACGACAACCGTGGTGGCGGCTTCAACCGTGACCGTCGTGACGACAACCGCGGTGGCGGCTTCAACCGTGACCGTCGTGACGACAACCGCGGTGGCGACCGTGGTGGCCGTTCCTTCGAGCGCCGTGACGACCGTGGCGGCTTCCGCCGTGACGACAACCGTGGTGGCGGCTTCAACCGTGACCGTCGTGACGACAACCGCGGTGGCGACCGTGGTGGCCGTTCCTTCGAGCGCCGTGACGACCGTGGCGGCTTCCGTCGCGACGACAACCGTGGTGGCGGCTTCAACCGCGACCGCCGTGACGACAACCGTGGTGGCGGCTTCCGTCGCGACGACCGCCCCTCCGGCGGCCACCGCGGCAGCGACCGTCCGTTCAACCGTGACCGCCGTGACGACCGCCCGGCCGGCGGCCACCGCTCGGGCGGCCACGACCGCCCGTCGTACAACCGCCGCGACGACCGCTCCGGCTCCGGCACGGGCTCCTTCGGCCGCCGTGACGACAAGCCGCGCTGGAAGCGCAACGGCTGACCTCGTCCGCACAGGACCGGCCTGAAAGGCCCCGCCTGAACAGGCACAGCGGGCCCACCCCTGAGGGGTGGGCCCGCTTCTGTTTACATCACCAACCCCTGTTAAAATCCGGGCATTTGGTGGGGTACATGGATGATCCGGGGTGGGGCCTGGGAGCGTGCCGCGCCTGAAGCTCCGCGTCATCGGATCCCAGGGGGGACCTCCTTGTCTCGTCATGTCCGCGTGCGCGGCGGCACAGCCGCCGTCGCCGCCCTCGCCCTCTCCACCGGGCTGCTCTCGCTCACCCCGCAGACGGCCGCCGCCGTCGCCGCGGGGCCCGCCGAGACCGTCATCGATGCCGCGCCCCGGTTCGCGCCGCGCGGCGAGACGCTGCACGCGGCGGGCCGCACCGGCTATCTGCACCGCGAGGAGGGCGGTGACATCCAGTGGACGGACTACGCCACCGGCGCCTCCCGCGCCGCGCAGCCCGCCGGCTGGTGGAACGGCTCCCTGGCGGGCCGGTACAGCACGCCGGCCCGCACGCTCGACCTCACCGACCTGGAGTCAGGGAAGGCCGCCTCGATCACGCTGCCGGACGGCCATCTGTGGGCGCAGAAGGCCTTCACCGACGACACCGCGGTCACGTACACGTACGGTGCCGAGGGCCGGATCGCCGGGTTCCACCTGCTGCGCGCCGGCGCCGACGGGCAGGTCACCGACCAGCCCGTGACCGGCCTCCCGGAGGACGTCACGGGCTTCGCGGGGATGCGCGCCCAGGACCGCGACGGCGCGGTCCTGATGCTGCGCGCGGGCCCCGCCACCAGCCGGGCGTACCTGCTCGACTACCGCACCGGCGTGCTGACCCGGGTGTTCCCGGGCATGGAGGGCGCCGCGGTGCCCAGCAGGTTCGCGCTCTCCAAGGACCGCGTCCTCGGCTACCGGCCCGACGCCGCGGTCGCGTTCACGGTCGACCGCGGCAGCCCGGACGCGCAGCCCGTGAAGACCTCCGTGCCCGGCCCCGTCCAGTCGACGTCCCGGCGCTCCGCGACCATGGCCCTGGCCGGTGACCGGATCCTGGTCGTGCACAAGGAGGCGCTGCCCGGACAGCACGTCGCCCAGCCGCTGTTCGCGGTCCGCATCGGGGGCGGCGGCCACGAGACGCTCCTGAAGCACGCCACGACGGGGCTTGCCACCGCCGACGACGGAGCGGTCCTCGCCGTGGGCGGCACGAGCGCGTCCCACTGGGCGGTGCGGCGGGTCTCCGCCGACGCGGCGGGCGGCGTCACGGTCGGCACGGTGCGCGACATCGAGCCGGTGAACGCCGCGATCCAGGGGCTCGCGCTCGGCGGTGGCCGCCTGACGCTCGCGACGGCCAGTCCGGTCACCGGCCTCGGCACGTTCAGCGACTACGACCTCGCGGTCGACGGCGACCCGAAGGTCGTCTCGGGGCCCACCCGCGGGTTCGCCTACGGGCTCGGCCACAAGCGGTGCGCGCCGGGGGGCGCGGACTGCGTCAGGGCGCACGCGCTCGGCGACGGCCGCGTCGTGTACTCCGCGGGCGACTCCGCGCACGTGCCCACCGGCACCAACTCGTTCCGGAGCATCGCACCGGGCGCGGGCCCCGTGACCGTCGCCGACGCGTCCGGCCGCTACACGCTCCTCAAGAAGGACGGCACGGACACGTACTACGTCGGTGACTCCGAGCGGTTCGACGCCACCAACGTCGTCCACACCCTGAGGGCCCGCTCGGCCGCCGTGTGGGGCACGAAGGTGTGGAAGCCCGCCGCGACGTCCGGCAGCGTCGAGTCGTACGACCTGAAGTCGAAGAAGACGAGTGCCGCGGTGAAGCTCGGCTCGGGCTGTGTGCCGGACGAACTGCAGGCCGTGGGGCGCTGGTTGTACTGGGCGTGCGGCGGCAGGGCGGGGGTGTGGGACCAGACGGCGAGGAAGAACATCGCCGTGCCCGCGGGCGGCCCGGTGCTGCTCGGCGACGGCTATCTCGTCCGCCAGAACGGCATCGACCTGGACCTCACCGACTTCCACCGGGGCGCTTCCGCCGCGGCGGCCACCACGAAGGGCTTCGCGCACGTCCCCGAGGGGGCGCGCGCCGGGGTCGACTGGACCGTCGACAAGTACGGCGGCCCGATCGCGTACGCCGACGACGAGCGGCGCGTGCACGTGAAGCCGGTGGCCGTGCCGCGCTCGCCGATCGCCTCGATCGAGTCGCGCGTCGAGAGCCACGCCCTCTACGTCGGCGGCAACAGCAAGGAGAAGTGGCGGGGGAGCTGGCAGCTCTCCCGGCCCGCCACGGCCTGGAAGGTGACGTTCACCGACGGGGCGGGAAGGACGGCCGCGACGGTCGCCGGGTCCGCGCGCGGCGCCGCGTCCGTCGCGGCCGAGTGGGACGGGCGCGCCACCGGCGGCAAGAAGGCGGTCAGTGGCGCGTACGCCTGGAAGGTGAGCGCGAAGGGCGCGGGGGACGGCGCGTACCGCACGGTGAAGACCGGCACGCTGCGGCTGACCGGCGGCACCGCCCCGTACCGCGACGCCCACTCGGACGGCCGCGGCGACCTCTACACGGTCAACTCCAAGGGCACGCTCACCGCGCACGACTTCGGCGCCGGCGCCAGCCACACCAAGGCGTCCAAGGCGGGCTGGAACACCACGTACACGTACGTCCCGTTCGGCGACCTCAGCGGCAACGGCTGCAACGACCTTCTGGTGCGCAACACCGCGGGGACGCTCCACCGCTACAAGGGGAGCTGCTCGGGCCCGCCCGCGCCGGGTGCGGCCAAGGTCTCGCTCGGCGGCGGCTGGGGCGCGTACGACGTCCTCACCTCGCCCGGCGACCTCACCCGGGACGGCCGTGCCGATCTGATCGCGCGCAGGAAGTCGACCGGGGACATCTACCTCTTCGCGGCCAGGAGCGACGGAAAGCTCGCCGCGGGGAAGAGGATCGGGTCCGCGTGGAAGTCGTACACGCAGATCGCCGGGGTCGGTGACCTCGACGGCGACGGGATCGGTGACGTCGTCGCCCGGGACAGGAACGGGACGCTGTACCGGTACGCGGGCAAGGGCGACGGCACCCTGAAGGGCCGGGTCACGGTCTTCACCGGCTGGGGCGCTTCGTACAACGCGATCGTCGGCGCCGGTGACATCACCGGGGACGGAAGGGCCGACCTGGTCGTGCGCGACGTGTCGGGGAACCTCTATCGCAACGACGGCAAGGGGAACGGCTCGTTCACCGGGCGGACGAAGATCGCCACGGGGTGGGGCGTCTACAAGGGCCTTTACTAGCACGTGAGTTGAGGCCTTTCCGGCGAGGCGGGACGCGTGGCGCGCCCCTTCCGGAACCCCGGGATCCGTAACTCTCTCCGGCCCTCGACGGCGATACCCGATCGGACGGCGGGGCCCGTCCCGCTATGCTCGGGGGTGCACCGACGGGGACCGTTAGCTCAATTGGCAGAGCAGTGGACTTTTAATCCATTGGTTGTGGGTTCGAGTCCCACACGGTCTACCTCTCAGGCCCGGATCAGACAGGACGTCTGATCCGGGCCTGACGCGTTTTCACCCCCTCCCGCGCGCATGGCGTTCGCTTCTTGCGCACGGTGTGCGCAGTGCGTACAGTGTTCGCAACGAGGGCACGTCGTACGCAACGGATGTGCCGCCACGTCCTGAGGGGGTTTTCGCGATGGAAGAGCGCCGTCACCCGCGCCGCTGGCTCATCCTGATCGTGCTCTGCCTGAGCACGCTCGTCCTGGTCGTCGACAACATGGTCCTGACTGTCTCGGTCCCGCCGATCGCCGCGGACCTGAAGGCGGACGCGCAGGACATCCAGTGGATCATCGACTCGTACATCCTGGTCTTCGCCGGCCTGCTGCTCACCGCGGGCAGCCTCTCCGACCGGTTCGGACGGCGGCGGGTGATGATCCTGGGGCTTGCCCTCTTCGGGGCCGCGTCCCTGCTGGCCACCGTCGCCCAGAATCCCGAACAGCTCATCGCGGGGCGGGTGTTGATGGGGGTCGGCGGCGCCCTCGTCATGCCGAGTACGCTGTCGATCCTGATCACCGTCTTCGACGACGAGGAGCGCCGCAAGGCGATCGGCGCCTGGAGCGCGGTGGCCGCGGTCGGCCTGGTCGGCGGGCCCGTGCTGGGCGGCGTGCTGATCGCCCACTTCTGGTGGGGCTCGGTCTTCCTGATGAACGTCCCGGTCGCCGCCCTCGCCATCGTCGCCGCGCTCGTCCTGATGCCGGAGTCCAAGGGCCCCGCCCGCAAGGCCGATCCGCTGGGCATGATCCTGTCGGTGATCGGCATGACCGCGCTGGTGTGGACGATCATCGAGTCCGCCGAGGCCGGCCTCGGCGGGATGAGCACGCGGCTCTCGCTCGCCGTCGCCGTCCTCTCCCTGGCCGCCTTCGTGATCTGGGAGCTGCGCACCGAATCGCCGATGGTGCCGCTCTCGCTCTTCCGCAACCGCGTCTTCAGCGGCGCCAGCTTCTCCCTGGTCCTGCTCACCTTCGCCAACGGCGGCCTGATGCTGGTCCTCACCCAGTACCTGCAGTTCGTGCTCGGCTACTCGCCCGCCAAGACCGGCATCGCCTTCGCCCCGATGGCCGTCGCCACGCTGGTCTTCAACGGAGTCGGCGCCGCCCTCGGCAACAAGATCGGCAACCGCCCGATGACCGCCGTCGGCCTGGCCGTCATCGCCGCGGGCTTCGGCGCCCTCGCCTCCCTGCCCTCCGACGCCGGGTTCGGGATGCTCTCCGCGGCCATGGTCCTGATCGGCATCGGCGGCGGCCTGGCGATGCCCGCGGCGACCGCCGCCCTGATGAGCGCGGTCCCCGCCGAGCACGCCGGGGTCGGCTCCGCCCTCAACGACACCGTCCAGCAGGCCGGCGCGGCCCTCGGCGTCGCAGTCCTCGGCACCGTCCTCTCCGGCACCTACACCGACGCCATGCCCGACTCGACCCCCGCGGCCGCCGGCCACTCCGTCTCCGACGCCCTCGCCCTGGCCGCCTCGTCCGGCGACACCGCCCTCGCCACGGCGGCCCGCGAGGCCTTCACCGAGGCGATGTCCGCCAGCTTCTGGGCCGGCGCGGCGGGCGTCCTGGCAGCGGCCGCCCTGGCGGTCGTCCTCATCCGCGACCGGAAGTCCCCGACGGTGGACCAGCCCCGGCCGGCCGGTACCGGCGAGCTGACCACGGCGGCCTGACCCTCCCCTCGCCACCACCGCGTACGACACCACCGCGTACGACTCCACGGCGTCCCGCCCGGCTCCGGCCCGGCGGGACGCCGTGCCTGCGTACGCGGCGGGTCGCCCGAACGGCGTAGGCCGGCCGTGCGGGCGCCATGGCGGCGGGCCACTCTGAACTGCCAGGTCCGCAGGGCTCGACCCGGAGGTGCAGCATGGCGGCTCGCGTGTGGGGGCCTGAGCGGCGCGTTCTCGTGCTCGTGCTCGTACCCCTCCTTGTTCTGGCCGCGGCCTGCGGTGGCGGCGGCAAGAAGGGTTCGGCCCCCCGGGCCGCCGCCCGGCCGCTCGACCTGCCGTTCACCCACCCCGGCGTCCTCGTCGGCAAGGCGCAGCTCGACCGGGTCCGCGCGCACGTCCGGGCCAAGGAGCAGCCCTGGCTGACGGCGTTCGAGCAGATGCGCGACAGCAAGTACGGGGCCGCCGACTACCGGGCCACTCCGTACGCCGTCGTGGAGTGCCCGCCCGACACCCGCCCCGGCCGCGGCTGCGTCGAAGAGCGTGAGGACGCCCTGGCCGCGTACACCCAGGCCCTTCTCTGGAACGTCACCAAGGACCGCGCGCACGCCGAGAAGGCCGTGCAGATCATGGACGCCTGGTCGAGGGTGATCACCAAGCACACCGAGGCCAACGCCGGGCTGCAGACCGCCTGGGCCGCCTCGTCCTGGGCCCGCGCCGCCGAGGCCGTGCGCTACACCTACGACGGCTGGACCGACGGTCAACTGCTGCGTTTCGAGCGGATGTTGCGCAACGCCTATCTGCCCCAGGTCAAGGACGGTTCCGCCGACTTCAACGGCAACTGGGACCTCGTGATGGCCGACGCCACCATGGCCATGGCCGTCTTCCTCGACGACCACGCCACCTTCGAGAAGGCCGTGCACCACTTCAGGACGCGCGTGCCCGCGTACTTCTACCTGGAGTCCGACGGGAAGCTGCCCGTCTCCCCGGAGGGCAGCGGCATCGACACCGCCGCCGAGCTGACGAGTTACTGGTTCGGGCAGGACACCTTCGCCGACGGGCTCTCCCAGGAGACCTGCCGCAACTTCAAGCACGCCGGTTACGCGCTCGCCGCCACCTCCCACATGGCGGAGACCGCCCACCACCAGGGCGTCGACCTGTACGGGGAGGTCCAGGAACGGCTGCGGGCCGCCTTCGAGTTCCACTCCGCGTACCAGCTGGGCGCCAAGGCCCCGGACTGGCTGTGCGGCGGCAAGGTGCAGCGCGACATGGGGCCCGACACGGAGGTCGGCCTCAACCATCTGCGGGGGCGGCTGGAGCTGGAGATGCCGCAGACCGAGAAGTACACGGAGCGGCGGCGGCCCGAGGGCACGGACGGCCTCTTCGTGGCCTGGGAGACCCTCACGCACGCGGGCAACGCGTAAGTGGTTCGACGCACCCCTCCGGATGGCGTACTGTTGTGTTCACCGACGCGGGGTGGAGCAGCTCGGTAGCTCGCTGGGCTCATAACCCAGAGGTCGCAGGTTCAAATCCTGTCCCCGCTACTGAAGGCCTGAGGCCGGGAAGCATCAGCTTCCCGGCCTCAGGTGTTTTCCCGGTCCCGTCGTCCGGTCGGTCCCGTAACCCGGACGGCCCACATCAGGTCGCACCCTTCCCCCGCTGCGGGAAGCCTGGATGGAGCGCGGTGATGGGCGCGGAGTCGGCGGGAGACAAGCGGTGGGGCAGCGAGGAGGATCCGGCGACAGCGGTGCCACCAGCCGGGAGGCCACCCACGAGTGGGCCTTCGTCAGATCCCTGCCCTTCCTGCTCCTCATCGTCGGCGTCGTCTTCGACGTGTTCACCCCGCCGGACTTCACCGCGGCGCCCCTGTTCACGGCCGCCCCGCTGATCGCCGCCCCCTTCTACTCGCTGGCCAACACCGTCCTGACCGGCGTCGCGGCCTCGGCCGCCGTCTTCTTCCTGCACTACGGCAGATCGGCCAACAGCCATGTCGAGGCCGTCACCGAGCTGATCACCGTGATGACCGTGGCCGCCCTCGCGATCGTCATCAACCGCGTCGTCCGCCGCGGCAACGCCAAGCTCGCCACCGCCCGTTCCATCGCCGAGGCCACCCAGCGCGCCGTGCTGCCCGAGCCGGATCCGCGCATCGGCGGGCTCGACATCGCGGCGCGGTACGAGGCCGCGCAGGCCGACGCGTTCATCGGGGGCGATCTGTACGCGGTGCAGGACACCCCGCACGGCGTACGGCTCATCGTCGGCGACGTACGGGGGAAAGGCATGGGCGCGGTCGCCGCGGTCGCCGTCGTCATCGGCGCCTTCCGCGAGGCCGCCGAGCAGGAGGCCACCCTGGAGGCGGTGGCGCAGCGTCTGGAGCGGGCCCTCGCGCGCGAGGGCACCCGGCGCGACGGGCTCGACGCCTTCGAGGGGTTCACCACCGCGGTCCTCGCCGAGATCCGGCACGGCGAGGGCGTCGTACGGCTGATCAACCGCGGGCACCCGGCGCCGCTGCTGCTGCGCGGCGACGGGCGTCTGTGCGTGCTCTCCGCGAGCGAGCCCGCCCTGCCGCTCGGCATGGGCGAGCTCGGCACCTGGCCGGACCGGGCGGACGAGACGGACTTCCCGCCCGGCGCGATGCTGCTCCTGTACACGGACGGCCTGTCGGAAGCGCGCGACGTGGCGGGGGAGTTCTACGATCCGGCGGCCCGGCTCGGCGGGCGGATCTTCCCGGGGCGCGGAGGGCCGCACGCGCTGCTCGCCGCGCTCACGGAGGAGGTGCGGCGGCACACCGGGGGCGCCGCGACGGACGACATGGCGCTTCTCGCGGTGCGGCGGCCGACCGCCGACGATTCCGAGGGGACGCCCGCCCCCGAGCCCCCGGTGACACCGCGTGACTGAAGAGCACCCCTCCGCATAACAACTGACGTACTGTCAAGAGAATGTGAAGCTCCGGTGTGCGTGCGGGTGGGGTCAACTCGCCCCGTTCCGAACCCTCGTGTCCCGGTAAGTACGGCCGAAGAGCGTTAACGATCAACCGGAACGGCTTGGAATACCGACCTGCCGTCTATTAACGTTCGATAACGCAGCGCGGTCGTCCCAGCCGTCACTCGAGGCGGCTCCGTGCGCACGCGCCTAATCCCGCAAGGGAGCCGGGGAACCACCAACTTGGGGTGAATCGGGCATCTGTGCATCCGTGCCAGATGTTCGTAGGAGACCTTCCTGCTCCGAACCCGTCAGCTAACCCGGTAGGCGAGAAGGAAGGAAAGGAGTGCGCCCCAGTGGCGTCCAACCGGCCTGCCCCCCGAGCCGTGTACGTGCCGAATGACGACGACTTCGGTTCGTACGACGAGGCACCCTTCGAGGAGTGGAACCCCACCGAGGAGTCCATCCGTCCCGTCCGCGGCAGGCACCGTGTGCACAAGAAGAGCGGCGGCGGACTCGCCCGCAGCTCCACCGTCCTCGGCGTGGGCGTCATCGCCGCCGTCGGCGCGG
Organism: Streptomyces sp. NPDC025651; assembly: GCF_055558735.1. Classification (NCBI taxonomy): domain Bacteria; kingdom Bacillati; phylum Actinomycetota; class Actinomycetes; order Kitasatosporales; family Streptomycetaceae; genus Streptomyces; species Streptomyces sp. NPDC025651. Next base: position 923,767 of record NZ_JBVHLZ010000002.1, read on the forward strand.
GCGGCATCGCCACCGCGCAGGGCGGCAAGCCGCCGGTCTCCATATCGATGCCCGACCTGGGCACCGTCACCGACTCGCTGCCCGAGGCCAAGTCCCTTCCGGGCGTGGGCTCTTTGATATCCGACGACGACGCGTCGGACACCACGACCACCGCGGCCGCCGCTGCCCCCCTCACCGCCGCCGGCGTCAGCACCACCGACGCCGAACAGGGCACCACCGACGCGGGCGAGGCACTGCGCGCCCGCATCATGCAGCAGGCCGAGAACCAGCAGAACCAGGCGGACGCCGCCGTGCAGACCGCGGCCGAGGACGCCGCCGTCAAGAAGGCCGCCGAAGAGGCCGCCGCACAGCAGAAGGCCGCGGAGAAGGAGGCGGAGGCCAAGGCCGCCGCCAAGAAGAAGAAGGAAGAGGAGGCCAGGAAGGCCAAGGCCGAGGCCGAGCGCCTGGCCAAGCTCGCCAAGAGCTACGCCATCCCCACCTCCTCGTACACCCTCACCTCGCACTTCGGCGACGCCGGATCCATGTGGTCCTCCGGCCACCACACCGGCCTGGACTTCGCCGCGCCCACCGGCACCCCGCTCAAGGCCGTGCACACCGGCACCGTCAAGGAGGCGGGCTGGGCCGGGGCCTACGGCTACCGCACCGTCCTGGAGCTCGAGGACGGCACGGAGATCTGGTACTGCCACCAGTCCTCGCTGAACGTCAGCGCCGGCCAGAAGGTCACCACGGGCGAGGTCATCGGACGCGTCGGCGCGACCGGCAACGTCACCGGGCCGCACCTCCACCTGGAGGTCCACACGCCCGACGGCACCGGCATCGACCCCCTCGGCTGGCTGCAGAGCAAGGGCCTCAACCCCTGACGCACCCCAGGAACTCCGGCGGTCCTGGCGGCGACCCCCCGACGCCAGGGCTGCCGGTCCGGCGTGTCCGCAGGACGGGGCTGCGTGCCCAGGCCGCCGCCTTTACGGAATGCCGCTTCCGGTAAGCGTGTTGAGGAACGTATGACGTCTCTTCGCACACTTGGCTCATCCGACCTCGAGGTCTTCCCCCTCTCCCTCGGCGGCAACGTCTTCGGCTGGACCGCCGACCGCGCGGCGTCCTTCGCCGTGCTCGACGCCTACACCGCGGCGGGCGGCAACTTCATCGACACCGCCGACGCCTACTCGTTCTGGGTGGAGGGCAACAAGGGCGGCGAGTCCGAGACCCTCATCGGCGAGTGGCTGGCCGAGCGCGGCAACCGCTCCGACGTCGTCGTCGCGACGAAGGTCGGCGCCCTCCCCGAGTACAAGGGCCTCTCCGTGAGCACCATCAAGGGCGCCGCGGACGCGTCCCTGCGGCGCCTCGGCACCGACTACATCGACCTCTACTACACGCACTACGACGACCCGTCGGTGCCTGTCGAGGAGATCATCGGGGCGCTCGACGAGCTGGTGACGGCCGGCAAGGTGCGTGCCGTCGCCGCCTCCAACATCACGCCCGAGCGGCTCCAGGAGTCCCTCGACTTCTCCGACCGCGAGGGCCTCGCGCGCTACGTCGCGCTGCAGCCGCACTACAACCTCGTCTCCCGCGACACCTACGAGGGCCCGCTCCAGGAGGTCGCCTCGCGCTCCGGCCTCGCGGCCGTCCCCTACTACGCGCTCGCGTCCGGCTTCCTCACCGGCAAGTACCGCCCGGGTGCGCAGGTCGAGAGCGCGCGCAGCGGCAAGGTCGCGGAGTACGCGGGCACCGAGCGGGGCGACCGCGTCATCGCCGCGCTCGACGAGATCGCCGCGGCGCGTGGCGCCGAGGTCGCGACGGTGGCGCTCGCCTGGCTCGCGGCACAGCCCACCGTGGCGGCGCCGATCGCCTCCGCGCGCACGGTCGAGCAGTTGCCGGCGCTTCTCGCGGTGGCGGACCTGGAGCTGACGGAGGCGGAGGTCGCGGCGCTGACGGCCGCGTCCGCCTGACGTCGCTCCCTAGGAGCGGTAGGGGTTGTACGTCGGGTAGCCGTAGGCCGGGTAGGGCTGCGGCTGCCCGTACGGGGGAGGGCCGTAGGGGGCGGGCCCGTAGGGAGGGTGGCCGTACGCCGCGTACGGCATGGGGGGCATGACCGGCGCCGTCGCCCGCGCCGCGTACGCGAGGGCGGGGCGGGCCGGTTCGCGGCGCTCCCAGAGCTTCTCCAGCAACTCCCGCTCGCGTACGACGAAGTCGGCACCGGCGCGGCCGCGGCGGCCCCGGTGGCGCAGCGCCGCGAGGGACGTCGCGTACTGCTGGTACTCCACGACCGTGCGGGCCGCCGCCTTGCCCCAGGTGTACGAGGCGTAGTCGCGGGCCAGGGCGCGGGCGCGCATCGAGCCCAGCGCGTACGGCTCGGGCGGGGTGAGCCAGCCCGCCACCGCGTACACGGGCAGCTCGGCGCGGATCGTGCGCAGCTCGCGCTGCCTGGTCCAGATCGCCAGCCAGGTCAGCAGGCCGAACGAGGGCAGCATGAAGAGCGCGTACACGGTGAAGAAGCCGTACTGCCCGAAGACCGCGGAGCCGTTCCACAGGGCGTGCATGCCCATCGCGAGCAGCAGTCCGGCGAGCGGGAGCAGCACGCGGCGCACCTGCTGGCGGTCGGCGCTGAGCGCCGCGATGCCGAAGCCGATGCCGGTCAGGACCGTGAACAGCGGGTGCGCGAAGGGCGACATGACGACGCGTACGAAGAAGGTCGCCGCCGTCACGGAGGCGAGGCCGCTCTCACGGCTGAGCTGGTCGGTGACGTAGGCGTTGCCCAGATAGAGGATGTTCTCGGTGAACGCGAAGCCGGTCGCGGTCACCCCCGCTATGACGACGCCGTCGACGATGCCCGTGAAGTCGCGTCTGCGGAAGAGGAAGACGAGCAGCACCGCCGCCGCCTTCGCGCTCTCCTCGACGATCGGGGCGATGACGGTCGCGCCGAGGGTGTCGGCGCTGGTGGGGTCGGCGGTCGCGGTGGCTATCCAGCGGATCGCGAAGCTGTTCGCGACGATCGCGATGAGCGCGGCCGCGCAGGCCCCCCAGGAGAAGGAGAAGAGGAGGTTCCGCCAAGGGCCCGGTGCCACCCGGTCCAGCCAGCGGAACGCGGCGACGAGCAGCGGCACGGGCACGGTCGCGAGGCCGAGCCCGACCAGGAAGCCCTGGGTGCCGGTCTGCTCCCTGACCAGGGCGAGGATCACCAGGCCCGAGAGGGCGAGCAGCGTGACGAGCGCGGCCACGCGTATCGCGCGCCGCTGCCACCAGCGGGCACGGCGCAGCTCCCCCGGAGCGGGCGCCTCGGGGGGTATCGGATACGGAGTACTGATGGCCACCTGTTGACCCTAACGAGGGATGGGGGTGGCCGCGACGGTGTCTCAGGCCGCGGGGGCGGAGTCGGACCCTCCGGTTCGGCGGAACAGCAGGTCGTGGACGACGTGGCCCTTGTCGAGGCCCTGGCCCTCGAAGCGGGTGAGGGGGCGGAAGGACGGCCGTGGCGCGTACCCGCCGTCGGGCTGCGTGTTCTCGAAGTCGGGGTGCTCGGTCAGCACCTCCAGCATCTGCTCGGCGTACTCCTCCCAGTCCGTCGCGCAGTGCAGGATCGCGCCGGGCTTGAGGGAGGGCGCGGCCAGCGTCAGGAACTCCGGCTGGATCAGGCGCCGCTTGTGGTGGCGGGCCTTGGGCCAGGGGTCGGGGAAGTAGACGCGCAGGCCGTCGAGCGAGGCGGGCGGGAGCATCTCGCGGAGCAGGATGATCGCGTCGCCGTTGGCCACGCGGACGTTGGTCAGGCCGTTCCGCTCGGCGAGGCCGAGGAGGTTGCCCTGGCCGGGGGTGTGCACGTCGACGGCGAGGATGCCGGTGTCCGGGTCGTCGGCGGCCATCTGGGCGGTGGCCTCGCCCATGCCGAAGCCGATCTCCAGGACGACGCGCTCGACGGGCCGCTTCTCGTCCGCGAACAGCTCGGCGAGGTCCAGCGTGCGCAGCCCGTCGATGTCCAGGCCCCACGTGGGCCAGAGCCGGCGCAGGGCGTCGCCCTGGCTGGTGGTCACCCGGCTGCGACGGGGCTGAAAGCTACGGATCCGCCGCTCGTGGTGCGACCCCGCGGGGTCGGGCGATGGCCCGCCGGGAAACCGCGGCGCGGCCTGCGGACGACCGGTCGGCCGGTCGGCTTCGGGGGTGTTGGGTGAGTCAGACACAGTGCGGCAATTTTACGGGGAGATGAGCTGCGGGCACGTGGTCGCGCCCCGTAAGGGGTGTGGGGCTGTGTCGTCAGCGGTTTTGGCGTGGGGGCAGGTGTCTGAAGGGGGTGTGGGGCTGTGTCGTCAGTGGTTGTGCCGTGGGGCGGGGGCAGGCTCCTGAAAGGGGCGCGGGGAACTGCGCGACCAGCCACATCCGGCCCGCAGCCAAGCGGAGACCCCAGCAACCCCGGCCCCGCATCCACCCCAGCAACCCCGGCCCCGCATCCACCCCAGCAACCCCGGCTCCGAATCCACCCCGGCCCCGATCCACCCCGGCAACTGAAGCCACCCAGAAGCCGAGGCCACCCCTCAGCCGTCGCCTCGCAGAGCGATCTGCGCCCGGCGGGCGACTTCCCTGCCGATGGGCAAGGACGCGGTAGCCGCAGGCGACGGCGCGTTCAGCACATGAACCGCCCGCGCCCCCTCCCGTATCAGGAAGTCGTCGACCAACGTGCCGTCCCGCAGCACCGCCTGCGCCCGCACTCCCGCGGGCGCAGGCACCAGGTCACCCGCTTCGACCCCCGGCAGCAGCCGCCGCACCGCGTCGGTGAACGCGGACTTGGAGGCGGAGCGGCGCAGCTCACCCGCCCCGTACCGCCAGTGGCGGCGGGCTATGTGCCAGGAGCCGGGCCAGCCGAGGGTCCCGGCGAGCTCGCGGGGGCGGACGACCGACCAGTCGTACCCCTCGCGGGCCAGGGCGGGGACCGCGTTCGGCCCGACGTGGACGCCGCCGTGGATGCCTCGGGTGAGGTGGACGCCGAGGAAGGGGAAGGCCGGGTCGGGCACGGGATAGACGAGGCCGCGCACCAGCTCGGGCCGGGCGAGGTCGAAGTACTCACCGCGGAACGGGACGATCCGCATGCCCGGGTCGTCCCCGGTGAGCCGCGCGATCTGGTCGCACTGCAGCCCCGCGCAGTTCACCAGGACCCGGCCGCGGACGATGCCGCCGTCCGCGGTGCGGGCCGCGACGCCGAGGTCGGGGCGGCGGTCGATGCGGACGACCTTGCCCTGGTCGCCGAACCGGATCTCGGCCCCGGAGGCCTCGGCCAGGCGCTCCGCCACCGCGGTGTAGTCGCAGATGCCGGTCGTGCCGACGTGGATGGCGGCGAGGCCGCGGACCTCCGGCTCGTACTCGGTGATCTGGGCGGGGCCGAGCTCGCGCACCGGGATGCCGTTCTCCCTGCCGCGCTGGACCAGGGCGTGCAGGCGGGGGAGCTCGTCGCGCTCGGTGGCGACGATCAGCTTGCCGGTGACCTCGTGCGCGATGTCGTGCTCCGCGCAGAACTTGACCATCTCGGCGGCGCCCCGGACCGCGTACCTCGCCTTGAGCGAGCCGGGGCGGTAGTAGATCCCGCTGTGGATCACGCCGCTGTTGCGCCCCGTCTGGTGGCGGGCGGGGCCCGGCTCCTTCTCGAGCACCGTCACCTTTGTGCCCGGGGCGGTGCGCGTGAGGGCATACGCCGTCGCGAGCCCGACGATTCCCCCGCCGATCACCAGCACGTCGCAGTCGTACGCGACCTTCTTCACCGCGCCTCACCTCCCACCACAGATATTGCCCTGCGCCACTGACAACGCCGCCAAACCTCGGGCGCCGGATCCTTCCTGCTCTGCTCCGCGCCGGTTCACGCGGACCCACCCGCGCGTTAACCGGGGCCGTCGGCCGGTGCCCTCGATGCCGGGTACAGCTTGTGGGGGGAGAGATCCGCCGCGAAGCGACGGCAGAGGACCGAGCCCTAGGCCGGCGCCATCAACAACGGCCTGGCCCGCTCCCGCAGCTCCACCACCCGAGGCTCGTCCCCGTACGGCTCCAGGCGGTGCAGCAGGTCCTTCACGTACTCCGTGGTCCTCGCGGACGAGATCCGCCCGGCGACCTCAAGGGCACGTGTCCCCTGCTCGCACGCCGCGTCGAGGTTCCCGGACTCCAGCTCGGCGACCGCCGACACCACCAGGCGTAAGCCGTGCGACCGCACGAACTCCTCCGTGGGCCTGGACAGTGCCTGCTCCGTGAAGCGCCGCACCTGCCGCGGCGCCTTCAGGTCGCGGTAGCACTCGGCCGCGTCGGCGGCGAAGCGGTCGTACGAGTAGAAGCCGAGCCAGGAGGGGTCGTTGTCGCCGTCGCGGGCCCGCTCCAGCCAGCCCTCGGCGGCCCGCAGCGCCGCCCCCGCGGCCTGCGCGTCATTGGCACGCGCGTGTGCCCGCGCCTCGACGAGCCGGAAGAAGCTCATGGTGCGCGCGGTGGCCAGGCCCCTGTTCCGCTCCAGGGCGGCCTGCGCGAGGTCGACTCCCTCGTCCCCGAAGCCGCGGTACGTCGCCTGGAGGGACATGGAGGCGAGGACGTAGCCCCCGAGGGGGACGTCCGCCGCGGCCCTGGCGAGCCGTAGGGCCTGGATGTAGTACCGCTGGGCGGCCTCCTGTTGGCCCGTGTCGAACGCCATCCACCCGGCGAGGCGCGTCAGTTCGGCGGACGCCCCGAAGAGCGCGCGCCCCACCTCGTCGGAGTAGGAGCCGAGCAGAAGGGGCGCAGCCTCGACGCGCAGGCACTCCGGGACCATCGAGGAACGCCAGTCGCCGCCCCCGTACTTGGAGTCCCAGCGCCGCGCGTCCTCGGCGGCCTCCCGCAGCTTCAGGACGTCGCTGTGGCCGACCTTCATGGGCGCGCCGGTGTCGTCGGCGTGGGCGGAGTCGCGCGGCACGTCGCGGGTGGCGTCGCGCGCGACGGAGCTGTCGGCCGGGGTTATCAGCCAGCGCGAGGCGGGCGTCGCGTACGCGCTGACGGCGAAGGAGCCGGCCAGGGACTGCCAGATGCCGCCGCTGCCCGCGCGCCGTCCCGCCAGGTCCAGGCGGTACAGCTCGGTCGCCGACTTCACCGCGGCCCCCACGTCACGGGGAAAGGCGAGGCCCACCTCCGGCGCGGGGTCGGCGTCCGCGAGGCCGATCTCGTGCAACGGCACGGGGCGGCCGAGCTTCTGCCCGATGGCCGCCGCGATCAGGTGCGGGGCGGCGCCCTGCGGCACCATGCCCTTGGACACCCAGCGGGCCACCGATGTCTTGTCGTAACGGAGCGTCAACCCGCGTTGTGCGCCGAGGTCGTTGACCCGGCGGGCGAGTCCCGCATTGCTGATTCCCGCGAGGGCGAGAACGGTGCCGAGCTTTTCGTTCGGCCCGCGTTGCTCCCTGGACATGCGCCACCCCTCGACACAGACGGCTGCCGGGCAGTGGCTGGACCGCGCGGCATTCGTGCTGCGTTCCCCCGGGGGCAGGGGCACCCGTCGACCACGCGCGCGTGGCCGGAATCACGGCCGCAAGAGCGCTTGGCCGATCCTCCAGGTATATGCCTCCGCGAAAACATCAGCACACACAGCGTAGTTCGCCGCATCCCAAGCGTTAAGAGGCGCAGTTCCGGATGGCGAGATTGTTGTCCGTGCGGAAGCGCGGCGATCCCGGAGCGTGCTCCCGGTGTGTGGCCGTGCGCCTCTTCGTGCGCTCTTCTCCGGCCATGAGGGGAGCGCTTCCATTGGCGGTGCGTGGGTCGGCCCGCTGCGCTGGAGTCAGTGGGCTGGGGGACACCGCCGCCTCCATCCCCGCGGGCGGCGGACCGGTCCGGGAGGCGAACACCGCCTCCCGGACTGAGTGTTGCCTTCGAACGGTTCCGCCCTGGGCGCATCCCAGGCCGATTTGGCCGAAAAGCGCCTACGCGCGCGGGCCGTCTCGTCGGCCCTGCGCGAGGCGTGCGCGAGCGTATGTGCGAGGCGCGCACGTCGTACGCACGAGGACTCCGCAAGGCGTCCCCAAGAGGGAGGCCTTGGTTCCGCCCTTCAACTACCGCTGCCCCAGGGCGCATTCACTGCCGCACAAGCGGCCCCGCGGGCCCTCTCGCGCGCCTCCTTCGTGGCAGCATGGGACCCCAGTTCTTCGGTGCACTGGTCGGCCGTGCCCGGTGGCGCTCCGCCGCCGGTCCGTCCACAGCCTGTGGAGGCAGCGATGCGGTGGTTGGTGGGGTGGAGCAGTGCCGCCGCGAGGCCCTCGACGGCGGGCTCGGCCGGGGCCACCGGTGACGACGGGCAGACCGTGCACCCCGTGGGGTCCCAACTCCTGTGGGGCGACCCGGATCCGCTCTGGGCGGTCGGCGACTGGCGCGCCGACGAAGTACGCACAGTGACGGCCGACGAGCAGACCCGCATGGCGGTCCTCGGCACCTGCGGGGCCTCCGACGAGGAGCTGCGGGTCGGTCTCCTCGCCGCGCGCGGCGGCGCCCTGCGCCATCTGACCGCCTGGTCCGGCAGTTACACGGCGGTCGTCCAGGTCGGCCGCCGCGTCATGATCGCCGGCGACCTCGCGGGCGCGCGCCCCGTCTTCTACACCCCCTGGGCGGACGGCACGGCCTACGCGACCGCCGCCCTGCCGCTGGCCGACCTCATCGAGGCCCACCTGGACATCGGCCACCTCGCGGCCCTGCTCGCCGCCCCCGACGTGCCCGAGGCGCTGCACGACTCGACGCCCTACCAGGGCGTGCGCCGTGTGCCCCCGGGGCACGCGTTGATCCTGCGCGCGGGCGCACGGGAGGTCGCGGGGTACGAACCGGTGGCCTCGCTCGCCGTCGCGGCCCCCTCGGCCGACGCCACCAGTGCCGTGGACGGCGTCAGGGACGCCCTCATAGAGGCGGTACGCGCCCGGCTCACGGCCCCGCGCCACGTGCCCGGCACGGACATGGACCCCGGCCCCGTACCCGGCATGGGGCCCGCCGAGCGGCGCGCGGCCCGCGGCATGCCGGTGCCCGGCATCGGAGCCGACCTCTCCGGAGGACCCGCCTCGGGAACCCTCGCTCTCCTTGCGGCCGGTCTGCCCGGCATGCCCGGCACGGTCCTCGGGCACGGCACCGGCGCGGGAGAGCGGCTCCTGGCCGTCACCTTCAACGACCTCGCCGTCAACGGCCGCGAGGCCGAGCTGGAGCGGGCCGGGGCCATCGCCGCCAACCCGCGCCTGCACCACGTGGTGGTCGCCGCGGGCGAAGAGGCCCTTCCCTACGCCGACTTGGACGGGCCTCTGACGGACGAGCCCAGCGGCGCCCTGGTGACCGCGCAGCGCCACCGGGCCCGGCTCGCCTCGGGCAGCGCCGACCACTTCACGGGCTACGGCGCCCGGCAGGTCCTCGACGCCCACCCGGCCCGTCTCGCCGATCTCCTGATGGACCGCAAGCGGCGCCACATGGTGCGCCCCGTGGCAGCGCTCGCGAAGGCCGACGGCTCGGTGATGGTCCCCGCGCGCGTGTACGGCGCCGCCCGCAAGCTCGCCCGCATGCCGCACCGCTCGGGCGTCGAGTCGCTCGCCGACCGGTTGCTGCACCGCCGCTTCGACGAACCGGGCGGAGCCGTGGGGGCGTCGCTCGCCGCCCTCGCGTGGGCCAGACCCGGACCCGCCGCGCGCTGGCTGACCGGCGAGGCCCTGGCTGAAGTATCGGTTCGCCTCAACGACACGACGATGCGTCCGGGCGGTCCGGGACAGCGCCCCGGCGAGTTCCGCGCGCGGGCGGCCCTGGCCCGGCACGCCGCGGACCTCCGCATCCTGGAGCAGGCGGCCGAGGTCCGCTTCCAGCGCCTGCACGCGCCCTTCCTGGACAACCAGGTCGTCCGCGCGTGCCGGGCGCTCCCCGAGGCCCTGCGCGTCCAGCCGGGGGCCCGGGCCGCGATCCTGCGCACGGTCCTGGAGGGCGCGGGGGTCGCCGATCTGCCGCCCGGCTGGGGCGCCCCGTCCCACGCCTCGAACGCGGCCGCCGCCCGCACCGGCCTGCGCGTGGCGGTGGACGACCTGGTCGCCCTCTTCGACACGCCTCTCCTCGCCCAGGCGGGCCTGGTCGAGGCCCGCGTCGTCCGCAAGGCCCTGCGCGAGGCCGCCGAGGGAGAACCACTCCCGCTGGACGGCCTCGCGGACCTCGTCTCCACCGAGCTGTGGTTGCGCCGTCTGCTGTCGCGAAGAGGAACGTGCTGGACGGGGACTCCAGCACGGCAACGGGCTGTTCCTACGGGGAGTGTGGTTCCGCAGAGGGGCGCGCTAGGAGCGGGGCGGTAGCCGTTTGGCCGGGGCTGTTCCGCTCTGTGGTGGGCTGGCTCCGTCGACAGCTGGTCTGCTCCGTGGTGGGCAGGCTTCGTCGGGGCTGTTCCGCTCCGTAGTGGGCTGGCTCCGTCGACAGCTGTCCGTGGAGGGCTGGTTCCGTCGGCAGTTGTCCCGCTCCGTGGAGGGCCGGTTCCGTCGGCAGTTGTCCCGCTCCGTGGAGGGCCGGTTCCGTCGGCAGTTGTCCCGCTCCGTAGACGGCCGGTTCCATGGACGCGCGCCCGAAGAGAAAGCACGAGCCTCGGGGCGTCCCTCCGGGGAGAATGACCCGGTGCGGTACCGAATCCTGGGCGCCACCGAGGCGTACGACGACCAAGGCGCCCCCCTGCCGGTGGGGGGCCAGCGGCTGCGCGCCCTGCTCGCCGCCCTCGCGCTCCACGCGGACCGCACCACCGCCGTGAGCACCCTCATCGACGAGGTCTGGGCCGACGATCCGCCGGCCGACGCCCCCGCGGCCCTGCAGGCCCTCGTCGGCCGCCTGCGCCGCGCCCTCGGCAAGGACGCCATCGCCTCGGGCCCCGGCGGCTACCGCCTCGCCGTCGCCCCCGACGACGTCGACCTGCACCGTTTCGAGCGCCTCGCGCGCGAGGGCCGCGCCGCTCTGGACCGCGGCGACCCGGCCCCGGCCGCCCGCACCCTGCGCGACGCGCTCGCCCTGTGGCGCGGCCCCGCCCTCGCCGACCTGCCCGACCGCAGCGCCGCGGCACGGCCCGAGGCCCAGCGCGCCGAGGCCGTCCGCGCGCGGATCGAGGCGGACGTGCTCCTGGGCCGCGCCTCCGATGTCGTACCGGAGCTGCGGTCACTGACCGCCGCCCAGCCGTACGACGAGACGCTGCGCGCCCTGCTGATCCGCGCCCTGCGCGATGCCGGACGCGGCGCCGACGCGCTCGCCGCGTACGAGGACGCGCGCCGCGCACTCGCCGACGGGCTCGGCACCGACCCGGGTCCCGAACTGCGGGCGCTGCACGCCGAGTTGCTGGCCGGGCCCGAGCCGCGCGGACCACAGGGCCAGGGGCAAGCCGAGCGGGGGACGGCCGAGGGGGAGAAGGGCGCGCGGGAGACGACTGAGCAAGGGCAGGCCGAGCGGGAGGCGGCCGAGCGGGAAAGGGGCGCGCGGGAGAAGGCCGAGCGGAACGGGAACATCCGTACCCGCCTGACGTCTTTCGTCGGCCGGGAACCCGAACTCGCCGCCATCCGTTCGGACTTGTGCAGGGCCCGCCTCGTCACCCTCACCGGACCGGGCGGCTCCGGCAAGACCCGCCTCGCCGAGGAGGCCGCCGCCGGGCATCCCCAGGCATGGCTGGCCGAGCTCGCCCCGCTCGACCACCCGGAGGCGGTGCCCGGCGCTGTCGTCAGCGCGCTCGGTCTGCGCGAGACCGTGCTGATGACCAGCGAACTGACCACCCCGCAGGACGACCCGGTCACCCTGCTCGTCGAGTACTGCGCCCCGCGCAGCCTGCTCCTGCTGCTCGACAACTGCGAACACGTCATCGGTGCCGCCGCCGAGCTCGCCGAGACCCTCCTCACGCACTGCCCCGACCTCACCATCCTCGCCACCAGCCGAGAACCCCTGGGCGTACCGGGCGAGTCGGTGCGCCCCGTGGAGCCGCTCCCGCCCGACCCGGCCCACCGCCTCTTCGCCGAGCGGGCCGTGGCGGTGCGGCCCGGCTTCGTACCGCAGGAGGACGCCGAGGCCGTCGCCGAGATCTGCCGCCGCCTGGACGGACTGCCGCTCGCCATCGAACTGGCCGCCGCCCGCCTGCGGATGCTCACCCCGCGTCAGATCGCCGACCGCCTCGACGACCGCTTCCGCCTCCTGACCAGCGGCGCCCGCACGGTCCTGCCCCGCCAGCAGACCCTGCGCGCCGTCGTCGACTGGTCCTGGGAGCTCCTCGACGAGGCCGAGCGGACCATGCTGTGCGAGGTGGCCGTCTTCGCCGGCAGCTGGGACCTTTCGGCCGCCGAGGCCGTCTGCACCGGCCCGGCCACGGACCTGATCGGCGCCCTGGTCGACAAGTCCCTGATCGTGGCCGTCCCGTGCGCGCGGCCCGAGGACGCCGGCATGCGCTACCGCCTCCTGGAGACCATCCACGAGTACGCGGGCGAACGCGCCGCCGAGACCCCCGGCCTGCCCGAGGCCGCCGCGCGGCGCCACTGCGCGTACTTCCACGCGCTGGTCGAGCGGGCCGAGCCCCTGCTCCGCTCCGCGGAGCAACTGCCGTGGATCGAACGCATGGAGACGGAGCTCGACAACATCCGGGCGGCCTTCCAGCACGCCATCGACACCCGTGACGTGGCGACGGCCATCTCGCTCGCCCTGAGCACCGGCTGGTTCTGGTGGCTGCGCAACTTCCGCAAGGAGGGCGCCGAGTGGCTGGGCCGCATCCTGGACCTGTCAGGCACTCCGCGCTTCGACGTCGCGGCCTTCCCCGACGAGGACGACCCGCTGTACTGGCCGTGGATGAAGCTGAGGCTGCTCCACCTCTTCATGGAGGCGGAGTCCCGGCCCGCCGAGGCGCTGACCGCCCACGGCGACTGGGTCCACAGGGAGTACGTCGAGCAGGTGCGTGCCGTCTTCGGGCGGCCCATCCCCGAAGCCGCCCAGTTCCCGGGCCTGATCTGGCCGTTCACCATCTTCTTCACCGGCGGCACCCCCGACGACGCACGCCCCGCCCTGGAGGACGCGGTCGAGAACTGCCGCCGCTTCGGCGACACCTGGGCGCTCTGCGTCATCCTCATGTTCCGCACGCACATGGCCGTCGACATGCCCGGCAACCTCTCGGGTGTCGACGAGGACCTGGCCGAGCTGCGGGCACTGAGCGCGCGCGTGGGCGACCGCTGGATGATCGCCCAGGTCAGCAGCGCGGCCGGGGAGGCCGCGATGGCCCGCAGCCGCCACGAGGAGGCCCGCGTCGCCTACGAGGACGCGCTGCACTTCGCCTATGAGGTGGGTGCGTACGCCGAGACGCCCTTCCTCATCGCCCGGCTCGCCGAGATCGCCTACCGCGAGGGCGACCGGCCCGTCGCGGAGAAGGCCCTCGACGAGGCGAGCGGCGAGGCGGACCGCCACGGAGTGACCGACTCACGCGCTTTCGTACGCCTGTTGCGCGCGCTGTTCGCGCTCGACGACGGAGACACGGCCCGGGCCAGGGCGCTGTGCGTGCAGGCCCGCGCCGAGTCGGCGTACGGCACACCGCCCCCGCAGTTCAGCGCGGCCATGCGCGGTGTGGAGGCCCGCGTCACCGCGGCCGAGTCCGGACCCGCGGCGGGGCTGCCGGAGCTGGCCGAAGCGCTGCGCGAGGCCATGGCAGCCCAGTGCTCGGAGGTGATCCTCGCGTCCCTCGTGGACAGCGGCGCCACGCTGGTGAGCCAACTCGGCGACCACGCGCGCGCGGCACGCCTGCTCGCGGCCGGCACCCACCTCCGCGGCGGCCATCCGCGCCCGCTGCCCGAGGTGACCGCCGCCGACCGCGTCGAGGCCGACGCCACGGCCGCGCTGGGCGCGCCGCGGTACGAGGCGGCGCGCGCGGCCGGCTCCACCCTCACCGTCGACGAGGTGCTCCGGGAAGTGCTCGACGCGGTGCCGCGCTAGGCCCTCAGGTGCAGCGCAGCCGCGACTGCGCCCAGTCCGCGAGCGCCACGGCGGCGAAGGGCGTGTGCGGCTCGACGACCAGCCGGATCGTCTTGCGCCCGGTGAGGTTCACCTGCACGGGCACCGCGGGATCGCCGCCCTTCATCAGCGGTGACTGCCACAGGCGCGCCCCGTCCGCGTACACGGAGAAGCGCATCTTCCCGAGCCCCATCGTCATGTCGTCGACCCCGACGACCGCGTCGTACGTCGAGCAGCTGCGGTTCAGGTCGATCGTCACGGAGGACTCGCCGTGCACGGTCACGCCGTGGGAGTACTGCTTGTCGGCGATCGACATGCCCCAGCGCTGCCACACCCAGCTGCTCTCGCCGAGCCGCATCTCGGGCTTGGTGCCGTCGCCCGTGGCGCCGTACTCCAGCTCGTTCCACTGGTAGACCTTCGGGGCCGGTGGCGGCGGGGGCGGCGGCTTCGGGGTCGGCTTGGGCGGGGTGGGCTTCGGCGTGGGTTTCGGCGTCGGCTTCGGAGGGGGCGGTTTCGGCTTGGGCTTCTCCTTCGCGGGAGGCTTCGGCTTCGGGGTGGGCTTCGCCTTCGCCTTCGCCGGCGGCGGCTTCGGAGCGGGCGGCGGCGGAGTCGGCTTGGGCTTCGGCTTCGGGGGCGGCGGCTTCTGCGGCACGATCGACTCCGACACCGCGGGCTCCTTGGCCTTCGGCGGCGGGTCCTCCTTGGGCTTGCCGCCCCCTCCGGTGAGGGCGATGGCCGCGGCGACACCGGCCGCCACGACGACGCTCGCCGCGATGCCGGCCTTCGCCGGGGCGCCGAGCCCCTCGGACGCGGCGGCACCGCCACCCGCGGCCGACCCTCCGGACGATCCGCTCGCGGCGGCCGCACCCGCGGCTCCCGCGGCACCGGCTCCCGCCGCGCCGCCGCCGATGAGCGCGGCCACCTTCGCGTACCCCGCGGCACCGAACCAACCGATGACGGCGATCGGCACGACCGCGGGGATACCGCTGGCGACTTCCTTGATCTGGCCCGCGGCCAGACGGCACTTGGCGCACTCCTCCAGGTGCTTGCGCAGGCCCCGCTCGGCACGGGTGCGCAGGCCGCCGCGGGCGTAGGCACCCAGGCGGTCGGCGTAGCGCGCGCACTCCTCGCTCTCGGTGAGCGTGGCGCTCACATGCGCCTGCAGATAGGCCTGTTTGAGACCCTCGCGGGCGCGGCTCGCGAGCACGCGCGTGCCGTTCGCGTCGAGGCCGAACAGCGTGGCGACGTCGCTCGGGGACTCGTCCTCGATCTCCGTGTGCCACAGCACGGCCTGCCAGCGCTCCGGCAGACTCCGGAACGCCTGCATGGCCATCGACTGCTCGGCCTCGTGCATCGCGCGGACGTCCGCGCCCAGGTCGAGCGTGTCGTCGTCGGAGACCTCGGCGCCCCGCGCGGCCTGCGCGGCGAACACCGCGAAGTCGTCGACCAGTTGCTCGCGCTTGGCCGACTTCGTCCAGCCCGCGGCGACCCGGCGCACGGTGGTGAGCAGATAGGCGCGCACGGCGTACTCGGGCCCGCTGCCGCCGCGCACCGCCTGCAGCATGCGGGCGAAGACCTCGGCGGTGAGGTCGTCGGCGGTGTGGGCGTCGCGGCAGCAGGTGCGGGCATAGCGGCGCACGGCTTCCGCGTGACGGCGGTAGAGCTCCTCGTACGCGGAGTCGTCGCCCGCCCGCATCCGCGCGATCAAGTCGGCGTCGGAGAGCGGGACGTCACCGCCCGCGGGCGCGGAAGCACCCGCACCGCCCTCGCGCTGCGGAGGCACGCTGGGATCGGGCGCACCGGACGCCGGGCCCGCGGAGCCGCCCGGGGCACCGGCGGGGGTCCCCGCGCTGCCGCCGGGCCCGCCCTGGCTCGGCACCTGCCGTGAGGGCAGCCCACCGGTTTCCGTGCCGCCGCTTCCCGAGGGGGTCTCCTCGCCGAAGCCGGCGGACGGCTCGTCCCGACCGTCAACACTCATCGCGGAACGCCCCCGGTTGCACACTCAGACCCGACCACCGGGAAAGAGTGCCACACGGTCGCGCTCCGGCCGATAGCCGCGACGGGCAACCACCCGTCCGGGGCGACTTCCCGAAATCGAGCACTACCGGTCACCCATTCGGGGAAGGCTCAACAACCGCTGTTCAGCGCGGAGTTGAGCCTTCCGCCGGATGGTGTGCGACTGAGGCGCCGGAAAGAACCACGATCACGCGGGCCGCATCACGCGGGCCGCGAGCGCAGCCCTTCGAGCAGGATGTCGAGCAGCCGCGACGAGGCCGCCGCCTGCTGCGCCGCGTCCGGCAGCGAGGGCGCCGCCGTCGCTATCACCAGCAGGACGTCCGACACCGTCACGTCCGCGCGCAGCTCGCCCGCCGCACGGGCGCGCTCCACGAGACGGCCGACGACGTCGAGCAGCGTCGCCGCACCCGAGTCGTCGCCCACGGAAGCCGACTCCTCGGCCGGCGCCTGGCGCTGTTCGATGAGGCGCAGGTCGGGGGCGTCCGAGACCGACTGCCGCTGCTGCGGCACCCGGACCTCGTCCTCCTTGGCGGCGCCGTCCTCGACGCTCACCCGCAGCACCTGGGGCGGCAGGAGCCGCCCCGCGCCCGACGCCACGGACGTCCGCAGGAAGCGCGAGAGCGCCGACCACGGCTCGTCCTCCTGCCCGAGCGCCGCACGCGCCTGGTCGGTCAGCCGGGACGTCTCTTCCTCGGCTATCCGCCTGACCAGTACGTCCTTGCTCGGGAAGCGTCGGTAAACGGTGCCGACACCGACTCGCGCACGGCGTGCCACGTCCTCCATCGGCGCGCCGTACCCCAGCTCGCCGAAGACTTCGCGAGCTGCCCTGAGCACATGTTCGAGATTGCGCTGTGCGTCGACACGCAGCGGTGTCGTGCGCGCTCCTTCCCCCATGTCTCGTCCGTTCCCGCCCGGGCCGACAGCTGTTGCCGGCGTGACGGCGGAAGTCCAGTGAGTCTCCTGAATGTGCATACACGTTCCCCCGGTAATGACGTCTCCCCCCGGAGACACTCCCCGTCATTGACTAACCGGTGTGTTGAGGAGCGAGCCCTTCCGCGAACCGGAAACTCGGTTCGACGAGCGCATCCCCCGACACCCCGACGTCACACGAACATAGTTGAGCGGGGGTCAATTCAGAAGAGGTGGGTTCCGCACGGTGAGCCCCCCGATCGGAGTACGCACCTTTTCAGGCCTTATTGCACCCCATCCCCGTACCCCTCTCATACGTGCTGACCTGCACGCCTTTCCTGCTCACCGGCCGAAGTCCGGGCGCCCGCCGCACATCGCGTCCGGTCACACAAATTGCCGGGCCTGTGGACAAACTCCGGAGCCGGGTGCGTCATGGGATGGTGAAGGAACCTGTGCGCATTCTCGTCGTGGGCGGCGGCTACGTCGGCATGTACACCGCGCTGCGCCTCCAGCGGAAGCTGAAGCCGGAGCTCAAGCGGGGCGAGGCCGAGATCGTGGTGATCACGCCCGAGCCGTACATGACCTATCAGCCGTTTCTGCCCGAGGCCGCGGCCGGCTCCATTTCGCCGCGCCACGTCGTCGTCCCGCTGCGCCGGGTCCTCGACAAGTGCCGCATCGTCATCGGTGAGGTCGCGTCGGTCGACCACGCCAAGCGCACCGCGACCTTCACCACCCTCGCCACCGAGGAGGAGGGCACCGGGGCCGTCGACATCACGTACGACGAACTCGTCCTGGCCCCCGGCTCCATCTCGCGCACGCTCCCCGTGCCCGGCCTCGCCGAGTACGCCATCGGCTTCAAGACCGTCGAAGAGGCCATCGGACTGCGCAACCACGTCATCGAGCAGATGGACATCGCCTCCTCCACCCGCGACCCCGCCATCCGCGACGCGGCCCTGACCTTCGTCTTCGTAGGAGGCGGTTACGCCGGCGTCGAAGCGCTCGGCGAGCTGGAGGACATGGCGCGCTACGCCTCCCGCTACTACCACAACGTCAAGGCCGAGGACATGAAGTGGATCCTCGTCGAGGCTTCGGGCCGGATCCTGCCCGAAGTCGGCGAGGAGATGGGCAAGTACACGGTGCGCGAGCTGCGAAGGCGCAATATCGACGTACGCCTGGAGACCCGCCTTGACTCGTGCGAGGACCGCGTCGCCGTCCTGAGCGACGGCGCACGCTTCCCCACCAGGACCGTCGTGTGGACCGCGGGCGTCAAACCGCACCCCGTCCTCGCCGCGTCCGACCTGCCGCTGAACGAACGCGGCCGCCTCAGGTGCACGGCCGCGCTGACTGTCGACGGCGCCACGCACGCGTGGGGCGCGGGAGACGCGGCCGCCGTCCCCGACGTCACGGCCGACGAACCCGGCAAGGAGTGCGCGCCCAACGCCCAGCACGCGGTGCGCCAGGCCAAGGTCCTCGGCGACAACATCACCGCCTCGCTGCGGGGCAGGCCCCTCCAGGACTACACGCACAAATATGTCGGCTCTGTCGCGTCGCTGGGACTGCACAAAGGTGTCGCGCACGTCTACGGACGCAAGCTGAAGGGCTACCCTGCCTGGTTCATGCACCGCGTCTACCACTTGAGCAGAGTGCCGACCGTCAACCGCAAGTCCCGTGTGCTCGCCGAATGGACCCTGTCCGGCCTGTTCAAACGCGAGATCGTCTCCCTGGGTTCGCTCGAACACCCCCGTGCGGAGTTCGAACTCGCAGCCGGTGGCGAGCGCCCGAAGGAGTCCTCCTGACCGGAGTCAGGAACTCCCCGCACAGGGCCGGCGTCTGACGGATGTCAGTCCGGTCGGCCAGACTGTTCGTGTGACCATGGGCAGGCCGCCAGGCCGACACCAGGGACGTCCGCTCTCGACATGCTGTGTTCCCGATCCAGAAGCGACACCACGAGGCCTACCGCAGTGAACTTCACGCGCTGGAGCGCCCGGCTCCCCGGAACGCAGCGCCGCGCAGCAGCGCGGACCGAACAGGCGGCGGCGTCCCCGCCGTCGCGCGGGGACGGCTCCGTCCCCGCGGCCCGCGCCGAGCGGCTCTCCGACGGGGCGGAGCCCGGCACCGCAGACGGCATCGAAGGCGTCGACGAACTGCCGGTCCGCGAGGTGCTCGACCGCATCCCGGCCCTCGTCGCCCTCGTGCACGGCGCCGAGCACCGCATCGCGTACGTCAACGACGCGTACGTGTCCGCCTTCGGCCCCCGCCCCGTCGGCGAGCCCGCGCGCGAGGCGCTGCCCGAACTGGACGAGCTGGGCCTGCTGCCGCTCCTGGACCAGGTCCTGCGCAGCTCGAAGCCGCGTACCGTCAAGTCCCGCAAGGCACCCTCAGGGCGCTCCTACACCTTCACGTGCACCCCCGTGACGCTGCCGCTCGGCGGCTCCGCCGCGGGCCCCGAAGAGGGCGGCGGCGTCCTGGTGTTCGCCGCCGACGTCACCGACCACGCCGAGGCCGCCGAGCGCCTGCGCACCAGCGAGCGCGCCCAGCGCGAGACGGCCGTCACCCTCCAGAAGTCCCTCCTGCCCCAGGAGTTGGAGCAGCCCGACGACCTCCGCATCGCCGCCACCTACCAGCCGGGCGGCACCGAGGCGGCGGTCGGCGGCGACTGGTACGACGTGATCACCCTCGGCGGCGGCCGCACCGCCCTCGTCATCGGTGACGTGATGGGCCGCGGCGTGCGCGCGGCGGCCGTCATGGGCCAGCTCCGCACGGCCGTGCGTGCCTACGCCCGCCTGGACCTGCCCCCGCACGAGGTCCTCCAGCTCCTGGACGGCCTCGCCGCCGAGATCGACGCCAGCCAGATCGCCACGTGTGTCTACGCCGTGCACGACCCGAACGAAGGCAGCCTCGTCTACGCCTCCGCGGGACACCTGCCCATCCTCGTACGCGACGAGAACGGCGTGATCCACCGCGCGGAGGAACCCACCGGACCCCCGCTCGGCACCGGCGGCTGGCTGCACACCTCGGGGTCGGTACCGCTCAGCCCCGGCTCCACCGCCGTCCTCTACACGGACGGCCTGGTCGAGCGGCGCAGCGAGGACATCGACGAAGGCGTGGCCTCCCTGGAGCGCGCCCTGGCCGGCGCCACCGGCACGCCCCAGGTGGTGTGCGACCGCCTGATCCGCGCCCTGGGCGTGACCGCCGACCACGACGACGACGTCGCGGTCCTGGTCCTCCAGCACCCCGCCCGCACCGGCTCGGACGCCGAACTCTTCAGGAACGCCGCCCTGGAACTCCTCGGCGGCGTGGAAGCGGCACCACGCGCGCGTGCCTTCGCCACGGGCGTCCTCGCCAGCTGGCGGTTCTCCCCGGAGCTGCACGACCTGGGCGTCCTCGCGGCCAGCGAACTCGTCGCCAACTCCCTGCAGCACGGCACCCCGCCGATGCGCCTTCGCCTGCGCCGCACCGACCGGCGCCTGATCATCGAGGTCACCGACGGCGACGACCACCTGCCGCGCCGCCGCCGCGCCGAACCGGCCGACGAGGCGGGCCGCGGCATCGCCATCGTCGCCACGATCGCGTCGAACTGGGGCTCGCGCCGCACACCGGGCGGCGGCAAGGCGGTCTGGTGCGAGTTCGCGCTGCCCAAGTAGGACCACAAAAAGCAGGAGCCCCCCGACCGGCGCCGGGGAGCTCCTGCTCGGGGGACGGGGCCTATGCGTTCGCCGCGGCGGGCTCGGCCGTGGCCGGACCGCCCTGCGCCACCACACTGCTCTTGGCCAGCGACGGCTGGTTCTGCACCGGCGTGAGCCGGCGCCCCAGGCGCACCGCGAGCACCGTGATGCCCAGCGAGAACAGAATGAACGTGACGATGTACGGGGCGTGCAGCGCGGCACCCATGGGCCCGCCCACCGCCGGACCGACCGCGAGTGCCAGCTGCTTCACCAGGGCGAAGGCCGAGTTGTACTGACCGACCATGCCGCTGGGGGCCAGGTCCGCGACCAGCGGTGCGACGGTCGGCGACAGCATCGCCTCACCGAGCCCGAAGAGGGCGTACGTCGAGATGAACGCGGCGGTGGCCATCGCCTGGCTGCCGTGCCCGAGCCCCGCGTACCCCGCGAGGATCCACGCGAACGCCCAGATCAGACCCACGGCGGCGATCACCCTGGACCGCTTGCGGCGCTCGACGAACTTCAGGACGGCGAACTGCGCGATCACGATCATCGCCGTGTTGGCGGCGAGCGCGATGCCGAGCGTCGACGGGGAGATCCCCGCGGCCTCCACGCCGTACGCGGAGAGCCCCGACTCGAACTGCCCGTAACAGGCGAAGAAGATCACGAAGCCGAGACCGCACAGCTGCACCATCGCCTTGTGCTTCATGAGCGCGCGCATGCCGCCCTGCGGGGCGGAGGCGTCCTTGGGCATGGCGTCCTGGATGGACAACGCGTGCGGCAGCCGGACGGTCAGCGCGATGGCCGCGAGCACCAGGAACATCACGGACTCGATGGAGAACAGCAGCGTGAAGCTGCCGGGCCGGTCCTCGTCGACGATCTGGCCGCCGATGAGACCACCGATGCCGAGGCCCAGGTTCTGCAGGAAGAACTGCATCGCGAAGGAGCGCGTGCGGGTCTCCGGCGTCGAGGACCAGACGATCATCGTCGCGAGCGCGGGCTGCATGACCGCCGTGCCCGCGCCGAGCAGCGCAGCGGACAGGATCGCTGTCGGCTCGCTGTTCGCGAAGCCGAGCGCGACCGCGCCCACGGAGGCGACGACCGCCGCGCCCACGAGTACGGGCAGCGGCCCGCGACGGTCGATGACGCGGCCGGTGATGGGCAGGACGATCAGAGCGGCCATGGCGAAGGCGGCGAGCACGATGCCCGCCGTACTGGCCCCGAGCTCCCGCACCTGCGCCACATAGACGTAGAGGAACGGGACCGTGAACCCGATGCCGAACGCGCTCAGCGCGCTGCCTGCCTGAATACGACGCATCGCTGCGCCCATCGCCCTGGTCACTTTCACCTGCCTTAGGAGTTAGAAGTGAAGACTTCGAAGCTAAAGTTAGGAGCTAAACAATACACACCGAAGGACTTCGATGCCAAGCGAGGGCGTGCCATACTCGGCCCATGGGTGACACCCCCGGCCCCAGTGAGCCGACACTTGAAGAGCAGATCGCCGCGTACCAACGGGAGTTCCAGGACCTCGACCCCCAGGTAGAGAAGATCGTCTCGGCCCTGGGGCGCCTGAACCGGCGCATGAACGTCGCCTACGGTCGCCAGACCGCGACCCTCGGCATCAGCAACGCCGAGTGGGAGGTCCTCAAGGCCCTCGTCCTCTCCGGAGCCCCGTACCAAATGGGCCCCGGCGACCTGGCCAAGCGCCTCGGCCTCACGCCCGCCGCCATGACCCACCGGATCGACCGCATGGTGGGGGAGGGTCTGGTCACCCGCGACCGCGACGAGTCCAACCGCGTCCGCGTGATCGTCGAGCTGACCGCGGAGGGCCGCGAGAAGTGGCTGGAGGCGATGCGCCTGGCGACGGTCTTCGAGGAGGACCTTCTCCAGGACCTGTCCGCCGAGGAGCGTGGCGTCCTGGGCGAAGTGCTGACCCGTCTTCTACGCCGCGTGGAGCACGCCCAGCCGGACGCCGGCGGACGCCTCAACGACCTCGACTGAGACCCCGGCCGGAACCTCGATCGACGGTCGGCCGACGGAGCCCGGGTGGGGGTTGACAGCCACCCGCCCGATCCGTAAGGTTCTTCGGGTTGCCACGGAGCCGTAACGGTTCTGCGACAGCACCTCCCGCCGCTGTTGAGCGGCAAACCAAACTCTGCACAACCTCCCAACGGAACGCATTCGGCATGCCCGAATTCAATTCCAAGGCTCGATTATGAGTCGCCGGGAAAACCCGCTAGAGTTTGAGACGTCGGAACGGCCCAACAGCCGCGAAGGCAACGCCCGCTGACTGGGAATCAGGCCCGAAAGGATCTGATAGAGTCGGAACCGCCGGAAAGGGAAACAGGAAGGCCGAAAGGCCGGACCGGGAACCGGAAAGGCACCGAGGAAATCGGACACGAAAGAGTCTGATAGAGTCGGAAACGCAAGAACAGAAGAAA